>CAJMOX010000001.1:0-300255 GCA_905215135.1 uncultured bacterium
GCGAACGGCGCGCCTGTTTAGCGAAACTGGTGAAAAATAGATTGACGCTAACAGCATCGAGCGCGGTGGTCATCGACATGGCCGCCCCGCAGGCCACGGTGGACGGCAGCCCCGCGCCCGTGACCTTCGAGAGTGACTTCTTCCCGCTGGAGCCGGGGGCCAACAGCCTCAAGCTGTCCAGCGGCACCGCGACGGTACAGTGGACGGAAAGGTACGTGGGCTGATGATTCTGTGGGCATGCGACCGCTGGGAGGCGTACAAGGGACCCATCAAGACGCTGTTCGAGTGCGAGGACACGCGCGAGGTCAACGGCGAGAACGCCCTGAGCGTCACAACGCTGGCGCGCCTGGACAAGGGCGACCGCCTGGTGTGGCGCGACCTCAAGGGCCGCTGGCACGAGAACATCGTGGACGGCGTGGAGGAGGAGCGCGCAAGCGCGGGCATCCTCTACACGTACTACTGCCCGACCTCGGCGCAAATCGAGCTCCTGGGCGACTACCTGGAGGACAAGCGCCCCTACGACGTGAGCGCCTACGCCGCGCTGGCCTCGGCGCTGTCCTCCTCGCGCTGGCAGGTCGGAACCGTGGCCGACCTCGGGCAGGCCGGCACGAACTTCTACCACACCAACGCATGGGCGGCCATCCACGACGTGGCAGACACTTGGGGCGGCGAGCTGTCGTTCGAAATCCAGGTGAGCGGCACCAAGGTGACCGCACGCCGCGTGTGCATGGCCAAGCAGGTCGGCGAGGACAACGGCAAGCGTTTCACCTACGCCAAGGACCTCGTGAGCGTCAAGCGCAGCGTGGACGAGGGCAACGTGTGTACCGCCCTGTACGGCTACGGCAAGTCCCTGCAGACCGCCGACGAGGACGGCAACCTGACGGGCGGCTACGATCGCAAGCTGACCTTCGGCGGCGTGAACGGCGGGCAGAACTGGGTGGGGTCGGCCGACGCGCTGGCGCGCTGGGGACGGCCCGACGGCAAGGGCGGCAAGGCGCACGTGTTCGGCGACGTGGAGTTCTCCGACTGCGAGGACGCCGCCGAGCTGAAGAAGCTCACCGAGGCGCAGCTGGCGAAGTCGTGCGTGCCCACCGTGTCCTACACTGTGGACGCCGTGGCGCTTGCGCGCGCCGGCGAGGGCTTCGAGGGCGCGGACGAGGGCGACCTGGTGACCGTGGTGGACAAGGTGTACGACCCGCCGCTGCGCGTGCGCACGCGCATCACCAAGGTGGTGGAGGACCAGCTGCGCCCCGGCGAGGTCACCTACACGTTCGGCAACTACCAGACGGTCGCCGAGCTGATGGCCGCGCAGAAGTCGGCCGCCAAGTCCACCGCCTCGACCATCCGGGCGACCGTGACCGAGGCCGTGAACGCCTCGAACAAGGCATCGACCGGCAAATGGGGCGAGAGCCTGGCGGCCGCCGAGGAGCGCCAGAAGGCGTACGCCAAGGAGGTCGGCGGCGCCGCCCAGGACTACACCGACCAGATAAGGGACGAGCTGGACAAGGCCCTCAAGGAGTACGCCGACAACGGGGACACCACGCTGGAGGAGGCGCTGAAGAAGTACTCCGACGACGGCAACCTGGCCCTGGACGAGGTGCTGCGCCTGTACACCGACACGTCGATAGAGCAAAGCGAGAGCGTGCTCAAGCAGATAGACGAGGCCAACAAGGAGTACCTGGAAGGCGTCACGGGCAAGTTGGACGAACGGCTGACGAGCGCCGAGGGCGAGGTGGATGGGCTGCAGAAACAGCTCGACCAGCTGCCGACGGATATCCGCAAGAAGATCGTTGACATGCTCAACAGCGAGGTGAACACCACGGGTGGCTGGGTGTACGAGGAGCCCGGCCAAGGCATCCTGGTGTACGACAAAAAGCCCGAGATCGCCACCAAGTGCGTCAAGATAGGCGGCGGAATCATCGGCGTGGCCAACTCCAAGTACTCCAGCGGCGCGTGGAAGTGGCGCACGGCCATAACCGGCGATGGCGTGACCGCCGACGAGCTGACCACGGGCCGCATCAAAGGCGGGAACTCGTACTGGGACCTCGACAGCGGGGCCTTCTACCTGCGCGACGGCTCCATCTTCATGACCGACAGCAACGGCAACAGGGTCTATATCAACGCCACCAACGGCTTCCAGATATACGACAAGAACGGCTCCATCATCGCGGGCACCGTGCTGGTGGGCGCACCTCCATGTTCCGCTGCAACATGGTCGGCACGTCGTCAACCAACTACATCACCACCGGCACGACGACGAACAACCACCCGGGAGCGTCGTTCGTGAACGGCTCGACCGAGTACTGCACCATCGAGGCCGTCCACGCGAAGGACAGCCCCACGGCGAGCTCGACCGACGGCGTGGGCATATCCGCCTGCGGCTACGGCTTCCTGGCAGTCAACCGCTACTACCGCCAGACGTGGCTGACGACCCCCTACTACGCGGGCTACATGAGCCATCCCGACGAGCAGCTGTACATGAGGAGCGGCAACAGCAACGCGGGCGGCTCGGCGTACGTGAAGCTGCAGGAGAACTCCAACAACTACGTGTACCTGGATAGCAGCCGCGCAGACATTGGGTCGTCGGGCACCGCCAGGATACTCGCCCCGAAGTTCGCCATAGGAACCAATCCGAGCAGCGGCGGCACCTACGGGTACACGGGCTCCACGCAGTTCATCGGGTGCATCACCAACAACGGCAACAACTGGACGTGGGGCACCATCAACGTGGTGAACGGAATCATCACCGGCATGAGCAGCATCACGGGAAACTAGACCAGCGAGAGAGGAAACGGAATGTTCTACCACCTTGTGCAGCAGCCCGAAGCGCCGCAGGCGCTCGACGGTGCGCCGAAGCCGCCCGAGGCGCTTCCGGTGTTCGAGTGCATCAGCGACCCGGCCACGGCGCGGGCCATCGTGGAATCGGAAGACGTGTTCGAGTTCGACGGCAAGGGCGGCTTCACGCTCGTGTCCAGCCCCGTGGCCGTCATGGACGCGGAAGGCGGCGAGGCTAACGCCGTGGACTTCTCGGCGCTCACCGACGAGGAGATATGCGGGGTCCACAGAGCGCAACCCGGCGACATATCGCGGACACTTGCGGCCGAAGGAAAGGAGTGAGGCATGGCAACGCATGAGCTTACGCTCAACCTCAAGAAGACCAACATAGCGCCGCCCGTCATCACCGTGCACCAGGGCGACAGCGCCGAGGTCCTGAAGGCCGCCATCTACGACGGCGACAAGAAGGCGGCCCTGACGGGCTGCAAGGTGCACCTCATGGCTGCGAAGCCCGACCACACCTACGTGGAGCAGCAGTTCACTGGCATCAGCGACAACGTGGCCACCGTGACGGTCGACCCCGCCGTCTTCGGCGTGGCCGGGCTGCTCAAGGTGTGCTACGTGCGCGTGCGGAACGCGGCGGGGCTGGACGCCACCACCGAGAACGTCCTAGTGAACGTGCTGCCCTCGGCGAGCGCGTCGGGCGAGATATCCGGCCCGTACGTCGATGCGGTGGAGGCGATCATCGCGAACCTCGAAGGGCAGCTGGCCGACGTGAGCGCGCTGAACGCGCAGATGCAGAAGGCCGAGGCCTCCCGCGCGAGCGCGGAAAACCAGCGCGCCGCGAGCGAGAAGGCGCGCCAGACCGCCGAAACCGGGCGCGCAGAGGCGGAGAAGAAGCGCGCCACGGCGGAAAGCGCCCGCGTCACCGAGGCGGCGCAGCTGAAGACGGCCTCGCAAGCCGCCACGGCTGCGGCAAACGGCGCAGCCTCGAACGCCGACGCGGCGGCCAACACCGCCCTGCAGATAGCCAACAGCGTGGCGCAGGGCAGCGCGGGCAGCTCGGACATGGCCAAGCAGAAGCAGCAGATAGCCGACCTGTACGGCAAGCTTGCCGACGCCACGGACGCGTTCATCTACGACGACGGCACCGTGTACTGTCCCGCCTCCAAGGCCAGTGCATCGGGCAGCACCGTCACGTTCGGGAGCACCTGCACGGCGTCCGGCACAACCCTCAACCTCAAGTAGAAAGGCAACGAAATGGCACAAGCGAAAACCCTGTCGGTGGGCGGCATCGGCTACGAGGTCATCGACGATACCGCGCGCAGCAACGCGCAGGCGGCGCTCAACAACGCCGAGTACAACCGCCAGGGCCAAATCGGCAAGTACGGCGGGCAGAACATCGCCGCCATCCTGGCGGGAGAGATCGGCAGCGGCAGCGTGTACGACGCGCTGCACAAGCGAGCCGCCAACGGCAACTTCGCGGGCCTGCGCGTGGGAGACTACATCGACGTGCCGCTGGTGAGCGCGTCGGGCGTGGCGGCCAAGCAGTCCGTGCGCTTCCTCCTGGCGCACTTCGACCCGTACTACTGCTGCGGCGACAACAGCAAGGGCCACCACATCGCCTTCGTGGCCTCCGCGCCCATCGCCGTGGCCAAGACCGTGACCGGCGTTGCCAACGACAGCTTCCTGATGTGGAACACCACCAACACGAACCAGGGCACCGCCGACCGGAAATGCCCCTACCTCAACAGCAACCTCAAGGCGTGGGAGACGGCCTTCGAGGCGTGCCTGCCCGAGGGGCTGACCAAGTACCTGCTTACCCAGCGCGTGCTGCTTGAGGAGCGGTACAGCGCCGGCGGCGCGCTCAACGACTCCAACTCGTGGAGCTGGCAGGATATCGGCAAGGTGTGGTCGCTATCGGAGATGGAGGTCTACGGCTGCCCCGTGTGGGGGACGAGGGGCTACAGCGTGGGCTTCGACTGCCAGTTCGACCTGTTTCGCGATACTGCGAACCGAGTCAACGGAAGTCGGTACACTTGGTGGCTGCGTTCCGTTGCGTCGGGCTCCGCGTCCGACGTGTGCTATGTCGACTACAACGGCAATGCCAGCTGCTACTCGGCGGCGAGCGTCTGGGTTCGCCCCCGCCCCGGCTTCCTCGTCGGCTAGCCAGCCGAGTGCTCTATACTCTGCTTTTAGGCGACCGCCTTGCGCGGTCGCCTCCTGCCCGCGAAGCGGGCCGTTTTTTCGCCAGTTTCCCCAGGAGGTGCACGTGAGCGGCGTCTACCAGCGCAACCGCGAGGTGTCCGAGTACAAGTTCTTCACGCAGGCCATCGCCATCCGCGTGGAGGTTAATAAGCTGATGGCGTCCTCCTCAGTAGTGCCCAAGGCCTACAGGCTGCTGAACGCGGTGCCGACCGTGGAGACGGCGCGCAGCATCGTGTACAACGTCAACCGCGCCGACTGCTTCTATCCCAACAGCTCGTTCAACGCGCTGGAGAGGAAACGCTACCTGACGCTGGCCATAGCGGACTGCGAGCAGCTTATGCTGGACATGCAGTGCCTCATGGATATCGGCCTGCCCGTGAACGCCAACCGCTTCGAGGAGCTGGCGGCCATGGTCGAGGAGGAGATCAAGCTGCTGAAGGGCGCGCGCAAGAACGTGCGCGTCACCGGCAAGAAGTCCACCGAGGAGCGCATAGCCGAGGCCGAGGCCGAGCTAGAGCGCCTGCGTTCGCTATAATGGGCGGCGGTCGCGCCTTGTTTATCGGTACAATTGGTGGCTGCGTTCCGTTGCGTCGGGCTCCGCGTCCAACGTGTGCTATGTCAACAACAACGGCAATGCCAACTACAACTCGGCGACGAACGTCTGGGTTCGCCCCCGCCCCGGATTCCCTTATTGCCAGACCGAGTAGGCCCCAGAGCCGAAAGCAGAGCGCGAAGAGGAAGGAAGGCGCGACCGTCGGGCACCTGCCCGTAAATACGCACCCCGCGAGGGTGGCCGGACGCTGCTTGCATGGCGCGGCGCTCCGTGGCTTCGCCGCGTTTCATGGCCATACCTCAAGCGGCTGCCAGAGCCACATTGCAAGCCGCGCGGGGTGCCTCCTGTGAACTCCGAACAAAGGCGGGCGGCGCGCCGCAAGCGCCGCGAGGAGAAGCGCGCGCAGGCCAAGGCCGAGCGCGTCAAGGCGTGCACGCTTGATACCGTGGCCGACCTCAACAGCCTGTGCAAGGCATCGAAGCAGGCCGCGCGCGGCGTGATGTGGAAGGCATCCACGCAGCGATACATGAAAAGCTACCTGCGCAACGCCGTCCTGTCCCGCCGCGACCTTTTGGAGGGCCGCGACATATGCCGGGGCTTCATACGGTTCGACCTATGGGAGCGCGGCAAGCTGAGGCATATCAGCGCCGTGCACTTCCCCGAGCGCGTTGTGCAGAAGTCGCTGTCGCAGAACGCGCTCGTGCCCGCGATCGTGCCCACCCTCATAGCCGCGAACTCCGCGAACATCAAGGGGCGCGGCACCGACTACGCCCTGAAGCTGCTCAAGCGCCACCTGGCCGACCACTGGAGGCGGCACGGCCGCGAGGGCTACATCCTCCTGGGCGACTTCTCCGACTACTTCGCGCGCATAGCGCACCAACCTGTCAAAGACCAGGTGGCCTCCGCGCTGCTAGATCCGCGCGTGGTCGCCTTGGAGCACCGCCTGATAGACGCGCAGGGCGATGTGGGCCTGGGGCTGGGCAGCGAGCCGAACCAGATATGCGCGGTGGCCCACCCCAATCGCATCGACCACTACGTGACCGAGATGCTGCGCCCCGAGTCTTATGGGCGCTACATGGACGACTTCTACCTGATACACGAGTCCAAGGACTACTTGCAGGTGTGCCTGCTGCTGATAGAGGGCAAATGCGCCGAGCTGGGCATCGAGCTGAACCCGCGCAAGACGCGCGTGGTGAAGCTCACGCGCGGGTTCACGTGGCTGAAGAAGCGCATCTTCTACACGGAGACGGGCCGCATAGTCGTGAAGCCGTGCCGAGACTCCATAACGCGGGAGCGCCGCAAGCTCAAGAAGATGGCCCGCATGGTCGCCGATGGCATCATGACCCCCGAGCAGGTGGAGCAGAGCTACCAGAGCTGGCGCGGAGGCATGAAGCGGCTGGACGCGCACCGCAGCGTGCGGGCCATGGACGCGCTGTACCGCAGCCTGTTCGGAAATCCCGCGGGGGGGGGTTGCTCAATGCAATCCAAACCTGGAGGCGACACGGATGGGAACATGCCCCTACCCTAGCAACGGAAGGAGCGACCCATGACGGAACAGGAAATCGCCGGGGAGATCAACGGCTACAAACAGCAGCTTGAGCAGAGCGACTACAAGGTCATGAAGGCGGTGGAGCGCATCTTCTCCGCATCGTCCATCACCGACCTGCTCTCGGCCATCGCCGCAGCTGCCAAGGAGGTGGCCGAGATCATCTCGCAGCGCCAGACGTGGCGCGACCGCATCAACGAGCTGGAAGCCATGGAGCCCGACCAGCCGGAAGCGCCGCAGGAGTAGCGAGCGCCCCTTCGGGGGCGCTTTTCTTTTGCCCGGCGACACCTCGCGGACAATCGCGGCAGCGATTCGAGGAGGTGAGAAAACGAATGACCGACGTGCTGGAAATCTTCGCGCCGTACGGCCCCGGGTCGCTTTTCGGCGCACTGCTCGTCCTAGTGGTCCTGTACTTCGGCAAGCAGTTCCTCGAAGAGTTCAAGGCCCAGAACGAGCGCAAGGCGAACATCGACCTCAAGCGCGAAGAGCGAAAGCAGGACGAGGTGAACGAGCGGGCGCAGCGCGACCGCGAGCGCAGCCAGATGGAGGGCCGCATCGCCGCGCAGATGGAGCGCAGCAACGCGCTGATGGAGGCTATGAAGGCGCTCATGGAGTCCGTCGTGACCTCCAATGAGGTGCTGCACGCCGACCTGGCGAACAGCCAGGCGCGCAGCCAGGGCATGGCGGCGAAGGTCGACCACATCGCCGACCGCGTTGACCTGCTCTACAAGGAATCGGCTCGATAGAAAGGAATCCGAAATGACAGAAATGCAAGCAATCGCAGCCATCGTGCTGTCTTTCGCCGTGCCGTTCGCGGTGCAGCTGATCAAGACCGAGGCCATGACCGGCAAGGCCGCGCGCATCCTGGCGCTGGGCTGCTCGCTCCTGGCGGGCGTCGTGACCGGCTTCGTGGGCGGCGTGCCCGCAGACCCGGGCGCATGGGTCACGTGCGCCTTCGCCGTGGTAGGCGGCGTGCAGGCGGCCTACACGCTGTTCAAGTCGGTAGGCATCACATCCAAGTGGCTCGACGCCCTGCTGGGCGTGACCGTAGGCGGGAAGGAGTAGGCAATGGCCAAACTGTTCATCATCTGCGGCCACGGCGCTGGCGACCCCGGCTGTTGCGCAGGCGGCTGCACCGAGGCCGAGCGCGTTCGCGCCCTGGGCCAGCGAATCAAGGAACTGGGCGGTTCCGAGGTCGAGCTGGGCGATACGTCCCGCAACTGGTACGCCGACGGCGGGCTTAACCGCCTGAGCACCGACGCGCCAGTGGTGGAGCTGCACATGGACGCCAGCGGCATCGCCACGGCCCACGGCGCGCACGTCATCATCAAGGATGGCTTTGAGCCTGACGAGTACGACAATGCGCTGGCCGACAGGCTGGCGGCGTTCATGCCCGGGCGCTCCGAGAAGCTGGTGCGCCGTTCCGACCTCACGAACCCGAACCGAGCCGCCGCGCGCGGCATCAACTACCGCCTGTGCGAGAACGGCTTCATCGACAACGACGGCGACCGCGAGAAGTTCAACGGCAATCTGGACGAGCTGGCGCGCATCTACCTGGAATGCTTCGGCATCACTGCTGGAAGCGCCCCCGCAGCCGTCCCGCAGCCGCAGCCTGCGCAGCAGGAAACGACCGAGAACTTCGGCGGCACCTACCGCTGCACTGTGGACTACCTGCGCGTGCGCGACGCCCCCGGCCTGGGCGGCACCGAGGTGGCACACTATTCCAGCGGCGAGACCGTGACGCTGGACAACTGGTACAAGATCGCCGACGGCTACGTGTGGGGCCGATACACGGGCTACAGCGGCGCAACGCGCTACATCGCCGTGGGCAAGGCCACGGGCAAGCCAGAGGCCGACGACTATCTGGTGAAGGTGGGATAGGCCATGCCGTACCCGAGCCCCGCAGACGAGGAGCGCAACGGCGGGTGCGGCCCCATCCTCGCGGCGGTCGTCCTGCTGTTCATCGTCCTGGCCGCCGCCAGCTGCGCGTCGCAGGCCATGGGAGCGCAAGACGTGACCGTGAGGCAAGCCCGCACGGACGGCCCCATATACGACCTGCCCGAGGGCATCGGCCAGGAAATCGTGTGCGACGAGCACAACCGCGAGTACCTGCTGCTTACCACCGAGCAGGGCGGCGTGTTCCTCATGCCGTACATGGACGAGGACGGCGAGCAGGAGATCATGCCGCAGGCCTAGAACGCAAAGAAGCCGCCCCGTATGGAGCGGCTTCTTTCTATCTGACGAGCAATACGAACGCCCGCCTAACGACGAACACGCGTATGTGTTCGCCTACTGAACAGTTGGTGGAGGCGCGGAGAATCGAACTCCGGTCCACGAAAGCCCCTTGATTGGCATCTCCAAGCTCAGTCGCTGGTTTAGTCTCGGACGCCTTGCGCGCAGCGACACGCTCGCGACGTCCTAACCGGTTCGGTCTTAGCCCGCGCCATACCGATTACGTGCGCAGGAGCATTCCCCTAAGATGACGTCGCGCCGGTGTCGGGGAAATCACCGGGTTGACGCGCCGCTATAAATTAAGCAGCGAGAGCCATAGGCTCAAAAGAAGAGTTGTTGTCAATTCAATTTGACGGTACCCCTGTTTAACGAGGCGAGGAGACCTCGGCTTGCTTCCTCTCTCAGAGCTATCGTGTCGAAACCAGTCGCCCCCGAATGTCGGGAAAGTCTGGATGGTATCGGGCCTGCAAACACCCGATAACCGTCGACTTTTCAAGGAACATACGGGGCGAGCCCCGCTTGTGGAGTGTTATCTTACCACGTTCTGAAAGCGGACAGCTGTTCTATGCACGAGCTGTGAAGACCCTAATGTGCACCACACTTCGCACTTTTGCCACCGAACGCGTCACGTATATTTTCGCCAAGCAAAATTGACCCGTCGAAGGGACCGTTATGGATACCAAGCAGCAACTCGTCAATGCCCTCGCAGGCCTGGGCTCAACCATTACCGAAGCTATGGATGTCATCGAGGGCTTTGTCCCCTGCGGACATCCCGCCCTCACGGTATCGAACGCACTCGTCGCGCTGGACGTTGACGATGATGCAGTTCTCGCCCAGCAGCTTGAGACCGTCGAGGGCTTTATCGACCACGTGAGTGAGAACCGCGGCGTGGCCGCCTACCACGGTATCGAGGTCGAGCTCGCGGGTCCCAAGGCCGATCTGTTCGCAGCAATCCGCGAGGTAGGCGCCCTTATGCAGACCGCAGGCGTCAAGAACACCCAGGTCAACGAGTGGGTCTACCGCAGTCTGGCAGCACTCGACAGCTCCAACGAAAAGGCAGCCGAGCAGCTCGCAGAAAGTCCCACCATCAAGGCCGAGCTTTTGTAAATAGCAGACGCGGGCCCCTTGGCGCATCGTCGTCCAAGGGGCCCGCGAACAGCTCGCGTCAACCGATAGCCGTGCCGCCGCGTTTGGCCAAAACAAGAATCGGCATCATTTGACGAGGTGTCTTTGCTGCAAGATCGGCATGTTCGAGCAGTTTTCGATCGTTGGTCACCAAGTAATCAACCTGGGCGCGTTTGCATGCGGCGAGTACCAAGTTGTCCTCGTAATCGCGATGGAGCGCTAAGTATTTGTCGGCCAGCCAAAGGTCCGACGCATCTGCACCCACGGCCGTGGCGTTTTCGGTCATGTTCCGAACAAACGCCAGCGCCGCATCGCCAATCGCGCGGGCAGAAGCCTCGCCGAGCGCTCCCCCGCTGGCAAGAACGCTGCGCTTCAGTTCGTGCTGTACAACATACAGTACGTCCTTGGCGATATGCACCGGAAAGAACAGCAATGCCCCCGCCTCCGTCGCCTGCCCAATAAACGCGCGTGCGGCAAGCGACTCGGCATGGTCGGCGCAAAACGAATCAACCCATACGTTGGCATCCACCATTATTTTGAGGGGAGCCCCGCTCACAGGATCATCCCCTTTTGGCGATAGTGCTCGTCCATGGCTTCGGAATAGATTGTTTCCCAACCGCGATCGTCGGATACGGGCGACGTAGCGATGCCCAGGTCCGCGTAAAGCTGATCTGCCGCCGCCCATGATGCGGCGAACGGAGTATCGGGCGCGACGGTCTGCCGCCGGTCGTCGACGGCCGCAAGCACTTCCTCGCACTGCCCGCCACCCTGCGCGACCTTGGCCACCACCTTTTTGATGAGCTCGGGCAGTGACCCGCCCGAAAGCCGCAGCGCTTCCTCGGCGCGCTCTTTAACCGAGCGATCTACGCGAACATTCACCTGCGCCATGCTGCCAACGGTAGCCATCTCAACCTCACCTTCAGCATTTGCTAGCTCTGCTAGCACGAGCATATATCCGAGCTAACATCTCGTCAAACAAAAGAAGGCCTGCACCCTGGCGGCTGCGGCGCCGCCAGGGTGCAGGCCATTTACTCAATCGAAAACGCTAACGCAGGTACGCCTTTGCGTTGCCCAGGCTGTAGGCGATCGTTGAGCCGTTGTGCAGCAGTGACGACGTCTGCGGAGTGATCATGCCGGTAATGCCCAGCGCCAGGAGCGCCGAGTTGGTGAGCATCACCTTGGAATACGAACTCGTCAGACGATCGATAAGCCCCTGACTCATACGGCGCAGGCGCACGATCGCGGCAAGATCCGTATCGGTCAGGATGATGTCGGCAACCTCCTTGGCGATGTCGCTTCCGCCACCCATCGCCAAGCCCACGTCGGCCAAACCGAGCGCCGGCGAATCGTTGACACCGTCGCCCACCATGGCAACGTGGCGCCCCTCGCCCTTAATGCGCTCCACATACGCGTACTTGTCCTCGGGCAGCAGCTCGGCCTTAAACTCGTCGACCCCTGCCTCGCGAGCAATGCGCTCGGCCGTGCGCTCCGAGTCGCCCGTGAGCATAACGACATGCTTAACGCCCAACGCGTGCAGGTCGGCGATGGCCTCACGGACCCCGGCCTTGAGCGGATCCTCGATGCCGAGCACGCCGACGACCTTTCCATCGACCGCCAGATACAGCGGCGACAGGCCCTGCATCTGGGACTCGATTTGCTCCTTAATGTCGGCCTCGAGCTGCGCGCTCTCGTCCTCAAACACAAAGTGTGCCGAGCCGATAATCGCGCGACGCCCTTCGATGGACGAAGCGATGCCGTGCGCCACAATATACTCGACCGCAGCGTGACGCTCGCGGTGCTCGAGCCCGCGCTCGCGGGCGGCGTTGACCACGGCACGCGCCACCGGATGCGGAAAATGCTCCTCCAAGCAAGCGGAAAGGCGCAGGACCTCGTCCTCGCTCCAGCCGTCGGTCGTGAGCACGCAAGCTAGGCGCGGCTGGGCCTCGGTCAGCGTGCCGGTCTTGTCAAAGACAATGGTATCGGCCTTGGCAAACGACTCAAAGTACTTAGCGCCCTTGACCATAACGCCCATCTTGGCAGCATCGCTCATGGCAGTCATGACGGCAACGGAACCCGTGAGCTTGAGTGCGCACGAGTAGTCGACCATCAGTGCCGCGGAGGTCTTGATGAGACTGCGCGTGGTGAGCGCAACCAGGCCCGCGAGCAGGAAGTTCCACGGGACGATCTTGTTGGCAAGGTCCTCCATATGCGACTGGCCCTCGGACTTGAGCGAGTCGGCCGTCTGCACGAGCGAGACGATTGAGCGCAGTTTGGTTTGCGCCGTATTGGCGCGCACGCGCACCAAGATGCCGCCGTCTTCCACGACGGTACCGGCGAACACGTCGTCGCCCACGCTGCGCTCGACGGCCAGCGGCTCGCCGGTCAGGGTCGCCTGGTTGACCATAGCGCTCCCCTGCTCGACAACACCGTCGATGCAGATGGACATGCCGGTGCGCACGGCGACCAAGTCGCCGGGCTCGAGCTCGGTGGCGGCAACGCTTACCTCGGTGTCGCCGACGACCTTTTGCGCCTTGTCGGGCACATCGAGCAGCGAGTTGATGAGCTCGTTTTCGCTCATGGCGCGGGTGTAGTCCTCGAGCAGCTCGCCCACGTTGAGCAGGAACATCGTCTGGCCCGCGGTGTCGACATCACGCTTGACGAACGAAATGCCGATGGCCGAAGCGTCGAGCACGGGAACGGTCAGGCGCGGCTGCGCGAGCTCATGAAGGGCAGCGCGCAAAAATGCCATGTAACCGGCCACGACAAACACCGCACGCAGAGGCGTCGGCAAGAACCAGCGACGTGCGTAATGGGCACCGATAAGTGTGGCAAGATCCATGACGAGCTTGTGCTTGCGTGGCTCAAGCTGCATCACGTAGCCTGTCTTTGCGTCGGCAATGGCCTGAGCGTCGAGCGCACCGACGGCGGCCAGCACGGCATCGCGGCGCGACTCGTCGTATTCGAGTGCCATCTGGCCGATGCGGCCGTAGACGCGCACCTTGTGCACGCCGTCGATGTCGCCGCCAAGCTTAAGAAGTGCATCGAGATCGCTCTCTGGCACAGGACCCGCCAATTGAAGACGGGTCCTGCCGGGGATCTCGCTAATAATCGAGAATCTCATAGTTTGTGCCTAGGAGCGCTACTCGGCTGCCTCGTCAGCAGCGGCCTCGCTCTGGGTGATGTAAGCAGCCTCGGCAACCATGTCGTCGACATTAGCCTTGGCCTGCTCGACCATGTCCTGGTAGCCGTTCTTGATGCGCATGCCGCACGCGATACCCTGCACGCAGGCATTCTTGACCGGAGCGCTGGTAAGCAGCTTGATGCCGGCCGTGCCAAGCAGAAAACCGCCACCGACAAGCAGGGTATTGAACGTCGACTTCTTCATGTTGCTTCTCCCTTTTGCCGCATTGGACGCGGCATGGTGCTTCAGCACCCGAGTAAACAAGTTTGCTCGAGCACGCTTTTGAAATATCTCAATTTTATCTAACTATCTAGGTCAGCCATGGCTAACCTTTTGAAAATTAACGATGCGGAGTAACCGATTGTCAATGTGAGAAAGGGACTGTCCCTTTGCCCCTTCTTACAACTGCCAGGTAGCTGCTTCCTTTTGCAGCGCCACCATGCGGGCGAATTCTCCACCTGCCGCCTTGAGCTGCGCCGGAGTGCCCTGCTCGGCTACCACACCATCCTTGAGCACAACGATCTTATCGGCATTTTCTACCGTGCGCATACGGTGGGCGATCACGATAACCGTCTTGCCTGCGAGCAGGCGGGAAAGCGCCTGCTGCACCACGGTCTCGTTCTCCACATCCAAACTCGCCGTCGCCTCGTCCAGCAACACGATCGGCGCGTCTTTGAGCAGCGCACGGGCGATAGAGATGCGCTGGCGCTCACCGCCGGACAGCTTGGAGCCGTTCTCGCCGATCATGGTGTTGTAGCCCTGCGGCATGCGGCTCACAAACTCGTCGCAGTTGGCGGCACGCGCGGCAGCAAGCACTTCCTCATCGGTGGCATCGCGACGACCAAGACGGATGTTTCCCATCACCGTGTCGTCAAAGAGCAACACGTCTTGGAACACAATGGCGTAGTCGCGCAGCAACACCTCGGGATCCACGCTCGCAACATCCACGCCGCCCACGGTGACCGTGCCTTCGGTGGCGTCCCAAAAGCGCGCGGCCAGGCGGCTCACCGTGGACTTACCGGAACCCGAAGGACCGACCAGTGCCGTGACCTCCCCTTCCTTGGCGGCAAAGCTCACATCGGTAAGAACTTTCTCGCCAGCGCGGCCGTCCTCGCCCGCACCATAACCAAATGCCACGTGATCGAACACCACGTCATGACCTACGGGCTCAAACTGCTCGCTGCCCCGCGCCACGGGCTCTTCCATGATGGAACGCATGCGCTTGGCCGACGACTCGGCGGCAAACAGCTCGGACATCAGCATCAGCGCCTGATCAAAGGGCGCATAGATGCGGCTCACCATAAGCAGGAAGGCAAACATCATCAAAAAGTCGACCTGGCCGGAGGCGACCATCGCAGCGCCCGTGACCAACGTGGTGGCAATCCCCAGGCGCAGGATGGCAAAGGCGGAGTTGACCAAAAGCCCATTGGCGAGCTCGCCCTTGGTGGTCTCGCGCTCCTCGGCATCGATCACGGCGTTGAGCCCCTCAAGATAATGAGCCTCCTGGTTGGTGGCGCGGATCTCGCGCACGCAGTCGAGCGTCTCCTGGATCGCCTCGGTAACCTTGACCTTCTCGGCACGCACATGGTCGAACACCGGGATCATGGGGCCGCGCGTCAGATACAGCACGGCAAAGGCCACGGGAACGCTCCAAAACGCCGCAATCGCCAGCTGCCAGCAAAAGAACAGCGACGCCACGAACACAATGACGCTTGCGATGATGGCACCCCAAAGCTCTCCCAGCACGTGGCTGTAGGCGTGCTCCATGGCCTGGACGTCACCCATGATGGTCTCGGTTAAATCGGCCAGATCACGACGACCAAAAAACGACAGCGGCAGTTTGCGCAAGCGCTCGGCAATCTCCATACGCTGCTTGCCGCACTCCTCGTAAAAGATGCAGTAGGTGTAGTAATACTGCTGCCAGTTAGAGGCAAAGAGCAACACGAAAAAGACCAGGAGGCCGCCCACAATCGGCAGGGCATCCGGCAGGTCGGCACCGGTGGCGAGATGTTCGACAAAACCGGCCATGACCAGGAACAATAAGCCCATGCCGGCCATGGTCACAAGATTGGTGAGCGTGGTCCAGAAAATGCCGCGTTTTACGCCGGCGACGCCTTTATCGGATAGGAAATACTTCTTTTGGAATGAGGCGAACATTTAGGCCTCGCCTCCCTTCGTGACGGCGGCATCCGCGGTCGCTGCAGTGATTTTCCAGCTCGCGGCCTGTTCGTATTCAGCCCACATCTTGGCGTATAGACCCTTTTGGGACAGCAGCTCGGCATGGGTGCCGGCCTCCTGCACGCTACCTTGGTTGAGCACCACGATCTTGTCGGCCCCCACCACGGTCGAAAGCCGGTGCGCGATCATAATGACCGTGCGACCCGCCGCCAGTTTGCTAAAGGCACGCTGGATGAGTGCCTCGTTCTCGGGATCGGCAAACGCCGTGGCCTCGTCGAGCACCACGATAGGTGCGTCCTTAAGGATTGCGCGGGCGAGTGCCACGCGCTGGACCTCGCCACCCGAAAGATATGCTCCGCCAGCGCCGAGCATGGTATTGATGCCCTGCGGGAGCTTGGCCACAATGTCGTCGCACTGAGCTGCGGAGAGGGCCGCACGCACTTCGTCGTCAGTGGCCGTAGGCTTGGAGGCGCGCACGTTGTCGGCAAGTGTTTGTCGGAACAGCTGGTTGGCCTGGAACACGAAGGCAACCTGGTCCATAAGCTCGTGGGGATCCATGTCGCGAACGTCCACACCGCCTACGAGCACTCGACCCGAGGAAACATCCCAAAAACGAGGAATCAGGCTTGCGCAGGTTGACTTGCCGCCGCCCGAAGGACCCACAAGCGCAAGGGCACTACCAGCGGGAACGCTGAAACTTACATGGCTAACGGCAGGTGCTTCGGCACCCTCGTACGTAAAGCTCACGTCCTCAAATCGCACGTCGCCGCCGGCAGGGTGCTTGGGTTGCACGGGCACGGAGAGCCGCTTGGAATCCATGACGCTTCGAATGCGAGCCAGCGAATCGGCACTCATCTGAGAGGCCTCGCCCACAAACATGAGCTTGGTCATGGCCGTCGGTACCACGGCCGAAAATATCGCGTAAAACGTGAAGTTGGTCATAAAGCGTGCAAAGTCCGTCTCGCCCGGCGCCAACAGCAACGCCACGGGCAAAAGGAATGCCACAAGACCATTGAGCGCGGTAAGGTTGAGCACCTGTGGACCTCGGCAGAACGTGCCCGCATAGCTTTGCGCCATGTCGGCGTATTCGGCGATCGCATCGTGGAAGGCCTTAAAGGAGTAGACCGTCTGCTGGAATACCTTGACCACGGGGATACCGCGTACGTATTCGGTGCCGGTCTTGTTCATCTTGACCAGCGCGCCCATGTAGGCCTTCATAAACTCGCCGCCCTTGCCGCCCATCATGGCGGCCATGGCGCCAAGCGAAACGACGACCGAGATAAGGCATGCCGCGCCCAAGCGCCAATCGAGGGCGAAAAGCAGCACGAGCAGACCTGCGACCATGGCGGTGGCGCCGGCGATATCGGGCAGCATGTGCGCGAGCAGTGTCTCGGTTGAGGCGGCGCATCCGTCTACGATACGGCGCAGCTCACCGGTGGCGTGCGTGTCAAAGTAGCCGAGCGGCAGCTTAAGCAGATGCTCGCTCGTAGCCTTGCGGATATTGGACGCGCAACGAAACGCGGATAGGTGTGTGCACATGAGCCCCACGAAATAAATCACGATGCTCACCAGGGCAAAACCGACGGCCCACCAACCATACATCGCGATGTCGCAGGCTTCGCTCCAGTTAGGTGCCACGGCGATCAGATCGCGCGCGACAAGCCAAATGCACACGTACGGGCCAAAGCTCAGCAGCTGCGAGAGCGCCGAGAGCGCCATGCCCAAATACGTTAGGAATTTGCGGTCACCGGCATACGCGAGCAACTCGCCGATGCCTCCACCTTCCCTTTTTGATCCCTTTGCCATGCGATTCCCTTCTAACGGCTTGAGAGTTAACCGTAATGAACTTATCATTGATGTGTTAGCCATGGCTCACAATTGAGCCAGGCGTGGACGTTTCTGCAAAGGAAAGGGACGCTTTTGCAAATACGGCGGGCAGCGACCGACATAACCGAGCTCTACGCACCGCAGTTTGAGCAGTTTGGCCTGGAGCTTACCGGCAAGGGCGCCGTCTTTACCGGCGAGGTGGCAAACGATCGGGCGCACGGACGCGCATGGATCATGCCCCTCTCCCCTGCCTGCATCGTCATGGAGCATTACATTACCCCGACGCACGATATGTACCTGGCCGAATACACACCCGAACCGTACGCGTGCGTGAGCGAGGTCAGCGCGCCCACGCTCATGTGCATGCCCGAAGCCGGCATAACGCCTGCGAACCTTAAACCCCTGCATGGACCGTGGCCGAACAGCGCGGTGTGCAGCTTTATCCAAGATAGCTGCGGCGAGGAGCTAAGTCCGCTGTTTGCAGGGCAGCTTTATCACTCGCGCTCGGTGCTCTTTTTGCCCGGGTATTTTGACGAGCTGGAGCATCGGTATCCCACTGAGTTCGCAGGAGTCTTTGAAGCGTTTGCCGAGTCGTGGCACGAGGAGGCGACGTCTGCCATCTGCCACACGCTGCGCCGGATTAACGAGGACCGCGCCCGCACCGTAGGCGGACACGTCTATATGCAAGGCATCGTGGAGACCATGGTCGCGGAGCTCGCCTGTTCGCGCGCGGCCCACAAGCAGGCGCGGCGGGCGGCAGACACACGCGCCAGCATAACCATTGCCGAGGAAGCGACGGCGATGATTGAGTGCGCGCTCGACAAAGGCAGGCGTGTGGGTGTCAACGAAGTGGCCGAGAGGCTCTACACAAGCCGCTCCAAGCTATGCGCCACCTTTAAGGCCCAAACTGGCGAGTCCCTGGGCGCCTACATCCGCAGACGCCGTATGGAGCGAGCACAGGACCTTTTGGCCGACAGCTCGCTGACGATAGCGCAGGTGGCAGAGCGTCTAGGCTACCCTCAGCAGGCCGCCTTCGCCCAAGCCTTCAAGCAACACACCGGCACCACCCCCACCGCTTGGCGCTCCCAACATATATAAAGAATGAGGGCGCCATCGGCGCCCTCATTCACCAAATTCAATTCAGCCCGCCTGACCCGAACGGCCGAGTCGTCTGGCCGGGGAAGCCCCGAGTCGCCGGGGTGTTTGCTCCAAATGAGTTCCGCATGCAAAGAAGGCCACTAAATGTGGCCTTCGTCTTGCATAGGACTGTTTGAAATTTGGAGGAAATACCCCGGCGACTCGGGGCTTCCCCGGCCTCGCAGCTACGAGAGCGACGTTCTCAGCAACTCGTTGAAGAGCTTCGGGTTGCCCTTGCCGCGGCTCGCCTTCATGCACTGGCCCACCAAAAAGCCGATGACCTTCTGGTTGCCGTCACGGTACTGCTGCGCCTGCTCGGCACAGTTTGCCAGCACCTCATCCACGATAGGCTGCAGCGCGCCGGCGTCGCTCACCTGACGCATGCCGCGCTCGTCGACGATCTTGTTGGGGTCGTCGCCGGTCTGGGCCATGGCCTCAAAGACCTCGTGCGCCTGGTTGGAGCTGATGGCATCGGTCGCCAGCAGCTTGGCGAGTGCCGCCACCTGAGCCGGCACGATGCCGGACTCGGCGAGCGACACGCCCGCGCCCTTAAGGTAGGCGATCATCTCGTTCACCAGCAGGTTTGCGACCGTCTGGGCCCCCTTGCCAGCCATACCGGCAGCGGCGGCCTCAAAGAAGTCGGCAAACTCGGGGTCGCCGGCAATCTGCTCGGCGTCGGCCGTCTTAATGCCAAAGTCGGCCTCAAAACGGGCGCGCTTGGCATCGGGCAGCTCGGGAATCTCGCGACGGCAGCGGTCGATAAACCCGTCGTCCAGATCGAACGGCGCCAGGTCGGGATCGGGGAACAGGCGATAGTCGTCGGCCGTCTCCTTCACACGCATGACCACGGTGCGCTTGCGGCTGGGCTCCCAGTGGCGGGTCTCCTGATAGATGATGCCGCCCTCCTCGAGCACCTCGGCCTGGCGGCAGATCTCGTAGGCAAGGCCGTCATGCAGGCTCTTAAACGAGTTGAGGTTCTTGAGCTCGGTCTTGGTGCCCAGCTTGGTCTCGCCGCGGCGGCGCAGCGACACGTTGCCGTCGCAGCGCATGGAGCCCTTCTCCATGGAGCAGTCCGAAATGCCCAGCGTCACAAAGATGCGACGGAGCTTTTCCATAAACAGGCGCGCTTCCTCGGGCGTGCGCAGATCGGGCTCAGTCACGAGCTCAATCAAAGGCGTGCCACAGCGGTTGTAGTCGACGAGCGACTCGGCCGCGGCGGTAATGCGGCCCTCGGCGCCGCCCACGTGGACCATCTTGGCGGCATCCTCCTCCATGTGGATGCGCAGGATGCGGATGGGCACCGTGTAGGAACCGTCCTCACGACGCTCGGGCATCTGCAGGCTGGACGCATCATAGCTGGCCAGATGGCCGGCGCGCTGGTTGCCCTCGCGCATGGTCGATGTCATGGACGTGGACAGGCCCTCGGAGTTGGCCGAGGCGCTCGCCAGGCTCTGGGCCTCGGCCTCGCCAAACGCGCAGTCGGGGCGCTCGCCGGCACCGCGACCGGTCACGTCCAGGTCCAGGTGACCGTACATGGCAAAGGCGACCGGACCCTGCGTGGTCTGGAAGTTCTTGGCCATGTCGGGATAGAAGTAGTGCTTGCGGTAGAACATCGAGTGGCGCTGAATCTCGCAGTTGGTGGCCAGACCCGCCTTGACGATGCTCTCGATGGCACGCTTGTTGGGCACCGGCAGGGCGCCGGGCAGGCCCAGGCACACCGGGCACACGTTGGCGTTGGGCTCGTCATCGTGGCTGAGCTTGCAGTTGCAGAACATCTTGGTATCGAGTGCGGTGAGCTCGGTATGGATCTCCAGGCCGATCACGGCCTCCCAATCCTGCAGGACCTCGGAAAGCTCCTTCATTACAGCTCGCCTCCCTTCCCGGCAAAATCGGGCGCGACGGAAAGCGCGGGCGCACCCGTAGCGGCATCGGCAAAGCCGCGCTCCAGGGCGCGGGCAAACGTGAGCAGCTGACGGTCCTTAAAGGCAGGCCCCACCAGCTGGGCAGAAACGGGCAGCTTGGTGTCCTCGCCCAGGCCCAGCGGCACCGAGATGCCACCGTTGCCGCAGATGTTGAGCGAGATGGTGTACAGGTCGGAGAGGTACATCTGCGTGGGGTCGCTGATCTCGCCAAACTTAAAGGCCGTGCGCGGCGAGGCGGGCATCAGGATAGCGTCCACCTTGGCATACGCGGCGTCGTAGTCCCGCGTGATGAGCGTACGGGCCTTTTGCGCGGCGTAGTAATACTTGTCGTACACGCCCGAGCTCAGCAGGTAGGCGCCGAGCATCTGACGGCGTTTGGCCTCGGCGCCAAAGCCGTGGGCGCGCGACAGCGAGCTCTGGTCGGACAGGTTGGCGCAGCCTTCCTCCTGATAGCCGTAGCGAATGCCATCGAAGCGGGCCAGGTTGGAGAATGCCTCGGCCGGGCCGATGACGTAGTAGGCGGCGATGGCGGCGTCCAGGTGCGGCAGGTCGACCTCGACCAGCTCGGCGCCCTGGTTCTGCAGCTCCTGGGCGGCGCGCTGAACAGCGGCCTTGACCTCGGGCGTCAGGCCCTCGGCCTCCATAAACGCGGGGATGATGCCCACGCGCTTGCCCTTGATGCTGTCGTTGAGATGCTCGGTAAAGTCGACGGCGCAATCCTGGCTCGTGCAGTCGTACGGATCGTGGCCCGCGCCGGTAAGCGCGTTCATGGCCAGCGCAACATCCTCGACCGTGCGGCCAAAGGGGCCCACCTGATCGAGCGACGAGCCAAAGGCAACCACGCCGTAACGGCTCACGGCGCCATACGTGGGCTTAAAGCCCACCACGCCGCAGAGCGCCGCCGGTTGGCGAATAGAGCCGCCGGTGTCCGAGCCCAGCGAGAGCGCGACCTCGCCCGCGGCGACGGCGGCAGCGGAGCCGCCCGAGGAGCCGCCGGGCACGCGCTCGGTATCCCAAGGGTTGTTGGTGCGGTGGAACGCTGAGCTCTCGGTGGAGCTGCCAAAGGCAAACTCGTCCATGTTGGCCTTGCCCATGGGCAGGCAGCCGGCATCGAGCATGCGCTGGACGCAGGTGGCGGTGTAAACGCTCTGGTAGTCCGCGAGCATGCGGGAAGCGCAGGTGGTGCGCGTGCCCACGAGGTTCATGTTGTCCTTGATGGCCAGCGGCACGCCCGCAAGCGGGGGCAGCGGCTTGCCTGCGGCACGGTCGGCATCCACGCGCGCAGCAGCCTCGAGCGCAAGCTCGGGCGCCACCTGCAGGAATGCCTGGACCCCGCCCTCGCGCGCCTCGATGGCGGCAAGGGAGGCCTGGACCACCTCGGTAGCGGTAAAGTCGCCGGCGGCAACGCCCGCGGCAATCTGGGCGGCGGTAAGGGAATCGAAGCTTAGCGCCATTACTCGCTCTCCCCCTCTCCCAAAATGGACGGCACGCGGAAGTAGCGATCGCGCGCGCTGCCGGCGTTTTCGAGCGCGACATCGAGCGGCAGGTCGCGCTCGGGCTCGCGCAGGTCGTCGCCCATCACGTTGGACAGGCTTCCGATGGGATGGAACGTGGGCTCCACGTCGGGCAAGTCATATTGCAAGACGGGCTCGAGCATCTGGACGGCGTCGTTCATGTAGGACGTCATCTGGGTGAGCTCGTCATCGGTCAGTGCGATCTTTGCGTACTCGGCAATGCCGCGCACGTCTTTCTCGCTGAGTGCCATAGGCGCTCCCTTCCGCATAACAGATAAACTGCTCTAGTATACAAGGCAACGCCGCTTGGAGCAGATGCTTTACCCAAATGCAGCGAAAACGTAACGAGGGCGGCGGTTGGCAGGCGGCGGGCTGACGGTTCTGCAGCGAAACCGTCCCGCCCGCATCGAAAAGCATCACAACATTCGACGCTTTTCGCCAAAATCGCGATTTTCATCGAATGTTGTGATGGTTTGGAAATCCCGACCACCACAAAGGTGCCTGTCCCCATTGTGGTGGTTCTGGAGAATGTCTTATGCCGAGGCCTTGGCCTTGCGGCGCTTGCGGACCGCGTGGATCACGATGTCCAGTAGCAACAGCACAATGGCCACGACCACGATGAGCACGGCAAACTCGCGCTTGCCCCAGTGGCGGCCGGCCAGCGACTTTTGCTTGTCGACGTCCTTCTTGTTGTACTTGGTGCGCACGCAATGCACCAGCAGGCGATGGTCGTTCACGCCATAGGGCGTGCAGGTGACGAGCGTCACTTTGTCGGCGCCGGGCTCGATGGTCAGCGACTCCATCTCCTCGGGCAGCACCACCTCGGAGTCCACCATCTTGTAGGCGAGCGTCTTGTTCATGGTGTGCAGCAGCACCAGGTCGCCGGGCTCCAGCGAGTGGATGTCGTCGAACATGCTCAGGTTGCGCATGCCCGAGTGCGCGGTGAGCACGCAGTGCGTCGAGGTGCCGCCCACCGGCAGGCTCGTGCCCTCCAGGTGGCCGACGCCCGCCATAAGGACTTCCTCGCTCGTGCCGTGGTAGATGGGCATGCTCACGTCGATGGAGGGGATCTCGACCCAGCTCATCATGGGGTCGCGGTCATAGATGAGCTGCTGAGCGTAGGGCTCGATCTGGTCGGCGGGGAGCTCGGTGGCCTCGCCCGCCAGCTGCTCGTTAAAGGAGCGCGCCTGGAGCAGGATGCGCTCGCGTTCCTCTTCGGAGAGCGCGTCCACGGTGCTGGACACGGTGCTGATCTGGTTGAACACGCCCGAGGCCTCGAGCCGGTCCAAGATCCACGGCCAGGTCATAAGGCCCACGCCAATAAGGATGATGACGATGGTGATAAGCCGGTCGGCCCAGCGCGGCAGTCGCTTGCGGCGGCGTTTGGGCTTTGGTTGAGGTTTGGGCTGAGGGCTTGAGCCGCCGTTGGCCGCAGCGTTATTGCTCTTCATATGTTTGGCGCCCTGCACCATCGCCGGTCACTCCTCTACAACTCAAGTTGTCTAAACAAATAATAGCCGATTCGCGAGCTCGTACGCCGGGCAACGCAGCTAGACTGCACCGTCCGGGCCACGTAACCCCACTCAACCAATCAAGCCATATGTTGCTTTCATCGTCTCGAGCAACTGCACCATCGTTACGCCCGCAACCCCGATCTGTTTCAGATTGACGTCGCCTACCTCACAATCTTTGACAAACGCAAGCATATCGTCCTTCAGTTCTCCGCCCAGGTCGACACCTTCCGACTCGCCGAGCAGCTGAGCAAGCCTCAGTGCATCGCGTTTATGCTTTTTTACCTTCTTCGAATCAACGTTCTCCCCCGCCTCCCTTCTAGCTTTTAGGTCGAGATACGCCTTCGCTTTGAACGGGACAATGTATTCCGTACCCAGGACCGAAACGCCGTCTACGGTCCGAATTCCCTGAAGGAACAAGCTGTAGTAAGCATCGTCCAACAAAATTGCCGAAAGACTGCTTATGTTTTCATCAACGTGAATTGGCGCCACATCAATCCCCTCACGACCCTTTAGAAAGTCGGGGCACTTCGCGAAGAGCTCGATCATATGGGGGTAACCCGGCCTCTTTGGCTCTGTAAACCGATAAAAACATGAGCCTTTACCTTCGCCCCAGCCACAGCGGTAGCCGCCATCACGCACCAGAGTCCATATGGCTTCTGCCGTCTGAGGCAACCGGTCATCGGCGACAATTACCACATCAAAATCGTGAGTCGCCCTGAACGAAAGCCCCGCCTCCGCGAGCAAAATGTCGCATGCCGTGCCGCCGATAAGAGCATACGATCCTGCAGCTTCTTGCATATGCTGCTGAAATTCTTGGAGACCTTCTACAGCGCTTCTTGCCATGGATAATCCTTTCCAAACATGCGATCGACTTCGAGCTGAATTCGCTCATCGTCGATTGCCGCCAAAGATAGCGCAAGCGAAATGTCGTCGACACGGGAGGAGCCGGCAAACACGGGTGCATAGCGCCACACTTGAATCATCGCCGTTTCGTTATCCGGCAACTCCCCGTCTGCGACTTCGAGGTCGCTCAGTTGACGCCATGCACTTCTTAAGACGGCCTTTTGTTCCATGCCCGGTGCAGCGAGCATCGAACGCGCGGCGAGCGCCGTCTCCCCGGCGTCAACAAGATAGTCGACCTGCGGCGTCTTCCTTGCAAAAAAGACCTTCGAGACAGGCGAGGAGAGCTCTGCCATGTGCTCGCTGAGCAAAAGATCAACGGCGACAGGGAGCACGACGACACGTCGCTCGCGACGCTCGCGCCTCGCGAGTCCCCTGTCAACAAGCTCGGTTATGGCCTCACTCGCGCGGCTTGCCGAGATCCCAAGCGCACGACAAAGGTCATGGGGGCGATATGGCTCCTGGGCTGCTCCCCAGATTGCGGCAGCCTGTGCGTTGGGTGACATCTTGGTCGCGTGATTGCGAAACCGGACACCGCCCCTCTCCGTGCAGGCCGTGCCCATAAATGGAAGAAAAGCCTGTCTGCCGGGGCAAACAAACGGAATCCCTTGTGCGACCAATGCTTTGCGCTGACGTGCATCGGCATCAGGAAACGAAACGACAACAGGAGTCTCCGCACGCAAGGCTAGCTGACTATAGACCCTCTTAGCCTCGGGAAGCCCGACGCCAGTAGGCAAACTTGCAAGCAAAAACGAAAAACCGTTTGCGTCAACAGCGCGGACTTCAATCGCCCGCAGATGCAGCGGCAAGCGTGCGAATCCAGGCCAAGTTCTGGCCTTGGCGGAGAGGCCTAGTGCTTCTTGTAAGTAGATTAGCGCTTCGTTCATTTCCATTGTTTTCGTTCGATTCCAGTTTATATTGGAATTATACATAATTTTCGGAATTAACGAGATACCGTTCGTGCCTAAGCCTATATTTGAGTTTTCAAAATGTCTCGAATCGACTGGGCGATTCGGGATACAATTTCAATAGAAAACGACGCACCCCGCGTAAGTACTTAGGAGCGCGGGCGGCCTAGTTTTCTGGTTTTGTTAAATGCCCGGGATCCGACCCCCGGGCATTCTTATTTGCGCTTGCGGCGCAAATGCCGTCCACCGTCCGCACCGCGCGTGCGCCTACGGACCTTAAACCGAACCTCATACGAGTCAAGAAACGCGATGACGAACGTGCCCACCGCCGCGAGGGCGGCGAGCGCGTTAAGGAATTTCAGCATTTGGGGACCTCCGATCGAGTCGTCGGCCGCCCGCGCACGGGATGCGTCGCATGGGTATTTTACTGCGAGTGTATGCGCCCACAGCTGCTAAACGCAATAATTGCAAACATTTGTTCGATAGTTACAAACACGATTCCTCACCCAGCGGAGCCTGGCCGCATTGTCCGGGTTTGCCCGACGTGTTTGCGTTTTCAAAATGTCCCGGATCGGCGGGGCGATTCGGGATACAATAGCTACAGGAAACGACGCACCCCGCGTAAGTGATCGAAAGCGCGGGCGACCAGTTTCCGGTGTTGTTAAATGCCCGGGCCTCTAACCCCGGGCATTCTTATTTGCGCTTGTTGCGGCGCAACTGCCTTCTACCGTCCGCACCGCGCGTGCGCCTACGGACCTTAAACCGAACCTCATACGAGTCAAGAAACGCGATGACGAACGTGCCCACCGCCGCGAGGGCGGCGAGCGCGTTAAGGAATTTCAGCATTTGGGGACCTCCGATCGAGTCGTCGGCCGCCCGCGCACGGGATGCGTCGCTGAGCCATTTTACTGCGAGCGTATGCACCCACAGCTGGTAAACGCGATTTTGACAAACATTTGTTCGATAGTTACACACACGATTCCTCATCCAGCGGAGCCTGGCCACATTGTCCGGGTTTGCCCGACGTGTTTGCGTTTTCAAAATGTCCCGCATCGGACGGCGGAGGCTGGCTGCGTTGTCCAAAAAACGGGGCAGACTCCAGTACGGAGTCTGCCCCGAAAAGAGGATGGCAAAGCAAGAACGTGGATGAACGAGAAAAGTGTCCGCAAGTCTCATGGCCATCACATCCCACCTGCCAAAGGGATGGGTGAGTGAGCGTTATTCCTGCTCGGACTCCTCAGCCTGCTTACGGCTGCGGATGAGATGAGCCACGCCGATGCACAGCACCGCGCCACCAGCGATCCAAGTGAACGTCACGCCGTTAAGGCCGGTGAGCGGGAGGCCGGAACCCTGCTTGTTCTTGACGATCAAGGCAGCAGTACCGTTGTCCGTGTTAGTCGTGTCAACCTCGACCAAATTGGAACCCCTGGTGCTCGTCTCGACCGTAATCTTGTTTTCTCCCTCTCCCTCTGCTTGGTTGAATCCAATGGCTTTGATGGTGAAGGTGAACTCGGGGATGGTGTTATAGCCGGCGAGCGTATGGGTCTCCTTGACGGTGTAGGTGCCGGCATCGAGGCCCTTGACGTTAATCTCGCCGGAGTCGGTGGTCGTGAACTCATAAGCCTCAGTACCGAGGGAGCCATTCTCCTGGACATACATGTCCTTGGATGCAATATCGTCGGGATCAGTGGCACGGATGGTGAACTTTACGCCCTTAAGTATCTTATTCTCATCCGTCGCGTCCTTCTTGACGAGCTTGAGCGCATAGGTGTAGTCGCGCACGGTGTCGGGCACAGACTCACCCCGGGAATCGTGGCCAGGGTTGTTGGAGTAGATGAGCTTGACGGTGTTGGAGTTGCCCGTGCCACCGACAACGACATGCTGGGACTTATTCGGGTCGAGCTTGGCGCTGTACGTGACAACGACCCTTGTATGCTCGCCGACAGTGACGCCGGCCGCCGTGGCGGCAGCCTTAAGATCGTCAAACTTTACGCTCAAGACCGTTCTGCCATTTGAATCGGGATCAGACATGGTCACAGAAGTAGGCGTGATCTGAGTCTCACCAATCACGGCCTTGACAGTGGACTTATCAACAGTCAAACCGGCAGACAGCTCATCGTGGAACTCATAATAGTAGGTGTTGAACGTGTCGACATTGCTTGCAACCGTGCCGGTCAGCTTGTACTGAACGGTCTGACCCATCTGGGAGTCCGCCTTGTACTTCCAGTCGTTGTCCGCACCATCGTCCTTGACCTGCTTCGTCACGGTCGGGATGCTCGTCTTCTCGGTAACGACCACTGCGTTGCCGCCCACGACTGCAAAGATCGGCGAGGTACCGGTCTGCTTCTCATTCGCACTGAGCGAGTCGGTATCGGTCATGAACAGGTAGTAGCCAGCGCTCGTAGTGGTGAAAGCGCGACCGGCGGCAAAGGAATCGCCCGTAGCGGTAACACTCTTCTCTACAGCCAAGGCAATCTTGTTAAGGATGCTGCTCTGCGGCAGACTCGTGGTATCAGTGGTATCAGTGATCTTGGAAAGGTAGTCGGCAACGTCAGAAGCGGTCGAGTCTAAGGTAATCCCTGGGACATTATTATCAACAAGCACCTTCAGGACCGCAGTCTCTGCGTCATCACTCGGCCACTCAATGTTGGACGCAACCTTACCGGACTTTCCGTCAATAACGTCAGCCTTAAAAATCTGATACGCCTTGAACGAAGTGGAGTCATTGTCCACGGACTTGTTAATCGTGAGCGAATAGCTGGGGGCAGCACCCTCCGCAGCAAACGCCATCGTGACTGTCGCCATAACGCCGCCGAAGCTCAGGGCTGCGGTGAGGCCGGCGGTTACTGCCAGGCGTGCGATGTTCTTGGTTGTTTTCATGTTGGGACCTCTTTCTTGGAGGTTGCTTTAATTCTCGTCATCACCAAAAGTCAGCAGGCTCATTTCCCTGCGCTCTAATCGCTACGGAGGCAGTACGCCATTGAGCAGGGGGGGGGGACAATTATTTATCATGGCGACCTCCTCCCCGCTTGATGACGAGCGCGACGACAATAGCCACTACTCCGATGACGGCCAAAGCCGTTACCAACACCAACGTTCTATCTCCCGTCGAGGGCATAAAACCTCGACTCACTTCGTTACTTGGGGTGTTAAGCACCGACAACTCGACTAAACCCTTCCCGGCATCGGCGGCATCAACTCGCAGAGGGCTTTCGGCCGATACGGTCACCTTAGGCTTGGCGGCCGCCACCTGGTCGACGTCCAGGCCCTCAGCCTTGACCGTCACGGAGCGCGTGCCCTCAAAGGCGGTGTAGCCCTTGGGCGCCTTGAGCTCGCGGACCTCCAGCTTGCCCGAGTCCACGCCCGAGACGGTCACACGGCCGTCCTCGCCCGTGGTGACGGTGGCCTTGCCCTCCGCATCCCACGTGCCGTCGGCCGCCAGCGTGCGGCCGCGGTCGTCGGCGATGCTCAGGACCGCCCCGGCAAGCGGCTTGTCGCCGTCGCTGCCGCGCTTGGTGAGCGCGAGATCCCAAGTGTAGGCGCACGCATCGTCGCTCGGCGTGCGGGTGAAGCCGGCATCGCCGGACTGGTCGGCAAAGGGAGAGCGCGGGTAGCGCAGATAGACCTCGTTGGGGTTGCCCTTCGCGATGCCGCGGTTGCACGCGCTGTTGAGCGGCGCGTTGTACACGGCGACCACGCGGGCGCCCGCGGCGAAGGCGTCGGCCCCGCCGAGCGCGGCGATCAGGTCGCCGGTGCGCACGGTGAAGGTCCCGTCCGCCGCCACCTTGGTGGCGCACTGGGCCGTGATGTCGGTCCAGCCCTGCGCGGGCTCGGTGCCGGCGCGCCCGTCCTTACCGTTCGAGACGGCGTCGAAGGTGCCATCCGCGCCCGCCGCCACGTACACACGCATGCTCGCGGCCACCTTGGAGGGGTCGAGCCCCGCGCTCATGGTGTCGACGAACTGCACCGCGTAGGTGTCATAGGCGGAAAGGCCCGCGGGAACCGTGGCCGAGAGGCGCCAGTACAGGTCGTCGGCGACCGTGGCGTCGGCGGCCTTCTGCCATGCGGCGGTGTTGTCCTCCAGCACGTGCTTGGCGACCTTGGGCGTCGCGGCCTTGGGCTTGACGGTGACGGCGCTGCCGCCCACCAGCGCCATGATCGGCGCGGTGCCGGCCTCGCCCTGGGCGATGGCGTCGTCTCTGGCGACGATGAGCCAGTAGCCGCAGGGCAGCTCGGCCGCCGTGCCCGCGTTAAGGGCCACGGGCACGGCGCCAGAGCTCTGGAGGGAACGAGCGAGCTGTGCGCTCAGCGCGCTCGTAAGGTGGGAATCGGTGTTGAGCCACTCGGCAGCTTCCTGCGCGGTGGTCTGGGAATCGGGCATGCCGGCGCTGTGCAGCACAGGCAGGACAGCGTCGCGCGCGGCGTCGCTTGCCCAAGCGAGGTCGGTAAAGGTCTTGGCGTCGCCGTCGCCGTCGACGACGTTGGCGCTAAAGATCTGGTAGGCGTCGTAGTCGCTCGCCACGGCGCCGCTCACCGTGATGGAACCGGTCGAGGTCGGCGCGGCCTGCGCGGATGCGGGGAACACAACCGCGCAGATGCCGATCAGGAGGGCAAGCAGCGCAAACAAGATCGGGAAGGAGCAAACTTTCTTATTCACGACGCTCACCTCCCTTCGCATTCGCCTTGCGACGAATGTGCATCCAGGCCGCAGCAGCGCAAAGCACCGCCGCGCCGGCAAGGTACGTCAGAGTGACGCCCGACATACCAGAAAGGGGCAAAGAGGTGGAGTAGGTGTTGGTGAAGGTGGGAGTGGACTTGCCGGTGAGGTCGTGGGGCGTGTCAGTGGTCACTTCATTGCCATCACGATCCTGAATCTGCTTGTAGGTCGCAGTGACGTCGATATGGTGGTTAGAGTCGTCAGTCGCGTTAACCGTAATCTGATAGACCGACTTGTCGTACGTATAGTGCGAGAACAGCGAACCGTCGTCTTTCTCGCGCACGTAGTACGTGAAGGTCTTGGAAGCACCACGGCCAGTGGGGCCAGACGCGAGCTGGTCGAGTTGATCGAGTTTGTAATCAATCTTGTCGAAGCTCAGGGTCTGGGACTTGTCGCCGTCGGCAGTGGTGGACTTGCTGCTAACGATATCCGTAAAATCTGTGTCGGTCGCAAGCTGGAGCGTGAACTCCTTCATCTCGCCACCCTCAACGACCTTAGTCGCCATAGGCGTCCAGGAGCCCTTCGAGTCGTACGGAGTGAACTTGTTAGTGAAAGTCGTGGAGTCACCCTCACAGATAATTGGATAATAGTCTCCACTCTTCTGCACCTTGCTCCTCGCTTTTACGTTCTCCCACTTCCCAGACGACTCGCGGAATTCGTACTTGGTTACACCGACGTTTTTAATCGTGTAGTTATGGATGTAAAGATCCTTCAGTTGGCTTGAGTTTTCTTTACTCGGAACAGACATGAGCAAGGTCTTGGTATCTTCGGCCGTCACCACAATCTTATACACGCTGGAGTCGTACGTGATGCCAGAATCACCACCGGGATCTTCGACCAAGTAGTATGTGATTTCGTTACCCGCGCCACTCGATGCGAATTGTTCACCAAGGTCAAACGTAATGCTGCCTTCTGCATCATTTGCTGCTGTTCCAACCTCGGTGCAAACGTCGCGATTGAATGTCGTGCCAGCTGTCGTGCCAGCCAAAGGGTCGTCTGAATCCTTGCGATACACCGTAAAGGAGAACTCCCCATCATTGAGCTTGCGGCCTTCCAGCTTCTTGGTCGCCTTGAGCTTGAGGCTCGGATAGACATACGTGTCCTCAGGCGCGCCCATGTACAGGTCGCCGTTCGACATGATGCCGCCACCATGGTTCCAGGAATAATTGCCCGTGATAAACGTCGCGCCCGCCTCTAGCGCAGCCTTTCGCGCATTGATCGCCTCGGGGTCTTGAGCCTTAACATTCGAACTCAGGCCGATGCTGTTATATACCTGCACGCCACCGTTAGCGGGGACAGTAATGGCTTTCTGAAGCTCTAAGCTTCCCCGATACTTAGCATCGCCGCCGCCAAGCATTTTGCCAATCACCGCCGCGATCGGAGTCGTATGACCCTCCGCCGCAAGGAAGAAGTCCGCGTGGCCGTTTTCGCGAAACACTTCGGCATTGTAGGCGTCGGAGTCCTGGTCCTTACCGTGACCACCGCCGGAAAGATGGGGGGTGCCGTTATTGCCTGTATTACTCACGGATTCGTAATCGTTCGCGTTTTGCTCATTTCCGGCAGAAGTATTACCGAAAATCGCCGTGCCGTCGGTGCCTGTCACCAAAGTCTTACCCGTCGGGCAAACCGCAACGCCGCCACCGTAGCCACCGGCCTCATTGCTGCTTATATAGGAGTTATAGACAAATAGCCTACCAGCATTAGACGCGACCTTAGAATCGCCCTGGACGAAGATGCCGCCTCCACCCCAGTCAAAGCGAGACATGCAGTGGTTATTAGTGATATAGACTGGATTTGAATTTGACGCTCCTTTTATCATCGCGTCAACCATCTGGCCCACGCGAATGCCGGCACCCTCAGAGCGAAAACTCACGTTAGAGGCAATAGTTCCCCCCGTAATGTTGAGCCATGCCGTTCTCCCCCCTTGGTGTCCGATGTCGGTCACATAGACGCCACCGCCAGCTTCCTCAGAATAGTTGCCCGTAATCTGGCCACCAGAAATGGTGACATGAGTACCGTTTTTAGCGGCAAGTCCAGCACCGCCATGATCGCCATTACCATCGTTACCACAGTAATTGGCATATTTATTGTTAGTAATGTAGCCACCAGAAACAGTAACGCTGCCGCCTTCGGCCATGATGCCGCCGCCGAAACCAACACCAGTAGCAAGCGTGCTGTTGCCGGAGATTACGCCATTAGTTATGTTGACCGTGGAGTCTTTAGCATACACACCACCGCCACTAGGAGCACTGTTGCCGGCAATTACGCCACCGGAAACCTCGAGGGTCGAATTACCGTGTATTTCAATTCCGCCGCCCGCACCCGAGCCAGAAGCTCCACACACATAGCCGCCGCGCATGTTGACGGTAGAGCCGTTCTCGGCATAGACCAAGCTGCTAACGCTGCTGCCTTGTTTTTGCGTGATCACGCCGCTCACAAGGTTAAACGTGCCACCCTTGCCGTTGTTGTTATACAGATTGATGAGCTTTAGATTTGCGTTGCCGTCGCACGCCACGATGGCGCCCTTAATATCGACGTTATGTCTGACAAGCGTCTCGATTGTCCCTGTACCACTCGGAGTCGATTTGGTCACGTAGTAGGTAAGATTAGACGGAATGCCACCAACGTAATTTAGCTCGACTTTCTTGCCATAATTATTGGGATTCGGGTTCTGCCCCTGATTAGTCAGCTGTTGGACATCGTTGACCGTCTCAGTCACCGGCGCGGAGTCCTTAATTTCGTCCTTAATTGTAAGTGTTGCGCCGTTAGCAACATCAAATAACGGCATTTCGGTGTTCAAGCACTTGATCTTATAACCGTTTAAGTTCAGCGTTATATTGCTGCCGCTCTTCTCAAGTTTGATTTCACCAGCATAGTCAATATCAGCTGTAAGCTCGAAGCAGGCAGTTTGGTTTTCCCCAACGCCTTGAAGCTTAGCTGACAAATCATCGGCGTTAGTAATGTTAGTAATAGCTGTGGTTGTCTCTTCGCTCTCTGCAGCCTCCTCGGCTGACGCGACAGCGTTAACATCCATCGCATCATTATCTTCCGCCTGCGACTCGTACTTGGACTGCTCCTCCGGCCGAGCATCGTCATCGCTCGCAGCATCGTCGCTGTTCTGGTTATCGGCGTCTGTGCCGGCATCCCCGTTAGTACTGTTGTCTATACCAGTAGACTCACTTGAGGAACCCCCCCCCATCACAGTTTCCTCGGTAGAAACCGCCTCGGCATCGTTGGCGATGGCCTGCGAGATCGGAGGCATGACGAGCGACAGTACCAGGCTCAACACGGAGGCTCCGCACAAAACGCCTGCCAGTACACGGCGCGTCGCTTTATTACTCTGCTTAGATTTGTCCGAATTCGCTTTCATCGATGTCTCCTCCCCAAGAGACCGCGATCTTGCTCTTTCCCTATCAAACGTATCTGCGCAATCTGTAATTGCGCTCGCTAAGTGATGCAATTATAACGATTGTTTAAACATCTGAGCAGCAAAACCGACATTTTTGTGCAAGTTCTTAATTCTCTTGACAATTGTTTAGATTTGCCTTCGTTTATTCGCTATAAAACATCTGTTTCTACTGGTAATTAAGTTAGTTATCAGTTTTTTAATAGCATTTTATTTATTTGCACAACCTTTTGCTCAAGAGCAAACATCCTGTGAACGGTCGAATAACGACAGTGAGCGGTAGGTCATCAACCGGGAGGAATACCCTACCAAACTGATGAGAATATCTTTAACCCATCGGTGGTTAGAAGCGTAATGTTCAGACAACTAAATTTGAATTTTCGCGCAGATTTTAGGCATCAATTCGCCCAAATCGCCTGAGGCCACCGCAAAGGCGCCTGCCCCCTTTGCGGTGGCTCTCCCCCGGCGCTACAGCAGATGCTCCTCGATAAAGATCGCGATGCCGTCTTCGTCGTTGCTGGCGGTTACAAAATCGGCGGCGGCGCGGGTGGCGTCGCTGCCGTTTGCCATGGCCACGCCCACGCCGGCGTCAGCCACCATGCAGGTGTCGTTATCGGCATCGCCAAACACGCAAATGTTCGTAAGCTCCATGTCGTTGAGCTCTGCCACGCGTACAAGGCCGCGCGTCTTGGACACGCGCGGATCCATGAACTCGTAGAGCCGCTGCGTGGTTTGCAGAGCCGCCGCCTTAACAGTGTTATCGGCAAACGTCGACGCCCGCTCAATCACCCGCGGCATTACCTCGGGCGCCATGGTAAACATCACCTTGGGCTGCGGCTCGCGCAAGAACTCGGCAAAATCGACCACCTGGTAGGGCACGCCGTCGACGCGTGACAGGTGCTCGACGCACGCGTTGCTCTCGGGCACGTAGAACACGCCGTCTCGGGGGCAGACGGGTGTTGCCGGAAGGTCCGCCATGTGCTTGCAGATGCGCGCGATGGTCTCGCCCGGCAGCGGATAGCTCAGCTCGTTGATGTCGTGCGCGCGGTCGATGACCTCGGCGCCACCGCAGCCCACGAGCACGTCCACCAGGCCTTCGATGCCCCAGAGCTCGTACATGGCCTCGGTCGCATGGGCGTCGCGCCCGGTGCACAGGCCAAAGAGCACGCCACGCTCGCGCAGGGCGCGGATCGCCGCCACGGTGCGCGGGGACACCGTGTGCTGGCTCGTGAGCAGCGTACCGTCGATATCGCAGAACACGGCTTTGATGTGGCTGAAGGTGGCGTCCATGGGGGCCTTTCTGAGTTGTGCGGCGGTGTGGGGTGTATTCGCAAACGGCGTACATGGTATACCAAGGCACAGGCGCGGCCCGTCAAAGCAAAAACCACCACAAAGGTGCCTGGCCCCCTTTGTGGGGGAAGTGGCGTTTGTGGGCCAAACCATCACAACATTCGATGTTTTTCGGCAAAATCGCGATTTTCATCGAATGTTGTGATGGTCTTTACTGCCTTGCGGCACGATCAAAATGCCGGCGCCCAAACAGCAGCAACGCCGCGGGGACTGCCGTCACGACCATGCCTGCTCCGATGAGCGTCTGCTGCACGCCAAACGTCGCCGCCAGCAACGGAGCAATCGCCAGCGGGGCCACGCCAGCGAACATATTGCCAAAGCCCATGACCGAATTGACGCGACCAAGCTGCTCGAGCGGAGCCGTCGTCTGCACAATGGTGTTGTGGAGCGGGTTGACGACACCCCAAGCTATACCCAGGGCGATCTGGCCGACAAGGGCCACGCCCACGTACGGTGTCCCCACATAGAGCAGACTTCCCAGGCCCACGAACATAAGCGCCACGAGCAGCGTTTTAAGGTTGACCAGGTGCGGCGGCAAGCGGAGCGCGAGCACGGCACCCAGCACCGCGCCGACACCGCAGGCAGACGAGAGCCAGCCCATCCACTCAACGCCAACGTGCAGAACATCGCGATAGAAAAACGACTCGAGCGGATCGAAGGCACCGTAGCCAAAGTTCGAAAGAAAAATGATGCAGAAAAGTAGCGCGAGGACGCTGTTGGTGAAGACCGTCTTGATGCTGGCTGCGAAGGTGGCGCGGGCGGACGTGCTAGGGTTGGAGCTTCGTCCCGCACGCTCCCCTTCCTCCGCCGAATCGGCATCCGCATCCCCGGCGACATGGCTGGTCTGCGGCCTAAAGCCCCAACCGGCGATGAGCGCCAGCACGGTAAAGAGCATCATGAGAACAAACACCGCGCGCGACGACGCAGCAGCCGCGACAAAGCCACCCAGCGTGGGGCCAACGATGATACTCACGTTTGAAAACATGGCGATGGCGGAGTTGATGTCTTTGAGCTCGACAGGATCGTCGGTGAGGTAGGCCGGATAGGACGTGGCGATGGGCTGGGCGAATCCCATCACAAAGCCCAGAAACACCGCGCCGAGCAGGACGACGCCGGTCGCGCTACCAAAGGCGATGATTGCCGTGCCAGTTGCAAGAGCGCCGATGATGCTCAGCAAGAAATGGCGGCGCGGACCCCAGGCGTCGAGCGCAGCGCCACCCGCAAAGGATCCCAGGATCACGAAAACGTTCATAAACAGAACGGCCAGCGATGTCGCCACGACTGAGGCATCGTCTGCATAGGTGAGCGTTCCGATGACGCCGATAAAATAACTGGTCTGAAACCCGGTGTAGATGAGAAAGCGCATCGCCACCAGCCGCTTGGCCTGCACGGACAGCGATGATTGAGGCTTTGAGAGAAGAGATGCGAGCATGGAGACTCCTTGTTTCATACGAATACGGGCGGTGGGCATTCGCCACCGTCTGTCAAATCAATCTATCCGCATGAAACATTAAGGACGCATCAGGACCCTTCTCTCCGTTTTTCGCCCGTCATGAACTACTTGGTAGATTGTAAGGCATGTCCCACACATCTACCAAAGCAAAAACCACCACAAAGGTGCCTGGCCCCTTTGTGGTGGTTGCGACGTTTACGCTGGTTGAGACTTGGCTAGGCCAGGTCGGCGCCGTTGGTGGCGATGACCTTCTTGTACCAGAAGAAGCTGTCCTTGCGGCTGCGGGCGAGCGTGCCGTTGCCGTCGTTGTCCTTGTCGACGTAGATGAAGCCGTAGCGCTTCTTCATCTCGCCGGTCGAGGCGCTCACCAAATCGATGCAGCCCCACATGGTGTAGCCCATCAGGTCCACGCCGTCCTCGATGGCAATCTCCATCTGCTTGATATGCTCGCGCAGGTAATCGATGCGGTAGCCGTCATGAATCGCACCGTCCGCCTCGACCTCGTCCACCGCGCCCAGGCCGTTCTCGACGATCATCAGCGGCACCTGGTAGCGGTCGTAGACCTCCTCCAGGTAGTAACGCAGGCCCTCGGGGTCGATCGCCCAACCCCAATCGCTCTTCTTGAGGTACTCGTTGCCGGCGCCACCAAAGATGTTGCCCTGCTCCAGCAGCACCGGGTCAGCCGTGGCCGTGGCGCTCATGTAGTAGCTAAAGCTGTAGAAGTCGACCTTGCCGGCGGCCAGCGTGGCGGCGTCCTCGGGCGAAACCTCCACGTGCACGCCTTCGCGGCGCCACACGCTGGGCGCCCACGAGGGATACGCACCGCGCACCTGCACGTCGCCGCAGTAGAAGTTCATCTCGCGCTGCTGCTTTTGTGCGGCCAGAACGTCTGCCGGATTGCACGTGTGCGGGTAGCAGGCGTTGCCGGCGATCATGCAGCCGATCTTGTTCTGGGGATCGATCTGATGGCCCATGGTGACGCACTTGGCGCTCGCCAGGAACTGATGGTGCAGGGCATCGAAGCGCGCCTGCGGGTCGTCCCAGTCGCAGTCGCCAAAGGCCATGGGCGTGTCGGTTGCCTCGGGCACCATGCCGCCGCCCATCACGCCGCCAAAACCGCCCATGAGCAGGCAATTGATCTCGTTAAAGGTGAGCCAGTAGCGCACCAGCCCCTTGTACTCGGTCATGACGGTGCGGGCGTAGTTGAGATAGAAATCGATGAGCTTGGGGTTCTTCCAGCCGCCGTAGTTTTTGGACAGGCCATAGGGCAGCTCATAGTGGCTGAGGGTGACCATGGGCTCGATGCCCTGCTCCTGACAGGCCTGGAACACGCGGCGGTAGAACTCGATGCCGGCCTGGTTGGGCTCGGCCTCGTCGCCGTTGGGGAAGATACGGCTCCAGTTGATGGACATGCGGTAGCACTTAAAGCCCATCTCGCCAAAAAGCTTGATGTCGTCGAGGTAGTGATGGTACATATCCACGGCCTCGTGGCTGGGATAGTGGTACTGGGGCAGGATGCCGTCGGTGATGTGACGCGGCTCGGAGACCGTGCCGCCGGTCATGATGTCGGGAACGCCGAGGCCCTTGCCGTCCTCGTTGTATCCGCCTTCGCACTGATTGGCGGCAGTGGCGCCGCCCCACAGAAATCCATCGGGAAAAGCCATGTTGGCTCCTTTCGTACGTGTTGGGATGTTGCGTGGACGCCGAAGCGGCGTCCACAAGGTAATTTGCGTCCCGATCGGGGTTCGCGTTGAGCCGGCCGCCACGAAACCGGCCTATCTACTACATTTTACCGCGAATCACCGACCACACCGCAATTGTCAATAATAAAACCGCAGGTAGAAGGCTTGACGGTTTTGGGAAAACCGTCGCGTGGTTGGCCCCTACCACTTAAACGTAGTAGATAGACCGGTTTCGTGGCGAGGCATGTTGCGGGACGCGCGCGGACCGGCCGATCGAAACTATGCCGGCTTAAGATATGCGGACGGAGCTGACGGAGACGACGTTTGCCCAGATAAAACCGACCAAAATAAACCTGTCCCTTATTGGCAGGTTCAAAACCATGCCGGTTTACGGAGCAGAACCAGTGCCCCTTGAGCATGCCAGAAACGGCAAGGACAAAACCGCAGGTAGGAAGCTTGTCAGTTTACGGAAAAACGGGGTATGGTCAGCACTCACCGTTTTAGCCCCGTAATCCGGCATGGTTTTGATTTTGGGCAGTCGCTCGGACGAGCGCATGGCATCTAGCCCCTTTGAGAAAAGCCGGCGGGGCGCTCTCCCGCCGGCTTGGTACCGAGTCTTTGTCGTTTGGGCTACTTGGCAGCCTCGGGCTTGTAGGTGACAAACTCGATTGCGAAGCCCACGGCGGCACCCACGAGCGAGGCAACGATAGCCCAGATCATGTGGTTGATGCCGTTAACACCGGAGGGGTCGATGAAGGACAGCCAGTTGAAGACGCCCAGACCACCGGACATGTACACCACGGCGCCGGAGATGCCGATGATGAGGCCGCCCACAGCAGAACCGATGCTGGCGTTGATGAAGGCCTTCTTATCGGGTAGGGCGACACCGTAGATAGCGGGCTCGGTGACGCCAAAGAAGAAGGCGGAGATCATGGCCGGCAGCGCGATGCCGCGGAACTTCTCGTCCTTGTTCTTGAGATACATGGCAAAGAGCACGGCGCCCAGCGAGAAGGAGTGGGCGATAACGGAGCCCAGAACGTAGTCGTAGCCCAGAGTGGACAGGTTGACCAGCGCGATGGGCACGAGGGACCAGTGGAAGCCAAAGATGACCAGGCACATCCAGAAGGCACCGACGAGGGTGCAGCCCAAGATGGAGCCGATCATGGGCAGGCCAAACAGCAGCGCGAAGAACTCACCAAGCAGGTTGGTGATGAGCGTGGCGATGGGGCCAATGACCAGATAGCCAAGGGTGACGGTAACGGTGACGACGATCAGCGGGGTGAAGAACATCTTCATAGAAGCGGGCATCCACTTCTTAACCCAGTGCTCGAGGGTGGAGCCAAACCAGACCATGAGCAGGATGGGGATAACGGAGCTGGTGTAACCCGAGGCAGGCATGATGAGCGGCAGGCCCAGGAACGTGGTGTACCAAGAGAAGGTGCCAGCAAAGCCGAGCTCGACGGAGCCGACAACCTCGCCCGAGGTCAGGGCAACCATGGTGGGATACACCAGGGCAAAGGCGATGGCCATGCCGTTGAACTCGCTCATCTTGAACTTCTTGGCCGCGGTAAAGCCAAGCACCACGGGCAGGAAGTAGAACATGCCGTCAGCGACGGTGTAGAGCAGCGTGTAGGCGCCGTCGTTGGCAAAGCTCGGGACCAGGAAGGTAGCGAGCGCCAGCAGGCCCTTCATGATACCGGCAGCGGCGAAGGTGCCGAGCATGGGGGCGAAGATGCCCGAGATGAGGTCGATGATCACATCGGTAACGCCCTTGGGAGCGGCATCGTCGTCATCGGCGTCGACGGCGCCGCCGTCGCTAAAACCGCCGGCCTTGAGAACGGCGTCGTAGACGTCCTCGACGATGTTGCCCACAACAACCTGGTACTGGCCGTTGGCGTGCATGACCTTGATGACGTTGGGCAGCTCGGAGATTGCCTCGTCATTGGCCTTCGACTCGTCCTTGAGCTTAAAACGAACACGGGTAATGCAGTGTGCGACGCATTTGACGTTGGACTTGCCGCCAACCAGCTCTACGATCTGGGCAGCAAGATCGTCGTATTTACCTGCCATGATCTGTCCTCTCTTTTCCAAATTTCGACAAAAATATCCCCTACCGCGAGCCGGTACCTTGCCCGCAGTTAGAAACCAAAAAGAATTGTTGCGATTGCCGCCGGGCTGGCAGCTTTACTCACTCGGTCTGCGAAGCCGATCGCAGACGGTTGATATGCATCATCAGATACAAGAGCTCCTCGTCCGAGCAGCTCTGCTTGAACTCTTTCTCGAACACGCGGTTGATGGCGTACGCACACTGGTAGGCCTCGGGAAAATCGCGGGCGGCCTGCATAAACAGTGAGGAGTTCTCGGTCTGCGTGCAGCTGCCCTTAACAAGGCGGCGAACCAAAAAGCGCAGGTGCGCAAGAAAGCGAATGTAGCAGTACGACGCCGTGTCGAGCGAGCAGCCGAGCTGCTTTTCCACGGAATGGGTTACCTCGTCAAGCACGCGGGTGCTCTTCATGATGAAGTCCATGTCCTTGGCGCGGCCCATGCCGTCGACCTCGGCGTTAACGATGTGGAGCGCGATGCTCGTGGCCTCGTTCTGACCCAGCTTGGCGCCGGTGTGCTTTTGCACGATGGCGAGCGCGGCCTGACCGATTTCGAGCTCACGCGGGTAGATGAAAGCCACCTCATGCTCGAGCGGGTTGGGAGCGCTGATCTGGTCGTCGTCGCGCTGAACGGCAAACTGCAGGTGATCTGCCAGGATAAAGGGCAGGCCACCGGACAGCTTGCAACCAAGCTGCTGGGATGCGAAGCAGGCAATGTCGCTTGCCGCGAGCAGAACGTCGTCGGGAAGTGTGCCGACCATATCCTGCAGGCTCTCGGGAACGTTATAGAATTTGCGCTGGATGAGCGACTCATCGGCAAGCTCGTAGGGCATCTCGTGAAAACCGATGCCCTTGCCAAAGACAACAACCTCTCGGCCGTCATCGCTGGCGGCGAGAGCAACGTTATTGTTGATCTTCTTTAAAATGAGCATGAAAAAACTCCTCGGACATCGGCGCTAGACGACGGGGCGATATTCCTCGTCTTCTATTATGCGCAAGTGATGCCTCCCGAGGAGTAACAAACTTGTGAGCACGTGGGCGATTGTAGGATGAAACTTGCATGCAGCGTAAGCCCCATTGGTGCGAAAGTCCGCTGAACGGTAGGAAATCGCCTGTAAACGGCAAAACCACCACAAAGGTGCCTGGCCCCTTTGTGGTGGTTTTGGCTGATGCCCCGATGTTACTCGCGCGGGGTGCCGTAGGGGTTGTACAAATCTGCAAGAGCAAATGTGCCGGTAGTAGCATCAAAGTCGAGTTCGAGCACACAGCAGTTGCCAATGCGGTGCTTCATCTTGAGCGGCTCCACGCCCACGCCGCGCATGACCTGAGCCGCTGCGGCGCCATGGCTCACGCACAACACGCTCTCATGTCCAGGGCGCTGCATGAACTCGGTGATGGTCGCCATCATACGCTCGCGAAACTCGACTTCGCCCTCGCCGTCATACTGCTTGTAAAAATCGCCGTACGGCAGGCGCGGATTCAAATCCTCGCTCGCGCCCTCAAATTTGCCAAAGTTCCACTCCTTAAGGCCCTTGACGCGCTCGTAAGGCTGACCGGGGAACGCAAGCTCAAGCGTGTCGCACGCACGCTCGGACGTCGAACTGTACGCATGGTCAAACGTAAGGCCACGCCCTCGCAGGGTCGCACCGACAGTTTTAGCCTGCTCGATTCCCAGCTCGGTGAGCGGCGAGTCACACCAGCCCTGCTTGCGACGAAGCAAGTTAAAGAGCGTTTGACCGTGACGCATAAAGTACAGTTTTGACATGAGGCCTCCGTGATCGCAATCGTTTGTCAGCGATTATGACACCTTGAGCTAACTTTAAGTCAAAGCTTTTTTTGCAAAAACCACCACAAAGATGCCTGTCCCTTTTTGGCAGGTTATGGCAGCGCAGCGAGCCGGTTCCAAGTGCCCCAGGTCGCCCCGAAAGAGGAGCGACGCGTACTTTGGTACGCGAGCGACGGCTTGAGGGGCGAGATGGGGTGCTTGGGGCCGGCGCAGCGTCGAGCCTTAAAGGTGATCTTGGATCAGATCGCAGATGGCTCGGGCGTCGTTGATGTTGATGGCTCGGGTCGCAAAGCCGGCGTCGAAGGCCTGGCGTGCCAGGGCTTCATTGCAGGCAAGGGCCAGCGTGTGACCGTCGACCAGGTCGAGCGAGCTCTTGCCGCGCAGACGGTCGACACCGGAGCGCGCGACGACGATGTTGTCGAAGCCCTCGGTCTTGTAGCCCTCGATAATCACCACGTCGACATCGTTGTAGCGCGACAGCAGCTCGCGCGCGGGCATCTCGTCCTCCTCGCGCGTGTCGGCGTACTCCGCCCAGCGCGTGGCGCAGATGAGACCCACGTGCTTGGATCCGGCCTGGTGATGGCGCCAGGTGTCCTTAGCGGGCACATCGATATCAAAGCCGTGGTGCCCGTGATGCTTGAGCGAACCCACGCGCAGGCCGCGGCGAGTGAGCTCGGCGATAACCTTCTCGACGAGCGTGGTCTTGCCCGAATTTTGGTAGCCGATAAACGCGATTGCGGGGACGGCCGGAGTGGGAGCTGCGGGTACAACGGCGACGGGTGCGCTCGCGGGTGCGTCGCCCGCGGCTCCCACAGCCTCAACAGCAGCGGCCTGACGCTCGGCACGATCCCACACGCCCGAGCGGCCGCCCTCCTTGTGCAGCAGACGAACGTCGACGATCTCCATGCCGCGATCGACGGCCTTGCACATGTCATAGATCGTTAGGCACGCGGCACTCGCGCCGGTCAGCGCCTCCATCTCGATACCCGTCTTACCCGTCACGCCCGCCGTAACCAGCACGTGAAAGCCAACCTGCCCGTCCGTGCGCGCCGGCGCCCAGCCCTCGGGCACGTCCTCGGCCGGCGTCCCCGCCGGAACGATGGGCGCAATGTCGCACTTGCTCTTGGTAATGAGCAACGGATGGCACATGGGGATGATGTCGCTCGTGCGTTTGATGGCCATGATGCCCGCCACGCGCGCGCAGGCAAGCACATCGCCCTTTTTGGCGCGGTCCTGCAGCACCATGGCCTGCGTCTCGGGGTGCATGAGGATGGTGCCCTCGGCGATGGCAATGCGATGGGTCTCGGCCTTGTCGGACACGTCGACCATGCGCACCTCGCCCTTGGCGTCCACATGCGTCAGCTCGTCGCGACGGGCGTCGCGGGCGGGCTCGGCGACAGCGCTGGAAGTCGGCTGCGCGGACGCGTCGGCGTTGCCAGCATTCGCCGCAGCCGTGACTTTGTGGGCAGACATCGCGGCCCTACGAGCGGCCTTGGTGGCATCGGCGTACCTGCTCTTGGCCATATGATCATCCTCCGATTTGGGACATAAATCGTTGCGTGCCCTCAATTATCGCGTGTTCCTGCGGTTTGTGGGCCACGGCATCGCGCCAAATCGAAAGTACCTGCATATCATCACCACGGCGCAGGGCGTCGCGCACCGAATACTCGGCATCGCTGAACAGGCACGGACGCACGTTGCCGTCTGCCGTCAGGCGCAGACGGTTGCAGTTCGCACAAAAATGGTTGGACATGGCGCTAATAAAGCCGACCGTACCCGCCGCACCCGGAAAGTGCCAATAGCGCGCAGGGCCCGCGCCGGCAGGAGCGTCGTTGATGCCGAGCGGCTCGAGCTCGCCCAGTCCCGCCGCCGCGGCCCCGGCATTGATGCGAGCCCGCAGCTCGTCGCTCGGCACGGTGTCGCTCGCGTCCCACAGCTCGGGATTGAGCGCGGGCGCATGCGGGTCCACGGCGCAATGCGAGCTCGTGCGTTCGTCGCCAATGGGCATATATTCGATAAAGCGCAGGTGGATGGGGCGGTCGAGCGTGAGCCGCGCAAGGGCCGCCACATCCTGGTTGAGCCGGCGCACCACAACGCAGTTGACCTTAACAGGCTCAAAGCCCCAAGCCAGCGCCGCGTCGATGCCAGCCATGGTCTGCTCGAGCCGACCCAGGCGCGTGATCTTTCCAAACAGCGTAGGGTCGAGTGTATCGAGCGAAATGTTGACGCGGTTAAGCCCGGCATCTTTGAGCTGCGGTGCCAACTTGGGCAGCAGGGCACCATTGGTGGTAAGCGAGATGTCCTCGATCTGCGGAATCGCGCGGATGTCGCGAATGAGCGGAATGATGCGGCGGCTGACCAGCGGCTCGCCGCCCGTCAGGCGCACGCGGCGAATGCCCTCCCCCGCTACCAGGCGCACAAAGCGGGCGATTTCCTCGGCGCTGAGCAGCTCGTCGTGCGCGCGGGGCGCCACGCCATCGGCCGGCATGCAGTAAATGCAGCGGAAATTGCACTTGTCGGTAACGGCAATGCGCAGGTAGTTGATATCGCGGCCAAAGACGTCATGTTGCACGCGCCCGTCCACGCAGCCCTCCCCTCACGCGGCGTTTTATTCTTCGGAAAACATAATACCCCACGGGAGAATCATGCCGACACCCGTACGACAGGACAGGTCGCTTCGAGCAAAACGGACTTTCCAAGCCCATCCTCAGCACAGACCATCACAACATTCGATGCTTTTTCCGATTTTGGCGAAAAACGTCGAATGTTGTGATGATTTGACTTCCCACGGCACCCCGTAGAAGGGCCGGAACGCCCCTAAAGACCGCCGTCCCAGTGCCGAATCACGAATTCTCGCAGGTCGTTTTGACGTTTCTGGAACGCTTCGCTTCGGTCGCACTTGAGGCCCATAGCGAGCGCGATGGCGTTCATCGCCCGGTGCAATTGCAGCTGGTGGGCAAACTGAGTCCCGGTGAGGACGATCATCCTAAAGCCCAGCGCGCTCAGCACGGTCATGCGCTCCGCATCCGACGCGCTGCGCTGTTTATCAAGATGGTCCGAGCCGTTGTATTCAATCCCCGTACCGCTCGCAGGCGCATATACGTCGATCTCGAAATACCCAGCCTTAGCGAGATACTTGAACTCGTTGGGAACATCGACCCGACGGTTGAGCTCGATCTTGGCGTATCCCAGCCCGCCCTGGGAACGTTTTGCTACGACCATGATTGCGGTGGCCGTCTCCATGGGCGACCGCGCGCCATCGTGCACGCGCTTGAGCACGGCGGCCGCGCGTATAGCCCCCTGACGAGATCGGTTCTCATTGCAATAAGCAATCAAGTCGGCAACGGTATACCTCTGCCCCATCTCGACATAATCGTCCGTCGACAGATGATTCAAATGGTATCGGGCACAGATTTCGTAGCCATATTCCAGCTGCTCGGGCTCACTCATCCACGAACCCGCTTGGACAAAACACATGACCTCATCAACCACTAGAAGGCCCTCTGCCACCTCGATAAGATGGCCTGGAGGTACCGGCGCCCCAAACACGTGGCACCTAAATCCAGCCGGCGTCGAGCGCTCAAAATCGAAGTTGACGAGCGTGTCGATATGATCGAGCTCTTCCCGTGGAATACCAAGCGAAACCAGATGGTCGGTAACAATCCCGACTGCCGTTGAAGCCCTCAGCCCCTTGGCATCGAGCCCCAATTTGGGCAGGTCCGCAGTCGGCTCCGCCTCGCTAGCAAGCGAGTCCTCATCGTATAGGCTGCTTGCTCGCGAGAGCGGCTCGGACGGGCGCGCCACGTTGTGGTACAGCCAGGCAGTCTTATGGGACAGGACGATCGGCAGGTCCATGAGCCCTCCAATGGAGTCGGATAACCAACCTTATTCCCCTGCCCACGGGTCCGCACACCTTCGCGCGCAAGAAAGCGATTCCACCCGATCGAGTGGTAGAAAAACCATCACAACATTCGATGCTTTTCCCGATTTTGGCAAAAAACGTCGAATGTTGTGATGGTTTGAGGCGAGGTGAGGGGCACGGAGGGGTCAAAACATCGTGCTCGAACAGGTTAATCCAACTCTTTTAAGCCATGCGCCAGTTGCCAGTACTCGCCGTGCTGGGCGAGCAGCTCTTCGTGCGTGCCGCGCTCGATGATGCGGCCGTGTTCGAGGACCATGATGGCGTCGGCGTCGCGGACGGTGGACAGGCGGTGCGCGATCATAAAGGTGGTGCGTCCGCGCATGATGCGGTCCATGCCGCGCTCGATAAGCTTTTCGGTACGCGTGTCGATGCTCGAAGTGGCCTCGTCCAAGATGAGCACCGGCGGGTCGGCGACGGCCACGCGCGCGATGGCGAGCAGCTGGCGCTGGCCCTGCGACAGGTTGGCGCCGTCGGCCGTGACCGGCGTGTCGTACCCTCTAGGCAGGCGGCGGATAAACGAATCCGCGCAGGCAGCCTCGGCGGCGGCGCGCACTTCCTCGTCGGTCGCGTCGAGCTTGCCAAAGCGGATGTTCTGCGCAATGGTGCCGCTAAACAAGTGCGTGTCCTGCAGCACAATGCCGAGCGACCCGCGCAGGCTGGCCTTGGCAATGTGCTTGACGTCGATGCCGTCGTACGTGATCTCGCCGTCATCGACCTCGTAGAAGCGGTTGATGAGGTTGGTGATGGTCGTCTTACCGGCGCCTGTGGAGCCCACAAACGCGATCTTTTGCCCCGGCTTGGCAAACAGGTTGAGGTCCGTGAGCACACGGGTGCCCGGCACGTAGGAAAAGTCCACGGCATGGAAGCGCACGTCGCCGGCAAGCGGGACCAAGCCGCACGTGAGCTCGGTACCGTCGGCAGCCACCGCACGGCCCGACTCATCAACGGCAGCCACATCATGCAAGTGCCCGTACGCGCCCACGCCCTGGCCCTCGGGAATCTTCCACGCCCACGCGGCGTCGCCCGTCTGCACCAGCTCCACGCAGCCCTCGTCCACCTCGGGCTTAAGGTCCATGGCGGCAAACAGGCGCTCGGCACCGGCCAGCGCGTTGAGCAAAAAGTTGCCCAGCTGCGTAAACTGGTTGATGGGCATGGCGGCCTGACGCACAAAGACCAGGTAGCTTGCGAGCGCACCTACATCGGCGAGCCCCTTGATGCAGAGCATGCCGCCCGCCACGGCGACGATAGCGTAGTTGGCATAGCCGATCACCACGGTCATGGGCACCATCGAGTTGGCGTAGGCTTGCGCGGCGCCACCGGTGCGGCGCAGTTCTTGGTTGCGCACGTCAAAACCAGCCACGTTGACCCGCTCGTGGTTAAAGACCTTGATGACCTTTTGGCCTGAGACCATCTCCTCGACGTATCCGTCCAAATCGCCCAGCGACGCCTGTTGGGCGGCAAAAAAGCGCTTGGAACGCATGCCCGAGTAGCGCGCATACAGCACAATGGCCGCGTCGCACACGAGCGTAATAATCGTGAGTTGCCAGTTAAGGATGATGAGCATGGCCGTGGTGCCCACAACCTGAATGGCGGCCTGAATCACGTTGGCAAAGCTGTTGTTGAGCGCCTCGGAGACGGTGTCGACGTCGTTGGTAAAGAAGCTCATGATGTCGCCCGAGCGCGTGCTGTCAAAATAACTGAGCGGCAGCGTCTGGATGTGCGCGAACAGGTCGCGACGAATATCGGAGACCACGCGCTGGGCCGCGCGCACCATAATCTGCGAGTAGCCCAGAGCCGAGAGCACGCCCGCGGCGTAGATGATCGCCGTCAGGATGACCTGCTTGGCGAGCAGTTCCTCCCCGCCCGTGGCCAAACCGTTAACGATGGGGCGCACCATGTAGGTGCCGGCGAGGCTCGCGATGGCGGCGACGGAGGCGAGCACGCCCACCGCGAGCAACGAGAACTTGGCATGCCCCATGTAGGAGAGCAGGCGGCGAAGCGTCTGCGTCAGATTGGTGGGACGGGCCTGAGCGGATGTCTTAGGCATGGCGCTCACCCCCTTCCAAGGTCGATCCGCTGGGGACGGAAGAAAACGGATCGTTCGCGCAGCCATCGTCGCTGCCGTCACCGGCGTCCGCATCCCCCGCAAACTCCATCTGCGAGGCGTAAATCTCCTGGTAGATGTTGTCGCCCGCCAGCAGTTCCTCGTGCGTGCCCACGCCATGGACACGACCGTCGTCCAACACCACAATGCGATCGGCATCCATGACGCTCGCAATGCGCTGTGCGATGACAATCACCGTCGTATTGGGAATCTGAGCAATATGCTCGCGAATCTTAGCGTCGGTCGCCATATCGACCGCGCTGGTGGAGTCATCAAAAATGAGCACGCGCGGATGCTTGAGCAGCGTTCGCGCGATGCACAGGCGCTGCTTCTGCCCGCCCGAGACACCGGCACCGCCCTGGCCCAACTCGCCGTCCAGCCCGCCGATGCGATCAAGGAACTCGTCCACGCACGCCGCGCGGCAAGCCGCGAGGAGCTCATTGTCCGACGCCTGTGGATTGCCCCACTGCAGGTTCTCGCGCACGGTGCCCGTGAACAGCACATTCTTTTGCAGCACAATGCCCACCGCGTCGCGCAAGGTAGCCAGGTCGTAGTCACGCACGTCGTGTCCGCCCACAAGCACGGCGCCCTCAGTGGCGTCGTACAGGCGCGCGATCAGCTGCACAAGCGAGCTCTTGCCCGAGCCCGTGCCGCCGAGGATGCCCACCGTCGAGCCGCTCTCGATGCGAAGGTCGATATGTTCGAGCACATCCTCGGCTGCATCCTCGCGGTACTTAAACGACACGTCGCGAAACTCGATGCTTCCGTCGGCCACCCCGTGCACGGCAGTGGCAGCGTCGGGCGCCTGGATAAGCGAACGCTCGTCGAGCACCCGCGAGATGCGCTCCACGCTGGCAAGTGCGCGCGTGAGCAGCAAAAACACGTTGGAAATCATCATGAGCGAGTTCATGATCAGCAGCACATAGCTCATGAAGCCCGTGAGCGAGCCCACGCCGAGCTCGCCGGCAAGAATCATGCGACCGCCGATCCACAGAATGGAAAGCGCCGCCACGTACATCGACAGCTGAAACACCGGCAAGTTGAGCACAGCGTTGCCAAAGGTCTTCGTCGCGGTGCGCGCAAGCTCGGTATTGACGGCATCGAACTTGGCCTCCTCGTGCTCGGCGCGCACGTACGCCTTGACGGCGCGCACGGCGGTGAGGTCCTCCTGCACCACGCCGTTGAGATGGTCCATCGAGGTCTGCAGCTGGCGGTAGAGCGGACTGACGCGATAGGTGATAACGCCCAGCACGATCGCCAGCACCGGCAGGATGATCGCGAAAACGGTGGCGAGCGGACGCGACAGCACCAGCGCATAGACCAAGCCGACGATGAGCGTCACGGGACCGCGCACCATGGGGCGAAAGCCATTGCCGATGGCATTTTGGATGACGGTGATATCGGTAGTCATGCGGGTGACGAGCGAGCTGGCGTCGTAGTTATCCAGATTGCCAAAAGCGAGCGTCTGGATCTTGCGGTACTCCGCCTCGCGCAAGTTAGCGCCCAGCCCCGAGGCGACGCGAGCAGACGTGCGTGCATAGCCCAAGCCAAGTACCAGCGAACATGCGGCGAATACCAGCATATACGCGCCCTGCAACAGCATGTAGTTGATGTCGCCCGCGGGAACGCCCACGTCGATGATATTTGCCATGATGACCGGGATAAACAGCTCGAGCGCCGTCTCGGCCGTCACAAAGAACACGCCGAGTATGGCATCGCGGCGGTATGCCCCCAGATAGGAAAACAAAATCTTGAGATTGCGCACGCAGGTTCATCCCCCATCAAACGTTGTTCGCAAACCCAGGTATTATGGCGCGCCGTGCGGCGGTGTCAAGTGATGCGAAATCGATTTCTGCAAGGCTAGTGCAGGCGCCAAGCTCGCAGGACGCGCCCCTGTATTCAATTGGAAATGAACGCGAGCGTGACTTTTTTCTCCCCGCCGCCAACACAAACCTTGACTCTACAATCGTTGTAGGGTTTTCACTACACTGGTACGTAAACAGACCAAGCCAGAAAGCCCCGCCCATGGAACACGACCTCACACGCGGCAATGTCCTTAAGACCATCGCGGTCTTTGCCCTGCCTTATATGCTCTCGTACTTTTTGCAGATGCTCTACGGCATGGCCGACCTGTACATGATGGGGCAGTTTAGCGGCGCCGCCGGCATCACCGCCGTGGGCAACGGCGCGCAGACGCTCTATATCATTACCGTGACGCTCGTGGGCCTGGCCATGGGAACGACGGTTATCGTCGGCCACGCCGTGGGTTCGCGTCGGTTTGACCGCGCCGAGACCGCCATCGGCAACACCATCACGCTCTTTATGGGTGTCTCGGTGGTGCTGGCCGCTGTCCTGCTCGCACTGTGTCCGCAGATTGTGGCACTCATTGGTACGCCGGCCGAAGCGGTCGAAGGAACCGCCGCCTACCTGCGTATCTGCTTTATGGGCATTCCCTTTATCGCCGCGTACAACATCCTCTCGGCCATCTTTCGCGGCCTAGGCGATTCGCGCTCGCCCATGTACGTGATTGGCGTGGCATGCATCATCAACATCGCGCTCGACTTTCTGTTTATCGGCCACATGGGGCTCGGCCCCGTAGGCGCGGCACTCGGCACAGTCATCGCGCAGACGGCGAGCGTGGCTCTCGCGCTCGTGTGGCTCAAGAGCCGCCGTACGCACATTCACCTCAAGCGCAGCGACCTACGCCCCCAGCCCGAGGTGCTCGGCAGCATTCTTAAGATCGGCGTGCCCGTGGCCGTGCAGGACGGCTGTATCCAGGTGGCGTTTATGTTTATCACCGTCATCGCCAACCACCGAGGGCTCGTCGACGCCGCCGCCGTGGGCCTGGTTGAGAAGATGATCAGCTTTTTGTTCATTGTGCCGAGCTCCATGGGCGCCACCGTCAGCGCACTCACGGCGCAAAACGCCGGCGCGGGCAAGGGCGACCGCGCGCGTCAGGTACTCAAAGACGCCATGACCATTTCGGTAGTGTACGGCTGCCTGATCACAGCGCTGGTGTGGCTGGTGGCGCCGGCGTTTATTGGCTTTTTTGCCAAGGACCCCGCGGTGGTCGCGGCCGGTACCGGCTATATGCACAGTTATATTTTCGACGCGATTTTTGCCGGCATCCACATTTGCTTTAGTGGCTTTTTCGCTGCGTATGGCAAGAGCTACATCGGCTTTGCGCACAACGTGCTGGCCGTGGCACTCATTCGCGTGCCGGGCGCGTGGCTGCTGTCGAACGCCTATTCCGATACGCTGTTTCCCATGGGCATCGCTTCGCCGTGCGGATCGATTTTGTCGGCGGTCATTTGCGTTGTCGCGTTTACCGTACTCAACCGGCGCGGGGCTTTTGACAAACTGGTAGCGTAGCGAGGCGACGCAAAATCGCCCTGATCGACGACATCATCAGCGACGACCCAGCAACCTACGTGACGCAGATCACGGTGCCGGTCTCTCTAGGCTAGACCGAGCCTCGCCTCTAACTCGGTCAACGCCTCAAAGGCATCGCGAGATGCACCCGCCGCGCGCTCGCGCTCGGCAACGCAAATTCGCATCATTAAGCGCTCTTTTGCCTGCACTTGGGAATGCCTCGCGCGCCCTTCCGCCTGCGAGCAATTGCGATTCTCGATATCCATTACGCCTCCGGCACCTCACCAGTCGCCAGGATCTGCTCGAGCGCGTCCTCGTCCAGCACGGGCACACCCAGCTGCTCGGCCTTGGTAAGCTTGGAGCCCGCTTTGGGGCCGGCGACCAGATAGCTCGTCTTCTTTGACACACTGCCCGAAACCTTGGCGCCGAGCACCTTGAGCGCCGCGCCCGCCTCGTCGCGAGTGCGGTTGACGAGCGTGCCGGTGAGCACGAAGGTCAGACCCGCGAGCGGTTGTGCATCGGCGAGCTCGCCCGCCACGCCCGCGTCGGCTGCGGCTTGTGCATGCGCGGCGCCCAAGTCGACCTCGAGCGACAGGCCCGCCTGGCGCAGGCGCTCCAGCACGGCAAGGTTTTCGGGCACGGCCAGGAACTGCTTGACGCTCGCCGCAATCTTGGGACCGATGCCCTCGCACTCGGCGATATCCTCTTCGCTCGCCAAGATAAGCTTGTCAATCGACAGGAATCGCTCGGCAATAACCTCGCCCACACTCTTGCCCACGTGGCGGATGCCCAGGGCAAACAGCACGCGACCGAGCGGCTGGCTCTTGGACTTGTTGAGCTCGGCGATGATTTTCTCGGCCGTCTTGAGGCCTACCGGAATGGGGTCGCCCTTCTTGACGCCCTTTTTGCTATTGGAGCTGGCATAGGTGCGCCCCGTGTCCAGTCCGGCGATGTCGTCAACCGTGAGCTGGTAGAAGTCCGCGACGTCGTGAATCAGCCCGGCGGCGATCATCTTGTCGACGATCTCGTCGCCCAGGCCATCGACGTCCATGCAGCCGCGGCTCACCCAGTGGAGCAAACGCTCCTTGAGCTGTGCGGGGCAGTCGATGGACACGCAGCGGTAGGCAACCTCGCCATCCTCGTGAACCACGGGGCTACCGCACACGGGGCAGACCTCGGGCATGTGCCAGTCGACCGAATCGGCCGGGCGCTTGTCGAGCACCGGGCCCACGACCTCGGGAATCACGTCGCCCGCCTTATGCACGATGATGGTGTCGCCCTCGCGCACGTTCTTGCGGCGGATCTCGTCGATGTTGTGCAGCGTGGCGCGCGCGATGGTGGAGCCGGCGACCGTCACCGGGTCGAACTCGGCGACCGGCGTGAGCACGCCGGTGCGACCCACCTGGATGCGAATCTCGCGCAGGACGGTCTGCTTTTCCTCGGGCGGGAACTTAAAGGCGATGGCCCAACGCGGTGCGCGAGCGGTAAAGCCCAGGTTGAGCTGCTGTTGGAAGCTGTCGACCTTTACGACCACGCCGTCGATGTCGTAATCCAGGTCGTCGCGGTGCTCGAGCGCCTGGGCACAGAACTCGTGGACCTCGGACGGCGTGGCGCAACGAGCCACGTTGGGGTTGACGCTAAAGCCAGCGCTACGCAGCCAGTCCAGGAACTCGCGCTGGCTGTGGACGTGCAGCGGGTCGGTATCGGCGATGGCGTAGATAAAGGTGGCCAGATCGCGGCGCGCCGTGACCTTGGGATCCTTTTGACGCAGGCTGCCGGCGGCGGCGTTGCGCGGGTTGGCGAAGGGGTCGCGGCCCTCGGCATCGGCCTCGTCGTTCAGACGCACAAAGCTGCCCTTGGGCATGTAGACCTCGCCGCGCACCTCAATGGTGCGCTCGCGGTCGGCACCCATGTGGGCGAGCGCAGGTTCGGACAGGTGCATGGGCACATCCTTGATGGTACGGACGTTGAGCGACACATCCTCGCCCGTGGTGCCGTCGCCGCGCGTGGCGGCGCGTACGAAGGTGCCGTTTTGGTAGGTAAGGGCCACGCCCAGGCCGTCGATCTTAAGCTCGCAGGTATAGGTGACGCTACCGGCACCGAGGGCATCCTCGGTGCGCTGGAGCCACGCATCAAGTTCGTCCAGATCCATGGCATCGTCCATGGAATACATGCGTGCCATGTGCGTGACCGGCGTAAACTGCTCGCTCACGTATCCGCCCACGCGCTGGGTATAGCTGTCGGGCGTCACCAGGTCGGGATAGGCCGCCTCGATCTCCTGCAGCTCAACGAGCATTTTGTCGAAGGCGGCGTCCGTGATCTCGGGCGCGTCAAGCATGTAGTAGCGATAGGCGTGGTAATCGAGCTCGTGGCGCAGCTCGGCCGCGCGCGCGGCGGCCTGGGCATGGGCGTCGGCCGGTGCAGCGGCATCCGCGCTCGCGGGCGTTTCGGTATCGATGTCCACGCCGTCACCAAACAGGCTCGATTGCTCCATAGCGGCACTCCTTCGCTCGATTTCAAACGGATACAAGAGTACCACCGGTCACCATGGCGCCGAATAACCCTTTCGAACCGCACCGAATCGGCAGCCGCCAGACTAGGGTGGATCGCGCGATTAAACCATGCCCTTGCCAGTTCTAAATGATCCGTTTTCCTCCGTCCCCAACGGATCATCGCGAAAAGAGGGGCTGTCCCGCGCTGGCGGAACAGCCCCTCTGGCTTCGATATGTGCGATACAGCTCGTTAGAAACCCTGGCCGTTGCCCTGACCCTGGCCCTGCTGGCCAAGCAGCTCCTCCAGATACTGGCGCAGCTGCTCGTCGGTAATACCGCCGTTGCCGGTATCGGTCGCGCTGTCGTTCTGCTGCTGGTTCTGCAGCTCCTCGTCGGAGCCCAGCTCAACCGTGACCTTCTTCTCTTCCTTGCCGCGCATGAGCGTGATCTCGACCTTCTCGCCCACCTCGTGGCTGCGCAGCGCGATGATCAGGCCGTCGGCGCTCGAAATCTCATCGTCGCCCAGCTTGGTAATGACATCGCCCTCCTGGATGCCGGCCTTGGCGGCGGGACCATCCTCGACGACGCTCGCCACGTACGCGCCGCTATCGGTGCTCAGCTTGTTGGTGCGGGCGTTGAGCGCGTTGACGCTCGAAAGCGTGGCTCCCAGGTACGGGTGCACCGGTGTCTTACCGCCGATGATCTGGTCGGCAATGTTCTTGGCGTAGTTAACGGGAATGGCAAAGCCCACGCCCGAGCTGGAGCCCGAGTAGCTCTCGATGAGCGAGTTGATGCCCACCAGCTCGCCGTTGTCGTTAACGAGCGCGCCGCCGGAGTTGCCCGGGTTGATGGCGGCATCGGTCTGGATCATGTTGGCATAGATGGTGTTACCGTTGGTAGAGCTCATGGCCGTGGAGCGATACAGCGCCGACACGATACCCGTGGAGACAGACTGCTCGTTGCCGAACGGCGAGCCGATCGCCATGACCCACTCGCCCACGTTGAGCTTGGAAGAGTCGCCGATCTCGATCGGCGTGAGCTTAGAGGCGTCAGCATCCTTGAGCTTGATGACGGCTAGGTCGCTCGAAGCATCGTTGCCCACGAACTCGGCCTCGTAGGTGGTGCCGTCGTCCATGGTCACCACGTACTGGTCATAGCCATCGACCACGTGGTTGTTGGTGAGGATGTGGCCCTCGGTATCGAGCACAACGCCCGAACCGACGCTGCCCGAGCCGTCCGACTCGTCGGCAGACTGCGAAAGCGAGCCATTCTGGCCGCCGCTCGAAGTGGCGGTAATGGAAACCACGGAGGGCAGCGCCTTGGCAGAGACGGCCTCGGCCAGCGTGGTGTCCTCGGAGTCGATCGTAATCTTTTGCGTCGATGAACCCGAAGCACCCGCCGTCACGGCATTCTTTCCGCTGCCAATGTTGAGCGTGCCACTCATAATGAGCGCAATGACCAGCAGGGCGCCGCATGCACAGCCGGCGAGCGCCGTAATAAAGATCGGCAGCTTTTTGGTCTTAGTCTTGACCACGGTGTGCTTGTTTACAACCTGCTGGCTGCCCAGCGGCTTTCCGGTCTGCGTGTCGTAGGCCTGCACGTAAGGAATGTTACTGCCATCGGCAGGCGTCGACTCCACCTGCACGCGCGGCTGCTGCTGGGTCTCGCCGGCGTTGCCCGCATCCTGGGGACGCTGGGAATCGTACTCGCTCATAGCTGCGATCCTTTCGTCAAATAACCAAAGGCCCGCCAAACATGTGGCGGGCCATCATTGTTCACGTTGAGTTGTACCCCAAGCTGGGCAGTCCCGAGCACTAGATGCCAAGATTTCAGCTTTGCTTAAGTAATGACATGCTTATAGGCCAATTCGTTTTATGCCGTCATGTCTATTCGATATAACAGTCGATAGCAAAGCTATATGTTGAATCGTTAATGAAGTCCGTAATCGTCGCGCCCATGCCTGATCCGCACGTCCACTTATCCTTCTCCGCGTCGTATGGCGTTGGCCCCCACCCCGTTTCATATGATGCTTCGCCTTCTGCGAAGTAGTTCATCACATATTTATCTTTCTGCATGAGCGCATACCAAGCGTTTGCATACATCACAAGCGGATCGATTTGGACTATCGAGTACTTTCCGGAACGAATCTCAATTTCTGTTTTATCGTTATAATAAGCGACTGTGAGCTCAATCTTGGCAAGCAGCGGCAACGTTTCATCTGATTCCCTCTGGATTGTTATGACATCACCGGCCATAGCGTCGGCAGACACAGTTTTGCTCTCTGGCGTGAAAATAGTCTCTCTGCTTCTTGTTCGCGTTTTTTCATTGCCATTTTCATCTCTGACCACCGTGTCGACCACGAGCGTCAATCGCTTCTGAGCGTCCGGCAACTCCACGGCTTCTGCCATCCCGGCTCGCATCAAAATAGGAGCCCCCGCCATCAGACCTAAGAACTGCTTTCTATCAATCATTCTTCATTCCCCTTGTCTACTTGATTTGACTTTCTCAGCTGAATGGGGATACAGAACAGTCCCGTCAAGTTCCTTATCTTCCACAAAAACTAGAATCCATTTATCACCTGCTTTCAACCCTGAGACATATCCGGAACTTGACTTACGGCGCATATCGATTCTCTTACGGCAACCACTTGGCATAAGCGCCTCAAATTGCCCGTTATGAACATCCGATAGAGCGCGCACCTCGACTGCAACAACCGTGTCGTTTTCTCCCCCATTAGTCGCCCTTAACAGAAAGAAGCTCGCTGCGGTGAGCAAAGCAAAGGAAAGCACCAATAGGAGCATTGCCCTTCGAATGAACTTGTCGCCGTTCACGAGTACAATCAACCCTTGCAATATGTGCCATCGTGAGACGTGTAAATTGATACGTCATATGGAAGAAACTGTAGCTGGTTTGTCCATCCATTCCAAACAACAAGCAGGTACTTCTTGGCATTCGAGTATGTGTTATGCATTGCCACGTAGCCCACAACTGCCATTGCGTGCCCGCTGCCATTTGACCGGAGCCTTCCAGAGAAAATACTCAGATTCCCCGAGTCGGTATTCACCCTAAAGGAATCCCATGACGGATACCAAACGAATGACGTCTCAAGCTCCTTGCCTCGTCTTGCACAAAACTCCTTTAAGGCCGGAGCGGGTTTATCAGGAGAAGTCTTGCCTTGAGTAAAGTACAGACCAGTCGCTTGATCATATTTCTTTTCTTCTTCTTCCCATGTCCCCGACAGCCTCCAAAGCTCCGAGTATAAATCGGACAATTTAAGGCGGTTCAAAGTCACATAGTGACTGCTAACTGCAAACATTGCCGAAACAGCGCAAGCATAAGTCCCCGTTTCTTTGATAACTTCTGTTTGCGTTGGCGTTATTATTCCCGAAACCGTTTTGCTCGCATCAACAACATATCCCTGTTTATACAAATCCTTGGCAGATACAAAAACGTCATCGAAATGTTCCGGCGATCCGCTGCGATTGCCTCCCGAGGACAATTTATTTGGTACTTTTTTTCCACTTGCGTCTAAAACAATGTTTTTATCTAAGTCGGCAACGCCAACAGTTAGCTCGTCAATCTTTAACGCAACGACGTTATCCGAGGATGCGAGGAGTGCAATTTCTTCGCTTGCACTCTCGATAGGTAAAAGAGCGTTCGGAGCCAAGCAGTATTCGCTGATCCACCAAGATCGCTCTGAATCAAATACGACGTAGCCATAGTTAACGTCATCCCGCTTCGCACGAACGATATACCCGATTGATTCCCCATCGGAATTCACCATTTTTACTGGGTCACAAGCGGTCACCGGCTCATCCGATACATCATCAAAGAAAGCCTGCGCTTGCTCCACAGCTATTTGCGGTGTGACACGGACCAAGTCGTCGTCTCCAAAAACCAACCTTGGAGACATCAGGGCGGCAAGCAACACTATGAATCCGACAATCACCTTTCTCGAATAACGCATTTCTTCCTCCATCCGTGTAGTAGGGAGATACGGTAACTAAATGATATTCTCTAGATAGTGTTATACGTTTGATATTGTTTTTACTGACACACTTTTAATCGGTGAAAGGTCTTCTTTTCGCCCTAAACGAGAAAAGGGTACTGGAGAAATCTCCGGTACCCTCACATTGCCCTCTATTTACTTGCTAGTCCTTAAACAGATAGCCCACGCCGCGGACGGTGGTGATGTGCGCCGCGATCTGCGGGCCCACCTTGGAGCGGATGCGTCGGATATGCACGTCGACGGTGCGCGTACCGCCGCAGTACTCAAAGCCCCACACGCGGTGCAGCAGTACCTCGCGGCTGTAGGCGCGGTTGGGATGCGTCGCCAAAAAACTCAGCAGCGAGTACTCCATCAGCGTCAGGTCAATGGGCTCGCTATCGAGTGTCACCTGGTAGGTGGCCAGGTTGATCTCAAGGTTATCGATGTTGAGCACATCATCGGAGGCGACGGGCTCCTCCTCGCCCATCAGACGCTGTGCACGAGCCTTGAGCTCGTTGGGCGTCGCCGTGGGACATACAAAGTCGGCATGCGCATGATTCGGCAGGCGCAGGGTGCCGAGCGCCTCGTCGTCGACGATCACCAGCATGGGAACACCGCCGCGATCGTCGAGCCACTTGGCAATCTGATCGATGCGGTCGCTGCGGATGCCATCGGAATCGAGGATCAGCAGGTCAAAGTCGTGCGCCGCAGTTGGCGAATCGGGGGTGGCCAGACTCACCTCGACACCCAGGGTGGTCGTCAAGCTGCGGGCAAACTCGTGGAAGCGCGTCGTGCGCGCCATGAACAGGGCACTCTTTTCGGACATATCGGCCTCCAAAGAAATGAGCTCAATCGTACTGGGACAAGCCAGCGCGATTAGGAGTTCGCCAGGTAGTGCTTGATCTCCCATTCGGTGATCGTGGACTCAAACTTATGCCACTCGTCGCGCTTCTTTTTGAGGAAGAAGCTATGGATGTGCTCGCCGAGGGCATCCTTCATAAACTGCGAGTCCTCAAACACGTCGAGCGCCTCTTTGAGCGAGCGCGGTAGCGGCGCGTAACCGGCCTCGAGCATCTGACGGCCGGTGAGCTTGAGCGTCTCGGCCGTTGCCTCGGGCGGGAGCTCCAGCTTGCGCTCGATGCCGTCGAGACCAGCCGCCAGCGTGACGGCGTTGACCAGATACGGGTTAGCCATGGGATCGGGGCTGCGAAGCTCAATGCGTGTGGAAAGCTGCTTGCCGGGCTTGTAGACCGGGATGCGGATCATGCTTGCGCGGTTGCGCAGGCCCCACGTGGCGTACTGCGGCACGGAGTCGCCGCCCGTGGTGATGCGCTTGTACGAATTGACCGTGGGGTTGGTGATGGCGCTAATCTCGCGCGCGTGCGCCAAGATACCGGCCATATAGTGCTTGGCGACGTCGGAGAGATGGTACTTCTCGTCGCCCTCGCCCCAAAAGACGTTGTTGCCGTCATGGTCGAACAGCGACTGATGCAAAAACATGGCGCTGCCGTCCTCGCCCGCCAGCGGCTTGGGCATAAAGGAGGCGTGGCAGCCGCTCTCGTAAGCCTGCTGCTTAATGATGAGCTTGGCCGTGGTAATGGCGTCGGACATGCTCAGGGCCTCGGCGTGGCGCAGGCTCATGCCGTGCTGTGAGCGACCGGCGGCGTGGAAGGTGTACTCCACGGGCACGGACATCTTCTCGAGCGTGAGGACCGTGTTACGACGCAGGTCGCGAGCGGCATCGCTCACCGAAAGATCGAAGTAGCCCACGTTGTCGAGCGGCTCGGGCGTGTGCTCGTCGGGGAAGTAGTAATACTCCAGCTCAGCGCCCACGTTGAGCAGATAGCCAGCCTTCTCGGCCTTGCGGAACATGCGGCGCAGGGCATCGCGCGGGTCGCCGGCAAACGGCTTGCGATCGGGAGTGCACACGTCGCAGAACACGCGGGCGACGCCGTTGTGGCTCGGGCGCCACGGCAGAATCTGGAAGGTCGAGGCATCGGGGAACGCCAGCATATCGGCTTCCTCGGGCGTGGCAAAGCCCTCGATGGCCGAGCCGTCAAAGCCAATGCCCTCCTCAAATGCGACCTCGAGGTCCTCGGGGCTAATAGCAAAGTTTTTGAGGCGGCCGAGAATGTCGACAAACCACAGACGCACAAAGCGGATATCACGCTGCTCTACGGAGCGGAGTACGTAATCGATGTTCTGCTGGTTCATGTCGCTCCCCTTTCTTTCGGGCGGGTTTCGACTGGTCTATATCGCAGATACTATCGCAGAAAAATGTTTCCGCAGGGTTAAAGCGTATCAAGCGCTCAAAAAACGTGTGTGAACAGGCTGGTATGACAAGTGATTATCGCTCGGATTCGGAAACAATTTGCCTACACGCTCGTTCCGGCGCCGGAAACTCCATCGTCACCGCATCCCAAACAACCGATCGGTCGACATTGCCGTAATCATGCGCGAGGTAATTTCTCATGCCGATAATTCCACGCCACTCAATTTCGGGATGAAGCCGCTGCGAGCGTTCCGACAACTTGCCCGCTTCTTCCGTCACCCTAAGCGCGCACATCAAAAGGGAGTCCGCCAACGCCCTCGTCCGCACGTCATTCGCATGCAGAAACTGGTCCTCGGTGATATCAAAAGCCTTGATGCGCTCGTTCGTTTCAGCGATGGCCTCCAAGACCTCTTGGGCGCGGAGGCCGTCTGACTTACGCGCGATCATAAAGGATCACTCCTTCGCGCTCGATTACCGCGGCAAGATCGTCATCAAGATAATCGCTCGAGACAAGGTCCACCTGCCTTCCGGTTTCCTTGCGCACTGCCTCGCCAAACGCCGACAACGCAAAAAGACCAAAGCCCTGCTCGCGATCGACTTCGAGGCGCAAGTCGATATCACTATCTGCACGCGCCTCGCCACGGGCATACGATCCAAATAGGATCACGGTTTTGATGGCGGGAATCGGGCTGGCTGCCTCGCGGACGGCGGACTCAATCTGAGCGGTATCCAAAATGCCCGCTGCGGCGCTTTCGCTCGCAGAGCTTTTACCGAGTGAAGGCACAAACGGCAGCGAGCGCTCGCGCAACATCTGCCTCATGAACATATTGACCGCAACGGACGAAGTCATGCCGAGTTCTTCGCACAGCTCGGCAAATGAATCTTTAATTGACGAGTCCACTCGAACACTCAGCACAGACGCAGCCATGGATACCTCCTGTATGACATTGTCTATATAATATCACACAGACTAGCGCGAGGTCGAAGCGCGGTGTTCGATGTGACCGGGGATCTCGATGCGCTTGGGGGCGAGCTTTGCGGCGTCGCCCACCGTAGTGGTAACGACGTCGATGCGCTCGGACAGACGCTCGATTACGCGCTCGGCGATGGTGTGGGTGTCTTGCGCGGCCGTGGTCACACCGCCAAAGAGCACGTGGTTCCAGGGGTAATCGTCAAACGTTGCGATCTTAAGGCCCGCCGGCAGCGAGGGACCCAGCTGCGCCAGTGCCTCGGTCAGGCGCAGGAAGACCAGGCCGTTGACGGCAATGAGGCCGAGCTTTTTACCCGCATAGCCGCGGATGGTCTCGTCCAGGCGACTGACACCCTCGGCACCACCGTCCGCCAAGGTGACGACCTCGCCGGCCAGGCCGCGGCGCGAGAGCTCGTCGGCAAACGCCTCAGCGCGCTCACGACGCACGGGGCTGTCATCGCTTGCCTCGGTAAGCAGGCACAGACGCTCGCTGCCCGCAGCAGCCAAGGCGTCTACCAGGCCGGCGACCAGCTCACGGTTGTTAGATGTCACCAGATCGATGCCGCCATCGGCAACATCGCGGTCGAGCAGCACAACGGGTAGGCGTCCCGCTGCCGCGGCGATCGCCTCGTCATTGCCTCCGCAGGTGTTGACGACCAGGCCGTCCACGCCGGCATCGATAAGTCTGGTGAGCGACTCCGCTTCCTTGGCGGGGTCGTTGCCGCTAATGGCCGTCATGAGCGAGCAGCCGCGCGCGGCGGCGCTGGCGGAAAGCCCTTCGAGCATGGCGCTGGAGAACGGGTTGGCGATGTCGGCCAAGATTACGCCGATGAGGTTGGCGCGCGAGCTGCGCAGATTGCGTGCGGCGGCACGTGGGCGATAGCCGGTGCGCTCGATAACCGCCGCGATGCGGGCGCGGGTCTCCTCGGTCATCTGCCCGGGGCGGTTATTGAGATAGCGCGAGACCGTGGCCGGGCTCACGCCCGCCTCGGCGGCAATGTCCTTAATCCTCATCTGCGCCATAGCGCACCCCGTTTCCCAATTGTCAGCAATCTGAGCCATTTTAGGCATTTTTTAAAAATCTCGGTTGCAAAACGCTGTAGGTGAGCAGCATCGTTTTTGTGTCTCGAGCAGATGCGGCGATGGGCTAGATTGACGAGTCTTTCGACAGCTCAAAGTAGTCGGGATGCAAGGCGATAACCGGGCCCTGTTCCTCGGGCATCAGATGCAGGTGCGTCTCTGCCAGGTAGCTCGCCGCGTCGGTATCGCCCTTCTTAATGGCCTCGAGAATTCGGCGATGCTGCCGACGAATCGGCTCCCAATCCAGATCCTGCGACACCATACGCAACCAGTTGTATCGCTCAAAATGTGTGTTGACGCTCTTCATCCAATCCCACAACATGTGGCGGCCGGCAATCTCAAAACACGTCTCATGGAACAGGTTGTCCAGATCGAAAAAGCGACGCGTTTCGCTATGGTCGAGCGACTCGGACTCGGCAAGAATCCGCTCGAGCCGCTGCTTTTGCTCGGGCGTGACGGCAGAGCAGCATTTAATGAGCACGCTTCTCTCGAGTTTCTCGCGCAAGAAACAGGCGTTCTCGGCGCGCTCCATGCTGATTTTTGAGACATAGGTGCCGCTTTTGGGACGCGTTTCCACCAGCTCCTGCTCACGCAAGCGCACAAAAGACTCGCGAATGGGCGTGCGCCCGATTCCCGTCTCCTTTTCCAGACCAATCGCCGAAAGGCGCGTGCCGGGCTTGAGCTCGGCATAGATGATCTTGGAGCGCAATGCGTTGTATGCCTGATCTTGCAGGCTCTGATTATGCTGGTGTTGTTCCATAAAGCCCTCGGATGAAGCTCACGGTTTGTCGAATTTCACCACGTAATACTATCGCATCGACACGCCCCAGCTCCCAATCAGTCTTTTTGGGACGGGGCTCTTTTAGCTACCCTGGCCCGCAGATCGGCCCCCCTTGCCACAAAAGTGGCCCATCTATTACGTTAACACGGATAGCCTCGGCCATACCGAAAACCGTGAAAACAAAACCGCAGGTAGACAGCTTGTCGATTTTCGAAAAAACCGACTATGGTTGACCCCTGCGGCTTAAACGTAGTAGATAGGCCCTTTTCGTGGCGCAGCACTACTGCACCCCAAATTGGCACCCCGAGCCTGTTATAAGTTGCTGTGAAATACGGACGGTTGATAATCAAGGGTTGAAAATCAAGGCGCGCTATACGGCTTGCTATATCTCACTATACTTTGCTGTACGTCGCTGTACTTTGCTATAACTTGACAATAATCGGCCCATTACCATCCGGGATATAACGGACCCCAAGCCAACGCTGGCTTGGGGTCCGTCTTGTACCATGGCTCTTTTGGACTATGAGCGCTCGTATTTCGTGGCCCGCCCGGTTCCCTGCCTTACGATTGCATTCCGTTCAAGCAGAGATTCGAGTGCCGCCAACGTCCGCATGCGGCTCAGCCCCGTCTGTTTTTCAATCTCGCTTCGCGACATAATTCGCCCGCCCGACAAGGCCTTGAGAACCTGGACCTCTTCCTCGGACCCTTCAAAGGCATCGGTAACGGGCAATGTGACGGCCACCATGCCGCCGCGAACATCAAAAATTGGTTGATTGATCGAATCGCGATAGGCACGTCTAATGCGCGCAATTCCCGTACCAAATTTCTCGATGTAATCCAGCTTTAAGAAGGCCTCTGCAACGATGGGGTTTCTGAGCACGGATATCTGCCCATACAGGTATTGTTCCGTCGTCAAACCGGCGGGCAGCGATCCGGGGGAGGTCACAACGACGCGATCATCGTACAGGGCAATTTGAACGTTCGCTCGAACGTCCCACGTCCGATGCACTAAAGCGTTTGCAACAGCTTCGCGGAATGCCTCAAGAGGAATTCGATCGGTTTGGACGCGCTCCATCCCTTCGATACGCTCATAACGGTAGTAGCGTGCAAACATAGCCACCGCCCTGTCCGCCTGCTCAATTGCGGATACATTTGTCGCCGCCTCGCGATCCAAGATCACATCCTCGGTATCGCCAAAACGGACGCAGTCGATGCCTGGAAAATCATTCTTATCCGCTAAAATCGCCGCGGCATTGGTATAGCCATCCTTGCCGAGCAAGCGGAGCGTACGCAAGATATCCGACGTTAGCTCGGAAATGCCGAGGTGTTCAACACACTTATGCTCGAGCGTATGAAAGCTCAAGTCCTGGCGAGCCGACGTGAGCGCGTCGAACGTTACGTTGCTGCCTTCGAGCGTCAGCCTGCCATACTCAAACCGGTCGACCTCCACCGTTGCCGAATCGTTTCGCCTGTAGGCCTTTCCCTTGCTTCGATAGGGTTTGTCCTGTCCCTCATAAACCGTAAGGATTACGGTCCCGTGTTTCTCATCGGGCTCGAGCGTGTAACGGGGAGCGGGGTCCAAGCTGTCATTAATCATGTTCTCGATGCGGAGACACTCTGCGACCGGATCTGCAAGGCCGACAACCACGCCCTCGTCATCAACGCCAAACTCAATCTTGCCCGTCCCATAGTTTGCATAGGCGCTCACCGTTTTAAGAAACGTCGGCGTAACGCTTTCCTTGTATTCGACTGTAGGGCTCTCTCTAACAACCATATGCACAACCCCCTCGTTTCGTACCATTCATAACCGTATTATAAGACGAAAACCGTTTGCGTACTGATTTATATAAGACGCAAACTGTTTTCGTCTTGATTTGCGTACGGAATTAAGACGCATAATTTCGCTTTCGTATGGCTCAATACCGGACGCAGACTGTTTTCGTCTGTCAATACGTCTGAAATCCAAACGAAAAGAGCCCCGAGCTCGTATGAACTCGGGGCTCTTTGTGCCGCACATCTATGAGAGGAAAAATTCGATGCGTACGGGCGCTACCCCATGAAGCCGCCCTGGGATGGCGGCAACCTCGCCGTTACCCGTCTGATGGGTGTGCTCAAGGCATCCGTTCCCCTCTTTATCGACGTAACGGGCAAAAAAGTTCGTCGAGGAGACCATCCGCACGCACCACGGTGTGGCCGACGCCATTGAGACGCGCAACCCCACCGCCGCTCACGATGCGATGTATCTGCACCTGGTCTACAACCGCAATATGATTGCGGAAGGCACACAAACAAAAGGCATTTAAGGCTCGACAATAATCTTTCTTTGATAAAACGCAGGCAGCGAGCGCTTGCGTTTTATCAAATGGTGCAATGGGGTCAGGTTTACATGCATCAACTTAGCGCAAAGTAACCTGGCCCCCACGCAACAAAGGGTTAACTAGAGCTCACAGGCAACCTTGTAGCCATCGCCGATGGCGTCGCGAATGTTACCGCACTTGTTGGCATCGCCCAGCACGTGGGTGGCAACACCGGCTGCAGCCAGGTCGTCTGCCAGCTTGGTATTGGGACGATAGCCCATGGCAAGCACCAGCGTATCGGCACCGGTGATGGTGTGGACCTCGCCGTCCTTCTCGTAGCTGATAGCATCCTCGGTAATCTCGGTCACCTTGGCCTCAGTCAGCACGTGGACACCCTTGGAGAGCATGCGCGTGATGAGCACCGCGCGGCCGGCACCGCCCTCGTTGGCGGCGAGCGTCTTGGTCATCTCGATGACGGTGACATCGCGATTGGCCGGCGACAGGTCGTTGACCAACGGGGCCAGGTAATCGGCCGTCTCGCAGCCGACGGTGCCGCCGCCCACGATGACGATCTTCTTGCCCGGAAAAGCCTTGCCGCCCAACAGGTCGTCAGCCGTCATAACCTGCTTAAAGCCCTGCATGAAGGCCGGAGCGATGGGCTCGGCGCCATAAGCTAGGACGACCTCGTAGCCGGCGTAGTCACGCTGAATGTCCTCGGCAGTAAGCTCAGTGCCAAATACGCACGTGACGCCGGCCTCGGCCAGGCGACGGTACTGGTACTTGATCACACGAGTGAGCTCCTGCTTTGCCGGCGGAACGGCCGCGATGCGCATCTCGCCGCCCGGTTCGTCCTGCTTATCCACGAGCACCACGTTATGGCCGCGCTTGGCGGCAATGTAGGCCGCCTCCATGCCAGCGGGACCGGCGCCCACGACGAGCACGTTCTTGGCCTCGGCGGCAGGCTCGTAGCCGGCCTCGTCGCGCTCGACGTCCGGGTTGACGGTGCAGGAGATGCGCTTGCCAAACATGATGCCGTTCAGGCAGCGCAGGCAGCCGATGCAGGGACGGATCTCGTCGGCGTTGCCGGCAGCCGCCTTATTGCAGAACTCGGCATCGCACAGATTGGCGCGGCCCATCATGCAGATGTCGGCGGCGCCGTCCTCGATCAGCTCCTCGGCGATCCAGGCCTCGTTGATGCGGCCGACCGTGGCAACGGGAATGTTGACGTGCTTCTTAATCTCGCGCGAGCAGGCGGCATGCGAGGCCTGCTGCGTACCGGCGGCGGGAATTGCGGAGCCACGCTTGATGGTGGTGCCGCCCGACACATGAATCATGTCGACGCCGGCCTTCTCCAGGCGACGCGAGACGTAGATCATGTCGTTGAGGGTCAGGCCGCCATCGGTGTACTCGTCGCCCGAGATACGGACGTCGATAATGAAGTCCTTGCCGCAGCGCTCGCGAATCTCGGCGATGACCTCGAGCAGGAAGCGCATGCGGGCGTCGAGCGAGCCGCCGTACTCGTCGGTACGCTTGTTGTAGAGCGGAGTCAAAAAGCCGCCGAGCATACCGTGGGCGTGCGCCGCATGGACCTCGACGCCATCGACGCCGGCCTTCTGCATACGCACGGCAGCGTCGCCGAACTGATGCGTGAGCTCGTGGATCTCGTCAACCGTGATGGGACGCGGTGCCTCGCGGGCATAGGACGGGCCCACAAAGGACGGGGCGATCAGGCGCGGCGTGCCTGGAATGTTAAAGGCCATGTAGGCGGGGTGGAAGAGCTGCGGCATGATCTTGCAGCCGTACTCGTGGACGGCCGCGGCGAGCTTTTCCCAGCCGGGGATAAACGTGTCGTCGTAGCAGCACATGTCACCCGGCAGATAGGTATAGGTGGGCTCGACCGTCACGACCTCGGTGATGATGAGGCCCACGCCGCCCTTGGCGCGGGCGCGGTAATGATCGACCAAGTCGTCGGTCACATAGCCATGATCGGCCAGGTTGGTTGACACTGGCGGCATAAAGACGCGGTTCTTGACCTCGGTCGTACCGACCTTGATCGGGCTAAAGAGCATTGGATAGGCAGAAGACTCCATGCAGGCTTCCTTTCGTTTGAGCCGCTCGGCGGCAGTTACTAACGTACTTATCGTATCAGTATCCGCCGCATTCGCACTCGCTCGCACTCCCCACCTTCAATCCCGACCCTCACAAAAAAGTTGCGGTGGAATACGGAGTAGATGAGACTTTTGACAGCCAAAACAGTCCGTATTTCACCGCAACCGATGGGCGGGGTGGAATTGAGGGCTCAGATAGTCAGTCATGCCCTCATCCGCCACTCCCTCACTTACAGCGCGCCGTCCAGCATAAGGTTCACCTTGAGCACGTTAACCGTGGGCTCGCCGAACACGCCGAGGAAACGGCCCTTGGTGCACTGGGCGATGATCTCGCGCACCTCGTCTTCGCTCTTGCCCGTGGCCTTGGCAAGGCGCGGGACCTGGTACTCGGCGGCATCCGGAGAGATCTCCGGGTCGAGGCCGGACCCCGAACACGTCACCAGGTCGACGGGCACAGCGTCCATATCGGCATCGGAGTTGGCGGCGCGAATCTTCTTCACGCGCGCATCCACAAGCTGCCGATACTTCTCACTCGCCGGGGACAGGTTGGACGGGGCACCATACGCCATGAGCTCGCCGTCTTCGCCTTCGACAATTGACACGTTCTGGATACGACCCCACATGTGGGCTTCGTCATCGAAGTTCTGGCCGATGAGCTCGGAACCCACAACCTTGCCGTCGACCGTAATAAGCGATCCGTTCGCCTGGTACGGAAACGCAAGCTGCACGACGCCGGTCACCACGAGCGTGTATCCCAGGCCGCAGACGATGGTAAACAGCGCGAACACGCCCAGTGCGCGCGATGCGATACCTTTGAACATACAAACCTCCACTTACATAATGCCGCAGAACGCGAGCAGCATGTCGATGAGCTTGATGAATACGAACGGGGCAACGATGCCGCCCAGACCCCACACGAGCAGGTTGTGGGTCAGCAGCTGTCCGGACGGGACCTCGCGGTACTTAACGCCCTTGAGAGCCGCCGGAATTAGCGCGACGATGACCAGCGCGTTGTAGATGATGGCGGACAGCACGGCCGTCAACGGGTTGGTGAGGCCCAGGATGTTGAGGGCGCCCAGTCCCGAATAGATCGGCGAGAACAGGGCCGGGATGATAGCGAAGTACTTCGCCACGTCGTTGGCCACCGAGAAGGTCGTGAGCGAGCCGCGGGTCATGAGCAGCTGCTTGCCAATACGCACGACCTCGATGAGCTTGGTGGGGCTGGAGTCGAGGTCAACCATGTTGCCGGCCTCCTTGGCAGCCTGGGTGCCCGTGTTCATGGCCACGGCGACGTCGGCCTGGGCCAGAGCGGGAGCGTCGTTGGTGCCGTCGCCGGTCATGGCGACCAGGTGGCCCTCACGCTGGAACTCGCGGATCTTCTCGAGCTTGCCTTCAGGGGTGGCCTCGGCCAGGAAGTCGTCAACGCCGGCCTCGGCGGCGATTGCCGCGGCGGTGAGCGGGTTGTCGCCCGTCACCATGATGGTCTTGATGCCCATCTTGCGCAGGTCGGCGAACTTCTCCTTAACGCCGGACTTGATGATGTCCTTGAGGTACACAACGCCCAGCACGCGGCAGTTCTTGGTCACGACCAGCGGGGTGCCGCCGGCCTTGGCGATGCGTTCGACGGCCTCGTCGCACTCCTGGGAGAACACGCCGCCGGCTGCCTCCACATAGGTGCGCACGGAATCGGCAGCGCCCTTGCGGATCTCATTGCCCTCGTAGTTCACGCCGGACATACGCGTTGCCGCGGTGAACGGGATGAACTCCATGCCCTTATCCTCGAGCGTGCGGCCGCGCAGGCCGAACTGCTCCTTGGCGAGTACGACGATGGAACGGCCCTCGGGGGTCTCGTCGGCCAGCGAGGAAAGCTGGGCGGCATCGGCCAGCTCCGCGGGATCGACGCCGTCGACCGGGATGAACTCGGCGGCTTGGCGGTTACCCAGGGTGATGGTACCGGTCTTGTCGAGCATGAGGATGTCGACGTCGCCGGCGGCCTCGATGGCGCGGCCGGACATGGCCAGCACGTTGGCCTCGTTCAGACGGCTCATGCCGGCGATGCCGATGGCGGACAGAAGGGCGCCGATGGTAGTGGGAGCCAGGCACACGAGCAGCGCCACGAGCGTGGTCACGGCCGTGGGGTTGACCATGTCGTTAAGACCGACCGAGAAGCAGGAGTAACAATACAGGGCCAGCGTGACCAGGATAAAGACGATGGAGAGGGCCACCAGGAAGATCTCCAGAGCGATCTCGTTAGGGGTCTTCTTGCGCGCGGCACCCTCGACCATCGCGATCATCTTGTCCAGGAAGCTCTGGCCGGGCTCACTGGAGATCTTGACGATAATCCAGTCGGACAGCACCGTGGTACCGCCGGTAACGGCAGAGCGGTCGCCGCCGGCCTCGCGGACCACAGGGGCGGACTCGCCGGTGATGGCGGACTCGTCAACGGAGGCAGCGCCCTCGATGACGTCGCCGTCGCCGGGAATCTGCTCGCCGGCGCGTACGATCACCAGGTCGCCGCGCGTGAGCTCGGTGCCGGGAACGACGGTGAAGTGCTCCTTGTCCTCAACGGACTCGATGCGATGGGCCTCGACATCCTTCTTGGCCGCACGCAGGGAATCAGCCTGAGCCTTACCGCGGCCCTCGGCAAGCGCCTCGGCGAAGTTCGAGAACAGGTCGGTGAGCCACAGGATGACCGCGATGGCGACCACATAGTAGGTGGGCACACCCGCGTCCTGCACACCGAAGATGGAAGCGACGGCCAGGACGGAGGTCATGACGGCTGAAAGCCACACCAGGAACATGACCGGGTTTTGAATCTGGACGCGAGGGTCCAGCTTGGCAAACGAGTCGCGGACCGCGCGGCCCATCATGTCTTTTTGCATAGTCATAAATCTGCGCCCTCCTTTACGCAATCATCTGGAAGAACTCGGCAACAGGGCCAAGCGCCAGGGCCGGGAAGAAGCTCAGGGCACCGATCAGCAGAACGATGAACACGAGCAGGAATACGAACATGGCATTGGTGGTAGACAGGGTACCGGCGCTCTCGGCGACCTTACCCTTCTTGGCCAGCGAGCCGGCGATAGCCAGCGTACCGATGATGGGCATGAAGCGGGCAAACAGCATCTCGAGGCCGAGCATGACGTTGATCCAGGGAATGTTGCAGTTCATGCCTGCAAACGCCGAGCCGTTGTTGCCGCCGCATGAGGTGAAGGCATACAGCACCTCGGAGAAGCCGTGCGCGCCACCATTGTTGAGCTGGTCGGCAAGACCGGGCACCATGCAGGCGATGGCCGAACACACCAGAATGGCAAACGGAGTTGCCAGGCACAGGACAACTGCCCAGCGCATCTCGCCCGGCTCGATCTTCTTGCCCAGGAACTCAGGCGTGCGTCCGACCATAAGGCCGGCGATGAACACTGTAAGGATGGCGAAGCCGATCATGCCATACAGGCCGCAGCCCACGCCGCCGAAAACGACCTCGCCCAGAGCCATCTGGAGCATCTGGACAAAACCGCCCAGCGGGGTGTAGGAGTCGTGCATGGAGTTAACCGAGCCGTTGGAAGCGGCGGTGGTGTAAGCCGACCACGTGGAGGAGGTGGCGATACCGAAGCGGCTCTCCTTACCCTCCATGTTGCCGCCGGCCTGGCCGTCGGTCATCTCGATATTGACCGCTCCGCCATCGGCCAGCTGCGGGGTGCCCGCATGCTCGTTGACGGCGATGATGCCGGTGAAGATCACCAGCAGGATGAACATGGCGGCAAAGATGGCCTTGCCCTGCTTGGTGTTCTTGACGCCGATACCGAAGGTGAAGCAACAGGCGGCCGGGATCAGCAGCAAGCTGGTCATCTCGATGATGTTGGTGAAGGCACTGGGGTTCTCATACGGATGGGCGGAGTTCACGCCGAAGAAGCCGCCGCCGTTGGTGCCGGACTGCTTGATGGCGACCTGAGGAGCCGCGGGACCCTGGGGCAGGAACTGCTCGGTGACCACGCGCGCGCCCTCGACAACCTTGCCGTCGACCTTGACCGTGTCGCCCTCGATCTGGGCGCCGTCGATGACGCTCCAGCCGCCGTCTGCATTAGGCTGGACAGCGACAGGCTCTACGAGCTCAGCCTTCTGAGCCGGCTGGAAGTTGGAGATGACACCACCGGCAGCCAGGCAGATGCCAAACACGAGGTTCAGCGGAATGAGCACATACAGGACGGTGCGGGTGAGGTCGACCCAGAAGGAACCCAGACCCTGCTCCTTGACCCGACGGAAGCCGCGGATGAGCGCGAACATGACCGCAATACCGGTGCCGGCGGACAAGAAGTTTTGCACGGTGAGGCCCATGAACTGCACAAGGTAGGACAGGGTGGTCTCACCGGAATAGGATTGCCAATTGGTGTTGGTTATGAAGGAAGCAGCCGTATTGAACGACAGATCCCATGACACACCCGGCAGGTGCTGGGGATTGCCTGGCAAGAAGGGCTGAAGCGCCTGGAGTGCCACAAGGGCCACGAGGCCGATCCCCGAAAAGACCAGCACGCTCGCCAGATAGCGCCTACACCCCATCTGCTCTGCCGCGTCGATGCGAAGCAGACGATAGACGCCACGCTCCACAGGAGCAATCACAGGCGACAGGAACGTATGCTCGCCATCCATGATATGGGCCATGAACCGACCGAGCGGAACGGCCAGGACGACGAGCACGGCAAAGTACAAGATGTACTGAATCGCAGCGTCCATAGTTTACGAATCACTCCTCATCAGAATGTAGATGTAATAGATAAGGAGTCCGATGCAGACGACTCCGATAATGGGAATGAGGATGTCCATTACCGCCCCTTTCACGCGCGGTCCGATGTCTCGGACGCCTGCTCTCGCAAGCGCCTGGGGACAGTAAACGCTTCTAGAGATTAAAGAGGCGTGAGGACCGGGGCTCACGACCTTAAGATGCCGTAAAGATGCAGGTAGAAAGCACTATTGCGGCTGCAGTGCGCCTATACTCGACCTCGCGAGCATACAGTGGCGTCCTCACCGCGTATGCACGCATGGACAACGTTTCAGAAAGGCTACGCTATGCAGCGCGACGCATCGGACACTCGCGTCAATCCAGACCTCATCCTCAAGGCAATTGAGAAAGACGAGGTCGCCGATGACGCTCGAACCAGCCGGGGACACCTCAAGATTTTCTTTGGCTACGCTGCTGGTGCAGGCAAAACCTATGCGATGCTTCAAGCCGCCCACGCCGCCAAGCGGCGAGGTGTCGACGTCGTCGCGGGATACATCGAGCCGCACGAACGTCCGGCAACTGCCCATCTTGCACAAGGGCTTGAGAACGTGCCCTGTAAACTCATCGAGCACAACGGCATTGCGCTCAGCGAGTTCGATCTAGATGCGGCTATCGAACGCGCCCCTCAGCTCATCCTTGTCGACGAGCTCGCCCATACGAATGCGCCGGGGTCTCGCCACGACAAACGCTATCAAGACGTCGAGGAACTTCTACATGCAGGCATCGACGTCTATACGACCGTGAACGTTCAGCATATCGAGAGCCTAAACGATATGGTTGCATCCATCACCGGCGTTGTCGTGAGCGAACGAATCCCCGACCGCATCTTCGATGATGCCGACCAGGTCGAGCTCGTTGACATAGAGCCCGAAGACCTACTTGAGCGCCTTCGCGCCGGCCTCGTCTACCGTCCCGCACAAGCCGAGCGAGCGCAACAGCATTTTTTTACCGTCGAGAACCTCACCGCACTCCGAGAAATTGCGCTGCGCCGCTGCGCCGATCGCACCGGCCACCTCACAGATGCCGCACGCGTGCTGGGAAACCGTGACTACTACACCAGGGAGCGTATCTTAGTCTGTGTCTCCCCGGCGCCGACCAATCCCCGCATCGTCCGTGCCGCCGCACGCATGGCGAAAGCGTTTCGCAGCGAGCTCGTCGCCCTGTTCGTAGAGAGCCCGCGCACGCAAGCCATGAGCGATGATGAGCGCGCCAAGCTTGCAGACAATATCGCCCTAGCCGAGCAGCTCGGAGCACATATGGAAACCGTCTATGGCGACGACGTCGCGTTTCAGATCTCCGAGTTCGCGCGCCTGTCGGGTATTTCGAAGATCGTCATGGGGCGCACGGGCGAGCACAGCAGCGTCCGTCAGGCCCTCTTTGGCCGCAAATCTCTCGTAGAACAGCTCATAACATTCGCCCCGAACCTCGACATTTACATCATTCCAGACCAGTCGACTCCGCCCTCCCGACCCAAAGGACGCCGCCATGCGCTCGCCCTGCAGCCGCCCAGCAGCCGAAACGTGCTTCGCACGCTGGCCCTCTCTCTTGTCGCCACGGCGATCGGCACGGCTTTCCGCCATCTGGGATTTGCCGATTCCAGCATCATATCCCTCTATATCCTCACGGCCCTGCTGACCGCCGTCACCACGACGGGGCGTATCTGCACGATCGTATCGAGCGTGCTCTCTGTAGTGCTTTACAACTTCTGCTTCGTAACGCCTCTGTTTTCGCTCGCCAGCTACGACCGAAGCTATCTGGTCACGTTCGGCATCATGTTCGCTACCGCTATGGTCGCCGGCGAGTTAACTGCGCGCATCGCCGACAACGCCCGTACCTCCGCCGAGAACGCATTCAAAACGCGCGTACTCCTCGAAACGAACCAGCTCTTACAGCAAGCCCATAGCGCGGAGGAGTGCGCCCGCGTCGCCATGAACCAACTCATCAAACTGCTAAAACTCGACGTGGTCTTCTACACCGCCGAACACGGCACGCTCGGCAAGACGCTCTATGAGTCCGCTGGCACCGAAAACCGATCCGCGTCGCTGCTCACCGACTACGAGCGCGCCGTTGCAACCTGGACCTACACCAACAACAAACGCGCGGGCGCAAGCACGCGGACCCTGCCCGAGGCGCGCTGCCTCTACCTCGCGGTTCGCACCGGCGACAAGGTATTCGGTGTCATCGGCATCGACCTGGAGGGGCGCGAGATCGAAGCCTTCGAGCATTCGATCGTCCTATCTATCGTAGGCGAATGCGCCTTGGCGCTCGAAAGCGACCGGGCGGCGCAAGAGCGCGAAGAGGCTGCGGTCTTGGCGAAAAACGAGCAGCTGCGCGCCAACCTTTTGCGCTCCATCGGCCACGATTTGAGGACACCCCTCACGGCTATATCCGGATCTGCGGCAATCCTTCGGAAGAGCGACGAGAAGCTCAGCCTCGAACAACGCTGCGATCTTGCCGATGCCATCTACGACGACTCCCTCTGGCTTATCGATACCGTGGAGAACCTCCTCGCCATCACACGCGTCGAGGATGGCACCATTTGCCTCAACTTCACATCCGAGCTCATCGACGAGGTCATCGAGGCCGCCCTCAGCCATGTCGCCCAAGCATCGCATGGACGTACCGTCACCATCGAGCACACTGACGACATCCTGCTGGTACGCATCGACGTCCATCTCATCATGCAGGTGCTTACGAATCTCATCATGAACGCCTTCAAATACACGCCCGAGGACTCGACTGTCACCGTCAGCGCACGTCGCGAGGGTGCGTTCGTCGTGGTGGACGTCGCAGACGATGGGCCGGGTGTGGCAGACTGCGACAAGCCTCATATCTTTGAGCGCTTCTTTACCTCAGGCAATACGCGGCCCGTGGATTCGCGTCGAAGCATCGGCCTTGGGCTGTCGCTCTGCCGCTCCATCGTGGAGGCGCATGGCGGCGTCATCGAAGTTCGCGACAACCACCCCCATGGGGCCGTCTTCCGTTTTACCCTGCCCGCTGAGGAGATCGAGATTCATGAATAATGCCGCTAAGCCACGCATCCTCCTGGTCGAAGATGACCTGACCGTTCAAAACCTCGTTTCGACCGCGCTTGACCTCCACGGCTATGTCGTGAGCAAGGTTTGCGACGGCCAGGCCGCCATCATGGATGCGGTGTCGCACGGCCCCAGCCTCATCATGCTCGACCTCGGCCTTCCCGACATTGACGGTATCGAGGTCATCACGAAGATCCGAAGCTGGTCGGCAGTCCCCATTATCGTCATTTCGGCGCGCACCGAAGATTCCGACAAGATTGCAGCACTTGACGCAGGGGCAGACGACTACCTCACCAAGCCCTTTTCTGTGGATGAGTTGCTCGCGCGCGTCCGCGCAAATTTGAGGCGCTCCTCGATGGCGTCGAGTGAGTCGACAGAAGCGAGCACGTTCGACAACGGTCCGCTGCATATCGACTACGCCGCGGGACACGCGACGAAAGACGGACGCGAGCTCTCGCTCACCCCAACCGAGTACAAATTGCTCGTCCTTCTGGCGAAAAACGTCGACAAGGTGCTCACCCACACCTTCATCACCCGCGAGATATGGGGCACGAGCTGGGACAGCGATCTGGCGAGCCTGCGCGTGTTCATGCGCACCCTGCGCAAGAAGATCGAGGCAGACCCCTCTCACCCCAAGATGATTCAGACGCACATGGGCGTCGGGTACCGCATGCAGCGTCTCTAGCCCACCCCACAAAAAGTTGCGGTGGAATACGGAGTAGATAAGGCCTTTGACAGCCAAAACAGTCCGCATTTCACCGCAACTGATGGGCGGGGTGGAGTTAGAGGCCCAGGTAGTTAGTCATGCCTTCGACGGCGAGCTTGGCGCCTGCCACGGCATGGACCACGGTGAGCGGGCCGTTGACCACATAGTTAGCGATACCCCAAAATCACTCTTTAACTCACCGCACTCGCCCCCATATGTACAAAGCGCCCCGCGGGCGGATGCTCGCGAGGCGCCTGGATGCCTGGATGTCCGGGCCTTATTTGATCCCGCGGCCCAAGTCTTCGGCAATTTTGTCTACGCCCTTAAGTGCGGCGCAGGTCTTTTTGTTGGAGCAATGTCCCGTGCAAACGCCACCTTGAGCGCAGTCGGCGCAGGTGCCCTTGCGATAAATGCGCACGCACACGGCGACAAACGCAATACCGATAACAGCCAGTACAACAATATCGATAGGTGCCATAGCAAGCCTCCTCTAGTTAACCATCACTTACTTTACCCCATTCTCAACCTACCAAAAAGGGACAGGTTTATTTTGGTCGGTTTTATCTGCGGAAACGTCACATCTCCCCCACCAAAAAGCCCGAGTGTCACTGGGACACCCGGGCTCGTGGAAAGGAGCTAATCCTTATTTGGACTTAAGCGGAAACTGCGGCGGAAGCGGTGTTGGTCTCGTCCTCGTCGGTCCAGGCGTGCTTAGGCATGGGACGGAAGATCTGGAAGAGCATCGCAACCAGCAGAACGATGGCTACAACCGTCCAAATACCAAACTGGCCAAGGACAAACAGGTTGTAGAACTGGTTGATGAACAGGCCGATCACCCAGGCAAAGGCGCACTCGTAGCCGATGGCAATCGCGGTCCACTTGCCGGAGTCCATCTGGTTGCGGATAGTTCCCATGGCGGCAAAGCACGGGGCGCACAGCAGGTTGAAGGCACCAAAGGCAACGCAAGCGCCCATAGTCGGGAACATGCCGGCAAACGCGGTCCACAGGCTCGGGTCGGTCTCGGCGGCGTCGGCAACCGACAGCAGCGAGCCGGCGGTGGCGACGACGTTCTCCTTGGCGACAAGGCCAGAGACAGTCAGCGCAGTTGCCTGCCAGGTGCTAAAGCCGAGCGGGGCGAAGATCCAGGCGACCAGGTTGCCCAGCATGGCAAGCACGGAGTAGTCCATGAACTCCTCGGGGATGCCGTCCATCGCGGGCAGGAAGCCAAAGGAACCGTTATAGCTACCAAAGTTGGAGAGGAACCAAACCACAACGGTGGACGCGAAGATGACCGTGCCGGCCTTTTTGATAAAGGCCCAGCAGCGCTCCCACACGTGCAGCGCCCAAGAGCGGATCGCCGGGAAGTGGTAGGCAGGAAGCTCCATAACGAACGGCGTCGGGCGACCGGCAAAGAGCTTGGTCTTCTTGAGCATGAGGCCCGAGGCGATGACGGCAAAGACGCCCAGGAAGTAGAAGAGCGGGCTAATCCACGCGGCGGTGGTAGAAGAATCGCCGATGATGGAACCCATGAGCAGGGCAATGATCGGCAGCTTAGCGCCACAGGGAATGAACGTGGTGGTCATGACCGTCATGCGACGGTCCTTCTCGTTCTCGATGGTCTTGGTGGCCATGACGCCGGGGACGCCGCAGCCCGAGGACACGAGCATGGGGATAAAGGACTTACCGGACAGGCCAAACCGGCGGAACACGCGGTCCATGATGAAGGCGACACGGGCCATGTAGCCGCAGTCCTCCAGGAAAGACAGCATCACAAAGAGCAGGAACATCTGCGGGACGAAGCCGAAGATGGCGCCCAGGCCGCCGACGATGCCGTCGCAGACCAGCGAATCGACCAGGCCGCCGTCCTCGGTGCCGCCCGCCACAAGGGCGTCGTGCACCATGGTGGTGATACCCGGGACATAGGGGCCGTACTGTGCTGGGTCGACCGAGTCGGCGTTGTCGCCCGCAGCCTCAACAGCTGCGTCATAGGCGTCGCGACCCTGACCGAGCACGTACCAGCCGTCGGTGCCGAAGAGCTGGTCGTTGGTGAAGTCGGTCACCGTGCCGCCCAGGGTGGAAACGGCGATGTAGTACACGCAGAACATGATGACCACAAAGATCGGCAGGCCCAGGATACGGTTGGTAACCACGCGGTCGATCTTCTCGGAGGTGCTCATCTTGGCCGGAGCCTTGGTCATGCACTCGTCGATAATGTGGGCAATCACGCCATAGCGCTCGCCGGTGATGATGGACTCGGCGTCGTCGTCGCAATCCTGCTCGCACTGGGCGACCAGTTGCTCGACGCGAGCGGCCTTCTCCTTGGTGAGGTTGATGAGCTTGCAGGCGTCCGCGTCGCGCTCAAACAGCTTGACAGCGTAGTAGCGACGCTTGTTGGCGGGAACGCTCGCCGGCAGGTTGTTCTCGATGTGGTCCAGAACGTCCTCGATGGAGGAATCGAACTTGTGCTCCGGCACCTGGCCCTTGGAAGCAGCAGACTTCTTGACCTGCTCGAACAGCTCCGTGATGCCCTTGTTCTTAAGGGCCGAGATCATCATGACCGGGCAGCCGAGCTTCTTGGAAAGCTTGTCCGTGTCGATCTTATCGCCGTTCTTCTCCACGAGGTCGGCCATGTTGAGGGCCACGACCACGGGCAGGCCGGTCTCGATGACCTGAAGTGCCAGGTACAGATTGCGCTCAAGGTTGGTCGCGTCGACAACCTGGACGACCACATCGGGCTCGCCGCTCATGAGGTAATCGCGCGAGCACTGCTCCTCGGGGCTGTAGGGGGAAAGCGAGTAGATGCCGGGGAGGTCCGTAATCGTGACGTTCTTGTCACTCAGGAGCTTGGCTTCCTTTTTCTCAACCGTGACGCCGGGCCAGTTGCCAACGTAGCCGTTGGCGCCGGTGATCAGGTTGAAAAGCGTGGTCTTGCCGCAGTTGGGGTTACCCGCCAGCGCGACATGGATCTGAGAATCCGCCATTCAATCCTTCTTCCTTGTGTGCCCGCGCTGCTTTCTCCGCGCAGGCTGGATAATGTGCTTCAACGTTGCATTGCAGAGTTAGAAAAACCTAACTTTACCTGCAAAAATGTTTGCCGCTGGCCCTTACTGGACCTCGACGACAGCAGCCTCCTCCTTGCGGATGGAAAGCTCGTAGCCGCGCACGTTGATCTCGACCGGATCGCCGAGCGGTGCGACCTTTACGACCTTAAACGACGTGCCCTTAATGAGCCCCAGGTCCATAAGGTGGCGGCGCAGCGCACCCTCACCGTGAAGCTTGACGATGGTAGAGCTCTCGCCCACCTTAACGTCACCCAACGTCTTCATGTACTTGTCCCCCTTTCAGTTTTTGCGGAATGTTGCGAACTAACCGACGGTCATGATGTGCATGGCGACCTTGGAATCGATGCCAAAGCGTGCGCCCAGCACGGTGACGATGATATTGGCGCCACTCGAGCTCACCACGTGGACCTCGCTGCCCTCGACAAAGCCGAGGTCTTTGAGGTGGTGCTTCATGTCCTCATTGCCTTTTACACGAGACACGCGCACGGTTTCGCCCGCTTTTACCATCGAAAGCGGCATAGCCGGCATCTGCGGTCCGCAAGACATGAATGAGCTCCTAACGTCGGTTCGTCCTCAACATCGACGCAGCAAAAGTTAACCACGTCTATGTTCGCTATAGTAAACTAGCACGTGGTTAACTTTTTGGAAAGGGTTCCTATTCAGTTTTCGAAAAAGTTTCCTATATGAAACAGGTGTGACAAGGGGACAGCCCCTTTGTCACATTGTTGCGTTTAGAGGGAGAGGTTTCTGATCGACGTGACACACGAGGCCTCGTCTACGCCCGAAATGCGGAAGATGATGTCCTCGCCGCACTCGCCGTAGAGAGCCATGAGCCCCATTACATCGCGGCCGTCGGTATGGCGATCGCCGATGCTGACCGATACGTTGCTACGATGCTTGGCAATAATGTCATAGAGCAGCGCAACCGGGCGGGCATGCAGTCCCAACGGATCTTTAATCGTCTTTGTAAACTCGACCATGTCCCCTCCCACGGCATCGCACATTCGGCCGGCAAACCCAGCCACGTGGTAGTTATTGTAGCGTTAGATGCTTGTCGAGAGCTCCTCTGAACACCTCGTGGGCAAAAAGTGGCAAATATGAGTACTGTCACCAATTTAGTAGCAGCAAAATCGAGAGCAAATTGCCTCCTTTGAGCGATTCGAAGAGGTTGAAAGCCGTCAAACGCCCTTTAAAGGGGGTTATATAAATTGATTTTGAGCCCGTTTTTGCTCAGAACAGGCCGAAAAATATGACATCTCTTTTGCAACAGTACTCATATTTGGCATTTTTTGACCACGGGGTCCAAAACCATGCCCCAAAACACAAAAGGAGGGGCCTCGTAAGGCCCCTCCTTAGGAAAGGGAATCGATTTATTCCACAGCCGTAGATTAATCCTAGCCGCTACTCCATCATGTCGAGGACGGAGGGGCGCAGCTCGCTCTCGGCGGCCTCGAGATCGGTCTCGCGCAGGCGGTTGATATAGCGGTTGTACCACATCACGGCAAGGCCCAGGAAGACAACTACACCGCCAACGTTGTAGACCAGCGTCAGCCACAGCGGCTGATCGAGCGGGATGGTGCCGCAGACAAGCACAAAGCAGAAGACCACAAGCAGGAATGCGGCAACGACCAGACCAAAGCTGCGCGAGCCCATGCGGAAGTCACGGGGAGCGGCGTCGAAGTTCTTGCGCAGCATAAAGTAGGCAAGCAGGATCAGCAGCGGCGGGAGCAGAGCAGTGGCAGCCGTCATGTTGGTGACGATCATGAGCAGGTCGTCGAGGTTACCAGAGCCCAAGGCCGGGATGATCAGGATGGGGACGACGATGGCGAACTGCAGCCAAGCGGCGCGGGCGGGAATGCCGTGCTCGTTGAGCTCGACGATCTTGCTACCAAAGACGCCCTTGGGGATCTCGGTGAAGAAGACCTTGATGGGAGCAGAGGTCCACATCATGAGGGAGCCCAGCGTGGCAGCGAGAAGGATCAGGCCAATGACGCGCGTGGACACTTCCATGGGAATGCCAAAGTGGACAAAGACAGCGCCGAATACGTCGAAGATACCGGTGGAGATGGCAACGCCGCCCTCGGGAATGAACAGGTTGACCAGCAGCGAAGCGCCTGCGTACAGAAGGCCGATGGTCAGGCCGGCGATAACGACGGTGCGCACGAAGGCCTTGACGCCGCCCTTAAGGTCGTTAAGGAACACGCCGACAGACTCAGCGCCGCCAACGCCCTGGATGATCCAGGCAAGCGTACCGAAGAAGCCCCACATAGTTGCGAAGTTGCTCATGTCGGGAGCCATGTTAGCGGGGGTAGGAGCCGTAGCGAACTCGACGCCGCCAAAGGCAGCAGCCAGGGACAGCAAGATGAACACGGCAGTCAGGCCGAGAGCCGCGGTCGAGCCGAAGGAGGAAATGGAGCCGATCCACTTAGCGCCCTTGGTCGAAACCCACGTGGCGATAGCAAAGACGACGATCTCGATAATGGTGATCCACAGCTGCGAGAGCTCAGCATTGGCACCAAAGAACACGTAGCTCGCGTAGATGATGACGTTGGGCAGGACGGACGCAAAGTAGAACAGGTTAACGAACCAGTAGCTAAATGCCGTCAGGAACGCCCAGCGACCACCCATCGAGGTCTTAACCCATGCGTACACGCCAGACTCGGAGTCCCTGTTGAGGCCGACGAACTCAGCGGTAACCAGGGTATAGGGGACAAAGTACAAAAGCGTGGCGAAGAAGAACGACGGCGCAGCTGCCAAGCCGATGGCCGCGTTGTTGTTGATGATGTTCTTGATACCGAACACGGCGGCGACCGTCATGCCCAGCAGAGCGAACGAACCGATCGTTCCTCGTTTTTCAGAGCTCATAAGCCCTCCCAATCATCTGTTATATCTCATCTAAAACCGTCCGGACTGCAAGCGCAATCGTGGACGGCGCACCTGCTAAGGGGAATGGGGAAAAGGGAGTCAACAAAGCCATCCCCCTTAACGGCGCGAAGCAAACGTCCAAACGGACGAATACTACTTGTTGGGGAAGGAATAACCTTCAACCGTCACGTGCAGTACCACGACGCGGGGATCCGCGGAATCGGCCACGACACGGTAGGCCTCGTCGATCTCGACGACGGCAACGCCGCCGGCGGGAATCGTCACGGTCTCCCCCGTACCCTCAAAGCGCTCGCGATCGTCGATATCGCTGTAGGCGCGCGTGCAGGTAAGATCCGTCTTGGAAGCCACCTCGACGGTCAGGTCGCCATCGAGCGGGGCGAGCACGGCATGGTAGCGACGGTGACCGACCAGATCGGCGGTAGCTGCCTCGTGGGCGTTCACCCACCAGTACACCAACGAGTCGCCGATGGAGTACGCCACGTCGTGCTGCAGGTCGGCAACACCATCGAGCGCCTGGCCGGTGCGCATCCACTTCTTGACAGACTTCATCTGAGCGTCGAAATCGGCGCGCGAGTTAAAGACATGCATGACTTATGCCTCCTTAATGGGTGCCAGCGCCTGAGCCAGATCGGCAGACGTCAGCGGTCGCAGGGACACCTCAAAGCTGAAGCTCTCAAAACGGGTGCGGTAGGAATCGAGCACCTCGGAACCCCAAGAGTTCGAACCAAGGCCGAGCAGCTGGTCGTTGATATTGACCGTAACCGTGTCGCCCTTGACAAGGTCGTAGACGTGCTTGGCGTTATCGATGGCCTCGCAGCTATAGGGCCATGCCGAGAACGAGAACGGGTTGGAAGCGGCGTCGCTCGGACGCGTCACGACCAGACCGTCACCGTGGCTAGAGCGCAGGGCGACCCAACGGGTGCCCTCGCGGTTAGCGCAATCCTGAGGCATAACGTAGGGCGTGAACATGTCGTCGACCGTAGTGCGGTAATGACCGACCGGGTTGGCGCGCAGCGAGTCCGGATAGTTCTCGCCCGGGCCGTGGCCATACCACTCGACGGCACGATCGCAACCGGGGACCTCGAAGGAGATGCCGATGCGCGGGATGATATCCGAGTAATCGCCGTAGGGCTCGCCGGAAACCTTGAGGTCGACGCGACCGCTCGGAAGCACGGTGTAGACGAGCTCGACGCGCATGCCGAACGCGCGGACGGGAGGAGCGATACGTTGGCTCACGGTAACGACGACCGCATTGCCGTCCTGCTTCCAAGAAACCTTGCGGGTAGACGTCTGCATCACATCGATGAAGTTGTCCTTCCACAGGGAGTCATACTCCTGGGCGTGGTTATCGACGAGCGGATGCCAAAAACCAACCTGGGGACCAGAGGCCATTACGTCGCGGCCGGATGCCTTCCACTCGCTCACGGTACCGTTGACTTTGCTGAAGGTCAGCTCGCCGTTGAGGGAGTGGATGCGGATCTCCTGCTCGGTCTCCTCAACCGTAAGCTCAGGACGAGCGGGGGCTACGATGGCCGGCGCCGGATGGTTTGCGATGGCAAACTGGCTAGCGCCCAGCTGGAACATCGGCTCGCACCAGACGTGAGCGGCCATGGTGTAGGCGCGCACGGTCAGCAGGGTCTCGCCCACTGCGGCCTCGCGAATCACCAGCGGCAGCTGGACGGACTCGCCGGGGGCAACCGCGCCGGGCATGAGCGTCTTGCGGCAGACCACGTCGCCGTCCACCAGGGTCTCGGCCGACAGGCAGACATCCTCGAGGGTGGTGAACCAACGCTTGTTGGTGACGGTCAGCTCGCCTGCCTCGGCGTCATAAGCCATGCGGACCGGGCAGATGACCTGGCCGTACTCGGTAAGGCCCGGGCTCGGCTGCTGCCAGGGGAACACCATGCCATCGATGCAGAAGTTGCTGTTGTTGGGGTAATCGCCGTTGTCGCCACCATACATATCGTAGGCAACGCCGTCCTCGGTCACAGCAGCCAAACCGTGGTCGCACCATTCCCAGATAAACTGGCCTTGGATGCAATCCCAGCGATCGAAGACCTCCTGGTACTCGGACAGGCCTCCGGGACCGTTGCCCATGGAGTGACCGTACTCGCAGTTGATGCGCGGCTTGGGGAACGGATGCTCACCAAAGTCGTTCATCTGCGAAACACGGGAGTACATCGTGGAAATGACGTCGACGGTATCGGCGTTGCGGTCCTCCTCGTAATGGACCGGACGATCATCGAGCTCGTGAGCCTTGGCGTACATCGCGCGGATGTTGCAGCCATAGCCGCTCTCGTTGCCCATCGACCACATAATGATGCAGGCATGGTTGCGTTCCTGCATCACCAGGCGCTCAATGCGGTCGACGTAGGCCGGCTCCCATGCCGGGTCGTCGGTGACCAGGGCGATATTGCCGATATTCTCGAAGCCGTGGCTCTCCATATCGGTCTCGGCGACCAGCATGATGCCATACTCATCGCACAGCTCGTAGAAGCGCGGGTCATTGGCATAGTGAGAGGTGCGCACCGCGTTTATGTTGTGCCGCTTCATGAGCTCCAGGTCGCGGCGCATGCGATCGAGGCCCACGGCGCGACCCTTGTGATCGTCGTGATCGTGGCGGTTGACGCCATGCATCTTAAAGTAAGTGCCGTTGAGGTAGATATGATTGCCCTCGACCGTCACCTCGGCAAGTCCCTGGCGATGCGGAACGTACTCGCTGACCTCGTCGCCGTCGTAGACCTCAAACGTAAGGTCATAGAGGAAGGGGTCCTCGGGGTTCCAGAAGTGGGCATCGGCAACGCTGCACTCGGCATGGCCATCGACGCACTCGCCCGTAGCGACCACGTTCTCGCCATCGCTGAGCGTAAACACGACGCGGGAAGCGCCCTCGGCCACCGTATCGAGCGTGATCAGAGCGGCATCGCCCTCGCGGTGCGTGCGGAACCTAAAGTCGACCAGGTGCGCGGCGGGACGCTGCATAAGGTACACATCGCGGAAGATGCCCGAGGCCCACCACATGTCCTGATCCTCGATATAGCTGCCATCGCTGTACTGCAGGACCTTGACCGCAAACAGGTTGTCGCCCTCGACGAGCGCGTCGGTCACGTCGAACTCGGCAGACAGGCGCGAGCCCTTGGTCATGCCGATAAACTGACCGTTGACGTACAGCTCACCATAGCTCTCGATGCCGTCAAAGCGAATGATCTCGCGAGCGCCGGCAGGCACGGCGGGAAGGTTGACGATGCGCTGGTAGACGCCCGTGGGGTCGTCGGAGGGAACGAACGGCTGATCCACCGGGAACGGGAAACCCTCGTCGGTGTAGGCAAGGTTGCCATAGCCATCCACCTGCCACAGGTGCGGAACCTCCACGTGATCCCACTCGGGCTCGTACGTAGAGAGCTCCTCGTTGGAAACGGCAGCAGGCCCCTCAAAGAGGCGGAACTGCCACGAGCCGGACAGCTGGACAAACCCGCGCGACAGCTCGCGGCTGTACGTAGCGGCGAGATCGGCGGTCTCGTAACCCATAAAGTACGCATGGGGTGCCAGGCGGTTCCTGTGGGTGAGCGCTTGGTTTTCCCAATCGTTAATGGCGTCCATGGTGATGCTCCTTCGTCATCGTAGTGATTCTTGTGCAACCGGTTGTCCTTATCTTACGGGCGATGCAAAACCCTGTGCAACCGGTTGTCCGCTGAACGGTCGATTCTGCCGGATTAACGGTGCAACCGGTTGTACAACCGCCTCACTTATGTCACCCTGAGTATCGAAACTCAGCGCAAAACATCATTCTTAAGCTCGTAGGCAACCGCCACGCCCGCTGATATCTCACCCACACGAGACGTATTCGATTGCGGCTTGGTTGCAAAACGACACCTGTCACCGGATATCATGAACGCTGTTCAGGTGCACTATAGTAAGCTGTATCCGCACCAGCTCGTATCAGTGACAACATCGACCGCATTTTCCAGGAGACGCCATGACCCAACCAGTTCGCACCGCACCTACGCTTGCCGAGGTTGCCGCAGCTGCCGGCGTGTCGCGCTCCACGGCATCGCGCGCCCTCAACGATTCGCCCCGCATTAGCGAGGAAACCAAAAAGCGCGTCCGTGCGGCGGCCAAGAAAGTCAATTTTGTCCCCAACGCTCGTGGCCGAGCGCTCGCTGTCGGGCGCACGGAAATCATCGCCGTGCTCGTGACCGAGCCCCTGAGTGAACTCTTCAGCGACCCCACCTATAGCGAGTTTTTGAGCGGCATTACCGAGGAACTGTCGGAGTCATCCTATCTGCCCGTTATCTTGCAGGCGTCTTCTACGCATGAGCGCAACCGCGCACGCGAGCACTTTGAGCGCCGCTCGTTCGACGCCGTGATCGACGTCTCCCCCTACAAGGGCAGCGAGCTGCTCGAGGTGCTGCGCGAGCTGGGCGTACCCACCGTGTTGTGCGGCCAGCTCGAGGGCCACCCCTATCGCGACGTGTTCTCGACAGTCTACTCTGACGACGAAGAGGGCGGACGCTTTGCAGCGCTCGCTATGAAAGAGCGCGGGCGCAAAGATATCGTCGCCGTGTTGGGACCGCAAGACAACCCCGCTGTTGTCGACCGCCTGCGCGGCTACCGCACCGTCCTGGGCGAAGACCTCCCAGGCGCAAACGTTATCTATACCGGCTGGAACAGCGGAGACGGCTATCAGGCCATGCACCAGATCCTCGCGCGCGAGATTGCTTTCGATGGCGTGCTCTGCGGATCGGACCGTATCGCGGCTGGCGTCATCACCGCACTCAACGAGGCAGGCCTATCTGTTCCGGCGGACGTTTCCGTCGTCGGCTTCGACGATCACGAGATTGCGGCGCGCTGCGTCCCCGCGCTCACGACCGTCCGCCAGCCCCTGCGCGAAGAAGGCCACATGGCCGCCAACATTGCGCTCGACATGATCAAGGGCGCCGAGCCCACCACCTCCGTGATGCACATGCAGCTAATCCAGAGAGACTCGCTATAAGAAACTAGGACAGGCTTTCCGCCAGACAGTTGTTGCGGAAAGCCTGCCCCGTTTTGAGTGCTCATTCTGGGGCACAGTTTCCGTTAGACCGCTCAACCGGAAACTGTGCCCCATTATTTTGCCGAATTCTGGGTCGCGCTTTCCCAGAGGACCCCCTTTGGGAAAGCGCGACCCGTTCTGGACGCAGATTCCGGGACGTACTTTCCGCAACGCCCGGTCATCCCATGCCCCCACAATCTCGGCGTATAAAAAACGAGGGAAGGCACGCGTCCTTCCCTCGTTACGGGCAATAGGTAGCCGCTCGCCTACATCAAGCGCAGGCTGACGTCCTTGAGCTGGGCGCCAGAAACGGCACTCGGGGCGCCCGACATGAGGTCGGAGCCACTGGCCGTCTTGGGGAACGCCATGACGTCGCGGATAGAATCGGAACCGGTGAGCAGCATGCACACGCGGTCCAGGCCCAGAGCGAAACCGCCCATCGGGGGCGCACCAAACTTGAGCGCCTCCATGAGGAAGCCAAACTGAGACTCGGCGCGCTCTTCGGTAAAGCCCAGGAGCTTAAGCATGGACATCTGCATCTCGGCGTTGTGGATACGCATACCACCGCCACCGGCCTCAAAGCCGTCCATGACAAAGTCGTAGGTGCAGGAGCCGGCTGCCAGCGGGTCAGCCTCGATCTTAGCGATGTCGGTCTCGGTCGGCAGGGTAAAGGGCTGGTGCTCGGCAGCATAGGCCTTGCGATCCTCGTCCCAGTGGAACAGCGGGAAGTTGACGACCCACAGGAAGTCGTGGCCCTCGCGCTTGATCTCGAGCGCATTGGCCATGTGGGAACGCATGCCGCCCAGGATCTCGTCGGAAAGCAGGCGCGGACCGGCGGCGAACATCACAAGGTCGCCGGGCTCGACGTCCATGCGCTCGCGCAGAGCCGCCATTTCCTCGTCCGAGAAGAACTTGACGATGGGACTGTTGATGGAGCCGTCCTCGCGGAAGGCGATCCAGGCCAGGCCCTTGGCGCCAAACGTGGAGGCCACGCCGGCAAGCTTATCGATCTTGGCACGCGCCCAGGCGCCGGCGCCCTTGGCGTTGATAGCTTTGACGACAGAGCCCTCCTCGTTTGCGGCAGTCGCAAAGACCTTGAACTTGGAGTTGGCAAAGATGTCGGTCAGGTCGACCAGATGCATGCCATAGCGGGTATCGGGCTTGTCGGAGCCATAGGTGTCCATGGCCTCCCAGTAGTCCATACGACGCAGCGGCGTGGGCATCTCGACACCCATGCGGCCGAAGGCATCGGCCAGGACCTCTTCGAGCGCGCTCATAACGTCGTTCTGGTCCACGAAGGACATCTCGATATCGACCTGGGTGAACTCGGGCTGACGGTCGGCACGCAAGTCCTCGTCGCGGAAGCACTTGGCAACCTGGTAGTAGCGCTCGACGCCACCGACCATAAGCAGCTGCTTCAGGAGCTGCGGGGACTGCGGCAGAGCGTAGAAGTTGCCCGGCTGGATGCGGCTGGGGACGATGAAGTCGCGGGCGCCCTCGGGCGTGGACTTGAACAGGGAGGGCGTCTCGACCTCCATGAACTCACGGTTGTGCAGCGCCTCGCGAATGGCAAAGGTAAAGTCGGAGCGCAGCTTGAGGTTGGCCATCATCTCGGGACGACGGAGGTCCAGATAGCGATAACGCAGGCGGGTGTCCTCGCTGGTCTCGATGCCGTCCTCGATCTGGAACGGCGGGGTGACGGACGTGTTGAGCACCTCGGCGTGGTCGGTCAGGACCTCGATCTCGCCGGTCGCGAGCTTGGTGTTGGTGGTCTCCTCGCCACGGGCGCGCACGACGCCGTGGATCTTGATGGGCCACTCGGGACGCATGGTCTCGGCGATCTTAAAGGCGTCGCCGTCGGAGTGCTCGGGGTCGAAGGTGAGCTGCGTGATACCCTCGCGGTCGCGAAGGTCGCAGAAGATAAGGCCGCCGTGGTCGCGGCGACGGCTCACCCAACCGGTGAGGGTGACCTCTTCGCCCACGTTCTCGAAGCGAAGCTCGCCGCAGGTACGGGTGTGCATGGAATGCTCGTCGATGGGACGGGTCTGGCTCATACCAGTGATCCTCCTTTATGGATCTGTGCCGCCCCGTGTCGTTCCGGGCGGCGTCGTACAGATTTGCCCGGCCTGCGTAAACCGCGCAGCCAGACATGGCGTTCTATCTTATCGCACCTGTGTCGATGTGCCGCGGAAAAGTAGCTCCTGCCCAAAGACTTGACGGAGACGAAACAATTGACGCGCCGCGGCACCCGCCCGCGCTCGTCACGTGCGACAATGTGCCCCAATACAACTGCACTCGGAAAGGCCCGTCATGACCGCACACCTCATCGTTATGGATATCGACTCCACGCTCATCAACCAGGAGGTCATCGACCTGTTGGGCGAGGAGGCCGGCGTAGGCGAGCAGGTGGCACAGATCACTGAGCGCGCCATGCGCGGCGAGCTTGACTTTAAGCAGGCACTCGAGGAGCGCGTGGGGCTGCTCGCCGGCCTGGACGAGAGCGTGTTCGAGCGCACCTTTGAGCGTGTGACGTTTACCCCCGGCGCGCTGGAGCTTGTGCGCTCGGCGCACAGCAAGGGCTGGAAGGTCGGCGTGGTAAGCGGCGGCTTTCACGAGGTCGCCGATAAGATCGTGACCGCCGCGGGCATCGATTGTTGCCTGGCTAACCGCCTGGAGGTCGTGGACGGCAAGCTCACGGGTAAGCTGGCGGCAGACATCGTGACCAAGGAGTCCAAGCTCATCCAGCTGCTGGACTGGGCAGTTGAGTGCGGCGTCGACATGGCCCATACGGTCGCTATTGGCGACGGGGCAAATGACATCCCCATGATCCAGGCCGCAGGCACGGGCATCGCATTTTGCGCCAAGCCCAAGACGCGCGAGGCGGCCCCGTTTGCCATCGACGAGCGCAACCTGATGCTCGCCATGGACATCATCCTGCGCGACTAGTCAATCCATCTAACAATTGAATCAGTCTGTCCTATAGTTTCCGAACAATTTTGTCTTAGTGTTCGGAAACATACCCTTTGAGTGCTAGACTTTGCGCCGTCGAAGGGAACATATATGGATAAGCGAGATCTTGAGCAATTGCTGAGCGATGTTGCCGGCGGAGCAGTCACCCCTGCCGACGCCCTCACGCGCATCCAGACGGCTCCGACCGCCGATTTGGGCTTTGCGCAGCTTGATCTTTCGCGCGGGGTGCGCCAGGGAGCCGGCGAGGTTGTCTACGGGGCCGGTAAAACCGCCGATCAGATTGCCGCCATTATCGAAGCACTGCGCGATGCCGGCCAGGAGCGCATCCTGGTCACGCGCCTGGATGCCGAAAAAGCCGCGCGCACCGCTGAGCTTCTTGGCAACGGCATCGACTTGGGATATGTTCCGGACGCACAGCTCGCCCTCGTGGGCGGCAAGCCCTCCCCCACCGGCAACGGACGCATCGTCGTCGCCTGCGCCGGCACGAGCGACCTGCCCGTCGCCGAAGAAGCCGCGTTGACGGCCGAGTTCTATGGCAACGAGGTCGACCGCCTCTACGACGTGGGTGTCGCCGGCCTGCACCGTCTGCTCGCGCATGCCGAGGAACTCGCCCAGGCACAGGTGGTCATCGCCATTGCCGGCATGGAGGGCGCACTGGCGAGCGTTGTCGGCGGCCTGGTAAGCTGTCCGGTCATAGCCGTTCCCACCAGTGTGGGTTACGGCGCGAGCTTTGGTGGCGTAGCCGCGCTGCTCGCCATGCTCAACTCCTGCGCCAGCGGCGTTTCGGTCGTCAACATCGACAACGGCTTTGGTGCCGCCTACCAGGCAAGTCTTATCAATCACCTGAGCGCCGGCACGCCCTGCGCCCGTTAAGGAGCATTCCATGTCCAATCATCAGCACACGCTTATCATCGACGGCACCTCGGGCATCAGCGGCGATATGACCGTCGCGGCCCTGCTCGACCTAGGCGCCAGCGAGGAGCACCTGCGCGAGCAGCTCGCCACGCTGCCGGTCGACGGCTTTACGATCGCCGTCACACGCGTAAGCAAGCATGGCATCAACGCCTGCGATTTCGACGTCCAGCTTGCAGAGGAGCTCGAGAACCACGATCACGATATGGCCTGGCTCTACGGCAACGAAGCAGCTGCCGAGCACACGCACGAGCATGAGCACCACCATCATGATCATGGCGAGCACGAACACGAGCACTGCCACGAGCATGACCACGACCACGAGGGCCACCATCACGCCCACCACCATCACCACCGTTCTTTGGCTGACGTCACCGCCATCATCGATGGCTCGCAGTTAAGCGATGGCGCCAAGCGTCGCGCCCTCGCCATCTTTACCGCGCTCGCCGCTGCCGAGGCCAAGGCTCACGGCAAAACGCCCGAGACCGTCATGTTCCACGAGGTGGGCGCCGTCGATTCCATCGTCGACGTCTGCTCTGTCGCCATCTGCCTCGATGACCTGGGTATTGAGGACATCGTGGTCGAGTCGCTCTCCGAGGGTCACGGTACCATCCGTTGTGCCCACGGTCTCATGCCCATTCCCGTCCCCGCTGTCGTCAACCTGTGCCAGGCGGGCAATATCGTCCTCACGCCCGCACCAGTCGCCGGCGAGCTTGTGACGCCCACGGGCGCCGCCATCGTCGCCGCACTGCGCACGTCCGAGCACCTGCCGGCCCGCTACCGCATCGAGGCCGTCGGCTACGGCGCTGGTAAGCGCCCCTACGAGGGTTGCTCCGGTACGCTTCGCTGCCTGCTCGTTCACGCGGACGCATAGCCATGGATGCCCGCAAGGCAAAAAGCCGCGCTGCCATCGTTGCGGCGTTCTCCGAGCTGCTGCGCGAAGAGGACTACGGCAAGATCACCGTCGGCGACATCATCGCTCGCGCCCATGTGGGTCGAGCCACGTTCTACGGCCTCTTCAAGAGCAAAGATAACCTGCTCGCTGAGCTCGTGTGCGATATCTGCACCCATGCCCTCGACGATGACGGTACGCCCCTCGACGACCCACTCGTGCAAGTCGAGCATATCCTCAACAACCTCTGGGATCGTCGTCAGGGCGTCCGAGCGCTGGTAGCCGGCGCCGGCTCACGCGTCTTCGCCGACTGCTTACGCAAGACCATCATGTCACGAGCAGCCGAAACCGTCCCTACCGACCCAAACGGCCCCGCCGCCACCATGGACCGAAGCTTCCTACTACACCACATAGCCTCAAGCTTCGTAGGAATGGTCCAATGGTGGGCCTGGCACAACTTCCAAGCAGATAAGGCCGAAGTAGCCAAAAACTACCTATCAGCCATACAGCCCCTCTTCGGCTAAGTAAGAAGCTCATCCCAAAGCATCACCCCAACCCAGAGCGCCACGCATCCCAAAGTGCCAACAACAGCTCAACGCCCCTATCAGCAACAAGCCCCTCCCATCCAAATACAGATATATGTTGGGTTGCTTGCTCGAGCGCAGCAAAGATCCCGCAGCTGGCCGCATGGGGTAACTTCCCAGCGCATTCCGCAGGACGCAAAAAGGCTCGCCGCACGAAGTGCACAGCGAGCCTTTTTGCATGTCCGAGGACGCGCTGGGAAGTTACCCCATGCGGCCAGCGGACAACTATGTAGCCTTCGACTAGAACATGCCCAAGAAGCCATGCACAAACAGCGCGGCCACAATAGCACCGACAAACGGAGCGATGCCAGGAACGAGCAGGCCGTACTTCCAGTTGTTGTCAGCCTTGTTCTTGATCGGCAGCACCTGATAGGCCATGCGAGGACCAAGGTCACGCGCCTGGTTCATGGCGAAGCCGGTGATGCCGCCCATGCCCATGCCAACGGCCCAAACGATCAGACCGACGCAGATTGCGAGCATCAGAACGTTCTCGCCGGCGCGGCTAGCGGCAGCAAGGATGGCGCTGATGAACACAAAAGTGCAGATAGCCTCGCAGAAGAAGTTACGGGCATAGTTCGTACCCTCGGTGGTGGGGTTGGTCGAGAAGATGTTGCGCTGGGCAATGGGGTCGACGACGCCCTCGGAAGCCTTGAACTCATCGGCATACATCAACCAAGCGATTACGGCGCCCACAAAGCCGCCGAGCATATCGGCAATCATGAAGGGGATGCAGCTGCTCCACGGCACCAGGCCGACGATGCACTGGGCAAGCACCATGGCGGGGTTCATGCACACGGCACCGCCAAAGACAAACAGGCAGACCGAGATGCCAAAAGACCAAGTGGTGATGGCAAACATGTGGCCGGAGCCCTGATACTTGGTGCCCTTGAGCACCGTATCGCAGTGCACGCCCACGCCAAAGATGATCATGAGGGCCGTTGCGCCGAATTCGCAGAGGAGTTTGGTAAGCATAAAACCTTATCTTTCTTGTCGGTTAAAAACGATTCGTTTAGGCCGCGCACTAGTGCTGCGCAACAACAACGCCCAGGCCATCGGGAATGACGGCGACCTTGGCATCGGCACCCTTCATCTCAAAGGCGAGCTTGAGCGCCTCCTCGATAGTGTTGACCGGCGTCATGTGCATATCCTTGAGCATCTGGTGATCGCACAGGTCGGTGACCATGATCACGGGGTGATGCGCCAGGATGCGGGCAAAGATCTGGCTCGTCCACTGGTCGGGCAGGGTCTCGTCCTTAGGACGGTCGATGCAGGCACGCTCAAACTCTGCCGGATCGTTGTCGGCGATGTTGTGATAGAAGCCCTCGCCACCGTGACCGTCGGCACAACCGGCGACGTCGATGATCACGCCGCCCTCGGGAAGCGTGGCCTCGGCAGCGCACATGCCCTTCACAGCCTGATAGATGTTCTGATCGAGGGGGTAGCCACCGTTGGTGGTGATGGCAATCTCGCACTCGACGGGCTCAACGCCGGCAAGGCTCTTCACGAACTCGCAGCCGGCCTCGTGCGCCTTGTGGATATCGCCGGCAAAGGAGCCGATGACCTCGTGCTTGCCGTTAAGCACCACGTTAAGCACAAAGGCAAGGTGAGCCATCTCGGCGGCGGCGAACATGTCCTCGCTCACGTGGTTGTGGCACAGGTTGCCGGCACGCGAGTGGGAATCGTTCACAAACTGACCGTTGTGGTTGTACATGATGGTCTTGTAGCTGGCGATGCCGGGCAGGACGGACTTGCGGCTACCAGAGAAACCGGCAAAGAAGTGCGGCTCAATAAAGCCCTCGGCAAGCAGCAGATCGCAATCGGCGGCAATCTTGTTGATGATGCACTCGCCACCAGAAGGCAGGGTGCCGATCTTTTTCATCATGCTGTCGTCAGTCGCGACGTGCATAACGATTTCCTCGTTAGCAACGATCTCCTCGCCATACTTATTGACGAGCTCCTCGTGCGTCGACGGACGGTGCATGCCCGTAGCAACCAGAATGCGAACGCGTGCCTCAGGCGCAGCGGAGTGGATGTGATGCAGCAGAATAGGCATCGTCACACGCGAGGGGACGGGACGCGTATGATCGGAGCTAATGATGACAATATCCTTCTTGCCAGCACAAAGCTCCTCGAGCGAAGGCGAGCCATAAGGGTTGGCAAGCGACTCCTCCACCAGCTCTTCCTGCGATTTCGTGGTCTTAAACTCGTTTTGATGACCTTCCATCACACCCGCGAAGTTCTTATCCTCGAGTTCCAGATGCAACGTCTTGTGGTCAAACGGCAGTTCACATTCAAACAATGACGAGCGCCCTCTTCCTTTCAACTGACACACTAGATAAACCGTTGGAAGGATACGCCGCTCACCGAAAAACACCACCGTCCACCGACTCATTAACACAACGTTCATATTTGACCCACAACAAAACAACCGCGATCCCAAACGGGACCGCGGCCGCTACAGTCGTAAATCGAGAAGCGCCACATGCATCTCAATCCCAATCGATAAGACGCGAGGCGCGAAGCGCCAAACGCGCCGCCGGGACAAGCCCCATCCAAAACGCGCGAAGCGCGCCATTATTCCCCCAGCCAGTAATCCACCGAAGACCGGACATCGTAGGGCCCGCCATCAGCTTACTTTTAGGCACACTCCGCAGGACGCAAGAAGCCCTCGCCGCACGAAGTGCGCAGCGAGGGCTTCTTGCATGTCCGAGGACGTGCCTAAAAGTAAGCTGATGGCGGGCCCGGACGACTACAGGGCTATCGATTACCCCGTGTTCTGCAATCCTGCCGAGACGCCGGTCACGGTCGAAAGAATCAGGCTCATGTACTCGGCCTTCTTCTCCTCGGCCATCTCGTCCTGGTTCATACGCACCTCGCGAAGGGCGCGGACCTGGGCGATGGACAGGGCGTCGACATAGGGGTTGCGCACGCGGACAGCGCAGCCAAGCACGCGGCGGCGCTGTAGCGGCCACTCGTCACCGACGATGGCAAGGACCCACTTACGGGTGAGCTGCATCTCGGTGAAGACCTTCTCGGACAGATCCTGGCGATCGCCCAGGTGCAGATACATCTTGGCGATGCGCTGGTCGGTCTTAGCGATCGACATCTCGATGTTGTCGATAAAGGTGCGGAAGAACGGCCACTCCTGGTAGGCAGCCTTGAGCTGATCAAGGTCGCCAAGCTGCTCGCAGGCAGTACCCAGGCCGTACCAAGCGGCCAGATTGATGCGCGCCTGGCTCCAGCTGAAGATCCACGGAATGGTACGCAGGTCGTCGAGCGACTTGGCGCCCAGGCCGCGCTTGGCGGGACGCGAGCCGATCGGCAGCAGACCGACCTCGGTCAGCGGCGTCACGGTCGAGAACCACGGTGTAAAGTCCTCGGTGTTCAGCAGGTCCAGATAGCGCTCATGGCTTACTGCGTTGAGCTTCTCCGCCATATCCCAGAACTTCTGCGTGGTCTCGGTGTTGGTCTTCTCGACACTCGGGGCCGACTGCAAAAGCGTTGCGGCGGCAACGGACTCAACATGGCGCTGGGCCAGCGTGCGGTTGCCGTAACGGGCAAAGATGACCTCGCCCTGCTCGGTGAGCTTAAAGAAACAGTTGACCGAGCCCTTGGGCTGCGCCAGCACGGCCTTGTTGGCCGGGCCGCCGCCACGGCCCACGGCACCGCCGCGACCGTGCATGAGCACCAGGTCGATATCGTTCTTCTCGGCCCACTTGGCGATGCGCTCCTGCGCGGAGTGCAGCGCGAGCATGGCCGTGGTAGGACCGGCGTCCTTGGAGGAGTCGGAATAGCCCAGCATGACCTCCATGCGGCGGTTGGTCTGGGCAAGGCGCTTTTGCACCACGGGCAGCGTAAGCATCTGGTCGAGCACGTCGACGCAGCCCTCGAGGTCCTCGAGCTGCTCGAACAGCGGGATCACGTCGAGCTCGGGGACATCCTCCTCGTGTGCAAAGGACAGGTGGGCAAGCTCAAAGACGTCGGCCACATGCTGGGCGCTCTTGGTAAACGAGATGATGTAGCGATGCGCCATCTTCTTGCCGTAGCGCTTCTGGATGGAGCCGATGGCGCGGAAGGTATCGATGACCTCGCGCGTCATGGGCTGCAGGTCGCCATGGATACCGTTCTCGTGGATATCCTTGAGGGCGCGGGCGTGCACCACGGAGTGCTGACGGAACTCCATCTCGACCATATGGAAGCCGAAGGACTCGACCTGCCAGATGATGGTCTGGACCGGGCCGTAGGCAGCACGGACGGCACCGCAGGCGGCCAGCGAGCGCTGGACGACGCGCAGGTCCTCCAGGAACTCATCGGCGCTGTGGTACATGGTGTCGGTGATGCGACGGACGGTGGCGTTGAGTCGGTCTGCCATGACGATCATGACGGCGCGATGCGGCTCGTGCTCGGAGATCAGCTCGGCGCGTGCCGTGTACTGGGTGCTCATCTCGACCTGATGGTTCCACAGGTTGATGAGCTCGGCAGACGGCTTGCTGTAGGTGGCCTCGAGCGTGAGGTTGCGGCCGATGCGGCGGCACTTGTCCTCGAGCTTGAGCACCATATGGGTGAAATACTTGGCGGCGACCTCACGGCTTACCTTGGCGGTGACGTTGGGGTTACCGTCGCGGTCGGAGCCGATCCAGCTGCCGGGATGGAAGAATGCCGGGCACAGCGGCGGCACGGTACCGGCCTTATCACCCAGCACCCAGTCGTCAAAACGACGATAGATGACGGGAATGACGTCGAACAGCGTGTTATCGAAGGTGTCGATGATGGTATCGGCTTCCTCGACCGGCGTGGGCTTCTTGAGCGCGATGGGGCTCGTACGCACCAGGGCGTCGATCTCCTGCAGCATATGGCGCTCGTTCTCCACCAGGTCGGAGCCGCCCAGACGCGGACGCTCCTCCAGCAGGTTGGAGATACGGCGAATCTTGCCCTCGACGGCCTTGCGACGGGCTTCGGTGGGATGTGCTGTAAAGACAGGGTGGAACTCAAGCTTGCCGAGCAGCTCGTTGGCGCCCTCGACACCCCTCTCGTTTACCAACTGGTGATAGGCGACGGTGAGTTCGTTGGCGGGATCGACCTCGGTATCGGTCGACGCACCGGCCTCGCGCTCGCGCAGCTGCGCCACACGGTAATTCTCCTCCGACAGGTTTGCCAGATGGAAGAAGCTCGTAAAGGCGCGGACGATAACCTGCTGTTTATCGAGCGGCAGGCTGTCGATCAAATCGACGACTTCGCGAAACGCCACGGCGGTGGGCTCGTCGGCAGTGGGCACGCCCTGCTCGTCGACGGACTCATCGGCAGCACGGCTACCGGGGTTGCCGGCATTGGCCACAATCTCGGCTGTCAAAATCTTGTCGAACAGGTCCGCGATCTCGGGATCATACTCGCTAAGCACACGGCGCTCCAGGCGCAAGAACAGCGCCAGATTGTCGCGCAGCTCCTCGGGGATCTCGATCTCGGCGAGACGCTCCTTGGACTCGGCATTCGAGCCGATTCGGTTAACGAGGCGGTTGACCACGGCAGCGACGCGCGCCGCGGCTTCGGGTACAGACTGGTTGCTTAGGTTCTCAGCCACGTTTCCTCCCATTCCTCCTTCTATGCACGTAACATGCGGTATCCATTATAGGCACTCGGCAAAAACTTTCGGAGCTGATTGCGCTTTACCACACAAAAGTATTTTCTGCATTGCAAGGGTTTTTGCCCCAAATGGTCGTATTTCTCGGTGGACGGCATATGCAAACGGGGGCATTCCGCATAAATGCGAAACACCCCCGTAACAATCGCTCTCCATGAGCAGGGCACGTTAGCAGGCCCGCAGCTCAAAAAGATGCGCTACAGGCGCTCGCGAACCGCCTCGACCACGTTGGCCAAATCGACGAGAACCTCGTCGTGACTCTGCATGTCGCGCACCTTGACCTTGCCGGCGGCAAGCTCGTCGCCGCCCAGGACCAGGATGAGCTTGGCGCCCACCTTGTCGGCCTGCTTAAACTGGGCCTTGAGCGAACGACCCTGGTAGTCGGCCTCGGTCACGATGCCTGCGGCGCGAAGCTCCTGCGTGATGGCAAAGACGTTCTGACGCAGCTCCTTGCCGGCATTGGCGACGTAGACGCACGGGGCCTCCTCGGCACCCAAGTCGTTACCAAATGCCTGAAGGGCCAGCAGGGCGCGCTCAAAACCGACGGCGAAGCCGACGCCGGCCGTGGGCTTGCCACCCTCGAGCTCGACCAAGCCGTCATAGCGACCGCCGCCACCGATGGAGCCGACACCGGCACCGGGAGCCTCGACCTCAAAGACAGTACGGGTGTAGTAGTCCAGGCCGCGCACCAGGGTGGGATCCTCGACATACTCGATACCGGCGGCATCCAGATAGCGCTTGACCTGCTCGTAGTGCTCGCGGCACTCGTCGCACAGGTTGTCGCCCATCAGCGGGGCCTCGGCCATGATCTCGCGGCAGCGGTCGTTCTTGCAGTCGAAGGCGCGCAGCGGATTGAGCTCGGCGCGCTCGCGGCACTCGTCGCACATCTCGTCGGCGTGATCGAGAATGAACTGCTTGACCTGCTCGCGATAGGCCGGACGGCACTGGGCATCGCCCATCGAGTTAATGAGTAGACGAAGCTTGGAAAGATCGAAGCCCAGGCGCTTGTAGAACTCCATGAGCATAATGATGCACTCGGCGTCTGCCGCCGGATCGGGAGCACCGAGCCACTCGATGCCCACCTGGTGGAACTGGCGCAGGCGTCCCTTCTGGGGGCGCTCGCCACGGAACATGGCCTCGGCGTAATAGGCCTTAAACGGCGTGGAGCCCTGGGGCACCAGGTTGTTCTCGACGACGGCGCGCACCACACCGGCCGTGCCCTCGGGACGAAGGGCCAGGCGCTGCTTGGGCTTAAGCTTGGTGTCGGTGCCCTCGGTAAAGACGCGCTCCAGGTTGGCGCCGCTGAACACGCGGAACATTTCCTTGCGCACGACGTCGGTCGACTGGCCGATACCGTGGACAAACACGTCCACCTGCTCGATCGCGGGCGTCTCGATGGGCTTAAAACCAAACGGCTCGAACACGCCGGCCGCAATCTGCTGCATCTTTTGCCAGGCGCGCATCTCGGCGCCGATAAGGTCGCGGGTTCCCTCCGCCTTCTGTGCCTGCATGGGCAAACACCTTTCTTTTGTATCGCGTCATAGGTAACGGTCATTATACGGCACAAACACATACAGCGGCGGCGCGTCTGACCGAACGAGGGTATGGGGGCTCGTTCGGCCAGATGCGCCGCCGCGGTAGCCACGGACGAAGCGGACAAGCGGCAATGCGCTTTGGCCTATCTACTCCCCCGCCACGCTCGCGCGCAACTTGGCGGCGATAGGCTCGGATGCTAGCAGGAACACAAGCATGACCACGGAGCACGCCAGGCACACAATCCAGGTGCTCGCAAAGGAGCCCGTGACATCGAACAGCACGCCCGAGACAATGGCGCCCACGGTGCCGCCGACCATCTCGAGCGAGGTAATGGTGCCCGTGACCTTACCCAGGTCGGCCATGCCAAACTGCTTAGACGCAGCGATCGTAGGCGTTGGAGATGTTGTACTGCGCAAGGGAAATGCCCAGGTCGCTGACGATCAACGGCTGGAACAGGCTCATGCAGTTGACGAAAATCGTGTAGCACGTGGCCATGATCACGAAGCCAGAGGCCACCACGAGCCAGCCGGGGAAAAACTTACGCTGCTGGGACATACTGCTCCTTATTTAACAAACGAATAGCCGGCGCCGGGCGCCGGTAGTGCCCAAGATTGCCTTGAAAGACAAGGGCATAGGCCTTACGGCCATGCCCGCAGGCTTGAAAGGCAAGGTTGGGTGCTACCGGTGGTCGGCGATATAGCCCAAAGCGACGGCGGTATAGGCCGCGGCACCGAGCGGCAGTTCGGCATCGTTAAAGCGCGCCTTGGGATGATGCTGAGCAAAATGCTCGTCCGTATCAGTCACGGCAGCGCCCACGGTAAAGTACGCACTCGGGATCTCGCTCGAGATCAACGCGAAGTCCTCGCTCGCCATGGCGTGGAACAGCGGCAGGAAGGCGGACTTGGGCAGCACCGCGCCCACGTAGCCAAGCGACGCCTGCGTCATATCGTCATCGAGTACGAGCGGGGGAACATCCGAGAGCGTCTCAATAGTCGCCGGCGTACGATAGGTCGTGGCAACGCCTTTGACGACCTCCGCGATGCGGGCCTTGAGGTGCTCCATGAGCTCGACATCGAAGCCACGCAGCGTTCCCTCGAGCACACAAGTATCAGGGATGACATTTGCGGCCTGACCGCCGGCGAACTTGCCAACGGTAAGCGCGACCTCCTTGGCCGCCGGCACTTCGCGAGCGATAAGCTCCTGAAGTGCCAGATGCACGTGCACGCCCGCCGTAATGGGGTCGATGCAGATCTCGGGGCTCGAGCCATGACCGCCCTTGCCCTGCAGCGTGATGCGGAAACCGTACACGCCCGAGAGCGCCGGACTGCCGTAAAGCACCAGGCCAAGCGGCGACTGGCTATTGACATGCATGGCAAAGGCGACCTGAGGGCGCGGGTTCTGCAGCAGACCGTCGGCGATGGCGGCGCGGGCACCCTCAAAGGTTTCCTCGCCCGGCTGGAACAGCAGCTTAACCGTGGCGTTGGCATCAACAAGCTCAGTCTCGCGCGCTTTGAGCATACGAGCCGCGCCAAGCAGCGCCGTCGCGTGCATATCGTGACCGCAAGCGTGCATGCAGCCGTTGGTGGATGCAAAGGGCTCGCCGGATTCCTCGGCAACGGGCAGGGCGTCCATGTCGCCACGAAGCATGATGACCGTACCAGCCTGCTCATTCGTGCAGACGCCATTGCCTTGGGCCGCGGCGGCACCGGAGCCGACAAGGCCCACAACACAGGAGCCGTCGACGAGCGTGGCAAACGGGATGTCCATCTCGGTCAGACGTGCCTGGATATACGCAGAGGTCTGTGGGAGGCTATTACCCAGCTCGGGCATCTGGTGGAGATCGTGTCGCCACGCAGCGAGCTCGTCTGCAAAAGCCTGAGCTTCTGCAACAAGACCGTCACCGATAGCGGTCTGCGCCGCGGCGGTGGCCTTGGGCGTTGATTGCGGTTGAAGATCGGACAAAGCTGGTGCCATAAATGCCCTCCAGTAACGTTTTTGCAGTAAGCACTTTGATAGCGTAAAGCGCAAGGTACAACTTTAAGGGCGAGGCATAAAAAATGCCGCCCCAGGAGGGCGGCGCAACAAGTTGTTTACAATTGCGGGCGCGGCTTTCGACGCAAAAAATCGAAGTGAGTCTCGCTCAAGATAATCGACAGGAAGATAAGCACAAAGCCGGCGAGCAGGCGCGAGGTGAGCGCCTCCCCCATCAGCAGCACCGAAAACAACACGCCCGAAGGCGACTCCATCGAAAGGAGCAGCGAGCCCGTCGAAGCCGGGACATGCGCCAGGCCGACGTTTTGGATGAGCAGAGCCACGCATGTGCAGCCCACCGAGAGAAACGCCATCACACAGATAAAATTCGGCGTCCACACGGACAGAGGCGCCTGGGTCTCGAATAGCAGCGACGAGATCAGGCTCAGCACGCCATTGCCCACAAACATCCAAAACGTGATGACGTTGATGTCCATTTTGCGACCGTACTTGGCGGTCACCGCCATCTGGATGGCGAAGAAGACCGCGCCGCCCAGCGTAATGGCATCGCCGATGTTGAACTCGACGCTATCGAGCGCCACCAGGCCAATGCCCGCCAAGCACAGCAGTGCCGCGCCCAGATTATAGCGGGTGAGTTTTTCGCCGCTCAGAAAATAGCTCGCAAAGGGCACGAGGATGCAGTACGTACCCGTCAAAAACGCGTTCTTGCCCGCCGTGGTGTGCGCCAGGCCGACCGTCTGCAGGACGTAGGCGGCCCACATAAGTGTGCCCATTCCAAGTCCGACGATAAGATTGCGGGCGTTGAGGTGCGCGATGATGCGCTTGTGGAAGATGACAAACATGACCAACGCCGCAGGCAGAAAGCGCACGCAGAGCAGTTCAAACACCGGAATGGTGTCGAGCGCGTCCTTCATAGTGGTAAAGGAGTAACCCCAGATAATCGCCACCGAAAGCAGTAGAACTTTCCAGAACAACGGCGAACGAGCACCGGCACCACGGGAGGTGCCGCCCGCACCCAGGTCCTCGCGAGCCACAGGGCCATCGGGCATCATTTCGATATTGTCAGTGACATGCTGGGGCATAGGGCATCCTCGCGCTCAATCTGGGCGTGGTGTCCGCACGCGCGTGACCGCATGCCGCCTCATGGTCAAATAAAAACAGGGCGCACCGGACCCCCGGCACGCCCCGCTACTGTAGCAACAACCAAGCAGCCCATGCAATTCACTCAACTAAAGCGTCGGAACAGAAAACCTCGATGTTCCGACGGCGTTTACGTTGCTGTATTAAATCAATTTGGTCGACTCCAGCTTTTCGATAATCCAGTCGTTGGCTTTGATGACCGGGCGGCGGAAGACGACGCCCAGTGCCAGCGACGGAATCAGATAGCTCGCCAGAATGCCTAGCTCAATCCAGTACTCCATATGGTAGGCGCCAGCCATGGCGGCATGCATGGCGTTGATGCCGTGGGTGAACGGCAGGAACGGATAGATCGCCTGGAACACAGGGCCGGTCATCTCGATGGGGAACGTACCGCCCGAACCGCCGACCTGCATAACCAACAGCACGACGGCGAGCGCCTTGCCGATATCGCCAAACGAAACCGTAAGCGTGTAGACGATATTGGAGAACACGAGACTCGCGACCCAACCCGCCAGCACAAATTGCAGCGGGTTGTCGCACTGAATGCCAAAGAACAGGATGTCGCCCGCGCACACGAGTGTCGCCTGCAGCAGGGCCAGACCTCCAAAGAACAGGTAGCGGCCCAGGTAGATCTCGTGCAGGCGCACGGGGATCAGCTCGTTGATGAGCTCATCGTCAACCGAGACCTTCATCATGGCCGCCAGTACAATCGAGCCCACCCACAGCGACAGAATCGTGTAGAACGGCGCCATGGCCGAACCGTAGTTGCGGATCGGATAGACCGGTTTGCGGTCGAGCGCGACGGGGCCGGAAAGCGACACGGCGAGGCCCTCGGGGTCGTTGCCAATCATTGTCTTAATCATGGCCAGGTCACCCGACATCAGAGCGCTATCAAGCTCGTCCTTAAAAGCGCTGATCTTGTCCGACGCCTCGCCCAACTGATCAGAAGCCTTGTTGACCAGCGTCGCAGCCTTGGAGAGGCCCTTTGCGAGCGAGCCAGAGGCGTCGGTCAGACCGCTCACAGCGCTATCCAAGTCACCCGAAATACCGTTCAGGGAATCCAGAACGCCCGAAATGGTCTTCTTGAGCTCCTTGGCCTTAACCGAGAACGTGGAATCGTAGTCGGACTTGGCTCCCGAGATACCCGCCTTGGCATCGGCGATGGCCTGGTCGACCTCGGCACGCGAGTTGTTGACCTCCGCCATGCCGTCCGAAAGGGACTTTGCGGTCGCCGTCAGGTCCTTCGCATTGTTGCGGTACTCCACGGCAATTCTGCCCAGCGACGTCGCAGCGGACTCGAGACCGTCTTTGAGCTTGTCATCACTCACCTGGTCGGCAAGGTTGCGGAGCTGATCGGCCATCGCATCGATATCGTCAGCACGCGTATTGAGCGCCGCTGCGGCTTCGTTGAGCTGAGACACCGTAAGGTCAACATGCTGATTCGCGGCATCGAATGCCTTCGCAAGCTCGGCGGACACGTTGTCGAACGAGCCCGCGCTTCCGTCAATCGCCGCGTCAACGGCATCGTTGGCGGCCTTGAGCGCTTCCTTGGAATCATTGATGCCGCTCTTGGCGTGCTCCATCAGCTGCTTCGTCGACTCATCAACGGTGCCCGTCTGCTTGAGCATGCCGCCCGCCGATGTCAGTGAATCGGACGTGGAGCTCAAAATGCCCGCGAGCGACGTCGCACTCGCCTGAACGTCCTGCAGGTCCTCGACCGAATCGCCCAGCGTCGAGGACAGATTGGCGATAAAGTTGCTCACCTGGTCGGTACTCATATAGTCGAGCAGGCTGGACACGGTCTTAAGGCCGATGGTCGTGATGGTCTTGGTAAAGGTCTCGTTGACCTGACTCTGGACGGCGCTCGAGCCCTTTTCAGTCACGATCTGTGCGATGGCGTTAGCCTTCTGGTTCTCGTAGAACTCGATATCGGCGTGCTTCACCTCGGTCGAGAAAAGCGTCATCATGTCGGCGCTAAACGTTTTAGGGATAACGACGGCAGCGTAGTACGCGCCCGACTTGACGCCATCGATGGCCTTATCGCGATCGTTGAGCACAACCCAGTCGAAGTTCTCGTTGCCGCGCAGGGTGACGGTTACGTTTTCGCCCACGTTGACCTCGACGGGAATCAGATCGCTCTCGTAACCCTCATCAGTGTTGACCACGGCGATCTTAAGGTTGCCGGTGTTGCCGTACGGATCCCAGCTTCCGGCGATGTTAAACCATGCATAGAGACATGGCACGATGATCAGGCCCATCACGACGACCATGCCGATCACGGAGCGAGACACGTTTTGGACATCGCGCTTAAACAGGTGCAGGATGTTTTTCATTTATGCCTCACCTCCTTTAGAGTGCTTGCCAAGCGAGGTGGTGTCCCCGTCGTTTCCGTTTACGTTGTCAGCGCCGTCGGCATCTTGAGCCTTACGATGCGCACCGATATGCGACAGACGGCTCGTAGGCTGTTCGCCTCCCTTGGCGCCACGCTCGCTGGCGTTGAGACCAAACATGCGACGGGCGGCAGGGATGGCAGCCGTGTGCTCGCGCATCTCGCGGCGAAGGTCCTCGTCCGAAAGCGCCGAGATACGCATCTGGGTATTGAGGCTCGCACGGATGTATTCGATGTTGATGAGCCAGCCGCAGATGGCGATAACCGAAATGATCCAGATAACGAGCAGGATGATCTTGCCGTTATTGTCGATATCGAGCACCGTCGAAAGCACAAAGAGCAGAACCTGCACGCCTACCACGGCGGCAAAACCGCCCTTGATGTAGTACGGGTAGCGATGCTCAAACGCCACGGCATGATCGAGCAGCTCGCGACGGTACGAATCCGAATCGAGCATGACGCGCATGGCCGTGCGCAGCGAATAGCGCTGGCGCGGTAGGTCGTTGGACTCGCAGATCATTAGGCCCGTCGTGGAAAGCTGCTTATCAAAGAGCAGATTGAGGTTGAGCAGCAACGGGCGCAGCTGCAGACCGATAAAGAGCGCGATGGCAAGGAACACGCCCAGGATGCACAGGTTGAACAGGTAGTTGAACGAATACATGCCACCGACGGTCTCGCGCAGCAGGTTGATGCCATAAGTGAAGGGCAGCAGCGGATGCAGCCATTGGAAGAAGCCGGGCATCATCTCGATGGGATACATGCCCGACGAGCCGGGGATCTGCACAATGACGAGGATGACGCCAATGGCTTTACCGATATGCTTAAACGTGGTGGACAGCGCATAGATGATGTTGACGTAGGTGAACGAAATAGCGATGCCGCCCAGTACAAAGAGCAGCGGATTGACGCACTGAACGCCAATGACCAGGTCGCCCACCGTAACGATAATGGCCTGGAACGCGCCCAGGATCACCAGCAGCAGCCAGCGGCCAAAGTAGCCCTGACGCGCCGTAAAGCTACCGATGCCCTCGCGGTCGACCTCGAGTTTATAGATAGCGATGAGCACATAGCCGCCTACCCACAGCGCCAGATTGGTGTAGAAGGGCGCGATGCCCGAGCCAAAGCTCTTGACCGGATAGATTGACTTGGACGTCAGCTCAACCGGAGATGCCATGAAATCTGCCACGTCATTGACGTCGACGTCCATGAGGTCGGCTAACTCGCCCATAGACTCAGAGGTCTGCAGCGCCGCAATGTCATTGGCGGCGGTCGCGAGCTTGTCCTGAACCTTGGCAAGGGAGGCGTCGGTTTGGGATAGCGTGGTCTTTGCCTGCTTGAGCGTGGCGTCGAGCTGCGCCAGCGTGCCGCGCGCGCTCGCTATCGTGGGGGTCATACCCGACACAATGCCGGTCAAATCGCCCGAAACGGCGGCAAAGGAATCAAGCGCGCTCGAAGCCTTCGGAAGTGCGTTCTGACCCAGATCGGTCTGAGCCTGACCGAGGTTAGCCGTACCGGTCTGAATTGCCGCGTTGAGTGCGTTGCTCGCGTTCGAGATTGCCGTAGCGTCGTTTGCCATGGCGCTCGATTGTGCAGAAAGGCCATCCTTGATGCTCTGCAGCTTCTGGTTTTGCTCGCGAAGCGAATCGATGGTCGATACAATGCGCGCGTCAATTTCCTCGGAACCTGTCGACGTGTCATTAACGAGAATCTCCAAGTGCCCGATAACGGCCTTATTGTGATCGATCGTCGCCTGGAGAGACTCGAGCGAGTTGTCGATGCGGGTGGTCGTAGATGTGACCGTACCCGTTAGCTTGCCAATCGCAGCGTTCGCGGAGGCTGACGTCTTGGTGAGTGCAAGGCTACCTTCCGAGAGTGCCTTGGAGAGCGAGGTGATAGAGTTGCCCGCCGTGGCGCGAGCCTCGCCCAGCAGGTCGTTGCCCTGGGAGATTGCCTGCGTCAGCGACGGTGCCTGACCTTGCAAGCCGGCAAGCGCCGCATCAGCCGAGGCGATAGCGCCACTCGTCTTATCGATGGCGGCATTCATATCGCCAATCGAATCGCGCACCTCACCCAAGGTGTCGGATGCCTCGGACACCGAACTTGTCAGCGAGTCCTGAGTCTGGGTTGCCTTGTCCTTTAAATCGACACCGGCATCCTTGGCGATACTGGCAACAGTCTCGCCCACCGTGGAGACAAACTCCGAGTTGATCTGCTCCTCGATGGTGTTGGCACCGGTATCGGTGACCTTGGGCGCAATGGCGCTCTTCTTCTCATTGACGTAATAGGTGAGCTTCGGCTGATGGTAATTGCCATCGAGCATCGAGACAAGATTGTCGGAGAAGTTCTTGGGGATTACGATCGCCGCGTAGTATTCCCCGCTCTCGACGCCCTCTTTGGCATCGGCAGCCGAGTCGACGAAGGTCCAGCCCAGCTGATCGTTTTCCTTGAGCTGGTCGACCACCTTATCGCCTGCATTGAGCTCGCCCACCAAGTCATTCTGGGTGCCCTGATCGTTGTTGGCGATGGCGATTTTAATGCCCTGGGTATTTCCGTACGGATCCCAGTTGGCAACGATGTTGTACCAGGCATACAGCGAGGGAATGACGCACACGCCCAAGGTAACCACCAGGGCGACGGGGTTCATAAGCAGTCGCTTAATGTCGCGCTTAAATATCGCAAAGGAGACCTTTGCGTTGGATAGTTTGCTGCCGAGACTCACGCTTGGACCATCCATCCTGTCGTTGAATCAAATCGTACTATCAAAAACCATTGTACGTAGGCGCTTTAGCGTCTCGAAGCACAATGGTATTGAGTTTTGCGGGTAGCAATATACTACGAAGATTAGTTAACGTACAGTTGTACAGTATCTCAAATTTCAGCAGGTCACAAAACCACAACCCGCACAAATTAGCAATCCGAATAGTCATCGGGGGCGTTCTTAAACTACCAGTCAAACAAGAACGTCCCCCAACGACCACTTTTTCTCCGTCCCCAAGGGATCATTATTGGACCGTCGATGTTTTGGTAATGCCAGCGAGCGGTCACCAGAGCGAACAAATTGGCATGAAAAGAGGACGGCATAGACCTTCTGGTCATGCCGTCCTCTTTGAATGACAAGTTGTCGCTCTGGTGCCCGCGCAGCGTCGGCTGGTCCGCCGTTCGTTAGAACGGCGGAACGAAGGGCAGCGTCGAGTAGTTACGCGGTTCGTAGAACCGCGTAACTACCCAATTACATAAGCTCGCAGACAGCTGCTGCGAAGGCAACGGGGTCCTCAGGGAGGATGCCCTCGACCAGCAGGGCCTGATCGTAGAGCAGGCCGGAGTACTGCTTGATCTTGTCGGCGTCGCCGGCCTTCTGGGCAGCGACGAGCTTGGCGAAGACCGGGTGTTTGGCGTTGAGCTCGAGCACGCGCTGGCTCTTGGGCATACCGTCGGGCGCGCCCTCAGGACCCTTCTGAAGCACCTTCTCCATCTCGAGCGAAAGCGGACCCTCGGTGGTGATGCAAGCGGGGGCATCGGTCAGGCGCGCGGAGACGGCAACTTTCTCGACCTTGTCACCGAGCGCCTCCTTCATAGCGCTAAAGAGGTCCTCGTTCTCCTTGGTGGCGTCCTCGGCCTCCTTCTTCTCGTCCTCGGTCGCCAGATCAAGATCGCCAGTCGCGACGTTCTTGAGCTCCAGGTGACGATCCTCGACCTCGGGCTCGGCACCGTCGGCAACGGCCTTCTCGGCAGCCTCGCGGGCGGCGTCGTCTTCGTAGATCTTAGGCATATCGGCGGCAACGTACTCACGCATAGCCTGGAACGTAAACTCATCCACATCCTGCGTCAGCAACAGCACGTCATAGCCGCGCTCGAGCACGCCCTTTACCACGGGCATCTTGGCCAAGCGCTCACGCGAGTCGCCGGCGGCGTAGTAGATGGCCTTCTGATCCTCGGGCATGCCCTTGGCATACTCGGCCAGGGTAATCATCTTCTGCTCCTTGGCAGACCAGAACAGTAGCAGGTCGGCGAGCTCATCGGCCTTCATGCCATAGCTCGAGTAGATGCCGTACTTAAGGCCGCGGCCAAAGTTCTCAAAGAACTTCTCGTAGGCCTCGCGGTCGTTGTCGCGCATGTCCTCAAGATCGGCAGTGATCTTCTTCTCGACACGCTTGGCGATAGCCTTGAGCTGACGGTTCTGCTGCAGCGTCTCGCGCGAGATGTTGAGCGACACGTCGGCGGAATCCACGACGCCACGGACAAAGTTGTAGTAGTCGGGCAGCAGGTCGTCGCACTTCTCCATAATCAGCACGTTGGAGCTGTAGAGCGCCAGGCCCTTCTCGTAGTCCTTGCTGTACAGATCGAACGGGGCGCGGCCCGGCACAAACAGCAGGGCGTCGTACTCGAGCGTGCCCTCAGCATGGAAGCTGATGGTGCGTGCAGGATCGTCAAAGTCGTGGAACGTTGACTTGTAGAACTCGTCGTAGTCCTTCTGCTCGACATCGGAGCTGCGCTTTTTCCAGATCGGCGTCATTGAGTTGACGGTCTCGAGCTCCTGGTAGTCCTCGTACTCGGGCGTGTAGTCATCGCCAGCATCCTCGGGCTTGGGCTTCTGGCGGCTCTTGGACACCATCATCTGAATCGGGTAGCGCACATAGTTGCTGTACTGCTGAATCAGGCTCTTGAGGCCCCACTCGGTCAGGAAGCGATCGTAGGTCTCGGCCTCGCCGTCGGCGTCGAGCTTCTCGTTCTCGCGCAGCGTCAGGATGACATCGGTACCGTGCTCAGCACGCTCGCCATCCTCGATGGTGTAGCCCTCAAGACCGTCGGACTCCCAAACGTGGGCGATATCCTCGCCATAAGCGCGGCTGACGACCTTCACGTGGCTGGCGACCATAAAGGCGGAGTAGAAACCCACGCCAAACTGACCGATGATGTCGACATCGGAACCCTGCTGCTCGGCGTTCTCAGTCTTAAACTCCTCGGAGCCGGAATGGGCGATGGTGCCCAGATTGCGCTCAAGCTCCTCGGCGGTCATGCCGATACCGTTATCCGAAATGGTGATGGTACGGGCATCTTTATCAAAGGAAACACGAATAGCCAGGTCGCCCTGGTCGAGCTTGACGCTCGGGTCCTGCAGGCTCTTAAAGTTGAGCTTGTCGACGGCGTCGCTCGCGTTGGAGATAAGCTCGCGCAGGAAGATTTCCTTATTGGTGTAGATGGAGTTGATCATGAGGTCGAGCAGTTTTTTGCTCTCGGTCTTAAATTGACGCATGTGCAGTCCTTTCGCGCTACCCCCGTCCGCAAAAACGGCCCGGTTGCCCGAGCCGCATCGCAGACCTGCTATGTTCAGACTTAGATTTTATAACCCATTAGCGCGCATATATACATACGGAATCGAAAAACTGTATGTCCAAACGCTCTGATGCGCCAATTGCCAAGGAGTGTCCCCGACTGCCGGCAGGAAAGGAACGTCCCTATCTGCCATCTACGCGCTTGGCCATCCAAGCATGGGGCTGGCCCTCGTCTTCGTAGTCCACCGGGGCAATCTGCGTGTAACCCGCCTTGGCATAGAGCGGCAGCACGTATTCCTGCGCATGCAGCTTAATGAGCTTGGCGCCGGCATCACGCGCGCACGTATCACTGGCCTCGACAATCTTGCTCGCCAAACCGCGACGGCGCATGCTCGGCAGCACGGCCACGCGCCCCATAATGTAGGTCTCCCCCGCCGCGACGCCTTCGTCCAAGTCGCACGCCGGCGACACCGGAGCCTCTGCGTCAGCTGCGCGCTCGAGTTCTTCGGGAAACACGCGCGAGCAACCGGCAAGCTCACCGTCTACATAGAGCGTCACATGAATGCAGTTCGGATCCTCGTCGATAGCGTCAAACTCATTCTCGTAGCCCTGCTCGTCCATAAAAACGACGCGGCGCACCAACGCCGCGTCATCAAAGCATCCCGTCTTAAGTTGGATATCCATGGCTGCCCTTTCATTCAATGCGAACGTTAGGGACAGATTTTAGCGAAAATGAGCTCCGCGCACGCTAAACTTCGCGCGAGCCTTCGCCAGGCAGTCGTAATGACCCACGTTATGGGCATCGCTCGCGATGAAGCTGTACAGGTTCTGATCGAACAGGCGCTGCGCCGGCTTTTTCTCGCGACCAAAGCGACCGCCGGCAATAAAGTCCGCCGAAGCCTGCAGCTTGCAGCCCATATCGACCAGGCGCTCCGCCACGCTTACATCCTTTTGAACCGCACGATAGCGCTCAGGATGAGCGATGATCACCTGGTAGCCACGGCACTGCAAATCGTAAATCGTGTTCTCGTACTCTCTAAACGCATACGCATCGGCATGCGTCGAAAGCTCGAGCAGAAACTCGTTGGTCCCATCGAAATGCAAGTGATCCGCGGCATCGATACCAAGCTCAACGAGCTTTCGATGGTTGACCTCGAAGCCCATCTGGAGCGGAAAACCGTCAGCGTTATCGCGCAGCAGCTCAAAGGCATCCCACATCTTGTCGTAATCAAAATAGGGATCACGGCAGTGAGGAGTGCAAACGATTCTGGTTACACCGGCCCGCTTGGCAGCCTCGAGCATCGCCAAGCTCTCTTCGAGATCGGCGGCGCCGTCGTCTACACCCGGCAAGATATGGCAATGAATGTCACGCATAGGTCGGCCTTAATCAACTAAACGTTTGCTCGGTTGGTGAAGATGCCCTTTTTGGAAGTGCCCTGATCGTCGGAGCCCTTCTTAACCTTCTTACCGTCCTTGGTGTAGTAAGAATAGTAGTACTCGCTGGTCTCGGTCTCACAGTAATTCATGACGGTACCGATGAGCTTGACCTTCTCGGACTTCTTAAGCTGGGCGATAGCGTTGAGCGCCTCTTCGCGCTTGGTAAAGTCCTCGCGCACCACGAACAGCGCGCCGTCGGTCAAGCTGGCAATCTCGGCAGCATCGATGAAGGTGCCGACCGGAGGAGCATCGAAGATGACGTACTGGAACTTGGCGGACAGTGCCTTTACCAGCTTGGCAAAGCGATGGGAGACGATGATGTCGGCAGGATTGGGAATGTGCGGCTCGGCATCGAGGAAGTAGAAGTTCTTCTGACCCGTCTCGACAATTGCCTGGTCAATGGAGATCTGCTCGGAAAGGACCGCATAGAGTCCGCCGCGCGAACGAACGCCGAGCATATCGGAAAGGGACCTGCGGCGCATATCGGCCTCGACCAGGAGCACGGACTTGCCGCTCGTGGCGATTGCCTGAGCAAGGTTAATGGAAACCGTAGACTTGCCCTCGTTGGGAATCGAGGAGGTAACGGTGATGGTGCGAATGGGGTCATCCACGCTCGCAAAGCGGATGTTGGCCAGAAGGGTCTTGGCGGCATTCTGTACAACGAGCTTATCGGTGTTCTTTGCCTTAGCCATGCCTATTTACCACCTTTCATAGCCGGAATTCGGCCAACAACGGGAATACCCAGGAGCTCTTCTGCCTCTTCGGCACCGCGGATGCGGGTATTGAGCATGTCTGCCAAAACGACATAGGCAACTGCGATAAAGATACCGGCGAGGAACGCGACGGCAATATACAGCGTGCGCTTGGGGCCGCTGGGGGCTTCGGGGGTCTTAGCCTCGTCGATAACGTTGATGCTCTGGGCAGCGCCGACGTTCTGAGCGACCGTACTCACCGAGCTGGCAATGGCCTTTGCGACCTCAGCCGTCTCCTTGGCATCGGTGCCGGTAACCGAAAGCGTAATGACACGCGTGGTGGTCTCGGAGGAAACAGACACCTTGTAGTCATCCAAATCGGTGAGGCCCAGTTCTTTGGCGGCGCCGCTCTTAACGCTATCGCTATCCAGCAGCGTGGCGATATCGTTGGAAAGCATCTGGCTCGCCGAGAGATCGTTGTAGCTCATCTGACCGCTATCGTCGGTCTTGGCGAGAATGTACATGCTCGTCGTCGCGGTATAGGTGTTGTCCATCGCAACGAAGGACACGATGCCCATAGCGATCGCGCAGACCACCGGAAGGGTGATGACCAGCTTGAGGTGCTTCTTCAGCAGCTGGAACAGTTCGAGAAGGGTCATGCAGCTTGCCTTTCATTTCCCCAGTTCGGATTGACAAAACTGTCCGTATGTTATCGCATCTTTTTACCGAGACCAAACTCTATACATAAGAAACAGGCTCTCCTGTAAAAATGTCGGAAGCAATCGTAAAATTGCACAACAACGCCGCACCCGAAAGTCAAATGCGGCGTCTACATCAATATCTATGTTGTATCGCTATGCGAATGGCTCGTCCTGCTGTATGGGAAACGTCACCGTAATGGTGGTTCCCACGCCCAACTCGCTCGACAGATCGAGCGTGGCGTGATGATACAGGGCCGCATGCTTGACAATGGCAAGCCCCAGGCCGGTTCCGCCGCGTGCCTTGGACCTACTCTTGTCCACGCGATAGAACCGCTCAAATACCTTGCCCTGTTCTTCAGGCGCGATACCGATTCCCGTGTCGGCGACAGCGAGGAACGGATGGCCTTCGTCGTTGGTGCCGCACTGCAGCGTAACCGTACCGCCGGGCCGATTGTAGCGGATGGCGTTGCTTGCCAGATTATAGATGAGCTCGTCAATCAAGCGCGACACGCCTTCGATGACCACAGGCTTGGTCTCATGACTTATCGTCACATTCGCCTGACGGGCAACCTGTTCAAGGCGCTGCTCAACCGCGTAGATCGCACGCGAGAGCTCAATAGGCTCCGTGGACCCAATGGGCACTGCCTCGCCTTCAGTTGCACGTTCGGCCTCGTCCAAGTTAGACAGCGTAAGGATGTCTTTGACAAGCGCTGCCAAGCGGCCCGCCTCACGATAGATGCGACCGCCAAAGTTGCGCAGGTCGTCCTCGCCCTCGACCATGCCATTTGCGATGAGCTCGGCATAGCCCGAAATCGCCGTAAGCGGCGTCTTGAGCTCATGGGTGATATTCGCCGTGAACTCGCGGCGCATACGGTCGTTATCCGCTAGCACCGCCATTTGGCGCTTGAGTTCCTGGCGCTGCGACTCGATACGCTCAAGCATGGGGACCATCTCGGCATAGGCGTGCTCATAGCTACGGCGTGGGTGATCCAAATCCACCTCTTGCAACGGCGCGATGATGGCACGGGACTCACGGCGCGCCATAAAAAACGAGAGTACTGCACCCGCTGCTGCGATAAGCAGCATCGGCGCCAGCATCGACAGCAAAATCGCCGCAACGCCAGGCTGGGCCTGCGCCAAGCGAACGACCTGGCCGTTATCAAGGGTGACAGCGCGATACAGCATAATCTCGTCGAGTGTAGAGCTTGCGCGCTCCGCGGAACCCGAACCACTCTCAAAGGCCTCGATGACCTCGGGGCGATCGCCATGGTTGGGCAGTGTGGAAGGCGACGCCTCGTTGTCGTAGGCAACAGATCCGTCCTTATTGATCAGCGTGATACGAAGATCCTCGCGATCGAGGCTTCGCAAGAACGGAATGGGCTCCTGCTGCTCGTCGAGGGCGGCAGCAATGAGCTCAGTTTCCTGCGCCAGATTGGCACTCGTGGCATCCGCCAAAGTGTTTTGCACAAAGAACGCGCCCAGCACCGTAAACGCCACGATAACCGCCATGGCGCAGACAAAGATCGTCACAAAAACGCGGTGCGACAGCGTATGTTTTCCCTGGGGGGCGAAGACCACGGGTTACTCCTCCGATGCGGTGGCCGCGGTGTCGTCGCCTTCGGCACCATCACCGGCAGAAGGCTCGGCCAAGCGGTAACCCACGCCGCGCACGGTCTCGATGGCGCTGGCATGCTCGCCCAGTTTTTGGCGAAGCGTCTGCACATGCACGTCGACGGTGCGCGAACCGCCGTCGAAGTCCCAGCCCCACACGCTCTGCAGCAACGACTCGCGGGTAAAGACCACGCCGGGCTTGCGCATGAGGTACTCGAGCAGGTCGAACTCGCGCAGGGTGAGCTTAAGCGGCTCGCCGGCAACGGTCACCTCGCGATGGCTGGGCGAGAGCACGATGTCGCCCACGCTGAGCACATCGCTCGCCTGCTTGACCATGCCGCCGCGACGCAGCAGTGCGCGGCAGCGGCTCGCAAGCTCCATGAGCGAAAACGGCTTAGTCAGGTAATCGTCGGCACCGCCATCGAGCGCCATCACCTTGTCGAGTTCGGTGTCCTTGGCGGTAAGCATCATGATGGGCACCGTCGCCGTCAGGCGATCGGCACGCAGGCGACGCATAATCGCCAAGCCATCGGTGTCGGGCAGCATGATATCGAGCAGCACAGCATCGGGCACCCGTCGTGCCACGGCAGCTTTAAACTCGCCATCACACGAAAAGCCCTCGGCCTCGATTCCCTGCTTGCGCAGCGCGTAGACTGTCAAATCCCTGATGTTGTCATCGTCCTCGACGTAATAGATCATGTTGAACCCCTTTGCGGCCGATATGACCGCATCTTAACCCTAAAGGCACCTGTAAAAGACAGCGTCAGCCAAAACGCCCCGTCAAATAATCCGCGGTGCGCGGATCGGACGGATTCTTGAAGAGTTGCGCGGTGGGCGCGTGCTCCACCAGCTCACCCAGCAAAAAGAACGCAACCGAATCGGAAATACGCGCGGCCTGCTGCATGTTGTGCGTCACGACCACCAGCGTGCAGGTCTCCTTGAGCTCGCAGGCCAGCTGCTCCACCACCAACGTCGACACAGGGTCGAGTGCCGAGGTCGGCTCGTCCATCAGCAGAATGTCGGGCTGCACGGCAAGTGCGCGGGCGATGCACAGGCGCTGCTGCTGTCCACCCGAAAGACCCAGGCCTGACTCTTTGAGCTTGTCCTTGACCTCGTCCCACAGGGCAGCGCGACGCAGGGAGTCCTCGACCAGCTCATCGAGCACGACGCGGTCGCGCACACCCATACCGCGAGGACCGTAGGCGACGTTGTCGTAGATGCTCATGGGAAATGGGTTGGGGCGTTGGAACAACATGCCCACGCGCTGGCGCAAACGGCAGATGTCGCAATCGCCCAGGATATCTTGACCATCGAGCGCAATCTTGCCCTCGATGCGGCAATCCTTGATGCCGTCGTTCATGCGGTTAAAGCAGCGCAGCAACGTGGACTTTCCGCAGCCCGAAGGCCCGATGAACGAAGTGATCTGCTTGTCGCGAATTTTGATGTTCACGTCCTTGAGCGCATGATGGTCGCCGTAAAACAGGTCAAGGCCCTCAACATCGATGCGCGTCGGCGAGGCGGCAAGGTCCTGCGCCGTGGGGTGAGTCGCATCCCCAACTTCGCGCTCGTGCGCGGCCTCGGCTTGCGCCTCCATGAGTCCCTCAAGCTCCGTAGGCTCCATCGCCGCAGCAGCCGTCATACCGCATACCTCCATATCGATTTCAATTCAGCAGTATCGATAGTAGAAATCGCAGCTCATACGCACGTGAGCGCATTGTCAGGTGTTTGTAAGGGCACCTACGCTACGCAGCGGGCAGCTCGATGGTAAAGACGGTATGCTCGGGCGTCGATTCGCACGCGATGGTACCGCCGTGCGCGCATACAATCTCCTTGGCGATGGCCAGACCCAGCCCAGCACCGCCGCGATTGGTCGCACGTGCCGCGTCCAAGCGATAGAACTTCTCAAAAATCACCTTGAGCTTAGCCGCCGGAATCGGATCACCCTGATTGATAAAGCGAATTCGCACGCCGCCGTCATCTTGGCGCCCAGCCTCAATCGTGATGGTCGATCCTTCGTAGCTATAGGCGATGGCGTTTTTCATGATGTTGTTGAACACGCGAGCCATCTTGTCGCCATCCACGAGCACCGTCAGGTCCTCACGCACATCAACTTGGACATCTTTGTGCTGCTCGTTGAGAATGGGATAGAACTCATCGACCACCTGCGCCAGCAGCAATCCCAGGTCGACGTAGCCGCGCGTGAGCACAATATCGTGGAAGTCAAAGCGCGTGATATCAAAGAACTCCTCAATAAGCGCGTCGAGTCGGTGCGCCTTGTCGAGCGCCACGCCCGTAAAGTGCGCGCGCTGCTCAACCGGCAGGTCGGGCGCCTCCTGCAACAGCGAGAGGTAGCCCACCACGCTGGCAAGCGGCGTGCGCAAGTCATGCGCCAAGTATGTGACCAAGTCGTCCTTGCGATGCGACTCGTCGCGTAGGGCTTGCTGCACCTTACGCTCGCGATCGCGCGCGCGGTTGAGCGCACCCTCGACCTCCAGGAAGTCTCCGTCGATGTTGTCCCAGGCGTCAGGATGATCGATCAGGCGGTCCTGGATACGGGCCGCAAGCACGCGGTCGGAATGCTGCTCACCCTGCTCATAGCCCTGGTAGTACAGAGCACGGCCGCAAAAGAACAAGACGCACACGGCAAGCGCCAGGACAAAGCCAAGCATGTTGAATACAAAGCCGGCATCGAACAGCACCGGTCCCTTAATGCCACCGAGTGCCACGGTGCCAATCGCCAGCGTCATGACCCACGCGGCACCGCCGATTACCACGCAACGACGCACGATTTCAAAGCGATCGATCAGCAAGAAGCCGATGAGTAGCACCGCCAAGATACCGGCGATGTTATCAATGCCGATTAGCAGCAGACTCAGCAAAAAGAGCAGCACCGTCGCGAGCGCGCGATTATCGACGACCGCCCTCACGTATTCAAAGAGCCGATCGGGCACCTCGAACGCCTGCCTATCGTCTTTTGTCATATCAATATCCTCACAAGCGAAAAGCGTTATTCGATGATGTAGCCGACGCCCCAGACGTTTTTGATAAAACGCGGCTTCTGAGCGTCGTCACCAATCTTTTCGCGCAGGTGACGAATGTGCACCATCACCGTATTGTTGGAGCCGGGCATAAAGTCCTCGTTCCACACCGCGCGGAACAGGTCCTCCACGGGCACTACGCTGCCGCGATGCTCGGCCAGATACAGCAAGATGGAATACTCGATGGGCGTGAGGCGCACCGGCGCACCGTCCACCGTCACGGAGCGAGCGTCACGGTTGATCTCGAGGCCGTCGAGCTGGAGGGTCGGCAACTCGGTCGCCTGCGCGCGGCTACCGTAGCTGGTGTAGCGACGCAACTGAGCATGAACGCGCGCGATGAGCTCCAGCGGGCGGAACGGCTTGACCACGTAATCGTCCGCGCCAAGCGAAAGGCCTTCGATCTTATCCTGCTGGGCATCGCGAGCCGTCAACATAATTACGGGATAGGTATGGCTGGCACGAATCGTGCGCAGCAGTTCAAAGCCGTCGATATCAGGCAGCATGACATCGAGCAGCGCCAGGTCAAACTCTTGTTCCAGAATTGCCTTGGCCGCATCGGCCCCGCTGTAGGCGATCTGGACGTCAAAGCCCTCCTTTGTAAGGTAGATACCAACCAGGTCGGCGATGGCCTTCTCGTCATCAACTACCAGTATGCGCTCGTTCATGCGTGCTCCTCTCGCGCTCCATTATGCCCGAGGCGGCGCCCGCCACACACAACAAGCGTGGGCGATTAAGTCGACCTTAAGCATCCTTGCGCCCGTTCGAGCACGAATGCGGGCCATGCGCGCTCGCAACGATCGTCGTCGCCGGCAAACGATATACTCTAGTGCCAGAAGAGACCATCCCGTCGAAAGCGAAATCTGTGAAGTCCCTCACCTCTTTTGCAAAACGCTCCACCCAGCTTGCCGCTGGCTTTGCCTGCGCCATCGCCCTTGTTGCCGGCGCGCCCGCTGTTGCCGGCGCCCAAGTGCTCACGACCGACGACGTCTGCGGCAAGACCGCCGACGTCCGCGGCATCACGGCAGAAAACCTGCCCGATATCGAGGCAACTAATGCCCTTGTTATGGGCAAGGACGGCACCGTCTACTATGGACGCGGCGCCGATGAGCAGGTAAAGATTGCCTCGATCACCAAGGTCATGACCGCAATCCTGACCGTCGAAAACTGCAAGATGGACGAGAAGGTCACGGTGAGCAACGCTGCCGCCACCGTAGGCAACTCGACCGCCGGCCTGCTCGAAGGCGACAAGCTCACCGTGGAGCAGGCACTACGCGGCCTGATGATCCCCTCGGGCAACGACGCCGCCATCGTGCTTGCCGAATATATGGGCAAGAAGATCGACCCTAAGACCAAAGACGCCGAGGCCACATTTGTGAAGGCCATGAACGAGCGCGCTAAGAAGCTCGGCTGCACCGGTACGCTTTTTGAAAACCCGCATGGTCTGGACTTTGATGAGTGGGCCGGCGACATGCACTCAACCGCACATGACGTGGCACTGATGATGCGGGAAGCCATGAAAAACGACACGATTCGTGAAGTCGTCGCGAGCGAGGATTCTTGGATTGAGGTCACGGGCGCCGATGGCTCAGACCATTCGCATTCCATGGACACGCACAACGTTTTGCTCGGTCAGGACGGAAACATTGGCGGCAAGACCGGCACCACCGACGACGCGGGCTATTGCTTTACGAGCGCCTACAACCGCGACGGCGACGAGATCTACACCGTAATTTTGAACTCCACCACCACCGACCAGCGCTTTACCGATACCGCCACCCTTGCCAACTGGTACTACGGCCACAAGGTCACGGTCGCAATCGCCAACACGCAGGAGAAGACCGCCAACGGTAACCCGCTCATGGCACGCATTAGCCAGACAGATTGGACGGACAAGACGATCGACGCCACGCTCGCCGACCCTGCCGCACAGGCAACGGTGTTCTCACTCGCCGGCGAAGTGACCGAAAAGGTTAACTACGATGACCTTTCGGGCACGGTGCATGTTGGCGATAAGGTGGGCAGCGTTACGCTTAAGCAGGACGGCACCAAGATCGCCGTTATGGACCTGGTCGCCGACGAGGAAGGAACGGGGCCGAATCCCATTGAATGGCTCCTTGTGAAGCTTGATCGCTTGGGCCGTCGCATCGACAACCGCCCGCTCACGGCAGAAAGCGAGACCGTCGCCAAGGCGCCCGAGGTGTAGGGCGCAAGAATAATAAGCCCACTGAAAGGAGGCGTCCGAAAGGATGCCTCCTTTTTTGAGGTTCGAATCCCCAGCTAACGTGGTTCAACTAAAAAAGGGTCCCTTTCGGAACCCTTCTTTAAAGTCTTACTGGCGGAGAGCTGGGGATTCGAACCCCAGATGCCCTTTTGGGGCATACTCGCTTAGCAGGCGAGCACCTTCGGCCTCTCGGTCAGCTCTCCGTAACAGCCGTTCTATAGTAACCAAACAGCCAAGGATGAGCAAGAGGAAATTTTCTAATTGCCTAGCAGCCTTTCCTTCTTGAAAGCTTCACCTACCCCAGCGAGCGGTTGAGGGAGCCGAGCTCGTCGTTGCCCATGGTGCGCCACATTTGGAAGATACAACCGCGCGCCAGGAAAAAGAAACCGTTGTCGACCAGTTGCACAGCGGCATCTGCCAGCTGATTCGTCACGGCGGACACTGGCGGCAGCTCTAGTCCAGCCTTATGGATGGTCTCGACCGCTTCCTCGAACGTCGGAGGCTCGCTGACGCCCATCTCGTTCATAAGGCCCTGCATTTCTTCCAGCGCGCTGCTGCCCGACTCCTCGCCGCGCGGCACCAGACGGTAACAAGCCAGCGCCAGGTCGAGCTGATCGCAATTCCAATAGGCAAACGCCAAGCGATAGAACAGGTAGCCGATTGCAGAACGATCGCTGGCAATACGTAGGCCGTGGCGCGCCACCTCGATAATCTCGTCAAAGCGCTCCAGACGCGCAAGCACGTTGATGAGCGCAAAGTGCGACTGCATGGACGAGCGCGCCAGATCGTAAAGATGGCGCACCTCGGGCAGTGCTCGTTCAAAGTCCTCTTGCTCGGCGTAAAAGCTGCAGATCTCGTGCTGGGCAAAGTACAGCGCATCGGGCGCACGAAGGATTCGCACAGAGCGGTCTTCTTCCAACACCGGTAGCACCATGCGCACCAGCTGGTTATCGCAAAACTGCGTTTGAACCGGACCTGTCGCCAAAAGCTCGGCGACGGCGCACTTAGCCTCCAACTCCTCAACAAGACGGGAAAAGCCTTCAAAAGCACCTGTACGGTCGACTTTTGCCTGCTCGCGCAATTCAACAACACGGGCCACGTATGGGTCGTCGTCCTCTTCCATGACCTCCAGCTCGTCAGCCGTATCGGCAAGCAGCAGATCGCGCAGTGCCGGCGGCAGCATGCGATGGTCATCACGCGGACGAGCATGAACCTCCGCCGGCTCAATCGTCTCCGGAGCGGTTGACTCATACGCCTCAAGCACACGCTTGCACGGCATATCGTCCATGTCCATGCTCTCAAGATCCTTGGCGACAGGCACGCAATCGGCCAGATAGGCCGCGCGCCCAAAGAAATACGTTGCGACAACGCACTCGCCCTGCTCACTGTCGGGAGCAGCAATCTGCACATAGCAGCGCGTGATGCAGGTGCCCGCGGCAAAACACGCTGCCGCAAGCGTGAGCGCCACGCGCGCATCGTGCTCCGCGGCCCAGATCGTGCGCGTGTCCTCGTCCAGCTCGTGCCAGGCGTCATCTTGAGCGTCGTATTCACGTTGCGGCATGGCATCAACGACAGACTGCCCAAACCGAACGAGCATAATCCCCTCGGCAACGTTTGCCCGATAGGTATAGTCGAGCCGCGTGACCACGTTAAGCGCCTCGACAATACGCGCGAAGCGGGTACGCACATCCCACTCACCGCCCGGCTGGCAAGCCACCGTACCCGGTTTGCCCCACGGGTTATCGCTCGAGGCCGTATCAAGCAGTCGGGGAACATCGTTGGTCGTCTTGGCGATATGCCACGCATCAAAGAGCGCGCAGCCCTCAAGGCTCGGCGAGGATGCCGCAGGGACCAATCCGGCCCCGATGTGCTCAAGGATGCCGGAGAGACGGTTAAGACGGCACTCGATGGCAAGCAGCATGTCAATCTCGTCCTGGTCCAGCAGGCTGCGATCAAAATTGAGATAGAAAAGCTTTGAGCGATCGATGCGAGCCAGGCTCATCTCGGACTTAGCGGCGATGGTGCGCAAGCGAGGCAAGTCAATTTCACTCATAAGGGCGGCGGCATAGCGCTCGATACCGCTCGGATTCTCGGCATGGTCAACGCGGTAGAGCAGCGTCTCGATAGCGTCAGGTAGCGGTGTCGTGTTAAAGCCCAAAAACACCTCGACCGGCTCGGGCAGCTTTACGAGCTTGATCTTGTCGACAACGTTTTGCATACCCTCGTCGAGTCCGTCGGCGTCCGCCGTGCTCGCAATGGTATTTTCGGAGTCAGCGAATATCACGTAGCGCAGGAACATCGATGCCATGAACTCACCGTAAGGAAGGGAGCGGGTCGAATTCCATGTCTCGTGATCGGACTGCTCGCGCATGGGACCTTCGGGAGAGCCGACGGTTCGCGCGCACGCGCGCATCGTGCCGTTTGCTCCCCTCACCATAATCTCACCAATACCGGAGTCCGACTCGTCAAGGACCAGTTCCATGTCGGGATCGTTGGGCAGCGGAGCCTCGCTGACGGGGCGGTCCACCTTGTACACCTCGCCCGAAACGCTTACGTAGCCCAAAAGCGACACATGGCTTTTGCCAACGAATTCGACGACATAACAAGATTCATGCTGATCCTCGCCAAAGAGTTTCCAGACCACGCCATATGAGCGTCCCGCAGGCTGCTCGGGCATCGCCGGAAAGCGCTTCTTGGGATCGAGAAACCTGAGCTTGTATGTCGGACGCTCTGCCACGGAATATCACCCTGATCGGTCGCTTGAAGAAGGAGTGGTCGCGAATAAGTCGCGACATCTACTCGGAATCTTACACGAGTCGACAGGAAATCGTCCGCTTTACGCCCGCGCCTCGACCGAGGTTCGAATCCATGCGATGTTTACGTAAAAGAAAAGCCCCCGTTGCCGGGAGCTTTAATCTCAAATGGTGCGGCGTATAGGATTCCGCGCATCCGCTGCGCGGATCCGCACCGGCTTCGCCCGCCTGCCGGCGTGCTCGCCCGCGGGCTAAAAACGCTCCGCGTTTTCTTTACGCCCGCGCCTCGACCGAGGTTCGAATCCATGCGATGTTTACGTAAAAGAAAAGCCCCCGTTGCCGGGAGCTTTAATCTCAAATGGTGCGGCGTATAGGATTCGAACCTATGACGTTCTGATTCGTAGTCAGACCCTCTATCCAGCTGAGGTAACGCCGCGACTTGTTGATTATTATGCACAGGGACTGAATAATGGTCAAGCATTTTTTCAAAAAAAGTTATCGAATTTGATTTTTAATCATTTGGAGGGCTTGGCGCGATCTTCGACGCATCGCGATATAAGAAAAGCCCCCGTCGCCGGGAGCTTTAAAGCCAATTGGTGCGGCGTATAGGATTCGAACCTATGACGTTCTGATTCGTAGTCAGACCCTCTATCCAGCTGAGGTAACGCCGCAACGCACGGATTATTATGCACGCGAGCCCCCGATGGGTCAAGCGACAATTTGAAAAAAATTTTTACGGAGTGGTGATTAAGCTGTTCGCGCCTCGACCGAGGTTCGAATCCATGCCTGGTTTCCTAAAAAGAAAAGCCCCCGTTGCCGGAGGCTTCAAGTTCAATTGGTGCGGCGTATAGGATTCCGCGCATCCGCTTCGCGGATCCGCGCCGGCTTCGCCCGCCTGCCGGCGGACTCGCCCGCTCGCTAAAAACGCTCCGCGTTTTCTTGACGTTCGCGCCTCGACCGAGGTTCGAATCCATGCCTGGTTTCCTAAAAAGAAAAGCCCCCGTTGCCGGAGGCTTCAAGTTCAATTGGTGCGGCGTATAGGATTCGAACCTATGACGTTCTGATTCGTAGTCAGACCCTCTATCCAGCTGAGGTAACGCCGCAGCGCAAGACATATAAAACCACTTTAGTTCGTTAGAGTCAAGCAAAAACTCAAACTTTTTTTCGCGCGAGCCGCAATTTGTCACGCTGCACCACAAGCATCAGCGCTTCTCGTGCGATCGATTGGCTTTTCGATCACATCGAACCCGGCGCCAAACTCCCCCAGAAGCGACCGCACCCGTTGGGCACAGTCGTAGTCGGCAAACGAGATGCTCAGCATTTGGGCCACCTGATTAGAAGTTCCAACGCCATAGAAGTGCTCAAGGACAACAAGCGCCTCATGCGCCACAAAGGTCTCGACCACATGCGGCGACTCCTCATAGCACCATTGCGTCAATGGTCCCTCACTCGTCTGCCGAACCACCAAGCCACCCATACCCGACGGCTCGCACGTTACCAGCAGCTGCTCCCCGCCCTCATCGCTCTGGAACAAAACAACCCGCTCGTCGAACAGCCCCATCACATCCCCTTTCTCTTGCTCTTAGTTAGCAAAAGCATAGCAGGTAGATGCATGTATACAGAACGTCTGTTCGTGTGTTTTCTATCGAGCTGTCCGCACGGCATGGTATAGCCGTACACAAAAAGGGCGCCCCTAAAAGGAGCGCCCTCGCAAATCGCCTATGCAGCTAGTTTACGCGACCGGCTCGATCTTCTCGAGGCCGCCCATGTAAGGACGCAGAACCTCGGGGATCGTGATGGTGCCGTCGGCGTTCTGGTAGTTCTCCAGAATGGCAGCCATGGTACGACCAGCCGGCAGGCCGGAACCGTTAAGGGTGTGCAGGTAGCGCGAACCCTTGAAGTTCTCGGGGTCGCGATACTTGATGTTGGCACGACGGGCCTGGAAGTCGCCGCAATTGGAGCAGGAGCTGATCTCCTTGTAGGCGTTGTAGCTCGGCAGCCAAACCTCGATGTCGTAGGTCTGACGGGCAGAGAAGCCCAGGTCGCCGGTGCACAGGCTAATCACGCGATACGGCAGGCCCAGCTGCTGCAGCAGGTACTCGGCCTCGGCGGTCATGCTCTCGAGCTCCTCGTCGGACTCCTCCGGCTTGGCAAACTTAACCATCTCGACCTTGTCGAACTCGTGCTGGCGAATGATGCCGCGGGTGTCGCGACCGGCGGAACCGGCCTCCTCGCGGAAGCAGGGGGTGAAGGCAGTGTAGCGGCGAGGCAGAGTGTCGGCGTCCAGAACCTCACCGGCATGCAGGTTAGTCAGTACGACCTCGGCGGTAGGGATCAGGAAGTTGTCGCCCGAGACGTGATAGGCGTCGTCCTCAAACTTGGGCAGCTGGCCCGTACCGAACATGGTCTGACGCTTGACGACGATGGGCGGCCACCACTCCTTGAAGCCACGGCTCGTGTGCGTGTCCAGGAAGAAGTTGATAAGGGCGCGCTCCAGGCGGGCGCCGGCGCCACCGAGAACGGTGAAGCGGCTGCCGGAGAGCTTGTTGCCACGCTCGAAGTCGAGGATGTCCAGATCGGTGCCCAGATCCCAGTGCGGCTTAAAGTCGAAGTCGAACTCGCGCGGGGTGCCCCAGCGGCGACGCTCGATGTTCTCGTCCTCGTCCTTACCGTACGGGGTGGCCTCGCACGGAATGTTGGGCAGGTGAGACATGAAGTCGTACTGCTCCTGCTCAAGAGCGGTACGGCGCTCGGCCAGACCGTCGATCTTCTCGTTGACGGCGCGCACGGCCTCCTTGGCGGCCTCGGCCTCGTCCTTCTTGCCCTCCTTCATCAGGGCGCCAATCTTCTTGGACTCGGCGTTACGCGTGGCCTGGAGCTCCTCAACCTCGGTGATGACGGCACGGCGCTCGTCGTCGAGTTCAAAGAACTTCTCGCGATCCCAAGACGTCTGGCGATTTGCCATGGCGGTATCGATGGCATCGGGGTTCTCGCGAACAAACTTGATATCAAGCATTAGATCCTCCGGCGATATACATTCCATTTAGGTTGCAACCTTGTACATGTATGGGCAAGTATATACTTATGAGCGTTTACGACCCAACCCAACTACGCAAGAAGGCACCCAATGGACGCAGTTTTTTCCTTTTTGTTTGGCACCCGCACCGGTTTTGCCATCCTTTTCGCCGGCGGCATCCTGCTATTTGCGATTCTTGCCTTTGTAATGGAGAAGCGCACCCATAAGATGTACGTCGACCGCGGCCCCAAGTCCGAGGACGAAGAAGACAGCTTCTGGGACTAACCGACCAAAAAGGGACAGGTTTATTTTGGTCGGTTTTATCTGGGCAAACGCAAGCGCCTCGCAACTGGAATTGAGCCAGTTGTGAGGCGCTTTTCGTACATACGACAAAACCGCAGGAAAAACCTGCCAAAATAAACCTATCCCTTTTTGATCAGCTTACTGGAGAGTAGCGTCGATGGCCTTGACTAGGGCGCTGCGCATGCCGGCGTCCTCGAGCGCGACGACGCCCTTGATGGTAGCACCGCCGGGCGAGCACACGGCATCCTTCATCGCTGCGGGATGCTGACCGGTTGCAAGCTGCAGCTTTGCCGTACCCAGTACCATCTGGCTCACAATGCGATAGGCATCGGCGCGCGGAATACCGTGTTTGACGGCCGCATCGCCCAGAGCCTCGATCGCCATGGCGACAAACGCCGGGGCGCAACCGCCCACGGTACCGCCCACAAACAGAAGACTCGAATCGAGCTCGACCACCGTGCCAAGCTTTCCGAGCAGACCGAGCACCGTGGCACGCTGCCCATCGCTAAGCGTGGAAGCCTTCTCGCAGGCGATAACGCCCTCGCCCACCGAAACCGGCGTGTTGGGCACCGTCGAGATATGAGCGACACCTGGCAGGACCTGTTCCCACTTGGCGCTATCCCAGGTCCAGGCGACCGAAAGGACGACCTTGTCGGCAAGCGCATCCTTGAGTGGAGCGAAGACCTTCTCAATCATGTACGGCTTGACCGCCGCAACCACGATATCGGACGCGGCAACAACCTCCGCCGCATCGTGGCAGGCAGCCATGCCCCGCGCCTCGCAACGCTCGACCAAAGCATCGTAGCGGCCTGCGCAGGCGCACATGTCGCCCGCGGCCACGCCGGCGGCAATCCAGCCATCGGCCATAGCACTCGCCATATTGCCAAAACCGACAAATCCGATCTTCATATCACACAGTCCTCTCAGATGCGTTCCTCAAAAACGAAAGTCATTGTCCCACGCCATTGTTTCGTATTGCCGACCTACTTGTGATACGGCTCGCCACGACTGATCTTGCAGGCGCGGTAGATCTGCTCCAGCAGTACCACGCGCGCCAGGTTGTGCGGCAAGGTAATGCGTCCAAAGCTGAGCATCTCGTCGGCGCGGGCGCGCACGGCATCGCTCACGCCGTCCGATCCGCCGATTACAAAAGCGATGTCGCTGTTACCTCTCAGCATGAGGTCATCGAGACGGGTCGAGAGCTCCTCGCTCGAACGCTCCTTGCCCTCAATGGCCAGCAAGATCACATGCGCTCGAGGCGGCAGAGCGGCAAGAATCGCCGCCCCCTCCTTGTCGCGCGCGGCATCCACGCCGCCCGCCTTGGCCGGATCGATATCGGCAACCTCGCGCATATCCACCTTGGCATAGGCGCCCAGGCGTTTGGTGTATTCGGCGCACGCGTCCTTCCAAAAGCGCTCTTTGAGCTTGCCAACGCAAACAACGGTGTATTTCACGCGCGCCTACTCCTTCGAATCGTTTTGAACTTTGCCGGCAGCCAGCATCTGCTCGAACATAGAGGCCGACTGCGAGAAGTCGCTCGGCAGCACGACCGTCGAGTTTTTGCCCGTACGTGCGAACTCCGTCATCATCTCGGTCCACTGCGTAAACATGAACAGCTGGTTGGCCTCATCGTTGCCAACGCCTGTCTCCTGGATAATCTCAAGCGAATCCTTGATGCCCAGCGCGATGGCCTTGCGCTGGTTGGCGATGCCTTCGCCTGCCTTTTCCATCGCCTCGGCCTCGGCGGTCGCCTCGGTGACGCGCTTGATGCGGTCGGCCTCGGCGAGCTCCTGCGCGGCAGCGCGCTTGCGCTGGGCGGCGTTGATGTCGTTCATGGAGTTCTCGACCTCGGTCGGCAGTGCGATTTTGGTGATGAGCGTCGACACGAGGGTGAAGCCGTAGGCGGCCATCTGCTCGGAAACGGTAGCGTTGACATCCTTGGCGATGTCATCCTTCTTGGCAAAGACCTCATCGAGTGTGTAGACGGGGATGGAGGAGCGCAGGGCGTCGGTGATGAAGTCGCGCATCTGGTCGACGGGCTCCTGCAGCATGTAGTAGCTCTTGTAGATGCCCGAATCTGCCGGGCCGGCGCCCATGTCGTAGCTCACGTGGTACTGAGCGGAGACCTCAAGACCGATGGTCACGTTGTCCTGGGTCTTAACGTCGATGCCAAAACCGTTTTTCATGGTGCGCAGGCTCACCGTGGCGGCCTTGCGGTCGATCACGGGCACCTTCACGTGGAAGCCCGCGTTGACGATACGATTGAACTTACCCAAGCGCTCGATGATCACAGCGTGCTGCTGCTCAACGACGTAGCAGGCGTTGGGAAGCAACAGCAGCAGGATGATGATGGGAATCAAAAGGCTCGTAAGGGCAGCGATGATACCGGAAAACAGCATGGTCTCTCCTCTGATAGGCACACGTTGCCATTAGGATACCCGTCCAAGGAGATCGTGCATAACAAAAAAGCTCCCATTGCTGGGAGCTCTTTCATTCAATGGTGCGGGCGAAAGGACGTCCGCGTATCCGCTGCGCGGATACGCACCGGCTTCGCCCGCCTGCCGGCGGACTCGCCAGCTCGCTAAAAACGCTCCGCGTTTTCCTTACGCTCGCTCCTTCGCAGGTTCAAGTCCCCGCGATGGGCCCATAACAAAAAAGCTCCCATTGCTGGGAGCTCTTTCATTCAATGGTGCGGGCGAAAGGACTTGAACCTTCATGGGGTTGCCCCCATACGGACCTGAACCGTACGCGTCTGCCAATTCCGCCACGCCCGCGTGCAGGAATTAGAATAACGGAGCGCTGCTGCGAACGCAAGAACTATTTTTGAAAAAGTTTGCAGGCATTTTCCCAGGCGGCTCGAGCGATTGCTCCGGCGTCCTCGCCGGTACGATCGACGCGGTCGTTGACCAGCGCGTTTGCTGTGATGGAAATCATTGCAGGCTCGCACTCAAGACCGCGAATGGGCTCCGGCGCCATATAGGGACAATCCGTCTCGAACAAAATACGGTCGAGCGGGGTTGCCGCGAATGCCTCGCGCACGTCGTCGTTGCGCTTAAAGGTAGCCGCGCCGCCATAGGCGATGTAACAACCCAAATCCACAAAGCGCTCCATCGTGGCTCGGTCCTCGCCAAAGCAGTGCAGCACGCAACCGGCCTGGGGCACGCCGACCTCGCGCAACACGTTGTAGGCGTCCACATGCGAGGTGCGCTCCTCGTCCGTGTCCTCATGACGCAGATGCAGCTCTACCGGCACATTGCGGCGTACGGCAAGCTCAAGCTGGCGCGCCATGCAGTCGATCTGCACGTCGTGAGGCGCCGGCGCAATATCGTCGTCGTAGTCCATGTGGTAGTCCAAACCGATCTCGCCAATGCCAACGCATAGGGGATCATCGAGTGCAGTCACAATCTGGGCATGGATGTTATCGGTGTAGTCGGGAGCACCATACGGATGCACGCCGGCAAGATATTTGATCTGCGGAATATCCCGCATCGGCAGGATCTCGCGAACCAGCCAGTCGCTATAGTCCGCCACGCTGCGCTTATCGGCAATGGGGTCGAAGATCGTCACCAACAAGTCAATGCCCGCTTCCTTGGCACGCTCGAGCGTCTCGGGAACTTCCTTACTCCAAAATGAGAGCAGGTGCGCATGCGTATCGGCAAGCGGCGCCAGCGGCACCGGGCAGGCCACCGTTTTCTTCTTTTTGGTAAACGTCACGCGTTCGGCATTAGGCATCATGGATGAGCTCCTGGGCCAGACGGACAAAGTCGGCAACATCGAGCGTCTCGGCTCGCGTGGTGGGCGCGATACCGCAAGCCTCAAAGGCCGCATCGAGCACGTCCTTGGCAAAGCCGTTGGCGCTCATGGAATTGCGGATGGTCTTGCGACGCAGGGAAAACGCGGCGTCGATCACACGGGCCACAAACTCGCGGTCGAGGCCCTCGAGTACCACGCCGTCAACGCGATCGATGCGCACTACGGCAGAATCCACATGCGGCGCCGGCATAAAGCAGCGCGGCGGCACCTCAAAGCGCCCCGTCACCTGCGCATACAGGCCGAGCTTTGCCGTGTAGCCGCCATAGGTCTTGTTGCCCGGCGTTGCGGCAATACGATCTGCAACTTCCTTTTGCACCATGACGACAGCGCGCTTAAGCGCTGGCATCGTCTGGAAGAACTGAAGGATGATCGTCGCCGCCACGTTGTAGGGCAGATTCGCGACGAACACCGTGGGTTCACCACCGGCGGCCTGCTCAATCTGCTCCGGCGTCACCTTGAGCGCATCACCCATGATAAAGCGGAAGTTGGCATAGTCGGCGGCGTGGGCGTCGAGCACCGGCTCAAGCTCGGGATCAGCCTCAATCGACGTAACGCACGCCGCCTCCTGCAGCAGGGCCAACGTCAGCGTGCCGCAACCCGGGCCGACCTCGAGCACGCGCTCATCGCCCGCAAGCTCAGCGAGCTCACAGATACGTTCGATCACATGGTTGTCGATCAGGAAGTTTTGGCCCAGGCGATGCTTGGTCGCAAGGCCAAACTCCTCCAGCAGCTCCCTGGTGGCCGTGGGGTTTGCCAAAGGCGAAGTTGTCATAGTTGCCTCCTTAGCATGATGGCGGCGTCTTGAAACGAAAGGGCATGGACCGTTGCGGCCATGCCCTTACATCTAAACAGCAAATTGCCGATATGGCGCTCGCGCGGTCTCTACGCCAGACGCGGGAACAGCGGATCGCCCTTCTCGACAGGCTGACCGCCGGCAAGCAGGCCCCAAGCGCAAATGCCCTTGAGGTCGTCGCTCGCGGCCTCGTCCTCGCACGACAGGCGACGCAGAGCCTCGGCAGAAGTCTGGGGCATGAGCGGCATCAGCAGGTGAGCGGCGATGCGGATGGCCTCGAGCAGGTTGTAGATCACAAACGCCAGCTCGTCAGCCTTGGCCTCGTCCTTGGCAAGCGCCCAGGGCTCGGAGTCCTCGATGTAGTGGTTGGCGGCGTGGATGAGCTCCATGACCTCGTCCTTGGCTCCGCCGTAATCGAGCACGTCCATCTTGGCCATGTAGCGCTCGACCAGGCCGTCGGCGATCTTTGCCAGCGGGTTGTCGAACGCATCGAACGATGCGGGCTTCGCAGGCGCGCAGCCGTCAAAGTACTTGCCGCTCATGTTGAGCGAGCGCGAGATGAGGTTGCCCCAGCTGTTGGCCAGGTCGGCGTTGTAGACCTGCTCCATGCGATCGAAGCTGATGGCGCCGTCGGTGCCGGGAACCACGTCGGTCATAAAGTAATAGCGATAGCCCTCGACACCCAGCATGTCGATAACATCCTGCGGAGCGATGGCGTTGCCGCGGCTCTTGGACATCTTTTCGGCCTTGCCGGTCTCGGCATTGCGCACAGTCAGGAAGCCGTGGGCAAAGACGTGCTCGGGCAGGGCCTCGCCGATGGCCATGAGCATGGCAGGCCAAATGACGCAGTGGAAGCGGATGATGTCCTTACCCACGATGTGGAACTGCGCGGGCCAGCGATAGGCCAGCTCGGCACGCGCCTCGTCGGTGTCGACACCGTAGCCGACGGCCGTCATATAGTTGAGCAGCGCGTCAAACCATACATAGGTCACATGGCCCTCGTCAAACGGAACCTGGATGCCCCAGTCAAAGCTCGTGCGACTCACGGAAAGGTCGTTGAGGCCGCCCTCGACAAAGCTGTGAACCTCGTTCATGCGGAACGCAGGCTCGACAAAGTCGGGGTGCTCGTCATAGAGCTTGAGAAGCTTGTCCTGGAAGGCGGAAAGCTTAAAGAAGTAGGACTCCTCCTGGACGCGCTCAAGCGGACGGTGGCAGTCGGGGCATAGATGCTGGCCGACGCTGCCGTACTCCTCGTCGCCCTTCTGGACCTGCGTATCAGTGAAGTAGGTCTCGTCAGGCACGCAATACCAACCGTCGTAGCTGCCCTTATACAGGTAACCGGACTCCTTCATGCGCTCCCACAGGTACTGCACGGCATGATGCTGGCGCGGCTCGGTGGTGCGGATGAAGTCGTCGTTGGAAATCTCGAGCTTGCTCCAAAGCTCCTTGAAGTGCGGGGCCTGGCTATCGGTCCACTCCTGCGGCGTCATGCCATGCTTGGCTGCGGCCTCGGCGACCTTCTCGCCGTGCTCGTCCATGCCGGTCAGGAACTTGACGTTATAGCCGGCGGAACGGCGATAGCGAGCCTGAACGTCGGCGATGATGGTGGAATAAGCCGTGCCCAGGTGCGGATCGGCGTTGACGTAGTAGATGGGCGTCGTGATAAAGAACGAAGGCTTGCTTTGATCCATGGGGTTTGTCCTCCAGAAAAACGTTGCATACAGAGGATGATTCTAGCGCAAGGGCTGGATATCCTCCATCTATTGCATATCGAGCACCATGGCATAGACATCGCGCTTGCGGCGCGAATACTTCTGAGACAGGCGCTTGGCCACCGCAGACGCGGGCTCCCCCTCCTCGAGCGCGGCGCGGATATCCTCGCGCAGGGCCTCGTCGGGATCCGCTGCCGTGGCGCCGACCGGCACGATACCGGCCTCCTCATCCTCGCTCGGTGGCGCGATGACCAGCGCAATCTCGCCCTTTACCTCGCCGCGAGCACGCAGCTCCTCGGCAAGCTGGTCAGCGGGCCCGCGCAAGACCTCCTCGTGCAGCTTGGTGAGTTCGCGGCAGACGGCAACCTCACGCTGGGGAAAGACCTCCGCCACGGCCTCGAGCGTCGCCACGATGCGATGTGGAGACTCGTAGAAGATGAGTGCGCCGGGCACCACGGCAAGGCGCTGCAAACGGCGCACACGGTCGCCGTGCTTTCGGCCCAAAAAGCCCTCGAAGAAAAAATGCTCGCAGGGAATGCCGGACGAAACAAGCGCCGTGACGCAAGCAGAGGGCCCGGGAATAACTTCGACGGGCACATCGGCCTCACGCGCCGCCTCGACCAGCGCCTGGCCGGGATCGGACACGCTCGGCATGCCGGCGTCCGAGGCAAAAGCGAGGGTCTCCCCCGCCAGCAGACGGTCGACCAGGCCGGCGGCGCGGCTGGCGATCACATTCTCGTCGCAACGGACAAGCGGCTTGGAAATGCCCAGGTGCATCAGCAGCTTTGACGTCACACGCGTGTCTTCGCAGCAGATGACATCGGCAGCGGCAAAGGCCTCGCCAACGCGCGGGGACAGGTCACCCAGGTTGCCGATGGGCGTGCCGACCACATAGAGTTTGCCCGTATGGGCGCTGTTTTGCGTCATATCAACCTATTCAATCATGCCGCGCTCGAGCGTACCGAGCGCCGCGCGGGCGTCCCATGCTGCAATGCGCTTCTCAGTCTTCCACGTTTGGAAGAACCAACCGGCAGCCGGCGCAAACGAAGCCAGCTGGTTGGCGATAAACACGCGCTCGTAGGCATTGCGGCCCTCGGGCGTAACCGACGAGTTGGCAAAGATCGCCGCGCCCGACCATTCGCCCACCAGCACGGGGAACCCAGTCGAAATCGCTTCTTTAAGCTCGCGCTTGTTACGCGAAATCGCCGTCGTCAGCCCGCGAGGGCTCGTGATGTCGAGCGCATACTCGTCGCGGTAATGGTACAGGTGAAGGTCCATGTAGACGTTCTTGTACTTGGCGCCGCGCATAAAATGCTTCCACTCGCTGGGATGCCCCGACGACGAGAAGACGACGATCTTATCCTCGGGCATATACGAACGGACGAGCTCGTAGGCATCGCGATAGAAATTGCGCAGGTAGTGAGCAGGAATGCCATCCGTCATGGTGAAGAGGCTCTTGCGAACGCTCATCTGCGGCGTGTCCAGCAGCTCAATGCCCAGCAGGCTCTCGGCCTCGCCATAGCGATCGGCCAAGCGCTCGAGCACGTCGAGTGCGACATGACGGCCGTTGGTGGACGAATGCCACTCGGCAACAGCCTCCGGCGTGGTGGGCGAATCGTTGGAATCGCCCTGGCAACCGGGCACGGTTGCCAGATCGAGCAGCACGCGGATGTCGTACTTGGCAGCCCACTCAATTGCGCGGTCGATGTAATCGACAACCGATATGTAGGAGGCATCGGACTCCTGTGAGCCAAAGGCATACCAGGGCACCGGCAGACGCACGGCATTGAGACCGATCTGCGCCATGCGGCGAAAATCGTCCTCGCTCACAAACGTCTCGTAATGGCGGCGCATGCGCTCGTTATAGGCGGCGGTACCCATGGCCTCCTGTAGCTCAGCCGCGTTGGATGCACCGGTCGCCGCGTACAGCGACGGGGTCACCCAAGGCTCGGGAATAAACCAGCCAGAGAGATTAACGCCGAGTATCCTCTCCATCACTGCCCCCTTCGGATCATGCAGGTCGAACCCGCATCGTATTGCGTAGGATAAGTATCGTTTTGAGTATACCCGCGTGTGCGGACAGGCGACCGAACGGTCTGCAAAGTGACGCGAAAGTGGGAGGAATGTCTGGGAGCAGACGGACTCGGAATGGTGCGACGAGGTGTGTACGCGCGCCGGAGGCAGGCACCGGAAAGTGTGTCCCGTTCTGAGCCCTTATTCTGGGACGCAGTTTCCGCAGAACCCTACATAAAAGAAAAGGACCCCTTTGCAGAGGTCCTAGTCAATTCAAGGTGGCGGGGAAGGGAATCGCGTCCGCGCGCTGCGCGGACGGACCGCTGCGGCGCTTACGCGCCTTGCGAGCTGCGCTGGCAAACGCTTACGCGTTTACTCAGCTCCGCGCCCTCACGGGGTTCGATTCCGTGCGAGGGCTACATAAAAGAAAAGGACCCCTTTGCAGAGGTCCTAGTCAATTCAAGGTGGCGGGGAAGGGAATCGAACCCCTGACACGAGGATTTTCAGTCCTCTGCTCTACCAACTGAGCTACCCAGCCATTTGAGGTGTGCCTTGTTTCAAGGCTTGATTAGTATAACCAAGGACGCGTTCCGGTCAACCGAGAATTTCAAAAAAGTTTTTGAGCACAGCCTCGGTTCTTTAAATCGGCACGTCAGAGGCATCAGCCGGCAGCAAGAAGTTTTTCGCTCAGAGCCGCACGGGCAAACTCACTTGGCGTCATCCCCTCGGCAGCCGCCCGTCGACGAATGGCCTCCTTCATTCCCAGAGGAATCTTGACCGACAGCGTTGCCGTCCCCTCACCTGAGAGTGGGGGCCGTCCATGCACGATCCCACCAACGGTGTGTTCGCCATCCGGAAACTCTCCGCGCTCGTACGACTCGCACCACGCGTCAATCATTTCATCCGTTACAACCTGACCATTAGCGGCCGTATACGTCTTGCCCATCATCGACCCCTTTGCCGAGCCCGTTCAATCTCCTGCCAAAATTTCTTCTGGACTGGAGACAAGGCATGAATGATAAGCCCCCACGGACAAGCTCGACCGCGACAAGCTCCACGCTTCGTCCGTCTGGGAGCCATCCAATCGCAAGCCATCTCGGCGGCTCGTCCTTCGGCTCGCGACGAATGCACTCAGTAACCGCAAGCCAAGCGCTAAGCACCTGCTTTTCCGTCAGGTGCTTTTTAGCGTTGGGATGGATCTCAACATCCATGCATCTTCTCCTCCATCTTACCAAATTTCGTATGACGAAAGTCCGCTGTCGCCAATTCTTAAGCCGGCACGCGTTGGAGAGCAGGGGTCGAAACAATGATTGAAGGACGCTCTAGTACGGCCCAGGCGCCGGGGCAGGAGCACATACGCCAGGGACGTACGTTTTCGTAGCATACGAGGACATAGCCACGTGCATCGATAAAGGCGATATCGATGGGATAGGCCATAAAACACGTATGGACCGAAGAGCAGCGTGGAAATGCCATGACGAGCGGCAGACCGTTGGCGGCAACCGGACACCGTCCCAGCATGCCGCGCAGGCGCACGGCAAACGACTCCGCCACCGCAAACTCGGCCGGCGTCCAGCCCAGCCTATTGAGTGCCCGCGCGTAGGCGATGTAGGACGAGACCGCGGTCACATGACCACCCCCGGACGCCATGGATCGACCGTCACCGCGCGCTCGTGCGACAACGTTGTCGGCGCCCCCAGCGGAACGCCAGCGATGCTGAGAGAAGTCGGCCACGGCTCATAGTGCATGGTGCAGGTGTAGGTCCTAAACGTACCGGATAGGGAGAGCAGGCCACCATCCGATGCCTCCGCGCCTTGCTCGCTCGACACTTCGATCTGCAAGTCATAGCCTTCCATGGCATTCAGAATTTGAGTCCGGACCGTCGCCGAGGCATCGACAGAGCTTTCGTCGCCCTCCCCGCTCGGCGCCACGGCGTGCGCCAACACGATGTCGGGCACCACGCGGTCGAAGCGCGCGACAGCGCTGGCATAGATCATGACGTTGTATACGATGAGTGCCAGCACCAGCAAAACGGGCGTAACCACTGCTATCTCCACCGTCGCTTGGGCGCGCTCCTCGCGCAGACGCATGCGGATACTCATTACGACCCACCGCCCAGAGCGCCAACCAGCGTGGCGACATCGACGGTGAGCGGGATGGAGCCGCCGCCGGGCAGAGGAATCTCCGCAAGCGTGAACACCGTACCGCTGATGGTGCGTTCGACTTGATATTCCAACGCCTCGCAAAGCGCCTTGGGATCGGTCACGCCCAACGGAATACTTCGCAGTTTGTCTTGCGCTTGAGAGAGACCAGCAATGTCAGACCCCGGGCTCTTAATGACGTTGGCGGAATCAGTCAGCACCGGCTTTCGCAGGCGCAAGTCGCACGGTTCCAAACCCAGCGCCGCCACGGACGCCGAAACGGTATCGCCGAGCCACGATGCGATGGAGCCCAACGCGCCGCTGCCCCCTCCTAGGCCTTTAATCATCTCGTCCATAAGTTCGTCGGCCGAACCTTGGATGTCTCCGTATCCCACAAGCAGCCGTCCCCAGACATCCATGACGCCATCGAGTACGCCGGCAACGCCACCCGAGCGTTCCTTCAATGTCGAGAAAAATCGCGAAAGCACGTTGTTTTGCGCCGTCGCCTCATCGGGCGCCAGCACCGCGGCAGAGATGGCACCGCGATCGCCAAGCCTGACTGCCGTGTTAAACGAAGAGTTGAGCTCATCGGGGCTCGAGATGGCACCCGAAACCGCAAAGGCAACCGCGCCGTTGCGACCGGGCGGAGCGATACGCGGACGCTCGCCCGAAAGCGCTTTAATGGCCTGGTCAAACGCATTGCTCGCACGGTCGGCCTCATCCTCGGTCTGACGCATGAGCTCAAGCTCTTTGTTCCGACATTTGACGTATTCCTCCAAGGCCTTTTTGAACTCGTCGAAGTGATATTCGAAGCCGTTTTCGATAGAGGTTGAAGGCGCCGCAACAGCACCAAGCGACAAAACGCCAAAATGGCATTTGCTGCATTTATCCTGTCCATCGTAATCGGCAACCGAAGCAAATCCGCTCGGCGTCCCTTTCTTATAGTTAGGGCAGGTCGTCCCGTAATGCAGATACGCCTTGTCATCGTTCACGCTAGTCGGCCACACCGCATCGGTATAGAGTTCCGTCGCCCGAACCTCATCAGAGTTGCGCGGCAGCAGCGGAATATAGGAGGAAACCCTGTCTCCGTTCTCGGTTATATGCGCCCGATCGACCTCCGCGCTCGCATAGGTATAAAACGCCTTACGCGCCGCAGACTCTGCCTTCATCTCGACACTCGAGCCGTGGGGCTTCTCATTTGTCAGACGCCAATGGTAGTAGTCCTTCGCGCGATCAAGGGCAACTTGGGGCTCCCACGTAACGCTCGATGAGTAATGCGGATTTTGAACACCGGAGAGATCCGTTAGGCTTTTCGCACGCTCCCACATGCAAGAACAGCTGCCGACCGAGCCCTTGTCAGACCCACCACAATCCGCCAGCCAAGCACGCTCTTTAGCCTTCGCCGTGTCCTCAGAAGCCTTCCGCAGCTCCTCGGCCGCACACTCTAAATCATCTGATGTGTCTTTAATGGCATCGGTCGAGATCTCGGACCCCTCGAGCGCAGCGAAGTCAGACTCGGATGTCCTGGGCACGGCAAGCGCCGTACCGGTATAGGTCACACTATCGGTATCCTGCGCCGACACCGCCTGCGTGGCACGCGCGGCGATCAGATACGGCAGAGCCGTCTCGATTTTCTGTAAGCCTTCCGATGCGCTTTTGGCAAACTTGTTGCGCGTTTTAATGATCTCAATCCCGGTGTCGACCATATTGCCGGCAACCGGCTCGGCACCCGGGATGAGGATGGCGACCAGGCCCGTCCCGATCGTGGCAAACCCCGCCAGCCCCAGACTCAAGATGCTCGCATCAACCACCGTGGCAGCCGTGTGATAGGACGACACTACGTTGGCACCCGCCAGCGCGCCACTATCAGCCGCCACCTGAGTATCCCCGGCACGCGACATGCTCCATATCGCCGCGGTCGACGAAAACAACAATGTGAGCACCACTAGGATGACCACGGCAGAAGAAAGCGTGGTATAGGCGCCGTCTTCGATAAACAGATCGACACCGGCTCGACCCATAAAGCCGCCTCGTTTGCGGAGAGCGCCTGGTCGACGGCGGGCCGCAAACCCTTGCGTCACCCGCAACAGGCAGCGCCTAATCCCATGCAGCAATCCACGAATCATAATCTCCCTCCAGCCATTCGGGACGCGATTGATACGAGACATCGACCTTGAGCTCAACGTAGCCGCCCTCGGCGGTACCACCCATAGCCTGCGCAAACGCACCGATCACAGGCAACGGCTTGACCTCGCCGGAAACGGACACGGACGAGACGCCACCCGCACCGGCCCGGCCAAGCTCGATATCCCACGACAACGGCCCGCCGGCATGAAAGATCGAAACGTTGGGCACTGCGGCAAGTCGGCGGCGGGTGAACTCCTTAAGATCGTCGTCCTCCGCCGTCGTCGTGGTCATGAGCCGCGCGGTCTCGGCGGCGGCAGACTCCATGACCGCGCGCGTATAGAGCAGGCACACCGGTTGCAGCGCGAGAAGGATGAGTGTCAGAAACGTCGGCAGCAAAAAAGCGGCCTCGACCGTAGACTGCGCCCGGTCCTCGCGCGCGGCATCAATACAACGCGATGTCCTTAGCGGCCGCAGCGGCGTCGATAACCGACGTCGAGGCAACGCCATGGGATGCCGCCCGCTCAACCAGCGCCGCCAAGCGCCCATCGGTGCCGGCACGCCAAAGTCCCGCGATCGCCAGCACGATCGATAACAGCGCCACCGTGACGATGGCGTATTCGACCGTCGCCTGGGCAGATTCCTCACGCAGGACATCATGCATTTCACGATCCCTCCTTTGAGTCCGTTGCCTGCGGGCTCAGGCGCACGGCGCGCAGACGACACGAAGCATCGCCAGCATCCGCGGCAATTGTCACCATATCGACCCAGCCGCGTTCGTCGCGCACGATGGCGCCCCACACGTTTCCCTTGATGTCGAGATAGCCGCTCAGAGCAAGTTGCGCCGTGGGTACCTCGCGATAGGCACGCAGCATATCCGCCGCCGCTTCGGTCATCGGTCGGTCCTCGGACCATGCAAGCCGGACCGCAATCGCGTTGCCCTCAGGCGAATCCGTCGCAGTGCCAGACCGCTTGTCGAGCGTCCGCAGAAAGGTTTGCGCCGTGACAGCGACATCCGAATCGTCCGCATCTCGCATCTCATCTTTTTGAGACGCCACCGCCGAATCTGAGCCCAAATCGGAGGCGGTCCCAGGACGCTGCTGCCGCGCGGCGTTAAGCCCCCAAAGCACCGCCGCTATCGCCACGGTCAGGCAAGCAAACACCAGCAGCACCCCGATGGGGCGCTCGCCCTCTACAGGCTGTTGATGCCCTCGCTGATAGCGTTCCATAGATCTTGGACCTTGCCCTTAAATGCGACGATGGCGATAATCGCGATCACCACGAGCACGCCGACCAAGATGGCATACTCAGTGGTACCCTGTGCACTCTCCTCCTGCAATAGTTCCTTGGCGCGCTGACGAACATGTGCCGCCCGGCAAAACGCCCAGCCCTGGACCTTGCCAGCAGCGTCAGTCATCGTGTTCATGTATTCCTCCCTACATCATCCCGCCTGCTCCCAGCAGCGGGCCCAATATGGACAGAAGCAACGCCGGCAAGATGAGCGTGCCGGTGGGAATCAGCAGCTTGACGGGCGCACGTTCGATCTCGCGCTCGACCGCGGCGCGATGAGCCGCACGGATCTCGCGACTTTGAGCGGCCAGCGTCTCGGCAAGTGGGGCACCCAGGGCGAGCGCCTGCCCCACCGTGATGGCAAAGGTCTCGAGCGCTCGCACGTCCAGGTCGCGCGCGGCGGCCAACAACTCGTCCTCACGCGTGCCCACGCCCACCTGCCACGCCATGCAGGCGCGCTCAAGGCGAAGAGCCAGCACTGACCGGCGGTTGGCGCAGAAAATCTCAAGCGCCGCATCAAACGAAAGACCGGCCGAAAGACCCAAGCGCACAACATCGATCATCTCGGACACTTCGCCGAGCGACACTCGCGCCGGGCCGCCCGCTCCAACCGCGCCCTTCACTCGCGCGGTCAGAGCATCGACCACCGAGCGACCCGCAGCAGCGACCAGCACCGCCTCGCGCTTGCAGGCCCCTGCGATCTTGCGCGCATCCACCCGATCCAAACCCGTCGCGACAAATACACTCAGGGCGCACAGGCAAGCCGCAACTGCAACCAGGGCGCTCATAGCTCCACCCTCATAATGCGCCGGATAACCACCAGGGCAACGGCGTTGAGGGCAAGACCCAGCACCACAGCGCCCGCGCCGGCAGGCGTCGCAAGACCGCGACGAAAATCTGCCGAAAGCAGCGCCAACACCGCGCACATGCCCGCCGGCATCGCCGCGACCATATGCGCAGACATGCGAGCCTGCGACGTCTTAACATCCAGGCGGCGCTTGAGCTCAATGCGCTCCCCCACCATGCTCGATGCCTCGGACAGTAAGTCGGCAAGCGGAGCGCCGGTGCGCTGAGACACCTTAAGCGCCAAGGTCACAAGCGAAAGACCGGGGGCGTCGATACGCACGAGCAAGTCATCGAGCGCGTCGGTCGCCGAGATGCCGCAATCGATCGCCGCCGCCACCCGCAAAAACTCGTTATGCACTGGCTCTTGCGCATGAGCGCCCACAAAGCGCATGCCCTGGGCCAGCGAATGTCCCGAGGCAAGCGACATGGAAAGTGCGGTAAACGCCTCGGGCATTGCCTCTTCTGCATCGTGTTGCTCGCGCCGGCTCTCAAAGCCATCCCGAGCGGCACCAACGGCAAACGGAGCAACAAGTCCCAAGGCAAATCCGAGGGGCGATAACGACACCATCGTTAGTAAAACGCAGCAGACACCGCTCGATAGCAGCAGAAACGCCAAACGTCCCGAAGCATCTTCGATCACGAGGCCAAGGCGATGCGCCGGAGCCAGCGATGCCCACGAACGGGCGATCTTTTTCAGCAGATCGTTTTCCACCAGCTCACGCGGCAGCTTCTCTGCCACCGTCTCGAGCGCCTGACGTGCCAGCTCCGCCGGCGGTACCTGCGGCACACGAGGTTCCGCCCCGCACGCCGTCGCGACAGAAAGCCCTGCCAAGCCCCCTACGACGAGGGGCACAGTGATCTCCATTCGTCCACCTCCTCTTGTGTGAGCGTCCCCGACCGCAGGCCTTCTGCGATAAACGGCGGCTCGCGGTCAAGCGTCCAGGTGCGCTCGGCGGCATCGAACGTCACATAGCGCTCGAGCTCTACGCCGCCCGATGCGGCGCGTCGCACCCCCGAATACGAGGAGACGAAGCGCCTGCCATCGGCGTGGCGCTCGGACATCACGATACCGTCGAGCGCCATGGCAATCTGCTCCTCGATGAGCTCACTCGGCAGGTCGATGCCATAACGTGCAAGCAACGTCAGACGCACCACGGTCTCCTGTTCTGAACCCGCATGAAGTGTGGTGAGCGACCCGTCGTGGCCCGTGTTCATGGCCTGCAACATGTCGCAGCACTCGGCACCGCGCACCTCGCCCACCACGATGCGGTCGGGGCGCATGCGCAGGGCATTAGTTACCAGGTCGCGGATCGTCACCGCGCCTTCACCCTCAATTGAAGCCTCGCGCGCCTCTAGGCGCACCACGTGCGGATGATGCGCAAACTTGAGCTCGGCAGAGTCCTCGATCGTCACGATGCGCTCGCCGGTGGAAATCTCACATGACAACGCGTTGAGCAGGGTGGTCTTACCAGATCCCGTGCCTCCCGCAACCGCCAGGTCCTGTCGCAGCGACACCGCGCACGACAGCAGCTGCGCATACCAAAGCGGCAGCGACCCCAGCCCCACAAGCTCGTCCAGCGAGCAGATACGGTCCGAGAACTTTCGGATGGTGAGAATCGGTCCGTCAATCGCCACAGGCGGAATCGCCGCGTTGACGCGATAGCCCGTTTTGAGGCGGGCGTTGACGATGGGGCTGCGCTCGTCGATACGGCGGCCAAGTGGCGAGATAATGCGGTCGATAAGCACACGGATCTGCTCATCATCCTCAAACGCATGCTCGATGGGGTACAAGACGCCGCCGCGTTCAAAGAAAGCCGAGCGGCAGCCGTTGATCATGATCTCGGTAACGGTGTCGTCCTCGATGAGCGGCTGCAACGGCCCCAAGCCCACCACGTCATCCAAAATCTCGTCGATGATGGTCTCGCGCTCGGGCGTCGCGAGATCGGTCGGCTCCTCAACATTGAGCGCCGCCTCCACCGCAGGACGCAATTCCGAGCGGGCAAGTGCCGGGTCGATATAGGCGCTGATACGCGCCACTTCGTCGTAACCCATGCGGTCCATCACGGCGCGCTTGGTGCGTCGTTTCACGGCGCGGCGACGCCCCACATCTACAGGCGCTGCCGCCGCCGCAGCGCCGGCAGCCTTAATCCTCGTTTGCAGGCTCATCGCTGATCACCCTCGCGCGACCAGGGAAGGCGGATACGCGGGCGTTCGGTGCGCGTTGCACGGTCGGCGATCATATCGCTCCAAGGGCCGACGGCGCACCCCAGTTCCACGAGCATCTCGCGCGTGGCCTCGCGCACGCTAGTCGCAAAAGCGCTGGTCTGCCCCACTGCCTCGTCAGCGCGCCCAAACGCCATGAGCGCGGCGAGATCCTGCCCGCCATCGGCGATACGAATCTTGGAGCTTAACGCACAGGCAATCTCAAAGCGCATGGCGACGTCCTCGTCTGCCCCGCGCGCACCGAACCGGTTGAACACGGCGCTCATGCGCGTGCGCGGCACACCTACTCGACCTGCCAGTTCAATGACGCGCGATGCCGATGCCGCGGACGACACCGCCGCATCGCCAACGACCAGGCAACGGTCGCTCGCCGCCACCGCAGCCGCCACGGCGTCGCCCCAAAAGACCGAGGTATCGATAAAGACCACGTCGGATTCGCGACGCAGAACATCAAGCAGTAGCTCCACCGGACGTGCCATGAGCTCGGCTTGCTCGGGCGCCGCGACGGGACCCCAGAGCGTAACGCCCGGCGCCACGCGCATCGAAGCGGCTACGATATCCGGCTCGGTGAGCATGCCCGCCGCCGACGGCTCGATAAGTGCCGCCATATCGCGCGGAGCATCGACGCCTAACAAGTCGTAAAGGTTTCCAAACATCAGGTCCAGGTCGAGCACGGCGGCACGCAAGCCCAACAGCGACGATGTGTGTGCCATGGTGGCAACGATCGTCGACTTGCCGCAACCGCCCGAACCCGAAATAGCGCAGATGACTGGAGCTCGATGCGGCGGAGCGGTAGCGTCTGCCGGCGGCATCGGAGGCGGCGGGGCGGGCGTCGGTGACAGCGTCCCCGTCTCCCCCGCCGCAACCACGTGCTGCGTCCAAGCCGGCATGGCTGCTTGTTCGGTCTGCGAGCCAGGCTCGTTCTGCGCAATCTGCTCATGCTGCATCAGCGACAACTCGCCGCACCCGGCAAGGCCCTCAACTTCGTCGAGTTCATCCGCCAGATTCACGCCGTGCACGTATCCCATATCTACTGCCGGGGAGTCGCCAGCATGCTGCGCCGGCCCTCCAGCGTCATCGTATACAAGGGGGTTCCGGGGGCGCCGACCATGCTCGGCTTCCGCTTTTCCATAATCATCAACACGCGGGCCTCTTGTAGCGCGAGGCGCCCCGGGTTCCCTATCAACAAAAGCATCGGGCTCAATCGTCATGCGCCGATCGGAATCAACCGCTCCCTCGCCCGCGCGCCCGTTGCCGCATATACTGTGTGCAGCGATGACCTCGGTCGCCCCCGCGCGAAACAGCCCCTCGATATCCGACGGATCGAGCGCTTCTATCAACACGACCACGCGACTCACGCGGCCTTCGGCCGTCAGGCGCGCAACAGTCTTGCGCACATCTTCGGTATCAAACAGAGACGCCGCGATGATGGCAGCCCCGCGGCGCGACGGAAACGCCCGCGCCATGGAAACCAGCCCGTCCAGGTCACCCACGCGAAGCACCTGTGCACCCGCATCACGGCCCTCGACTTCCCGCTGCAACAGCCCGTAATCGCCGCACGCGCAGCACGCAAGCCAGATCGCCTTCATCACTCGTCGCCTCCGCTCTTTTTGCCGCGCGCCGTGGCGGGAATCGTCAAGCTGACCGTTCCCTTGCCCGAGGCTCCCAGCAGTTCCTTGACGTCTTCGGGGTCAGCCGCCAGCGTCACCCATTCGATCTTGCCCTCGCGCGTGGCACCGGAATCCTCACTGGTATCGATCACGTACGCGCCGCACAGCCGATCGGTCACGCCGTCTTTTTGCACATACACATCCACGTAGCTGCCCACGCCCGTAGCACCGCCGACCGAGTGCTCGGCATCGACCGCCACCGAAACGGCGACCTTGCCCTTAGGCACCTCGAGCTTGCGGCTCTCGACCTTGGTGTAGACATTGCAGATCACGGCGTTTTTGGGAATACGCGAAGTCGTCACGTCGCCGCGCACCTGGCGCAGCTCGGTCGCCGCGTCACGCGGCAGCAGACTCGTCAGCCACTCCTGGGTTATGACATTGGTCTCATCGAGGGTCTCGCCCACATCGATATCGCGCGCCGCGACGCATACCTCGACGCGATCGCCACCGTACTTGGCCAAGGTCTCAGCCTGGACCTGTTCGGCTTGTGAGCGGATCGATGAGCCGTAAACCATGCAGAGCAGAGCAGCGAGCACGCCCGCGACCAGACTGATGGCGATGCGCTTGCTCTTGTTCACGGCCGCTCCTCTCATGGCAGTGCCGGGCGAATGCCCGTACCACCATTGTCTGGGCGGTCAGAGTGCAAAGCGGCGCAATCGCAATCTTGGTTTTCGATGTCAAACCAATCGCTGACCAAAAGCTGACCAGCCCGTCAAGCTCGTGGCAAGGTTTTGGTCAGCACGTCAGCAAACTGCATGTTTCGAGGCTTTTCCGCAGCAAAAAGCCGTCTCCCGAACAGTTGGGAAACGGCTGTCATAGGAAAAATCAATTACAGATGGACATCGGGATCGAGCATTTGAGCACTCACGCGCATGGATAACGCCAGGTTTTGGAACGTTTCCAGACGCAGGCTATCGATCTGCCCGGCGTCCTCGGCCTCGCGAACGGCGCAACCCGGCTCATGGGTATGCGTGCAATCGCCAAACCGGCACGCGCGCGATGCCTCGACAATCTCGGGGAAGGCGCGGGCCAGTCCCCGCTCGTGACCCACGAGCGGTAGGCTGCGCAGGCCCGGGGCATCGGCGATCACGCCGGCGTCGCCCGGCAGCGTCACCATCACGCGCGCGACGGTAGTGTGACGGCCCTGGTCGTCGCGTTCGCGCACACCGCCGGTCGCCAACGTATCGTGGCCCAGCAGCGCATTGAGCAGCGTCGACTTGCCGGCACCCGACTCGCCCAGAATCATGGCGCAGCTCCCGGCAGGCACGCAGGCACGGACCTCGTCCAGGCCGCGGCCCTCGGCAGAGGACGTCACGATCACGCGCACGTCCGGACCCACCAGGCGGCGCACGCGGTCCAGATCGCGCTCGAGCTCCTCGGCATCGCAGCGGTCAGCTTTGGTGAGTACCACCACCGGCTCGGCATCGCAGTCGAGCGCCAATACCAGCGAACGCGCCACGCGGTCGAGCAGAACCTCGCCGGCACCGAGCGCCTGCACGATTAGCACGCTATCCACGTTGGAGCAGAGCACCTGGCGCTCTCCGCGGGCTCGGCCGCGCCAACGCTCAAAGCTCGTACGGCGCGGCAGCACGCACTCAATCACACCCATATCGTGCCCGGGAGCGCGGCGCACCGCCACACGGTCGCCCACGGCAGGCAGAAGGACCTCGTCCTCGCCGCGCGACTTGGCAAACCCCACGGCATGCTCGGCGCGAAAGGTATCGTCAGCGGTCGCCACCAGTGGAAACCCGCGATCCAAGCGCACCACGGCGCCAAGCTGCATCTGCTCGGGCTCCTCGGCATGTGCGCAGAAATCATCAAAGGCAGTCTGCTGAGCTTCATCGATCGGCAGGTCATCAAACGCCGGAACGTCCTGCAGCGCGTCAAGCCCCGGTACACTCGCCAGCAACTCCTCAGCAGATGCGGGAGCCTCGGTCGCGAGCTTCCGACGACGATCACGCTTAGCCCGCGCCCCCGTCGTCTTTTTCTTCGCCTTAGCCTTAGCCTTAGCCACAAACGCCTCCCAGCACCAAAAATCACAACTGAGCAGGTATTTTCCCACAAAAAAGAGTCGGTCGAGCAAATGCTCGACCGACTCACACACTTTCCCTCAGCCTTTATCATCCACACGGGAGAAAAGTCAGCAACGTCACCGCAGGGCCCGCCCGCCGAGAGGGGTTTCCAAAGGGCACATCCTTTATTCAAAACGAGCGGCCGAGCAATTGCTCGGCCGCTCACCTTCTTTCCCTCAGCCCTTTTTCATCCGCGCGGGAGAAAAGCCAGTAAGGATACCGTAGGGCCCACCCTGGGAGTGTTTTCTTCTGAGCGATCCCGCAGCGCGAAGCGCGAGGACCAGCGAAGAAGAAAACACGCAGGGGCGGGCCCGGACAGGTTAACTTACTCCTTCTCGACCGCGCGCATGATCGCCTTGTAGATCTCCATCAGCGGGATGATCAGGAAGGCCAGGCCCAGGGCAGCGACAACGCCCTTGAGCTCAAGCGTCACGGGGCCAAAGAACATCTCGGCAAGCGTCGGCTGCACGGTCACGATCACCGTCAGCACCAGTGCCAGCGCGGCGGAAGCCCACAGCCACTTGTTCTGCTTCTTCATGGTGAACAGCGACGCACGACGGCTGCGCATATTGAAGCAGTGGAAAATCTCGACCATGTTGAGCGTGATGAACGCCATCATCACGCCTTCCTCGTCGGCATTGCCGGCGATCATATCGGCGATGTGGATGTAGCCCATGTCAAAGTACACGCCCACAAAGAAGCTCGCCAGCACCAGCGCGGTGATGATTAGGCCCTGGACCACGCAGTCCAGACCCATATGTCCGGCAAAGACACCGTCCTTGGCGTTGCGCGGCTTGCGCTTCATGATGTCGCCCTCGGCATCCTCCATGCCCAGCGCAAGCGCGGGGAAGCAGTCGGTGACCAGGTTCACCCACAGCAGCTGCACCGGCTGGAAGATGGTAAAGCCGATGAGCGTGGCGATAAACACCGAGAACACCTCGGCAAGGTTGGCCGAAAGCAGGAACTGGATGACCTTGCGGATGTTGTCGTAGATGCGACGACCCTCTTCGCAGGCGCCGATGATGGTAGCGAAGTTGTCATCGGCAAGTACCATGTCGGCGACGTTCTTGGTGACGTCGGTACCGGTGATGCCCATACCAACGCCAATGTCGGCGCGCTTGATGGACGGGGCGTCGTTGACGCCATCGCCCGTCATGGCCACGATCTGGTCGCGCGACTTCCAAGCCTCGACGATGCGTGTCTTGTGCTCGGGCTGGACGCGGGCGTACACGCCGTAGTCCTCGATGTGCGCGTCGAGTTCCTCGTCGCTCATGCGATCGAGGTCGGCACCGGTGATGGCCTGGCTGCGATCGGCGACGATGCCCAGCTGCTTGGCGATGGCCACGGCGGTGTCGATGTGGTCGCCCGTGATCATGACGGTGCGGATACCGGCGTCGTGCGCCTCGTGGATAGCGTCGGCCACCTCGGGACGGACCGGGTCGATCATGCCGGACAGGCCACAGAAGACCAGGTCATGCTCGAGCGCAGCGGGGCTGCAGTCGTCGGGAACCTCGGTGTAGGTGCGGCTTGCCAGCGCCAGTACGCGCAGGGCCTCGTCGGCCATGGCCTTGTTGGCCGCCACGAGCTCGGCGCGGCGCTCCTCGGTCAGGGGGACGACCTTATCGCCCTCGTAGATATGGGTGCACAGGCCGATCACCACGTCGGGCGCACCCTTGGTGTACTGCTCGTACTCGCCATCCAGGGTCTCGACGACCACGGACATCATCTTGCGGCCCGAGTCAAACGGGGCCTCGCCCACGCGCGGATGCTCGGCAGTCAGGCCAGTGAGGCCCGCCTTGCCGGCGTCGTTGACGAGCGCGCACTCAGTCGGCTCGCCCACGGCCTCGCCCAGCTCCTCGTCCCACTGAGCATCGGAGCACAGCGCCATGCCGGCCAGGAACTTCTCCTTGGGCGCAGCGAGCTCGTGCTTGACGACGGTCATCTTGTTTTGGGTAAGGGTACCGGTCTTGTCGGAGCAGATGGTCTGCGTGCAGCCGAGAGTCTCGACGGCAGAGAGCTTGCGGATGATTGCCTGGCGCTTAGCCATCTTGGTCACGCCAAGCGATAGCACGATGGTCACGACGGCGACCAGGCCCTCGGGGATGGCAGCGACGGCGAGCGAGACGGCGACCATAAAGGTATCGAGCAGGGCGGTCGGGTCGGTAAGAACGTTGCCCACGCCGTGGCGGATGATATCAACGCCAAAGATGACGACGCAGATGACGATAACCATAATGGTAAGGATGCGGCTGAGCTCGGCGAGCTTCACTTGCAACGGCGTGAGCTCTTCCTTGGCCTCGGCAAGAGCACCGGCAATCTTGCCCATCTCGGTGTTCATACCGGTGCCGACCACGACGGCGCGACCGCGACCGTACACCACGGTGGAGCCCATGTAGCACATGTTCTTACGGTCGCCGAGTGGCACGTCGTCGGTGCCCGCGGCGAGCTCGATCACGTTGGCGTGCTTCTCGACCGGCACGGACTCGCCGGTGAGCGCGGCCTCTTCGATCTTCATCGTGGCGCTCTCGAGCACGCGGCAATCGGCCGGGACGGAGTCGCCCGCCTCGAGCATGATCACGTCGCCAGGCACGAGCTCGGCGCTCGGCAGATGTACGAGCTTGCCGTCGCGCAGCACCTTGGACTGCGCCGCGCTCATCTCCTGCAGGGCCTCGAGGGCCTCCTCGCTCTTGGCTTCCTGGACCACGCCCAGCACCGAGTTGACGATAACGACGAACATGATGATGGCGACATCGGCAAAGTCCGCCTCGCCCTTGACCATACCCGTGAGCGCGCTGATGACGGCGGCAACGATCAGCATGATGACCATGGGGTCGGCCATCTGTTCAAAGAAACGCTTCCACAGCGGCGTCTTCTCGGCTTCCTCAAGCTTGTTAGGGCCTGTCTTGGCGAGGCGCGACGACGCCTCGCCGTTGCTCAGGCCGAGGTTCTCATCGACACCTTGGTCGCTGAGCACCTCCGCCGCGGCGGACAGGTATTCCTTTTGCATATAGAGTCCCCTCCTGGGATTCGGGCCACTCAGCAGATTGATGCCCGATCATAATTCCCAGGAGAAGGGCAAGGGCTCATCAAGGCTGCCGTGCTGAGCGGCAGTTGATAGTGGAGCTATGGTACCCCAAAGCGACGCGTCTAGCCAAAACAATCGGTTTGGAAATATGGTCCGCACGCAACGGTGCAGACCGTGTGATGCTCAACATTGGTAAAACGTTTTTTCTTCGGCACATCGTCAAACTGACATATCGCCCAGATAGCAGCGGTTAGAGCGGTTGGTAAAGATTTTTCATATACCGTTTTTCTCGCAAAAAATGAACTTCCATTTCGGCATACGGTCGATTTTTTGGGGTATTCGGTCGGCATTTCGTTATAATCATTTCGGTTTTATTTCTTATGGTTTATCTATCAGCGCAAGACGATGTCAGATGGAGGTCTGAATGTACAAGCGCACCAAGATTGTATGCACCATGGGTCCCGCCTGCGATAGCGACGAGACCATCCGCGAGATGATCAAGGCGGGCATGAACGTCGCCCGTTTTAACTTCTCGCACGGATCCTACGACGAGCACCACGGTCGCATCGAGCGCGTCCGTCGTATTTCCAAGGAGCTCGGTCTGCCCGTCGGCATCCTGCTCGACACCAAGGGCCCCGAGGTCCGCACCGGCCTTCTGGTCGATGGCAAGAAGGTTGCCGTCAAGACCGGCGACAAGATCGTCGTCACCGCTCAGCCCACGTCCGAGGATTTCCACGGCACCGCTGAGCACATCTCCCTCGACTACCTGGCTCTGCCTTCCGAGGTCGAGAAGGGCTCCCTCATCCTGATCGATGACGGCCTGGTTGCCCTCGAGGTCGAGTCCGTCAGCGGCCAGGACATGACCTGCGTCGTTAAGAACGACGGCCTGATCGGCGAGCGCAAGGGCGTCAACATGCCCAACGTCAACATCTCGCTGCCCGCCATCACCGAGCGCGATCGTCAGGACATCCTCTTTGGCCTGACCGAGAACATCGACTACATCGCCGCTTCCTTCATCCGTGACGGCGAGTCCGTCCGCGGCATCCGCGAGCTTTGCCGCGAGAACGGCGGCGAGCACGTGACGATCTTCCCGAAGATCGAGTGCGCCCTGGGCGTCGAGAACTTCGACGAGATCCTCGAGGCTTCCGACGGCATCATGGTCGCCCGTGGCGACCTGGGCATCGAGATCAAGCCCGAGCTCGTTCCGCACATCCAGAAGGAGATCATCGCCAAGTGCAACGCGGCCTACAAGCCCGTTATCACCGCTACGCAGATGCTCGACTCCATGCAGCAGAACCCGCGCCCGACGCGCGCCGAGGTTGCCGACGTTGCGAACGCCATCTACGACGGCACCGACGCCGTTATGCTCTCTGGCGAGTCCGCTGCCGGTAAGTACCCGGTCGAGGCCGTTAAGATGCAGGCCAGCATTGCTCTCGAGACCGAGAAGTACCTCCCGGCCCACGCTCCGCTCGAGGTTCCGGCCGATGCTCACGGCACCCGCGTTGTCAACAACGTTGTGGGTATGTCCGCTGTGAACATGGCTACCACCGTTGGCGCCAAGTGCATCACCGTGCCGACGACCACCGGTCGTACCGCTCGCCTGATCTCGCACTTCCGTCCCAACATGCCGATCTGTGCGTTCTCCCGCCACGAGTGGGCCGTCCAGCAGATGATCATGTACTGGGGCGTTATCCCGCACCAGGCCGAGATTACCCAGGGCACCGTCAACGGCACGATCGTCAAGGCGATCGAGACCGCTAAGGAGCTCGGCTACGTCAAGACTGGCGATTTGACCGTCGCTACCGCCGGCGATCCCCGCATGAGCGTCCAGCTCGAGGACAAGGTCTCCTCGACCAACGTCGCTTACGTCGCTCAGGTGCGCTAAGTCGTACTTGCAAGCATATTTGCATTGCAAAGGGCCCGGAAGGCATTGCCTTCTGGGCCCTTTTTTAAGACCTTCTTCATACGCCGCTTCATCGATTTGCGTTCAGTCGCGAGCCTTTCCGATGCCGAGCGCACCACCGAAGATGCCCTGCGACGGGAGCTATTGGTCGATTGGGATGAGCTGTTCGCCGTCAAGCCGGCCGGCTAGCAGCTAGCGATCAGGGGGACTGCGGGAACGTCAGAAGCAGCAACGCGGGCCGCAAATCCCGCCTCGGTCAGCTCGATGACCTCGGTAAACGTTGCGTCGAAGAACTCCTCGGTTAGCAGGCGATACGGCGGATGATCGGGCTCGCCGGGGTTTTCGCGTACAATCTCGTGCATGACGCCGATGGTCTTGAGCACATACTCCTTATGAATGGGATACTGCCCAAAACGCGTCGCAGCGGTATACAGGCGATCGGTCGCACGCGGGATGGAAACAATGCCCAGCGTCTTACCAAACCAGTCAAAGTCGCCTTGCTTTTTAATGCGGAACTCCTCGCACGGCTTGCCGCCGTGTGCTTCCAGATACTGGTTCACACGCGTGTTCCATACCGTGTCGGCCACCAGATGCGACCAGACGCCCAGCGTTAAATCGAGCAGCGACTGCGCCACATCTTCGGACGCAAGCGAGAACTCACAGGCGCCGGGACCGGCAACCGGCTCGGCATCCTTGTAGCGCTGGGGATAGTGTACACGGTTCAGTCGCTCGTGTTCCTCGATAATCGAGGTCGCCGCGGCCGGCGCACCGGTGGGCGAACTTTTAAGCAACGGTGCCACATAGGTATCCCAGAACTCATGCTCACGAGGCTTAGGGATGGGCTCAGGCTTGGCAAAGTGCGTAATGCGGTACGGAATGGGATCGGCGATGCCAGGGACCATATAGCCCACGATGATATCCGGGACCACGCAGCCAAACAAAAAGGCATTGCGGTCGCGCACGCTACTGGCAAGCGCACCGGTGCGCTCCAGCAAACGCTCCGTCTGAGCAATATGAATGTTCCAGCTTGGCATAGCCACCCCCATAAAAACCTGGATAACTATACCATCACGGCAAAGCCGCGCGGGCGGCTACGCACGCTCTACGCAGCAACTAGTCCGTAGCACCGCTTTCGGTTCCATACGACGGCGAAGGCGCCTCGACCACATGGTGATATCGATCGATATAGATAGCGCGGGCACCCAGGCGTCGCACCAAATCCTGGTGATGCGTGCTCATCAAGACCGTCTTACCCGCCGCAACGTAGGCCAGCAAAAAGTTGACCACGATGTCGCATGAATCCTCGTCGAGCCCATTGGTAGGCTCGTCGAGCACCAGGATATCGGGGTTCATAGACACAACCGCAGCCAGCGCCACGCGCTTCTTTTGCCCGCCCGAGAGCTGATAGGGAGAGGCGTCGGCAAGGTCGGCAACCTGGAACAGCTCCATGGCATCGCGGACGCGGCGCTCGAGCTCGTCTGCCGGCAACCCCATCTGCGCGGGACCAAAAGCAACTTCCTCGCCCACCGTAGCGCAAAAGAGCTGCGCGTCGGCATTCTGGAACACAAAGCCCACGCGCTGATGAAAACGCTGAGCGGCCGCGGAATCCTTGAGATATGCCGCATCGATTACGTCCCCGTCAAACAGGTATGCTCCTGCGTCGGCAAGTTCAAGGCCGTTAATAAGGCGCATGATCGTCGTCTTACCGCAGCCGTTGGGACCGAGCAGGGCAACGAGTTCACCACGATCGACCTGCAGCGAAACGCCGTCGACCACCGTATGCCCCGCATAGGAGAACACCACGTCGCGCAGCTCGATGAGCGGCGTGGCCTCGGCGCCGCCCGCACCGTTCGTACCCGCCGCACTATTCATATCGATCGTCAAAACGTCGCCCTTCCCTATTTGCATCCCCAGCCGGAACCAGCAGCGCCTACAGCACCGCGCACAACACGGCGAGCAGAACCACGCCGGCCGCATAGACCGCATCGCGCCAGCCAAACCCGGCGCGTGCAGGCGCCGGATACACGCCGGCAAAGCCGCGGCAAAGCATAGCCTCATCCATCGCGCGGCTGCATTCCATCGCCTTGATAAACGTCATGCCCATGATACCCGCCAGCGAGTCGGTGCGCGAAAAACCCGCAGGCGCGGAACCGACGCTGCGCAGCATGACCGATTCGCACAGATCGTGCGCCGTGCGTCCCAGCACCTCGATATGCTTGAGCGCCATATCAAACGTAAAGATAACTTCGTCGGGTAGATGCAGCATCTTGAGCGCCGCCGACATGCGGCTCCAGGTGAGCGTCCACGAAACACCCAGCACCAGCGACACGTTAATGAACGTCTTGAGTGCAATCTTGAGCATGGCGCCCGTGGCAGAAGCACCCAGCAGCAGGGCAGGCAGCGCCAGAACCACCGCAAGCCCCGTGGCGCCGAGCGCCGGCACAAAGGTTGCCCGCAGCCCGCGTACGGGGCGCACGGCAACGAGCACCAGCGCGACAGCCGCCATCAACATGAGGTACAGCGGGCTCTGCGTCAGACACACGCACAGGACGCAAACGAACATCCCCACCAGGCGCACCGGAGCCGAAACGCAAGAAAGGGCGCGGTCGATCATCGACCCGCCCTCGTGCGCGCCTCCACCAAGGCGAACCCGCTCAAGCAGGCTCGCCAAGTGCAGGACGTTTTGTTGCATCACACGATGCCGAGCCCCCACGGGCTCGTATCGCTCCTCAGCCGCAAGCCAGCTAGGCAGCTCGGCTATTGCCATGAACACCGCTTTCCTTGACCGTCAGCGAGACCAGGCGGAATGCGATGGTGAGCACCGCCACGCCAATTACGCCCGAAAGAATATACATCGCGGCCTGGCCGGCAAAGCCAAGGCCCTGCTCCTCGGAATAGGCCTGCAGATAATCGCCCGTGGGCAGGGCATCGGCAAAGGTCGGGGTATCGAGACCGACCGAAGCCTGCAGGCTGTCGTCGCCAGCCTCCTGAACGGCGGTCGCGGCGCCCTCAGCGTCCCACTCGCCCCAGGCGTCACCCGTGGCCAGCAGGCCCAGCGGCGTGGCAACGACAAGCACGGCAACCAAGATGAGCGTGGGGACCAGCGAGGTCTTCTTGGCAGCAGCGCCCTCGGCAGCAAGCTGGCCATCGACGACCTCGGGCCCGACGATAATGCTCGGCGCCGTCTTCTTAATGAAGCCGTAGATGGCGGCCGTCGCCACGCCCTCGATCACGCCGGCAACCAGCATATGCGGGATCAACATGGCCGGAATAGCCACGGACAGTGGGAAGGGGCAGTACAGCGGCGCGCCCGAAGCGTTGGTGAAGAGCATCGGCTGAATACCAAACTCGATTGCCGCGCACAGGGCCGCCAGGCACAGGCCGACCCAACCGCTCACGATGGCAGAAACCGAGGTGCCCCAGCTCTTGTCGTGCAGACGGCTGTTGAGCGCACGGAACACGATAGCAGCGACAAACGGCAGCACAAAGGCCATGTTAAAGCAGTTGGCGCCAAACGACAGAACGCCGCCGTCGCCAAACAGCAGCGCCTGCAGAGCCAGCGCGACCGAGACAGCGATAGCCGCGGCCTCGGGACCCAGCAGCAGCGCGATGAGTGCGCCGCCGACGGCGTGGCCTGTGGTGCCGCCGGGCAGCGGAACGTTAAACATCATGAGCAAAAAGGAGAACGCAGCGCAAATACCCAGAAAGGCCATATGCTCGCGATCGAGCGTGGCGCGCACCTTCTTAATGCAGTGAACCCAAACGGGAACCATCGCCACCGCCATGACGGCATCGGTCTGCGGGGACAGGTAGTTGTCTGGAATGTGCATATACGCCTCCCGGTTGTCGGCGCACGGAATTGCAGCGCCGCTTGAATAACCTTGTCAGTGTTACGTAATGTCATATTCGTAACACGCCGCAGGCTATGATAGCAAAACGGCGCGCCGCCACAAAAGCAGCACGCCGTTATGTAATGCGCGTGTCATATATGCAGGGTCAACGGTGCCTTATTCCGAACACCGCGGTCGCGCAGGGCTCCGCAGCAACCGCCATCAGGCCCTACGCTCCCATCGCAAGCCCTAGCCGCGGACCTCGCCGTTTACGCCCTTGCACACCTTGGTGACGATCTTCTGGTGCGCCTTCTCGACCTCTTCGCTGGTGAGCGTGTGGTCGTCGGAGCGATACGTAAGCGCAAAGGCCATGGACTTCTTGCCCGCTCCGATGCGGATGGGATCGCGGTAGACGTCGAACAGACGCACGCCCTCGAGCAGTTTGCCGCCGGCGCTGGTAATACGGCGCTCAAGATCATCGCAGGTCACAGCGTTGTCGACCACGATAGCAAGGTCGTGCTCAACAGCCGGGTACTGTGAGAACTCGCGGTAGTTCTCCTGATTGCGGGCGCCCTTGATCAGCTTGTCCAGATCGAGCTCAAAGGCAACGACGACCTCATCGATGCCCATCGCCTCGCGCGCCTCGGGGTGAATCTCGCCAACCCAGCCCAGCACGGTGCCGCCGGACAGAACCTCGGCCGCACGACCCGGCTGCAAGAAAGCGTAGCCCTCGCCCTCGACGGGACGGAAGCGAACCTTCTCGATGCGCAGCTGGGCGAGCAGCTCCTCGACAATGCCCTTGCCAAAGAAGAAGCGCAGCTTGCGGTACTTCATGTTCCAGGACTGCTCGCTCCACTGGCCCGAGAGCACACCCGCCACGGACTTGGTCTCCTTGGGCAGGCTGGCATTCTCGCGGCCGTGGAACAGGCTGCCGACCTCGTACAGGTGCACGTTGGGCGTGCCGTGGGCCTCGTTGTAGGCCACGGACTGCAGCAGGCCCGGCAGCAGCGAACGACGCATCTCGGTCTGCTCGGCTACCAGCGGGTTCATGAGCACCACGGGGCAACCTCGGCCCTCGGTGGACATACCGATCTTCTCCAGGTCGCCCGGGGCGGCAAAGCCAAAAGTCGTGGTCTCGTTGAGGCCGCAGGCGCGCAGGATCTCGCCGACCTTACGGGTGAGCTTCTGCTCGCGGGTCAGGCCGCCGATGTGGTTCTTGGCAGCCGGGATGGTCGCCGTCACGCGGCCCATGCCCCATAGGCGCAGGACCTCCTCGATCAGGTCGATCTCGCGCGGCAGGTCGGGACGGAAGCTCGGCGGGGTAACCATAAAGTCCTCGCCGTCGCGCTCGACGGTGCAGCCCAGACGGGTAAGCGAACGCTCGATAAAGTCGGGCTCGATGTCGGCACCGCAGATGGCATGCACGCGGGCCAGGCGCAGCTTAATGCTGTCGATGGTCTTGGGCGCGGGGAACACGTCGACATAGCCGGGAGCAACCTCGCCGCCGGCAATCTCCTCGATGAGCGCGCAGGTAACGTTGGCGACATCCACGCAGCCGGTCTCGTCAACCTGGCGCTCAAAGCGGATGGAGGCGTCGGAGATCAGCGACAGGTCGCGGCTGGTGTGCGAGGTGCGACCGGCGTTGAAGCAGGCGCTCTCGACCATCACGTCGACGGTGTCGTCCTCGATCTCGGAATCCATGCCGCCCATAACGCCGGCCAGCGCCACGGGGCGCTCGCCGTCGGTGATAAGGCCCATGCCGGCGTCGAGCGTGCGCTCCTCGCCGTCGAGCGTCGTGAACTTCTCGTCCTGCTGGGCGGCGCGAACCACCACGCGACGCCTGCCCTCGCGTTCGGCAAAGGTGTCCAGGTCAAAGGCGTGCAGCGGCTGACCGGTGAGCATCATCACATAGTTGGTGATGTCGACGATATTGTTGTGCGGGCGCACGCCCAGGGCGTTGAGGCGCTTGACCATCCAGTCGGGCGACGGGCCGACCTTCACGTTGCGCACGATGCGGGCGACATAGCGGTCGCACAGGCCCTCGTCGGCAATCTCGACCGAAAGCTCGTCGTCGGTCGCGCGGCCGGTCTCGGCCTTGATGGCGGGCAGCTTAACGTGGAAATCGCGGTCGAAGATGGCGCCGGTCTCGCGGGCCATGCCGATCATGGACAGACAGTCGGGACGGTTGGGCGTGATCTCGCAGTCGAGCACGGTGTCGCTCGAGCCCACGTACTCGGCAAACGGCATGCCGCAGGGCGTATCCTCGGGCAGGATCATGATGCCGGAGTGGTCGCCGCCCAGGCCGAGCTCGCGCGCGGAGCAGTTCATGCCCATGGACACGACGCCGCGAAGCTTGCTCTTCTTGATCTTGACGTCGCCGGGAAGCACGGCGCCGATCATGGCCGTGACGATGTGGTCGCCGGCCTCGAAGTTCTGCGCGCCACAGACGATCTGCAGCGGAGCGGGGTTGCCGTCGGCGTCGAGATTCTTGTCACCCACGTCGACCGAGCACACATACATGTGGTCGCTATCGGGGTGCGGGGTCTTGGTGAGCACCTGGGCGGTCACCACGTGGTCGAAGGACTCGCCCACGGTATCGATCGCCTCGACCTCGGTGCCGGTACGGATATATTCGTCCGAAAGGATCTTGGGATCCTCCGGAATATCGATCATGGTCTTGAGCCAGTCGTAAGAAACGCGCATCTAACTGGTCTCCTTTCATAAATGCGGCTTTGAGCCAAAAACTGCAACGGAGACGGGTTTTCCAAGTGCCGCAGATTGCCTTGAAAGAGGAGGGCCGCGTACTTAGGTACGCAACCGACGATTGAAAGGCAAGGTGCGGTGCTTGGGAAAGCCGCCGGGCCTAGAACTGATTTAAGAAGCGCATATCGCCTGTCATGAGCGTTCGCAGGTCGGGCAGGTCGTAGCGCAGGGCCGCGACGCGCTCGGCGCCAATGCCAAAGGCGAAGCCGGTGTACTTCTCGGGGTCGATGCCGCAGTTGATGAGGACGTTGGGGTCGACCATGCCGCAGCCCAGGATTTCGATCCAGCCGCTGTGCTTGCAGAAGTTGCAGCCCTTGCCGCCGCACACGTGGCAGCTCACGTCCACCTCGCAGCTGGGCTCGGTGAAGGGGAAGAAGTGCGGGCGGTAGCGCGTCTTGCGGTCCTCGCCAAACATGCACTTAACAAAGTAGTCGAGCGTGCCCTTAAGATCGCCAAAGGTGATGCCCTCGTCGACGACCAGGCCCTCGATCTGGTTGAACTGCGGCAGGTGGCAGGCGTCGGCCGTGTCGGGACGGTAGACGGTGCCCGGGCAGATCATGTAGATGGGCGGCTTCTGCGACTCCATGGTGTGGATCTGCACGCCCGAGGTCTGGGTGCGCAGCAGCACGTCGGACTCGCCGTGGGCGTGAGCCTCGGGGTGCGTGACGCTGCCGGGGTTGTTGTCGACCACGTAGAACGTGTCGCGGGCCGAGCGGCTCGGGTGATCCATGGGCGCGTTGAGCGCGGTGAAGTTGTAATAGGAGGTGTCGACCATGGGACCGGACTCGACGGTGTAGCCGATGCCGCAGAAGATGTCCTCGGCCTCCTCGATGATCTGCTTGATCAGGTGCTGGTGACCGATCTGCGGACGGATGCCCGGCAGCGTGATGTCGACGGCCTCGTGCTCGAGCGCGTGCTTAAGGGCGGCGGCCTTCATCTCGGTGGTGCGCTCGTCGAGCATGCCCTCGATCAGCTGGCGCATCTCGTTGGCGCGCTTGCCCATGACGGGACGATCCTCGGGGGCGAGCTTGCCCATCATGCGCATCAGGCCGGTGATGCGGCCCTTGCGGCCGAGCAGCGCGACGCGCGCGGCCTCGAGCTTCTCGGCGTCGTCGGCGCCTGCGACGAGCTCCTTGGCCTCTTCCTCGAGTTTGACCAGATCATCAATCAGACTCATGTCTTCCCTTTCGTCTCTCGCGCATCCGCTTGCCGGGGCGGCTGGCACCGCCCGACGCTTACGGATGTGCGGCCCGGTTCGGTAACAAAAAACCGTCCTCGGGCATGTGCATTGCCCAAGGACGGTTGAATTCCGCGGTACCACCTTGTTTGACCCGGCGGATGTCTGGCCCGCCGCGCCCACTCTTTGCCCCTTTTCGCGAGGCTCACGGCTTCCCTACTGGAGACATCGCCGCCGCGTGGCCGCGCGCCCGTTGAGGTCGCTGCTCGGGAGTGAACGCTTGGCCCTTGCCACCGCAGGAAGGCTTGCAGCCCATGACCTTCCCTCTCTTGCCGGCGACGCGGCGGGCAAAACCCTCTCCGTCAACGCATTGGGCTATAGGATACCACATTGTGTAGGCGTATCGCCGCGTTCCGTTTTGTTCGCGCTGGGTACAAGGCGGATAGGTATGCAAACTGGCCGTGCGCCCACCTGCGGCGCTCGACCTGCGAGATTAAGGATATGGCATGGGAAAGAAGCACGATAAGAAGGCCGAGGCCGCCGTGGGCAAGGCGCCCAAGGGCATGAAGGTCGATAAGGCCGTCAAGAAGTTCCGCAAGCTCGAGGGCAAGCTGTGGACCCGCGAGTATCTGCTCAAGATTGCCGAGTTCGACGGCGCCACCATTGCCCCCGCCAACGGCGCCGCAGCGCGTGCCGACGCCATGGGCACCCTTGCCGGCGAGCATCACAAGCTCCTGACCAGCAAAAAGTCTGTCGAGCTTGTGCACTCGCTGGCACGCGAGACGGTCGCCGGCGGCAAGATCGACGACCCGCAACTGCTCAACGAGATCCGCGTGCTCGGCCGCGACCAGCGCGAGGCGAGCGTCATTCCCACCGAGGAGGCCGAGGCCTGGACCAGGCTCACCTGCGAGGCCGATGCCGTGTGGCACAAGGCCAAGGCGACCAACGACTGGGCGAGCTTTGAGCCCTATGTGGATAAGATTGTCGACAAGCTCAAATATCAGGCCGAGCTCATGGACCCCAAGCGCGACCCATACGATGTTTGGCTCGACCAGTACGAACGCGGCCTTTCCACCGAGAGCTTCGACGCGTTTTGCGACGAGGTCAAGGCCACCGTCGTGCCGCTCGTTCACGCCATCGGCGAGCGCGGCCAGCAGCCTACTGCCGACTTTTTGCACGCGCATGTGCCCGACGCCGCTCAGCGTGCCATGAGCTTCGACCTGATGAAGCTCGTCGGCCTTAACCTGGACGATACCACGCTCGCCTTTACCGAGCATCCGTTTAGCGAGGGCTTCTCGGTGGGCGACGCGCGTATTGCCACGCACATCTATGAGGACGACTGCATCTCCAACGTCTACAGCATCATCCACGAGGCGGGACATGCCGCCTACGAGCTAGGCGTCAATCCCGCCTATGCGCGCACGTGCCTGGAGGGCGGCACCTCCATGGGCATCCACGAGAGCCAGAGCCGCTTCTTTGAGAACACCGTGGGCCGCAGCCGCGCCTTTATGGGACCGCTGCTGCAGGTGCTGCGCCGTCACGCGCCCGAGGCCTACGGCGACGTGGACGAGGACACGCTCTACCGCGCCGTGAACATTGCGCAGCCGTCGCTGATCCGCACCGAGGCCGACGAGCTCACCTACCCGCTGCATATTATGGTGCGCTACGAGATTGAGCGCATGCTGTTTGCCGGCGAGGCCACGGCCAAGGACATCCCCGCGCTTTGGAATCGCTTTATGGACGAGTACCTGGGCATTCCGGTTCCCGACGACACGCGTGGCTGTCTGCAGGATACGCACTGGAGCGGCGGCTCGTTTGGCTACTTCCCCACCTATGCGCTGGGCAGCGCCTACGACGCCATGTTCGTGCCGGCCATGTGCCGCGACGGCGTCGACCTCAACGGCGCCTGTGCGAGCGGCGACCTGACACCCGTCCGCGCCTGGCTCGGCGAGCACATTTGGCAGTGGGGCCGCGCCAAGGACGCGCCGGAGCTCATCAAGGGCGCGTGCGGCATGGCCTTTGACGCCCGCTACTACTGCAGCTACCTGCAGGACAAGTTCACCACACTGTACGAGCTGTAAGGATTGACCAGCACGCCATCGCCAACGCCAACTATGTTGACGCCAATGTCTTGGCAACGTCAGCGAAAACGACCCTAAGCGAGCAAGGTGACGTGAAATGAAAGGGCGCTGACCTTCTGGTCGCGCCCTTGAAATTGAACGTCAGATTGCCGCTTAGGGGCGTTTGCAGCGTCGAGCAGTTACGCGGTTTGGTAAAACCGCGTAACTACAGAGCCTCGAGCGCGTTGGCGATGCGCTTCATGGCAGCATCGGCGGATGCTTGGTCGGGCGCTTCGGCCAAAACGCGAATCACCGACTCGGTTCCACTTTTGCGCACGAGCACGCGGCCCTCGCCTGCCAGCGCAGTCTCGGCCTCGGCGATGGCGTTCTGCACGCCCATGTTCTCGAGCGCGGCGTCCTTATCCGCTACGCGCACGGCAACCTGCGCCTGCGGCAGCAGCTTGCACGGAGCCGTGAGCTGCGAGAGCGTCTCGCGCTCGGCACGAATCACTTCCATCACGCGCAGCGAGGTCATAATGCCGTCGCCCGTGCGCTCGATATCGCCAAAGATCGTATGGCCCGTCTGCTCGCCGCCCAGGCTGTAGCCGCCCTCGCGCATCTTGGCATACACGTGACGGTCGCCCACGCCGCTGGTCACGGCGCTCAGTCCGGCAAGCTCCAGCGACTTGACCAGACCAAAGTTGCTGGCGATCGTCGGCACCACGGTACCGCCCGAAAGGCGACCGTGCTTGTTCAGATACACGCCGCACACGTACAGGATCTGGTCGCCGTCTACCACGCGACCGCGCTCATCCACGGCCAGGCAGCGGTCGGCATCGCCGTCATAGGCAAAACCCACGTCCAGGCCTTGCTCCACCACGTGGCGCTGCAGGCGCTCCATATGCGTGGAGCCGCAGTCGACGTTGATGTTAAAGCCATCGGGCGCGGCGTTGATCACGCGCACGTCGGCGCCCAGCGCGTCGAACACCGGCTTGGCCACCGAGGACGCCGAGCCGTTGGCGCAGTCGAGACCGATCTTGACGCCCTGTAGCGAAAAATTCGAACTCGCAATGAGCGAGGCGATATAGCGGTTGCGCCCCTGCATGTAGTCCACCGTGGCGCCGATGTGGTTGCCCGTGGCCAGCGGCACCTCGCTCTTGCCATCGATGTAGTCCTCGATGAGCTCCAGCACGTCCTCGTCCATCTTAAAACCGTCGCTGTTGACGAGCTTAATGCCGTTATCGCAAAACGGGTTGTGGCTCGCGCTGATCATGATGCCGCAATCGAAGCAGCCTTCCACGGTCTGATGCGCTACGCCCGGCGTGGGGATCACGTGCAGCATATAGGCGTCCGCACCGCTCGCGACCAGGCCACTCACCAGCGCCGCCTCGAACATATAACTCGAGCGACGTGTGTCCTTGCCCACGATGACGCGCGCCTTGCGCTCGCGGTTGGCGCCGTAATACCAGCCCACAAAACGGCCAATCTTATAAGCGTGCTCTACCGTCAGCCCAACGTTGGCCTCACCGCGAAAGCCGTCGGTGCCAAAGTACTTCATGCGCTCTCCTTACAAAATAGGGGCGAACAGATTGCCTGTCCGCCCCAAAATGGTACTCGATTATCTGCGCTACCAGAAAAATCCTACGCCGACGCGCTGTCGCGAGCCGCCTGGCATGTAGGAGTCTGACGCAGCGTAAGCGGCTTGTCCCCCGCCTCGGCCGACGTGGTCAGCGTATATGTGATCGTCGTCGTCTCGCCAGCATGCAGGTCAACGGTGCCCGAATAGAAGGGGATTCCATGCCACGTAGCGGCGCCAAGACCAAACTGGGTGCCCTCGACGGTCAGATCAGTAATGTTGCCGCCCGTCGGTGCAAACAACGAGACATTCAGACGCTCGTCGTCGCGCGCTGCATCGGGTGCGCTCGCCGCGACGTAGTCGGGCAGCTTGCCTGCCTCCTCCTGCGTCATGATGTTCGTCAGGGTAACGGTGATGCGATACGAGCACGTGCCGTCACCGTTCTTGACGCCCTGGCCAATCTGCGTATCGGCATTCAGGTACCAGTCGAGCTTGGAGAAGCTCAGGTTGTTAAAGTAGACACCAGCAACGGGATCTTCACTCGGGTCATCCGGATCGGGCAGCGAGGCGTCGATGTTCATCTGCTTGATAGCGTTCTGCTCGTCATCGTTTTTCATCCACGCGATCAGGCGGCCCTCTTCGGCACCGCGCTCAACGGCGCTGACAAGCTTCGTAACATCGACATCGCCGATACCGCCAAGGATCTTGTCGAAGGCAGCGCTGGCGACGGATGCAAAGATGCCGTCAGACTCCTCGACCGGATAGTTCCAGTACACATCGTGCATGAGGACCTTTGCGGCGTTGGTGCCGTCGACAACCGTTCCGTCGGGCAGCGACACGTTACCGACCAGGCCCAGCAGATACTGCAGGAACACCGGGTCGATACCCACGACGCCGTCAACGTCCTGCCCATACTGGGACTTCCACAGCGCGGCGACACGCTGCGAGTTGCGGGGCCAATCGGGCGAATACGCGTTACCAGAGTTGTACAGGTTACTGTGGTCGCCAAACAGTGCCTCGTCCTCTTCGTCGACGCTCTCAACCGCCTCCTCTTTGCCAAGCGCAATACATGGAACAAACTCGCCAATCGACATCTGGCCGTCGGTGACCGAAATCAGGCCCTGCGAACCGCCAAAGCCGCCGCAGGCACGAATCTCGACGTTGTTCATGGCGTACACAAGGTAGTTGCGCGTCTGGCCGTTGGCACCGAGCATCTGGGGAAGGACGGGGGCGACCTTCTCCGCCGCGTCAACCGCGCCGTTGAGGGTGGCAAAGCCGTCCTTGGCCTTATCGACCAGCACGGTCACTTGGGAAATATGAGTATCGCCAATACCCTGGATCTTCTCGTTGGCGCTCTTGAACACCTTGGAGCTATCGGAAAGCGAATCGGCAACGGCCTGCAGCGCGGACACGTTAATCATGCCGTCCTGGAACAGCTTGCCTGGCGTGGCCTGCGAAAGGTTGTCGGCCATGGGAACCAGCGCGTTGCTCGAGACATCGGACAGGGCATCAATCATGGTGCGGGCCGCATTGATGTCGCTGCCATACACCGGGATAAACGAAGCCACCGTCCACAGCGGGCTCGAGGTCTCCGCCTTCATGCTATCGCAGAGCTCATCGATCTTCTTCGCGTCGTCAGGCAGCGTCGAAAAATCGCCCGACGTGACCTTGTCCTTAAGGCCACCGACGATCTCGACAGCCTCCTTCGCTTCGCTCTTTACGGTCTTTGCCGAGTTAAGCAGCATAAAGCCACTTGCGCCAAGCGCAACGAGAAGCACCGCGACTACAGCGGCAATAATGGCGCCAGTGTGACGCTTTTTGCGCTCGCCCTTGCGATGGCGATGACGGACCAGACCGTCAGAGGTCGAACTCGACGAAGCGTCGCTACCGTAGTTCAAGCCAAAATCGTAATAATCTTCCTTGGAACCCGAGCCCGCAAACTCGGCACCGCTATCATCCAGGCGGGCGAACGTGCCAGTCTCGGAGGCGCCGGTGTAAATCGTGCCAAGGTTACCCGTAAGCCCCGCGCCACCGGCAGAGGGAGTATTGTTGGCGGCCTTGCCGGCATTAACGTTGCCGGCGGTATTCGCGGCGTTGGCAGCACCTGCGTTGTTCGCAGGTATCGAAGGGGCCCCGCTCGGCTGCGACGTGGAGGTTGCACCGCCCGCAAAGACATTCCCTCTTGCACGGCCGGTCTTTTTTGCCTTTTGAGACTGCTCGTACAGAGCGGTAAACATCGCCGTCTCGCCCGGGGACACGCGCTTACCGGAACCGCCCTGCCCAGCGCCGCCCGGCGTGCCGGCCTTACCAGCCCCGTTCGGACGCGGCGGAACTGCAGGACGGCCGCTATCGCTGCCCTTAAAGTGATTACCAGCCATAAAGAAATCCTCGCAATTGAGTCGCAATGAAAAAGTCCATAACGTTACTAGTTTATGGCATTTTGAGCATCGACAGCTAAACTCCAGACACGGACATCAATTGGCGAAAATGTGGCACAACGCCTTTTCCGTCTTGGCGCCAGCTACACCGTCAAAAACACCATCGCGATAATCATGGCAAAGCCCGCCAGGTCGGTGGGCAAAAACACCGTTCCCAGCATAAGGGCGCTGGTGATGGTGGCCGAAACCGGCTCCATGGTTCCAAGGAGGCTCGCGCGCACCGAGCCAATCTCCTTAACGCCCTGCATGTAGAACATATAGGCGAAGAACGACCCCACCACAATAAATATCGCGAGCGCGCCGACACCCGAGGGGCCGAGCGCCGGCATATGCGCCCACGGCTGGGTAAAGATACTCATCACGATTCCCGCCGAAAGCATGGCCGAGCCCGTGACGACCGGGCTACCGTATTTGTTGAGGATTCCGGCAGGGATGATTGCTATGCAGGCACCGCCCACTGCGCACAAAAGGCCCGAGAGCAGGCCCATCGGCGAGATGTTGAGCGTACTGGGGTCGCCGCCCGTGGCGATCAAAAACGTTCCGCCCAATGCGAGCAAAATGCCAAGAGCCTCGCGCGTGCGCGGCAGTCGATGCGCGGTGACGCAGGCATACCCTATGACGACCACCAGCTGCAGGCACTGGAAGACAGTCGCGGTGCCCGCGTTGGTCAGGCGCACGGCTGACAGATAGCAAAGCTGGTTGAACAGCAGGCCAAAGATCGTAAACAGAATAAGCTGCTTGCGATCGGCGGGGGTAGTCCACAGCTCGATCAAGCGGTCGCGGTCTTTTCTGAGCACAACGAACATAAAGAGCAGGCCAGCGATAACTTGGCGCACGCTCATCAGCCAAAACGTCTCGATATGGCACACGTCAAAGAGGTAGCTGGCGCTGGTGCCAGAAAAACCCCAAAACGTACCGCCGGCAAACGCGGCGAGCGTACCCAGGGCCATCTTGCGCGCCTGGGCGTCGTTGAGGCGGTCGCGCCATGCGCGGCGGGTGCTGCGGCTCAGCTCGTCAGTCCCCTCGGGCACGATAAAATCAGACGCCGCCGTCATCGGTACCGAAGCCCTTTCACGTGCACACTGCGCCGAGCGCTTCTGTTCCATCCCACTCCCCAGAAATCAATTGGCAACAAAGCGCTCAAACTGTAGCACGAATATTGATACGGAAATGCGGGCGATTCGGAACATCTACGAGCATCCAAATTGCAGGGACGAAAGGCACCGAAGAGCTATGCCGAGCGGTTGGAATCGCCTGGGGCGCCGGGATCGGCTTCCGCACTTTCATCGGTATGGCCACCGTCGGCATCGCCCTCGTCACCGGCGTCGCCCTGCTCCTCCTGCTCGCGACGGCGCTTTTCGCGAATCTGCTCCACGGCTGCGCGCAGGGCGGCCTCGTCCTCGGCGCGTGCCACCTCTTGCGTTGTCTTGACCATATGGCGAATCTCGAGCACCAGCAGCACGATCAGCGGCACCACGATAAGCGGAAAGAACAGCAGCGGATTGGTGAGCAACGAGACCACCACGCCCAGCCCCGCCGAGACAAAGACCACGCGGCCCACCACGTCGGCGGCGGGCACGGGCGCGGCGTCCTCGACCGGATTGGCATCGCCCTTGGTACGGTAGACCGGCGTGCCGTCGGCCGCGGCCTCCACGGCAACGATGCGGTGCGTGTTGAGTGAACCCTCCAGCGCGTCATCGGACGAATGGAAGGTGATGATGTCACCCACCTGGTAGGCCTGACTGTTGTCGGTATCGACGACGATAAACGAGTGCACGGGAATCGCCGGCTCCATAGAGCCGGTCAGCGTGCGCATAAAGCCATAGCCCATGATGGTGGGGATCTCGCCGGCGGGCGTGAACACCGTGCGCAGCAGCACCACAAAGGCGACCAGGATCACCACGGTCGCCAGCACGTTGATCACGCGGAGCACGTGCTTCATCACTTGTCGGCGTCCTTTGCGGAAGGCTCGACGTCAGTGGCGTCAGATGCCGAAACGTCGGTCTCATCTCCCTCAACGGTCGTGGCGACATCGCCCTCGGCGGCCTCTCCGCGCAAGCGAGCCAGCAGATAGCGCGACAGGCTGTTGCCCTCGGCACGGCGCTCGGCGCGGGCGCGATCGCGCTCGGCCTGTTCCAGCTCGTGCGCCAACGAGGCCAAGCGCTGCTGCATCTCCGCGCGGGCGGCCTCGAGCTCGCGCTCGTGCGCGGCCTTTGCGGCGGCGAGCTCCTGCTCAATACGCTCCCCCGCCTCGAGCTCAGCTGCAGCGATACGCGCGTCGGCGTCGGCACGAGCCTCCTCGGCGGCACGCGCGGCGGCATCGCGCTCGGCAGCGGCAGCGGCGACCTTCTCGCTGGCATCCACCGTAGCCTGCTCAACGGCAGAATCGGCGGCAGCACGGGCGGCGTCGATCGCAGCATCGGCGGCCTGCTGGGCGGCAGCAACCTTCTCCTCGGCCGCGGCAACGGTGTCGGCGAGCTTCTGCTCCGCCTCGGCCGCGGCGACGTCGGCAGTCTCCTGCGCGGCACGGGCATCGCGCTCGGCCGCCAGCCGCACTTCCTCAATCTGCAACTTGGCGGCATCCAGCTTGGCATGCACCTCGGCGAGCTCCTTGGCAGACGCCTCGCGCACGCCGGCAAGCTCGGCTGCGGCGGCGTCCTTGGCGGCCTGCAGCTCGGCAGCGTCGGCAGCCGTCTTGGCAGCCAAGGCTGCGGCAGACTCACTCTTGACCCGCGCGACTTGCTCGGCAGCAGTCTGCTCGGCAGCCGCGACCCTAGCATCTGCGTCGGCGCGGGCGACTGAGACCTCGGCATCGGCCTCGGCGCGCATCCGCTCAAGCTGAGCCGCCGCGGTCTCACGTGCTTCTGCAGCGGCATCCTCGGCAGCCTTTTTACCGGCCTCGACATCCTCCAGCGAGGCGCGCAGTTCCTCGACATCGGCCTCGGCAATCTGTGCGCGCTGCGTCAACGCCAGCTCGCGTGTCTTGGCCTCGTCCAGTTCATCTACCAGATCGTCGCGCTCATCGGTCAGCGCGTGCGCCTGCACTTTCCAGGACTTCAGCTGCCCCTGGAGCTCCTCAATCTGCTCGCGGGCCTCGGCCAGCGCCTGCTCGGCATCGAGCTGGGCCTGCGTGACCTCCTCCACAAACACGCGCCGAACCTCAACATCGGGCAGGTCGGGGCTATCGACCTGCACCTCCTTGATCTCTTTAATAAACTTGGGCGCCACCGGCGCGTGTTGCACGCTCTCAAGCTCCTGCAGGTTGCGCTCGTCGTCGGTCAGGCTCTTAAAGACGGTGTAGTTGTTGATGAGGTTGGTGTACATCTGCACCATGTACTCGTCGTCGAACGCCAGCGCCTGCTGCTGCACGTCGATGTTGTAACCCACCTTGTCGTAGCGCTCCATAAACTGCCACAGCTGGTAGCACTTGCGGTAGTTGGGGTCTTTCATGATGAGGTTGGTGCGCTGAATGGGGCTGCGAACCGCACTGCAGCCGTTCATGATCTGGCAGAACGACGCGCCGCGCAGCGCCATGACCAGGCGGCGCACGCGGTCGATGCGCATAAAGACGTCCATGTTGTCGGCGTCGTTCTCGGCGAAGCTCTGACGGTTTTTGACCGTCATCTCCACGCTGTACTCGATCTGCTCGTACGCGTCGTCGATCTTACTGTGCATCTTAAAGCGGTTGCGGATCTCGTTGCCCGTCGACCAAAAGATCACGTCGGTACGCTTATCCACAAACGTCAGCAAGCGCTGAATCAGATGGTAGATAAAGCGGTTCTCGTACAGGTCGTACGTCTCGACGGTATTGACGTTGAGGATGCGCGTAGGGTGAACGCCGCCGTCCTCACTCGGCGCCAAAAACTGCGTGTTCTGGCTCAGATGACGGACGCTGTCGGCGCTGATCTTTTTAGCGAGCGAGACCGGCACCACCTCTTCCTCGGTGGTGATAAAGCGGCGCGGCTTTTCGATGATGGTGTTGATGGCGTCGAGCGAGTCCTCGATCATGCTGATCCATTCCTCGTCCACCACCTTGACGAGCTCCTCGCGCTGCTGTTCGATCGTGGTGCCCGAGGCCTGCGCCATCTCAAACAGATAGCGGAAGTAGCGGCTGTCCTCCTGGATGGGCTCCATCTGCTCGGAGAAGCTGGTATAGAGGTCCTGAATGGTCTCGGACATGGGTTACTCCATAGATTGGATCGATCGGAAAGGGGCGGGGCGACATCACGTCGCCCCGCGCTTACGACATTAGTAGAAATTCTGGATCCGCTGCAGGTACATGACGGAATCGGGCAGACCGCCCTCGCCAAAGGTCTTCTCAATGTACTCGATCAGGCCCTTCATCTCGTCGCGCACAAAGCTCACGTTCATGGACTCAAACTTCTTGAGCACCTTGCGGGCGATGATGTAGTCCATGCCGCCCAGCTCAGTGCCGCCGCACGCCACGTACACGGGGATAAAGTCGTACATCTGCTTGATGATACGGTTACCAAAGGCCAGCTTAAAGCGGGTCTGCAGGTACTGGTCCAGCTTGTGCATCTTCTGGAGCAGCTCCTCGTCGATCACATACTCGACCTTGGCCTTTTGGAACAGATACTGCAGGTGGTCGGCCGTCACGTGCACGCGCTCGTGCGGCTCGCACTCAAACACGTCGGCGCGCTCGTTGAGCTCGATGGGGATCGCACGGTCGTACACCTTGTCCGTGATGGTAAAGGTGGAGTCGTCGTTGTTGGCCGTGCCGATAAACCACAGGCTGTCGGGAATGGTGAGCTTGCCGTCGTGCAGACCCCTGGGATCGGCGGCCCACTGGGTGGGCACCAGGTCGAGCACCCACTCGTCGTGGCTGGGCATCTCGAGCACCGACAGGATCTCGGCAAAGTAGTACTCCACGCGGGCGAGGTTCATCTCGTCGAGCACGATCATGGACGGGTCCTGGCGAAGGCCCGCCTCATACACGGCGCGGAGGAACTCGGTCTCGTTAAAGCGCTTGGAAAACTCGTTGAAGTAGCCCAGCACCTCGGTGCGGTCGCGGAAGCTCGGCTGCACCGAAACGATGGTCGCGGGGTTGTCCAAGTAGCGGCTAAAGCTGTAGGGCAGCGACGTCTTACCGGTACCCGAGATGCCCTCCAGGATCAGCAGCTTGGAGGCGGCCATGCCGGCCACAAAGCGGCGGATGACCTCAGGCGTGTAGTAGAGCTTCATCTGGCTGCAGGCGAACGCGCGGAAGCTGTCGACAAAGTCCTCCAGCGAGATGGCATCGTCGTAGGCCGGCGATTCCCAGTCGCGGTACTTAAGGTCCACAAGGGACAGCTTGGGGAAGCGGTTGGCCTGGGCGATCTCTTTTTCCTCGGCAAGGGTCTTGGCCTCAACGGTGGCCTTGGCCATGGCGGCCGCGGCATCCTTGACGCCCTCGCCATCGAGCGCGAGCGACGCGTTGCCCGACATGACGGCCGTCGCCGCAGCGCCCTCGCCAGCAGCCGCACCGGCGCCCGCGGCGGCGCCCACCACGTTGCCCACCGTGGGCAGATGGTCGTCGGCCAGGGCCGAGGCGCCCACGTACGGAATCTGCTTGGTGCCGCCCATGGCATTGACCTTGAGCGCCAGCAGCTTGTTCTTCTCGTCCATGAGGTCGAGCACCTGCTTGTTCAGGCGGCCGATCTCGCGATAGAGCGCCTTGTTGGACGTGTCGTCGCGATGCAGGCGACGGTTGATGCGGTAGTGGTGGATCAGAATGGCCACGATCAGCACGGGGACTGCGATGAGCATGGCAAACAGAATGACCGCGCCGATCTTGCCCACCAGGTCAAACGTGGTGAAGTAGGTCATAAAGATGTTGAAGTACTCAACCCAGCCAAACACCAGCAGGTTAAGGATGGAGCTCACGACGGCAACGACGTTGTAGACGACCTTTGCCAGTAGCTCCCAGGCAAATCCCAGAAACTCACTCACCGTCGGTACCCTCCTGCTTGGTCGCGCTCATCGCCGCCTCGGCCTCGGCCTTCAGACGACGGGCTTCCTCGAGCTTGGCCTCGGCCTGGGCAAGCTGCTCGGCGGCGTTATCGGCCGTGACGGTAGTGTCACCCTTGCCCTCGGCGTCCACGATGGCAGCCGCGGCGGCCAGGCGGTCCTCCTCGGCCATAGCGCGCTTAAGGTTCATGCCCACCACGATGAGGTGATACACCTGGTAGATAAAGAACAGCAGCATGGGCAGCACGATCACAATGAGGAAGCCCATGGAGCTGGACAGGAAGTCCATGACCTTGCCCATCTGCGGCAGCGCGAACACGTACTTGCCCACGATATCGCCGTCGCTGATGATGTGCGTATCGGCCACGTCGTTGTTATCGCCCTTGGTGGTAAAGCTGCGCATGCCGTTGACCTCGTCGATGGCGGCGATGCGGTGCGTGTTGAGCGCGTACTCGTTGTCGATGATGGTATGGAACGTCACGATGTCGCCCACCTCGAGCTTGGAGGTGTCGCACTTTTTGATGAAGATGAGGTCGCCCTTGTTAAACGTGGGAGCCATGGAGTCGGACTGCACGGCGAGCGGGGTGAAGCCGGCGATGTCCGAGACGCTGCCGTCCTCGCGCGTGGCGAGCGTGGTAAACGCATACAGGGCCGCCACCAGGATGATGATCCACATGACAACGCTCAGCGCGATGGATGCGACTTTTTTAACAGATTGCATGATGTCCCTTACTACCGTGTCTGTCTAGGTCGTGCGCGGCCCGATGGCCGCCGTGCGTATCTACTGTTCCTCGATGCCCTCGAAGCGCATCGAAACCGAATAGTTAGCTCCCTTTAGCATATTAGTGCAATTTGGGTCCGTTCCCTCGAGCCATATGCGAACGGTTACCGGCTTGTCCGTTTCTGTTATCAGGTCGAACATGTCGCTGGCCGCGGTCGCCTCGCCCGAGTCGAGCCCAAAGACGGTGGCCGAGCCAGATGAACCGCCGCCCCCGTTAGGGTTGTAGACCCAAGTATGACCGTCGGCGGTAAAGCTCATGCGCATGGCGCTTGCCATGCCCTGTGTATCGGAGCTAAACCGCGTGCCGGACACGCCGCCGTCGCCATCCTGCCCGGTCAGGCGAACGCGCAGGTCCGTACTGCTCATAAAGTGCAGCGTAAACTCCAGGTAGGCGCCGGTGGCGGGATCGGCGGTGGAGCCGTCCTCGAAGGTAAAGGTCTGATAGTCGCTCGTGGTGACGGGCTTGAGCTTGGACGCATCGATGTCCACGCCCTTTTCGCTGGCGATGCGCTCCGAGATCTGATCGAAGCCCAGGCTGTGCACGTATTCGTCGAACGTGGCACGCTCGTCCAGGTCAAAGCGCAGCGAGCCGTCGGCATTGGCGTCGATCATGAGCATGCGGGTCTTGGCGCTATCGGCGATGGAGAACCAGGCGAACGTTGCCATGGCTATCGCCACCAGCGCAAACAGCACCAGCACCACGGTGGTGGTGAGCTTGCGGCGCAGGTCGATATCGGTGGGCGCGGCAACCGGAGCGCCGGTGGTCGGGCGGCGGTTGTCGGGCGCGACGTGTGCCATTGCTACTCACCGTCCAAGGTCGCAAAGAGCGACAGGTGCAAGGTGCCCGGATCTTGATAGAGATAGTCGGCGCTATCGGGATCGGTGCCCTCGATGTAGTAATAGATATCCAGACGATAGGTCTGGTCAAGCCCCAGCGTGGCAAGCGTGTTTTGCGGACGCGCGGCCGTCTCGCTCGTGTCCAGCGTAAAGGTGGCCGGGTCCTGCGTCACGTTGGCGCCGCAGGTGAGCTGACCGTTTTGCCAGCCCAGGAGCATGCCCTCGGTGTAGCCCGCCAGGCCTGCAGGGGCAGTCGCCGGGTGCTCGGCGCGGTGACCACTATCGGAGCCGTCGAGTTCAAAGATGTTGGTGGCAAGAACCTGGTTGCCGCTCGAGATCTTTATGCCCACGCGGGCCGCGCGCAGCAGCTCGGCATCGGCGCCCTGCGGGACCAGCGATTCGGCCAGATACAAGCTGACCTTACCCTTTACTTTGCTGGCGCCCGTTCCGGTAATGGTGGGGCGCAGATTGATCCAGCCGTGGTAGAACGCGGAACCGTTGTCTTTTGCCTGCTCAAACACCGTGGCATCGCCGGCGGAGTTGTTTTGAGCGCAGGCAGCAAAGCCGTTGAGATCGAAGGTCGAGACCGGATAGAGCGTCACGGCGCCAGTCGCATTGGAAGTCAGGGAAACATCGCCCTGCTGCGACCAGCCGCCGCGATCGGCGTCGCCCAGCTCCAGCACCAGCTTGGACGTGTCGCTGTGCACGCTCACCGAATTGGTGTTGACCTTCATGTTGTTGGTAAACCAGGCGTAGGTCGCGGCGCCCAAGGTGGCGGCGAGCGCCACCATAACGAGCGCGATGTAGGCACGCGCGTGGCGAGCGTGGCGGCGGGCGGCGGCGCCCTCGAGGACCTGGCACTCGGCGGCTACGCTGGAGGGAACCGCGGGGCTCTCGCTCTGGGTTTTGGCCTCGCAGCTATCTGCTGGCACGCGCTTCTGATCTTTCACGTCGCTCGCCCCCTTACGCCTTGGCCGCAGCAAAGGCAAGCTGCAGCACCACATCGCGGGCCTGGGCCTCGTCGATGCAATTGGCGTCGCAGCCTTCCATGTATACAACGTAGCGAACGCTTGCCACCTCGTTGGCGGCCAGCGTGCAGATGGGCGTGGCGCCCGCGCGCGGCGTGGGCGTGTCACCGGTGCCATCCATGCTGTAAGAGCTAATAGCGCGGGCCGGGTCGGCGGTGTAGCTCCAGCCCGAGGCGGCACCCGCTACGACCGCGCCGTCCTGCGCCGTGGTGCGCCTGTTGGTGGCACCTGCGGTATTGCCCAAGTCGTCACAGGTAAAGATATGCGTTTGCGTGCCCGACGCAGTCGTGATCACCAAGCCCAGGCGCAGTGCGGCCAGCAGCTGCGGGTCGCCCGTCATGCCCATCTGGCCCTGGTACAGGTACACGTTGAGCGCACTGTCGCTGCCCTTAAGGTACAGCGCGCCCGAAAGGGCGTAGTCATCCAGCTGCGCGGTGCAGTCGGCGTAGTCGGTCGTGATACCCGCGGCGTTTTGGAACGTGCCGCGCCAAAAGCGGGAAAGGTCTGACGTCGAGATGGGATAGAGTGTCTTGTCGGCGGCGGCAAGCGTTGCCGTCGTGTCCCAGGGCCCGTTGGCCGAAAGGCCAATCTGCAGGTCGGAGCCCTCGTCGCTTACCGTGTGCACCACGGGCGTCACGTTGGTGAAGCGCGAGTTGCTAAACCAGGCGTAGGTGGCGGCGCTCAAGGCGGTTACCAGCACCAACATCCATGCGGCCGCGGCAACCATGCGACGGCGCGAACCCAGGATGTCTTTGATGTTCGATGCACTCATGTCCAGCCCCCTTACGAACGCTTGCCGGCAAAGCGCAGCGCCAGAGATTGCAGGCTGGTGGCGGCCAGGTTGTTGGTGCAGTCGGGGTCGCAGCCTTCCAGCCACACGTACACATCCACGCGCACGGGCGTGCTGCGGTTGGCGCCCTCGGCAGCGGCGGGCAGGCTGCAGATCTTGGTCGTGGCCTCCTTGAGGCTCACGATGCCGGTGTCTTCGTTGTAGTCACAGAAGTTTGCACTAGTCAGCTGGTCAAAATGAACCGTTGTTCCATCGGAGCGGGTGCTGTCGAGCACCAGGTGGTTCTGCTCGCTCTCGCCGGCATCCTTGCCGTCGAGCGTGTTGTAGCGCGCCTGGGGATTGTGCTCGCCCGAGACCTCAAAGACGTACTGGCCCGTCACGGTATCGCCCTGCCCTGACGCATAGGTAACCAGTCCCACGCGCAGGGCGGTGGAGATGGGGTTTGCCGGATCCTGCTCGGTAAAGTCGATACCCGACAGGTACACGTCGGTCGCGGCCGAGTTGGTAGCCAGGTACAGGGAAGTCTTGTAGTAGTCGGAATGCTCGGCGGCACCAAACATGTTGGCAAAGAGCGAGTCCTGGGTGGTTCCACCGGTAAAGCCCATTACCTTTTGAAAGCCGTTGAGCACGTTGTCGGTCGAGACGGGATCGAGCAGACCCGTAAAGCTCAGGCCGGCGTTGGTTTTGTATTCGCCGTCGTACTCGTTGGAGATAAGGAAGGTCACGCCCGTGCCCGCGGCCATCTTGACGTCGGTGATGTGGCGGTTGGCGTTGTAGATGTACCAAGCATACGTTACGGCTCCGGCAGCAGCAAGCGCCACCAGCAACGTGGCGAGCATGCGATTGAACTGTTTTCGCAGCGAGCGCGCGTCCGACATGTCCCTCCCCCAGATGCCGCATCGTAAACTACCTGGACACCATTTGCCCATAATGGGAACATTTTACGCGAACGTGCAGTTCATCGGGGGTACAAACGCGACTTTTCGCGTGCTGTTCGCGCTGCGGCAGGCTCCGATGGGGCCACAATTCACCAGTTTTTTAAAATAGTTCTTGCCACTGGGTGGGAGCTCCGTTATATTATTCCCTGCGCACTCGCGCACCCTTGATCGGGCGTTTAGCTCAGGGGGAGAGCGCTTCCCTGACACGGAAGAGGTCAGAAGTTCAAATCTTCTAACGCCCACCAATTGTTCAACCGGTCTACCTGCGGAAATGCGGTAGACCGGTTTCTTGTATATAGCGCTGTATCCCAAATGTATCCCAAAAGGCGGCGCGCGAGCACTCGCTGGAGGCGGCGATGAGGGACATCGCCAGAAACGACCTGGTCATCCTGAACGAGTTCGGCTACGTGCCGCTGGACCTCGACAGCGCGAGGCTGCTGTTCCAGGGGGTGTCGAACTGCTACGAGAGGCACAGCCTGGTCATCACCACAGACATTGAGTTCAGCAAGTGGGGCACGGTCCTGGGGGACGACAAGATGGCGGCGGCGATGATCGACCGCATCGTCCACCACGGCCGCCTGGTCGAGTTCACCGGCGCGAGTCACCGTATGGAGGCGACGCTCATGCTCGGCAAGGCGGTGGGATAGGTTAACGCGGCGTGTTTGCCAAAGTGCTCAATTTGGTCGCGCCACAATGTTCAGTTTGTCGTCGACACAAACAGCGGCTCCCGCGTTTGACAGCCCCGTGATCCCAGCGGGCGCGGGGGGACCGAGAAGAGCCAGGGCTCCGCCTCCTTGAGCGCGCCCACGTCGCCCCCGTGTTCGTCGAGAAGGGCACGCGCGGCCTTGACGCTCCGCGCCCCAGCGAGCCTGAGCTCAGTACTCCACGCGCTCGTCGGCTGCTGCGCCCTCCACCGCTTCGATCTCCGAGCGAAGGGCGTCCGCCACCTCTGCCGACCTCGCGTCCTCTTGCCCTTCCGCGAGCTCGACCTTCGCCGCCTCGTCGCCATGAGTCTCACCGTCCATGTATCCTGCTTTCAAATCGCGGCAGGCACAACAAGGCGCCCGCCCAGTTACTCGATACGAGCAGCCTAGACGGGCGTCACAAAGTGGCAGAGGGGCACGACTCTAATGCCAGGCATCTGCTGGTATCATTAGAGTGCAGCATTGGTTATGGGAGAGGACTTCACATCCCACAGCCAGTCAGACCTAAGTTGGCTTCGTCCTGCTATAGATTGAGGTGAAGGCGATTGACCGATCAACAAAGTGAGACGATCGAGATTTCCGAACAGATTCGCGACAAGAAAAAGGATGTGCGATTCAGCACTCGCGAATACGTTGCGGAATACCTCATCAATAAGTTCAATGCTGATGCATTCTACATTCCGCTTGACTATCAACGGAACTTCGTCTGGACGGACGTTGACTGCAGCTACTTTATTGAGTCTGTGCTAATTGGTCTGCCCATTCCCTACATGTTCTTTGCCGATGCTGAAGATGGCAGAACGGAAATCGTTGATGGAGCGCAAAGGATGAACGCCTTGGTGAACTTTGCCAGAGGCGATTTAACCTTGTGCAATCTAAACATCCTTACATCTGTCAACGGAAAGACCTATTCAGAACTTCCCATAGAAGTACAAAGAAGATTCGATAACGCGAGCTTTCGAGTGGTTTACCTTGAGGACGGGACCACCTTTGACGTCCGACAGGAGATTTTTCGTCGTATCAATTCATCGGGCAAGCAGCTCAAATCGCAAGAAATTCGCCGTGGCTCCATGGGCGGCGATTTTACAAAACTAGTAAGCGAGCTCTCCAATGATCCGCTCTTTATAAAACTTGCCCCGTTAAGCGAGACGGCGCGCAAACACTACGATGACATGGAACTTGTCACTCGTTTCTTCGCCTATGCAGACGGCTACCCAGATTTCGAGGGTTACAAAGACCGCGTTGCTAGTTACCTGGATGAATACACGAATCGCATGAACATCGAGCTTGCCGAGTCACCTGACAAGCGCAATGAACTCGTCGCTCGCTTCAAAGAAATGTTGGAATACGTTGAGAAGTGCTTGGGAGACAGGGGTTTCAAAAAGACACCGACAGGAAAAACGACTCCTCATGCGCGTTTCGAAGCTATTGCGGTCGGCGTTGCCGTGGCGTTGTCGGAGGAGAAGGACCTTTCGCGCAAAGACATGTCTTGGGTTGATTGCGAAGAGTTCCAGACCCTTGTGCGGTCAGACTCGGCAAACGTAAAGGCCAAGTTGAAAGCTCGCATTGATTTCGTTGCCAACAAGCTGAAGGCGGAGCGGTAAACCTTATGGATTCCAATGACTTTAACTTGGGGTACGAAGAGGTCTACAACGACCGCCTTGGTGAGACCAAGAGCATGATTACGCTCGCGACCCTGCTCGATTCGCTTGACCAAGGCGCAGAGGGCGTGCGCTACAATGCTGTAATGCGAGGAGCGTACGAAAACGCTGAAAAGGCAAATCCCAGTGGCCTGCCCTCATCGACACCAGATGTGACCCTCGTTTCCAGTGTCATCCGCTCCAACGTCAAGCTTATGATCTACAACATCATTGAGTACTCGGTCACTAATCTCATGCAGGCGATTTACGACAGAGTAAAGGACGAGGGTTGCGGCTACGCTGAGGTTTCCAAAAAGCTTCAATCGATTTGGCACCATACCCAAATGTATAACGGGTTGAGCGACCCAAAAGCCAGCAATAGTACTGCCGAGTCCATAAGCAAGAGGTTGCTTGATCATGCTGTTAAAAATAACGTACTTCAATTCAGCGTTCGGAACACCATCGCCGGTGGAAATCTAGATGCAGACAAAATCCTCAAGCTCTTTGATGACCACGGAATATCGATTCATGATGATATAGCGAACTGCAAGAGGGATGAGATTAAGAGCGAGCTTAAAGACATCAAGAATCGACGGAATGACCTAGCTCATGGATCAATTTCGTTTGCAGAAGCAAGCAATCAGGTGACAACATCGGAGCTTGCGGAGCTAGTCAATCATGTTGACTCATTTTTGATGCAGCTCCGCAAGGATGTTTCGACCTATCTCAACGCCGGTGAATATCGGCGCGGTATGACCGAATCAGAAGAGGGCTAGTGTACGCAAGCGGCAATTATGCTTTTGCCAACCGCTTCGCCGAGCTTTGGTGGCACGGCGTTTCCAATATGCCGTGCCACAGCTTTCTTGCTGATCTTCTCGCCAGGCCTAATGAACTTGTAATCCTGCGGGAAGCTCTGCAAGACGGCACCCTCACGCAAGGTTAGGGCTCGATTTTGCTCTGGATGCCCAAACCGGCCCGTACCGTACATATAGAACTGCGTAGTTATAGTTGGGGACGTCTCGTCCCAAGCCATCCTCCCGTAGACCGCAGGGTACGTTTGGCCAGCAGCCTTTTTATGACAATCAAGCCTCAGGTCCTCAGGCCAATCTCGCCACGTGCCATTAGGCGTCGAAGCCTTAATGCGCTTCAAGTTTAGTTCTGATAGCGCCGACGCCGTTTGCAGAGAGTCCCCCCTGCAAGAGCCGCCAGCGCTCACGGCAGGCAGCGCACCTATTGCCTGCCGAACCGTAACAGCATGAGCGTTATCGTTCGTAGGGTCAATCAAGCTGATGGACCCATTTCTAGAAGCTAGCAGAATCAATCGCCGCCGATGCTGGGGCACACCGTACTCCTCAGCCTTTACGACGCTGTATTCCACCGAGTATCCGGACTCCTTAAGCGTGTTCAAGAAACCAGAGAAGATGCTCTCCTTCTCGAGCTCGGGCACGTTCTCCATGGACACGTAATCTGGCTGCACTTCACGCACAAGCCTCCCAAACTGCGCAAGCAACCCCCAGTCCTTGTGCTTCTCGCGATGCTTCTTGTCCTTGCGGTGCTTCGAGAAGGGCTGGCAAGGAGCGCACCCTACCAAGACTTTGATGTCAAAGTCCTTCAGGAGCTCCTTGACTTCCTCCCCGGTGACCTCGGCGATGTTCTTGCAGATGAACTTGTCCTTGCCGTTGTTCGCATCGTAGGCGTACTGGCAAGAGGAATCGAGGTCAAACCCAGCCACCACATCGATGCCAGCGGTGCGTAAACCGTAGGTCAGACCCCCGACCCCGCAAAACAAATCCACAGCACCAATGGAGGCGCTCTGAGCCTTATCCTCCGTGGAACTATCAACGCTCATCGCAATCACCCCTTCGGCGTCCTAGAATGACCGTATGCGAGCGTCACAAACTCGAAAAGAATTCAACTCGCTAACTTTATAGATTAGCAGCAATCAGAGGGATTGGAGACCTGAGCTTGAAAACGTCACCGAACGGCTGTTTGCTTCCCGTAAACAGCAGAAGTGCAGGTAAAACGCCTTGGCCTCGATTTGCTTGATCGCCTGTTCCAAGTACGGCAATCCGGAGAGGTCCTGGCCGCCGGAGGCCGTGCAAAGCGCTCCGCTTGTATGGTCGCCCGTGCTCTTTCAGCCTGCGTTCGCCGCATGCCAGAAGAGCGTGCCCGCCGTGATCCTACCGCCCTCGTCCACATGCTCGAAGAGCTTGCGGGTAACGGCCTCGTCGTACTTCTCGGGGTCGTGGGAGCACCAGCTGAGGAACGTGTCGTGGTCGCCTCCAGCGGCCTCGTAGCTGATGCCGATGTTCTTCCAAGTCTCGTAGTTCTTGGGCGGCTCCATAGAGAGGAACGCCAAGTCGGCCTTCTCCTTATCGTTCATGCTGGCTCACCCCGCAATCGAGCTGCGAGGCGGCGCTCCCCGTGACCGAGCTGTAAGATGCAGCCACGACAGGCCCCCGGCCTGTCCACTCGCCGCCGGTGGCCCCGCCGCCAAGCATACGGCCACCGGTGTCATTTTCCTTGAATGCTTCCATAGGCATCGCTAGTCCTCAATGCCGAGCATGTCGCAGATTTTCTGCCCGCTGATCGCCCAGGTGCCGCCGATCATCATCGCGGGGAGCGTCCCGTCCGCGCACCACTTCTGGACTTGGCGCAGGCTCCACCCGCCGATCTCGGCCACGTGCTTGGGGGTCTCGCACACCTTCACGTCCGCGCGCCGGATTTGCGAGCAGCCGAGCGGCTCCTTCCCATGCCCTATTCTCGCCTTTGTACCGAGCCATTCAGTCACCGCCCTAACCTCTGAGCTACTAATGACGTGTGATCACGGTTAAGACTGTACAAGAGCGAATTGCCGCGTTTAACTGTGGTTATGTAGTGCAGCAGTGGCAAAACTGCTTGACGGCGCGGGACTTCCATTTTGCTTTGCGACTGCTTGGACGGCCAAATTGCTCATTTGCTGACTTATAGCAATGCCCCAACGGCACCGTCGCGTTTGCAAACAGCCGCGGCCAACAGCAAGAACATCAGCAATTCCGTCGGCATGCATCGGACGTCCGCCGCTGGGGTATCCTTGGAGCACATGCACCGCAAGCCGCACAAAGGAGCCGCCATGCGCACCGAGCTCGATGTTCCCTTTTTGCACAAAGACGAGGCCAAAGCCCTGGGCGCCAAGTGGGACCGGATCAAAAAGATCTGGTACGTGCCCGATGGCGTCAACCCCGAGCCCTTTGCCGCGTGGCTGCCCGGCGTGGACCGCTCCGACCCCAGCGCGCCCTACATCTACCTGGTGCTGGGCAAGCGCGAATGCTGGAAGTGCCACGAGCAGACAACGGTCACGGCCTTTGGCATTCCGTATCGGGTAGCCGAGGACTCGGGCAGCAAGGCTGCGCCCGGCGCAGTACCCGCCATGGACGACACGGGCCACATCGCGATCGACACCGCCCGCGCCAACGCCATAGCTATCGTCCCCGCGCTGGGCTGCGTGCCGGCCGAGATCCGCGACTACCTGCGCGAGCGCTGCGGCTACAAGCCCGTAACGTCGCGCACCACCAAGACCGTATCGCTCGCCAGCACCTGCACCGCCTGCGGCGCGCTGCAAGGCAGCCATTACCTGTTCGAGGAGCCCACGTCGCCGTTTGCGCTCACGGCCATCAACAAGCTGCCCGCGTTGGAGTTCGTGCGCGTGAAAGTCGCCGGCGTCTTTGGCATCCCCGCCAGTCAGAGCAACTTTGACCAGGCACTCTTCACCTGGGCACGCGACCACCACATCCAGTTCCACAAGCCCCTGTGCGAGGGAATTTACCTGTAGGGCAAAACTCGAAAATCGAGTCCAGTTATCCTCGGAAATCGAGTGTGGAATTCCTCGAAAATCGAGTATGCGCAGGTAGCTGAGTTGCGGGCTCGAGGACCTACAGTCCCAGGATGTGCTCCAGATAGCTCTTGTTGAACCAGAACGATTGCCTGGTCATCCAGCGCCCATCCGGCAGTTCGTAAGCGTTCTTTGCGATATCGCCGACCTCGGTGCCATCGGCGAATCTGTACGCAGCTTTCGACGTATGTGGGCGAACGTGAACGATTGGATTGTCAGCCATACCAGGCAGATTGTTGGCCACTTTGAGCTTTCCTGCCGAATCCCTATACGGCTTTAGCTCAACTCCCTCGCGAATAACCTTTTTCGTTTCGTCCCAGCAAGCCTTTGCGGGACCTTCGATTTCGTTTGCCGGCATTGCCCAGAACAGGCAACGATCAAGATGCAGCACACCCTCGTGGTCCTCACGGAACACAACGAAGAAGAAGCGGTTGGTTTCGAGGCATGCGCGGAAAGGCGACGCTTCCCAATCCTCGTTAATCAGCTGCTTAAACTTAAACGGCGGGAAGGACATCGCCTGCTCGATGTGGCCTTTTTTATTAACGCGAACAGCCCGAACGGAAATCCCAGCCTTAACGAACTCCTCGGCGGCATTGCTTTTAATGCCGAGCATGCGGTAAACGATCGTCGTCCATTGCGCCTTGTTGCCCGTATACTCCAACCCATACTGCTCCGCGATCTGGCGATCGGTTTCACCATAGTGGCACTCGATAAGTCCAGTTACGTAGCTTTCGAAATCAATGGGATCGTCGCCGGCCTGGACGATGCTCTCGCCAACGCGCGGGGCACCGAGCACGTAGGTATGGAGCACGTAGTCCATATACGAGCGCTTGAGCGAAAAGGCTCGACGCTTCGCGCGACGGTGTTCAATCTCGCCCGTATCGGTGTTGAGGTACTCATAATACTGGTCAACCCACATCTTCGCTTCGGTTTTACCCTTCGTGCAGGCGCCTAAGTAGGTAGTCATACCCTCCGAAAGCTCATCGGCGCGACCATCTTGAATGTACGAAATGATTTTCTCGTAGTCGGCGCGAATGATCTTCATGTCCTCTTCGGGCAGACGGACCATAACTGCACGCTCAATGCGCTGGTCGTATTTGTCGATTGAGAGGTCGCGGCCGTAATAAACCAAGAGAATATTGCTGAGTTTGGTCTTAAGATGTGAACTGTCGTAATCGAGCGTCACCGGACGATCGTAAGGAATCATCGTCAAAACGAGGCGTTCGCCGGCAGATTTGCGACCGTTCTTGAGCACGTCGAAGCACGTCGCCTTGAGCTCAACGCCTGCCTCCGGAAAATCTGGCCGATCATCGCTGTTGGCCTTATAGCCAAAGTAACGCTCCTCGATCAGGGTTCCCATGCCACCCTTGTACTTCTTGGACCCAAAGTCCTTGGGCGCGCTCTCCCCCTCCGGCGCAATGCCAAGCTCGAGAATATCGCGAAACGTCATCCCGTCGAGATTGGCAGCATATCGCTCAATGCTTGAGGGGTCAGAAAAATCGGTATCGTCAAGCATGCGCTTGAAATCGAGGTGCTTCTTGGACATAGGATACCTCCGAAAATTGCAGTTAGCCCCATGGTAGCCCATGACGTGCGCCATACTGCAATAATGAACGTTATCTGAGAGTGCTAAAATTAAGGGTTGATCTTTTTTGCCAGATCGGTTATCGTAGTTTGGTTTATAAACGTTCGTTATATCGATTGGAATAGCATGTCAGAGGTCAAGATTGCCGAGCTGTTTGCCGGTGTCGGCGGATTCCGTTTAGGCCTCGAAGGCTATGCCGACCCCCGTTATCCGGATTTCTACATGAAGCCCGCCGGACCCTTTCGCACCATTTGGGCCAACCAGTGGGAACCGCCCGGAACAAAGGCTCGTCAGTTCGCGGCACGTTGCTATATGGACCGCTTTGGCGAGGATTCCGTAGTCAACGAAGATATTAATAAAGTCTTGGAGCAGGCTGAAGCCAGCGAGATTGAAATCCCCGACGTTGACATGGTCGTCGGCGGCTTCCCTTGCCAGGATTACTCCGTCGCACGTCCGCTCAATCAGGCACATGGCATCGAAGGCAAGAAGGGTGTCCTTTGGTGGGATATCTATCACTTCCTCGAGATGAAGAAGCCCCGCTTCGGGCTCTTTGAGAATGTTGATCGCCTGCTCAAGTCGCCCGCATCCCAGCGCGGTCGAGACTTCGCCATCATCTTGAGCTGCCTTGCCGACCTCGATTACACCGTCGAATGGCGCGTGGTCAACTCAGCAGAATACGGTTTCCCCCAGCGCCGCAAACGCGTTTACATCTTCTGCGAGAAGAACGCTGGCAAGGTCGACCTTGTTGACCGCATGCACAACGGCGTTATGGCGAAGGCCTTCCCCGCCATCTACCCTGACGAAATTGCGGAACTCGATGTCCTGCCCGATCCTTACGAGAACTCGACTCGCTTTGGCGTTGGTCAAAAGACCTCTCAGTTTAAGAATGCCGGCGTCATGCAGGACTGCCACGTTCTGACCTGCGACTTCGCCGAGGACTATCACGGCGAGCGCCGCGTACTTGGCGATGTGCTTGTTGACGAGGCGAATGTTCCGGAACAGTTCTACATCTCTGACGAAAAGCTTCCCGACTGGCGCTACCTCAAGGGCAGCAAACGCGAAGAGCGCACCAATAAGAAAACCGGCTTTACGTATACGTATTCAGAGGGTGCCATGAGCTTCCCGGATGCTATCGACAAACCAAGCCGTACGATTCTCACGGGCGAAGGCGGCACGGGAGCCAGCCGCTTTAAGCATGTCATCGAGTGCCCCGACGGTCGTTTCCGTCGTCTTGTTCCCGACGAACTCGACCAGCTCCAGGGATTCCCGAAGGGCTGGACCGACACCGGCATGACCGATGGCCATCGAGCCTTCTGCATGGGCAATGCCCTGGTCACGGGTGTCCCCCATCGCATCGGCGAAGCCATGGTTGAAGTGTACGGGCTGTAGCCAAAGCGCTTTTGGCATAAACAAACGAGGGCCAGTTCTTGATTGAACTGGCCCTCGTCTTTAATTACACTGCTGCGATTATTTTGACCGACTATTCAGTCGCTACGCCAACCAAATTGAGCGTGACATTAAACGTTGGATTTGCTTTCTGGGCATCATCCAAATCGGACACATTTACACAATCTGAATCCGTGCCCTCCATCCAGATGACGACCTTTATATGAGTGCCGTTATAGCCAACATTCGTGTCGATGGCCTTACCGTTTTGCCCAGCCGGCTTATCATATAGAGTGCCGTTTTTTGCGGCTGCCCAGTTACCATTCTGCTGGTCAACAAGATTGTCGGCATACAAGTGCATGTAACTTGCTACTTGGGTCGTATCCCCCGCCGAAGCAACGCAGCTCCAGCCCATGGTGGCATTAACATCGTTGCCAGTTTCGGTAGAAGATGGCTGAGTCGGAGCATAGACGAACTTAAGGTCATCGTCGACAACAATACCGACCCTCAAGGATCCCTTAATCTTATTGAACCAGTTTTCCGAAGCCCCCGCTGAAGGCGTAACAACTAAGGGGTTGTCAGGATTCAAATAGACATCGGCACGCCCGGTTTCCTTAACCGTATAGACGGTGTAGTTTCCCACCGCAAATGCGTAATACGAGTTGCCACCTTGACTGTAGAGACCCTTTTCATTGGTACTGGCTTCTTTATAAGAGCTGACCATCGTATTGCTCCAGGTGGCGGGCACAAACCATGACTTCGCGTTATCCGTTGAAGAGGGGCTGATTTGATTTCCAACAGCAGATGCCGTCGTCAGCGCTTCGCGGTTGTCCTCATGATTGGGCATATCTCCGGAGACAATCTGGAGAACCATTCCGTTTGTCTGAGCGCTAATACTACCTGTAGTTGCTTTAACCGTAGAGTTGGTGACAAACCACGCATACGTAGCCGATCCGAGTGCAACAGCAGCCATTACAACCGAAATGGCTGCAATCCTGAGTTGTTTTTTCATTCCGCATATATTCATCTTTCACCTACCTTCTTTTCAAAAAAGGGCGGAGCCGAAAGACCCCGCCCCAAAGTCAGCAGATATGCCATCCCGCTTGGTTAGTTGTTTCCGTTGGGAGTAGCAGCGAACTCAACGGTGACCTTATTGGTCTTGGTCAGATTCGCAAGATTATTGGTGTAGACGGCCTGGTCCGATCCCTCATAATAAAGATAAACGTTTACAACGTGATCCTGGCCAGGCAAGACCTCGCCAAAATTCGGTACCGCGTTACCAGTCTCAGAACTAAGCTTAACTACGTACTTAGTGGAATCAGCCTCTTGGCCGTACACAACCCATTTGCTAGAATCGGTGCCGTCAACAACCAAAACACGCAAGGCCTTAGCCAGGGCAGAGCCATTATTGGCCTCATCCTTGGCATCATACTTCCCGTTGGTAATGCCAGCGACCTTCAGGTCTTTCATCTTCTGGCCCTTAGTGCTCACATTGAAGGGAACATGAACGGCATAACCTTTTTCTGCAGCTTCCGCAGGGGTGCCATTCGCGCCAACCTTCTCCAGGGCATCCTTCAGCTTACCATCGGTGGTCGTCGTGCCGTTTCCCGTATAAAACAGACCAGGATGTGCATTGCCATCCGAATCCGCCTGCTCGCCGAAAGTCGCAGGGAAAAGGGGCGTGTCTTTCACATCCGTCTCGACAGCACTTTCGTTAGCGTCTTTTGCGCCAGTGGTGCCTTTCGCAATCGTCATGTAGGCAGCGTTCGACTGAGCGCTAATGCTGCTCGTCGTCGCCTTAACCGAGTTGTTGCTCACAAACCATGCGAAGGTGGCGGAGCCGAGGGCTACGGCTGCCACGAGGACCATGGCGATGGCGGCGCCCATCTGCTTCTTTAATGCCTTGGTATCCATGCGGACCCCTTTCTTTCCCCATTCATCCCAGATGACCCTCGAGAAGCCCGGAAGGGGAGCCCGCGCTTTCGTGTTGGATGTTGCTTGCCCATCCTTTAGACATGGAATTGAGAATACCATAATTCTTACGATTTCCTTATGAGTTTTCGGCAGCCTACATTCCGGCAGATTCATAGGTCTACCTCTGGTTATATGCGGTGCTACATGAACATCGTTTACCTTATTTGATCTCTCTCCCGCGCAGTCATAAGCCCCTCTTAAGCCTTGCGACCGCAGCGCCATGCCAACGCACACATTCGCCCTCCGCCGAGCTTCGCCCTAGCCCTTCCCCACCCGCTATACTGATGTAGCACGTGTAATTTCTGCCTGCTTGTGCGGGCTATTTGCCGGGAGGACTCTATGGCTGCCGCCAATCAACCCAAGGGAAGCGTTTCTACCGGATCGATCAAGCCGGTGACGCGCAAGGCCGTTCGTTGCCAGCGCGAAGTCGCCTGGCTGGTCACGCAAGCGGCCGGTAAGCTCGTCGCCACCACCGACGACGTCAACGCGCCCACGCCCAGCTTTGTGCTGGCGGCAGCGCTTTCGTACACCCGCGAGCAGGAGCAGGCCGCTCAGGACCGTGGCGCCGCAATCGACTACAAGGCCGTCATGGGTCCCGACCTTGCGAGCTTTTGTGCGGCCGCGGGACTGCCCGCAGCACCCAACGCGCTTTCGGACGCGGGCTACATGTTTACCCTCTCGGGCGCGGACCTCATCCGCGATGTTTACGCCTACTGTGGCGACCTGGGCGAACGCATGGGTGACGCCGCGCAGGTCAAACCGGGCTACGCGATCAATCTCGCGCTGCGACTGTTCCTGCTGGATGCCGCCGCGGGCAACGGCGGCACCTCTAACGACAACGACTCTGTATAGCAAAAGCGCCGGGCCGGGAATTCAATCCCGGCCCGGCGCTTGTTCGTTCTACTTGTCCCCGTCCCCTGCGGGCGAGTTCTTTTGGTTGCGGCGGTTGCTCCACGTCACGTTGTGCTCCTTGTAGTAATCGGGCGCCTCGTTGCCGCTCGCGCTAATGGGGTCGTTGCCGGTCAGGGTGTCGGCAATATCCTGCACGAACTTAACGAACAGGCTCGAATCGTCGGTCTCAGACGAATCGAAATCGAAACCGAACTCCACCGCGCCGCCGATGATCTTGTCCACGCACTCCGGGTCGTCGCCGTCCAGCCAAATGACCACGGTGTACTTGTCCACGTCGCCCACGCGGAAGTTCGCGTGGCTAATGGTCGTCACCACGTCTTTGGACGCAAACGGCTCGGTGTTGGGCTCGGGATTGCCGTCGGCCGCGGCAGCCGCGTAGGTGGTGGGCTTGCCGTTGCGATACACCCGCACGCGCGCCGCCTTCTCCACGCCCTTGCTGGCGCTGACCACCTTGAGCTTGGCGCTGTAGCCCAGATCGATCTTGCCGGCGTTGCGGATATAGAAGGTGTACGCCACGTAGTTCTTGCCGTTGTGGCTGCCGTCGACGTCGTCCAAGTTGTCGGGTAGGTCCTCGGCGGCGATATTGGTGCCGTTGTCCACGGCGTCGGCCGCCAAGCGTGCGGTGGCGTTGTTAAAGTCGCCGTTGTCGGCAATGGCCACGCCGCGGCGGAACAGCTCCAGGCGGTTGAGGTTGATGGTGAAGTTGCCCATGTTTTCCTGCATAAACGACAGGGCGAACAACACGCCAAAGGCAAGCGCCAGCACCACGAGGGCCTTTGCAGCTTGTCCATGCGCAGCAGCGCCGCGCCGATGCGCTCCATGCGGCGCTTGGGCATGTACATGGACACGACCGCGTCGGGGTCGATGTCGTCGAGGTCCTGGTCGGCCAGTGCCTGCTCCAGCTCCTCGATGCGTACGACGCCGCGGAGGTCGCGCTTGGGCTTGGGCTTGCGTTTGGGTTTGGGCTCGGACTGGCGCTCAGCCACGTCCTCGGCAGCTTGATCTTTGTTGTCGTTACGCTTGAACAGAGCCATGGCGATCAGATCTTATATTTGGTGCGAATGTAGCCGACATATTCTTTGACGAGCTCGCGCTCCATGTCGTCGGCGTAGCGGAACTGCAGGCCGCAGACGTTGCGGTACAGGCTGCCCTTGGGCGCGCGGCGCACCCAGCACACGATGCCCAGCTGCCCGGGCAGCTCGTGGCGCTCGCCCTGCAGGCGGATCGTGGGCATTTGCACGGCCAGGGCCTCGCCCACGTCGGGGTAATCGTTAAGGTAGATGGCCAGACCACCGGCCGAAACGTCGATGGTCATAGCGTCCTCGGGCTCAGGGGTCAGCGCGTTGTCGCGCTGGTAGGTCAGGCGCATGGCGACCTTAAAACGCTCGTCGCGGCGCCTGACGAAGGTGCGCTGCTCGGCGACTTTGCGCATTTTCCAGTAGGTGCGGATGCCTTTTTTCTCGACCGACTCGGGATAGCCGGCGAGCACGAACGTCTCCTCGCCCACTTTGTACTGCAGCAGCAGCTTTTGGTTTTCGTCCATGATGAGCGGCTTGCCGGCGAGCATGGGCGCGCTCATAAGGAAGTACGCCTCGTCCAGGTTCTCTTTGTACGTGGCGAGCATGTTGAAGTCGGTTTTTTGGCCCATGGGCACGTCGAATGCCACCTGAAGCTTGGTCCCCGGCGTTATCTGTTGCTCTGCCATGTTTTCTCCCCCAGTCGCGGGCGCCGATATCATCGTCGTGCGCGATGCACATTGGGCTATTGTAACTGCTTTGCCGCAGGTTTCGATGTGCAGCGCGTGAAATGGCGCGGATGTGAGGCGCGGCAGCCGCTAGCGCATCTGCCCTGCACGCCCTGTTAGTCGATACTTGCGGTTACGGCTCGTCGTCGCGGCCGTAGGCTCTAGCTTGCCCTGCGCGATAAGCGCATTGACGCGTACCCTAACCTGGGAGACGGTGAGCCCCGTGCATTCTGCCAGTTCACGTGTTCCCAGTTCGCCGTTGCGCTTGAGTGCCGCCACAATTAAGTCCCCGCCATGATCGATTTGCTCAACCTTCGCTCGGTAGAGGACAACCTTAAACCGGTCGAAACCCGGGCAAAACAATGGCTCGGCCAGACCGTGCGCACGCATGGCATCGAGCATCATTGGAATGCCCGATCCGTTGCCTTCGGCAGGAGAGCCCGCACCGTCGGGCAATGGAACAAGCGACATGAGCTTCACAAGCGTCGCATTGCGACATCGGGAGCTGCCGTCAAACAGGTTCTCGCGAGTCTTTCCTCCGTATAGGCCGCCGGGGTTCACCACCTCGATACGATCGTCAAATACGTCGACGGCGATCGATTGCCCACAGAACCGATCCCCGTATTCCCTGTGGATAACCGCGTTGGCGATTGCCTCACGCAGGACCTCCTCGGGAATCTCCAGCGAGTCGATACGCGAAATGCCTTGGACGGTCGCGGTGCGGCGCAGGTTTTTGGCGACAGCCGCGACAGCATCCGAAATCATCTCGCCCAACGTTCCCTCGCAGATCGTACGGTCCATGAACCTCAACGACCCCGCCGCGCCCTTCTGCGTTCCGGCATAGACCGCCACATCGATAAAGAGCTTGGGATAGAACTGCTGAGGATAGGCACCCGCAGCCAGGAGCCCGGCTTTAGTGACATTGCCCTGGGAGTCGAGGAAATTCAGGCGCTCCAGTTTCGTTTTCTTGTCCGGCGCGCCGCGCATCGCACGGGGTGTCAGTGAGAAAGCACGCTCTATCGTGCGGTCGACCAGGGCCTCGTCAAGATCGCCTGCGACCGCGCCGGGCACTGCATCGCGATCACTGGGGCTCGTCCGTTCATACGATGACAAGGACAGGACCTCGGTCGACGAGAGCGGAACATCTTTGTCATCGATGCGTTTGTAGCTGCCGCCCTGGGCGCCGCGCTCTATCACATAGCATGGCTTGCTCGACGGGTCGAGCTCCTCAATCGTGATAACGAGAACCACGGTGCCCCGAAGCTCCACGCGCTCAATAGTGTATTTGGGCGGATTGGCCAGTTTTCCGCGACCGCCGGCATCGCCCATGCCCGCCACGAATTGGTTGAGCACTTTCTCGGTCTCAAAGTTTGCGACTGGGACAAAACCCGCGCGCTCGCTCACTCCGAGCACGATAATGCCGCCAGCAGTGTTTGCGAAAGCGCTGACCGTTTCCCATACGTCGCGGGAAAGCGCCGTAGCGCTCTCTTTCACTTCGACGCTAAGGTCATCCGAGCCCATGCGCTTTAATGACTCGAGCAGGCCGGCCAGCTCGCTTTCGTTCATCTGCATGTCCTTTCGCTCGGTCCTGCGGGTGTGCCGCGGATGGATTTCTCTCGTCTCTCAGCTATCTCTCGTAATTATCTCTCATTTTACTGCTATCTCTCATATTAGAGATAAGTGAGAGATGAAAGATAAGATCTCTGCCATCTGTTTCATTTAAACATGTTTTTACTGGTAGAACAATAAGTATTGAGACAATACCATGATTGCCTGTCTCTTTGCCGCTCAGTTATCTCTCATATTTATCTCTCGTCTTTCAGTTATCTCTCATATTAGTGACGAATGAGAGATGAGAGATACGTGAGTGATGGACGAGCGGGAATCGAGAGTGGATATTTGGACGGTTTTTGGGCTTTTGGCGGCCGATTTCGTCCGAAAATCCACTCTCGTTCAATTTGCGTCCGAATTTCCACGCTCGTGTGTCCGAAAATCCATGCTCATCCGGCAGATTGGTCGAGGGTCCCATATGGGTATACTCTCGTGGATTCGACTCGATTCGCCCCCGCTGGGGCGTCAAAGGAGACTGCATATGCCTACCACCTCAACCGACCCGCGCGCCGCTGCCGCCGCGCTGCTGGTACCCGGCACCACCTGCCACGGCTTTGCCGTCGAGCGCTGCGAGACCGTGCCCGAGCTCGACTCGGACGCCTACGTGCTGCGCCACACCGCTTCGGGCGCTCGCCTGCTGTACCTGGCGTGCGACGACGAGAACAAGGCCTTTGCCATTGGCTTTAAGACGCCGCCGGCCGATTCCACCGGCGTGTTCCATATTCTTGAGCACTCGGTGCTGTGCGGATCGGCCAAGTTCCCCGTCAAGGAGCCGTTCGTGGACCTGATCAAGAGCTCCATGCAGACGTTCCTCAACGCCATGACCTACCCCGACAAGACTATCTACCCCGTTGCCACCACCAACGAGCAGGACCTGTACAACCTGATGGACGTGTACCTGGACGCGGTGTTCAACCCGGCGATCTACACCAAGCCCACCATTTTTGAGCAGGAGGGCTGGCACTACGAGCTGGACCTGCCGGAGGGCGCTGGCGGCGACGGCAGCGCCGCCAGCCTGCGCGAGGGCACGCTGCGCTATAACGGTGTAGTGTTCAACGAGATGAAGGGCGCGCTGTCCGACCCCATGAGCGTGCTGGACGACGCCGTCAACGCCGCGCTCTATCCCGACACCGCCTATGCGCACGAGAGCGGCGGCGATCCGCGCGCGATTCCCGCGCTCACCTACGAGCAGTTCCTGGATACGCACGCGCGCCACTACAATCCTTCCAACTCTTATATAACGCTCTACGGCGACCTAGATGTGGACCGCGCGCTGGCGTTTTTGGACGAGCGTTATCTGTCGCAGCCGAGCGCTGCGAGCCGCCGCATGGACGCTGCCGTTGCCGCCGGCGAGGACCCGTCCGCGCTGGCACCCAATCCGCTGGGCGTGCAGACGCCCGTGACCTGCGAGTACAAGCGCGTCGAGATGGCCACCACGCCCGAGAACGCCCTGGTGGGCCTGGGCCTTGTGCTGGGCAGCGCACTCGACCGCAAGCGCACGATCGCGGCGGATATCCTGTTCGAGGCACTGCTGGGCTCCAACGAAGCACCGGTTAAGAAGGCCATTCTGGCCGCCGGCCTGGGCGGCAACGTGGTGAGCTACACCGCGGCCGAGTGCCTGCAGCCCTACGAGCTCATCATGCTGCAAAACGCGCAGCCCGGCGTGGCGCGCGAGCTGCGCCGCGTGTTCCAGGACGCCTGCCGCGACCTGTGTGAGCACGGCGTTCCGCGCGAGCGCCTGGAAGCCATCATCAGCAGCAACGAATACGACCTGCGCCAGCGCGACTACGGTATCGCCGACGGCGTGGCCATTGCGTGCGACGCGCTGAGCACGTGGCTCTACGATGACGACGCCGCGACGCTGGCACTCAAGTATGGCCCGGTGTACAAGGAGCTGCGCGGCGAGCTGGACGGTAGCTACTTTGAGGACCTGCTGCGCGAGCTGGTGCTGGAGAACGACCACACGGCGCTCGTCGAGCTGGTGCCGGTAGACGCTGCCGAGGGCCCGGAGGGCGCCGAAGCTGCCGAGCTGGCAGCCAAGCGCGATGCCATGACCGATGCCGAGCTGGCCGACGTGGTCGAGCGCACGGCCGCGCTGCGTGCCGCGCAGGAGGCAGAGGACACGCCCGAGGACAAGGCCACGCTGCCGCGCCTGCGCGTGTCCGACATTGGCGAGGCGCGCCCCGAGCCGCCGCTGGTCGTGGACACGACCGCGCCCATCCCCTGCCTGCGCCACGGCATCCCCACCAACCGTCTGGCCTACGCCATGCAGTATTTCGACCTGAGCTGCGTCGCATTTGAGGACCTGCCCTACGTGACGCTGCTCTGCCGCCTGCTCAAGCAGCTGCCCACGCGCGAGCATTCGGCCGAGGAACTCGACAACCTGCTCGCCGGCAAGCTGGGCTTTTTGAGCTTTACGACCGAAGTCATGACCCAGCCCGAAGTGGACGGCGTGCGCCCCTACCTGCTGGTGAGCGCCGGCGCCCTGTCCGAAAAGATCGACGCGCTGGCGAGCCTGCCGCGCGAGGTGTGGTCGAGCACGCTTTTGCTCGACGCCGACGCCGACCGTGTGCGCGACGTGCTCACGCAGATTCGCATTGGGCTTGAGCAGGGCTTTATCAACAACGGTCACTCGGCGGCGCTCGGTCGCGCGATGAGCTACAGCTCGCCTTCGGCCGTGGTGCGCGAGCAGCTTTCGGGCGTGGACTTCTACCTGTTCCTGCGCGATCTGCTCGAGCACTTTGACGAGCGACTGGACAATCTGCGCGCCAAGCTTGCCGAACTGGCGGAGCGTATCTTTGTGGCCGATGGCTGCATGGCGAGCTTTACCGGCAGCGACGAGGACTTTAACGCGTACTGGGATGCCGCGGGTAACCTGGGGCTTGGCGCGGGCGATGGTGCCGGCCGCGACGCGCTCGTGGTGCCGGCGCCGTGCGACCGCCACGAGGCTTTTGTCATCCCCAGCGACATCTGCTTTGCGGCAAGCGCGTGCGACCCACGTCGCTTGGGGCTCGACGTGACGGGCGCCTGGGCGGTTGCCGCCAACGCGCTCTCCTACGACTACCTGTGGAACGAGATCCGCGTTAAGGGTGGCGCGTACGGCTGCGGATTCCGCGCGGCCGGCGAGCGTCAGGCGGCGTTCTACACCTACCGCGACCCGGCGATCGACCCCTCGATTGAGCGCGTGGCGCGCGCAGGCGAATGGCTCGGCAGCTTTGAGCCCGACGAGGCCGCCTTTGAGGGCTTTATCGTGAGCTGCGTGAGCGGCATGGACGCGCCGGTGAAGCCGTACGCGCTCACCAAGCGCCGCAACACGACCTACCTGGCCGGGCTCGATCCGCACGCGCGCGAGGAGCGTCGCGCCCAGATGCTCGCCGCCACGCCCGGTGAGCTGCGCTCGCTCGGCGCCGACGTGACGCGCATCGCAGCCGAGTCGCCCACCTGCGTCTTTGGCGGCCGCGACGTCATCGCAAAGAGCAACGCCAACTTCAACGTAGTCGACCTGCTGGGCTAGCCACAGCAAGCAAAACCACCACAAAGGGGACAGGCCCCTTTGTAGTGGTTCGAACACTTGTTCTATACGTACACATGTTCTATAGTATGGGTGATTGCATCGGATCTAAATTGCAACTAGAATATAGTTGCAGAATGTGAGGCGGGATGACTCGAGCCGATAAACTCATCGCCCAACTGTTTAGCTGCCCTTCGACGTATCGGTATGCCGATTTTTTAAAAGTCATGGCCTCATATGGCTTTGAAATGGACAGCAAAGGCAAGACATCCGGATCGCGCATTCGCTTCTACAGGCCCTCAGATGGCAGGATGTTCGTGATGCACGCGCCTCATCCATCTGACGAATTGACAGCGGGGACAATTCGAAACATCGTTCGATTTCTGCAGGATGTCGGAGGCAGTCATGAGTAACGTTTTGGCATACAAGGGCTATTTCGCCCCAGTCGAGTTCGATGCCGAGCAGCATGTACTAACAGGTATGGTCGCCGGCATTAGGGACGCAATCGTATTTGAAGGCTCCACGGCTGAAGAAGTGGAGCAATGCTTCCACGACGCCGTCGACGATTACCTTGAGTTTTGTGCCGAAAAGGGCAAGGAACCAGAGCGGGCTTTTAAGGGCTCGTTCAATGTGAGAACAGGCTCCGAGCTTCACAAGCAGGCAGCACTGGCGGCGGCAAAGAAGGGCGAGTCACTCAATAAGTTTGTGACTGAAGCGATCGCTGCGGCGCTGTGAAGCCAACGTCGAGTCGAAGCCGCCACAAAGGGCGCCTTTGCGGCGGCTTCGACGTTTGCCCAGATAAAACCTGCCAAAATAAACCTGTCCCTTTTTGGTAGGTTTGGGAGAGGGAGCTGGGATGGATAAGGCTGAGTTGCGACGGGCGGTGATTGCTCGGCGCGATGCTCTTGATTTGGACTTGCGCGCGGCGAAGTCTGCCGCTATCTGTGCGCGGCTGATTGAGCTGCTGGGCCGCCTGGATGCCGCGGCGCCGCACACCGTTGCCATCTATGCCGCGATGGGCTCCGAGGTCGACCCAGCCGCGTTTGCCGCTGCGGCCGTCAAACGCGGCTGGCGCGTGGCCTATCCGTGCATGCTCTCGGCAATTGATGCCGCAGCTTGTGGCCAGCGCATGTGCATGCGGGCAGTTGCTGTCGACGATGCGTCCTCGGCTCCGTTTATCGCCCACCCCACGCGGGCCTTCGCGGCCATGGACATCGACAGCGACCACTTCCCTATCGTGTCTGCAGAGGCCCTCGACATGGCCATCGTGCCACTCGTAGCCTTCGACCGCGCCGGCGCGCGCCTGGGCTACGGCGGCGGCTGCTACGACCGCTACCTGCCCATGCTCTCGCCCGCATGTCAAATCATCGGCATCGCCTTTGACGAACAGCGTGTCGACCACGTTCCCACCGATACCCACGACCAGCCGCTACCCCACATCATCAGCGCCTAACGGCTGGCACACCTCCCGACGGCCTAGTGCTCTTCGCCGGCGCGGGCCAGGTCGTAGGGTGTGGTCTGGTAGACGTAGTAGTTGAGCCAGTTGGTGTAGAACAGCTGAGCCTGGCTGCGCCAGACGTTACGCGGCTCGGCGGTGGGGTCGTCGCCCGGGAAGTAATGCGCTGGAACCTCTGGATTAAGCCCGCGCTTCACGTCGCGCTCGTACTCCAGGCGCAACGTGTCGGTATCGTACTCGGGGTGGCCAAAGACAAAGAAGCGACGGCTGTCGGTCGACTTGGCGATGTACAGGCCCACCTCGTCGGACACGGCCACGACCTCAAGCTGCGGCTCGGCCTCCACGTCCTCGCGGCGCACATCGGTGTTGCGTGAATGCACGGCATAGAAACGGTCGTCGAAGCCGCGGACCAGCGGGCTTTGCGGCTTCACTAGATAATGCTCGAACACGCCGCTCGCCTTTGCCGGTAGGTCGTACTTCTGGATACCGTAATGATGGTAGAGCCCCGCCTGCGCGCCCCAACAAATGTGCAGCGTAGAGTGCACGTGTGTGGTGGACCAATCCATGATCTGGCAGAGCTCGGGCCAGTAGTCGACCTCCTCGAACGGCATCTGCTCCACCGGCGCGCCCGTGATGATCAGGCCGTCGTAGTGGATGTCGCGGATGTCGTCGAACGTGCGGTAAAACGTCTCCAGGTGGCCGGCGCTCACGTGGGTGGCCTCGTGCGTTTTGGTGCGCAGCAGGTCCACCTCCACCTGCAGCGGCGTGTTGGAGAGTTTGCGCATAATCTGCGTCTCGGTGGCGATCTTGGTGGGCATGAGGTTGAGGATGAGCACACGCAGCGGACGGATGTCCTGGTGCAGCGCGCGGTACTCGGTCATGACAAAGATGTTCTCGCTCTCGAGCTGCGCGGCGGCAGGGAGGGCGTCGGGGATGCGAATGGGCATGGATGCTCCTTACGAGTCAGTTGCAGCTATGGTACAACGAGCGGCCCCATCCGCGCGAGCACATCGCCCGGCGATGTCGCCAGCGGCCCAAATCACTCCAAAAGTAGAGATTAAAGCATGTCCCAAAAATCTACTTCGCTTTAGCTTAGCAAAGTGACAGCAGGACGCTACAATGGTTTGATGCGAGAAACTCGGCCGAAAGGATACATATATGTACCAGACGCGTAAGATCGGTGTGGTCGGCCAGGGCCACGTAGGAGCACATGTCGCCAACAGCCTGCTCATGCAGGGCATTGCCGATGAGCTGTACCTGTGCGATATCAACGAGACCAAGGTGACATCCGAGGTCCAGGACCTGCGCGACTCCCTTTCGTTTGTCCCGTACAACACCAAGATCGTCAACTGCTACGACCACTACGAGGAGCTGGCCTGCTGCGACGTCATCGTCAACGCTGCCGGCAAGGTCGCGCTGGCCGCCGGCAACCGCGACGGTGAGCTGTTCTTTACCACCGACGCCGCCCGCACCTTTGCCAAGCGCATCGTCGACGCCGGCTTTGACGGCATCTTCGTGAGCATCTCCAACCCCTGCGACGTCGTGTGCACCGAGCTGTGGCACCTGACCGGCTACGATCCCAAGAAGATCATCGGCTCGGGCTGCGGTCTGGACTCCGCCCGCCTGCGCACCGAGATCTCCAAGAAGGTCGGTGTGAGCCCCAAGTCCATCGACGCCTACATGATCGGCGAGCATGGCTTTAGCCAGCTGGCCGCCTTTAAGGCCGCAACCATCGCCGGCAAGAGCCTCAACGAGCTTCAGGCCGAAAACCCCGACAAGTACGCCTTTGACCACATGGAGGTCGAGGAGCTCGCGCGCAAGGGCGGCTATGTGACCTACCAGGGCAAGCAGTGCACCGAGTACGCCGTCGCCAACTCCGCTGCGCGTGTCTGCGCCGCCGTGCTGCACAACGAGCACGCCGTGCTTTCGGCCTCTACGCTCATGACTGGCCAGTATGGCGAAGAGGGCATCTTTACCTCCCTGCCGTGCGTGATCGGCGCCGAGGGCGTCGAGGAGGTCTACACGCTCGACCTTTCCGAGCACGAGCTCGAGGGCTTCCACAAGAGCTGCCAGCACATCCGCGACAACATCGCCCAGCTCGACTGGTGGGACGCCGAGGCGTACGACGCAAAGTAGGCCGCTGGCTACCGCAACCTTGCGAATCTAAGCGCGATACTAAGCGGGCCGCGCCGGAAATCCCCGGCGCGGCCCACTTTTTTGACTCACGCAGCGCCCTTGCGAATCGAAGGTGAATACTTTTCCGCGAAGTGAACGAGCAAAAACGAGCCCCCGAAGCATCGACACTTTTCAGACGCCGTTTCCTGCGGTTTCGCCGAGTTTTTCCTGCAGTTTTGGCGTCAAAAAGTGTGGATGCTTCGGGGGTCCAAAATAGGTCGTTCACTTCGCGGAAAAGTATTCACCTTCGTTTTCGCGCAGACACGAATCCGGCCGCCACAACGCAAAACGGGGCCCGCGCGCAGCGCAGACCCCGTCAAAAAAGATAATTCCCGTTACCTAGTACTGCTCGATGCCCATGTAGCGACGAACCTCGGGGCTGTGGTCGAACACCTTGCCGCGGGCGGCGCGCAGCTCGCAGCTCATGTTGTAGAAGAAGATCGGCTCCAGGTACGAACGCACGCTGGCAGGCACGTCGCCCACGCCGTACTCGAGTGCGTCGAGCACCATGACCGTATCGGTGTGCGTGTTGAGGAACGCCAGCGCGCGCTCCTCCATGGGGCGGCACTCGCCCGATCCGAGCTGTACAAAGTAGAACACGCCGGGCTCGGTAGCCTCGAACGGGCCGTGGAAGTACTCGCCGGAGTGGATGTAGCAGCAGTGCTGCCACTGCATCTCCATGAGCGAGCAGATGGCCATGGCGTAGGTCTGGCTAAAGTTGGGGCCGGATCCCAGGATGTAGAAGAACTCGTGCTGCTGGCAGAGCTCGGCAAAGCGATCGCCCAGCTCGGCGTTGACCTTCTCGCGGGCAGCGGGCAGCAGCGCATCCATCTGCTTAAGGCCGGCGTACATGTCGGCAAGCGCCTCGTAACCCTCCTGCTGGTGGAGCAGTTCGGCGGCGATCAGAGCGCCGATGCCCTGCGGCACCTCGGCCTGCGACACGCCCTCGCCCCAAGGGTAGACCCAGGTGGTCCACTTGCCGTTATCAATCTTGGAGCCCTCGCAGTCGGTCATGGCCACGACCTCGGCACCGGCTGCCAGCGCCATCTCGCAACCGTCGACGACCTCCTGCGTATTGCCGCTGTGGCTGCAGGCGATGACGAGTGACTTCTCGCCAAGACTCTTGGGGGCCATCAGGCAAAACTCGCGCGCCGTGTAAACCGTCGAGGTAAACGTGGTCGCCTCGCGCTTGAGCAGCTCGTTGGCCGGCATCAGGTCGATCATCGAACCGCCGCAGGCAATCCAAAAAACGTTCTCAATCTTGCCCTTGCGCTCGATAATTACCTGAACCAGATCATGTGCGTTCATCCTGATGTTCCTCCTTGTGGGGCGGCTTTGAGCGACGACAGCTCGTACCTGCGGTCGTTCTATGTTGTCCTATTTATAGCACGCAAGCTGTCGCAGGTGAAGTCATTGCGGCAAATTTGTTCCATATTGTTCTATTCGTGGATGTTAGATGTCGAACACGTAGCGCGAGCCCACGATCTTTTGGCGCCCGAGCAGCAGGGGGCGCTCATCTGCATCGGTAAAATACGCCTCCATATAAAAGAGAGGCTCGCCGACCGGCACCTCCAGCAGCGGGGCCACCTGGGCATCGGCAAGCGCGATCTCCACGGTACAGGGGTCGGACTTGAGCGGCGCGCGGCCCGAGTGGTCGGCAACGAGCGCAAAGATCGAGTTATCGGTGAGGTCCTCGGCGGCCAGCGTCTGCAGGTAGGGATGGTCGGCGAGCACAAAGGCGTTGTTCTCGAGCATGACGGGGATGCCGTCGGCCGTGCGCACGCGCTCGACCACGATGAGCTCGCAGCCGGGCTCCACGCCAAAAAACGCCGCGTCCTCGCGCGTCGCCGCAACCACCGTGCGCGACACCAGGCGCGCTCCGGCCACCATATCGTTGGCAGCACAACCCTCAGTAAAACTCTGGACGTCACCCTTCTGGCGAATCTTGCGCTTGAGCTTGGGCGCGCACACAAACGTGCCCCTCCCCTGCTGGCGGCTGAGATACCCCGCGCGCGACAGCTCCTCGATGGCGCGGCGCACGGTGATGCGTCCCACGCCGTAGGACTTCGCGAGCTCCATCTCGGAAGGAATACGCGAGCCGGCCGCGTACACGCCGCGCGCGATCTCGCCCTTTAGGTCGTCCATAACCTGCTGGTACAGTGGCACGGCGGACACCTCGGCGCGCTCGGAACGTTCGGTCTTGCTATCGGCTGCCATCATTACGCTCCATCCCGTGCATGCTCGGATTCAAACTCTTCAATCGCCGCCATAAACTGCTCGCCAAAGGCGTCGGCCTTTTTCTCGCCAATGCCGTTGACCTGGATAAGCTCGTCGCGCGTCTGCGGGCGCAGGCGGCACAGACCGCGCAGAGCCTTGTCGGAGAAGACCATGTACGGCGCCATCTCCAGCTCGGTCGAGATCTCCTTGCGCAGGGCGCGTAGGCGCTCGAACAGCTCGGCATCGTCGCCCACACGCGGGCGCTGATCCAGCTCGGCCTCCTCGCGCAGCAGATCCACCGCACGGCGGGCGCGAGCCGAGGCCTTGCGCTTGAACGCGCGACGCTTAACGGTAAAGGCGAACGCCTCATCCTCGACCTCGACGGCACGCGGGCCCAGCCCAACGACCGGGTACTGCCCCTGCGAGGTTGCCAAATAACCGCGGCCGCACAGCTGGCCGATGATGTCCTTGATGCGCCCGACCGATTCGCTCGACAGCTCACCGTAGCCGCGGTCCTCGTCCAGATGCATCTGGCGAATGCGCTCGGTATTGCCGCCGTGGAGCACGTCGGCGATCAGCGACTTGCCAAAGCGCATGGGTCGCGTGGCCACATAGCGCACGGCGGCGCGGGCCATATCGGTGACATCCTCGACCTCGAACTGCGTGAGGCAGTTGCTGCAGTTGCCGCAGCCCTCGGCTTCGTCCGTGGCGGTGGCGCCCGCACCAGCCGCAGCAGCATGCTCGGCCGCGGTCTCGTCGCCAAAGTAGCGCAGCATATATTCGCGCAGGCAGCCGGTGGTATTGCAGTAGCCCTCCATCTGGCTGAGCAGACGATATCGATTTTGGAGCGCCCACGCGCGTTGCTCGTCGTCGAGCGCCTCGTCGGCCGCATCGCCGCGGTCGATTAAAAAGCGGCGCATGCGAAAATCGTTGCCGTTCCACAGTAAGTGGCAGCTGGCCGGATCGCCATCGCGGCCGGCGCGGCCCGCCTCCTGGTAGTAGGCCTCGATGCTCTCGGGCACATTGTTGTGGATCACGTAGCGCACGTTGGGCTTGTCGATGCCCATGCCAAAGGCGTTGGTGGCAACCATCACCTGAAGATCGTCGTCAATAAAGGCACGCTGGCTTTGACGGCGGGCGTCGTTGCCCATGCCGGCATGGTAGCGGCCAACGCGAATGCCGCTGGGGCCCAGCGACTCGGCAAGCTCGCCTGCCAGCGCATCGACCGTCTTGCGGGTCGAGCAATACACGATGCCGCTCTCGCCCGAATGCGCAATCACATAGTCGCGCACCCACGCTGCCTTGGCCTTGTCGCCCATCTCCTCGCAGCCAAAGTAGAGGTTCTTGCGATCGAAGCCCGTCACCACCGTCGCGGGATTTTGCAGGCCGAGCATCTGCTGAATGTCCGCGCGCACACGCTCAGTCGCCGTAGCGGTAAAGGCCGCCACGATGGGGCGCTGCGGCAGGGAATCGATGAACTCACGAATCTGCAGGTAGGCGGGGCGGAAATCCTGGCCCCATTGGCTCACGCAGTGGGCCTCGTCAATGGCCACGAGCGGCACGCCAATGCCGCCGTCCGCCGCGGCCTCCTGCGCAAAGGCTAAAAAGCGCGGCTCGAGCAGGCGCTCGGGCGCCACGTACATAAGTTGGTAGCGGCCCTCGCGCGCCCGCTTGAGTACGGTGTTTTGCTGGGCCGGAGTAAGGCTGGAGTTGAGATAACTGGGGCGCGCACCCGCCGCGAGCAGCGCGCGGGTCTGGTCCTCCATAAGCGACAGCAACGGACTCACCACAAAGGTGATGCCGGGAAGCATAAGCGCGGGCACCTGGTAGCAAATGGACTTGCCGGCGCCCGTGGGCATAACGCCCAGCGCGTCGCAGCCGGCAAGGATCGCATCGACCATACGGTCCTGCCCCGGGCGAAACGAGGTGTAGCCAAAATAGGCGCCGAGCGTGTCGAGCGCCGTCTGCTGCATGCTATCGGTCATGGTTTCCTAACGTCCAAGTCATCTGCCGCCGATTATACGCCGCCACGCGGACCGGTGCCGCACGGCTGCCGGCCACGGGCGATGCAATCCAAGGGGAACGAGCGTGGATTTTTGGACACTTTCCGGATGAGCGTGGATAATCTCCCACTTTGAGGCCGTAACCGAGCCAAAAACGGGAGATTTTCCACGCTCATTCTGCAGATTGCCGCTCTGGCGGGCTTGCAGCGTCGAGCCGTTACGCGATTTGGTAAAACCGCGTAACCTACATGACCATGACGTAGCGGCTGCCCACGTAGTACTGCTTACCCATCAGGACCGGCTCGCCATTGGGACCGATAAAGCCGGCGCGCAGGTTGAGCAGCGGATCGTGCGGAGCGATGCCCAGCTCGGCCGCCTGCTCAGCGCTGGCGCGAACGGCCTCGACCGTACGGTAGCCAGCCGAGACAATCGGCGTTCCGCCAACACGCTCGACCTCGGCAAAAATCGACTTGTCCTCAAGATCGGCCGTCAACAGCTCACGGTAGGCGTCAAACGGCACAAAGATGTTCTCCTCAAAGATGGGCTCACCGTCGGCCGTACGCACGCGCTTGATATGCAGCAGCAGCGCATCCTTCTGCAGGCCAAAGAACTCCATCTCGTTTTGGCGCGCCGGAACAATCTGACGATCGATCACATGTGCGCCCGCCTTCATGCCGTTGTCGGCACACAGCGCGGTAAACGTCTGCAGCGTCGAGGCGTGAAACTGGCGATTGATGTGCGGCGTGGAAACAAAGGTGCCGCGGCCCTGCTGCTTAACCAGGTAGCCATCGGAGCACAACTCCTCGACGGCGCGGCGCACCGTAATTCGGCTCACCTCGTACTGCTCGGCTAGCTCGAGCTCGGACGGAATACGCTCCTTGGGTGCATAAACACCTTTCTCGATTGCATCCTTGATCTCGTCATAAATCTGCTGGTAAAGCGGTGCATTTTTGGGCGCAGGCATATCTAATCACTCTTATCGAAATATCGAAATAACTAATACGTATATAACGTCTAGTTTTATGATACCTCAGTTTGATAAAACGATACACCGCATACAGCAAATCCTTACCTGCCGTCGTCCTGCTGCAAACTGTCCTGCTCGCTGAGGCGCGCCTGCCTGCTGGCCATGCGCGCGGGCTTGTCGGGATCGGGTACGGCCGTGGGCATGGGCTCGTCGACTTGACCGCCCCACCAGCCGCCCACAAAGTTGAGCGTGTGGAACACGTTGATCACGGCGCCGGGATCAATGTCGCACACCAGCTTGATAATATCCTGGCTCTCGTAGGTCGAGACAACGGTGTTCAGCAGGTACATCTTTTCGCGGCTATATCCGCCGATGACCTCGGCGCAGCTAATGCCGTGCTGAAAATGGTCAACATAGGCGGTCATGACCTCGTCCGCCTTGCGCGTCGTGATCTGCAGCGTCACGCGGTCGTAGCGACGGTAGAAACTGTCGATGGTCTTGGTCGAAATAAACTGGAACACGATGGAATACGCTGCGTTGTCCCAGCCAAACATAAAGCCAAAGATCGCCAGGATAGCGCAGTTAAAGCCAAAGATGACGCCCCAGATGGTCTTGCCTGTATGGTTGGAAACCCACAGCGCGATAAAGTCGGTGCCGCCGGTGGATGCGCCGGACTTAAGCGCGATGGCGGCGCCCAGGCCCGAGACCACGCCGCCAAAGATGATGAGCATGATCTTGTCGCCCAAAAACGGGGCAAAGTGAAAGATGTTGAGGAACAGCGACGAGAGCATGACCTGCATCATCGAGAAGATGACGAAGCGCTTGCTGATGCCGCTCCAGCAAAGGAGCGCCACGGGGATGTTGAGCGCGAGCATGCCGAGCGAGATGTCGATATGAACGCCGCCGAGCGAGGTGACGCGATCGAGCAGGACCGCGACGCCGGTGAGGCCGCTCGGAAGCAGGTCGGCGGGGCGAATGAACGCCTGAATCAGAAATGTCTGGAGAACGGCGGAGATGGTGACCGCCACGGCAGTAATGGCGCGGCGGACGATGGTGAGACGGCCGAGCACGAGCACGCGGTCCGTGAGCTGATCGATGGCGTTCGCCACGTAGGCTCCTTTCGAAGGCAGATGTAATTGTGGGGCATGCCGGCGATTGTAGCATGGAGCGCGAGAGGGCGCTTCAATTCACCCTCTCTCGACAACCAAAACGAGCCAGCAGCTCCCCAACCAAAGAGCCAAATTCTAAGTGAGTAGACTTTTCGCGATCTACCAAGCGCACTCAAAACAGCCACCTCTCCGACCTGCGGTTTTACTAAGGCAGATACGCTTTGTGCTCGGCATGTGCCAAAAAGTCTACTCACTTAGTCCGAGTCGAAGCCAAACGGATCTAAATCAAAGCCAAAATGAGCCAATCCACCGCAAGAGACGTGTGAATCCGCACTTCTTGCGGCGAATTGACGCTACAAAGCGGTCAGAATGTCGGCGAGGTTGTCGATGACGGCGTCGGCTCCCGTTTGGTCCAGGTTAACGCCCTCGTGCGGACGCAGTGCCAGGACGCGCGCGCCGGAGCGCTTGCCGGCCTCGATGCCCAAAGGCGAGTCCTCGATAACCAGGCACTCGGTAGGCTCCACACCCAGCGCCTCCATGGCACGCAGGTAGATCTCGGGGTCGGGCTTAAATGCACTGCACTCGTGACCGCTGATGGTGTAGTCCAGCACGTCGGTGATACCGGCAATCTCCACCAGCTCGTCGATGAGCTCGCGGTAGGACGAGCTCGCGATGGCGCACTTTACGCCGCGCTCGTGCAGCTCGCGCATCACCGGCTCCGTCTGCTCGTTGAGCAGCTCGGCATACGGAACAGGGTGAACCGGGCTGTAGACCTGCTTGTACTCAACGCGCAAGCGCTCGCGCAGCTCAACATCGTCGGGCACCAGCGCCTCCCAAATGGCAGGCTCGTTAGACCCCGAAAGATCGGGAATCTCGTCAAAGTGGAAGCCCTTCTCCTCCATAAATGCCACGCGGCGACGGTTGTAGAACCACTCGGTATCGACCAGCACGCCGTCCATATCAAACAGCACTGCCTTGATCATACGCATCTCCTCCCACCTGCCAAAAAGAGACAGGTTTATTTTGGTAGGTTTTATCTGGGGTTTTGCGGCGCAACGAACACGCCCTCCCAAAACAGAAAAGGGGACGGGGTGTAAACCCCATCCCCTCTCAATCAACCCGTAAGGTCTACTTACTTGTGATTAGTAGGAAAGCTTCCACATGTAGCGACGCATGGTCAGCGGGTGCTGACGGGCCTCGGCGATCTGGTTGCCGTACTCGCGCATAACGGCGAGGTGCAGCAGCGGGTTGAAGTAGGTGACGACGCTCGCGGGCACGGCGTCGGCCAGGCCGTAGTCCTTGGAGTCGATCAGAGCGACCTTGGCGCCCATGCGCTCAAGGAAGGTGAGGGCGCGGGCGTCCATCGGACGGGTAGCGCCATCGGACATGAAGAAGACGTAGGGCTTACCCTCGGTGGAAACCTCGAACGGGCCGTGGAAGTACTCGCCGGTGTTGTAGGCGGCGGCGTCGATCCACTGCATCTCGGTGAACAGGAAGGCGGCATGAGAATAAGCCATCTTCTCGGAGGCACCGGAAGCCATGAAGTAGATCATCTTGTCGTCCTTGAAGTCCTCGGCGAACTTCTTGGCGAGGCCCTTGGCGGACTGAGCGGCGTTCTCGCAGAGCTCGAAGACGTTGGTGAGGCCGGTGATCATGTCCTCGTAGTGGTCATAGCCCTCGGTCTGCTGAAGGATCTCGAGAGCAAGAGCGATGGCGTAGCCAGGCTTCTCGCACTTGGCAGCGTAGTTGGCATGGAAGCCGTGAACGATGACGTGGTCGGCGTCGACGGTCAGAGCGGAGCCGGCCTTGTTGGTGAGGGAGACGACCGGGCAGTTGTGCTTCTTGGCGGTCTTGTTGGCCTCGACGGTCTCGGGCGTGGAGCCACCGAGGGAGCAGGTGATCACGAAGGTGTGCTCGTTGACCCAGGAAGGCGTGTCGTAGTTGAACTCGTTAGCGGTGAAAATCTGAACGTTCAGCTTGTCCGTGTTGTTGGCCAGGAAGTACTTGGCGGGGTAAAGGTCGGACATGGAAGCACCGCAGCCGACGAAAGCGACGCTGTGGATCTCGTGGTTGGACAGGACGTCAGCGACGATCTGCTTAGGGAGGTTAAGGTCGATCTCGTACATCTGACACATTCCTTTCGATTTGTTGCGGCGTCACATTGCCGGACGCTCGCAGGGTTACCGTAGTTAGGACCGAGTCGCCGGCCCGTTGAGGATGTGACAAAGGGACTATCCCTTTGTCACATGTTAGGGATGGAAGCCTGCCTGGGGTATGGGATGCCAGGCAGGCCCCCGGGGGAAGCGCTGGGTCGCGACTAGGCCAGGATGCCGGCCGCGGAGAGGGCGATGCCGCCCACGATGGCGATCACGAGAAGCCAACCGGTGTTGACGTTCTTCTTGATGAGCCAGTACATAAGGCCGGTGAGGCCAAGGGAGATCATCTGGGGCATCATGCCGTCCAGGATGTCCTGGATAACGACGGTACCCTCAGCGAACTGCAGCGGGGTGGTGGCGCCGATCAGCGTAGCGATCATGCCGCCCACGGACATAAGACCCACGATGCCGCAGACATACATGAGCTTCTCCATGAGGTCGCCACCCTGGAGCTTGCTCAGGTACTCGTGGCCGCCCTGGTAGCCGATCTTGGCAGCGAACCACGTGATCAGCACGGAGGGCACGATGGAGATGAGCATGGCCAGGATCGGACCCATGATGGAGCCCTGCTGAGCCAGCTGAACGCCCAGGCCAAAGGCGATAACGCGGATGGTGCCCTGGAAGAAAGAGTCACCGATGCCGGAAAGCGGGCCCATGAGGGAGGTCTTGACCGCGTTGATTGAATCGGGGTCGAAGTTCTCGGGATCCTTGGCGTACTCCTCCTCCATGGAGGCGGTGAGGCCTAGGACAAAAGCGCTCGTCTGCGGGGTGCAGTTGTAGAACGCCATGTGACGATGGTAAGCCTCTTTCTTAGCAGCGAGCTGCTTGGGGTCAGACTCGTCGGGGTAGAGGCGGTCGAGCGTGGGGACCATGCCGTAGAGGAAGCCCATGTTCATCTGACGCTCGTAGTTCCAAGAGGCCTGGATGGCCCAGGAGCGCCAGAAGAACTGGCTGACCTTCTTGTTCAGGGACACGTCCTTGGTTGCGGTTGCCATAGTGTGTTCCTCCTTAGTCTTCGTCGTCTTCGAGCGGATCATAGTCGGAATCGACACCGGCAGCAGCATGGGAACCGTTGAACTTGAAGCCCATGAAGACGATAGCCAGGCACACACCGATCAGAGCGACCGCGATGACGGACAGGTTGAGGTAGGCGGCGAGCAGGAAACCGATGAACAGGAACGGGGTCATACCCTTCTTGATCATCATGGTGAGCAGCAGGGCCAGACCGTAGGCGGTCATGATCTTGGTCGAGACGTTCAGACCAACGGACAGCCACTCGGGAACCATGTTGACGATGGCTTGGACCAGGTCGGTACCGACAAAGACGGCCAGGAAGATCGGCAGGAAGTACATGATGGCGTACAGACCGGAGCCGGCGCAGATGTGCATGCGGTAGGCGGTCTTGAACTTGCCGTTATCAATCGCGCTATCGGCCACATGGGTGAGGGCGGCGATGATGGAACGGAACACGATGCCGAGGAGCTGACCCAGGACGGCGACCGGGATGGCGATCGTCATGGCGGTCTCGGCGGAAGCATCGGTCAGGCACGCAAAGGCAGCGGCCACGATGCCGCCCAGGACCATATCGGGCGGAACGGCGGCGCCGACCTGCACCAGGCCCATGGACACGAGCTCGACGGCGGCACCGACGGCAAGGCCGGTGGGCACATCGCCCAGCAGCAGACCGACGAGCGTAGCGCCAACGAGGGGCTGCTCGAAGTTAAGACGACCGAGCAGGCGGGAGTCCCACATGCAGAACACGCCGACGAGGCCGACGAGCACCGCACTGATGAACGTATTCATACCCTTCTCCTTTCAGTCAGGCAAAAGCCTGGTTGATTACAGCTTGGCGTCGATGTCGACGCTCTGATACGTAGGGGTCTGCTGGACATAGAGCTTAATGCCCATGTCGAGCAGTTGGTTGACGTCGGCCTTCTGGGTGGCGTCGAGGAAGACGGAGCTGTCCTTGCCGCCGATCTGATCGGCACCGTCGTGGTTGGCGGTGGCGCCCAGGTTGATGGCGTCGAGCTTGTAGCCCTGGCAGAACTGCAGCATCTCGGCCGTGTTGCCAAAGACGAACATGACGCGCTCGCCGAGGGTGTTGAGCTTGTCCATCTTGGCGAGGGCACGCTCGACGGTAAAGACGTTCAGGCGCACGCCCTGGGGCTTGGCAAGCTTGAGAGCGCCCTTCTTGATGTCATCGTTGGCGGCAGCGTTGTCGACGACGATGATGCGCTCGGCCTGAACCTTGGTGGTCCAGGTAAAGACGACCTGACCGTGCAGCAGACGGTAGTCAAGACGTGCGAGGACGATCTTGGCGGGACCGGAGCTGTGACGGGGCGCCTTAGCCTTCTTGGCGGGAGCCGCGGCAGCCTCGACCGGTGCGTTGGGGTTGGTCAGACCGGTGCGGGCCTCGTTGATGAGGGCCGCGAGCTCGGCACCCTTGACGGGGGCGGGGCTCATAGCGAGCGTCAGTGCCAGCGGAATGTTGAAACCGCTGATCACCGTGAATGCCGCACCGTTGCGGGAAAGCTCGACCATGCTGTTGTTGACCGAGCTGCCGAGCATATCGGTCAGCACATAGACGGTGTCGTCCGCGTTGAACGTGGCGATCATGGCGTCCACCTTGTTGGTGATGGGCTCCTTGTCGTCACGAGCAAGCGACACGACGTGGACGTTCGACACGTCGCCGAGAACCATCTCGAGCGTGTCTTTGGCGCCTGCGGCCAGGCCGCCATGAGATGCGAGAATGATCTGATTCATCTTGCCTCCTCCTTTTCGTTATGGTCATTATAACGTCTTATACGTTGCGGATATTGCTAATTAGTATAAAGACCGTTCGCGGGTGAAAATCGACCGTTGACGGGTTTAACGTACTTGAAACGTTGGGGCTGGGCAGGCCGGCACTGGCGGGATAACCCCAAGTCGGACCCTGCGCGCAATCCCCTATCGCACGAAGTACCAGGGGCTTTCCTGCACGGTGGGCTCCAGCGCGATGCCGGTGCGTTCCTTAAACAGATCCATGTCCTGCGTTTTCTCCGTCCACCACGCGTTGGGCTTAAAGGTCATGCTCTCAGCGACATGACCGACAAATACACTGTTGCGCAGCTTGGAGAAGTCGGTGTTCATAATCAGGATGGACATGAGCACCAGCACAATACCCAGGACCTTGATCGCGCCGGCGGACTCGGCATAGACACCAATGCCCACCAGTACGGTGACGACCGTCTCGAAAGACATTACGACGGGAACTTTCGATGTCTCGAGCCCCATGGACAGACCCTGCATATATAAGATGTAAGCCACGGCTGTGGGGATGAGTCCAAAGCCAAGGAACAGCAGCAGCAGCTGTGGCGACATTGCCGCGGCGACATCCGGCCACGGAGCCGCGATAGCCGCCATAACCGCACCGCCAAAAACAAGGCCCCAAAACGTGACAGCCAGCGGGTGGACCGTCTTGGTTGCTATCCGGCTAAACACCGCGAGCGACGCCCCACAAAAGCCTGCAATCACGCCCGACGTGACGCCCCAAACCGAAAAATGGAAACCGGAAAGGTCGCCATTAGTTACTGCAAGTACACAGCCCCCTATGTTAAAAGCGATGGCAACGAGCTTGTTGGGGGTCACGTCCTCGCGATAAAGCACGCGGCCGAGCACGACGCCAAACACCGGCGAGGTATAGAGCAGCACCGAGGCCGTGGACATGCCCACCTCGCCCATACACTCGTAATAGCAAGTGTTGGCGGCGGCCAAACCGACGATACCGACAAGCGCGCAGGAAACAAGCTCTTTAGGGCTTGCCTTGAACAGGGCCAGCGGACCCTGAGCCACGGTAGACCCCTCACCCGAACGGCAGCCCATAAACATCAGGACCGGCGCCAAGATAAGCGCTCCGACCAACAAGCGAAAGGCAGCCATACTCTGGGACGTAACGCCCATGGCCGAGATGCCGTTTACAAAGATTCCGATGCTGCCCCACATAAGCGCGGCGATCAGCACCAGCACATAGCCCAGATTGCTTTTCTTCAACGCAGCCTCCTCGGTATTGTTTCCAATATGTTTCACACTACGTTATAGTCGTTATATACATTTTTCAAGGCACAAATCGGCAAACGGGAAAATCTGCTTTTCCGCTACAACCCATTAGTGCAAAGAGGCCAGGTTCATATGCACCAACTTGGTGCATATGAACCTGGCCCCAATGCACCAACCCCTTAACAAACACGACGACGCCGACGTTTTGGCAACGTCAGCGAGCGCCCGTCATTTGAGCCAAGGTGCCGTGAAATGAAAAGGCGCTGACCTTCTGGTCGCGCCTTTGAAATTGAACGGCAGATTGGCCAAATGCCGGGCGCGCAGCGTCGAGCCGTTACGCCGTTCGGTAGAACGGCGTAACTAGTAGTCCAGCTTCCACATGTAACGGCGCGTCATATAGTCCTTGTGGGTGACGGCAGAGAGCGCGCGCATATACACGTTGTTGAGGATCGGGGCAAAGATCAGGTGGTTGAAGTACTCGCTCACGCTGTCCTTGATGTCGTTGAGGCCGAGCTCCTTGGCGTCGAGCTGATAGACGCGCTCGCCACCGTACTGGCTGACGAAGCGGATGCCGCGCTCGTCGTTGCAGCGGCTGCGGCCGACGCTGATGAGCTGGAACAGCGAGGTACGCTTGTCCAGGATCTCGAAGGGACCGTGGAAGAAGTCGCAGGTGTTGATGGTGCAGGAGTCGATCTGCAGCATCTCCTGCACGTTGCAGATGCTAAAGACGTAGGCGGCACCAAAGAGCGGGCCCTGAGCCATAACGTTGATGCAGGGCTTGTCGGCGTTCTGCTCGGCCCACTTGGCAGCGAGCGGACGGGTGTACTCGACAGCCTTGCGATAGATGGGGTCGACCAAGTCGAAGGCGGCCATAGCGGTCTCGTACTCGGCATAGCCCTCGGTCTGCTGCGTGAGCTCCATAGCGATCATGGTCACGACGGCGGAGTTGGTGCGGCCCATGCAGGACTCGTCGATGGCCAGGCTGTCGTACTGGATCTTGTAGTCGCAGACCTCGGTGAGGCCGGACTCGTCAACATAGATGGCGATGGTGCTGGCGCCGTGGTCCTTGGCGACCTGGGCGGCGACGATGGTCTCCTTGGTGCCGCGCATGGACACGACGACGGCCAGGGTGTTCTCGTTGACGTAGGCCGGGGTGGCGTGCACGAACTCGTTGCTGGTGTAGCTGGAGCTCACGACCTGCGTGGCCTCGTGCTCCATAAAGTACTGGGCAGGATAGTTGCCGCCGTTGGATCCGCCGGCGCCAATCCACACGACGCGCTTGATGCCGCCCTTGTCAGCCTTGTCAGCCAAAACCTGGGAGACGACGTCCTTAACCTGTTCCTGAGTAGTCATCGCGCATCAGCCTTTCTTCTCGTTTGATGCTCTTGATGGCATACAAGTTACATACATGTTTTGGTTATGTCGACTAGTTGTATGCTATATTTGTCTTAGAAATTATGCTGGTAAGGTTTTCGATAACTCGTTACCAGCAGTTTTATTGTTGTATTGGATACATGCTTGATTAGGCAAGCATACAAGTTAGATACATGTTGATCGCATGAGCGCTTCATCGAAAAAGAAACTGACCCAATACGAGCGTCTGGCGACCACACTTCGCGACCGCATCGCCGCCGGCATCTACGCCTGCGGAGACAAGCTGCCGTCCGAAATGGAGCTCATGGACGAATCGGGGCTGTCGCGCAGCACCGTGCGCCATGCCCTTAAGGTGCTTGTTGACGAGGGCCTGGTTCGCACCGAACGCGGGCGCGGTGCCTTTGTGGCCGACACGCCGGCGCTCCACGAGAACAACCTGGTGTTTTCGAGCTACACAGCGCAGATCCAGGGTCAGGGCATGAAGCCCACCACGCGCACGGTGGACTCGGGCTTTGCCAAGGCCGCCGGCGACGTGGCCAAGTTTTTCGATGCCGCCGTGGGCAGCAAACTCGTCAAGCTCGTCCGCCTGCGCTATCTGGACGAAGCACCGCTGTGCCTGGAGACCACCTATCTGCCGCCAAGCTTTGAGGCGCTCATCGATCGCGATATCAACGGATCGCTCTACGCCACGCTGCGCCAGGAGTTCCATCGCGCGCCGGCGCAGGGGCACAAGACCTTCGAGGTGTGCTATGCCTCGCAAAACGAGGCGTTTTTGCTCAATGTGGAGCGCGGGCAGGCGCTGATCCTAATCACTGACTACGTCTACGACACCGACGGCCGCCCGCTGCACATCTCCAAGCGCATCCAGCGCACCGACCGCGCCAAATACACCGAGCCCATCGGCTAGCGCACCAAACGAGGCAAAATGTACCTAATAAACGTTTTACCTGCGGTTTTTATTAAATCTCAAGCCGGCATGGCGCAAATGCCAACATCGCCTGGCAACACGCGCCGCCCAAGCTCAACTGTTCCTGCCCAGAATATCCAGCACCGTAAACCTAAGTGAGTAGACTTTTCGCGACCTGCCAAGCACACCCAAAACAGCCACCTCCGTGACCTGCGGTTTTACTAAAGCAGATACGCTTTGTGCTCGCCTTGCGCCAAAAAGTCTACTCACTTAGCTCGCAAGGTGTCTCGACGGGACGATTCGAGTCAAAAAAGCGTACGAACGCGGCGCTTCTTGCGGCAATTTGATACCGCAAGACAGCCAAAAACCTGTCCCTAAATGGTAGGTTTGAAACCTTGGGCAACAAGTGCGGGGAACCAGGTTGGTTTGGGTTGGTTGGAGACGCGCTCGGCCAGGACCAGCTCCATCCAGCACATGTCGTACCAGCGGCCGAACTTTTGCGCGCAACGGTCGAAGGCGCCCACCAGGCGATACCCCATATGGGCATGGAAATCCTGGCTGTTGTGCGTCAGATACTCGTCGTCCTTATCGTGCGGCACGGCGATGAGCGCGCACATGCTGGTGATGCCCATCGCGACCAAGCATTGCTTGAGCGCGTCGTGCAGCCTGCGGCCCAGCCCGCCGTGGCGCACGTCGCGCGCCAGATAGATCGACGTCTCGACCGACCAGTCATAGGCCTCGCGGCTGTTAAGCGCGCTCACATAGGCATAGCCCACTGGGTGCCCGTCCAGCTCCATCACCAAATACGGGTAGCGCTTGAGCGTACGCTCGATGCGCCCGGCGAACTCCTCAACGCTCGGCACCTCGTATTCGCAGGTTATCGCCGTCTCGCGCACATACGGCTCATAAATGGCAAGCAACGCTGCCGCATCATCGGGCGTCGCCAGGCGAATCGTCGGCTTGGACATCTCGGCCATACAACCCTTCCCTCTCAAAAGCAAAGGCCGCCCCGCGCCAAACCCAAGCGCAAGGCGGCCCCTTGTCATCTCATCAACCTACAGGACAGCCGCCAACGCGTCGATGTCCTCCTGCGTCGTGGCCCAGCTGGTGCAAAAGCGCACCACGGTGTGGGTCTCGTCGTACTTTTCCCAATACTCGATCGCGGCATGCTCGCGAATGCGCGCCATGTCCTCGTTGGGCAAAATCACAAACTGCTGGTTTGTGGGCGTCTCCAAGAAGAACTGGTAGCCGCGCTCGTGCAGCACGCGACGAAGCGCCTGCGCGGTTTCGATCGCCTGGCGACCAATCTCAAAATACAGGCCATCGGTAAAGAGCGCCTCAAACTGCACGCCCGTCAGGCGGCCCTTGGCCAACAGCGCGCCGTGCTGCTTAATGCGCGGAATGGGATGCGCCGGAGCGTGCATGCCGCAAAACACCACGGCCTCGCCGCACAGAGCGCCGCACTTGGTGCCGCCGATGTAGAACACGTCGCACAGCTGCGCCAGCTCGGGCAGGGTAATGTCGCACTCATCGGCCGCCAGTGCATAGGCCAGACGAGCACCGTCCACAAACAGCGGAATCTCGCGCTTCTGGCACACCGCATGAATTGCCGCGAGCTCGGCCTTGGAGTACAGCGTGCCGTACTCGGTCGATAGGCTCACGTACACGGCGCCCGGGAACACCGTGTGCTCGTAGCTCTCGTTTTCGTAGAACACCTGGATATAGTTCTCGAGGTCCTCGGCGTGCATCTTGCCCTCGTAGCCGGGGATGGTGAGCACCTTGTGGCCGCCAAACTCGATGGCACCCGCCTCGTGGCAGGCAACATGGCCGGTCTCGGCGGCAACGACGCCCTCGTAGGACGCAAGCAGCATGTCGATCACCGTCGCGTTGGCCTGCGTGCCGCCCACCAGAAAAAACACGTCGGCATCGGGGGCCTGACAGGCCTCGCGAATAAGGTGCTTGGCACGCTCGGTGTGCGCATCGGTGCCGTAGCCGGGCTGCGGCTCCATATTGGTGTCGACGAGCGCCTGCAGCACCGCCGGATGGGCGCCGTGGGAATAGTCGTTGTTAAACGCGAGCATGGCAATCCTCTCTTACCGGGTATCGGCCAGATGATTCAAACGGGGCTATTGTACGCCGTTGGGATAGGCAATGCGCGCGGCAAGGCACTCAAGTGCCAGTACCAGAGCAAAACCGCAGCTCACGTCACTCAAAAAGTGCGCTCCGATCACGATGCGGCCAAAAGCGACGAGCGCCGCAACCACAGCGGCAGCCCAAAAGACCACGCGGCGGCGCGACGGCCTTTCCTTAAAGGCCGCCGCGGGAAGCCCGGCGAGCATAAGGCCGATCGCCGCGTGCGCGGTGTGCCCGCTCGCGAACGACTTAAAGCCGTCCTTGATCACGCCGGCGGCAATATAGCTCCACTTATCGGGATTGCCGATTACCCACCACGGCTGAAAATTGAGCCCCGGCGTGACCTCGATCACGCGCATGCGCGGGCGCGACCACAGCGGCTTGACGATCACGTTGAGGATAATGGCCTGAGCGACCCACACGGCAAGCACCATCAACGCCCAGCGCGTGAGCTCGTCGGGATCGGTGTCGCGTGTGAGGCGGTAGGCGATAAGGTTGGCAGCGATGACCAGCACAAACGTCAGCATCAGCTGAAACGCGATGAGTTTGCCGCCGACACGCTGCGATCCGACAATCTCGTAGCCGAGCAGGCCCACGTTGATGAGAATGCCCAGCGCGGCGAGCCACTTGCTTACCTTGGAATCGGGGCGCACCGCTCGCACGAGCATAACGCCCGCGATGCTCGCCGTCAGCTCAAACGGTAGCTCGCCGGCCGCCTCGACAAAGCGACCGTACATGCTGCCGATGTTGAACAGCGCGCTCGAAATCTGATAATCGAAGAAACTGCCCACGCCCAGGCAGAGGGCAAGGATAACCGCGATAGCAGCGGCGTCTTTCTTATAGATGTACCCGAACATGCTTTCCTTTCGATGGAACCAGATTGCCCAAATGGGGCGTTTGCAGCGTCGACCCGTTAGTCATCGTCGCTCGCGCCCAGCTGCTGCAGCAGCATGAGCGCCGCAGCCACGGGGCCGGCGCCGTCGTTGGCGTCGAGGCCGCGACCCAGGCCGCTGCCCGCGCCGGCGCCCGCCTTGTAGGGCACCGACAGCTTGCGGCTCTTGGGGAAGTTCACCGCGCCATAGCGATTCTTGAACTCAAAGGCTACCTTCTTGGGAACGTCAACCCCCAGAAAGGTAATGCGCCCACCGCTGAGCGTGACGCTCTCGAGCCCCAGGCGCTCGCCGCGAATGCGGATGCGCGCGCGGTTGAACAGGTTGAGTCCCGCCAACGGCAGCTCACCATGCGCAGCCTCGGTCTCCTCCTGCACCTCATCGATGCTCTCCAGGTCCTCGGCCGCCGCAAGTTTGCGGTACACGAGCACGCGCTGATCCACCGCCGGCATGTACTCCTCGGACAAGAAGTAATCGGCCGGCAGGTTGATGCCCACGCTCGCCGCCTCCACGCCGGCATCGTCATCGCCGCGCGCCTCGGCCACGGCCTGTCCCAGCATCTGCGTAAACAGGTCGAAGCCCACGCTCGACAGGTTACCGTGCTGTTCGGCACCCATAAGCGAACCGGCGCCGCGGATCTCCAGGTCGCGCATGGCGATGCGCATGCCGCTGCCCAGGTCCTGGAACTCGGAAAGCGCGGTCAGGCGTGCCGTGGCCTCCTCGGTAAGCGGCAGCTCGCCTGGGAACATAAAGTACGCGTATGCCTGCGTGGCTGAGCGGCCCACGCGGCCCTTGAGCTGGTAGAGCTGTGCCAGGCCCAGGCGCTGCGAGTCCTCGATGATGAGCGTGTTGGCGGTCGCGTTGTCGATACCGCTCTCCACGATGGTCGTGGCGATGAGCACGTCAATCTTCTTGGTCGCGAACTCGATCATCACGTCCTCGACCTCGCGCGGGCTCATCTTGCCGTGCGCCACGCCCACGCGCGCCTCGGGCGCGGCCTCGTGCACGCGCGCCACGGCGTCGTCGATGGTCTTGACGCGGTTGGACACGTAATACACCTGGCCGCCGCGGCCCACCTCCAGGCGAATCGCCGCGCTCACCACGTCGGGATCGTACTCTCCCACGTGCACGATCACGGGGCGGCGCCCGGTCGGCGGCGTGGTGATCAGGCTCATGTCGCGCACGCCGCTCGTGGCCATCTGCATGGTTCGCGGAATCGGCGTTGCCGAAAGCGTGAGCACGTCAATCTGCTCGCGCAGGTTCTTGAGCTGCTCCTTGTGCTGCACACCAAAGCGCTGCTCTTCGTCGATGATCACCATGCCCAGGTTCTTGGGGTTCACGTCGGCAGAAAGCAGGCGGTGCGTGCCGATCAGCACGTCGATCGTGCCCTCGGCAAACGCCTTGAGCGCGCGCTTTTGCTGCGCCGGGGTGCGGAAGCGGCTGAGCACCTCGACCTCCAGGCCAAACGGGGAAAAGCGCTCAAAGAATGTCTCGTAGTGCTGTTGGGCCAGAATGGTCGTGGGGCAGAGCACCATGACCTGGCGGCCGGAGTCCACGCACTTAAAGGCTGCGCGCAGGGCGACCTCGGTCTTGCCGAAACCCACGTCGCCGCACAGCAGGCGGTCCATGGGCTTGGGTGCCTCCATGTCGGCCTTTATGTCGGCGATAGCCTCCAGCTGGTCGCGCGTCTCGTCGTAGGGGAAGCTCTCCTCCATCTCGATCTGTTCGGGCGTATCGGGCGGACAGGCGATACCGGTAATCGAAGAGCGGCGCGTATACAGGTCGACCAGGTCAAACGCCAGCTTTTTGGCATTCTTGCGCGCCTTGTTGGTGGCACGCGTCCAGTCGGCGGTGTTGAGCCTGGTCAGGCGCGGCTTGTCGCCGTCGGGACCGACATAGCGCGTGATGCGGTCGACCTGCTCCAGCGGCACATAGAGTTTGTCGCCGTCGGCGTATTCCAACAAAAAGTAGTCGCGCTCCTTGCCGCCCACTTCCTGGCGCGCGATCTCGCTAAAGAGCGCGATGCCGTGGGTGGCATGCACGACGTAGTCGCCCGGCTTAAACGGGAAGGTGATCTGCGTAATGTCAACCTTTCGGCGGCTACGCGCGCGGTTGGCATCCATGCGGGCGTTAAGGTCGGCGATCGAGAACACGGCCAAATTGGCATCGGGCACCACCACGCCCTGCGGCAAGGCGGCATCGACAAAGGTCACGCGTCCGCGCGAGATAGTGGGCACGGCAGCACCGGCGGCAGCCTGGGCGGCACCCGCCTCGAGCGAGCGAGCGTTGAGCGCGTCGGCGCGGCGCTCGCGAATGGAAGCATGGGCCTCCTGGCGCGCGGCACGGTCGGCGGAATCCGCTGCTGCCACGCGCACGCGGTCGCCGATAGCGCCGGCATTTTCGGGGGCGGCCGTCAGCGACTCCTCAAAGGTAACGCCCTCGTCGCCAAAGGTGAGCTCCATCGACTCGCGCGCACCGCGGTCGGGGATGGCAAACACGCAGGCATAGCGCTTGCCCACGACCTCCTGGATGCGCGTCATAAAACGGTTGTCCGAGCCTGCGATGGCAGGCTGCTCAATCTTGAGCTCAGCCGTCACCGCACCGCCGGCACGGATGAGGCTCACATAGTTCAGGCGTTGCTGGGAGCCAAAGTCGAGTTGCTGGGCACGCACGTACAGGCCGTCCAGACGGTCGACCCCCGCCTCGCCGGCACGCGCCTCGATATCCTCGTAGGCGCGCAGGCAATCATCGAACAGCGAGCGCGGCTCGGACAGCACCACGAGCGCCTTGCCGATCACATGCGACAGCGGGCTCACGGTCTGGCCGTACATCACCGGCAAAAAGCGGTCGAGCTCGGGCGTGACGATGCGCGCATCCACCATCTCGAGCAGCGCCGCCAGCTTGCTATCGCTCTGGCTGGCGCGATAGAGCGCCACATGCATGTTATGGACCGCCTCGTCGGTGAGCGCCAACTCGCGGCACGGGAAGATCTCGATGCTGTCCTCGTTGCCGATGGTCTGGCCCGTTGAACTCACCATGCGGCGGATGCGGTCGATCTCGTCGCCGAAAAATTCAATGCGCACGGGCGCCTTTTCCTGCGCGGGAAACACCTCGACGGTGTCGCCGTGCACACGGAACAGGCCGGGCGCGTCGGCGGCGCCGGCATTGGTGTAGCCCATGCCCACCAGACGCTGCGGCACCTCGTCAAAGGGAATCTCCTCGCCCACCGCAAAAGTAGTGGACTCCCAGTAGCGACTCTCGACCGGCGGCACGCAGCGCAGCAGTGCACGGGCCGAGGCGACCATGATGCAGTTGTCCCCGCGCGCGATGCGCCCGAGCGCCTCGCAGCGTTGGGCCACTACGGCGTCATCGGGCGCCTGCTCGCGCCAAGGGTAGTCCTTGCGCTCGGGAAAGCGGCACACGCGCGCCAGGCCCACATAGGCGGCCAGACTGCGTGCGGCGCGGTCGGCGGCGTCCTCGCCACTCACGATGTAGACCGTGGGGCGCGGACGACGCGCAAACTGGGCGGCCGCCATGAGCGTTCGGCCCGACTGAGACACGGCCAGTGTCACGTCCTCGCCAGCATCGAGCCCGGCCTCAACGGTCTGCAGCGCCTCGGCAGTGTAGAGCTGCGCGGCTATACGGTGAATGAGCATGCTGTTCCTCCGGCATTGCAACGCCAAAAGCCCGCCGAGGCAAGCTCGGCGGGTCGTTCGTCAAATTCGTTGCCTGTCATGGTAACGCATGGAGAGAACTCCAGCCCAAGCGTACGCCCAGCCCCGCAAAAAACGCCAGACGAAGATGCGTTCCGCCCTACCCCGTCACACGCACGCTGGGGCACAAATCCGCCAGCGGACACTCGTCGCACTTGGGTTTGCGGGCATCGCAGATTTCGCGACCGAAGGTGATCCACTGATGGTTGACCGACTCCCAATACTCGTGCGGCAAAATCTTAAGCAGATCCTGCTCGGTCTTGAGCGGCTCCTTGGCATGCGTCTTAGGACTCAGCATCAGGCGGTGCGCAATGCGGTTGACGTGCGTGTCCACCGCAATGCCCTCCACAATGCCATACCCCACGTTGAGCACGATGTTCGCCGTCTTGCGCCCCACACCCGGCAGCTTTACAAGCTCCTTCATGTCGGCCGGTACCTCGCCGCCGTAGTCAGCAACGATCATCTGCGCGGCCTCCACGGCATGTTTGGCCTTACTCTTATAAAAGCCGAGTGACTTAATGGCGTCTGCCACGTCAGCCACGCTCGCCCCGGCCATGGCCTCGGGCGTGGGCCACTGGGCAAACAGCCGCGGCGTCACCTTGTTGACCTGCGCGTCGGTCGTTTGCGCCGAGAGTAGCACCGCGATGAGCAACCTAAAGGGATTCTCGTGGTCCAAAAAGCACTCGACCGGTCCATAGCGGCGGTTGAGGCGCTCGCAAACCTCAACGGCGCGCTCGCGTTTGGCGGCATTGGTCTCGCGTGGCATAACGACTCCTCGCTTCAACGGCATAACAAACCTATGGGCACGATTGTCCCACGTATGGGGTCTTTACGCCTCCAAAAATGCGCCGGTCTGGCGGCCCCACAGGCTCGCATACTCGCCGCCCGCCTCGACAAGCTGCGCATGCGTACCGTCCTCGACAATCTCGCCGTCCGCCAGCACCACGATGCGGTCGAGCGCCGCCACGGTGGACAGGCGATGCGCCACCACAATGGAGGTGCGGCCGCACATCAGGTTCTCGAGCGCCTCCTGCACCAGCGCCTCGGACTCGCTATCCAAGGCAGACGTCGCCTCGTCGAGCACCAGAATCGGCGCGTCGGTCAGGATAGCGCGGGCAATGGCCACGCGCTGGCGTTGACCCCCCGAGAGTTTAACGCCGCGCTCGCCCACCATGGTGTCGAAGCCATGGGGCAGGCGATCGATAAACTCCAGGGCATTTGCCAGGCGCGCGGCCTCGCGAATCTGCTCGTCGGTGGCGTCGGGGCGGCCGTAGGCGATATTCTCGCGAATGGAGCGGTGAAACAGCAGCGCCTCCTGCGGCACGTAGGCAACCTGGCGGCGCAGGCTCTGCTGCGTGCAGCGCGAGACGTCCTGGCCGTCCACAAGCACGCGGCCGCCCTGCACGTCGTCCAAGCGCAGCAACAGCTTGGTGAGCGTCGTCTTGCCCGAGCCCGATTTGCCCACCAGGCCCACGCGCTGGCCCGCCGCCACATGAAGTGTCAGGTCATCGAACACGCTCTCGCCCGCCGCGGCGTCACGGTATGCAAAGCTCAGGTGCTCAAAATCAATCGCGCCCTCGCCCACCTTGAGCTCGGGGGCGTTCTCGTCGTCTGCCACCAGACGCGGCTCGTCCAGCACACGCGTCATCTCGGCCGCATCACCGAGCGCGCGGTTGATGCGCTGCATCATGGAGCTCACGTAGTTCAGACGCATAGTGAGGTTGTACGTATAGGTAAAGATCATGACGAGCGCGCCGGCCGAGATGCCAAACCACGCGTTGCCGCCCGCGACGAACACGCTCACCACGGCCATGGTGATGACGATAAGGCCTGAGGTCGTAAAGTTGCGCTGCATCATGGCGTGCATCGAAACCGTCTCGGCATCGCGCGCGGCACGGTCGGCGGCATCGAACAGGTCGCGCTCAAAGTCCTCGCGCCCGCAAGTCTTGACGGCCAGGATGTTCGTAACCGCGTCGGAAAGCACGCCCGACAGCTTGTTCTGAGCGGCGGACGTCGCGGCCGAAAGCGGCATGATGCGCTTGTACATAAGCCAGACAAACGCAATGTAGATGACCATAATGCCCACCAGGATCACGGTAAATGCAGGCACCACCGGGGCGAGCGCCGCCACCGTGCAGATGATCGAAGTAATGGTGGGAATGAGCGAATACACCGTCACGTCGACCAAGCCCGTGTAGCCACTCATGAAACGGCTCGTCTGGCTCACAAGCGATCCGCCAAATCGGCTGGTGTGGAATGTCATGGATTGATTGGAAAGCGTGTCAAAGCACAGGCGCGCCAGGTGGTAGTTGCCCGCAATCTCGAGCTTGTAGACGGTGTAGTCCTGCAGCTTGGAGAGGATCTGGCCTACCAGATTAACGAGCACGAGCGCCAGAATGTAAGGACCAAAGACCTCAAGCACCTGGTCGGCTGCCACGGGGTCGGCCTGGACGCGGTCGACGATAAGGGCCATCACATAGGTGTTGGCAAACGTGAGCAAAAAGATGTAGCCCGCCGACGAGAACACCGAGAGAAAGACGATCAGCGGCTGCGTGCGCGTAACGTCCCAAAAACGCTGCAGCGTGCGGCGCACGGTTGAGCGTTTGAGCGGGCTGGTGCTTCTCTGAGACATGGGCTTCCTTTCGCGTCTGATAGGGCGAAAGGCCATTGTTGCACATTAAAGTGCGCTTTAGGCAAGTGCAATGCGAAAAGCGCCCGCGCCCCGCGTTTACGCCGGCGCGCCGCCGTCCGTTGCGGCTAGTCCTCGTCTTCCTGGCCCGCAAGTAACCCTGCGGACTCCAAGCCCAAAATCTCATCGGCCTCCCGCGCGTCTTCCAGCGCGTCGATATCCTTAAGCTTGCGCTCCATAACATTGGTGCGCGTGGTGATGATGCCCTCGACCGTTTTGCCCGCGGTCTCGATCTGCTGTTGGGCGCGACGCAGTGCTGCCTGGTAACGTGGCAGCTCGGCCTTGACGGCGGAAAGTACGCGCAGCACGTCATCGGTGCGTTTTTGCAACTTAAACGTCTGGTAGCTCATCTGCAGGCTGTTGAGGATGGCGGCCATGGTGCTGGGGCCGGCAACGTTGACGTGATAGTCGCGGCCCAGGGTCTCGATAAGCCCGGGACGGCTGACGACCTCGGCATACAGGCCCTCAAACGGCACGAACAGAATGCCAAAGTTGGTCGTCGCGGGCACGCTCAGGTACTTTTCGCAGATGTCCTTGGCCTCGCGTTTGACCATCGCATCGAGCGTCTTGCGCGCAGCGGCGACGGCCTCCGCGTCGCCCGACTCCTGGGCGTCGAGCAGATGCTCGTACGCATCACCCGGGAATTTGGAGTCGATCGGCAGCAATACGGGATCGCCCTCGTCTACCGGCAGCTTGACGGCAAACTCAACGCGCTCCGAGGCGCCGGGCTTGGTGGCGACGTTTTCCAAATACTGATCGGGCGTGAGAATGTCCGCCAGGATCGCACCCAGCTGCACCTCGCCCAAAATGCCGCGCGCCTTGACGTTGCCCAGCACGCGCTTAAGGTCGCCCACGCCAGTGGCGATAGATTGCATGTCGCCCAACCCCTTGTACACAGCCTCGAGCTGGTCGCTCACCTGCTTAAACGATGCCGACAGACGATCGTTGAGCGTGCGGGAGAGCTTCTCGTCCACCGTCGCGCGCATCTGATCGAGCTGCGCGTTGTTGTCCTTGCGGATGGCGCCCAGCTGGGCATCGACCGTCTCGCGCACCTTGTCCAGGCGATGCTCGATGCCTTCGCGGTTGGCGCCAAGCTGTTGGGCCGTCTCGCGGCGCAGGTCGTCCATGCGGTCGCCGGCCTGCGAGAACTCACGCGCGATGGTCAGGTAGCGTTGCTGCTCCACGGCCGCATCGGTCGCCTGCTGCTGCGCGATGGCGTTTGCCGTGCGGCGGGTTTCTGCCAACGCCACATTAAGGGCGTCGAGTGCATTGTTGGCCTGCTCAAGTGCCGCCAGCGTCTCCGCGCCCTTGTCGCCACGTTCCCGCAGCTCGGCACGAAGACCCTTAAGTTGCAGGGCGCAAGCCACAGCAACCCCCACCGCCACTAAGGCGATTACAACAAGCACAACATCAATAGCAGACATACATTCCGCCCAACAAACCCAATCGATTATCAATCAAAACCGCGATCAATCTTACCCCGCCACACGCACCGGGCGCCCAGCCTCTTCTTGGGCGCTTCTCTCCTCCGCATATTCCATAATGCGGCGCGCTGTCTTCCTGCTCACTTTTGAGTCATCGCCGGCCAAGTATGCGTATACGTTTCCCTTATTCAGATTCAAATCGCGGCAGAGACCGTAGCGCGTTACACCCGATTCCTCCAATGCTTTAAGTGTTCTCTTTCTCATCAGGGCGTTCACCCTTCTGTCGGCCGCTGGCTTTTCTTTCACCCCTCTATATGCACGCCAAACGTTGGCGTAACGATTGGGGAGCTTATCCTCGGAGCATAGAGATGCCAGGCTACTCGCTTGGCCATACAGAGACAAAACACCTCGATAGCCCTCTTCCATCCACGAGCCCTCGGATAAACCCAGAACGTATTCGGCCTTACCCTGCGCCAAAGCGAGCAAAAACAGAGGCTCCGCCACACGCGGCTCAACCGTTGTTGCCTGCTTTACAAGCTTCCTAAAACTCAGCGACTGCTGTCCGGACAGCTCTCGGCAATAGCCTTTCAAAAATCCCTCAAAAGTCAGATTCAACCGAGCACCTCCTTTTTGTATTGCCTGTATGCGCAGACCATCTCTTGATAACTCCGCTCTGAAGGCGACGAGGCCAACGCCTCTCCTTCATCGAATATAAGCCGCTCGAGCAGATCCCAATCAAGTCGGTCGATAAATGTTCGACTATGGAGGTCGACGATGTCGTTCGGACGATAGGCATAAAGCTTCATCACCGCCAGATCCTCCAAAGATGGCGTAAAGTACCTGATAAAATGCGCCCCAATCTCCAATGGGATCAGTCGATCTTCGTAATTGAATGGCATCTGGTTGCAATATGCCACTGCCATGCCATTCACCTCGGGGTATCGAGCTATGATCTCGCGGAGGCACCTGTCTGCCTCAAACACATCAATGTCATGTGTAACCGACCGATTCGTCACATCGTTTAGCATGAAGGCGCTTCCTCCCACCAATACAACGCTCGGTCTATCGTCTCTTGGACCCATTTCCAGCTCCGCCTCTTCGTCAATATCCAAAAGAGTCTGCTCTAAATCCTGCTTATACATAGCAAATCCTATTATTATTTATCTTCAATAATACTATTCAGTCGCACGACAGGACCCGCACGATGCAAGAATCCTACTCATGGCGAGAATCCCTACACCCTAGAAGTCCTAATGTGACAAACGCTAGCTCTCCCAGCCGGCGCGGATGGTTGTTATGACGTCACCCAGGCGCTGGCCGAGGGCTGACAGATGTTGGAGCACCTCGTTGGGCGAGGCGCCGTTGAGAATGCACGTGAGGGCATATGAGACCAAGAAGATTGCCGCCAGCCCCAGTGGGATCAGCACGATCATCGCCAGCGTACGCAGGCGCTGGGTCCAGCAACGGTGACGCGCACGGCGCTTATCGAACGCGAGCTCCTGCGCATATGAATCCTGCTGTACGGAATAGGCCTCTGGCGCCGATTCACACCCGGGCACAGCTGCAGGTACAGCAGCGGGCACGACATTTTGCGCAAAGGGCTGGGCTGCCGCCCCTTGCATTTGCATCTCCATGAGTCGTTGCTGCTGACGCAGCATGCGCTCAGCTTGTCGCTGCGGAGTCTCAAGAAACAGATCCATGCTGGCCTCCAAAATCGGAGCATTCGACGCTTACGACCAGCATCCCGCACCGCCATGACCGCGACAACGTAATCGCTGGCAATAGCCACAAAGTTTCTTTTGCTCAAAAGCTGTCGAAAAGCTCAACAACTCCCCTACCAGCACTTTCTCTGAGCTTTTTTCGCCAGCAATCTTTTGGCCTTCCACCCTTACGCCAACTGACCAAAATCTAACCAAAAGCTTGACGGAAATTGTGAAGACAGGGACCCCACATAAACAAACGTGCCGCCCCAAAAGGGCGGCACACAAACTTAATTATCAGCTTTTCTGCAGTGAGCACGCGACGACCCAACGCCGGAGCTCGGGGCGGGAGGCCGTGTTGCCTTCCCTCAACGCGACCCTGCGAAGCCGTGAGCGGGGAGGGAAGGCAACACGGCCTCCCACCCCGAGCTCCGAAGACGGCGAAGACAGGCTACATGCCCGCGAGACCTCGAGCTGCGGTGGCACACATAAACGCCAGGACTAGGATCACGAGCGAACCCGCGATATCAACCAGCACGCCCATTGCACGGCGCTCAAACAACCAGCTCTCAAAGTGCGGAGCAACATTGCGCCAGACACGCCACAACAAGATGCCCATGCCGATGACGCCGGGAATATTGAGCAGCAAAATCTCGGAGCACAAGAGGCCAATCAGGTTGCCGGCGGCAAAGCCCGCATCGCCCTCGCAGTATTTGCGATAAATCATGTACAACATGTATGCCACAAACGGCTGCAGGCACGCAGAGACAAACGTGACCACCATCGAGGGGTCCTGAGAAAAGACATCGGTGAGTTTATCGACACTCGTGGCGTCCTTAGAGGCCAGGAACAAGCCAATGACCACCACGGGCACCACGCCCAAAATGACCTCGACCAGAGTAAACAACTTGGCAGTCAAATCCTCACTAGCCGAATTCAAATGAGGCGCCCACTCAGGATGAGCATGCGCCCCAACCTTTTTCTCCTTATCGGCACGGGCAACCTTACCGCCCTCATCAACCACGCGATTAGGATCACGACGAGTCCCAGCAGCAGCCATCCGAGCCCGAGACTTCTTACCCATAAAGCACCCCACATCAGGCAGTAAATAAACAAAAACACTACCCAGTTTACCCCTAAGCGATGGTGCGGCCCCAACTGGCCCCCACACAAAATGTGCCGCCCCTAAAGGGGCGGCACACAAACTTTTTTATCAGCCTTTCTGTAGCGAGCACGCAACGACCCGAAGCCGGAGCGCGGGGCGGGGAAATACCTTTGCCTCGCGCGACCCTGCGGAGCCGTGAGCGAGAGGGAAAGGTATTTCCCCGCCCCGCGCTCCGCAGCCCACGTTCGTATCGGCGCTAGTAGTTCACCACCTGCTCCTCAAAGTACGCCTTGGGGTGGTTACACACCGGGCACACCTCAGGCGCCTCGGCACCAACGTGCAGGTGCCCGCAGTTCAGGCACTTCCACACCTTCACGCCCTCGCGCTCAAACACCTCGCCCGACTCGATGCGCTCGACGAGTTTGTTGTAGCGCTCCTCGTGGGCCTTCTCGACGGCGGCGACACCACGGAACTTCTCGGCGATCTCGACAAAGCCCTCCTCCTCGGCGGTCTTGGCAAACTCGTCATACATCGTGGTCCACTCGTAGTTCTCGCCCGCGGCGGCGTCGCGCAGGTTGTCCAGAGTGCCCGGAACGGCGCCGTCGTGCAGATACTTAAACCACAGTTTGGCGTGCTCGGACTCGTTGCCTGCGGTCTCGGCAAAGATGTTCGAGATCTGAACGTAGCCGTCCTTCTTGGCCTTGGATGCATAGTAGCGATACTTGGTGTGTGCCTGGGACTCACCGGCAAAAGCGGTCTCGAGGTTCTTCTTGGTTTGGGAGTTCTCAAAATCCATAGGTGTACTTCCCTTCAACGCATGCCGCCCGTAGGCTTCGAGCGGCCTCGCCTTTAGGATGCCCTCAAGCCGAGAATTTAAACCTTACAATCCCGTTCTTCAGATTTGAGCGGGCTACACACTCAACCAACGATCGTCCTCGGCTCGGCAAAAGCCCTCGCGCTCCAAGTCAGCTAGAATGCCCGCGATCAAGTCGCACTCGACCGGCCCGCGACCGGCCGCCGTCTCCATCTCGTTAACGCCTGTAACAGCTTCATCAACCGTAATGCCCGCAGGCTGCCCATCGCGCGCCGCCAGCAGTATGCGCACAATGTGGGCGCGCTTTTGGCGACGCGAGCCCTCAAACTTGGACTGACGGCTATAGCCCGCCGACCGCCTGGACGGATTGGGCAACGTCTTTTTTAGATATGCGCCGTAATCTAGCAACGCGTAATACCACGCGCGCGGCGTGTCGACGTCATCGAGCGGCACGGCAAAGGGCGCGATCTCGTCCGCCGTCGCACCGGGGGCCGCCGGACAGGCGGCTTGGATCAGCGGCACCAGCTCGCGATCGGGAACGGCCGGCACATCGGGAAAGAAGTGATGCAGAAAGACCGTGCGCACGTTGGTCTCCAGATACACGCCCGGAAGATCAAACGCAAACGACCGGATACCCTGCGCCGTTGCCGGGCCAATACCAGGAAGAGCGACCAAGTCACGCGTCTCGTGCGGAAACTCCCCGTCCCAGTCCTCTACAACGCGCCGGGCGGCCTTGTGGAGCGCCAGAGCGCGTCGGTTGTAGCCCATGCCCTGCCAAGCGTCCAAAACATCGGAAGGCGCGGCTTGGGCAAGCGCCTGCACGGTCGGAAAGCGATCGAGCCACGCCGGCATACGCGTCTCCACGCGTGGCACCTGTGTTTGCTGCAACATGACCTCAGAAAGCCAAATGATGTACGGATCGCGCGTGCGGCGCCACGGAAGGTCGCGATAACGCAGGACCCCTTCCGAACGAATCATCGAACGAAAGGGGTCCTGAATCATATCTATGCTCCTTATGCGGCGCTATTCCTCCCGGCATGTATACGCACAGGTGGCGTACTCGGGAAACGCTTCGCGGTCGGCGAACTTGGGATCGACGGCCGGGAACTGGCGGTGAGCGACGATGTCGCCGAGCGAAACGGAATCGAGGTAGTCGCGCATCAATGCTTGAGCTCCGACCCACAGGGGATGATAGCAGCACGTGCCCATGCGCGCACAGTCGCCATCGGGTGCGGTGCAATCATTCATAACCATAGGGCCCTGAACGGCCTCGACGACCTGACGAATGGTAACGTCGTCCGGACTGACCTTGAGACGCATGCCACCGTGGACGCCACGCAGGCTCTCCACAATACCGGCCTGGACCAAACCGTGCTGAATCGAGCGGGCAAACGAATACGGGACATTGACCTCTTCGGCAGCGGTGCGAACAGAAAGCAAACGCTCCGGATCCTCGGCAAGCATCGCCAACATACGAAGGGCGTAATCAGTCTTCCTCGATATGTCCATTTTTCCCCTTTCAAGGAATACGAACAGCTCGAACGAGCTCCGGGGCCGAGCTTGTGTCGAGACGCTAAATGACCGCAGGACATCCAAATGGTAAATCGGATATCCACTGAATGCCGCGCTTGGAGCGAAATGCATCAGATGCGGCCTACAGTGCAATTTAGTATAACCTAACCCCCTGTCTCGTTGAACAGGTGTTGCGCAACAAAGCTGTTGTTTAGACAGATATGCTTATTAGATTTTACTTGCGTTCACGAAGGGGCGGGGATTCTGGGTGAAGATGCGCCAGGGCGATCGTTCTACCGAAACAAAGTGCATCAAACGCAAAAAGCCACGTCCGAAGACGTGGCTTTAATTGCGTTGGCGGGAAGTACGGGGCTCGAACCCGCGACCTCCGACGTGACAGGCCGGCGCTCTAACCAAACTGAGCTAACTCCCCAGGCAGGCGTTCGCGTTTGTTTCCGCTCGCGTGCGCTGCGGGGATTAGTATACACAGAAGTCTGTCCGGCGCGCAACAACTTTTTTGAAAAATTTTTTGGGGCCATCCGGGAGGGCTTCCGGGGCTGAGGGCGGGGGTTAAGTTTGCTGCTCTACAGTCCTGCGCAAGACGGAAAGCACATTAAGTGCTTTCCTTTGCGTGCGGAACTCGAGACAAACTTAACCCCCGCCCTCAGCCCCGGAAGCCCTCCCTGCCGTCACATTATTCAACCAGTTTTGCGGGCGTGCGCCGCTGCGCGGCTAGCCCGCGTGCTCCTCGGCGGGGTTGGTCTGATTGTTTTTGTTGAAGCTCTGCCTTTGGCTCAAATGGAAACGGGGGACGCATCTACATCCCCCGTTTTTGTTGCGGTTAGTCCAAGTCAATAAACTTGGTGCTTAGGATCTTGCCGTCTTTGACGAGCATTCTGGCCATGGTGGGGCCTCGGGTGCCTCTGGGGTAGCTGGCGCTGCCCGGGTTAAGGACTAAGCAGCGGCCCACTTGGGCTTCTTTGGTTACGTGGGTGTGACCGTTGATGGCTACGTCTACGGATCCCACCGGAAGGTCTTCGCGGTAGTGGGCTACGGCGAATTTGAGGCCTTCGTAGGTAAAGAGCGCAAGACGGTCTACATCGGGGCCGTAGTCGCGGTAGTAATCGTTGTTGCCCAATACGGCCCGCACGGGGGCGATGGTGCACAGGTGCTCGTAGTCCATCTCTGACGTAAGGTCGCCGGCGTGGATGATCAGGTCTGCGCCCTCAAGCTCATCCAAGAGCGCAGGCGATAAATAGCCGTGGGTGTCCGAGATGATGTCGATGCGCTTGGCGCTTGCACTGTTCATGGGATCCCTTCCGCAAAAAACGATTCGGCAGATACATGCAAAAAAGGCCCCACGGCTCCGCAGACGATGGGTCTACAGGGCTGCGGGGCCAGTGTGCTAGAGACTCAGGGCCTTCTTGAGCGGCACGACGCGGCGGCGCGAAACCGGCACGCGTTCGTCGACGCCCGTAATGCCCAGCTGGATGGCGCCCGAGGGCACCGTCTCAACGTCCGTAACGCACGCCAAGTTGACGATATAGCGGCGGTGAACACGGAAGAAGCCAAAGTCGCAGAGCTTGGCCTCAAACTGCGCCAGCGAGGTCGTCGACAAAAAGCGATCATCGACGGTATAGATGCAGGAGTAATCGTCCTTGGCCATGATAAAGCGAATGTCGTCCACGGGAATGAGCACCTTGCGGCCGCCCTTTTCCACCGGGATACGCTCGATGGTCACTTTGCTGTCCGTAACCGGCTTGGCGCGTTGCATGACCTTCTCGATCGCGCGATCCAAGCGAGCTTCCTCGACCGGCTTCATCAGATAATCGACGGCATCGACGTCGAATGCCTCGACCGCATGGTCGCTATACGCAGTCACAAACACGATCGCCGGCGGATTTTTGAGCTTATGCAGCGCCTCGGCAAGTTGCAGGCCCGAGGCACCGGGCATCGAGATATCGAGAAACACGACATCCACGCGACTTTCCATAAGCATCTCGATGGCGGAGCGGACGCTCGACGCCTCCGTGATCGTGCCGATCTTGCCCGTTTGCTCGAGCAGGAAGCGAAGCTCCGAGCGAGCCGGCGCCTCATCATCCACAATCATCGCACGCAGCATAGGGATAAAACCTTTCGTCAACTAACTACGCCGGGCATCCGTCGCATGACGTTGGGCCCGTAGCCTTTTATTTTACTCTTGAATGTCAAAGATGCTCTCTGACAAATCAAGATGAAGGAGCACTTTGGTGCCCTTGCCCGGCGCCGATTCGACACGCGTATAGGAGTGCGGCCCATAAAAGCGATGGATGCGCTCCGAAATATTGTGCATGGCCACACCGGCGCCGCCACCCTGGGGAGAGCTGGCGTCGGGACGGGCAGAGCGCTCGTCAAACAGTCTGGCGGCGGTACCCTCATCCATGCCCACGCCATTATCGGCCACGGCAATCAAGATTGCATCCTCGCCGTCTTGGTGAACGGTCACGTCGATCCTCAGGGCGTCGTCATCGCCCATACCATGACGTACGGCGTTCTCGACAATCGGCTGGATCACGAACGCCGGCACCAGCGTATCTTCCACGTCCTCGGACACATCGAACGTCGCAAGCACGCGGTCCTCGCCAAAGCGGGCCTTCTCAAAGGTAAGGTAGCGCTTGGTCTGTGCGACCTCGCGCGAGACCGGAATAAGCGATCCCGAGTTGTCGAGCGTGGCACGATAGAACGATGAGAACTCACGCAGCAGTTCGCGGGCCCGCAGCGGGTCGGTGCGCGTAAACGATGCAATGGTGTTCAGCGTGTTGAACAGGAAGTGCGGGTTAATCTGCGCCTGCAGCGCACGCACCTCGGCGCGCGCCGTGAGCTCCTTTTGCACCTCGAGCTCGTGGATGGCGAGCTGTGTGGACAAGATCTCGGCAAAGCCCGAGGCAAGCGCGTACTGGGTACGGTCGACGGCGCGCGGGGTCTTGTAGTAGAACTTGAGCGTACCGACGGTACGATCGCCCACCTTGATGGGGGCGATAATGCCGGCGGGGACTTGGTTGTGCGAGCCGTCCGAGCCCACGACATCCACCATACGGTTGAACGACTGCACGATGCCATGTTCGATAACGTAGCGTGTGGCAAGCGTGTGGATGGGAGTATCGGGCAGCAGTTTTTCCTCAAACTCGCCCGCGCAGGCAAGCACGTTGTCCTCGTCGGTGATGGCCACCGTCATGGCGCGCGTCTCGGGCAAAATGCGCCGGCACACCAAACGCGCCGACTCCTGCGTCAGACCGCCCTTAATGTCCTCGAGCATGGCCGAGGCCACCGAGAGCGTCTCCTCGGTGTACTGGGAGCGCACCGAATCGGGATTGAGCGTCAAAAAGATAAAGATGCACAGAAAGATGCACAGCAGCGCGCAGGCAATCACCGTGGCGATCGGCTCGATACCGGTCACCAAGGCAAAAATAAAGTACACCAGCACGCAAATGGCGCAGGCGACGGCAATGATGCGAAAGATTGATATTGAACTATCGCGCTGGGCGCGGCGGTCGATCATTCGGCCCCCTCCAGGATACTGATCAGTTGTGCGTCACGCCAAAGCCCGTCCATGATCTTGGGCCAAAAGCTCTGGAAACGCAGATAGCTTGCAGCGTTTTGGCGCGCATAGGCCTTTGCCTCGTCGATACCATGGCGCCAGATGCGCAGGTAGCCCTCATGCTCGCGGGTAAACACGCTGCGGACCATAGCGGTCTTGCGCACGCGGTCGTCGAGCTCGCGCGAAATCCACGGGCCCGGGTAGGGCATGAGCGATGCCGCCGTAACGGGGATGAGCTCCTTTTGATGCGCGGCGAACGTCAACTTGGCCCGTTCGTAGTACCAACGGTATACATCCTGCATAAAGCGCGGTGAGCGCTTTTCGGACTCCGGAGGCAGATGGCGCACGGTCCACTCGTTATCAAACCACACGTCGTAGCCAAACATACGCATGTTAAAGAGGTAATCCAAGTCCTCGCCGCGGGTGATAAACGGATCAAAGGCCACACGCGTAAAGGCGCGGGCGTGCAGGGCCATCAGGCCGCCGCACACGTAGTTGGAGCGCGAGATGCGGGTGCCCGAGAGCGCCTTTTTCATCCAACGGTTGAACTCGATGCGCTTGGTCCACCAACGATGGCAGATGCCCGCCTTGTCCGTGGGAGCCAGCGGCGAGCCGTCGCGATCGTAGAAATAGCCGCTCTTGACCAAGATCGGCAAGCCCTGACGCGTCTGCTGCCCCAACGCATAGGTCGCGCGCTTCATAAAGTCGGCGTCGATGACAGTCTCATCGTCATCCAAAAAGATAACCGCGTCATGCCCCAGCACAGCGGCACAGGCTAGCCCCATGTTGCGGATGGCACCGTAACCTCGCAGGCTCACGCACTCGCCCGAACCCTTGGGCGCGATCTGAGCAACCCGGTCTGCGATGCGCGAGGCCTGGGTATTGGTAACAACGGTGACCTTGAGCGTGGGATGCGCGTCGACAATCTCGTGCACGCGCAGCGACACATCGGCTGTGGCAGAAACGGGACAGACCACCAAAAGGATGATGCGCGGGATGTCACGTACCTGCTCAAGCGAGGCCAGGCAGCGGTCGAGTTCGGGATTGTCGGCGTTGAGTCGTGTCGAATGGTCATAGGTGCCAGGGGCGTTTGCGCGAGCGTCATCGCCCGCCCAATACGTTGGAATCACGACCGTGGCGTTCATGCCTTACCCTCCCTGCAACACAAAAACGGGACGCCGCCAAACACAGGCGACGCCCCGCGACCTAGCTGACTCCATCATACCCACTTGGGCTAATCATTGTTCGAAAGTCAGAATGTTTATTGCGGATAACCCCAAAAGAGTATCGCGGCGGACGCAATTACCGGCAAGTTCCTATGCGGCCTGCCCTGCCGTCTGAGACATGCGGGACAAACGGACCAGCAGCACAAAGCCCACCACCAGCAGCACGCCGATAGACAGGACGCCCAGCGACGGGTTGCCGGTCAGCGAGGTGACGACCGACACCAAGAAGGTGCCCATAACGCTTGCATAGCGGCCAAAGATATCAAAGAAGCCGTAGTACTCGTTGGACTTTTCCTTGGGAATAATGCGGCCAAAGTAGCTGCGGCTCAGCGCCTGCACGCCGCCTTGGAACAGGCCGACCAAAATGGCAAGCGCCCAAAACTCAAAGGCGGTCTTGAGGAAGAACGCGGCAAAGAGCACGATGCCCATATAGGCGGCGACGGCCACCAAGATCATATTGAGTGTGCCCACGCGACCGGCAAGCTTGCCGTAGATGATGGCGGACGGAAAGGCCACAAACTGCGTAACGAGCAGAGCCAGCACCAGTTGGGTCGAGTCGATGCCCAAAGCCGATCCATAGCTGGTTGCCATGGAAATGACCGTGTGCACACCGTCGATGTAGAAGAAGAACGCGATCATGTAGACCAGCACGGTCTTGTTGTGGGCGATCTCGCGCATGGTGTGTCCGACCTCGGAGAACACGCCGCCCACGATGTGGCCGATGGTGTCCTCGGGACCACGCTCGCGACCGTACTTTTGCTTATAGGTGCGAATGAGCGGCAGGGTAAAGATGAGCCACCAGGCACCAGTGATGACAAACGACAGACGCGTTGCCAGCATGGTGGGGACACCAAGAGCGGGACCACCCATGATAAGCGCCAGGCAGATGATGAACGGCACGGTGGAACCGATGTAGCCCCAGGCATAGCCCGAGCTGGACACGACGTCCATGCGCTCGTCGGTGGTAATGTCGGGCAGCATGGCGTCGTAGAACGTCATAGAAGAGTTGAGGCCGATGGTGCACAGCACGTACACAGTCAAAAATGCCATGGCGGACATTGGGATAGCCTGCGCCAGGCAAAGAACCAGGCCCGTGAGGAAGAAGCCCAAGAAGAACTTGATCTTGTTGCCGGCGTAATCGGCAAGCGCGCCCAGAATGGGCATGAGCATGGCAATGACCAGCGAGGCAATCGTCTGCGCGTTGCCCCAAGCGACCACCAGGTCTGCCGAGGAAGCACCGGTATTGATGGCGTTAAAGTAGATGGGCACCACCGAGGTATTGAGCAGCACGAGGGCCGAGTTTCCCACATCGTACATGACCCAGTTACGCTCGAGCTTGGTGTATTTCATGGACAGGGACCCTTCGTATTCGCCCGATATGCAGTTAGTTCATCGTACCCCAATTGTCCAGAGGCGCCGGTAAGGATTCGGCAAAGGGGCACGCACGAGCCCTACTCTTCGCGGTCGAACTCTTCGTCGACGTCGAGCACGCGACCGCTGTAATTGACGTGGTTGGTCACGGCTTCCATATCGCCGGTCTCGATAAAGCGGGCGACCGTGCACTCGCAATCGACCAGCGCGCGGTCAAAGACCTCGGGGAAACTCTCGTTCGAGACCTCGTCGGTAAAGGGGTTCTTCCATGCCAAGTGGCCCAGGTTGCCGGTACGCTCGGGCAGCTCGGTCGTCACACGGTGCGCAAGGCCGTCGAGCAGCGAATAATCGTGCACCAAGCCCTCGATCAGGGCAATCGCGCGCGTCTTGGCCGAACCGGCCGGCTCGATAGTGCGGTAGAGCAGCTGCATGTCGGCTACGGCGCCGGCGTACTCCCCCGCCGGGATATCGATACCGTACACGCGCCCGGCGACGTAGCTCATCAGCACGCCGGCAACACGATTGATGCGGTCGGTCGTGACGATCTCGCCCGCCGGCGGATAATCCTCGACCGTTGCCCCATCGCGCTTGAGCTGCAGCATCAGCACGTCCAGGTCGCTTTCGAGCACGGCGTGAACTTGGCTGCCCGAAGCCTCGAGCTCGGGATCGGAGTCCACAATGCCAAACTGCTGCTCGTAGACAAAGGGGTGGGCATTGCGGTCGAGCACATAGTGCGACAGCAGGCCCAGCGCAAAGGCGCGACCCAGGTTGGCATCGCGCGGTTGCAGGTGTGACACGCCGTCGCGCAGACACGAGAACTGGCGCGACATACGCGAGCGGTGCATGACCTGAGCAAGCAACGTGCAATCGGAAACGCGCGGCGTGAGCATGTGGAAGAAAAACGGGTCGGGGCCCTGGTTGCCCAGGATAAAGGCAATACGCTCCTCATCGGACGTGATGACGCCCTGCGGAAGACGGTCGATGCTTTCCTCGCCAAACAGATGATGGGTGATAAGCGCGGGCATAATGATCCTTTCGATTTCATTCGATGCCACCCATTATGCCCACCGCGCGCCCATACCAAACCTGCGATGGTAAACGACGGCACGCAAGCCTCTTACGCAAGCCCCAGGTGCGACTTGACCTCGGCGGCACGACGACGGGACACCGGCACCGTCGAGCTCACGCGGTCGAGCCTGAGCTCCATCAACCCCGTGGAGCCAATCTCAACATTGTGCACGTCTTCCAAATTGACCAGATAGCTGCGATGAACGCGAATAAAGCCCTCGGAGCCCAAGCGACGTTCGAGCGAAGAGATCGACTCATTGATCAGGTACGTTCCCTCGGCGCAGATGGCGTTGCAAAAATCGGCGCGCGCCTCAAAGTAGCAGACGTCTGCGGCGGGAATGAACACCTTTTTGCCCCCGCGGTCCACCGTCAGGCGCAAGGGCTGGCGCGGAGCATGGACGACACGACGAACGCCCAGGGCGGCCTCGATCTTATCGAGCGCCTTTGACAGGCGGGCATCCTCGACCGGCTTGACGACGTAATCAATGGCATCGAGGTTATAGGCATCGGCCGCATACTCGGCAAATGCCGTCACAAACACCACGACCGGCGGCGTTTTTAGGTTCTGCAGCGTCTCGGCAAGCTCGATTCCCGAGCGGCCGGGCATCGTGATATCCAAAAACAGCACGTCGGGCTTGTTCGACAGAATCGACTCCGCGGCCTCGGTGACATTGCCCGCCTCGGCAATCTGTCCCACACGTGCATCCTTTTCCAGCAGATAACGTAGCTCAGCCCTAATAGGAGGCTCGTCATCAACCACCAAGATGTTCCATCCCTCGGACATATGCGCTTCCCCTCTTTTTTCTCTCAATCCAACCGCGCGCTACACCTTCATCGGCGCCGGCTCATGCGGCTCGCCGTTCAGCTCGACGATGACCTGCGTTCCCACGCCCTCCTGGGACTTCACGCGCATGCCGGAATCTTCCCCGTAAAAGAAATGGATGCGCTGAAGCACGTTAAAGAGCGCCAGGCCGCAACCTCGCTTGACGGAGCCGTCGGCGGTAATGCTCTCGGGCTCTTCTCGGCGATGTTGCTCAAACAGATGCGCGCAGACTTCTTCGCTCATACCGATGCCGTCATCTTCGACGATGATCTCCAAGCCGTCATCGGTCTCAAAAGCCCCAACACGAATAGAAAGCGGCTCGGTCTCGCGCTGGGCATGCTTGATGCAGTTTTCGAGCAGCGGCTGCAAGATAAACGGCGGCACCATGCTGTCGCGCACCTCAAAGTCGATGTCGACCGAAACGCGCAGACGGCCGTCGCCATACCGGGCCTGCATAAGATTGATATAACGAGTGCCCTGTTCCACCTCATGCTCGAGCGTGGTGAGCGTATCGGAGTCAGAAAGCGTCTGACGATAGTAATTGGAAAAGTCGATCAGCAGCGATCGCGCCTTGTCGGGCTCGGTTCGAACGAGCGACACGATGGTGCTGATGGTGTTAAACAGAAAATGAGGATCGACCTGCGATTGCAAGGCGCGCAGTTCCACGCGGGCCGTGAGCTCGTCCTGGCGCTCGAGCTCAAAGCTCGCAAGCTGCGTGGAAATGAGGTCGGCAAAGCCCGAGGCAAGCGCCGTCTGGCGCATATCGATGCTGCTCAAACGGGGATAATACAGCTCGAGCGTGCCCACGCAATGCCCGCGCACGGTAAGCGGTGCGACAATACCGGCGCGCAGACGCGGAAAGTAGCCACCCGTCTCATTGGAGGCGTCGCGCGAAAACACACTCTGCTCGCCCGTCTCAATCACGTTGAGTGTGGTCTTGAGCACCACTGGAGTGCCGGCAGGGCACTTTGCCGAGTCCTCGCCCCAGCTTGCCAGCACCTGCTTGCCGTCGGTAAAGCAGATGGCAGAGGCGATGGTCTCGGACAGGATGATTTTAGAGGCGCCCAGGGCCGCTTCGGGCGTAAGACCACGCGACGTGTAGGCGAATATTTTTGATGCGATGGCAAGCGTACGGTCGGTTGCGCTCGATGTGAGGTCGTCGGGAACCACAAAGATATACGAGAAGAAAAAGCACAGCATGACCAAGCCGGCAATGACGACAACGCCTGGAACGGGATTGGGATTATCGGTTAAATCCCAGATAAGCAGCAGGATAAGCGCCGGAACGACAATACCGAGCAGGATGGCCTGGACCACATGCTGGGCCGTACGAAAGACCTTGGTAGAGTTGTAGCTCTTGCCCAGAATCAGCCTGTTGAGATCCACCGTCATCCCCTTTTGACCATCGCACCCATAGCAATAAAGAGGGCCGCAAGCGACCCTCTCCATTGCATTATGCAATCAAATACTGTGTTTTACATCCAGCCATCGATGAACGGTAGCTTAGGCGCTGTATTTGTTGGCCTCGCCAAAGGTGCCAGCCTCGACAATCCAGCCGTCCTTCATGATGACGTCCATGTTGTCGGTGTTGAGCACGTGAATGTCAGCGGCGACGTCACCGTTGACAACCAGCAGGTCGGCGCACTTGCCGGCCTCGATGGAACCGGTCTCGTCCTCGATGTGGCACATCTTGGCACCGTTGAGGGTGGCGCAGGTGATGGTCTCGACCGGGGTGAAGCCGATCTTGTCGACGAACTCGTACATCTCCTCGATGGAGCAGGTGCCGTACGGGGTGACGAAGGAGAAGGAGTCGGAACCGATCGTCATGACGACGCCGCGCTTCTTGGCCTCGCGCAGGCAGTCGTAGTTGCGCTGCAGCTCCTTCTCGACCAGGGTGCCCTCGTACTTGTCGTGCAGCTCGGGGACGTAGACGGGCGGATAGGTGGCGTACCAGGTGGGCAGGAAGGCGATCGTCGGGGTGAAGAAGGTGCCCTGCTCGGCCATGAGGTCCATGGTGCGCTCATCGATATCGAAACCGTGGATCAGCTGCTCGCAGCCAAAGCGGACGGAATCGTAGGCAGCGGCGTGGTTGTTGTAGCAGTGGCTCCACACGGGGATGCCGACCATCTTTGCCTCTTCGATCACGGCCTGGATCTCCTCGGAGCAGTAGTGCTGGTCGCGACCGGAGTCCCAGCGCCAGATGCCGCCACCGGTAGCCCAGATCTTGATGGCATCGGGGTTCTCGCGCAGGCGACGACGGACGGCCTTGCGCAGATCCCAAGGACCGTCGACCTGATCGCCCCAGGGGTGCGATTCCTTGTTGAGCTCCTGGCTGCAGTGGTGGGAGTCACCGTGACCGGCAACACGGCAGAAGCCCAGGCCGGTGGCCAGAACGCGCGGCCCCTTGAAGACGCCCTTGTCGATGCAGTCACGGATCTGGATACCAAAGCGGCCGATCTCGCAGACGGTGGTGAGGCCGTGGGTGAGGCAGTCGTAGGCCTGCTTGACGGCAACGGCCTGCTTCTCGAGGAGCGGCTGCATGACCCAATCGGTGTCATCGTCGGTCAGGTTGCCCGAGAAGTGCAGGTGGGTGTCGATCAGGCCGGGAAGGACGGTCTTGCCGGCGGCGTCGATAACCTCAACGCCCTCGGGAAGGTCCTGCATAGCACCGGCATACTCTATCTTGCCGTTGTCGTCGACGAGAACGAGGGAGTTCTCGACCGGCTCGGCACCGGTACCGTCGATGAGCTTGCCGCCAACGATTGCGTACTTAGTGGACATGGTTCCTCCTTATGGATCCATATAGTGGGCGAGGCCATGTTGGGTTATGGCCTCACAAAGCTACCCAAGTGGTGCCAGGTTCGGTGCGCGGAAGAGAGGGGTCCGCGCACCCGATCCGCCCCGGCTCGGCGTTATTTTTTGCGGGAATTGGTGAAGGCCATGAGGGCCAGGCCAACGGCCAGCCAGCCGATCACGATGCTCCACTCCACCATGTTGAGGGAGGCGGGAGAGAACGGGACCACGAGCAGGCCAATGATGACGGCGCAGGCAGCGACAGCGAGGCTGATGCCAAACTTGCCGCCGGGCACCTCGTAGGGACGAGGCAGGTCGGGCTCGGTGAAGCGCATGCGCAGGCAAGCGAGGGCGACCATGCCGCAGGAGAAGATGAAGGCGAGAGCCGACACGTTGGTCAGAGGGATGAGCATGTTCTTGCCCAGGAACGGACCGATGACGGTGATGACGCCCAGAACGGCGCAGGCGAGCTTGGGAGCGCCGGACTTGGGATCGACCTCGGCGAACTTCTCGGGCAGCTGGCCCTTGCGGCCCATGGCGAGCATGATGCGGCTCGTGGCGCCGTAGAAGGAGTTCATCGGGCCCATGGGTCCAAGCGTGGCGATGACGAGCATGGCCAGGTACAGGAGCATGTTGATGCCCTTGAGGCAGGCAAGCGCGGGAACCGGGCTCTTAACAAACTCATGCCAGTCGAGGATGGTGCCGAACGAGTAGATGCAGACCATGTAGAAGCCGCCGGCGGCCAGCAGGGCCAGGGAGATGATCTTGCCGAACTTGTTCCAGTTGAGGCCCTCGGCTGCTTCCTCAGCCTGCTGAGGAATGGTATCGAAGCCGGCGTAGAAGAACGGGGTCAAAACCAGGACCGACACGATGCCGGCGAACAGGCTGGTGCCCTCGGTAGCGGGCTTGCCGCCGCCAGCACCGGTGACCTGGGAGAACACGGGCATGGCGTGTTCCGGCGAACCGGTGAACAGCGAGACACCCATGGCGAGCAGCATGCCGCAGAGCAGAGCCTTGGTCAGGAAGGCCTGGAGCTTGGCGGCCGAGCTGGCACCGCGGAAGTTGAGGAAGATGACGTAGACTGCAAAGCCGAGCGCGATCAGCGTCGGGAACAGGTAAACGTCGGCCCCCAGGATGGTGTAGAGCTTGACGGCGCGCAGCCACTCAAGGCCGGGCAGGCTGCCGAACATCTCGGACACGAGGGTCGAGATGGCGATGGCCTCCCACGGGCACAGGATGCCGTTGCCCAGGGCCAAAAGCCAGCCAGTGATGTAGCTCAGCGTACGGCCAAAGCTACGATCGACATACTCGACGATGCCGCCCGAGATGGGGATGGCAGCCGTGAGCTCACCGAAAACAGCTCCGACGGGCACGAGGAAGATTGCACCCAAGAGGAATGCGATCATAGCGGGAACGGGACCGCCGCCCACGACCATCCAGTCGCCAACCTGCAGGACCCAACCAGTACCGATGATGGCACCGAAACCGATGGTGAAGAAGTTCCAGAGCGAAAGCGTTTTCTTCATGCCGCCGTTACCTTCGACTGCAACTTCTGCGTTCTTGTCCGCCATTGTTCCCCTCCTTTCCTTTTTGACGCCCCCTGGCGTCACCCCTTGCGCGGTCCGTTTTGCCGCGCGCTTTTATTCCATGGCTTTAAGATACGGCCTTGGCGCAGCAGCGCCGCTCGCAGCTCGACCGAAGGCAGAACTGCAAAACGAGCGGCACCGTTTTTGGGACGAACGGCGGGAGACGTCATTCGTCTTGGACGCTTTCATCTTGTCTGCTTTTGAATACCTGTTGCCGTGACGCTTGGCGCGCGGCGCGGCAACGTTCATACCATTTGTCAGGCTTTTGGCGCACATACCCATGTGTCGCGCATCTTTTTATGTAGGATAGACAAGTTACACACGAGGCAAGGTGATTCGAATGGCATACGGATACAATGACGGCGACCAACGGCCACAAAGCGTGCGCCTTGCCGGCCGCACCACGCCAACGCCCAGAAGCACCTCCGACAACGGCAACCAGCAGCGCCCCCAAGAGCAGCCCGGGGCTTCTTCTCGGCAACAAAGCCGTACCGTGCAACAGTCAGACCGCGTGAGTACGAGCACACGCCAACGTCAGACCGACATATCGCAGCCGCGCCGCTACGATCGCCGTAAGACCGACTACTACGTTAAACGCTCCTTTTCGCGACCTCAACGCGATCGCGGCAATTCCGCCCCTCACCCCGCGTCGCATACCACAAGCCACGTGCTTCCGGCCCGCCGCCTACGCCTTGCGCTTTGCTCCATTGCCGCCTGCCTCGTCTTTGTGTTTTTGGGATCCTGTATCTCCCACGGATCAGCCGGTCTTGAGCCCACTGCCGAGGACAAGCTGCTTAAAGCTCCCGTCGCGCCCGGTTACTCCTTCGCGTTCTCGACCCCACGCTCGCAATGGCAGGCCGGCACCATGCCCCACATCTACCAAATTGACCCCGCATGGTCGGAGCTGCCCTATGCCGGCGGCACTATTCGCGAAAACGCTTGCGGTCCCACTTGCCTCACCATGGTCTATATCTTTAAGACCGGCCACACCGATAAGACGCCGGTCGATATATGCGCACTGGCCGAAGCCGGCAACTACGCCCCCACCGGTGCCACCGAGTGGTCGTTTATGACAAGCGGTGCGTGGCAGCTGGGGCTCAACGGAACACAGCTCTATAACGATCGCGAATCGATTACCCAAGCACTTCGCTCGGGTGCGCCCGTCATCGCCGCAGTGCGCCCCGGCACGTTTACCAACGTAGGCCACTATATCGTGCTCCACGGCATCGACGATGCCAACCAGATTGGCGTCTACGACCCCAACTCGGCCAGCCGCAGCGCCCGCCGCTGGGGCGTCGTAGAGGTCCTCAACGAAGTCGAAGCCATGTGGGCCTACTACTAGTCATTGGGGACACTCATTGGGGACAGACTTAAATGAGTGGCCCCAGACTGCCCGGAACTGCCGGCACGGAAGGCGCATCCCGCTTTGAAGTTCGATAGCGGGATGCGCTTTCCGTTAGCGGCCTGCTTGGGAAACTGAGAGCCACTTTTCGGCATATTTCCGGGATGCATTTTCCGTTTGAGGGCCTCAAGGGAAACCGCGTCCCATGTTGGAAGCTCATTCTGGGATGCGCTTTCCGCAGTTGATTGATGCGGGCTTTAAGGACTGTTCCAAGCTGCCAGCAGAAAAGGAACGTCCCCAAGTGCCGGGTTTCCGCAGTCATTGGGGACAGACTTAAATGACTAGTCTTTTAAGAACGTCCCCAATGACTACCCACAGAATGAGGGTCTCATCGGGGACTAGGTAAATAACAAAAGCCCCCGCGGCCGAAACGGGCCACGGGGGCAGCAGGCTTGCAAGGGTTAACTCAAGTCCTCGCCATTTGATGCAATGACCTTTTGATACCAGCAGAAGCTGTCCTTTCGGTAGCGATCGAACGTGCCTTTGCCCGTATCATCGGCATCAACATAAACAAAGCCATAGCGCTTCTTCATCTGCCCCGTCGAGGCAGACACCAAATCGATACAGCCCCACGGCGTGTATCCCATCAGGTCAACACCGTCCTCGACAATTGCATCGCGCAGCGCAAGAATATGCCTGCGCAGGTAATCAATATGATATGCATCGTGGACTTTGCCGTCTTCCAGCGCATCGAGTCCGCCCACACCGTTCTCGGCGATAAAGAGCGGAAGATGGTAACGATCGTGGTAGCCGGCAAGCGTCACGCGCAAACCCAGCGCATCGATCTGCCATTTCCAGGCAGTCTCTTTATCCTTGAGGTACGGATTGCGCAGCGTCGGGAACACGTTGCCCTCCGCCTTCTCAGCGATCACCTGGTCATCGGCGCACACCAAGCGCGAGCAATAGTACGAGAACGAAATGAAGTCGACGGTATGCTCGGCCAGATACTCCGTATCGCCCGGCTCAAAGGGCACGTGAACACCCTCTTTCTCGAGCGCACGCAGCTTCCAAGTAGGATAGGCGCCCGCAGCCATCACGTCAGTGTAGAAGTAGCGGCCGCGGTCCTCCTCATACGCAAGCCATACGTCCTCGGGCGCACAACGGTACGGATAGGTCGCACCGGCAGCGATCATGCAACCCACCTTGTTTGCGGGATCGATCTTGTGCAGGATCTCGACAGCGCGAGCGCTCGCCATAAACATATGGTGCGAGAACGCCGCGGTCACGGCTGCACGGTCACGCTCATCCTCGAGCGTGACGCCCGCGTTGATATAGGACAGCGCCACGCTGTTGATCTCGTTGAAGGTGAGCCAATAACGCACGAGGCCCTGGTACGCACGTCCGACGGTCTCGACGTAGTGCGCATACCGCTCGATCATCTCTCGGCTTTGCCATCCACCATAACGCTCGACCAGAGCCAACGGATAGTCGTAGTGCGACAGCGTCACGAGCGGCTCGATTCCGTGCTCGCGCAGCGCCTCGAATACCTGACGGTAAAACTCCAAGCCCTCACCGTTGGGCTCGGCCTCCATCCCTGTGGGAAAAATACGGCTCCAACAAATTGAAAGACGCAGGCACTTAAAGCCCATCTCGGCAAAGAGCTCGACGTCCTCGCGCCAATGATGGAAGAAGTCGTTGCCCCAACGGCATGGATACAGCCTGTCCGGATCATCCACGGGCTTTTGCCTGCCAAACATCACATCCCAGCGGTCGGGACCCTGTGGAATCAGGTCGGAGTGCGACATACCGCGGCCGCCCTCGTTCCAGCCCCCTTCGGCCTGGTTGGCAGCGAGCGCGCCGCCCCACAAAAAGCCCTCGGGCATACCGGCAGCAGACGTTCTGTCAAAGTAACCCATGCTACTCAGTATCCTTGGCAGAAGCTGCCGCGGCGTTCTCCTGCTCCTGCGCCAGGAGCTGGTTGTCGTACACCTTAAAGAACGGGTACCAGACCACAGCCATGACCACGATCAAAACGATCGTAAATACCCAGATACGCGGGTCGAGGCACTGGATAAAGCCCTGAACGAAGATGGGGAACGTGCCGCTCACCAAGATGTAGAAGTTAGAGACAAGACCCAGTGAGATTGCACCCCAATACAGCAGGGCCGAAATCATACCGCCCAGCACAAACGGAATCATGAGGATCGGGTTGAAGATGATGGGTGCGCCAAAGATCGCGGGCTCGGAGATACGGAAGAAGCTCGGCACGATCGATGCCTTGCCAAATGCCTTGAGCTGCTGCGACTTTGCCTTAAACGCGCAGAGCGCCACAAAAGAGAACGTATTGCCCGTGCCGCCGATGAGGTTGATGACCATCGACATGAGTACCGGGTGGAACTCAAGCGGCTGCCCAGCAGCGTAGAGCGAGGCGTTGGCAGCAAAGGCGGCAAGCGTGACCGGGGCAGTGATGGGCATCACGATCATGTTGCCGTGGACGCCAAAGCACCAAAACAGCAGCGTCATGAAGCAGATAAGCAGTGCGCCGGGCACAGAGTCAACTGCGACGGAAAGCGGGGCAGCGAGCAGCTTCTCGATAACCGAGGGGATGGACAGCGTGGGATCGATCATCTGGATCAGCAGGTTGCCACCAAAGAAGATGAGGATGTTGGCGAGCATAGGCACGATGGCGCCAAAGGTTTCGGACAAAAACGGCGGCACGCCATCGGGCATCTTGATGGTGATGCCCTTGGTCTGGCAGAAGCGCGTGACCTCGACGGAGACCAGGGCAACGATGATGGCGGTAAACAGGCCCTGCGCACCCAGATAGGTGCAGGGGACCGCCTGGAGCACGGACTCATCAGCAAGCTGGTAGTAGGACGACGGCGCCGCGGCGATCAGGAACATCACCAGCGAGGTCATACCGGCGTTAAGCTTGGGCATCTTGTAGGTGCCCGCCAGGTTATAGGCGATTGCGAACGTCACGATCACCGACAGTATGCCCATCGTCATGTTGAACGGGATGAGCAGCGTGAGCTTATTGGCCGTGGCAAAATCGAGCCAAGGGCCAAAGACGGACCAGAACCCGCCCTGCGCCACCAGGTCGGCCGTGACCGGCGGGTTGGCGATGATCATAAAGACGGCAGAGACCAAGATGAAGCTGATCGCGCTCATAAAGCCCTTTTGCATGGAGGCAAAGTGGCGCTCGGTGCCGCAGAAATTGGCAATAGGGGTCAGTTTTTCCTGAAGCAGGGTCATGAACTTTTCCATGGTCGCCTCCTAGCCCAACAGCGACTGGGCGAGTGCCAGCACGTTGGCGGCGTTGCCCATGCCGTAGTCCTGTGCGGGGATGACCGCGGTCGGCTTACCGCTCCCCTGCTTGACGGTGTTGAGCTGGTAGGACACCTGCGGCCCCAAGAGCAGCACGTCATAATCGGCGCAGGTCTCCTGATACTCGCCGATACCCACCGCATCGATATCGAGCTCGATGCCGTTTTGCTCCGCGTATTTCTCAAGTTTCTTCATCAGAATGCTTGTAGACAGGCCAGCTGCGCAAACAAGAAGGATCTTCATAAGGGATTCCCTTCGCATTGATTGGTTGGATAGTCGCCGCACGCCGTTAGGCGTTCTTGGCTGCAGTGCGCTCATACAGGCAGATCAGCTCCTGCACGAGCTCCTGAGCAAGCATGGAGCACATGAGGTGGTCCTGAGCATGGACCAGCAACACATCCACCGACAGATGCTCGCCCGCCGCCTCGGTCGAAAGCAGCTGCGTTTGGATGTGGTGAGCCTTGATTCCCGCATCCTTTGACTGCTTCATGAGTTTGGCGGCAGCGTCAAAATCCCCCGCCTTTGCCTTTTCAAGGGCTTCGAAGGCAAGGCTGCGTGCCTCTCCCGCTGCAGCGACCAGCTGAAACGAAACCATCTCGGTTCCCTGATCGTCCATAACGGTCTCCTCTCCCGTGATGTTTGGTTTGTACTTGAATATTCGAAACACCTATCTCCCGCCCGCAATCCTCGAGGTTTATTGCAGGTAGATTGACAGGGTCATCGACAAAAGAAGTCTTAAGCCGTATGCGCTTGCACAAGCGCCATCAGCTCATGCCAGGACCGGCGCTCGCGTAAGCGCTCGACCCCCTGGCGGTCCATAAAGATCTCAGCGAGCAGCGAGCTCAAGATCCGCGCCTCATCGCCGCCCGACCGGGCAAACGACACCATAAAGACGATATCGACCTCATGGCCGTATTCGTCCCAAAGAATGGGATGTTCGAGCAGGCCCACGGTAACAAAGGCCTCGGCGCTCAAAGGATGCATCCCATGGGGCATGGCCACCCCATTGCCAAACGAGGTGGCACTCGCGCTCTCGCGCTCGGCAACCTCTTGGGCAAACTGGGCATCGACACGGCCGCTCTCGACGGCGCGCTCGGAGAGATATCGGAGAACGGCCTGCTTCGACGACGCCTCAACGCGGTTGAAGAACAGGGCACGGCTAAAGAAAGCGCTCAGGGAGTCCGATTGCGCAGCGTCATCACTCAGCACCTTGCGGATAGCGTTGACATCGCTCGTCTCCAAGAAGAAATCGACCTCGCGGACGGGCACAGGCAACTTGACGTTGAGCGGCACCGTTGTGAACACGTAGTCGATGTGCGAAAAGTCGAGCGTTCCCACGCGGGCGACGTCGCATGTCTCAATCGACTCGATATACATACCAAACTGCTTGCGGTACTGGTGCTCGAGCATACGGGCGCTTCCCGCTCCCGAGGCGCACATGATCAGGATGCGTTTGCGACGCGGCTGGTCGGCTTGCTGCTCGAGGGCCAGGGCAAATGCCATGGCGATGTAGCCGAGCTCCTCATCAGAGGGCTGGCTGCCAAAATGACGCTCGAGTACCTGCGAGGTGCCGGCCGCCATCGAATAGGCCAACGGAAACCTCGTCTTGATATCGGGCAGCATGGGGTTATCCATATGCATGTGATATTCAAGGCGATAACCCAGAGGGCCAATATGCCGAGCAAGGTTCATGCGAAGTTCAAGATCGCTGCTAAAGTCAAACCTAAACTCATCGTTGACCGTACGTACCATCTCGGAAGCAATCTCCCACATCTCGTCCGAGATAACGGCAGAGCCCTTCTCGGGCACGCCCGTGCCCCTGCCGAGCAAATGGATTGCGATAAAGGCAACCTCTTCTCGGGGCATGCTCACGCCCAGGGCATCCTTGATGTTTGCGGCAATCTGGAAAGCCGCGGCGTATTCGCGCGTTCCCTCCAGTTTTTGAACGTCCGATTCTGCAGCTGGGACATAGCAGCCCTGCTCGATGCGGCCAAGAGCGATGTAAAGATGCATGATGAGATTGCGGGATGCCAGCGAGCTCACCGTGACGGGCGAGGCCGTCAGGGCATCGTCCACACATGCGGCGATGGACCGCAGGTGCTCGGCGAGCTTTGCATCGTCGGTGTCGGGCAACACGGGCCTCACCAGCGAGGCCAGGCACAGGCGCCGTTGCGACTCCCCGCCCGCAACGCGGATTCCGTAGCGTGGGCGCTTTTCAAGCGTTAAGTCAAATTGGGCGAGTTTCTGCTCTACCAGACGCATGTCATTGGACAGAGTCCGCGCCGAAACGTAGAGTAAATCCGCATACTCCTCAATCGTCACCCACTGGGACCGCATTAGGAGGTCGTTAAGAAGGAAGGACACACGGCCGTCGCGCGTATCAGGAATGCCCGGATGGGCCAGAGCCGCACCGTCTAGCAAGCGAGCAAGCTCATCTGCACGTGCAACATCGATACGATACTGCCCCTTGCTGCCAACGATGCGTGCAACCCCTGCAAGGTTGTCGTTTGCGCGATGGATATAGTTTCTCACGGCGCGCTCGCTTACCTCGAGACGCTTGGCAAGTACCGCGACAGCGACAGGCTGAGCGTCCTCGATCATATTTACAAGCTGCTTGACGCGAGCATCCATGTCCTCCTCCTTTCCCTGCGTCTAGTCTAACGCGGTAAAGAATGACACTCCACGTCGCGCTCGTTCCGCCAACTCGGAACAGGTTGCGGGGAGTCCAGCTGAGCTATGGAGAGCCTGGGGAAAGGGCCCGAAGGCAATGCGTCGGTGTGGGATGCGCCTTCCCAGCCATTGTGCAGTCATTGGGGACAGACTTAAATGAGTAGTCATTGGGGACGTTCTTGTTTGACTAGTCGTTTAAGAACGTCCCCAATGACTATTAAGGACTGTCCCAAGCTGCCGGCAGGAAAGGACCGTCCCCAAGTGCCGGGTTTGTCCCCAATGACTAGGTGAATAGCAAAAGCCCCGCAGTCGGAGCGGACTGCAGGGCTCATGAAGAGAGGCTAGTTTGTGGGCGCTTTGCCTGGCGCCCACGAGAGAGGCAACAGAGTAGAGACTACTCGTGGATGCGGGTACCGGAGAGGCCAGCCATGGTCTCGGCGGCCTTGTCCAGGGCGCCGATGATGCAGGTGCGGCCCTTGCGGGAACGGGCGAACTTGATGGCAGCGCGGACCTTGGGCTCCATGGAGCCCTTGCCGAACTGACCCTCGTCGGCCAGGCGCTCGGCCTCGTCGGCGGTGAGGTCCTCGAGCTCCTCCTGGTTGGGCTTGCCAAAGTTGATGGCGACATGCTCAACGGCAGTCAGCAGGAACAGAACGTCGGCGTCGCAGTCCTCGGCCAGCAGCTCGCCGCCCAGGTCCTTGTCGATGACGGCGGGAACGCCCTTGTAGCAGCCCTTGTTCTCGTAGTCGCGGACGACGGGGATGCCGCCGCCACCGCAGGCGATGACGATGAACTCGTTGTCGAGCAGGTTGAGGATGGAGTCAGCCTCGACGATCTTCTTGGGATCGGGGGAGGCGACGACGCGACGCCAGCCGCGGCCGGAATCCTCGACGAAGACCTTGGAGGGATCCTCGGCCATGAACTCCTTGGCCTGCTCCTCGGTGTAGAAGGGGCCGATCGGCTTGGTCGGGTTCTTGAACGCGGGATCGTCGGGATCGCACTCGATCTGGGTGACGACGGTGGCGGCGTGCCAACGCTTATAGCGCTTGTGCATCTCGCGGCCGATGCCCTGCTGCAGGTGGTAGCCGATGTAGCCCTGGGACATGGCGCCGCACTCGGGCAGCGGCATCTCGGGGGTGCCGATGGCATCGTGGGCAGCAGCGAAGGCGTTCTGGATCATGCCGACCTGCGGGCCGTTGCCGTGGGTGATGATGATCTCGTTGCCCTGCTCGATAAGACCAAGGAGAGCGTGGGCGGTGTTGCTCACGGCCTCGATCTGCTCGACGGGGTTGTTGCCGAGGGCGTTGCCGCCGAGGGCGACGACAATACGATCGGGCTTACCGTACGGTTTACTCATAGTGTTCGTTCACTTCCCAGCTATTAGCGAAGCGTCGCGTACATCATGGCCTTAATGGTATGCATGCGGTTCTCGGCCTCCTGGAACACACGAGACTGCGCGCTCTCAAAGACCTCGTCGGAAACCTCCATCTCGGTCACGCCGAACTTCTCGGCAATCTCGGCGCCGATGGTGGTCTGCGTATCGTGGAAGCTCGGCAGGCAGTGCATAAAGATGGCGCCGGGGTTTGCCTTGGCCATGACCTCGGGCGTTACTCGATAGGGAGAGAGAAGATCGATTCGGCTCTTCCACAGCTCCTCAGCCTGGCCCATACCGACCCAAACGTCCGTATAGATCACGTCTGCATCCTTGACGCCCTCCTCGATATCCTCAGTGAGCTGGATCGTGCAGCCATTCTGAGCGGCGATCTCCTGGCAGCGCTCAAGAAGCTCGGGATCGAAGTGCGTGGCGCCCTCGACATCGCCCTTGGGTCCGCAGGAGCAGAAGTTAATGCCGAGCTTGGCGCAGATAACCATCAGGGAGTCGCTGACGTTGCCCTGCTCCTTGCCCATATAGGTGAGCTTCATGCCGCGCGTGTCGCCAAACTCCTCACGCATGGTAAGAATGTCGGCAAGGGCCTGGGTGGGATGGTACTCATTGGTCAGACCGTTCCAGACGGGAACGCCAGCCTTGGCGGCAAGCTCCTCGACGATAGACTGGTCAGAACCACGGTACTCGATACCGTCATACATACGGCCGAGCACGCGGGCGGTATCCTCGATGGACTCTTTCTTGCCCATCTGCGACGAGCCGGGGTCGAGGTAGGTCACGCCCATACCCAGGTCCATACCGCCGACCTCAAAGGCACAGCGCGTGCGCGTGGAGGTCTTCTCAAACAGCAGGACAATGTTCTTGCCCTCGAGAAAGCGGTGCGGATAACCGGCGCGCTTCATATCCTTGAAGTTCTTTGAGAGGTCGAGCATGTACTCGATTTCCTCGGACGTAAAGTCAAGCAGGGTAAGAACGCTTCGACCAGAAAGATTAAGAGCCATGATTTGAGTCCTTTCGATTGTTGGAACACACAAGGAGGGATGGGCGGCGCAGACGCACACGCGCCGCCCAGATACGCTAAAGCTGACTAGATTTCCTCACGCCAGAACGGCATGGTCATGCAGCGCGGGCCGCCGCGACCGCGAGAAAGCTCCTCGGAGGGAGCGACGAGCAGCTCGACGCCAGCCTTGTAAAGAGCATCGTTGGTGACAACGTTGCGCTCATACACGCAGACCTTGCCCGGTGCGACCGCAAGAGTGTTGGAACCATCGTTCCACTGCTCACGGGAAGCCTCGATCGGATCGCCGCCACCGCACTCAATCATGGTGATATGGTCCATACCCGTCGCAAGCTCGAGGATATGCTGCAGGGTGCCCTCGAGTTCCTCGATATGCACCTCCCCCTCCGAATCGCCCTTGGTCAAGCGGTAGGCACGAAGCGTCTGGTAGATGCCGGGATAGACCGTGAACTTATCGCGATCGACCTGCGTGCAGACGGTGTCGAGGTGCATGTAGGCATAGCCGTGCGGAATCTTGATGGCATAGATGTTCTCGATCTCGGCCTCATCGGAACCCCAGAACATATTCTTGGCGAGCTCATCGATGGCTGCAGTCTGGGTGCGCTCGGAAATACCGATGGCGAGCGTCTTGGCGTTGATGTTGAGGATATCGCCGCCCTCGATATGCCACTCGCTGTTGTGGTCGTACCAGATGGGGCTACCGGCGTAATCGGGATGGTTGCGCAGCACCGTTTCGTAGAAGATTACCTCGCGGTTGCGCTGATTCCAGTACATGCGGTTCATGGTAGCGCCCTTGCCCACGACAGCCAGAGGGTCACGGGAGAAATACGAGGCCGGCATGGGGAACAGCACCATATCGTCAGCCTTCAACTCCTCGCCGTCCATACTGGCAAGAGAACCGCCAACCTTGGGGATCTCGAGGTCGCGAACGTAGAGGCCGCCCATGGCAGCAAGGACAAACTCCTTGTTGTCCTTAATCGAATCAAGCTTCTCGACAACGGCCTGGCGAAGGGCCGCGTTGGAGATGCCGGACTCACCCATGAACTTCGTCATGAACTCTGCGCGAGTGCCCTCGACTTTGTCAAACGTCTCAGCGAGCAGCTCTTCCATATAGACGACCTCGGCGCCAGCGCCGCGAAGAAGGTCGGTAAACTGATCGTGCTCTTTCTGGGCATAGTCCAGATAGAACGCGTCGTGAATCCAAACGCGGTCGAAATCCTCCGCCTTCATGTTTACAAGATCCATACCGGGGCGATGGACGCACACCTTCTTGAGGGCGCCAATCTCGCTATGAACGTTCAGTCCTTTGTTCATCTCTATCCTTCTTTCTCACAACTTGTATGTGGGGTTTTGCATTTACGGCAGGGGGATAAGACCCGAAACCGCAGTGAATGCCATGCAGATAACGCTTACGACCAGGAAGAATTTCCAAGCGACCTTCCACCACTGGCCTAGCGGAATCTTGCAGACGCCAAGACCGGCAACGAGCATCGCGCTTGTTGGCGAAATGAGAGACATGGCCGCGCTGCCCATGGAAAGACCAGTAACTGCGGCCTCGGGGTTTAAGCCCATCAGCTCAACAAGCGGGCCGAAAATGGGAATCGTAAGAGCAGCGATGCCCGAGGAGCTCGGAACGAGGATCGACAGAAGGTTATCCACGACATAGAGAATGCTCGTAAAGATAACTGCCGGAACTCCGGAGAGAGCCGTGGCGAGCGTGTTGAGAATCGTATCGATGATGAGGCCGTCATTGGCGATTACGAGGATTCCGCGGGCGAGGCCAACAACGATGGCAGAGAACGCGAAGTCTGCAATTCCCTTAACGAACTCGCCAGCGATCTCCTTCTCATTCATCCCGGAAACAACACCCGAAAGAAGGGCCATGGCCAAGAAAATCGCAGAGATTTCGTTCATGTACCAGCCCTGGGCCACCAGACCCCAAATGATGGCGGCAAGTCCAAGCACGAAAATAACCATAACGGCTTTCTGCCTACCGGTGAACTCGCTATCGAGGAGATTCTCGTCCGCACCAAACTCTTTGCGCTTCTCGATATCATCGTGGAAAGCTGGGGATGCCTCGGGATTCTTCTTAACCTTGAGGGCATACATCACAACCCATGCGATGGCAACTGCAGTGAGCACGACAAGGGCGATAGTACGCAACCAAAGCTGGGGGTTGCCCTGGATACCGAGGATGCCCTGGGAAATCAGGACGTTGAACGGGTTTACGGTAGATGCGATGTATCCGATACGGGCACCCACAAACACCGTCATGAACGCTGTAATTGAGTCGAAGCCCATGGCCATCATGATCGGCATAAGAATCGCAAAGAACGGAAGCGTCTCCTCTGCCATACCAAAGGTGCTGCCGCCCAAAGCAAAAAGCACCATTAGGATCGGAATGATGAGGACGTCCTTGCTCTTGAACTTCTTCACCACTCGGGCGACGCCGCTCGTGATGGCTCCGGTCGCCGTGATGACCTGGAAGGAACCTCCCACGATCATAATGAATGCAACGACCTCGACCGCTTGCTGGATGCCGATCGCAGGGGCCTCAAGTACTTCGAAGATGCCTTGGCGAAGATCGACCTCGTTGCCGTCCTCGTCCGTATAGACCTTATCGACAGGCTCATAGGTGCCCGAGACCGTTACCTCGCGACCGTTAACCTCCTGGCGCTCAAACGAACCCGAAGGCACGACCCAGGTCAGAACGGCAAATACGGCCATCAAGACGAGAATGATGGTGTACACGTGCGGGACTCGAAGAGTGCGCTTCTTTTCTGTCTCTGCCATCTCTCCTCCTTAATTCAGGGGTTTTTCGTTGCCGGCAAAGCCATTGTGTCATCGCGCAAAACACCCTTCCGTCTCTTCGCCCGCCAACGAAGCGCATCGACCCGTAAACGGATTCCAGATTGATGTAATTCGTCAATTGTCTCTTTAAATAGATGTTTAACATCAATTACTAGCCTTGTTCATGCCATTCTCCTGTGACAAATATGATGTAAATTGAATCAATCTCGTAATGTGCCACTATGGAAGCAATCAATACTCATCGCCAAAGCGAGGTCTTATGTCCGCACTACATGTTCAAAACGAAATAGGAAAGCTAAAAAAGGCCCTCCTGCACTGCCCCGGCTCCGAAACGCGCAATTACCCCGACGGGCAGTTCAATCAAGTCTTTACGCTACGCCCGTCTAGCAGCTCATTCGATCTTGAAAAGGCTCTCAAGGAGCATCATGCTTACTCGGCGATGCTCGAGCGCGAAGGAGTAGAGATTCTCTATCTTGAAAACCTTCTTACCGAAGCCCTTGATGCGACAGACCAAGCGCGTCGCTCCTTTATCGATAGCTTCATTAGAGAATGCGGCGCGTGCGGCATTGAGCTCGAGTCCGCTATTCGCGATTACCTCGAGCACATCGAGGGCTCCCGCGCTCTGGCCCAAGCGGCCGTCAACGGCATCCGTTATTCCCAGGTCTTCGACACGGATAAAGAGATGTTCAGCCTCGCAAAACTGACAGGAGACGCATATTCGCCTGACGACCTTCTCGTAGGCCCCCTTAACACCATGTGGTTCACGCGCGATCCGGCGAGCGTCATCGGCGAAGGTGTCACGCTCAACCATATGTACTGGTCAGAGCGCAACCGTGAGGTTATCGCCTACAAAACGATTTTTAGCTATCACCCGGATTTCCGCGAGATCCCTCAGTTCTTCAAGCATGAATCGACTTACCACATTGAAGGCGGCGACCTGCACAACCTCAATAGCGAGAACGTTGCCGTTGGTATATCCCAACGAACCGAGCCGGCAGCGATAGATACCCTAGCAAATAACTTGCTCTGGGATGAGCGCTCAACTATTGAGTCCGTATGGGCCATTCAGGTTCCCTACGATGATCTCTGTATTCATCTCGACACATACTTCACTCGTGTTGGCTACGAGACATTCCTCGTAGCCCGGGAGCTTCTCGATCAAGCGCGAGTCTACCGCATTACACGGGGCAGATCGGAAAGGACAACCCGGGCGCGCCATGTCGAAGGTGGGCTGAAAGAAGCCTTGAGATTAGCCCTGGGTTCAAGCTCGCTGCAATTCATCCCTTGCGGCGGTTCAAATCCCGGAGCGGCGGAGGTCGAAAGAACCAACAATGCCATAAGCACCCTTTGCCTGGAGCCCGGCAAGGTCTGCGTATACGAAGAGAACGCCGAGACTAACAAAGCACTGGAGCAGGCGGGCATTGAACTTGTGCCCATCTCTATCTTTGAGCTGACAAACGGCTTTGGCGGCCCCAGCTGCCTCTGCCTTCCCCTCGTCCGCGCTTCATAACATGGGAACGGGTCAAAACATAAAGGCTCTTCGCAAGCGCGAGCAGCTCACGCAAGAGGAGTTCGCGGCACTCATCGGCGTCTCCAAAGAAACGGTATGCCGTTGGGAAAAGGACCGCTATGCCATCCGCCGGTCAACATTGCTCAAGATCGTATCGAAATTCAATCTGCCGCTCGACGATCTCACATCTGAAACCGCAGGGCTTGCCGCAAAGCTCGACTACGAGGGGCAGAAGCGGAAATCCAAGGAAACTACTACTGACCCCCTTTGCGATGTATTTAAAATCCAGATGAATGGAGGCAGAACGGGACTTAAGCAGACCGGAACAACGGCGCTCCCCTCATCCGTATTCAAAAACCATCGCGGGTGCTTTTTTGTTCAAATGGACACATCTGCCATGTCCAAATGCTATCCGATAGGATCCCTTCTCCTGGTGGACCCCAACCTGAAACCCTGGAACGGATGCTCCGTCATCGCCTTGGCCGATAATTCCAGAATGGTCATACGGCGATATAGCACCGGCACGAACACCGTGATGCTGTCATCCTACTCATATCGCACGTCGGAACCGGATATTGTGCTGGACAAACGCCGAATCAGGATTCTCGGAGTCATCGTCTGGTTTCAGGCATCCCATGACCTGAGCATCTAATCAGATTGGCTCTTATTCGCCTTCCTCATTTGCTCGCGCTCCAAACAGCAAAAGCCCCGCAGTCGGAGCGGACTGCGGGGCTCATGAAGAGAGGCTAGTTTGTGGGCGCTTTGCCTGGCGCCCACGAGAGAGGCAACAGAGTAGAGACTACTCGTGGATGCGGGTACCGGAGAGGCCAGCCATGGTCTCGGCGGCCTTGTCCAGGGCGCCGATGATGCAGGTGCGGCCCTTGCGGGAACGGGCGAACTTGATGGCAGCGCGGACCTTGGGCTCCATGGAGCCCTTGCCGAACTGACCCTCGTCGGCCAGGCGCTCGGCCTCGTCGGCGGTGAGGTCCTCGAGCTCCTCCTGGTTGGGCTTGCCAAAGTTGATGGCGACATGCTCAACGGCAGTCAGCAGGAACAGAACGTCGGCGTCGCAGTCCTCGGCCAGCAGCTCGCCGCCCAGGTCCTTGTCGATGACGGCGGGAACGCCCTTGTAGCAGCCCTTGTTCTCGTAGTCGCGGACGACGGGGATGCCGCCGCCACCGCAGGCGATGACGATGAACTCGTTGTCGAGCAGGTTGAGGATGGAGTCAGCCTCGACGATCTTCTTGGGATCGGGGGAGGCGACGACGCGACGCCAGCCGCGGCCGGAATCCTCGACGAAGACCTTGGAGGGATCCTCGGCCATGAACTCCTTGGCCTGCTCCTCGGTGTAGAAGGGGCCGATCGGCTTGGTCGGGTTCTTGAACGCGGGATCGTCGGGATCGCACTCGATCTGGGTGACGACGGTGGCGGCGTGCCAACGCTTATAGCGCTTGTGCATCTCGCGGCCGATGCCCTGCTGCAGGTGGTAGCCGATGTAGCCCTGGGACATGGCGCCGCACTCGGGCAGCGGCATCTCGGGGGTGCCGATGGCATCGTGGGCAGCAGCGAAGGCGTTCTGGATCATGCCGACCTGCGGGCCGTTGCCGTGGGTGATGATGATCTCGTTGCCCTGCTCGATAAGACCAAGGAGAGCGTGGGCGGTGTTGCTCACGGCCTCGATCTGCTCGACGGGGTTGTTGCCGAGGGCGTTGCCGCCGAGGGCGACGACAATACGATCGGGCTTGCCAAGAGGCTTAGACATTGCTGGAATCCTTTCTGTAAAAGGCCTACAACCCATTAATAACCCGCGTCCGTGCGATACGCGAGTTTATTAAGGTTTATATTCTCTTTATCGCTCATTTTATTCATTTTGAAAATACCTAAGCGGCGAACGGTCGATTTTACCCGCTCAGCGTAAAGAAGCCCAGTTCAGGCATATCTACGCCATTTACGTGCAACTTTATTTAAATAGAGCAGGGATTAGACCAGATTATGCAAACTATATCTTTGCTAAACACAAAACGGACAGCGCAATATCTTACTCGCACTATACGCGATTCTATACATTAATTTGACGAGTATGCACCCCTGCAAAAACATGGGGCTTTTCATCCAACATAAGGGATAGCCGATCGCGCTTCACCCCGCGGCAAGCGACTGCGAGTTCGCAGTATGGAACTTTACCGTCGGCTTCTGCATGAACGCTGCCGACGCCCTTTCGCTCCTGCGCGCCCAAGCAGCCGAGAACGCTAACGGCGCCACTGTCAACCTGGCCACCCTCAACAACGGCGCCGCCAGCCTTTTCGCAAAGTACCGTGCTGGTTCGCTGGCTTTGAGGCCTAAGTGAGCTTTGCTATTTGCCAATTTTTGTATGATTTGGGTCAAATCTATTTGTCAATTTTTGTATGATTAGGGGCAAATCTATTTGCCAATTTTTGTCAATGAGGTGTTTTAATGCTACGCCGCAAAGTCACTGATAGGCTTTTGAGCTGGAAGAATAACTCCCATAAGGCCCTGCTTGTTACCGGTGCGCGTCAGATTGGCAAGAGCTATGCGATTCGCGCGTTTGGAAAGAGCAACTACGCTTCGTATTATGAGGTCAATCTGCTACTTGATGCCGAGGCAAGAGACGTACTTGTTGGCGCTAAGAACTCCATTGACTTCATCAACCGTGTGGCCCTTCTTGCGGATGCACCGCTTGTTGAGGGAGATACGCTTATCTTTGTCGATGAGATTCAGGAGTATCCGCAGATCGTTACACTTATGAAGGCGCTGGTCGAGGACGGACGCTTTAGCTATGTCTTCTCGGGGTCTATGCTTGGGACTGAGTTTAAGGGGATCTCTTCTTTCCCGGTGGGGTATGTCGAGCACATTGTTATGCGGCCAATGGATTTTGAAGAGTTTTGTTGGGCAAACAGCATCAGCGAGAATGTGCTTGCAGACATCCGCAGCTGCCTTGTCGAGAGGCGTCCCGTCGAAAATTTTATTCATGAGGCGATGCTCAAAAACTTTAGAGCTTATATCGTTTGCGGCGGCATGCCGGAGGTCGTTCAGAACTATATCGATTCGGGCTATTCGCTCGTGAGAACGCGTGAGCTTCAAATTCAGCTAGTCGATCAGTACAAAAGCGATATCTCTAAATATGCATCGACTCGAGCGTTTAACGTTCGCACCATTTTCGAGCAAATTCCCGTTCAGCTTGAGGCGGAGTCCCATCGCTTTATCGTCTCGTCTCTAGGCGAGGGAGCTCGTCTTCAAAAATACGAGCAGGATTTCCTATGGCTGGTGAACGCAGGCGTTGGATTGATGGTCCCCCAGGTGACGGAGGCACGAAGTCCTCTCAAGAGGACGGAGAAAACGACGGCCTTTAAACTATACGAGTCCGATACAGGTATGCTCGCATCGCGGTATCCCGGCAGCACGGCACGCGCCGTCTACCTTGACATGAAAACCCCCAACCTCGGCGGCCTCTATGAGAACGTGGTCGCACAGGAACTCGTTGCCCTCGGAGCAGATACGTGGTACTACCAAACGCGTGAGGTCGGTGAAGTCGACTTTGTAATCGAAGGTGCCCGCGGGCATGTTGTCCCAATCGAAGTCAAATCGGGCAAGAAAGTTCGAGCACATGCAGCCCTCGACCGTTTGATGAGTGTGGGCGAGTACAAAATTCCCGAGGCCGTTGTGCTGAGCCACGAAAACCTTTGCAAAGAGGGCAAGATCCTTTACGTTCCAATCTATATGACATTCTGTCTCGATGAGTTTATGGAAAAGGACGACCCCAACAACGATTTCTCGTTTGCACCCATATCTCTCTAGGTCATCTGAGTCCGCAAGCCAGCCCCCACGCCCAAAGTACTGCGCCTTTCGCGCCAAAGGCGCGAAACAGCAAGGGGATAGAAGGCAGCGACAACCAACTCCCCACTATGCCCAAAGTGCTGCGATGTTTCGCGCAAAGCGCGAAACAGCACTGGGGCAGCAGAAGGCCACAATCAGCTAGCCCTCCATGCCCAAAGTGGCGCGTGGTTTCGCGGCCACGCCGCGAAACAGCGACCGGGACAAGGCACCCCCACAGCCACGTCCTTCATTCAGCCCCACAATCCGAGGACGTAGTCGTAGCAGGATCTGAGGGCTAACCTTCGCGGACACTCCGCAGGACGAAAGAACCCCCGCCGCACGTAGTGCGCAGCGGGGGTTCTTTCATGTCCGAGGACGTCCGCGAAGGTTAGCCCTCAGATCCTGCGGTGGGAGACCTAGGCCTCGTTGTACACCGTCTTGAGCTTCAGCAGGTGCTGATAGCGGTCCATAGCGGCCTGCTCATTCTCCTTGAAGAGCTCCTCGGCGCGCTCGGGGAAGGAACGCGTCAGCGAAGCGTAACGGGCCTCGTTCATCAGGAACTCCTGATAACCGCCCGCGGGCTCCTTGGAATCGAGCGAGAACTTCTTGCCGGCAGCAGCCTCGGGGTTGAAGCGGAAGAGGTTCCAGTAACCGCACTCGACAGCCTTCTTCATCTCGGCCTGGCAGTTCTGCATGCCGCCCTTCTTGATGGAGTGCATCTCGCAGGGGCTGTAGCCGATGATGAGAGACGGGCCGTCGTAGGCCTCGGCCTCGTGGATGGCCTTGAGGGTCTGAGCCGGGTTGGCGCCCATGGCGACCTGCGCCACGTAGACGTAGCCATAGCTCATGGCGATCTCGGCCAGAGACTTCTTCTTGGTCACCTTGCCGGCAGCGGCGAACTGAGCGACCTGGCCCAGGTTCGAGGCCTTGGAGGCCTGACCGCCGGTGTTGGAGTAAACCTCGGTGTCGAAGACAAAGACGTTGACATTGTGGCCGGAAGCCAGGACGTGATCCAGGCCACCGAAGCCGATGTCGTAGGCCCAACCGTCGCCGCCGAAGATCCAGAAGGACTTCTTGGTGAGGTAAGCCTTGTCGGCGAGGATCGCCTTGGAAGCCTCGCAGCCGCACTTCTCGAGCTCGGCAACGTAGGCAGCGGCAGCGGTCTTGGAGGCCTCGGCGTCGTTGACGGAGTCGATCCAAGCCTGGCCGGCGGCCTTGAGCTCGTCGGACGGACCATCGGCAGCGATGATGTCCTGGGTAGCGGCGATCAGCTTGTGCTGAACGGCCTCATAGCCAACGGCCATGCCCAGACCGTGCTCGGCATTGTCCTCGAACAGGGAGTTGTTCCACGCCGGGCCGTGACCGTCCTTGTCCTTGCAGTAAGGAGCGGTGGCAGCGGGATTGCCCCAAATGGAGGAGCAGCCGGTGGCGTTGGAAATGAACATGCGGTCGCCGGCGACCTGGGTCACCAGACGTGCATAGGCGGTCTCGGCGCAGCCGGCGCAGGAGCCGGAGAACTCCAGGTAGGGCTGCTTAAACTGGCTGCCCTTGACGTTGGCCGCGATGAGCTCCTTCTTCTCGGAGACGTTCTCGACCATGTAGTCCCAAACGGGCTGCTGGTCCATCTCCTGCTCGGTGGGAACCATCTCGAGGGCGCCCTTGGGGCAGACCTTGACGCAGTTGGTGCAGCCCATGCAGTCGAGCGGGGACACAGCCATGGTGAACTTCATGCCCTTGGCCTTGGGGCCCATGGCGTCGAGCGTGCGGGTAGCCTCGGGCGCGGCGGCAGCCTCGTCCTCGGTCATCGCGAACGGACGGATGGTGGCATGCGGGCACACGTAGGCGCACTGGTTGCACTGGATGCACTTGGTCTCGTCCCAGTGGGGAACGACCACGGCGACGCCGCGCTTCTCGTATGCGGAGGCGCCCAGCTCAAACTGGCCGTCGGCGCAATCGACGAAGGCGGAAACAGGCAGGCTGTCGCCGTCCATGCGATCGATGGGCTCGAGCAGGTTCTTGACCTGCTGGGCGATAGCGGACTTGGTCTCCTCGGAGAGCTCGACGGGAGCGGCATCCTCGGCGGTAGCCCAGTCGGTCGGAACCTCGAATTTACGGAAGGCGGTAGCGCCGGCATCGATGGCCTTGTGGTTGGCGTCGACGATAGCCTGGCCCTTCTTCATGTAGGACTTGGTAGCCGCGTCCTTCATGTACTGCAGGGCGTCCTCGGCGGGCAGGACCTTGGCCAGCGCGAAGAAGGCGGACTGGAGCACCGTGTTGGTGCGCTTGCCCATGCCGACCTTGGCGGCCAGGTCGATAGCGTCGATCAGGTAGACGTTGACGTTGTTGTTCGCGATGTAGCGCTTGGCCACGGCGGGCATGTGCTCGGCGAACTCCTCGTCGCTCCACTGGCAGTTGACCAGGAAGGTGCCGCCCGGCTTGACGTCGCGGACCATCTTGAAGCCCTTGACGATGTAGCTGGGGTTGTGGCAGGCAACAAAGTCGGCCTTGGTCACGTAGTACGGCGAACGAATCGGGGAATCACCAAAGCGCAGGTGCGAGACGGTAACGCCGCCGGTCTTCTTGGAGTCGTACTGGAAGTAGGCCTGAACGTACTTGTCGGTGTGGTCGCCGATGATCTTGATCGAGTTCTTGTTGGCGCCGACGGTACCGTCGCCACCCAGACCCCAGAACTTGCACTCAATGGTGCCGGGGGCTGCGGTGTTGGGCGCATCCTCGGCCTCGGGCAGGCTCAGGTTGGTCACGTCATCGACGATGCCGATGGTGAACTCGCGCTTGGGCTCGTCCTTCTTGAGCTCCTCGAAGACAGCGAACGCGGACGCGGGAGGCGTGTCCTTGCCGCCCAGGCCGTAACGGCCGCCGACGACCTTGATGCCCGTCTTGCCGGCCTCGTAGAGAGCAGAAACGACGTCCTGGTAGAGCGGCACGCCGATGGAACCCGGCTCCTTGGTGCGGTCCATGACGGCAATCTTCTGGACGGTCTCGGGGAGAACGTCGACAAAGTGCTTGATGGAGAACGGACGGAACAGGCGAACCTTGACCAGGCCGACCTTCTCGCCGTGAGCGTTGAGGTAGTCGATGACTTCCTCGAGCACGTCGCAGAAGGAGCCCATGCACACGACGACGCGGTCGGCATCGGGAGCGCCGTAGTAGTTGAACAGGCCGTAATCGGTGCCGAGCTTCTCGTTGATCTTCTTCATGTAGCCCTCGACGACGGCGGGAAGCTCGTCGTAGACCTTGTTGCAGGCCTCACGGTTCTGGAAGAAGATATCGCCGTTCTCGTGGCTGCCGCGGGTGTGCGGGTGCTCAGGGTTGAGCGCGTGGTCGCGGAAAGCCTGGACGGCGTCCATGTCGCACATCTCGGCCAGATCCTTGTAGTCCCACATGGCGACCTTCTGGATCTCGTGGCTGGTGCGGAAGCCGTCGAAGAAGTTAAGGAACGGGGTCTTACCCTCGATGGCGGCAAGGTGAGCCACCGGCGAGAGGTCCATGACCTCCTGGACGTTGCCCTCGGCGAGCATGGCGAAACCGGTCTGGCGGCAGGCCATGACGTCGGAGTGATCGCCAAAGATGTTCAGGGCGTGGGAAGCGACGCAACGCGCGGAGACGTGGAAGACGCCCGGGAGCTGCTCGCCCGCGATCTTGTACATGTTCGGGATCATCAGGAGCAGACCCTGAGAAGCCGTGTAGGTGGTGGTCAGAGCACCGGCGCCCAGCGAACCGTGAACGGTACCGGCTGCACCTGCCTCGGACTCCATCTCGACGACCTTGACCGGGGTGCCGAAGATATTCTTGCGACCCTGGGCCGCCCACTGGTCGACATGGTCGGCCATCGGGCTGGACGGCGTAATGGGATAGATTCCCGCTACCTCGGTGTACGCATACGAAACATATGCGGCCGCCTCGTTGCCGTCCATAGACTTAAACTTACGCGCCATATACCCCTCTCCTCTCATATAGGTATACAGGCCCCGGCGATCGCCGGGATGTTGGCGTGATGGGATTTTCGCTGTTGCTTCCAATCATCTGGCAGGCAGGCTCAGCAGCAGGTACATGGCGTGGAGAGAAGGCATGCCGAGGCGAGGAGGGCTGCACGCGCTCCACAAGCCCAGCTACCCGTCTTGCACATGACCGAGCGCCGCAAAGGCCGCATGCCGGATGCTCCCGGGCACGCCCCGGCGATGGGAAGCGCCCGCAACGGAAATCCGCATGCGGGTTTATTGTACCCCGCCGTCAAGTGTAATTTCGGCAAATATAGGCGGGCGGTAAAGGTTTACCTTGGGTGACCATCAAGGGCAAAATTGATCCTTCCGTCACCGAGGGACCAAATGGCAGCTGCGGTGAAATAGGAACTGTTTTTGCCGGCCGTAGCCTTAAACAGCCCCTATTTCACCGCAACTTATTTAGGAGATGAGTCAGAGGGCGCCGAGGAGGATGGCGTAGGTTGTGGATTCTCCGAGCTTGAGCTCGTCACCGGGGTTGAGCTGGGCGGAGCGGCCGGGCTCGACCTGGGTGCAGACGTTCGTCGCGTCGTTTACCACCACGGTTCCGTTGGTGGACGACAGGTCCTCAACGTACCAGACATTTTGGTCATCGCACCACACGTGGGCATGGCGAGCCGAAACGTCATCGCCCACATCGGTGATGCCGCCCTCCCCCGTTGCCAGCGCGCCGATCTCGACGCCTTCCTCACTCGGCTGAATCCAGCGCGGGACGCTCACCGCGTAGCCGTTTTGCACGCGCAGCAGTCCCAGCGGATGCGCCGGCGCGACCTCGTGCTCGCCCGACTTGGAACCAAGGCGGGCGTGAGAGCAAACGGCATAGGGAACGAATCTTGCGGATGTACTCCTCGACGTCAGGCAGGTAAGCCCCACGAAGTCACCGGGGAGGCCCAAGCGGCCCGGCACCACTTCCAGATTCTGACCAGGGCGAGTCGTTCGCCGGTGGCTGAAGGCTCGCTCCCACCCAAAAGGGGAGATTCGCGTTGTTCCCCAATCGCTCTCGCATCTTTCATTTTGCTCGAGGTGGGCTATAAAAACTTTCCTGGTGAAAGGCGGCGATTGGTTTCCTTTCTTTCTAGAGGAGCGCGCCTGTAATCTGTTTTCATCCTAAATCAAGTTGAGATCGGACCTTCCAGAGGCAAGTCGACTCAAACTGCGAGGCTCCATGTTGGAATAAAGAGCGCTGTCGAAGTGCCAACAACACAAAGCTTGCCAGTCTCAAATAGAACCTTTTGGGAGTCCGATTGGGCCGCACACCGAATCCCCGCTGGTGGTTTTTTATAGCTGCGTAACAATAAACAAGGTTAGTGCCAGTCCAGCATGAAATTGAGGAACGTATGCATTTTTTCTCAGTAAGTGATCGTCGTTACTGCTTCGATGAGGTCACTCGCAATTGCTTTCAGGTTGACCAAGCATCAGAAGATGCGCTTCGCATATTTGAAGCATCGGGAAGAACGGTCAACTCGAAGTTGCTAACAAAGTCACTTGCTGCGAAAGGCTACGACCAAACGACCATAGCAGAACTTGAAGACGACATTGATGAGTATCAACGATTGTCTGAGCGGACTTTCTTAACAAAAGACACGCCTCGAAAACTTAGATCCATCGAACTCCACGTTTCACATGCATGCAACCTTGGTTGTAGTTACTGTTTTGCCGGTAAAGGAGATTATGGAACGTCTCCTCTGCTGATGACAGACGAGATAGCCTTCAAGGCGGTCGACTACCTCGTCGCAAGTTCATCGGAAAACGAAACGCTTGCAATCGTCTTTTTTGGTGGGGAACCCATGATTAACGAGCCGCTGATATGGAAAACGGTCGACTATTCAAAAAGAATATACCCCAATAGAAACTTTACCTATTCTATTACGACCAACGGAACGCTTTTGAATGACACTGCTGTGAATTCTTTCAAGGAGCACGGGTTTTCTGTTCTGATTAGTCTCGATGGTACAGGATGCAAGCACGATGCATCGCGCCCGTACAAGACGGGAGGCGGCTCTTTCTCCGATATCGACAAAAACGTTCGTCGTTTTTCCGAGTCGTTCCCCTTCGGCGCAAGAGCGACCTTAACAAATAATAACTGTAACCTTGTTGAAGACTATCTTCAGTTTAAAGAGATGGGCTTCAGAAGGATTTACTTCTCGCCCGTGAGCTCATTCGATGAGAATATCAAACTCGACGAACACTCATTAAACAAAATCAGGGCGGGCCTAATAGATTTGGCGGATCAATATCTCAAACAGATTGATCAAGGGGAAAAGCCCTTGTTTAGAACATTGAAAACTGCAGTTGATTTGATTATGAGCAACAGGATCGCCTTTGTCGGATGCGGGGCTGGCAGGCGTTTTATTTCCGTGACTCCCGAAGGGGACGTATACCCCTGTCACAGGTTTGTCGGGATGATGCGATTCAAAATGGGCAACATCGTCACCGGAATTGACGAAACTAGGTATATTGAAAACTGGAGTCAGGGTGTCGAAAAAAGAATTGACTGTACGGACTGTTGGGCTCGGTCTTTCTGTGGTGGGGGCTGTAGCTGGGAGGCTGCAGACGAGCACGGCTACTTGCCCAAGAGTCTACACCCTGCATCATGTGAATATAGAAAAATGTGCTACGAGATGGCTTTTGACCTTATTTCCCGCCACTCATCTTCGCAGGAGAAAAATCAACGAGAAGCTACTGTATCGGAATAAGCGGTTCAGCGCATTGCTGTCACCATTGTGGAGGTGTTCGTTCTTCTGATTACCGTCTGCGAAGCTTATTGCTACGTTCGCCGAAACCATTCTAGAAATATGGTGAACTAGACATCTTGGTTTGTTATACACAATATTGAGGTTTTTCTGCACTCAAAGGGAGGTAGTCGTGAAGCATATTCATCCGATTAATCCAGGAAGTGGCGACGAGGCAGGCGTGAAGCCGATGTCTTTTGACTGCCTCTTGGGCATTACTGACATCTGTACTGTTTATGATAAAGCAGATGGCTGTGGTGCATACGATTACTGCGACTATGACATGGATGGCGGCAGCATCTGCGTTGTAGATCACTGTGGCATTGATCAAACGTAGTCTCTAATTGGATTAAGGTGAGGAGCTGTTATGAAGCATATCCATCCTGTTGGTTCAAATGAACATACTCCCGTTGAGCCTTGTTGTCTTGGAGTTGATATATGCAATTTTTACGACATCGCCGAGTGCCCTGTTGCGGATTGGTGCTATGTCGATAAAGAATCAAGCTGTGTTTTGCCAGCAGATTGGTGCGATCCAGTTGACGAGTAGTTTTTGTGTCTAGGAACTATTTGGTCCAATTCAAAATAAGATGGGGACAAATACCAAAATCTCGTGTCTGGGAGGAGTTATGCCATTATTGCAAGGTCTCGTTGGATTAACCTTTGTACTTGCTTTATATCTGGCACCTTTTTTATTGTTATTCTTCATTATCCGATTCTTTCTTCGGAAAAAATAGGAGTATCACGCAAACATTAGCGTAGCTTTCTTCCAATATGAGCCGAGCATTGGCAAGTGGAATAAGAAGCCCGACCGTTCGTCACATGAAAGTGATCGGACGGGCCTCTCAATTTAACCCGGGCCGCCACCCATAGCGGCTTTCCGGGCGTATTTTCGGTGCAAAGCAATCGTCAGTTTAATCCTATGCGTCGATACCGCATTTCATTTGTTCGGCTCGTATTCTACGGCCTTGTAACCCTCGCACTCTCCGGCAAACGGATTGAACACGAAGGCAGAGATGATGTGTGCGTGGACATCGAGGCTGCTGTAGGCAACATACTGGGGCATGGACCCCCGCTGCGCGTGGCATGCGGCCCGGCATATTCATTGCCGTCCAACCCCGTGTAGTTGCAGCAAAGGGTGGAACCTCAATGCTCAGCTCATGTTGTCCGTGGGACACGAGAATTGTAAGTACACTTTGGTGTGATTCTCACGATGATACTGAGCCACCTGGAATAAGATACGTCGCGACAACACTTCGCTTCACCTCTGTCTCGACAAGACAACGTAGACTAAAGTTTCCTTTAGTAAGAGAATGAGAACTATATCTGAAAGCGTTGCGATGGCGTGAAGGCACCGAGTCCGAACCGACTGAATGCTACGTGCATCTGCATCGCTTTTTTGTTATCTCTGTCAGTTGGGTAGCACTACACTTGTCAGCATTTACCCCGGTACATGCTGCCTAAATCCACTACCCCTTCTACCGCGCCGACCATCTCGTCATCGTGAGAGACAATGATGATCAGCTGGCTTTGCTTGTTGCGCTTAACATAGGCCGCAAGCTCGGCGCGGCTTACAGCGTCTAACCCAGTCGTGGGCTCGTCGAGTACCAAAACTGACGACTTGCGTGAAATCGCCGACCATAAGTACACTCGGCGCAGCTCACCGCCCGAAAGCGCGGAGCAACGTTTCCCGAGCAACTCCTTCACGCTGTTTTCCAGCGAAAGTAGGCCATCTACACCCCGGTGATAGGAAGAAAAGGGCGTGTCGAAATACTCTAACAGCTCTTTCACCGTTTCGTCCGGCGCGAAGCACGACTGTGGGCAGCACGATATCTCTCTCGCACGTATGTAATCCAAGTCGCATTCTTCGATTGGCACGCCGTTGTATTTTACTTTGCCTTTCGATGAGTATAGCCCGAGCATCAAGTAAAGAAGTGACGTCTTGCCTCTTCCGTTTTCCCCAACTATGCAATATGTACCAGGACCGGAAAACTTGAAAGAAAACCCGCCGAGGACCTCTCGGACAGATCCGTCTGGAAGGGCAACCGAGAATTCCAAATCAGATACCGAAATGTCATTTATTTCATCGAGTTTAGCTAAATCGGTCCGATTCCACCCCGATCTCTCCTTTTCTCTCGTCGCGATAGCCGTCCTATCCCATGATGCTTTGGCATCTTGATAGGATTTGAACAATGACATCATACTTTTCAAAGTCTTAAAGAGAACCGCGAAGTATGTACCGATGATAGTGTACTCGCCTATTGACATAGTTCCGTTAATGATTCGTACTCCGGAAACAACAAGTATCACCGCTTGAAACAACGCTGCGAAAAGACCATCGAGCGATGTCAGAGAATATGATAGCTTTCCGGAGCGCAAAACTTTGGGAAAATAGCTCTTAAACCCAGCGTCGAGCGCTTGTTCGCTCTTGCCGTACGAAGATGTCAGTTGAATGTTGAGAATCTGATTAAGCTGCGATGCAATTGCGGCGTAAAAGGCGCTGTCCGCCTCTTTCTTCTCATACGTGACCCTATACAAAAGATTCCTCAACCCAGTAATTACACAGAAATACACGATGAGGAGAATGATGGAAAACACCGCGAGAGTTGAATCAATTGACCATATGATAAGCAATACGATGGGAATGGCTACAATGGACAGCGGCGCACTGATAAAATTCGCCAAAACGAAGGATGAGACCACGCTAGAGTCGGAAATAATCCGTTGCGTTGTATAGGCTGGATCGATGGTCCGACTCACCAAGTAATCGTCTCTTTCAAAACGCAAGACGGCCTCCCTGAGAAGATCAAAGGAAAGTCTCGTGGTTATGCGAATGGAAAGTGTTCCTGCAAAATAAGTAAAGAGGGTGGAGAAAACTCCTATTGACGCAACCAGGAGCGCGAAGAGTACGGCGTCTCTTTCGCTGCGGTTACCGAGAAGAAAATCTAAGAATTTCCCGTTCACGTATGGCATGGCATAGGAGAGAGCGGTTCCAATCACCGTGATAGCAATGAAGACGAAAGCCCCTTTTGCTCTGATGAACCTCGAGAGAACGCATCGAATCAAGGAAGGCCCCAATCTACCCGCCACAAAACATCAATCACTGATACCTTACACCTCAACACAACAGGAGCGAAGATTTGCCAATGAGACTGCTTTAAGATTGCCTTGGGCCAATACGATCTCAAGCTCTTCCTACAAGAGAGTCGGAATCGGACATCTCCTCCGACGAACCTGGCAATCGGGCGGTTGAAATATCTTTTTCAACCGCCCGATTGCCACAATAGATTTGAGCATCCGCCCACAAACGTCCGCGTTTTATACCCATCAAATCCTTTGCCTTTTGTCGTCTAGACTAGAAAAATCGCTCGAAATAACGCAACCGGCCTGCTCGCTTGAAGAAACCTAAGCCCGTAACGTAGATGTGCAAACTTCCGAAACGCCTTGCGCGGCATTGTGCGTATAAACTTCGTCAACCGCCTCAGAAATATCTGAGTATCGCGCCGGGTCAAAAGCATACGATGTCGCAGCTATACCCTGCACCCATTCGGAACGCGGATTAATTGAATAGCCACACAGCATCATCATACATGCATCTAGACCTGATTTCCCAAGTATCCGACGTATTGATGAGAGCATCGCGGGTCGCCCCCGCACCATCGTCGTCACCCCTATTAGCAGTATTTACCGTTTTTCTCTAAATGCGTATCGCCACCCTTAAGAATACGAAGTGTTTTATCCAGACCCGATTGTCCTCCATCTCAAACGAAGGGATAAGGAATCTCATCCGGAATCGGCAGTAACGGAGGATTCACAACGACAAGCGAAAAACATGAGTCATCTCTCAGAGGGGAGTAAAGGCTCCCCTCAAGCACCCTAGTTTCGTCATCCAAAGAGTTGATGGCAGTGTTTTTCTTACAAAGGTCGACAACAAAAGGGTTGATTTCTACAGATGTTACATCCATGCCACAGTTGGTAAGTATCAGGCCCTGTATTCTGGGGCCAGAACACAAATCGAGAGCCTTCCGTGCGCTCTGCGGTGTAAGGCGCCAATCTCAGCAAATCTGTCCCACAATACTGCGCTGAAGAACAACACGGAACCCCTGAGCCAAACTCCCCTATACCTTATTAAGGCTAAGACAGGCAAGTTCACGCACCCGGCATATTCCAGAATAACATCCTATTGTTTTAGATGCTCTACAAGCATGAACAGCCGCGAATCGGAAAGATCTTCTAGTTTCGCCCCGACTGACCGCCAAGGGCCAAAATGGCCTCTCCATCCCCAGGCGACCGGCTCTGGCGCGCCGAGGAGTGTCCCCAAGTGCCGGCAGAAAAGGAACGTCCTTAACTGCCGGCTAGAGGGCACCGAAGAGGATGGCATAGGTAGTGGATTCGCCGAGCTTGAGCTCGTCGCCGGGATTGAGCTGGGCGGAACGGCCGGGCTCGACCTGAATGCAAACGCGCGTGGCCCCGTTTACCACCACGGTTCCGTTGGTGGACGACAAGTCCTCGACGTGCCAGATATTTTGAGCATCGCACCAGATATGGGCATGGCGGGCCGAGACATCGTCGCCGACGTCGGTAATATCGCCCTCACCAGTGGCCAGCGCGCCAATCTCAACACCCTGCTCACTCGGCTGAATCCAGCGCGGGGCGCTCACGACAAAACTGTTTTGCACGCGCAGCAAGCCCAAAGGGTGCGCCGGGGCGGGTTCGCGTTCGCCCGCAGTCAGCGACATGCCAAGCGAACGCGGCGTGGATGTGCCTCCGCCGCAGGTCGCGTTCGCGTAGTCGATGGCATAGTTCACCGAGGACCGCACATCCGCCGAACAACCGACGGCGACAAACAGCACCAGCACGACCTCGGCGCGCTCGGCGGGCATGAGTTCCGCCGCCTGGGACAGGCGATCGAGCGCGTTGCGATAGAGATTCGTGTCCTGGTGGCACTCTTCGAGCGCGCGTACCATCGGTTCACCTGCAGGACCGCACACCATATTGATTACAGCCGTGGAGTCCATGGGATTGCGCTGGCGCAGGGCCAGTTGCGACATAATACGCGCAGCCGAGGTACCGTATTCGGCAAAGTAGCGCTGCTGAAGCGTGCCGACCGGCGCGCGAACGATAAAGCGGGAAACCCAAGAGCGATCGGCGGCTCGGCTCTGCGGGCTGCGGCCGTCGGCGAGCGGACGGGACGAAAGCACCAAGCCGCACAGCTCGATATGGCTCAGATGCGCTGCGCGCTTAAAGATGTCAAACATGGCCCCGCATGGGGTGAGCTCAACTTGAGATGCCATGACCTAGGCCTCCTTGGTCGTAGAAATAGAATCGGACGATACTTCGACAGGTCCGCCAAAAGTACGGACAGCTGCGGCTCCACCGGCAAGCGGAGTCGCCATCTGGGCTTTTGTGCGTCGCGGTGCCGAAACGGGAAGTTCAAAGGCAAAGCCCATCGCAAGCAAAAACCACGTAAGCGTATAGGTTGCAACCAGAGCGGCAACAAGGCCGCCCATCACGGCGCGTTGGGAAAATACGCTACATGCAGCCACAACCAGCACCGGAACCTCGCAGGCAGAAAGCGCAAGCACACCCTGCAGGAAGCCCGAGCGCCGATCGCGCGCAAGTGCCCCCGCGGCAACGCCGGCTATGCCTGGCAGCGCCAACGCCAGTGCGGCAATAATACCCGGTAGCGACCCAGACCACACGAGCGATCCCAAAGTCGCCGTCACGCGAGCGCCCGACGCCAGCAGCGCGGCCGAAACCACGACCACAGCCCAAACCACGCCACAGACGACCGTCGCGCCGACCATCAGCGCGCGACGAACCGCGCGGCCAGACGCATCCATGGGGCACGGCGTGAGCGGCTCGCCGCGGAGCGAACGACCGACATTTTGCGCATAGTGGTCACAAAACGCCGAGAGCGCCGCCTCGACCGCCGCCGGCTCGGGACGATCTTTTTGATGGCTGGACAGACAGGCCATCACCACGTCGAACAGCTGGGCATCGACAAACGCCAGCGCATCGCGTAGCTCCTCGGAATCCGGCTCAAGCCCCAGCTGCTGGGCCTGCTCGGCCGCAGCGAGCGCCACATCGGGCTCACGACGAAGCAGCTGAGTCAAATCGCAACCGGGCGCATGGGCACCAATGGGATAGTCGGGCAGCGTGTCCATCTTGAGACGGTAGGGGCTGGCGATGTCGCGCGTCTTTTTGCGCGAACCCGAGGTGCCCGAAGTGCTCGGCGCGGCTTCGTATGGCGCGGCGCCGGCAATGAGCTCGTAAACCGTGCTTGCTGCGGCATAGACGTCGATCGCCGGCGACATACGCAAAGCGCGCAGGTCGGGAATATCGTCGGTGAGCATCTCGGGCGGGGCATAGGCAACCGTCGCGCGACGCAGCGTGGCATAGCGCTCCGTAAACGACGCCTTGCCGCCGGTACCGGCCACGGCCGACGCAGGCTCAAGCGCCAGCGACGAGCCAAAGTCGATCAGGCACAGGTCAAAGGTGCCCTCGGCAAGCTGCCGGTCAAGCGGTAGACGCGCCGTACGCACCATAATATTAGCGGGCGAGATATCGCGATGGACAAAGCCCTCGCCCACCAGGCTCATACGGCAGAGCAGATCGAACAGGTCGCGACCCAGACGCGCCGCCACAAGCGGCGATAGGCGGCCGGCATCGTCCACGGCAAAGCGCGAGCGCAAGCGGGCGAGCGTCTCGCCCTCGACCCATTCCATGACAATTGCAGGCACACCGTCGACCTCGCCCCAGCCATAGAGGCGGGGAAAGCCCTTAAGGCCCGAAAGGGCGCGATGGCATTCGTATTCCTCGCGAAACGCCGCTTTGAACTTGGCGACCAGCGCCTCATGGGCGGCGGCATCGTCAAACTCATCGCACGTTGGCAAGATGAGCTGCTTGAGTGCCACGGCCTCGCCTTGGGCGTTGACGGCACGCGTCACGCGGCCGATACCGCCACGGCGCATGGTGGCATCGTCGGCAAACAGTATCGTAAAACGACGCAGATAGGCAGGCAGTTCGTCCTGACCGAGCGCAATGGCCGGCTCAAACCCGTCGACACGCGCCAGGCGCAGGCCGACCATGGGATCGCGACCGAGCGATTGTGGTGTGGTGGATGCAAGATCGGTCATCATAGGGCAAGCGCCGCCACGTTATTGTTGAAGTTACCGAGCGCGACGTCATCATCGCCGTAATGGCCGACCCATTGACATAGGTTGGTGTAACAGCCCCACAGATTGGCATACTGCTGATACCACTTTGACCGGGGCGAGAATGTCTGACGACCGAACTCGGCTCGAATGACAAACATCTCCCCGACCAGGCTGTCGCACGGCCTGGGATCTCCCGTAGAGTTATAGGTCGAGACCACGTCATTGGCACGAGAAACATAGCCGTCGAGCATGTTGTACTTGGTCACAAGCCAGCTGTGAATGCTCTCTTCCTCAGCAGCGGAAAGGCCACCGGAGTTTGCATCGTTGTCAGTGTTGCCGCCCGTCGAGCCGCCGTTTCCAGACCCTCCGGCAGAGGAACCCGACCCAGAGCCACCGCCCGAACTCGACGAATCCGAGCCGGAGCCAGAAGTATCCGAGCTACCGGGCTTTCCGGACTGCTGGGCGTCCTGCTCCTTCTGCTGCTCGACCTTATTCACCGTTGCCGCCACGCTATTGTTGGACAACCGATCGATGATCTTGGTGTTGGTGAGCACGATGGTTTTGCCATTGGCAAGCGTGACTTCGTTGTCCGGGGCCTCGGCGCCGTCCGCGTCGCCGGTGCCAAACACAATATGCGCGACCACACTTGCCCAAGCATATCCAGTCGTGGTCCCCAGGTCACTTTTGACCTCATGCCCCACGCGCGGTTCGCGTGCGGCATGTGCCTGCATCATGGACGGCACGGTCATGCCATAGGCAGAAACGCCAGCTATGACCAGCACCAGCGAGCAAGACAGCAGTGCGTACGCCCGCGGCGCCAAGCCCAGTCGGCGTCGCATGCGCACCGCGGCGCCGCGCTTTGTCTGAGTGCCACCGGGCCGCATGCGTTCTCCTCCAACAAAAACACGCCGCTCGGGAGCGGCGCATTCATTCGAATCCATATTTGAGTGTATCAGCGAACCCAAAAGGTTCCGCAACGAATGGGCAAATTAAGGATGCGAGTGGAAGCATCCATGCGATAAGCGGATACAAAGCATCTTTGTTGCACAACAAACTTACAGTCGCACGGGGAAATTATGGCTACCCCGTGCGTCGCGATGAAGACATACGGCAGGAGCAGGCTCGCCACCTAAATCGTGCGACGGGCCTCGATGGCGCGCCCAAGCGTAAGCTCGTCGGCATACTCCAGGTCGCCGCCCACGGGAAGGCCGCTCGCCAGACGCGACACCTCAACGCCCAGCGGCTTGATAGTGCGGGCCAGGTAGCTCGCCGTGGTCTCGCCCTCGATATTGGGGTTGGTGGCGATGATGACCTCGTGGATGTCCTCGTGGCCCAAGCGTGCCAGCAGCTCACGAATGTGCAACTGCTCGGGACCAATCTTGTCCATGGGACTGATCACGCCGCCCAATACGTGGTAGAGACCGTGGTAGCTGCCCGTGCGCTCAATCGCCTGGACATCGCGCGGCTCGCCCACCACGCAAATGCGAGTGGTATCGCGCATCGAATCCTGGCAGATGGAGCACTCGTCGGCCGTGGCGTAGTTAAAGCAGCGGCTGCAAAAGTGAACCTCCTGCTTAACCTCCAGGATAGCCTCGGCCAGGCGGCGCGCCTCCTCGGCATCGGCCTCGAGCAGGTAATAGGCGATGCGCTGGGCCGACTTGGGACCAATGCCCGGCAGACGGCCCAGCTCATCGAGCAATTTTTGCAGACTATGGTTGGCACTCATATATATGCGTGTCTTAGAACGGCATGCCCGGGATGTTGAGGCCGCCGGTGATGGCGCCCATCTGCTTGTTGGCGAGCTCGTTGACACCGCGGACGGCCTCGTTGACGGCAGCCATGATCATGTCCTGCAGCATATCGACGTCCTCGGGATCGAGGGCATCGGGGTCGATGGTGAGGTTGACGAGCTCCATCTCGCCGTTAACGGTCACCTTGACCATGCCGCCGCCGGCAGAGGCGTCGACGGTCTGGGACTTAAGGTTTTCCTGCGCGGCGGCAAGCTGCTCCTGCATCTTGCGAGCCTGCTTCATCATTTGCTGCATGTTCATACCGGCCATGATGGCTCCTTTACGTGCGGCCGCGCGACAAGCTGCAAGGGCAGCCGGAGCGCGACGGGACTTTCAAACTCAAAAATCGTACCACGGCGCGGGGCAAGCAAGCGGGGCGGACACGCTACCTCAGTCGATATACATGTCCTTGAGCGTGACGCACGCCCAAGATTATGCAAGGTCGAATTATGCAAGGTTGCATAATTATCTCAAGCTACATCTAGCAGAGCTGGAACCAGGCAGTTTATGCGTAGGGCTACAAGGCTACATGGCAAAATGCCGAGCCGCTGCTCGAGGCGGCACGCATGGCGGCTGGGTATAATTTGATTGTCATAGATGACGATTTGGAGGTGCCCTCGTGAATGTCCCAGCCGTACTCCAAAACATCCGCTCAAAACACCCCGTTGCATATGTGGTTCTCTATCTCTTTGTCGTCTGGGTATTACTGGTTATCATCACCCATGCCATAGCTTTTGGAGCAGAACTGCTGATAGCCAGCTCGGACCAGCCCGTCGTCAAATGGGAGACGACCGATGAATGCACCGACGGAACCCGAACCATTTACTACAACAGCCCGTCCCTCTACCAAGAGTTCAAGGTCAAGATAAAGGACTCCAAGATTGTCGATGCCGAACTGGGCTCTTTATTTACAATCGGAGCAACCGTCAACGCCGAGCAAGTCGAGTACACGGACAGCCATGCGACGTATCGTATCGACCTCAGCATCCTAGGCCGACCGTCACGCGCCTGTCTGCTCGAATGCGATATACGCGGCACCACGTTGCACATGTCCGAAATACAGATGCGCCCGGGCAAGGGGTTCTCTTCTTGAGCAGTATACCCGCCTGCGCAGCTACTCCACCGGCTTGAAGATGGTGGACTGGCCGAAGACGCTGCGGATGAGGGCTTTGGCCTCGTCCTCGGTCTGCGGGATGCTCGGGGCTGCACCCTGATGGCCGAAGGGGCCGCCCGCACCGGAGTTGGACTCCCAGGGAGCTGCAAGAGCGTCCTCCTCTTTGGGGGCAGTTGCAGCGGACTTGGGCGCGGACGCCGCACCCGGCACGTCGAACGGAGGCAGATCGTCCCCACCAGCATCGGCAACAAAACCGCCAACCATGGCATCGTCGTAGGGAACCTGCTCGGATTCCCATGGCGCAGACGGCGCGGCGGGCTGAGCCTTGGGAGCGGACGCGCGCTCGGGCGCTCGGGGCGCGGGCTCGGTCGGGAGCTTGCCCGTGGCAGGAGCGCCGGCGGGGTTGTCGGAGCGCAGCCAGGGGGCTTTGCCCAGGTCAGACGACTTGGGCGCGGGCGAGGCAGGCTTGGGCGCGGGTGTCGGAGCAGCCGGTTTGGCCATGACGGGCTTAGGCGCCGACGGGGTCGGCGCCGCTATCGGTGCTGCTTTTGGCTGCGTCGCGCTGGCGCTCGAGGATGCAGGGGCCGCCGAGGACACGGGTTGCGGGTCCGCAGATACCGCAGCCCGTGCAGATGGAGAATGCTCCTCATGTTGAGGAGCCGGCGTGCCACCCCCATCCAGGACATAGTCGACGGTACGACGACCGAAGACCGCACTGACTGTCGGCAGGACCACCGACTGCGTGTCGGCGCGTCCAAGCATCTTGATGGCAAAGGTCGAGCCCGCGGGGAACGAGACCGTGAGCCTGGAGCCGTCGTCAGCCGTGGCGCGGGCATTGAGCAAAAGCCCCGCGTAGGAAGCCTGACGCGCCTTGACACGCTCGACAACCTCGGCCCATTTGCGCTGCAGCTCTCCGGCATCCTCGACCGCGGGCGTCTCGGCAGTACCGGCGGCGGCAACCTGGGCGGCATTGTTGGACTGGGGCTTAGGTGCCGGAGCGGTGGCAGGCGCGGGAGCCGCAACGGGCTGAGGCGTCGGAGTCGGCGCAGGCTGAGGTGCAGGCGCTGCAGGCTTGGAAGCTGACACGGACGCAGAACGGGACGCAGGCTGGGCAGCCGGAACAGCAGCACCACGGTCCCAAGGCATACCGCCCTGGCGCGCGGACGTAGCAGCGGGGGCAGCGGATGCCGCCGGAGCGGCAGCACGAGCGCCCGAAATTAGCGTCGGCTGTTGGGCAGCAGCGGGTACGGATGCTGCAGGCGCGGCGGCCTGAGCAGCAGCCACGCTCGCCGGCACGGCGCCGTTGGCAACCATGGCCTCCAAGCGGGCCACGCGCTCGGCCAATGCCTCAATCGTTAAATCGGCCTCGGGACGTGCCAGGCGCGTGCAGGCGATCTCGAGCACCAGGCGCACGTCGCTCGCGCCCCTCATCTCCAGTGCGGCATCGTCGAGCACCGTCAGCACACGGGCCAGGCGGTCGGCAGGATGCTCGCCAAAGGCAGCGGCCTCGGCAGCAAGCGCCTCGGCCTGCTCGGAGCCGCCCTCAAACAGCTCGGCACGGGCACCGGCAACGCAGGCAACGTACACGTCACGCACATGCGCCACCAGGTCGCGCGTCAGCTCCAGCAGGTCGTTTCCTTCCTCGACCTGCGCACGGATCAGTCCATAGAGCTCGGCAACATCGCGATCGGCAATGGCGCGGGAAAACTCGCCCAGAATCTGGTCCGAAACCTCGCCTAAAAGCGAGCGGGCGTCGTCCGCATGCACAGAACCGTTGCCAAAGACGCTCAGCTGCTCCAGCGTGGACAACGCGTCGCGCATACCGCCCTTGGCATGGCGCGCCACGATAGCCAGCGCCTCATCGTCGTAATCGAAGCCCTCCTGCTCGCACACGTATGCCAGGCGACGCTCGATATCCTCGTTGCCGATGCGATGGAAATCGAAACGCTGGCAGCGCGAGAGGATGGTCTCCAGAATCTTTTGCGGGTCGGTGGTGCACAGCACAAAGATCACGTGTGCCGGCGGCTCCTCGAGCGTCTTGAGCAGCGCGTTGAACGCCGCCGTCGTGAGCATGTGGACCTCGTCGATGATATAGATCTTGTACTTGCCGCGCACCGGGGCAAAGTTGACGGAGTTGATGATTTCCTCGCGCACATTGTCCACGCCCGTGCGGGAGGCGGCATCGAGCTCGTAGACATCGGGGTGGTTACCCTCGGCAATGAGCTCGCACTCCTCGCAAGTACCGTCGGGCATGCAGCCGCTTGCACCCTCGGCGCGCGCCGCCTCGGCATTGCGGCACAGCAGCGCCTTGGCCAGAATGCGCGCCATGGTGGTCTTGCCCGTGCCGCGCGGTCCGCAGAACAGGTAGGCGTGGGACAGGCGCCCCTCGGTGATGGCGTGCTCGAGCGTCGAGACGATATGCTGCTGGCCCACCACGGAGTCAAAGGTGAGCGGGCGATACTTTCGGTACAACGATTCCATGGGTGCTCCCCCGGGTATACTGAGTCTTGTTGCCGCGGCGGCCATGCGGTCGCACGGCATACTGCATTCCATAATAACCCGTACGGCGAGCCCGCCGCGATAGGAGTCCAAAGAGCATGGCAGACGCAGAGAGCAACCTCGTTCCCTCCGAAGCAGCCGACCAGGTCGAGGTCGCGCTCGAGGAGCAGGCCGCAGCCGACGACGGCATCCTGTACCTCAACGAGTACCAATACGAAAACGACCTCGTCACCGACTTCGCCCGCCTGGTCGCCTCGCCCAGGCGTCGCGGCTCGCTGTATGTCGCCGCGGCAATTGCCGCGCTCATCGGCATCGGCATGCTGGTGGCCGGCGGCAACTGGATCAAGTTTGGCGTCGTCTTGATCGTATTCGGCGCCTTTTTGGCCTGGTGGAGCAAAAACCTGCACCACACCCTCGCCCGCGACTTTATCGACGCCGTTGAGGCCGACGAGTCCATGGGTGGCCGCTATCGCCGCGTCGCCGCCAACGAGGACGGCCTGATGGTTTGGGGCACGAGCGGCAAGTCGCAGTTCTTCCCGTTTGAAAAGCTCGACCACGTGCTCGACGGCGAGCGCATCTTTGTGGCCATGTTCGCCGACCAGGGCGTGACGATCCCTAAGGACACCTTTGTCCGCGGCGATGCCGAGCAGTTCGGTCCCTTCCTTAAGGCGCGCATCAACAAAAAACTCCGCATCGAGACCAAACGCAAGAAGATGAAGGCAGAAAAGGCCGCTGCCGAAGCAAAACAGGGCGACAAGCCCCAGGAGACCAAGGGCAAGCAGCGCAAGCAGAAGAAGAGCAAGAAGAAGCGGTAGGCCGGCCGACACCGAAGGCGCCTCGTCCCGCGCCCGATTCCGGGCCGGGGCGCCTGGAATCGGGCGCGCGTACCGCCAATGGACCCGTTTTGCCTTGCTCTCGAGCTACTTCACTTCAAACCTTAAGAGCCTCCGCTCCGGCAGATCGGTCATCTTCATCGTGTAAGTCCCGGGAAATGCTTTCTCAAAACGGACGGTCTCGTAACCTTCGAAATAGTCGTTGGTGTTCTGCATCATAAATGGGACGAGCAACTCGTTTTCTGCCCCAACCTCCACGGCAAACGCAGCAGAGCCGCCAAGGACCGGCATGGCTTGCGTTATCAGATCGGTATTGACTACAAAATCATAGTTTGGCGCAGACTCCGGAACCAGATGCCAAACATACGCTTTGATTCCACCGTCGATATTATCCCTATTTCTGACACGCATCTTTACGGCGATAACGCACGTGATGTCGGCATCCTTCAGTCTCGTTTTCGTATCCACGGTGCCATATTTTGAATAATCGTCATGTGCTCGTTTGAGATACTCGCGCGGCGTGAGCAACTCTGCCCCGTCTATGCAAAACGAATACCCATCAGTCACCACATCCTTCGACCCCAGAAACGCTCCATCCATCGAGAGCCATTCGCCCTCCGCGTAACATTTCTCAGGAATGACCGTCCGGTTCCCGTTAACGACGCTCACCCTCATGCCCGCAAGGCCGGCAGCAGCACAGCAAAAAAGCGCGAGCGCCGATCTTCTCGTCCACAGGGTCTTCTTCATCGCGCTCACGACCTTTCCCGAACTTTCACAACGGCACCGTCGCGCATGCAGTAAACCCGATCGGCCAGTTCCTCGAGCACCTCTCCGTCATGGCTGGACAGAAGGACCTCACGACCCGTTGATGCCGCCATCGCCACAACGCGCTTGAGCATTTCAACGCCCGCTTCGTCGAGGGCATTCGTTGGCTCATCGAGAACAAGCAGCTTCGGCTTCTCCATAATTGCCGCAGCTATCCCCAGACGCTGCTTCATCCCAAGCGAGTATGCTCGGAACTTCTTTTTTTCGTCTGCATCGAGCCCCACGAGCCGCAGGGCAGAGCGAATGTCCTCGGGGGTGGCAACGCCCTTGATCTGAGCGATGAGCTTCAGATTGTCGTAGCCAGACAGATATCCCAAAAAGGAAGGCGCCTCGATCAACATCCCCAGACTCGGCGGGAACGAGATGTCCGCCCCAAGCCTTTGGCCATCGATAGAGATTTCGCCTTCGGTAGGCTTGATCAACCCGCAAACCGCTCGCATGAGCATGGTCTTACCCGAACCGTTTATCCCCTGAAGCCCGACCACAGTCCCAGGGTCAACCTCGATGGACACGTTGCGCAGAACATCGTTTTTGCCCATGCGCTTCGATACGTCCCTAACGATCACGCTCATATCTTGTCCCCCTTTTCTATAAGGTCGGCCCTTCGAAACCACAGTCCACCCAACGATAGGCATAACGACATAATCACAATTGAAAACAAGCCACTCGAGCCCGCCGCGATTCCCTCTTTGACAATTCCGCCCCAGCGCAACAGCATCAAGGCGTTACCCAATAGCGCCCAATGTCGCGCATATGCCGAGCAGATCAGGTAGCTCGTTAAAACCACAAACGAGACCGACGGCCCAAGTACAAAGCCAATCACTGCCTGCGCAAACGCAAGCGCCTCGAAAGCAAAAAAGAGTCCTACGAAAAACGGCAGCGCATCCGCCTCGGCAGCTTTGAGAAACCACGGCGCCAAATTAGCCAGCTGAAGCGACTCACCATGAATGACCGCGCTGAACGAGGAGCTCACCACCAAGCTCCAAATCACAACAGAGCAAACCACCACGAGCAGTGAAAATGCCGTTACTGCCGCCACCAAGATAAAACGCGAGACCCACCAAAGGGTTCTTGCCCGGCATCGAACAAGCGCTTGCAAACCAAACCCGTGCAACGATTCGGTCGGATAGTCGAGTGTTGTATAGAGAATAAGCAGAATGAGAAATAGCCATCCTAGCGGAGGCACAAACATGACCCCGGGCCTAGGCTCAAACGGAGCAGATCCGGCAAACACGAGCGCAAGATTATCCGCAAACCCCAAGGTATCCGTTCTAACCCCATACACAGAAGACAATCCGTAGGCGTACACCAAGTTCGCAACGGTCACTGCCGCAATTGCAATAAAAGTGATGATGTTCTTCTTCAAAACGGTCCTCAGGTCCGCGGCGACCAGCCTAAACAGCATCAGACCACCTCGCGTCTTTTTAAGAATCTCGCGAAAATCAAAGAAAAGACGAACAGCAAAATGATTTCTGCAAACCCTGCTCGAATGTCGGGCCAGTTATTTAGTGATTCCGACCTGATGCTGTTAAGAATGTTGCAGTTAAAGCCGACGCATGAAAGGACGCTAAAAATCCAGTCGTTAACAAAGTGCCATGCAACCATAATCAGATATGGAACGACCATCGCCTTGATTCTGCTGCGAAACACAACCGACAGACCGGTCACGGCCATGGATAGAGCCCCCAGCGTCACCGCATCGAACAGTGTATAAACCAGCACGTACAACAGAGGCCGGGAATAAAACAGGCCAGAAAAATAGCTATGCAGATAGAGCCCGACGTAAGTCGATTCGTCGACCCGGGGGAGATACGCGGGAAACAGCATTGAGACAATCAGGAAGTTCACGAGTAGCGGAATAGCCGTGACCGCAAACGCAGAGAGGAAAGCAGACAGCATCTTCACGTTCACGTATGCATTTCTAGAAACACGTGTGCAGATCTGCGCCTCGTAACCGCCCAAACGCTCGGACAGGCATGACCACGACCCGGCCAGCATGGCAAGCAACGGCAGCGCATAGAAAAACACTGATGCCGATAGCGGTGCATTTGCACTCACAACGATCCAGTTACCAAAGCTACTTTCACGCGTTTGGCCGAGGTATGCCTGGGCTTGCAAACCAACGCCATAGCCAAGCGATAACAGCTGCTTGCGCTCAGTCTCGAGCGTCCACCATGCCTCAATGGCAGCCGCCATCGAAATTGCAGTTGCAACCATAAGGGTCAACGCAAATATAGGATTGCCAAATATCTTGGACAACTCGTGCCGTAATAGATTTCCATTCAAGCGACATCACCCTCCTATTGGCCAGGCCGAGCAGCAACGCTCGACCCGGCCCTAATCACAAGCGGTTAATGATGCGTCGGCGCACGGCAACCTTTGCATGAATAGAGAATGATGTCTGTAAACACCCGCTATTGAGTTAATCGCTCAGGCGTTTACACGTTATCTGCCTGCGATAACAATGAAACAAGCTCCGCTTTATTCTTGATCCTCAACTGGCGGTAAGATGCAGACCGCAGTGCTTGCACCGTAGATGCAGCGTAACCGACGTCCTCCGCAATAGCCTTTGTCGTTGCGCCCTCTGCCGTCATCAGCAAGATTTGCGACTGAACATCGGAAAGGGAGCGCGACGTAAGCAGAGCCAGCTGGCGCACGCGGGCCGTTTCGGTGGACCCGTTCGCCCGGTACTCCAAGACGGCCTTCTCGTCCTCAACCGAGCGGGCGAGCGCGATGTGCGTAACGAACATGGGCACAGACCAGCAAACAATCACCGTTGCCACGACGACATTGACAGCCGAACTTTGCCCCAACAACGACGCGAGGAACAACGGCTCGAAAACCGTCAGATCCTGCACCATATTGAGCAAGACAGCCCAAACAGGAGCCGTCGCCCCGAAGCAAAGCATCCATATCCCAAGCATTTTGCGCTGCGGACAGCTTCGCATCACTATATATGTGAGCAGCACCCCCGTCAGCACCGCAAGTCCATGGATTCGCCCCCTAGCGACCGCATAGATTAAGGCAACCATGCCCATTGACACCAACGGCACGATAGCCCGAGCATGGGCATGCACCTTAAACGGACGCAGCCCAACAGCGAGCGAAGCCGTAGACGCCACGCCGCAAAACAGGACCGGCACAGCCATCAACGGAACGCGTATGCACATCAATGCCGCGATATAGATAAAAGACCATTCCACAGCAGATAGCACCGCCCATACGTACGGGCTTCCGAGCCAAATCGCTTCACCCGCTCTATCCAGCGCAGCGCCACGATTCGCTTTTCCACCCGCGTAGCGTAGCGACAGAAGCAGTCCGAGACCCAATGCGTAGCTTAAGAGGGAAAAGGCGACAGCCCGCGAAACACCGGACCCCCAATCGCTATCCGCCATTACCAAGGGCCCCGCCGCAAGGAGGATAAAGAATAATGTGAGCAGGTATCGAAACAGCCGGCGCGTTCGAGCTGATGCCACTATATCGTCAGCATGCCGCTGCGGTAGCTCATGCCCTACAGTATCGCCCTCACCCGCAAACAGCGCCACGAGCTCGCGTGAGCCCGCAACCGACGCCTTCCCGTATGCTCGGTGAAGCGTTGTTCTCACCGTCGATGGCTTCGTATCCGTCTCCTTGGCAATTTCCGCCGGCGTTTTCCCTTTGAGCAGCAGTCGAACAAACTGCTCTTCTCTAGGCGACAGGGCAGGGGAAAACACCCCCGCATCGAATGTGTCGGACGCACAGGCGATATCCGAATTGTTGTCCCGTTTCCCCCTTAGCAACATGCATACGAAGGCAGCAGCGATAACGGACCCCATCGCCAGCAATGCAATGACCACGGCATCGCTTGCGAAGTATGCCGCCTCAACAGCCGGAATAAGACCAATAGGAACTGCTACGAGCACAGAACAGGCAAACACGTCGCGCCGCCCATGGCCAAAGGCACGAGGGCGGCAAAACGGCGGGGCCACAGTCAATGCGAGATAGACCAACGGAATTAAAAGCGCAAGGCCAATTGACGCGGCCGTTACAGGGGGCATCCCCCATGGCTCGGGAACGACTCTCCATGAAACTCGACAGCAAAACAGCAGGCAAGACATGACGGCTATTGTTTCTGTAAAAATCGCGTCCTGCGGGTGACGAGTTTCCCTTTCGTCAGTCCGTGTCGACCTCTGCGTCAAAGGAGAGTCCGCCGTGCCCCAAATAACATATGAGAGAAGCAGCGACCCAACAAAGCACGAGACACACGAAACGCCATGTAACAACCAAATCGGTGCAAACACGATTGGAATAGAGTCTCCGCGAGCATAGAAAGCCAGGTCGGCCCATTCGGGAACCGTTGCAATAACACCAAGGAAAACACCGATGGCACCGAGATGCCTCGGCCGTCTCATTTCTCCCCCCTTGCATAGCGCAGCACCATGAACAAACGCCGCGAGGCTTGCGCCCAGGATAACGAGCCAGGTCATTGCACCTGATGCCAGGCCGATTGAAGATGAAAACCGGTGATAAGGGGTGACCGCCATTACGACAAGCGCAATGGTGCAGGCAGATGTAGCAGAACGGCGGGAAAAAAGCATATGGCCTCCATAGCGTGTCATTATATCGCTCGAGCCGCTCGTTTATCTCTGTTCTCACACCAGCCAGCATCAATGATTCAGGCGAACTCCAATCCGCGCCAGATCACGGTCCGGCTTTTGTTCGCAGTCCCCACATCAAAGCGGGATGCGGTTTCCTTTTGGACGCCGGTTCGGAAAGCGCGTCCCGTTCCAGGGCAATATTCTGGGATGCAGTTTCCGCAGCCCACCCCATTTGGAAGGCGCATCCCATTATTTGGCTGAAAACTGGGGTGCGCTTTCCGAACGAGCCGAAACGGCCCGAATCGATCGGACCACCTCATCCCCGTTTCCTCGCCATCTGCCCGAGCGTGCTACACTAGCAGCATCTATGCCACCGCGAATGGCTCGGCCCCACGCCCGCCGCTCGCAAACGAACTTTAAACGCACGAGGGTTGGCCATGCCGCTTTTCTCGCAACATACCGCCCGGTTCTCGCCGGACGTTCCTTTGGAGGGCACCAGCTCTCGCGAGCTGCTCAAGCGGTACCAGCCGCTCGAGACACTTGCGACCGGCGGTTTTGGCTCCATCGAGATCTGCCGCGACACGCACCTGCGCCGCCGCGTCGCCATTAAACGCATCCCCCTTATCAACGGTGCTGGCATGCCCGCTAGCGACATCATGGATGTCCTGCGCGAGGCGCACACTGCCGCCATGCTTCAACATCCCAATATCGTGCAGGTCATCGACTTTACGCACGATACCGCCTATGCCTACCTGGTTATGGAATATGTCGACGGCATGTCGCTGGCCGAGTTTTTGCATCGCGTGGACGGCCATTCGCTCACCTTTGACGAGGCCGCGGCCATTGCCGATGCCCTGGGCCAGGCGCTCACCTTCGCCCACAGTAATGGCGTGCTCCACCTGGACATCAAGCCCGCCAACGTGCTCATCGACCACTCGGGCAATGTAAAGCTCACCGACTTTGGCATGGCGCGGCTGTCGTCTGCTGGCGGCTTTGGCGGCTCACGCGGCGGCACCATCGGCTACATGCCGCCCGAGCAGCTCGATATCGAGACCGGCACGGTCGACGAGCGCGCCGATGTCTTTGCCCTCGCCTGTGTGATCTACGAGGGCCTGTGCGGCAGCGCTCCTTTTATGGCGGCCACGCCCGCCGACTCGCTCGGCCGCATCATCGGCGGCGCCACCTATCCCAGCGAGCTGATACCACACTTTCCCTCGGGAGCCGAGGCCGCGCTCATGAGCGCGCTCTCCCCCATGCCGCAGGACCGCCCCAACAGCATCGAGGCATTTTGCGACCAGCTCCTTGCCGGTCTGGGCAGCGTGCGCGAAGGCCGTCGCAGCCTGGAGCAAATGGTTGGCGAACTTTCGGATGACGAGCAGGAGCTCGACGATATCGAGCCGTCGCACTACGAGGACGACGTCATCGAGGTCGACCCCGCACTCGGCTGGGCGGGCACGCGCTGGAGCCATGCGCGCGACTACACCATGCGCGCTATCTCGGCGCTAACGTGCGGCACCTTTAGCTTTTTGCTGATGCAAACGGCCGGGGTCGCGGCGCTTCCCGGCCTGGTCATTGCGGCCATCGCGATCGGAGCGGCGGCTGGCCTGGCCCCCCAGATTGGCTCGGCCATCTCGGCTGTGGGCTTTTTGGTGCTCATGGCCAACGCCACCATGCAGGCACAGGGCATCCTGTCGATGCTGCCCGTCGCGGTGATCTTTGCTGCCGCCATGTCCGGTTGGTGGATCGCCTGGGGTCGCACCGAGGCTGCCGCGAGCGCCGCGCTCACCTGTGCACTCGCGCTTGGCTGTCTGACCGGCAATACCTTCCTGGCAGCTGGGGTCGCCGCCGGCGTCGCGTCATTTTGGCTCGGCCCGGCAAGCGCCGCCGCGGCAACGGGCATGGGCGCGCTTTTTGCCCGTCTGGCCACGATCGCGCTTTCAGCCGAAGGCGTGCTGGGGCTCGGTAACGTTGCCGCAGCGCTGGGAGACCCGCTCCTTTGGGCTGCCTTTGTGCTGGTCGCGGCAACTGCCGCAGCATCATCCGCGTTGCTCAATGCCCATGCCAAGCGTGCCGATCAGGGATCAAACCTTGCCGCAATCGCCGCCATCGCCGTCACCGGCATCGGCTGCGCAGCGGCGTCCTGTCTTGCACACCATATGGAAATTGCCAGCCTTGCAGCCGCGGTCATCGCCAAGGCGGCGGTTGCGGGAATCCTATCCTCTATAATCGTTGGGATATGCCTATATTTGCTCGGATACCAAAGAACCTATACGGAGAGTGATCTTTCGTGAACTTCCTGAACATCTTCGAGGACCACGTGGCCGGCATCTTCGGTGCCACCCGTGCCCCGTTCTCCTTTAAGAAGCTTGCCAAGCAGGCCGCTCGCGACATGGAGGATCAGACTCTGGTGATCAATGGCGTCAACACGGCGCCGGCACTCTATACCATCCTGATCGCCGCCGACGACGACCCCATGCTCGCCCCGTTCTACCCCGAGCTTTCGCGCGAGGTCCGCGAGTTCGTGAAGGCGCAGGCCGAAAAGCGCCGTTATGTCTTTGTCGGCGAGCCCCTCGTGCGCTTTATGATCGATCCGCAGCTGCGTGCCGGCAAGTTCTCGGTCTTTGCCGAGAACGTCGATGCCCCCACGCTCGGCCGCCTGTACGAAGAAGAGCGCGCCTATCAAAACGGTCTGGGCCAAAACAACTCCGCGGCAAGCCGTGCCGCCAGCGCCCCGCGCGCCGGCCAGCAGCAGTTTGCTGCCCCGCAGCAGCAGCGCCCCGCCGCCATGCCCCAGCAGCAGCCGACGCCTCGTGCCGCCGCTCCCGACCCGCTTGCCGTAGCAGATCCCTTCGCGCCTAGCGTCCCCGACCCCGTCGCTCCTATCCCGGTGCCGCAGACCGTCTCGCGCGACGCGCTTGCCGGCATGGGCGGAGCCGCCGCGACCGGTGCCGCCGTGGGCCTAGGCGCCGCAGCCGGCATCGCCTCCAACATGGCAAGCACTCGCGCCCCGCAGCGCCCGCTCGCCCAGCTCGTCGACGTCGTGAGCGGCGAGAGCCATAGCATCACCTCCGCACAGGTGACTATCGGTCGCGAGCGCTCGGTTTCCGACATTGCCCTGCGCGACCCCAACGTGTCGCGCCGCCACGCCCAGCTCACCTTTACGGGCTCGGATTGGTCGATCGAGGACCTCAATTCCACCAACGGCACGCTCGTCAACAACCGCCGCATTACGCGCTGCCCGCTGCGCAACGGCGATCTGCTGACGTTTGGCCTGAGCACCTTTGAATTTAGGGGATAGTCGCTTATGAACATCGATATCGTCCTTTTTGCAGGCCGCATCGTCCTGGTCGCCCTGCTCTATATCTTCCTGTTCGCCGTCATGAAGACCGGCGTGGGACTTGTTCGCGGACAGCGCCGCGACTCGGCTATCTGGACGATCGATGTGGACAAGGGCCCGCGCGGCATCCGTGGCATCCACGTAGACATGCTCGGCCCCGTCATCGTCGGTCGCTCGCCATCTTCGGACATCTGCATCAACGAACCGTTCGTCTCGGCCTCGCATGCGCGCTTTTCGCTGCAGGGCCCGGCGCTCATCATCGAGGACCTCAACTCGCTTAACGGCACACTCGTCAACGGCCGCCAGCTCGTGGAGCCCGCGACGCTGCGTGAGGGCGACGAAGTCCAGATTGGCGACGTGGTCATGAAGGTGAACCGTCGATGATCGACGAGGAGAACAAGTCCGCGACTATGACCGAGGCACCGGCTGCCGCCACAGCTGCGCCGGCCCACGCCGCTCCGGCGGGCTCCGCACCCGTGGAACCCGAGGACACCGTGTTCTCCCTGCCTCTTTCGCATGTAACGCATGATATTTCGGATCTCGCCGATAACGAGGACGAAGAGGATGCCGTAGCGGCGCCCATCGGCGCACATGCCGCGGAACAGCCCACAGCGCCCGAAGCAACCTCGGCGCCAGCTCACTTTGCAGAGCCTGTCGCCGCGGCAATCAACGAGAGCGCTGCGGTGTTTGCGGCACCCGAGCCCGCCGCGCCGGCGTTTCCCATAGCCCCGGCATCCGAGGTTGCGCCCGCGTCTACGCCGGCGCCCGAGCCTATAGACGTCAGCCCGCAAGACGACGAGTCGACCGCCCGCGTGTCCGAGGAGCCCGACTCCCCGGACACCGGCGATTCCGAATCAAACGCCGAGACCGACACCGTCTCTCCCGGTGACACAGCCGAAATCGACGTTGCCGCCGTTGAGGCCAAGCTCAAAGACCCCGGCTCGACCATGAGCTTTGAGCCCCTGACCGAGGAGCGCATCGAGACCGACTCGACCTATGATGCCGGCACCACCACGCAACTCATGTGGGGCGCCCGCTCCGACGTTGGCTGCGTACGCCCGCACAATGAGGATTCCTACCTGGTGCAGTCGCCGCTCTTTTGCGTATGCGACGGCATGGGTGGTCACGCTGCCGGCGAGGTGGCCTCTTCCATCGCCGTTGAGACTATTGCCAAGACGGCCCCGCAGTCCGCCGACGCCGCACGCCTGGCGGCAGCCGTCGAGGCCGCTAACGCCGCCGTAATCGAGGCCGCCTTGAATGGCCTAGGCAAGCCCGGCATGGGCTGCACAGCCACTTGCGCCTATATCGAAAACGACACGCTCGCCATCGCCCACGTGGGTGACTCTCGCGCCTACCTGCTCCACGAGGGCACGCTCATCCGCGTGACCCGCGACCACTCCTACGTGGAGGAGCTCGTGGACGCCGGTGAGATTACGGCAGACGAGGCTCGCGTCCACCCCAACCGCTCGGTCATCACCCGTGCGCTGGGCTCGGACCCCGCCATGTATGCCGACCACTTCACTCTGCATATCGAGGAAGGCGACCGCCTGATCCTGTGCTCCGACGGCCTTTCGAGCATGATTCCCGATAGCGATATCGAGAACATCGCCACGCAGTCCTCAACCGCGCAAATCTGCGTCGACAACCTAGTGGACGCGGCGCTTGCCGCCGGCGGCCACGACAACGTGACCGTAGTAGTCGTTGACCTGGTTGACGATGGCGTTATGCGCGAGGCGCAACGCGTGCGTCGCCGCAACGTCACCATCGGCGTCGTCTTAGGTCTCGTCTTGGTGCTGGCGGCTGCCATCTGGGCCTACACGGGTGTCACCGGCTCGTACTACCTGGGTACCTACCAGGGCAATGTCGCCGTCTGGCGCGGCCTGCCCGGCAAGCCGCTCGGACTCAAGCTCCACTGGCTCGAAAGCGAAACCAGTATCAAGCTGTCCGACCTGCCCGAAGACACGCAAAACCGCCTCAAGGCGGGCATTCCGCAAACAAGTGTCGACGATGCGCAGGACACGATATCCAAGTACCGCCACCAGATCGACGAGGAGCAGACCCGCCAGGTGATCGACGCGCAAACGATTCGCGACAACACCAATCAGGGATCCACCTCCGAATCGGATTCCGAGAAAGCCGCCGAACAGTCCGCCGAGGCCGAAGCCTCCGATAAGAATTAGAAAGGGAGTGCCGCTTATGAGTCGCCGCAACACCGAGCTGCTCTTGCTCATCGCCTCGGCGTTCCCCGTCATCCTGCTGTATGCGATGTACGTCCTCACCGCGGGCGCTGCCATCTCCTTTGAGACGCTCGCCGTACCGATCGGCCTCTTTGCCGCCTTTGCCGCGGCCCACATTGCCGTGCGCATCTTGGCGCCCGGTGCCGACCCCGCTATCCTACCCATCGTATTTATACTTTCGGGCATCGGCATCACGTTTGTGACGCGTCTCGCCCCCGCTCTCGCCATCTCACAGCTCATCATCCTGTTTGTCTCGGTGGCCCTGATGGTGGGAACGCTCGCGTTGGTTAAGAACCTCGACGTGGTCATGCGCTACAAGTACACCTTTGGCATCATCGGCATCATCCTGCTGATGCTGCCTATCTTTATCGGCACCACGATCTCGGGCTCCAAGCTGTGGATTCGCATCGCAGGCTTTACCATCCAGCCCGGCGAGTTCGCCAAAGTCTTTATCGTGCTGTTCCTGGCAGGGTACCTGGCCGAGAACCGCGAGCTGCTCTCCATCTCCAACCGCAAGATCCTGGGCTTTAAGATCCCTCGCCTGCGACTGCTGCTGCCGCTGTTTGCCGTGTGGGGTGTGTGCCTGCTCGTCGTCGTCTTCGAACGCGACCTGGGTTCGGCCGTGCTGTTCTACACCATCTTCTTGCTGATGCTCTACGTTGCCACGGGGCGCTTTTCGTATGTCGTTATCGGCCTTGCGCTCTTAGCCGTTGGAGCTGTGGGCGCCTACAAGTTCCTGTCTCACGTTCAGGTGCGTTTCCAGGTTTGGGTCGATCCGTTTAAGGACGCCCAGGGCCAGGGCTACCAGATCGTCCAGTCGCTCTTCTCGCTTGCCGATGGCGGCCTGGTCGGTGTTGGCATCGGCAACGGCATGGCCAACAACATCCCCGTCGTCGAGTCCGACTTTATCTTCTCGGCTATCGGCGAGGAGATGGGCCTTTTGGGCGGCGGCGCCGTGCTCATCCTGTTTATGCTCTTTGCCGTGCGTGGCCTCACCACGGCCGCCCGCGCTAAATCCGACCTCGCAGCCTTTAGTGCCACGGGCCTTACGGCCGCCATCAGCTTCCAGGCCTTCTTGATCGTTGGCGGCGTAACCCGCCTGATCCCGCTGACCGGCGTCACCCTGCCCTTTATGAGCCAGGGCGGCTCCTCGCTGCTGGCGAGCTTTATCATCGTCGCGCTCCTGCTGCGCGCCGGTGACGAAGCGACCGGACGCGAGGCCGAGCTTACCGGCACCGGCACTATGGCCGCCATCACCGATGATCAGGTCGCATCTGCCGCCGCCCCGACGGGCACGCGCTTTGCCACCTCGTCTTCCTACGGCAGCGGCAGCCATTCCGTCGGCTCGCGCATGCGCCGTCGCCTGCTCGACACGCCTGAATCCGGTGTGCTCGGCCGCGTTGCGCTCGCCAACCGTCTAACCCGTGCGGTGCTCGCCTTTACGGCGCTATTCGCCATCCTTATCGGCAACCTCACCTATGTCCAGGTCATCAAGGCCAAGGACTATCAGGACATGCCGACCAACAACCACACCATCGCCCGCTCCAAGTACATCCAGCGCGGTTCCATCATCACGTCCGACGGCGTGACGCTGGCCGAGTCGCTGCAGCAGGAGGACGGCACCTACGTACGCTCCTACCCCAACGGTAACCTGGCAGCGCACGTGGTTGGCTACGTGAGCCAGCAGTATGGCACCACCGCCATCGAGAGCGTCATGAACGACACGCTCACCGGTTCTAAGGACTACTCCAGCTGGAACAACGCCATCGCGTCGCTCGCGGGCCAGACCCAGCCGGGCAACACCGCCAAGCTCACCATCGACTCGCGCATCCAGACGGCGGCCGAGCAGGCACTCAAGGGCTTTAAGGGCGCTGTAGTGGTCATCGACCCGCGTACCGGCGCGGTGCTCGCATGTGCCAGCTCGCCCACCTACGACAACACCAACATCGACGCCCTACTGCAGGCTGGCGGCGGCGAGGACGGCTCTATGTACAATCGCGCCATGGACGCGCTGTACACGCCGGGCTCCACGTTTAAGGTCGTTACGCTTTCCGCGGCACTCGAGACCGGCACCGCCAGCCTTACCAGCACCTACCAGGCGCCCGGCTCCATGGACATCGGCAACGCACCGGTCACCAACTATGCCAACGAGAGCTACGGCACCATCAGCCTGCAGCAGGCCTTTGCCGTGTCCTCCAACGTCGTCTTTGGCCAGGTGGCAAACGAAGTTGGCGCAAACACGCTCGTGCAGTTTGCCAACGCCTTTGGCTACGGCCAAAAGCTCGGCCAGGACCTGACCTCCGCGGCCTCCATCATGGCAGACCCGTCGCTCATGACCGAGTGGGAGACCGCTTGGGCCGGCGCCGGCCAGCCTGTCGGCATGGACCACACGCCCGGCCCGCAGACCACCGTCATGCAAAGCGCCGTGATTGCCGCCGCCATCGCTAACAGTGGCGTGGTCATGGACCCGTACTTTGTAGCCCAGGTACTCGCCCCGGACGGAACTGTGGTCAAGACCACGCAGTCCCGCTCGCTGGGTCAGGCCGTCAGCTCCGCCACGGCCGACCAGGTCAAGCAGGCCATGCTCGCCGTCGTCCAGTCCGGTACCGGCACCGATGCCCAGGTCCCCGGCGTCAAGGTCGCCGGCAAGACCGGCTCGCCCGAGACCGGCGGCACCAACGTCAACTCGACGTTCGTTGGCTTTGCACCTTACGATTCACCCACGGTCGCCATCTCGGTGGCCTTGGAGGATTACGACAAACACGACGTCAAGGCGGCCAAGATTGCCGGCATCGTCCTGACCGCGGCGCTCGCCGCACAGGGAGCGTGATGCCCATGATTGAATCGGACACCCGAGGCGCGCCGCGGCCGAAGAGTTAGCGGCAACGCGCCACACGGCCCCAGCGGCCACATCGTAGGTACTACACACATCGTTGAGCGAATAGTTATGTTAGGAGCAGGAATGGAACAGAGGGTCCTCGGGGGAAGATACCTCCTCAAGGATAAGGTGGGGACAGGCGGCATGGCGACCGTCTACCGTGCACAGGACCAGGTCCTCGACCGCACGGTTGCCGTCAAGATCATGCTGCCGCAGTATGCTGGCGACGCAACCTTCGCCGCACGCTTTAAGCAGGAGGCCCAGGCAGCAGCCGGTCTCTCCTCCCCCTATATCGTGGGCGTCTACGATTGGGGCAAGGACGGCGACACATATTACATCGTCATGGAGTACCTGCGCGGCACCGACCTTAAGAGCGGCATCAAGAGCCACGGCGCCCTCGACCCCAAGAAGGTCGCCCAGATCGGCTCGCAGATCAGCTCCGCGCTTTCGGTCGCCCACAAGCACGAGATCATCCACCGCGACATCAAGCCGCAGAACATCATGGTGCTGCCCGACGGCAACATCAAGGTGATGGACTTTGGCATCGCGCGCGCCAAGAACAGCCACCTCACGCAAGACAACAACGTGCTGGGAACCGCCCACTACGTCAGTCCCGAGCAGACCCGTGGTCAGGACCTCGGCCCCACCTCGGATATCTACTCGCTGGGCGTCGTGATGTACGAGTGCGCCACCGGCCGCGTGCCCTTTGACGGTGATGACGCCATCTCGGTCGCACTCAAGCAGGTCAACGAGCTGCCTATTCCGCCGAGCCAGATCAACTCCGGTGTCGACGCCGACCTTGAGCGCATCATCCTCAAGTGCATGGAGAAGGACCCGGCAAACCGCTTCCAGACCGCCGACGAGCTGCGTCAGGTGCTCAACAGCTACCTGTCGGGCCGTGCCGTCAACATCTCGGAGCCCACGCGCATCATCGGTGCACCCGGTGAGCTGGGCGCCACCAAGACTCGCGAGCTTTCCGATCAGACGCGCGCCATGGTACGTCCCGTCTCGGGCGTGAGCGGCCAGAATACCGCTCGTAGCTCGGTTTCGGGCTCCACCGGCTCCTACGAGGTCGAAAAGCCCAAATCCAACAAGAACAAGATCATCGCCGCCGTGGTGGCAGCCGTTGCCGTCATCGGTATCGTGGTGGCCTTTGCCACAGGACTCTTTGGCGGCGAGCAGGTCACCGTGCCCGATGTGCTGGGCAAGGACCAGCAGACTGCCGTCGAGCAGATCAAGGAAGCCGGCCTCGAGGTCGGCACCATCGACCAAAGCTACAACGACGATATCGACGAGGGCAAGGTCGCCGAGCAGACGCCCAACGGCAAAACCAAGAAGGCCAAGGGCACCAAGGTGAACCTGGTAATCTCCAAGGGCCCCAAGCCCTCCGAGAAGGTTGAGGTTCCCCGGCTTGTCGGCCTGACCAAGGACCAGGCAGAAGCCGCGCTGGCAAGCGTTGGCCTGAAGGGCAACGCCTCCGAGGAGGCCAACGAGGCCGATGAGGGCCAGGTCTTTGAGCAGGGCACCGAACCCGGTAAGGAAGTCGAGAAGGGCACGACCATCTCGTACAAGGTCTCCAGCGGTCCTGACACCACCTCCGTCCCCGATCTGACCGACATGACCGAGGCCCAGGCGCGCAACGCCCTCGATATGGCAGGCTTTGGCGTCGACGTGAGCTACCAGGAGAACGATTCGGTTACCGAGGGCACCGTGATTAGCTGGAACCCCAGCGGCAAGCAGAAGCCTGGCGCCACGATTACCGTCGTCATTGCCAAGAAGTCCGGCAAAGCCAGCGTTCCGGGCAACCTGTACGGCAAGAGCATCTCCGCCGCCGTTACCGCGCTCAACAACGCCGGGTTCTACAACATCGCATTCTGCGATCAGAACGGTAACCCCGTGAGCGGCAACGAAAACGCCACCGTTACGGGCGTCTCCCCCACCGGCAAGCAGTCTACCGACAGCACGATTACGCTGACGGTCGCACTTTCTGGCTCGGGTTCGGGTTCGGGCTCGGGCACGGGCGACGATTCCGGTACGGTCAACTAGTCGCCACCCCACCGCCCATTACGGCTCTCGCCGCAAACATATTCACTCACAGGCGCCCGCTTGCTCCCCCAGCAAGCGGGCGCTTCGTTTTTGACATGACATGAACCAGAAGAGCCCGGTACCGTGACGGTGTACCGGGCTCGATCAATCTCTGGTGTCCCCGGGCTGATTCGAAAACTCCCCCCCGCGGGGAAATTGGTGACGCGGGTGTCGACGGCTCGAACCCTGCCCTTAGACCAGAAGAGCCCGGCACCGTGGTGGTACCGGGCTCGACAAATCTCTGGTGCCCCCGGGCGGATTCGAAAACTCCCCCCGCGGGGAAATGAGTGACGCGGGTGTCGACGGTCCGAATCCTGCCCTTAGACCAGAAGAGCCCGGCACCGTAGCGGTACCGGGCTCGATATTCCTCTGGTGCCCCCGGGCGGATTCGAACCGTCGACACCCGCTTTAGGAGAGCGGTGCTCTATCCCCTGAGCTACGGAGGCATGTTGTACTAGTGTAGCAGATTTGCGCCACTACCATGCAGCGCATAGCCACTCTTCGAGATAGTCGTCTGCGACGTTCTTTAATGACTAGTCGTTTAAGAACGTCCCAGGCGACTAGTCGCCTTTATGGAAGAGGTTTTTGATAACGGAGGGGATGCTCTTGGCGCCCTTGGCCGTCACATCGATAAAGTCAGGCGAACGCACGAGCTTATCCTCGTCGACGTACTTACGGACCGCGCGAAGCGTCTCTTTATCGTCGCGCGTCGAAAACGTAAAGTGGCCGTTGTCCTTGGTGAAGATGGCAAAACGCGTAATCTTCTTGGTGCCGCGCAAAACCTCGGCGGCGATGTAGTCGACCTCATCCCACGGGATTTGAATGTAATCCTCGGGATTGCGCTCGTTATAGTACTCGAACGCCTTATTGCCCACCATCACGTTGCCGTGGCTGGTAAGCCCCATTAGGCAGGTTGCCGGCGTTGCCAGATCGACCGTGCTGTTCTGAGATTGCGCCATGCGCGCCTCGCCCTCCAAATAAAACAATCGGACCGCATCCAGTGTACCCACCGGGTGCGGTCCGTTTCAATGGCTCAAAAGCCCTTGCCTAGCAACTCTCGGTCTTAAGCCGAAGCGTGCTTACATGAAGCCGCAGACGCGACCGATGATGCCGACGGCGAAGAGAGCCAGGATGATGACGATCGGGCTGACCTTCTTCTTGAGGAGCTTGCAGACCAGAAGGGTCAGGCACACGGCGGCAAGGCCGGGGATGAGCTGATCGAGGTTGGCCTGAAGCGTGGTGACCTTCACCGGGTCGAGTGCGTTGGCACCGACAGAGCTGTACATCGTCAATGCCTGCTTGATGCCCTCAGAACCGGCGGGCAGGTTGGCCCAGTCGATATAGGCGCCAGCGGACTGCGTGACCTTGGAGACGACCGGGGTGAAGGAGATGGACACCCAGCGCTCGACCAGGGCGCCGATGATGAACATACCCAGGATGGAAGCACCCTCGGTGACCTTGCCCATCAGACCGCCGGAGAGGTCCTTGGCGATGGAGGAGCCGACCTTGTAGCCAAACTCCTGCGTGTACCACAGGAAGGCGTAACGGATGATGTTCCACGCGAAGAAGAACAGCAGCGGACCGGCGATGCTGCCGGACAGGGCCAGGGAAGCGCCCAGTGCACCCAGAATCGGGCGAAGGGTGAACCAGAAGGCGGGGTCGCCGACGCCGGCGAGCGGGCCCATCATACCGACCTTGACGCCCTGAATGGCGACGTCGTCAATCGGAGCACCGTTGGCGCGCTCCTCCTCGAGGGCGAGGGTAACGCCAATGACGGGGGCGGAAACATAGGGGTGGGTGTTATAGAACTCCAGGTGGCGCTTAAGAGCGGCAATCTGGTCATCCTTGCTGGTGTAGAGCTTCTTGATCGCAGGGATCATTGCGAAGCACCAGCCGCCGTTCTGCATACGCTCGTAGTTCCACGAGCCCTGAAGGAACTGATGACGGAAGCAAACCTTCTTACGGTCAGCCTTGGTGAGCTGAATCTTGTTCTCTGCCATATGTATCACTCCCCTCCTACTCGTAATCGTTCAGAATGTCGCCGAGCGGGTCACCGGAGCCACCGCCCATGCCGCCACCCTGCTTGGCCAGATCCTTAAGGCCAAGGTAGATGAGGGCAAGGGAGATGCCGATGAGGCCAAGGGCGATCAGCGTGAGCTGAGGGATGGCAGCAAGGACAAAGCCGAGGATGAAGAACGGCCAGGTCTCCTTGGTGGCCATCATGTTGATGACCATGGCGTAACCGACGGAAGCGACCATGCCGCCGCCGACAGCCATGCCGCCGGACAGCCAATCGGGCATAGCGTTAAGCGCGTTGGTAACGGCCTCGGCCGGGATGATGCACAGAAGTACTGCCGGGATGGCGATACGAACACCCTGCATGAGGATGCCGGCGTACTGCCAACGCTCGATGCCGGCGAAGTCGCCCTTCTCGGCGCAGGCGTCCATGCCGTGAACCATAGCGGTAGCCAGGGTACGGCAGATCATGGTCAGGAACAGACCAGCGACCGACAGCGGGACGGCGACGGCGATGGCGGCGGTAACGGCCTTGGCCGAATCGGTGGCGCCACCGTTGAGGGCGAGCACCATGATGATCGAAGAAGCGACCGAGGCCAGAGCGGCGTCAGGCGCGACGGCGGCGCCGACGTTAGCCCAGCCAAGGGCCATCATCTGGAGCGAACCGCCCAGGAGGATGCCCTCCTGAAGGTGACCGGTTACGAGACCGATAAGCGTGCATGCCACGAGCGGCTGATGGAACTGGAACTCATCCAGAATGCCTTCCATACCGGCAAGCAACGCGACAATCGCAACAAGCAGAATAGTGATTGCAGACATGTATCGGACCCTCCTTTACTATGCTTGAGCGGCCAGTTCGGCCTTAGCTTTCTTCAACATGGCGTCGAGATCCTCGGAGGAATCCGAAGGAACCTTGCGGACCTCGAACTTGACGCCCTTGGCCTTGAGAGCCTCGATGGTCTTGACATCGTCATCGCCCATAGCGACAGCGTTAGTGACGACGACCTTGCCCTTGGAGTGGGCCATGGAACCGATGTTGGCTTCCTTGATGTCGACGCCGGCCTCGATGGCCCTGAGCAGATCCTGCGGGTTCTCGAACAGCAGCATCGCCTTGGTGTCGCCAAAGCGCGTGTCCTTGACGACCTCGGCCATCTTCTTGATAGGCACGACGTTGGCGTGGACTCCCGGAGGGGCAGCCTGCTCGATCATGGTCTTGCGGAGCTCGTCGTGAGCAACGCCGTCGGAGACCACGATGATGCGGTTGGGGTTGATCTGCTTGGTCCACGTGGTGGCCACCTGACCATGCAGCAGGCGCGTGTCGATACGGACGTGGGCGATCTTGATGTGCCCGTCGCCGATCACCGTTCCCGGAGGAATGGCACCCGCAGGAGCAGCGGCGGCCGCAGCCGGCTTCTTCTCCTCGGGCTCCAGAGACTCGGGCTTGACGCGTACGCCAGCCTTAGCCTCAGTCACGAGATGTTTTGCGATCGCATGTGCAGTGTTCTTTGCGTCAAAGCGCTGCGAATATGCCTCGATGAGCATAGGCAGGTTGACACCGGTGACGATAGCCCAGGAATCGTGGCCCTCGATGAGCCCGCTGATCTGGTTGAACGGCGTGCCGCCCCACAGATCAACGAGGAAGAGCACCTGCTCCTGGTCCTCGAAGGAAGCGATTGCCTCCTCGACCTTGGCACGGAAGTCGTCGGGGCCCATGCTCGGCTCGAGCGAGACCACGGCAACAGACGGCTGATCGCCAAAGACCATCGAGCCCGTCTGCTTGATTCCAGCCGCCAAGTCACCATGGCTAGCAAGAACAATACTTACCATCACATAACCTCCTTTTTGTCTACGTAATTCCTACACGACAGTTATGGAGTATAGCTGCAAATACAGCAGAATTGTTTGAAAAACTGCAAAAGGTAGCATTATTTGTTTAAACTTCTTGTTTTGTTACAAGCTGATTACATTCCAGTATTTTGGCTGATTTGCTGCTGAGGATTGATAGCTGATCTATTTACATGACCGAATTGAGCACGCTGTTCATTATTGCCGGTTTTAAACAGACACAAATGTGCTCGGGTTGAGGCTATTTCGTTTAAACAGATGGTGCTTGACTAATGGTAAGGAATATGCTCTAGGAAAGTAGTCGTTGGGTGTTCCTATAGTTTTGTCAACCGTCGGGGCTACTCCCGGTAGGGCACCCGGTCGCGCATCACGGCGTATATCGCCCTGAGCCGCTTCCTCGCGACGGCCTTGAGCGCCCGCCCGTGCCCCATGCCCCGCGCCCTGCAGGCCCGGTAGTACTCGCCGTAGCGCCCCGAGGACCTCACCAGGCTGTTGCACGAGAAGATCAGCAGGGACTTGAGCCTCGCGTCGCCGCGCCTGGACGCCCTGACCGACCTCACCGACGTTCCGGAGCTCCTCACCCTCGGGGCTATGCCGCAGTACGAGGCCAGGTGGTCGTGGTCCGGGAACCTCGCGATGTCGACCGACACCGCGAGCTGCGCCGCCGTCCTCGGCCCGATGCCGGGCACGGTGAGCAGGCACGCGTAGGTCTCGTCGCCCTCGAGCAGCCCCGCCGTCTCGGCCTCGAGGGCCCCGGCCTCGTCGAGGGCCTCCGATATCCGGGCGGCCAGGTGTTAGCGCTAATCTAAAATTAACCACTTTCGCAAACGCATCTCGCCGAATGCG
>CAJMOX010000002.1:0-252384 GCA_905215135.1 uncultured bacterium
CGGGCCGTGTTCCGCTATGCGGTTGTCAATTTGCGAAAGAAATTATGCGTCACCGTCGCATCTTCTGTGAACGGGCTACAATAACTTAGTCTGTGCGATATGGAGGTGAACATGGCTGAAGCTGGTATCGGCGTTGATATCGTCGAGATTTCCTGTATGAAATCAATTCTTGAAAAGACGCCGTCGTTTGCTCGGCGTGTGTTTACCGAAGAAGAGCGCGCGTATTGCGATGCATCATCGCGTCCCGCTGCTCACTATGCGAGCCGCTTTGCTTCGCGCGAGGCGGTGCTTAAAGCTCTTGGCACGGGTTTTAGTCAAGGCGTGGGTCGCCAGGATGTTTCGGTAACGCGTGATAAACTCGGCAAGCCGAAGGCGCTGCTTTCGGGCCGTGCACTCGAGATCGCTCAAGAGCTGGGTGTTGTTGAGGTCGCTCTTTCCATTACGCTTACAGGAGACTTAGCCGTTGCGAATGCCATCGCCATTACCGAAGATGCTCGACCTAAGCCTAAGGAAGAAAAAGTGAGCAACAAGAAACGCGTTGCGCAGACATTTAAAGAGGCTCGCTCTGTTTTAGATGAGCTTGAACAGCTGCAGAATTCAGCATTGACGGAGCACCTGGGCGATGCTTCGCAAGATACGCTAGGAGCATAGATGAAACCGGTTTTGAGTACCGAAGAAGTCGTTCGTCTCGAGGATATCATCGAACGCGAAGGGACTTCGAAGGCCGAGCTTATGGAGCTAGCGGGTGAGTTTGCCGCCAACGAGGTCTTGAAGCTCAATCCCGATCGGGTTCTCGTTCTGGTCGGTTTTGGTAATAATGGCGGCGACGGTTGGGTTGCCGCCGATATCCTGAGCCACAAGGGTGTGGACGTGGATATCGTTTCTCCGGTTGAGCCGGATGAGATTCCTGCTGCTCTGGCACGTCATGTTGCTCGTCGAACTGCCGGCCGCGATGTGCACGTTTGCGTCGGTCCCTCGCGTGACGAACTCGAGGTTTTGATCGATAAGGCCGATGTTGTTGTCGATGCCATTTTTGGTACCGGTTTCCACGGGAATCTGCGTGCGCCGTTCTCCATTTGGATTCCTACGGTCAATGAATGCGCCGATTGTGTCGTATCCATTGATGTCCCCTCGGGCCTGAATGCCGAGACGGGCGTTGTTGATGACGACTGCATTCGTGCCGAGCGCACGGTGACGATGATTGCGCCCAAGATTGGTCTGTATAGCGCTGATGGCCCTGAGTATGCTGGCGATTTGATCTGCGGCAATCTTTACGACCGTCTTGACGAAGTCATCGATGATGTTGACCACGCCGCCGAGATTGTCGAGCCCGGTGACTTAGTTGATTACTTTGCTCCGCTACCATCGAATATCGATAAGTATTCCCGTGGCTCTGTGCTTATTGTCGCCGGATCGGCGCAATATCCTGGTGCTGCCATTATGGCGGCCAAGTCTGCAGCTCGCGCGGGTGCTGGTTACGTGGCAGTCGCGGCTCCTGACGCCTGCGCCAATCTCATTCGCATGGCACTTCCTTCGATTCCGGTCTTTGCTATTCCGTCTGATTCCCGCGGCTCCTTTGGCGCCGCTGCGCGCATGACGGTGTGCGAGATCGCAAAGAAGTACAGCTGCGTGCTGTGCGGTCCCGGTATGACGACGTCTGCCGGCGCTATGCAGGTGGTTTCGGGCTTGCTCGAGCTTGATGTACCGCTAATTTTGGACGCCGATGCACTCAACTGCCTTGCTAAGATTGCCATTGACGGTATTGATAGTAACCCCGAGATGTATCGCCGCGAGCAGCCGTTGGTTATGACGCCGCACTATCGTGAGCTTTCGCGCCTGGTTGCCGGTGACGAGGTGAACCACCTTGGTACCGCGATTGCGGCCGCGCAGAAGGTTGTCTGGGCTGCAGGCTCCGACAATCTGGTGGTCATAGCCAAGGGGCCGACGACGGCTATCTGTGGCGTTGAGCGCGTGCTGCTGCCACTCTCGGGTCCGGCTTCTCTGGCAACTGCCGGTTCTGGTGATGTTCTCGCGGGTATTTTGGCCGGCACGCTTGCCACCATGCGCGACGAGATGGATCGTTGGGAGCTGCTGTATTCGTACGCCGTCGCACTTCACAGCTACGCCGGTTTTGCTGCGGCGACGGAGTATGGTGAGAAGAGCGTTATCGCGACCGATCTTATCGACTTGATCGGTCCTGCCATGGAGCTGGCGGCAAAGGATGCGCTCGAAGATCTGGGAATCATGGACGAAGGGTCGGATGACTAATCATGAATAAAGCCGATTTGACGCGCTGGTCCTGGGTCGAGATCGACCGCGGGGCGCTCCGTCGCAACACGAGGGCCTATAAGAACTTGCTGAATCCACGTCAGCGCCTGTGCTGCGTGGTCAAGGCCGATGCTTATGGTCATGGAGCTGTTGAGTGCGCCAAGATCATGTATTCGGCCGGTGCCGACATGTTTGCCGTGGCGACGGTTAACGAGGGCGTTGAGCTCCGACAGGGCGGGATTACGAAACCCATCCTCATCCTAAGCGAGCCGCCTATCGAGGCCATTCCGACGTTGCTCGAGTTTGATATCATGCCCTCGGTCTATACGTCTGACTTTGCTCTTGCGTATGGAGAATGTGCCGTCGCGGCGGGCAAGGTGGGCAAGTACCATCTTGCCATCGAGACGGGCATGAATCGTATCGGTGTTCACTACACACAGGTGCTCGACTTTGTACGCGGCATCAGTTTCCATCGCGGCATCCAGTGCGACGGCGTATTTACGCACTTTGCCACGGCCGATGAACCTTCGGGTTGGGACTACAAGCTGCAGTGCCAGCGTTTTACCGAGGCCGTTCAGGCCATTAAGGACGCAGGTTTTGAATGCGGTATCGTGCATTGTGCCAATACGCCGTCCTCGATGCTCGATTCTTCAATGCACTTTGACATGATTCGTGCCGGCATCGGTTTGTATGGTCTGCAGCCATGTGAGCTGAGTGGTCGTGTGATGCAGCTTGATCCCGTCATGAGCGTCCACGCGCGTGTGACGCGCGTGGCGCATCCTGCGATGGGCGAGGGCGTGGGCTACGGCTTTACCTACCGCGTACCGCGCACGCGCGTTCAGATCTGCACCCTTCCGATCGGTTATGCCGATGGCCTTTCGCGTACGCTTTCCAATCGTATGGACGTGCTGTATCGCGGCGAGCGTGTGCGTCAGGTGGGCAATATCTGCATGGACCAGTTTATGGTCGCCATTCAGTCTAACCCGGCGCATGAGATTCCCGAGGCCGAGTATGGTGACGAGATGATCATTGTCGGCCGCGATGGAGATGCCGAGATTACCATGGACGAGATGGCGCGCCTACGCGGCACGATTAACTACGAGGTCGCTTGCGGCTTTGGTATGCGTCTCGACAAGGTCTACGTGTAGGAGTCGCTATGGGCGTCATGCACATTCCCGGCCATAGCCATCAGGCGCCGCGTGAGGTCGCACTCGAGGAGATCGAGGCCGTTCTGGGCGATTGTCACCTTTGCCAGCTTTACCAGTCGCGCCATAACATCGTGTTTGGCGTGGGAAACCCCCACGCTCGCGTGATGTTTATTGGCGAGGCGCCGGGCCGCAATGAGGATTTGCAGGGCGAGCCCTTTGTGGGGGCGGCAGGCGAGGACCTCAACGGCATTTTGTCGCTGGCGGGGCTCAAACGCGAAGACGTCTACATTGCCAACGTGCTTAAGTGCCGCCCGCCGGGAAACCGCAATCCGCGTCCCGAGGAAGTGCTGGCTTGCTCGCCATTTTTGCGTGAGCAGATTCGAAGCATCTGGCCCGATATTATTGTGACGCTCGGCAATCCCGCGACGCACTTTGTGCTTAAGACCGAGATCGGCATTACTAAGCTGCGCGGCAGGTTCCACCAGATAGGGCATTTTGTAGTAATGCCCACGTTCCATCCGGCAGCAGCGCTACGCAATCCGGCGTGGCAGGAGCTGCTGGAGGAAGACTTTAAGATGCTGGGCGACTATCTGGAGCGACATCCCGCGCCAGAGGACGCCTCGGAATAATAAGGAGCATATATGTCCCTGGAGCGCCTGGGGGTAGGTACTTACAAAACGACTTGCGCTGCCGATACGGAGTACTTTGGCGAGCTAATTGCACCGTGCCTTGTGGACGGCGATGTGCTCATCCTGACCGGTGGCCTGGGAGTGGGCAAAACTCACTTTACCAAGGGCGTCTCGCGCGGGCTGGGCGATGGGCATATGGTTACGAGCCCTACGTTCGCGCTCATGGCTGTTCACGATCAAGGTCGTATTCCGCTGTTTCACTTTGATCTATACCGCCTGGAGCATGCCTACGAGCTCGAGGATACGGGCATTTTCGATGTGCTGGGCTATGAGGGTGCTTGCCTGCTGGAATGGGGCGAACAATTCCAGGACGAGCTGACGGATGAGTATCTTTCGGTGACGCTCAAGCGTGATGAGGGCGACAGCGATGTGCGAACGATAGCGCTTGAGGCGCACGGTGACCGCGCAATGGAGCTTTCCCATTTGATTGATAAGGCTGTACAAGATGAGCTTGCATAACGACAACGCGCTGGTGGTGGCGCTCGATACCTCGACCGACATGCTTGCCTGCGCGGCAAGCTGGATTGATGGGCAGACGGGCGAGACGAAGCTCGTGAGTGGCGACCACATGTGTCGCCGTCACGCCAACGTTGAGCTCGTGAATACCGTTGATGGCGTGCTGGCTCAAGCCGGTCTGGATCGCAGCGATGTTGGTTGCTATGTGGTCGGCCGCGGCCCGGGGTCCTTTACGGGTGTGCGCATCGGCATCTCCACTGCCAAGGGCCTCGCGCGTGGTGCCAATGTTCCGCTGCTGGGCGTGTCGACGCTCGATGCTTGCGCTTGGACGGCGTGGAAGGCTGGCGTGCGCGGCAAGCTTGGTATCTTGGCCGATGCTATGCGCGGTGAGGTATATCCGGCGCTGTATATGCTGGTCGATGAGGGTCCCGAGCGTCAATTTGAGCGCGAGCACGTGGTCAAGGCCGCCGTGGCGCTCGATGAGTGGCGCCAAGCAGCGGACTGGGACCAGGTTCAGCTGACCGGTGACGGTCTTGTGCGCTATGGCAAGCTGCTGGGTGAGGACGAGACCGCCCGCTGCGTGGAGCGCGACCTGTGGTGGCCTTCGGGCGAGGGCTTGCTGCTCGCGCACGCTGCGGGCGACGGCGATCCGGCCCGCGTCCTGCCGATTTACACGCGCCTTTCGGATGCCGAGGAAAACGAGCGCAAGCGTCTTGGTCTTGCCGAGAGTGCGCAGAGCGAAATTACGGGTGTTGCCGATGAGCTCGCCGGTCGTCATCTGCAGTTCCGTCCCATGGGCGCGGCGGATGCCGAGGGCGCGAGCGCGCTGGAGGCTGCCTGCTTTGAAGGTGCCGGACACGAGGCATGGACGCCGGGCATGTTCCTGTCCGAACTGGGCGAGGACGTCGCTGCGCCGCGTAGTTGGTGGGTGGCACACGACGACGGCAAGCTGCTGGGCCTTGCCGGCGGTATGGTCGTGGACGGTGATGTGCAGATTCTGGATGTCGCCGTCGACCCGGCACATCGCCGTGAGGGCATTGCCCGCAAGCTGCTGTCGCACGTGAGCTATGATGCCCAGATGCTCGGCTGCACTACGGCTTCGCTCGAGGTCGAGGACGGTAACGAGGGAGCGACCGCGCTTTATAACGCTCTGGGCTTTACCGAGGCTGGCCGTCGCCGCGGCTATTATGGTGCCGGCAAGGACGCCATCGTCATGACGGCTCCGCTGCCCCTGGTGCTTCCGGTCGACAATGCTTCGCCCGAGCCGACGGCGGCAGAGCAGCGCGTATGGCCGCTGCCTGCGCCTGGGCGCTCCGAGGGGGAGCGTGCCGAAATTGAGCGCCGCCGCCTAGTGCTCGCTATCGAGAGCTCCTGCGACGAGACGGCCGTGGCGATTATCGATGCGGATGGCAATATGCTTGCCAACCAGGTGTCGACACAGATTGATTTTCACGCCCGCTTTGGCGGCGTGGTGCCCGAGATCGCCTCGCGCAAACACGTTGAGGTGATTGTGAGTGTCGTGGATGCGGCGCTCGAGGATGCCGCAGCATCGCTTGGTCTTGAGGGTGGAGCCATCGCGCCGAGCGAACTCGCCGCCGTGGGCGTGACACAGGGTCCGGGCCTGGTGGGCGCCCTCGTGGTGGGCGTTGCCTTTGCCAAAGGCTTTGCCTACGCTGCCGGTAAGCCGCTCGTATGCGTCAACCATCTGGAGGGGCACCTGTTTGCCAACTTGCTGGCGCAGCCCGACCTCAAGCCGCCGTTCATCTTCACGCTTGTCTCGGGCGGGCACACCATGCTCGTGCACGTGAAGGCATGGGGTGACTACGAGGTACTTGGTGAGACACTCGACGATGCTGTGGGCGAGGCCTTCGACAAGGTAGCCAAGGCGTTGGGTCTGGGCTATCCCGGTGGCCCCATCATCTCCAAGCTGGCCGAGACGGGTAATCCCCGCGCGATCGATTTTCCTCGCGCGCTTAACAGCAGGGGAGACTATCGTTTCTCGCTTTCGGGCCTTAAAACGGCCGTGACGCTCTACATCGAGCAGGAGACCAAGGCCGGGCGCACGATTCACCTGCCCGATCTGGCGGCTTCGTTTGAGGCAGCTGTCTTTGACGTGCAGTACAAGAAGGCCAAAAACGCCCTGCACGCTACCGGATGCAAGGAATACTGCATCGGTGGCGGCGTCTCGGCCAACCCGCATCTGCGCGAGATGATGATCAAGAAGCTTGGGCGTCAGGGGATCCGCGTAACGGTGCCGCCCTTGTCTGCCTGTACCGATAACGCAGCCATGATCGCGGAGGTCGCCCGCCGTAAATTCGACCGAGGTGAAATCTCGCCGTTCGACGTCGATGCCGATCCGAACATGACGCTGTAGCTGGTACGGTGCGGTCCCCGGACGGAGGGGCCGGATATAAGGTTTCCTGCTCTACAGTCCTGCGCAAGACGAAGGCCACATTAAGTGGCCTTCTTTGCGTGCGGAACTCGCGATAAACCTTATATCCGGCCCCTCCGTCCGGGGACCTTTCTGTATCGATATAGCTTCTGAGCTGGTTTGGCGTCGACAACGTCCGGCAAGGATAGTTAGCCCGCGTCGAATTTCCGGCGTGCTTTAGCTGAAAGAAAAAGTTGGTGTGCGGAGCTTTCGCTCTGCATTTGGGATGGGAGCCCCTCGGGAGCGGGCGGGCGTATACAAGGTTTATCGCGAGTTCCGCACGAGCCGGAGAGCACTTAATGTGCTCTCCGTGCGAGCAGGACTGTAGAGCAGGAAACCTTGTATACGCCCGCCCGCTCCCGAGGGACATCTCTCATGCAAAAACTTTTGTCGGATAAAGTCAGAGGTCAGTGGCGTTTTATACCGAGAAATTCAAAAAAAGTTGAAAATTCATTACATATTTGCGTTGACTTTAGGTAACTAAAGTTTCATACTCCTTTTCAACCACTGGGGGATGTGAACACGCACGGATCGTTCGCATCATGATTGAAGAGGGTTTCTTAGACATGTTCACGCATCAGCTAAACATTATCAGCGTAGTAATTATCTGATGCGGGTTAGCACATACAGCTAGCCCGTACGATAACGGGCGGCTGATGAAGATGAGGGCCGTCGAGCGCAACCGACGGCCCTCATTTTTTATGTCTGAGAAGTTCTTTTTAGAGGAGGAAATGTAATGAACGGAGTTTTGCTCATGGTTGTGGCCGCGGCGGTGCTCGCCTGCGGCTATCTGGGCTATGGCCGATGGCTGGCCAACAAGTGGGGCGTTGACAAAGAGGCCCTCACGCCGGCCAAGCGCATGAAGGACGGCAAGAGCTTCTCGCCCGTCTCTGCCTTCACCGCGTTCTCGCACCAGTTCAGCTCGATCTGCGGTGCCGGCCCTGTTACGGGTACGATCGTCGCCATGGCCTTTGGCTGGCTGCCCGTCGTGCTCTGGGTCCTCGTCGGCGGCATCTTCTTTGGCGCCGTCCACGACTTTGGCGCCCTGTATGCCTCGATGAAGAACAACGGCAAGTCGCTCGCTCAGCTCATCGAGAAGTACATCGGCAAGACCGGCCGTCGCCTGTTCCTGCTGTTCTGCTGGCTGTTCTGCATCATCGTCATCGCCGCCTTCACCGACATGGTCTGCAAGACGTTCATGTTCACCCCGGCCGTTGACGCTTCTGGTGCTGCTACCGGTGCCATCGACTTCACCAAGTCCTATGCCGCCGGCTGCGCTGGTACCATCTCCATCCTGTTCACCTTCGTCGCTATCGCCTTTGGTTGGGCCCAGAAGAAGTTCAACCTCACCGGTGCTACCGAGTTCGTCACCGGCGTGGTCCTCATGGTTCTCATGTTCGCCGTCGGTATGCAGTTCCCGGTCTACCTGGATAAGTTCCAGTGGTTCGCCGTCGTCATGGTCTACCTGGTCTTCGCTGGCGCTATGCCCATCCAGATGCTCAAGACCCCGCGTGACTACCTCACTTCCATCATGATGATCGTCATGATCGTTTGCGCTGTCCTCGGCATCGTCGTCCTGGGCGTCAACGGTCAGGCCACCATCACCGCTCCGGTCTTCACCGGCTTCTCCACTGCCTCCGGCATGATGTTCCCGGTCCTGTTCGTCTCCGTCGCTTGCGGTGCTCTCTCCGGTTTCCACAGCCTCGTTTCTTCCGGCACCTCTTCTAAGCAGGTCGAGAAGGAGCAGGACGCCGTCAAGGTCGGTTACGGCGCAATGATCGTCGAGTCCTTCGTCGGCATCCTTGCCATCATCGTCGCCGGCATCATGTTCTCCGATATGAACACCGCCGGTACCGGCGCCCTCAACGCTGGTGTCGCTTCCACCCCGTTCCAGATCTTCGCCGCTGGCATCTCCCGCGGTATGCAGGCCTTCGGTGTTGACGGCACGCTCGCTACCGTCTTCATGACTATGAACGTCTCCGCTCTGGCCCTGACCTCGCTCGACGCCGTCGCCCGCATCGCCCGCACCTCGTTCTCCGAGTTCTTTGCCCAGACCAACGACGCCCTGGCCATCGAGTCCAAGGCCGGCTACATGAAGGTTCTCGGCAACCCCTGGTTCGCCACGGTCGTCACCCTGCTTCCCGGTCTCGCCCTCGCCTTTGGCGGCTATGCCAACATCTGGCCGCTCTTTGGTGCTTCCAACCAGCTGCTCGGCGGCATGACCATGATCACCCTCGCCGTGTTCTGCAAGTGCACCGGCCGCAAGGGCTGGATGCTCTACGTGCCCGTCGCCTTCCTGCTCTGCTGCACCTTCACCTCGCTGGTCCAGAGCGCCATGGGCTGCATGACCGCTGTCCAGGCTTACGGCTTCTTCGGCACCATCCCGGCTACCGCCACCACGGCCGCCGTCTCCGTCGCCGCCACCAAGGGCTTGCAGCTCGTTTTCGCCGTCCTGCTGATGGTCCTGGGCCTCATCGTCGCCGTCAACTGCCTCAAGGAGTTCTTCGGCAAGGAGGCCGGCTCCATGCCTGATGAGGAGCCCGAGTGGTCCGAGATGGGCAAGGCCGAGTACGGTCGCGCCGCTGCCGCTGAAGCTCCTGCCGACGCCGAGGCCGCCAAGGCCTAGTCGGTCGGACGGGTTGAATCTCCCATCTATTTGACTCGGAAAGACCGGGTCCGCAATCAAGCGGACCCGGTCTTTTTTCTTGTGAGAACAGGTGGTGCAAGGGCGTTCTCGCAGATGTTTTGCGTGGATAGGCTCGTGCGTTGTACCATATGGACGTATATGTGTGCATATGAAAGGGGCCCCGTGGCCAAGACGGTATATTCCGATAATCAAAACAATGTCGATGCCCTGGCTGAGCGTCTGAGCAGCCAGACATCGCTTTCTGCCGAGCGTGCCAAGCTGGTTGCCTACGACCTGCTTTGCCGCAAGGCGCTCAAGATTAAGTCGAGTGCGCTGGCGCAGATTTTCCGCTCCGTCGATAAGGAGTGCGACACCAAGGCGATGCGCGATGAGCTTATCGCGGCAAATATCGTGACCAAGATCGAGGGTAGCGGCATTAACGGGCGCCCGGCGTTCTATACCATCAATGCTGAGATCCGCGATGCCCAGGAGCAGCCTGCCGAGTCCGTCGAAGATTTTGTCGTCGAGGATTCCGCTGACGTGCCTGCTGTGGAAGAAGTTGCTCCGCGTGAGCATGTCGATACCGATGAGTTGCTCGATGAGAACGTTGTGCGTGCCTTTACGGCCAAGGCAGGACGCGGCGGTTTTGGCGGGGGCGGCAAGCGCGATGCGCAGCGCCGCGCCCAGCAGGAGCGCTTCCGTCGCGCCGTTGCTCGAAAGGGCGAGACGGATGCCGAGGCTGTTGAGACCGAGGTTGCTGCCGAGTCGCAGAAGCCCACGAAGGAGCAAAAGCCCGTGGAGGCCCAAGAGCCCAAGCGCCGCCGCGGTGCTCAATTTAAGGCTGCACAGCAGGGTGCCGCGCGTGAGGTCGAAGAGTCTTCTGAGGTTGCAGACGATGTTGAGGAGTCTGCCAAGAAGGCTCCGGGTTCGTGTCGTCCCGGCCGCGGTTTTGCGGGACGCGCGTATCCCGTAAAGCGTCAGGAGAAGGGCGAGTCGGTTTCGACCACCCAGGACGAGAAGGCCGTTGAGCCGGCGGCTCGCGAGCAAAAGCCTGTTGAGCCGCAGCTTGAGGCTGATGCCGAGGCCAAGGGCCAGCAGCCTACTGATGAGCAGACGGAGCGGGGCGCGTCGAGCAAGCCTCGCCGCCGTCGCCATCGTGGGGGCCGCAGTTCCCATGCCGAGACTGCAGCCGAGAGGACCACGCCGCAGGACGAGGATGCGAAGGCCGAGGTTTCTTCGGGGCAGCCTAAGCGCCAGCCGGCGAAGGAGAGCAAGTCCGATCGTCCGCAGAAGCAGGCGTCTATGCCGAAGCGCGAGCGCAATTCCCAAGGCGATTCTAAACGCAAGTCTCAGAAGAAGCCGGAGTCTTCCGCAGCAGGTACTGCTGCCCAGCAGCCCAAGTCGGCCGTTCGCGGTGAGGTATCGGCGTTCGCCCTTGCCCGCGTTTTAGGCAGGCAGCTGCTCAAGGTTGTCCCTACGCCTACGGCGCTCTCTAAGATCAAGGAGCAGCAGACACAGATCGTAAAGGTCGAGGGCAAGGACGGCAAAAAGGCTCCGCAGCGCACTCAGCACAACGAGATGTCCAACCGCAAGATTGCCGAGGAAATCGCAATCATCCAGGCTTGGATCGAGCAGAACCGAGGTGCCGATACGCCGGTTGCCTCGCGCCGCCAGCGTGCCTACCAGATCTTTAACGACGAGAAGGCTTTTGACGGCAAGCACGGTGAGCGCCTGATAAGGCGCATGACCGAAAAGGGCATCAGCATGCAGGCGATCAAGGTCGCCCCCAATCGCCCCGTGCACTTTACGGGCTTCTTTACGCTGGGCGCTGACAAGCCGTTCATTATGGTCGAAAACCTGGACACCTACGACGAGATCGTCAAGCTGCTGCGTGGCCGCAAGCACGCCAAGCTCTTTGGCATCAAGGTGGGCGGCGTGATTTTTGGCGGCGGATGCAAGGCGAGCGTCTCGCATGCCCTGGACGATTATCTGGCCGAGATTGGCTATCGCTTTAACTACGTCTACTACGTGGGCGATATCGACCGCGAGGGCGCGCGCATCGTCGAGCAGGCTCGCAATGCCAATGTGGTTGAGATTCGCCTGCATGCTGGCATGTACCGTGCCATGCTCGCCGAGCACAAGCGTCGCGTGAAGGCCGGCGGAGAGTGCGAGCCCGCGGCTGCCAACCAGGGCGTGCCGCAGAACTTGGCGGCGACGATCAAGGATCTGCCCATGGTCACGCGTGTGCAGTTCCGCAACGTGCTGCGCGAGGGCGGGCGCATTCCGCAGGAGATTCTGATGACCGCCGACTATCGGGATGGCGATTCGGGAAGCTTCGACCGCATGCTTAATAACTAAGTTCCGCCGGCCCCGGGAGAGCGGGGACACCGGCTTAGGTTTCCTGCTCTACAGTCCTGCTCACGACGGAGGCCACATTAAGTGGCCTCCTGTTCGTGCGGAACTCGCGATAAACCTAAGCCGGTGTCCCCGCTCTCCCGGGGCCTGTCGTGGCTTGGCCGTTGCATGCGGCTCGCTTTTCGGAACGGGGCTGACGGACACGTTCCGAAATCTACCACCGTCGCTGTACAGGGTGTCTATAAAGAGCCGTGGCCAAAAAACGGCAAATATGAGTACTGATACTCTTTTAGTAGCAGTAATTTTGACCACATTTAAGGTGATTTGACGTGTCGATCGAGCAGATAAGCTGCCGTATCTCCTCAAGTGTTCATTAAAGGAAGACCTTGATGCGAATAAATCTCATTAAGATCTTCTTTTATTAACGAAAATAATGTAGCTACAACGGTAACAGTACTCATATTTGCCGTTTTTTGGCCACAGTCCTTCGGAGGGTCCTCGAAAATAGTCCCGAGCCGGCACTTGGGGACGTTCCTATAATGTCGGCACTTAGGAGCGTCCCCAAGTGCCGACACCGCGTCTGCCTGCGGCGGCCGCGCCCCGCTGCGTCGCTCCGCATCCTTGCGGGTTCGGATTCCTCCGCTTGGCGGCGTTGGCTCGATTTGCTTGACGTGAGGGGCTCTTGGCTGGTGTGGGACGGAGGGATTCCGCGTCCGCCTGGTCGGCGGCCGCGCCCCGCTGCGTCGCTTCGCTCCTTGCGTGCTGCGCTGGAAAACGCTTCGCGTTTCCTCAGCTCCGCACCCTTGCGGGCTCGAATTCCTCCGCTTGCCCACAAGAAAGCGCCCTGGGCCGTTATGGGCTTAGGGCGCTCAGTTTTAATGGCTGGGACGGAGGGATTCGAACCCCCAACAGCCGGCACCAAAAACCGGAGTTCTACCGTTGAACTACGTCCCAATGTGTGGTGTTGCCCAAAAGCAACTCGTCTAGTTTACCTAATCTGCGAGGGCATCGCAAACGCCATCGAGTAGGCGTACGGCGAGCGTCTGCGCGTCGCTGGCCGTGAAGGTGCCGTTGTAGCGCGTCATGCCCGTGAGCTCAATGCGAATGCGAGCCGGCTTCTGCTGCGCGGCGACATTGGCGGTGCGGATGCGCTGGGCCAGGTTGTGGCACTCGGCGAGGGCAATCGTGGCGCGTGGCGCGGCGTCGGCGGGCAGCTCGTCGCTTGCGATCTCGAGTACCAGGTCAACGTCGGTTGGGACCTCGGAGTCGCAGAGCATCATGCCGCTGTTGTCGGTCGTTGCCGTGGCGATGTTCCACATGCGCGAAGCAACGCTGCGTGCGATGGGGTCCTCACCGATAACGGCGATCTGGAAGCGCTCGAGCACGTTGGCGGCGCGAGCAAAACCGATGCGGGACTCGGCTTCGGTGACCGAGGGCTTGCCCTCCCACACATGATGCAGGCGGTTGATGTAGGCGTAGGTGTCCTGGAAGGCCATGCCGTCGGCAAACAGGCCGACATTTTCCTGGAACTGCTGCAGGGCGGCCTCGGTATGCGGACCAAAGTAGCCGTCGTCCTCGCCGCAGGCAAAGCCCAAAACGTTGAGAGCGCGCTGCAGGGCCTGCACATCGGCGCCATGGAAATTGGGCATGCGCAGATACAGAGTGCGGTCGCCCAGCTTATACGAGGCGTCGACCAGGGCGCTCCAACAGGAGATATCGACGGCATGACCGGCAGCAAGGCCGCTGTCGAGCCTGAAGGTGCTGACGGCCTGCTCGGTGGTGGTGCCAAAGCGCTTGTCGACAACCTCGGCGCCATCGATTGTATAGCCGAGCTGCAGAAGGCGGGACTGGACGTCCTCGACGGCTGCTCCCTGCATGCCCGTGGTAATAGGTTCCATGAACGAACCCCTTTCGGCGTACCATTCGTACTATTTTGAGCGTGTGTCGGATAGACAACGCGAGACAATTTATAAACATGCACTCAATAGTGTAGCAACTTGTACCCAAACTCGCTGCCCACAGGTTTTATGACCCCCGCTAGTTAAGGCGCTCCACAAAGAAATCTGCCATTGAGAGGAAGAGCTCGCGCGCATGCGGGTCGAGCTCGACGCCTTCGATAGCGGCCTTGGCCTTGGCGGTCAGGTCGAGCGCATAGGTGTGGGCGTAATCGATGGAGCCGGTCTCCTGGAAGATCTCCACGGCGCGTGCGAGCTGCGCAGGGTCCTCGGTGCCCGAGGAAAGGATTGCCTCGATCTCGTCGTGATAGCGCTCGTCTGACAGGGCATGCACGGCAACGAGGGTGCGCTTGCCCTCGGTGATATCGGTGCGGAAGTCCTTGTTGGCGGCCTCCTTGGTGCCGATCAAGTTGAGCAGGTCGTCTTGAATCTGGAAGGCAAGGCCCGTGTGCAGCCCAAAGGCGCGTAGCGCCTCGACCTGCTCTTCGCTGCCGCCGCCGATAATGGCTCCGGCGGCAAGCGGCGTGGCTCCGCTGTAATACGCGGTCTTGTGCGTCGCCATGTCCAGGTAGTCATCAACCGAGATATCAAAGCGCTCGTCACGGACCCAACCCAGGTCAAGCGCTTGACCCTCGATGGTGCGGACGATCATCTCGGTAAGCTCGTGGAGCACACGCAGCTTCACGTCGGACTCGAGCGTGGGGTCGTCGAGAACCGTCTTGGTGACCATGGTGAGCGCCAGGTCACCGCAGTTGATGGCAAGACCGGTGCCCTCGGTAAGGTGCATGCAGGGCTTGCCGCGACGAATCTGCCCGTTGTCGGCGATGTCGTCGTGGATGAGTGCGCCCGACTGAAAGTGCTCGATGGCCGCCGCTGCGCTGCGGGCGCTCTCAAAGCTGCCGCCTACCGCAGTGGCGGCGAGCATGCAGATGAGCGGGCGGTGCCGCTTGCCAGCGTTTGCCGTAAATGCCGAGAGCGGGGTATACAGGTAGCGCTCGATATCGGCGGAAGTCGCCTGTCCGTCAAAGAACGTGGCCAGATAGTCGTTAATCTGGTCAAAGTGCTGGGCTAAAAAGCTGGTAAACGGACTGGACACGGGTTCTCGCATTCTTTGATAGGTTGCATCGTTGCATTATGCAGACAACATATTGCCACATTAGGGCGTCGAGCGCGGCGGTTGAAGACGATTGGTCCATGCGGCCGCAAACGCGGCAAGGGGCTTGGCTAGATAAGCCCAAAGTGTTCGAGCGCGGTGACGACGCCGTCGTGGTCGATGCTGTCGGTGACATAGTCGGCCTTTTCCTTGAGGAAGTCCGGTGCGTTGCCCATGGCGATGCCAACGTCGACGGCGTTCATCAGCGAGACGTCATTGCTGGCGTCGCCGATGCCGTATACGGTTCCGTGGTGGGGATCGAGAGCGTCGAGTACGGACTGGATACCCTCGCGCTTGGTACATTCGCGAGGCGAAATCTCGGTCACTTCGAGCTCGAGCTCGTTAAAGCAGAGCAGCGGCTCAAACGTTTGATCCTGAGCGATGCGGTTGGCAAGCGACGTGGACATTAAGATCTTGTAGGCGCTGTAATGTTGCAGCTGCGTAATTGCATCGCCCACGGTGCGGGCGTATCCCGGGGCGTCGGGCGCATCGGCACTCATGCGAACGACGCCATTGAGTCCCTCAAAACGAATCACTTCGTCCGATTGCTCAAGAATGGGAGCAAGGCGCTGCAGCATGCCGGGCGTCATCGCCAAATCGCGAATCACGTGTCCCTCAAGTTCGACATAGCCACCCGCGAGGCAGACGATGCCGGTCCAGGGCAGCTCGAGCAGCTTTGGATGGATGCAGCTCAGCGTGCGCCCTGTGCAGATAAACGCCATATTGCCCTTGGCGACAAAATCACGGATGGCTTGCGAGACCGCTTCATTGGGATAGGGGGAGAGGTCTCGCTCGCTCTCGGGAAGCTCTTGTGCCACTCGAGGGTCTTGCCAGGCGAGTGTTCCGTCGATATCGAAGAAGCAGATATCGCCGCGCCTATGGGCTGCGCTGGCGGCAGGGGAGGCCGAGGTGGTGGGCACAAATCCCGGCTCGAGGCCCATGATCTGGTCAAAATGCTCCTTAACGCGGGGAACGGAGATGCCGATAATCACCTGGGCGGTCTTGCCCGTAATGATGAGGCCCTTGGCGCCCACCGCGACAAACGACGCGTTATCTGCAACGATGGAAGGGTCTGCGACCTCGACGCGCAGGCGCGTGGCGCAGTTGGTTGCGCCCACGATATTGCCAACGCCACCTAAAAGCTGAATTACCCGCTCGGCGAGGACGTGATCTTGATCGGATTGAATACTGACCTCGCCATTGGGAGATTGCTCTTTGGCAAAGCCGCTTCCCGTTAAACGATCGATTGCCGCGCGATTGGAGACATGATCCTCGCGGCCCGGCGTCTTAAGGTCATAGACCAAGATGAGTGCTCGAAAACTAACAAAAAAGATGAGGCTAAAGGCAAGACCGATACCGAGCGCCAAAAGGTAGGAGCCGGCATGCATTCGCATGAGTGGGATGAAGTTGAAGGCCGTCATTTCCATGAGACCGCCCGAGAAGATGCCGACGATGCCAAAGAAGTTCATGGTCATGGCAAGGCAGGAGGATAGGACGGCGTAGAGCAAAAAGAGTCCAGGATAGGTGAACATAAAGAGAAACTCGAGCGGCTCGGTGACACCGCAGACCACCGAGGCGACGATGGCGGGCAAAAGGATGACCTTAAGGCCGGCGCGGCGTTCGGGTTTGGCGGTGAAATAGAATGCTGCCGCGATGGCGGGAAGGCCAAAGAGCTTGCCCCAGCCGGTGGCGGTAAAACCTGCCCAGGGCGCAAGTTCATTTAAAGGGCGCGTGCTATGGGAGAGAATGGGGAGCAGGTTGGTCCACGTGGCGTAAATACCGTCGTGAATGACCAGATTGTCGTAATAGATGGGCATATAGAGCAGGTGGTGCAGCCCCATGGGCTCGAGTGCTCGCTCCAAAAACACAAAGATGCCCACGCCGAAGGGGCCTACGCCCGCAAGTGCGTGGCGCAGCGTTTCGGTCACGGCGTATGCGAAGGGCACGATGGCGGCCGAGATGGCGGCAAGGGCAAACACGGCAAAAAAGCTGATGAGGTAGACCAGCGAGGAACCCGAGAAGGTGCCGAGCCAATCGGGAACCTTGGCATCGTAGAAACGGTCATGGATGGCGACGACGGTTGCCGATACCGCCAGCGGGCCGATAATGCCGGTGTCGAGCGTCTTGATGCCGTCGATGACGGTGATACCGCTGGCGGGGGTCAAAGATGATGGGTACTTAAGCCCAAGGTTGTCTCCGCTCAGCTTAATGATCTCGCTCAAAAAGAAGCAATAGGCAAAATAGGCCACGAGTGCCTCGAGGCAGCAGCGTGCCGGTTGCTTTTGGGCAAGACCGATAGGCAGCGCTACGGCAAAAAGGAGCGGGAGACGTTTAAAGACCGTCCACGAGCCGCGCTGGATGATGGTCCAGAAAACGTACCAAGGGGTTCCGTATACGGCGAGGTCACCGACGATGTCTACGGTCGTGGCGAGGGCGGAGATGCCGACCATGAGGCCTGATATAGAAAACAGCATGGCGGGCGCGAACATTGCCCCGCCAAAGCGTTGGATTTTCTGCAGCATAATATGCCTTCCGGATGCAACATGCTGTGCGAGCAAGAACGTTTAAACAATGAACTCATTGTAGAGGACTGGCTGCTTGCCGCATTGACGGTTTTGATTCGGTCCGATTTGGGTTTCGGGGGAACCGTCGACGGTAAATAATCCGTACTTTACCGATAATCGGTTTAAACAACTTTAAGAAATGCTATCGTGCCTAGCCATACATATTCATTAGAGGTGAAGTTATGCCAAAAGCGATTTACGAAGGAATCTACCGCGAGATCCGTTCGCGCATCATTAACGGGACCTATGCGTTTCAGGAGATGCTGCCAACCGAAGCCGAGCTGACCGCGGAGTTTGGCTGCACGCGCAATACCGTTCGACGCGCCTTGAGCATGCTGGCCGACCAGATGTTTGTGCAGCCTATACACGGCAAGGGCGTGCGCGTTATTTGGCTTAAGGGCGAAACCGACATGCTGGGCGCACTCGAAGAGGTTGAGTCGTTTGGCGAGTTCGCAAAACGCAACAATGCCGTCGCATCGACCGAGGTCAAGTCTTTTGAACATTTGATTTGCACTGAGCAACTGTCGCGCCGCCTTGGCTTTAAGGTGGGCGAGGAGCTGATTCGCGTCGTGCGTGTCCGAAGCCTCAACGGCAGCGCGCGCCAGGTGGACCACGGCTACTTTTTGGAGTCGATCGCCAAGGGCCTGACCCCCGAGATTGCGGCAAGCTCTATCTACGACTATCTGGAGCACAAGCGTGGCGTCAAAGTGATGGCGAGCCGCCGTACGGTGAGCGTCGAGCTTGCCAACGATGAGGACTGCAGCTACTTGGACCTTGGCAAGTACAACTGCGTCGCCGTTATGGAGAGCCAGTCGTACACCTCGGACGGCATCTTATTTGAGGTGACGCATGCCCGCACGCATCCCGAGATCTTCCACTACCGCGTCAACTCCAAGCGATAGCCGGCTAGCTCGCAGCCTGACGAGACTCATGTCCTCAAAGAGAAAACGCCCGGTCAAACCGACGATGCATCGGCTTGACCGGGCGTTTTCTCTGCATTCGATAACAAGTAATTGTTTATACAAAACTTGTCAAGTATCAAGTTGAAATTACCGTTCACCGAAGTTTTTCTACCGCTCTAGTAATACTTGTTCAAACAACTAGCCAAATAGCGTATTGTACAAATCAGCAAAAGGGGCAAAGTCCCCGAGCCAATCTCCGAAGGCGGCGGCAAAGGGTGCCGCCACGGTGTGAAAGGGTGGATTGTAATGAAGAACGAAATGAGCAGAAGGCAGTTCCTGGGCTTCGCTGGCTCCGCGGCTGCGGTTCTTGGTCTGGGTCTCGTGGGCTGTGGTGGTTCTGCCGGCTCTGGCTCCTCTGCTTCTGGTGACGCTGCCGAGGTCTACTTCCTCCAATTTAAGCCTGAGGTCGACAAGGAGTGGAAGGAGATCGCCAAGGCGTACAAGAAGGAGAAGGGCGTCGAGGTCAAGATCGTGACCGCCGCCTCCAACACCTACGAGGAGAAGCTCAAGTCCGAGATGTCCAAGAGCTCCGCTCCGACGCTGTTCCAGGTCAACGGCCCCACCGGCCTTAAGAACTGGAAGGACTACTGCGCCGATCTTTCCGACACCAAGCTCCGCGGCGAGCTCATCGACGACTCCCTGGCGCTGCAGTCCGACGGCAAGGATCTGGGTATCGACTGGGTTCAGGAGAGCTACGGCATCATCTACAACAAGGAGCTCCTCGAGAAGGCCGGCTACAAGGCCGAGGACATCAACTCCTTCGACAAGCTGAAGGCTTGCGCCGATGACATCCAGGCCCGCAAGGACGAGCTCGGCGTTGACGGTGCCTTCACTTCCGCCGGCATGGATGACTCCTCCAGCTGGCGCTACACCACGCACCTCGCCAACCTCCCGCTCTACTACGAGTTCGAGAAGGAGCACAATCAGGAGGACGACGAGATCAAGGGCGAGTATCTCGACAACTTTAAGCAGATCTTCGACCTGTATATCACCGACTCCACCTGCGATCCTTCGCAGCTCGCCTCCAAGACCGGTGACGACGCCACCAACGAGTTCGCAACCGGCAAGGCCGTCTTCTACCAGAACGGCTCTTGGGCCTACGCCGACCTCACCAAGGCCGGTATGACCGACGACCAGCTCGGCATGCTGCCGATCTACATCGGCGTCGACGGCGAGGAGAACCAGGGCCTGTGCTCCGGCGGCGAGAACTACTGGTGCGTCAGCTCCCAGGCTTCCGAGGATGCCCAGAAGGCCACCGAGGACTTCATGTATTGGTGCGTCACTTCTGACACCGCCACCAGCATCATCGCTGACAAGATGGGTCTGACCGCCCCGTTCAAGAGCGCTAAGGAGACCACCAACGTCTTCTCGCAGCAGGCCGTTGCTATGGCCAAGGACGGCAAGAAGACCGTCGCTTGGGACTTCGTTTACATCCCCTCCGAGGAGTGGAAGAAGAACCTCAAGCAGGCTCTCATCGCTTATGCTGCCGACAACACCAAGTGGGACGGCGTCAAGAACGCCTTCGTCGATGGCTGGAAGACCGAGAAGGCTGCTTCCGAGTAAGCAGTTGCTGCCCAAGCTATCTGATTAGCGACAGGGGGCGGGCAGACGTAGGTTTGCCCGCCCCCTGCATATTGAAAGGACCCTTCTATGGGCAAAGCACTCAAGCGCTGGTGGCCGCTCTTTATGCTGCCCACGTGCCTGGCGTTTATGATCGGGTTCGTGATTCCCTTTATCCAGGGTTTCTATCTCTCGTTCTGCCAGTTTATTACCATCAATAACGCGCACTTTGTCGGTATCGAGAACTACGTGCGCGCGCTGTCCGATCCGCAGTTCTCCACGTCGTTCTTCTTTACCGTGGCGTTTGCCTTCCTGTCGACGGTGCTCATCAACGTGATCGCGCTGGCCATCGCGCAGGCGCTCACCCGCAAAGCGCTCAAGGGCACCAACATCTTCCGTACGATCTTCTTTATGCCTAACCTGATCGGCGGCATCGTGCTGGGCTACATTTGGCAGATTCTGATCAACTGCCTGCTCTCCAACGTGGGCGCCCAGCTCATCGCCCTTAACTCTGCTGCTGGCTTCTGGGGCCTTATCATCCTGACCCTGTGGCAGCAGGTCGGCTACATGATGATCATCTACATCGCCGGTCTGCAGTCCATCCCGTCTGACTACATCGAGGCCGCCAAGGTCGATGGCGCTACGGCATGGCAGACGTTTTGGAAGGTTAAGATCCCCAACCTGATGCCGACCATCACCATCTGCCTGTTCCTGTCCATCACCAACGGCTTTAAGCTGTTCGACCAGAACCTCGCCCTTACCGGTGGCGCCCCGGCGCACTCCACCGAGATGCTCGCCCTGAACATCTACAACACGTTCTATTCGCGTGCTGGCATCGCATGGCAGGGCATCGGTCAGGCCAAGGCAGTTATCTTCTGCATCCTGGTTGTCGCTATTTCTATGATCCAGCTTAAGGCCACGAGGTCCAAGGAGGTGCAGCAGTAATGAAACGCGATAAGGCTATCAACCGCGCGCTCTCGATCTTCTTTACGATTCTGTCGCTCGCATGGATCTACCCCGTGTTCATGATTGCGCTCAATTCCTTTAAGAAAGCGACCGCAATCAGCACCACCACGGCGTTCGATCTGCTCACGCCCGAGACGTTCAACGGCCTCGCAAACTACGTGCACGCTCTGAACGAGCAGGGCTTTGCCTCGGCGTTTATGTACTCGCTCATCATCACGGTCACGTCGGTCGTGCTGATTCTGGTGTGCTGCTCCATGTGCGCTTGGTACGTGGTGCGCGTCAACAGCAAGATCTCGAACTTCTTCTATTACCTGTTCGTCTTCTCGATGGTCGTACCGTTCCAGATGCTCATGTTCACGCTGTCCAACCTCGCGGACCGCATCGGCTTTAACACGCCGTTTAACATCTGCTTCATCTACCTTGGTTTTGGCGCGGGCCTCGCGGTCTTTATGTTCGCCGGCTTCGTCAAGAACATCCCGCTCGAGATTGAGGAAGCGGCCATGATCGACGGCTGCAACCCGGTCCAGGTGTTCTTTAAGATCGTCCTTCCCATTATGAAGCCCACCTATCTTTCGGTCGGCATCCTTGAGACCATGTGGGTCTGGAACGACTATCTGCTGCCCTACCTTACGCTCGACTCCACCAAGTACAAGACCATTCCTATCTTGATCCAGTACTTCCGTGGCGGCTATGGCCACGTCGAGCTCGGCCCCATGATGGCATGCATCATGATGGTCGTCATCCCCATCGTCATCATGTACATCTTCTGCCAGAAGTACATCATTGACGGCGTTGTGGCAGGTGCCGTCAAGGGCTGATGCCGTAACTGTTTTGCAAGTTTTGGCGGCGCCCCTCAGCGTGGCGCCGCGTATCGAAAGGTAGAGACATGGCCGAGATCGTTCTCAAACATGTTCAGAAGGTGTATCCCAACAACGAGTCCAAAAAGAAGGGCTTCTTTGGCAAAAAGAAGAAGACCGAGGAGAAGAAGCACAACCTCAAGGTTACCGAGGACGGCGTGCTCGCGGTGGAGGACTTTAACCTCACCGTGCATGACCAGGAGTTTATCGTCCTCGTTGGCCCTTCTGGCTGTGGTAAGTCCACGACGATGCGCATGGTCGCCGGCCTGGAGGACATCACCTCGGGCGATGTGCTCATCGATGGCAAGCGCGTCAACGACGTCGCTCCCAAGGACCGCGACATCGCCATGGTGTTCCAGAGCTATGCTCTGTACCCCAATATGACGGTGTACGAGAACATGGCGTTTACGCTCGAGCTCAAGAAGGTCCCCAAGGACGAGATCGACCGTAAGGTTCGCTCCGCTGCCGAGATCCTGGGTATTACCGAGTACCTCGACCGTAAGCCTAAGGCGCTCTCCGGCGGTCAGCGTCAGCGCGTCGCCATCGGCCGCGCCATCGTGCGTGATCCTAAGGTCTTCCTGATGGACGAGCCGCTGTCCAACCTGGACGCCAAGCTGCGTAACCAGATGCGTGCCGAGCTCATCAAGCTGCGCCACGAGATCAAGGGCACGTTCATCTACGTCACTCATGACCAGACCGAGGCCATGACCCTCGGTGACCGTATCGTGGTCATGAAGGACGGCGTCGTCCAGCAGATCGCCACCCCGCAGGAGGTCTTCAACCATCCCGCGAACATCTTCGTCGCCGGCTTTATTGGCGTGCCGCAGATGAACTTCTTCGATGCCCAGCTGGTGCGCTCGGGCAACGGCTTTACCGTCAAGACCGAGGATATGAACGTGGCGCTCGCCCCCGAGACCTGCGCTCAGCTTGCTCTCAACTGGGACGGCGGCGACGTGAAGGAGATCACGGCCGGCGTGCGTCCCGAGCAGATTCTGCTTGCCGACAAGGACGAGGAGGGCGCGCTCCAGGGTACCGTCGAGGTGACCGAGCTCATGGGTTCGACCGAGCATGTCCACGTGACCGCTCCCGATGGCCAGTTCGTCCTGATCATTCCCGTTGTCGACCTCGAGGCCAAGGGTGCGCTCAAGGCGGGCGACCCCATCTGGTTCAAGTTTGAGAAGAACGCGACCCACCTCTTCGATAAGGTCTCTGGCAAGAACCTTATCTAGGCCCGGTGCAACCAGGCCCTTCCTTTGGGCGACTGCGGTATTGCCATCCTTTTGCCGCGGTCACATATAAGGCTCCCCTCCCGTCCACTGGGCGAGAGGGGAGCCTTTCTTTGTGTTGGGACTGCCTGACCGGTCGTTTGTCTCGATCTGTAACGGATAGGGCCGATTTCGGACGTTAGATGTTACAGATCGAGACGGTTCCGCTGAGCTAACCATTTCATCTAAATCTGTAACACCAAAGGCGAATTTCACCTGCTAGATGTTACAGATTGAGATAAACCCAAGGGGAGGGGCCGGTATGTCTCAATCTGTAACAGCTGGGACCGTTTTGGTTGAGTAGTTGTTATGGATCGAGATTGTTTGGCCGAGTCGGATCACAGGGTAACGTGCGAGCACAAAAAACGGAGCCGCGTTGCCGTGGCTCCGTTTTCAAGAGGATGGGCGATGAAACCGAATTAGCTCAGGTGCCAGATCTCGTCGTTGTACTGGGAGATCGTGCGGTCGGACGAGAAGGTGCCGGCGTTGGCGATGTTGATCAGCGCCTTGCGCATCCAAGCGTCCTGGTCCTCGTAGTCGGCCAGCACGCGCTCCTTGGTCTGGATGTACTCCTCAATGTCGAGTAGAGCCATAAACCAGTCCTTGCCCATGATGTCGTCGTGCAGGCGCTGCAGGCGCTCGGCGTTGCCGGTCGCCATAAAGGCGGGGTTGGTGATGAAGTCCACCAGCAGCTTGATGCCGGGCTTGCGGTAGAGCGCGCCGGCGTCATAGGTGCCGTCGGCGTAGAGCTGCTCGACCTGCTTGGACGAGGCGCCAAAGGTATAGATGTTCTCGTCGCCGACAAGCTCGGCAATCTCCACGTTGGCACCGTCGAGCGTGCACAGGGTCAAAGCGCCGTTGAGCATGAACTTCATGTTGGAGGTGCCGCTCGCCTCCTTGGAGGCCAGGCTGATCTGCTCGGAGATGTCAGCAGCGGGGATCACGCGCTCGGCAGCGGTGACGTTGTAGTTCTCGATCATGACAACCTGCAGGTAGGGAGCCACGTCGGGGTCGTTTGCAATCCACTGCGACAGCGTCAGGATCAGATGGATGATGTCCTGCGCGATAGTGTAGGCAGGCGCCGCCTTGCCGCCAAAGATGATGGTGACAGGGTGCTTAGGTCTGTTGCCGTTCTTGATATCGAGGTACTTCCAGATGATGTAGAGCGCGAGCATCTGCTGGCGCTTGTACTCGTGGATGCGCTTGACCTGGACGTCGATGATGGCGTTGGAGGGAATGGTCACGCCCTGCTCGAGCGCCATGAACTGGCGCATGATGGCCTTGGCCTCGGCCTTGGTGGCGGCCAGGCGCTCAAGAACATCTTTGTCGTCAACGAACTCGGCAAGCTTACTCAGGTCGCCGGTGCTGCGCCAATCGGTGCCGATCACATCGTCGAGCAGGCTGGCGAGCGCGGGGTTGGCGCCATGGATCCAACGGCGGAAGGTGATGCCGTTGGTCTTGTTGGAGAACTTCTCGGGGTAGATCTCGTAGAACGGATGAAGCTCGGTATCCTCCAGGATCTTGGTGTGCAGCGCGGCGACGCCGTTGATGGAGAAGCCAAAGTGGATGTCCATGTGGGCCATGTGGACGGTGTCGTATTCGTCGATGATGGCGACGCGCGGGTCATCGTGCTCGGCTTTCGCGATCTCATCGAGCTTGACGATAATGTCGGCGATGGCAGGGGAGACCTTCTGCAGGCTGGCGAGCGGCCACTTCTCGAGCGCCTCGGCAAGGATCGTGTGGTTAGTGTAGGCGACCATGGAGCGTACGATGGTCACGGCCTCGTCAAACTCGATGCCATGCTCGGTGGTGAGCAAGCGAATGAGCTCGGGGATGACCATGGTGGGGTGCGTGTCGTTAATTTGGACCACGGCGTAGTCGGCCAGATCGTGCAGGTTGCTGCCGCGCTCGACGGCCTCGTCGATCAGGAGCTGGGCGGCGTTGCTCACCATGAAGTACTCCTGATAGATGCGAAGCAGGCGGCCCTGCTCGTCGGAATCGTCGGGGTAGAGGAACAAGGTGAGGTTCTTGGCGATCTCGGTCTTGTCGAAGTCGATGGAGCTGCCGGGGACCAGGCCGTCGTCGACGCTCGCCAGGTCGAACAGGCGCAGACGGTTCTTGGTGGGCTGGCCGTAACCGGGCACGTCGATGTTGACGAGCTTGGAGGTAACGGCAAAATCGCCGAACTCGACGGTGTAGGAGCGGCCGTCGTCGACTAGGATGTCCTGCTCACCGAGCCACTCGTCGGGGACGGCCTTCTGCTGGTTGTCGACAAAGCGCTGACGGAACAGGCCGTAGTGATAGTTGAGGCCCACGCCATCGCCGGTCAAGCCCAGCGTGGCGATGGAATCCAGGAAGCATGCGGCCAGGCGGCCCAGGCCGCCGTTGCCGAGCGACGGCTCGACCTCGAACTCCTCGATCTTGTTGAGGTCGTGGCCTGCGGCGGTGAGCTGGTCCTTAACCTCATCGTAGATGCCGAGGTCGATCATGTTGTTGATGAGCAGCTTGCCGATCAAAAATTCGGCGGAAATGTAATAGAGCTTTTTCTTGCCGTTGTTGAGCGGGCAGGCGGCGGAGCGCTCCTGCACGAGTTTGACCAGCAGCTTGTAAATGCGACGGTCGTCGAGCTGCTCGAGCGAGGTGCCAAAAGACTGCTCGGCGAGTTCCATGAGGTTAATTTGGGGCATGTTTTCTCCTGTGATGGGTTGTTTCATGTCTGCAATTCATAAGAAGCCCGCGCGAGGGGATTGGGGTGGCCTCGCGCGGGAAAAAGCAAGCGCGTCCGCACGGTGGGGAGGGGTCGGGCGCGGTAGCTCCTATTGAGGAAGCTCGATTTCGGCTTCCGACGGGATGCGGAAGTAGGTCTCGGTCCAGCCGGTGAGCTTGTGCTCGAGCTCGCGGGTGATGGCGCCATCGAGCATGCGCCAGGTCCAGTTGCCGCCCATGGTGGCGGGAGTGTTGATGCGCGCCTCGTTGCCCAGGTTGAGCAGGTCCTGCATGGTGTAGATGCAGGTATCGCTTACGCTGGCGGCGATGGCGCGGTTGAGTGCATCGGCCATGGGCTCGCCTGCCTGCTGGTGGGTGTACAGGGCCGCCTGCTCGCGCTGACGCGGGGTGGCCGTTCCCTCAAACCAACCGCGCGCCGTCTCGTTGTCGTGTGTGCCCACATAGGCGACGGTGTTGGCAATGTAGTTGTGCGGCAGGTAGTACGAGTTGGTGCCCTCAAAGGCGAACTGCAAGATCTTCATGCCGGGGAAGCCCGAGTTGTCGCGCATGTCGATGACGCCGGGGGTGAGGAAGCCCAGGTCTTCGGCGATGATGGGCAGCGTGCCGAGCTTTTCCTCGAGCGTCTTGAAGAACTTGAGGCCGGGGCCCTGCGTCCACGAACCGTAGGACGAATCGGGTGAGGAGAACGGCACCTCCCAATAGGCCTCGAAGCCGCGGAAGTGATCCAGGCGGATGACATCGTACATGTCGAGGGCGGCGCGGATACGGCCCTCCCACCAGGAGAAACCGTCGGCTTCCATGGCGTCCCAGTCGTAGATGGGATTGCCCCAGTACTGGCCGGTGGCCGAGAACTGGTCGGGCGGCGTGCCGGCGACACTCACAGGATTACCGGCGGCGTCGATCTTAAAGAGCTCGGGCGTGGCCCACATCTCGACGGAGTCGCGCGAGACATAGATGGGCAGGTCGCCGATGATGAGGATATCGCGCTCGTTGGCATAGGCCTTGAGGCGGCTCCACTGACGATTGAAGAAGTACTGCGTCATCTGGTGGTAGAGCATGCGCGCGGGATGGGCGGCGCAGACCTTGGCAGAAGCCTCGCCGCGGGTACGGAGCTCTGCGGGCCACTCCCAAAAGGCCTTGAGACCGCACTCCTCCTTGACGGTCATGAACTCGCAGTAGGGGATGAGCCAGTCTTCGTTTGCTTGGACAAAGTCGTCGAAGTCGGCCGGCTTGTCGGCGGCAAAGCGCTCGGCGGCGCGGTCGAGAATCTGACGACGGCCACCAAAGATGGCACCATAGTCGACATTGCTGGGGTCGGAGCCCAGGTACACGCCGTCGATATCGCACTGCTCCAGATAGCCGGCCTCGATAAGCTCGGCAAAGTCGATGAAATTGGGGTTGCCCGCACGGGCCGAGAACGACTGATAGGGCGAGTCGCCATAGCTCGTTGTCGTAAGGGGGAGAATCTGCCAGTAATGTTGTTTGCACGAGGCGAGGAAATCGACAAAGTCATAGGCGTTCCAGCCAAAGCCGCCGATACCGTAAGGTCCGGGCAATGACGAAACGGGCATCAGAACGCCGCTTGCACGCTCCATGGATGCACTCACCGTCCTTTTGAATAAGGGGCTGCGCCGTAGATGGATAGACGGCTCGTCCCGAGTTTCCATTGCTATTGTCCCTATTGTAGAACATGTTGTTTAAACATGTATAGAGAGAATGAAAAAGTTCCCGACTTTCGGTGAATGGTAGTGCGCCATAGACGATATGAGTTGAACATTGGGAGCTCCTCCCCTTGCGGCTCTTTTGTGGGTCGGGCGACAATGGTCGTCGTCATTAAAGACCGGCTGCCAGCCAGGTTGCAACAATGCAAGAAGGGTTCACATTCAGTTGGCCGTTGACACAAACAATCGCGCGAAGACCTCGTCTTCTTCGGTAAGTCCAGGCGCGGCAAGACGCGCATGGCAGTCGCCCTCACGATGCGCGCGGTCGCCGCGGACATGTCGGTCAGGTTCTGGCAGACCGCGCAGCTGGTTCTCGAGCTCGGCAACGCGAAGCGCAAGGGAACGCTGTCGAAACTGTTGAACGACGTGTCGCCCGCGAGGCTGCTCGTGCTCGACGAGTTCGTCTACGTCCCCTGCGACGTAGACGGTGCGAGGGTTCTCTACCAGGTCATTTCCGTCCATGTAGTGCTCGTAGGCCGCGGCGTCGTCGGGCTCGTCGAAGGAGAGGGACTCCGTCCAGTCCCAGTAGGCCCCCGTCCAGGCGCCCCTGCGCCTGCCGGCCGGCGTCGTCTCGTCGAAGACGAGGCCGTGGCGCAGCAGGAACTTCGACATCCGCTGCTTGGCGTGTTGCAGGTCGTCGCGCGCGTCCTCGAGGGCGCTCGTCGGGGACCCACACCTCGACGACGTTGCGGCGCGCCAGCATGCGTGCCAGCCACTCGGCGTCGCGGCGGTCGTTCTTGCGGCCGCGGTCGGCCGCGGGCCGGTGCATCTTCGGGACCGCCCCGACGACGCAGCCGAGGCCGAGGGCCCGCAGCGCGCGGCCGCGGTTGATGGTACGACCATTGTCGCCCGACCCACGAGAGAGCTGCAAGGGGAGAGGCCCCAATGTTCAACTCATATCGTCTGTTGTGCCAGAGTCGCTCGGGAAAGCGCGACCGACGCAGCGCGCTGTTTTCCAGTCACATCCAGTTCGGGTTGATTTCAGCATGCGATAAGAAACTGGATTTGAATTTCGACTCGAAAGATGGGCAATGCTGATGAGAAACGCTTGGAGTTCGGGATTGCGCGGCGTGAAGCGACCCTCTTCTTATCGAGTTCGTTACAATGTAGGAAAAACAGTAAGTAAGAAGACCTCTGATTGCTTTAGGAGGAGCTGTGGTGAATAGCGCCCAGAAGATCGATAAGTCCATCCAGAAGATGATGACTCTCGGAAGAAGGCTTGGGATTCTGTTTACGGCGCTGTTTATAGCGGTGTGTTGCTGTTCGGTGGTGGTGGTTATTTCCATTGGGCTTATGGCTGCTCAAGGAAACCTATATGATCCATCAAAGACGGTTTCCGTAGTGGTTCCTTTGATGTATCTTCTGATTTCCGGAGGGGCCACATGGACCCTGCGGGGAATCAGCATGGACATGGCTCATGGCGAATCGCCCTTTACCCTTTCGCATGCTCGAAGAATCTCGATTATCGGGTGGCTGTTTGTTGCAGCGGCAATAGGTGACCTCTTGTTTTCTCCGGGGTTTCTTTCGATAGTGATTGGCCCCTTCGACTTGCTGGGGAACGCCTATTCGATGTTTGAAAACCTGGCCCTGCCCATAGATATTGGTGCTGTGCTGGGGGCCGTTTGCTGCTTCTCGATTTCTGCGATATGGCGCTACGGAGCTCTGCTTCAAGACCAGACCGAGGATTTGGTGTGAGGGGCGGCATGGACTATCTGATTATTGAGCTTGAAAGCTTATTGCTTCGACGCGGAAAGACGAGTACGGATATCATTCGGGCGACCGGGCACACACCGGCAAGTATCTCAAAAATACGAAATGGCAAGGTGAAGGCAATTAGGTTAAAGACATTGCTGGATATTTGCGTAGAGCTTGATTGCCAGCCTGGCGATCTTATTAAGCGCGTCAACGAAAGAGAACTTGAGGAACTGGCGACGCGGCGCGCCCGCAACGCGCTGAGCAGGGCGACCGCGACGGGTGATGACCCGGTCCTGGAGTCAGATCATGTTTACGTGGTCGATCTTAGAGACGACTGAGGCTGGAGAATAAAAAAGTATTGAGCAGGTGCAGCCCGTGAAAACAACGGTTTTCACGGGCTGTTCATTCAACGTCCTGCAGTGGCCTGTATTTCTCGCCGCGTCACTGGGGAACGAGAGAGTCATTTCCTGTGCTGGATGCAGGGGGGTGCTTACCTTGTGTAATATATAAATAAGCTTATATTGAAATATGATACATATCGAATTAGAATAACATTATCAATTCGGTATGCAAGGAAAGGAGGGAGAGATGGATTGGATTAACGAGCCGGAGGAAGGCGTTGCACCCGCGTGCGGCAACTGCTTCTTCTACGCGCACGGGGGATGCACGAAGAGGTGCCCCAATCAGTCCTGCACGTTCCGTTTCTAGGGGGCAGAGATGAACTGGCTTTCTACCGCGAAAGGAGGGGAATGAAATGGAATGGATTACCGAGCCGTCAGCCGGGGCTGAGCCCATGTGCAGCAATTGCTTCTTTTACGCGCACGGCAGCTGCAGCACCAAGTGTTCTTCACAGGAGTGCACTATCCGCTTTTAGCGGATAGTGCACGCCGTACGGCGTGCACAGACTGTTCAAAGATATTTTGGCCAGCAGCGCCTGAGGGGCGATGTGGCATTGCAATATGGGGGGCGAACCGACGTTACCTATAACCCCGCACAATTGCCATGTCGTCCCTTTTTATTGACGGGGAGGATGTCGTCCATGCGGGAAGTCCCAGTTGAATTGCGTGCCATATCCAAGAGATATGGCGGGTTTGAAGCGGTTAAATCAGTCTCGTTCTCTTTAATGGAAGGCGAGCTGTGTGCACTCATTGGGGAGAATGGTGCCGGCAAGAGCACGTTAATTCGATTGATCACGGGGCTTTCGGAGCCATCGTCAGGAACGATCTCGATGTTTGGGCAAACCGGGAGACGTGAAATACGGAGCTGCAGGGAAAGGCTGGGTTATATGCCCGACCTCAATGCTTCGTATCCTAATCTGACCGCGCGAGACAACTTGGTCGTTCGCTGTATTGAGTGGGGGCTTCCCACCGATCGTTCCATCGACGGTGTGTTATCAACCGTCGGTTTGGGGGAGGCCGGCGGGAAGAAAGTGAAGAACTTCTCAATGGGAATGAGGAGGCGTCTCGATCTGGCCATAGCGTTGCTGGGCGATCCGGAGCTGTTGATCCTGGACGAGCCGACAAACGGCCTGGATCCGATGGGGATAGTCGAAGTAAGAAAAATCCTTACGCATCTTAACAAAGATCAAGGTAAAACGATTCTCGTATCCAGCCACAATCTTGAGGAGATGCACAAGCTGGCAACTGATTACCTCTTCATAAGTCATGGTCGCCTCATTCGAAGGATGACCGCACCTCAGCTGGAAAAGTCATGCCGCGGTGGTTTCGTGTTGCATGTGGACGATCTGGAGCGAACGAGATCGGTTCTCGGAGATGAGACCTCACATTCTTTTCTGCCGGACGGCAGCGTCCTTATGCGCTATGAGGAGAAAAAGGAAGGGCGGGGCATTGCAATCGAAGCGCTCTCGACCGCAGGTGTGAGGGTTGCGGAGGCGTATTCTCATAGGAAGAGCCTTGAGGAGTTTTATTCGGAGCTCATCGGTCGAGAGAGCGAGCTGTGATGAAACGCGAGTTCATCTCAGCTTTTCGGAGCGAGGCATGGTTGCTCGCCAGGCACCCGGCGACCGCTCTGATGATTGCGCTTGCGGCTGTGCTGTATGTGGTTGCGGCTGCGACTTCGTCTGAGGTGCTGATCATGGTCGCCGGTGATGACCCGTATACGCTTGGAGGGGCTATAGGTTTTATTGGAAACCTAGTGGATGCAGGGGACGTTTTGGGCTCTGTTGCCCGGACGTCTTTTGCGTCTACAGTGGTCTGGATTCCGGTGACGATTCTCTACGCGGTTTACGCTACGTCGAGAGACTTTGAATCCGTGGCTTACGCCGTATCGAGATCGCGAGGGGTGTCGCAGGCGGCGATTGTGATCACGAAGCTGTTGGTGAACTGCACTCTGGTCGGTGCCGTGTATCTTCTTTCTACGACTGCGCTGTATTTAACCAAGATGGCCCAATGGGACGTTGGGGCCTCGTGCTCAGGGTTTGCCCAATTTGTATCGATTGCGCTGATGATCGCGCTGCTGCTCATTTCGATGTACGCCGCTACCTTCGCCCTGTATTTGCTCACGAGGAGTGTGGTGGCGAGCAGCGTCGTTGCAATAGCGGTTTCGACATTTGTGATGGTGTGGTTCCCAAGTACATACGGAAGCGGTCAGCCCAGCTTGCTGCTCATGCTCTCGCCCGTGTATTACCTGATGAACCTGTGTTCCCTGAGTATGCAGAATGTTGGTGTAATTCAGGTTTTGCTGTATGCGGGCGGCACTGTGCTTGTGTCGGTTGGAGTTGCGCTCGTCTCGCTATTTGTAAGGACGGCGGTTCGATGAATCTTGGGATGTCGGTCAGGGCGGAACTGTTCCGCGCAAGGAGAATGAAACTCGCCGTGATAATAGCGCTGATGTATTTGGGCATCGCGGGGATTTATGTGTTTGCCGGGTCCGGCGCATGGGTCTCCGCAGGGGGAGAGGGCCAGTTCTTTGGCTTTTCCGCCGATCCGGGCTATCTTTTCTCGATAGGGGTTGGGCCAACGGGTATCTCTTCCTGGCTAAGTGTCGTCTCCATGGCGCATACGGTGTTCTTCCCAATCGTCTCTGTTGTTGTGGCGGGGACGCTATTCGGTGATGCGACGAGCGTGTCGGCAAGGGGAGTTTCGATTGCTCGGGGCTTCCGCAGCTGGCAGCTGTTTGCGGCAAAGACATTGGCTTGCGAAGTGTATACGCTGTGCCCCTACATCGTGTTTACTCTCGGTGTCGCTGCGGTCTTTGCCGTGTGCTCCGGAAGCGGTCTAGACAGCCTTACGGTTGGTAATGTGACCTCGGCACTCCTGTCGAATATCGTTATAGACGCCGCTTATACGCTGATGGTTGCGGTTGCATATGAGGTGTTCAGGATCAGATCTCTTGTGTCGGGAGCCTTGCTGGTCGCAACGTTCGCGGGCCTTGTTATCGCGATGAGTTTCCCAACCGTTTTACCCCCGGTTCACATGGCTTATTGGATGAGGGCGTGCGGGGCTGCCGGCGGGACGGTCCTGATGGCTGCATGCGGCCATGCGGTCATCGTGTCGCTCGCATGTCTATTGCTGCTTTCGTGCAGTTTTTATCGAAGAAGGTAGTGCGCTGGCGTATGCGCAGCGTCTGAGGGTCGATATGGATTTGGTTGGAAATGGAGATGGTGCGAAGTGAAACTGTCGCAATTTAATGTGGTGCATGAACATAACGGAAGTCTTCTTATCATGAATGCGCGAACCGGCGGCATCCTGTAGTTAAATCCGGAATACGCGCAGAAATTCAAAAGGATTCAAGAAGGGGACGTTCGGGATGCCGATGATCTTGTCGCGGAGCTGATAAGGGGAGGCATCCTAGTCAATGAGGAGAGGGACGAGCTTGGGGAGATCAGGTTGCAAAGTCGCGCCGCGCGCTTTGCGAATACTGCTCTGTCCCTTACCATTGCGCCAACGATGGCTTGCAACTTTTGCTGTCCCTACTGCTATGAAAAGGGACAGGCGTACACGACGATGGGCGAGGAGGTTTTGACACAGCTCTCCAAGTTCGTGAAAGATTACTATCCTGGTATCGCAAGTCTCTCAGTTGGATGGTACGGCGGCGAGCCTCTGCTCGGAATGAAGATGATCGAACGGATTACGTCGGATCTGAAAGATGTCGTGGGGCCAACGTGTGAATATTCCGCATCGATAGTGACAAATGGCTATCTGCTGACGCCTGATGTTGCAAGGAGGCTCGCGGCATGTGGTGTGACGAGCGCGCAAGTGACTATAGATGGATCGAAGTCGGATCACGATTCGAGAAGGATTCTTCACGACGGAAGCCCTACATACGAACGTATTCTCAAGAACGTCAAAGAGTGTGCCGACATCATCGATATTTCGATAAGGAGCAACGTCGACAAGACCAACATCGAGGCCGCTCAAGAGCTATTGGATTATCTCGAGCTAAATGGCCTGATGAATAAGGTTCACTTCTATTTAGCCCCTGTTGACGATATCAATCAGGTATGTGCGAACGACAGCCACTGCTTTACTGTAAAAGAGTTCTCGTATGAGGAGACTGAGTTTTATAAAAGGGCAATTGCGCGGGGCTTCAAAGTTCAACCTTTTGGTGGGACGAATTTCGGGATATGTTGCGCCGTTGGAATCAACTCGTACGTGGTTGATCCCGTCGGAGATTTGTATAAGTGCTGGGATGACATTGGAATGAAGGAGCGGAGGGTCGGAACTATTTTCGAGCCGCCAATGTTGAGCAAGAACATGATTAACTGGATGGCATATGAGCCGGATGACCCGGAATGCCAAGAGTGCTTTGCTTTTCCCATGTGCATGGGAGGGTGCCCCAACCACGCCTTAAACGGTGAGGGGAAACGTTGCGTTTCCTTCCGGTATGATGCCGAGCAAAAAATGCTGCTCTCCCAGATGATGAATACGGCAAAACGGGGTGCGGGGCAAAATGAGGCTGATGCTTAATCTCTGTAGAAAATATATACTGGGCGGTCGATTCTACGCCTATCTTGTCGTAACAGTTTTGGTCGGGCTGCTTGCGCTTGCGGGTCCCTTTCTTACCGGCATAGTGGTAAACCGATTGGCGATGCCGGCCAGCGCCGATCTTGCCGCCGTTCTCGTTTGTTGCCTTATTTTGGTTGCGGTCCAAGCGGTTCGAGCGGGACTAGTGTATTGCTCAGAGATGCTGTACATCAACCTTCAGTCGCATGCGGGGTTCGGCTTAAATGCGGATACGCTTGAGCACGTGAAGCACCTTCCCCAGGCATTCTTCGAGGGCTTCAACGCGTCGTATTATAACCAGCAAATCAATCACGACGCTAATGACCTTGTCATCTTCGTAATCAACTCGGTTGTGGGGGTTTCAAGCAACGTTATCACCCTTTTGTCCGCCCTGTTTGTTCTCGGTAGCCTGAATATCAAGTTGAGTGTGGTCTGCCTTGTTCTTGCGGCAGCGAGTGCCGCTTTTTATGCGGTTTCACGCGCAAGGCTGTTTGAGAGAAGTTTTGACGTACAAGAGCAGAGCGCGAGGTTTTTTTCCTGTCTACAAGATCAGTTGGAGAAAGTTGATTTCATCCGCAAACATGCTTTGTTCGATAGGTCCCGCGCTGTACTGGTCGAAGCTTTTAATGGGCTCTATCCAACGATGAGAGCAAATCAGGAAGTAGGGTCTAGATTTACCTTTGGCAACGCGTTGGTCGCTTCCGCCGCTCAAGGATGTCTTCTTGCTGTGGGCGCGGTTGAAGTGATGGGCGGGAGACTGTTGCCTGGTTTTCTCGTGACTGCTGTTGGATATTATTCGAACTTAAGCTCAGCGGTACAGTATTTGTTGGGCTGGGGAAGGGATTACCAGACTAATCGCGTATGCTATGAGCGGCTGAAAAGAATTTGGGATGTCCCGGTGGAAGCGAATGGCAAATTGGCGCTTGGTCCGATTGAGGAAATCCGTCTAGAGAACATCAAGCTACGTTATCCAGGGGCGGAAAGGGTCGCGTTAAGCATTGAGGGGCTCGCGTTTTCCAGGGGTCGGCTATATGGAATCTCGGGGCCGAATGGTTCGGGGAAGAGCTCGCTGCTGTCAGTGATATTGGGGCTATATCCAGATGACACAGAAGGGGCCGTTCGCTACAACGGGGTGTCACAGCGTTGCATCGATCGATATGCATTGCGGCGGTGTCGAGTCAGCATTACGGAGCAAGAACCCCCTATCGTTGAGGGGACGATTCTCGATAATCTTACGCTGCTTTCTGATGATTACGAGATGGATAAGCTGAATCGGATGCTTGTCATATTGGGGCTAGACGAAATGGTTGCTTCTGTGGAGAACGGGGCAACGGCGATGCTTGACGGCGGGAAAGGAGGGGTGTCCGGCGGCGAGAAGCAAAAGATTGCAATTGTGAGACAGCTGTTGAAATCGCCGGACGTTATGCTTTTTGATGAACCGACCTCAGCACTTGATGCGAAGAGTCGAGGCGCGCTGATCAAATTGCTTCATGAAATTAAGAGAGACCATATTGTAATCGTTGTCACTCATGACGAGGAGATGCTTGCCGCCTGTGACGAGGTCATTTCGACGGCTGGATGATTATCGGATTGTGGCGTTGAAGACCAAGAAACTTGAAATGGCGTGGGCTCTGGGTAGGTCTCCACGGGTACGCCGTCGGTGCTGTACTCGACCGCCCGGCAAGAAGGTTTTATAGCGTGTTTCCCCAGAGAGGTCCCTTTGTCCGGTAGTGGCGAGGGGAGCCTCTCTTTTGCTCACCTCTTGCGGCGGAGGGGGACACCATGCGCCTATGCAGGACAAACTGCGCGTTCTTGTCGAATGATGGGCTATGTGTAGAGATGATGGTCTCGGGTAGAGGCCGTGTCGCGCTCGGCTGCGATGAGCCAGGCAATTCAATCTTCATCCGGGAGGGCCTTGGCAAGACAAGCAGGGCGAAGACCTTGGCGACGTTCGGGAGCCGTGTGGCGCCCGGCTCCGCGCTCATCCACGACATGGAGCCGGGCGCCACACGGCTCCCGTCAACAATCTGTCACTGAAGAGCCAGCACTACAACGCGAAGCTGCTCAAGGGCGTTCCCGACGGCCAGAACCCGCTGGGGCCCGTGAACCGGATGCGCTACTTCATGCAGTGCTTCCTGAGGGCTCATCCCGGCTCCAACCGGGACGGCATGCGGGGCTGTGGCTATGAGTCCGCCCGAGGACAAGCTTGAGAAGGTCGCGATGGTGCTCGATCGGGCAATGCGATACCCGAAAACGCTCAGGTTCAGGCAGTTCTATGCAAGAAAGCCCAGTTCAGATGAGTTCGACGAGCAATATTTATCAACACAGTGCAAGGGGGGATTATATTTGTATTTCATCCGTGTTGAGCTTCACACGGTGCGCGACTCATCGCAAACTGGCGGGCGCAGCGGAAAGAAAACCGACTGCAGACGAACGATCGATATCGGGAGCAAATAGCCACCGGATGCTTTTCGGTCTCCTACGCGTCGACCTCCGCGATTTCTTCTGCGTCTCGCCAAGTTGAAAGGAGCGATGTCGAAAACTCCTTTTCGGTTAGCGTCAAGACATCCTTCACGCAAAAACCTTTCAATTTGTCAGGAAGCCCAAAACGCGCTTTTTTCCTAATCGAGCTGGCAACCCGCTTCAACGCGGTCTTGTTCTTGTCCTCGTTGTATACCAAAACAAAGACGCAGTGCTCGCGAAACCATCTCGTCCTCTTTCCCCACAGGTCCGAGCAGATCAAAACGCTGTCCTTGCACTTCTCGATGAGGGCGTCCCTTTGGCCAAGATTGATACCAAGCTCTTCGTCATCCTTGGGATTGAGCCTCTTCCCCAGCGTCTCCTTCAGACTGCCGTTTTTAAATTCGACTAGATATAACGTTTCCCGATCGCAATACAGCGCATCGGCGGAGCGCGGGAGTTGCATCCACCTATTGACCTTCTTGCAGTAGCATTCTTTAACAGAGTCAAAATTGACAACAGGCAAATCGTCATCCACAAGAGAGACGCTCCCGTCTCTGGATGTTTTGGAGATGGTCGACGTGCAGTCCCTTAGGATACAGGTCCTGCAACGGGAGCAACCATCGCTGCCATCTGGCACCGCGGGAGAGTTCGGATGAGGGCAGGAGGCGCACAGGTCGCTACTCAAGGCCGTACTCCTCCCTCTCAAGCGTATCAAAAGGAGCCGCCAGCTTCTCGTAGGCGACCTCAGTCGAGCCGGTTATATCGGCAAAGCGAGAGCGTCCATCAGTGCAGGTCTCCGCAAGATAATATGAGCACAATCCATCAACAGCGTGCTTCTTAGAATACACTTCGATCGCATTCAGGAAATATGGACTATGGGTGCTCATTAAGACGTGCATCCCGAGCTCTTTCTGGAGCAGCACGATTATCTCGGCGAAGGCCAGCTGCCATGCAGGATGAAGATGAATCTCGGGTTCATCGAGGATAATAGTCCCTCCGGCATCTAGCGCGCCGGACTTCAAGAGCACCTTCATGATGGCGAACGTCTTCAAGCCAGCAGAAAGGTTCCCAGGCTCCAACCCCCGAGCGAAGCCCTCTTCGAGATACGTAAGGTGACCGCGACTTTCGCTCCTCTCGAAATGCCCCGGACATAAGGAGGAAACCTTGTCCATGAGAACCTTCAGGTGTCGCTCCTTCGCGATCTCTTCGAACAGCGAGGACTCGCTGTCATCGTTACGGATGGTCGCCTGAATCAAATCTTGCCGCAGCTCCTCCTGGTGTCCAAGGAGGGGCTTGAACCGAAAAGCGGGGCCGTAGGGTCCTCCGAGAGAATCGATCAGGAACGGGTCGTCCAGATAATGCGCCCTGAATCGCAAAACCCTCCTATCGTGCACCTCCGCCACCTCGTCACTTGCAACCGAGAAAACCGTAGATGCGTCCTTTATCTGGAGTTCGACCTTCCCGGGCTCTTCGCCGAAAACCGAATTGATCTGGCCGTTGAACTCGCTTCGGAACCTGTTTGTCGCAATCGCACGAAATACCTCATCATCGGAGATATCCATGATCTCGATAATCTGATCGGCAACTCCTGCTACGCCATTCGTGAAATCGGATTCGATCTCACGGGAGATCTCCTCCCCGTAATACTCCTTTATCTCATCAATAAGCTCGTCCCTCGTGCACTCGCCCGAAAAAACCCTGTCGATGAAACTATTCATTCTTCCAGCAGTTCGCCTGTGGCGAGACGTGGAGTCGAGAGGGCTTCCCACATATGCCTTCCTGATGGCGCGCTCAACACTATTGCGCCTCATGCGGTCGATTTTGTTCTCCGAATCGGACATGCTGTTGAAGGCCGCATAAAGCGCTTTTCCAACCGTGCTTTTCCCCGTCCCGTTCTCCCCGGCGATCACGGCAATACCATTAATCTCGATATCGGCCTCAGCGACCCTGCCGATGTTTTTCATCTTGATTTTCAATGCATATCACCAGCTCTAAACTCGCGAGACTCAATAGCTCGATTATCGCACAGAGAGATCGACTTCTCGAGGACTCCCTAAATGGAACGCGCGGTGAGGACATGGCTCGCCGCCGTCCGCTTCGCGTTCGCGCGGGGGAAGGTGACGACCAGGGACCTCTCCGGGCTCATCGAGAGGAGCGCCAGATTCTCCTCGTCCATTTGAACTGTATCGTATTCAAGGACACTTGACTTAGAGGAATGGCGTTGAGCGGCGATAATCGTTTCAGCGCCAAAAAGAAAGGAGTGTCAGTCATGGCAGACGGGCCCTCCTACACAGCGGGGTACCGCGCCGAGGCCGCAGACTTCGCCGCCGCGTCGGGGAAGCCCATCGCCCAAGTGGCAGCCGACCTCGGCATCAACGAGAAGACCCTGGGAAGATGGGTGACGGTCAGGAAGAAGGAGCTGACCAACCACCCGGTCGCGGCGGCCGCAAGTGCATGCGCGAGCTCGAGCTCGAGAACGAGTTCCTAAAAAGCCCCGACCTCACATTGGAGGCCGGGGCCAGTAGATTTTTGGGACATGTCTAGAAATCTACCCATGCAGGAAGCGGCATGTGCCGAGCATGTCGCGTGCTAGGTTTTGAGGCATGCCACAAAACCTAGCACGGGGGAGTGGCTACTCGGCGTCGGCGAAGCCGTTGGGGTTATGGCTCTGCCAATTCCAGCTGTCGCGGCACATGTCCGCGATGTCGTACTGGGCCTTCCAGCCCATCATGCGTTCGGCCTTGGAGGCATCGCACCAGTTGGCGGCGATATCGCCGGCACGGCGCTCGCGAATCACGTAGGGCAGCTCCTTGCCGCAGGCCTTGGAGAAGGCGGCGACGACCTCGAGTACCGAGGTGCCGGTGCCGGTGCCCAGGTTAAAGATCTCGACGCCGGTCTTGCCGTTCATCCAGTTGAGGGCGGCAACGTGACCGGATGCCAGGTCGCACACGTGGATGTAGTCGCGCACGCCGGTGCCGTCGGGGGTGGGGTAGTCGTTGCCAAAGACCTGAACGGCCTCGAGCTTACCGACGGCGACCTGGGCGACGTAGGGCACCAGGTTGTTGGGGATGCCCTTGGGGTCCTCGCCGATCAGGCCCGACGGATGGGCACCGATGGGATTGAAATAACGGAGCAGCACGACGTCCCACTCGGGGTCGGCGGTGTGGACGTCCATGAGGATCTGCTCAATCATCCACTTGGTCCAACCATAGGGGTTGGTCGCGGGCTTCTTGGGGTCTTCCTCGGTGACGGGCGGATTGTCCGGATCGCCGTAGACGGTCGAAGAGCTCGAGAAGATGATGGACTTACAGCCGTGGTTGCGCATGACATCGATGAGCACCAGGGTGTTCTCGATATTGTTGTGGTAGTACTCGACGGGCTTGCTCACCGACTCGCCAACGGCCTTAAAGCCGGCGAAGTGGATGACGCGGTCGATCTGGTGGGTATCGAAGATCTTGTTCATCGCATCGCGGTCGAGCACGTTGGCCTCGTAGAAGGTGAGGTTCTTGGCGGCCTCGTCGCCCACGATGGTCTTGACGCGGTCGATGGCAACGGCGCTGGAGTTGGAGAGGTCATCGACGACGACAACCTGGTAGCCACCCTCGAGCAGCTGAACGACGGTGTGCGAGCCGATAAAGCCGGCGCCGCCGGTAACGAGGACGCAGGTGTCTTTGGGGTCGAGTGCTTTGGACATGTAGTCTCCTATCGAATCAGGAACACTTCTTGAGGGGAGTATAGCGCAGCTGGGGGCGCCCAAAACACGCGGGGCAGGAAAACCAGAGGATTGATGTTAACGTACTCATAGGGTGTTATTTGCATAATCCTTACCTTTGGTGTGGGACGTATTTGCGAGCCGCTGACCATGCTTTTCCAGCCGTTCGTGGAAATAGTTGGGACAAGCGCGATGTGCGTTAATATGTTTGAGTTGAGCGACATATAAATAAGCATGTAACGGAGTACATATGTCACCAAACAACGATTCCATCTTTACGCAGGAGCTTTCGCGCCGCACTGCCCTTAAGGCTCTTTTCGGCGCCGCTTCTGCGGCTGTTCTTTTTGGCCTGCCCGCCCGCGCCCATGCGGCTGAGGCCAGTCAAGAAACCACCGACAAACTGAATGCCGCCCAGGCCCAGCTCGACGAGGTCCAGGCTCAGCTCGACAGCATTGCCAATGAGTACGCGGCGCTCGCCAACAAGAATGCCCAGACCCTCAACGACATCGAGAATGTCCAGGGCAAGATTGACGACACGCAGGCCCAGATCGATGAAAAGAAGGCCGAGCTCAAGAAGAAGCGCAACGACCTTTCCGATCGCGTGGCCGCCAGCTACAAGTCCGGCGGTACGAACATCCTGTCGCTGCTGCTGGCCTCTGGCTCGTTTGAGGAACTCGTCGCCAACGCGCATTACGTTGAGAAGATCAACAAGAGCGACCGCGATGCCATCGAGGATATCCAGACGATTCAGGCTGAGCTCGACGCGCAGAAGACCGAGCTCGAAGCACAAAAGGCCAACCTGGAGAAACTCAAGGACCAGCAGACGGCTCAGATGCAGGATATGCAGGCCAAGCAGCAAGAAGTCCAGACCGTGCTGAACGGTCTTTCCGACGACGTCAAGGAGCTCATGGCTCAGCGCGATTCCGAGATTCTCGCTGCCGCCCAGGCCGAGGAGGCCGCTAGGAAGGCCGCCGCTGCCGCGGCCGCCGCGAACAAGAACAATTCCTACTCGGGTGGTTCGAGCTCGGGCGGTGGATCGTATGCGCCCGGAACTCCGCAGCAGAATGCCGGCTCGGGCAAGCAGCAGGCCGTCGTCAACGCGTGCTACTCCACGCCTTCGCCGGGTCAGAACTGGTGCGCGGCGTGGGTTACCAATGTCTTCCGCAATGCCGGCGTGGGCTATTTTGGCGGCAACGCGTGTGACATGTTCAACGCCTGGTGCTATAGCTCCGACCGCTCGGCGCTGCAGGTGGGCATGATCGTGGCCGATTCCTCGCACAGCGGCACGGGTGCTCCGGGCCTTATCTACGGTCATGTGGGTATCTACGTTGGCGGCGGCATCGTAATGAGCAACGAGGGCGCCATTACGTCTAAGTCGCTTGATTCGTTTATTAGCTTCTATGGCACTGGGTCGGGCGTGCGTTGGGGCTGGCTTGGCGGTATTGCGCTGTCGTAACTGCGGCTTGAAGCTGGTTGGTCCGGGACTGCGGGCGAGGCATAAGGTTGCCTGCTCTACAGTCCTGCGCAAGACGAAGGCCACATTAAGTGGCCTTCTTTGCGTGCGGAACTCGCGACCAACCTTATGCCTCGCCCGCAGTCCCGGACCTTTCGGGTTCAAAGCGCGACACACCGGACTGGTTGCCTGATATAAAGATGGCGAAGCCCCCTTTCGGGGCCTTCTTTTTTATTAGAGGAATTCGCCTACTCGGTGGACTTCGGGTTCTAGGTCTACGTCGAATTGGTCTTTGACGGTTGTTTGGATGTGGCGGATGAGTTCGTCGACATCGGCGGCGGTGGCGTGGTCGGCGTTGACGATGAAGCCGCAGTGCTTTTCGCTCACCTGCGCGCCGCCGATGGCGTGTCCTCGCAGGCCGGCGTCCATGATGAGCTTGCCGGCAAAGTAGCCCTCGGGGCGCTTGAAGGTGGAGCCGGCACTCGGCATGTCGAGCGGCTGCTTGTCCTCGCGGCGCTGGTGGTAGTCGTCCATGTCGGCCTTGATCATCGCGGCGTTGCCCGGGGCGAGATTGAAAGTGGCCGAAAGCACGACGAAACCGTCGTCGGCAATGCGGCTCTTGCGATAGCCCAGGTTGAGCTCATCGACATCGAACTCAATAATGTTGCCGCTGCCGCGGGTGCCGTCGTCGAGCATGCGGGCGGGCTTGTAGACGCGCACAGACTCCAGCACATCGGCCATGCAGGCGCCATAGGCGCCGGCGTTCATATAACAGGCGCCGCCGACCGATCCGGGGATGCCCGAGATGGGCTCCATGCCGGTGAGGCCGGCCTCGGCTGCCGTCGCGGCGACATCGGAAAGCAAGGCGCCGGCTGCTGCCGTGACGTGCGTGCCGTTGACCGTAATGTCGGAGAGGCCCTCGCCCAACGCCACGACGACGCCGCGGATGCCCTTGTCGCCGACGAGTAGGTCGGAGCCGTTGCCCACGATGGTGAGGGGCAGGTCGCAGCGATAACAGGTGTCAAGCGTGGCGACGAGGCCCTGCTCGGTGTCGGGCGTGACAAAGACGTCGGCCGGGCCGCCGATCTTAAACGTGGTGTGCTCGCGCATGGGCTCGCTCATCAACACGTTGTCCTCGCCGGCGACACCGGCGAGCGCGCAGAGCAGGTCCTCGTTAAAAAAGTCATTCTCGTGCATACGAATATCCGCCTTATGGTGGTCGTTTTCATCAATCGAATGCAATATACCCCACCCGGATGGATTTGGTGCAAAGTAACCTGACCCCAATGCATCACATGGTGCAAAGGGGCCAGGTTACTTTGCACCAATCACGGCGATAAAACAGCCGTCTACCGGATTGGTAAAGTGTTTATCATCGAGGTAGAGGGACGGTCGCTATACTTTCAAGAGATTGCGCGAATACTCGGAAGGAGCGAGATGGGCAACAAAGTTACTCTCAAGCAGATTGCCCAGGAGGTGGGGCTTTCCCCCTCGTCGGTCTCGCTTGTTCTCAATAATCGGCCCTGTCGCATCTCGGAAGAAAACCGCAAGCTCATCAAGGAGGTCGCGGCGCGCAACCACTATGTTCCTAACCAGATTGCGCGTAGCCTGGTCATGCGCGAGTCGCGCACGCTGGGCCTTATCGTTCCCAACATCGAGAGCCGATTTTTTGCCTCGCTCGCCGGCAGCCTGGAAAAGCGCTGCCGTGAGGACGGCTACGCGCTCTTTATTACCAGCTCGGGCGGAAGCGCCGAGGACGATCTGGAGCTCCTGCGCCAGCTGGTGACGCGCGGCGTCGACGGCGTCTTTCTGGTGGTGGGTGACGAGTTCTCCGACGACCGCGCCCTGCGCGAAGAAGTCAGCCATCTGCCCATCCCGGCGGTAATGGTCGACCGTGCCATTGAGGGACTCGAGTGCGATAAGGTGATGTTCGACCACGAGATGGGTGGCTATATGGCTACCCGCCATCTGATCGAGCAGGGTCACCGTCGCATTGCCTGCTTGGTTAATGCTCGCCGTTCCAATACGGGTCGCAAACGTCTTGCCGGCTACGAGCGTGCGCTGCGCGAGGTCGGCCTGCCGATCGATGCGCGTTTGGAGTTTGAGAGCGAGTACTACATCCCGAGTGCCTACGAGGCCTCGGAGGCGGTGCTCGCAACCGATGCCACCGCCGTGTTCGCAAGCTCGGACAACATTGCCCTCGGTTTGCTCAAGCGCCTGCACGAGATGGGGAAGAGCATTCCGGGCGATATCTCGGTGGTGAGCTATGACAACTCGGCTGCCGACGTTCTCTTTGAGCCGGCACTGACCGCGATCGAACAGGATCCGGGTGTCCTCGCGGAGCATGCTTTTAGCTGTATGTCCAAGCGTCTTGCCGGCAGGGGCGGCAGGCGTGCCGAAGAGGTCGTTCTGGAGCCGGCGCTTATCGTCAAGGGCAGCGTGCTCAAGGTTACAAAACACAACTAAACGCGTTTATCGATTTGTATATCAGGAATATGAAGAACTTGTGACAAATAATGTCGCAGGTCAATGTCTGGTTTTGTCAGGCTAATGGCGAACCTGAATGATAAAACGTTTTTTCATACTGATAAAACGTTTTAGCAAATATACTTGTCCCAACGAAAGGTCGCCATATCGGAGGGTGACCATGCAGCGAAGGGACATAAACAATGGCTAAAACTCTGGGAACGCCATGGCAAAAGCTGGGACACGAGGTGCCGGCTTCCGAGCTCGAGGGCGTCGATCTGTATTGGCGCGCATCGAATTACCTGTCCGTCGGCCAGATCTACCTTCGCTCCAACCCGCTGATGCGCACCGACTTTGTCGATGAGAAAACCGGTGAGGTGCGCGACTTTGGTCGCCCGGACGTTAAGCACCGCCTGGTCGGTCACTGGGGCACCACGCCCGGCATCAACTTTCTGTTCGGCCACGTCAACCGCCTTATTGCCGACCACAACCAGAACGTCATTTTCCTGATGGGCCCGGGCCACGGTGGTCCTGCCGGCACCGCCCAGTCGCTGCTCGATGGCACCTACCGTGAGATCCGCCCCGACATCACCAATGACGAGGCCGGCCTGCAGAAGTTCTTCCGCCAGTTTTCCTACCCCGGTGGCATCCCGAGCCACTTTGCGCCCGAGACGCCTGGCTCCATCCACGAGGGCGGCGAGCTCGGCTACACGCTCAGCCACGCCTACGGCGCCGTCATGGACAACCCGAGCCTGCTGGCCGTGGCCGTGGTGGGCGACGGCGAGTCCGAGACCGGTCCGCTTGCGACTTCTTGGCAGTCCAACAAACTCGTGAACCCGGCAACCGACGGTATCGTCCTGCCGATCCTGCACCTCAACGGCTACAAGATCGCCAACCCCACCATCCTCGCCCGTGTGTCCGACGAGGAGCTCACCAAGTTCTTTGAGGGCATGGGCTATAAGCCGCACTTCTTTGTCGCGGGCTTTGACGATGAGAGTCATGCAAGCATTCATGCGCGTTTTGCCGCCCTGTTCGAGCAGGTCTTCGATGAGATCTGCGATATCAAGGCCACCGCTATGGCCCAGGCCGCCGCGGGCGAGACCGTGGTTCGCCCGGCCTATCCCATGATCGTGTTCCGTACGCCCAAGGGCTGGACTTGTCCCAAGCACATCGATGGCAAGAAGACCGAGGACTCCTGGCGCGCGCATCAGGTGCCGCTGGCGAGTGCCAAGGACACCCACGAGCACTTCCGCGTGCTGCGCGAGTGGCTGCGCTCCTACAAGCCCGAGGAACTCTTTACGCCCGAGGGCCAGGTGCGCCCCGAGGTGACGGCCTTTATGCCGACCGGCGAGCTGCGCATTGGCGCCAACCCCAACGCGAACGGCGGCAAGGTCCGTCGCGAGCTCGAGCTGCCCGATATCCACGCCCATGAGATCCCCGTTGCCGAGAAGGGCCATGGCTGGGGCTCCACCGAGGCCGCCCGCGTCTTTGGTGAGTACACTGCCGACGTTCTGGCCAAGAACATGGATGACTTCCGCATCTTCGGTCCCGACGAGACCGCGTCCAACCGCCTGCAGGCTGCCTACAAGGTGACCAAGAAGCAGTGGGACGCCGGCTTCTACGAGGACGAGGCCAACGACGAGCTGCTGGCAGGCTCCGGTAAGGTCGTCGAGCAGCTGTCCGAGCACCAGTGCGAGGGCTTCCTCGAGGCCTACGTGCTCACCGGCCGCTCCGGCGTGTGGAGCTCCTACGAGAGCTTTGTCCATGTGGTCGACTCCATGGTCAACCAGCACTGCAAGTGGCTCGAGGCTACCAAGCGCGAGATTCCGTGGCGTGCCCCCATCAGCGGCCTTAACATTTTGCTGTCGAGCCACGTCTGGCGTCAGGACCACAACGGCTTCTCGCACCAGGACCCCGGCTTTATCGACCTGCTGCTCAACAAGGCCAACGACACGCACATCGTGAATGCCTACTATCCGGCCGACGCCAACATGGCCCTTGCCGTTGCCGAGCGCGTCTACCAGTCCACCGACTGCGTCAACGCCATCTTCTGCGGCAAGCAGCCTGCTCCGACCTTCCAGACGGTCGACGAGGCCAAGGCGGAGCTCGCCGAGGGCGTTGCGACCTGGGAGTGGGCATCGACCGCCGATTCGCTCGCCGAGGCCGATGTCGTGGTCGCCACCTGCGGCGACGTGCCGACGCTCGAGGCTCTGGCTGCAACCGACATGCTGCGCGAGCTGGGCATCAAGGTATGGTTCGTCAACGTGGTCGATCTGCTCAAGATCCAGAACGTCTGCGAGAACGACCAGGCTCTCAGCGACGAGCGCTGGGCTGAGCTGTTCGGCTGCGGCGAGAAGCCCGTCCTCTTCGCGTTCCACGCCTATGCCGGCACGATTCGCCGCCTGATCTGGAACCGCCCCGGCCACGATGCCTTCCGCGTCCACGGCTACGAGGAGAAAGGCTCCACGACAACGCCGTTCGACATGCTGCGCCTGAACAACATGGACCGCTGGACACTGGCCGCCGACGTGCTGCGCATGGTCGACGCCGATAAGTTTGCCGAGCAGATTGATAAGTGGGAGGCATTCCGCACCGAGGCCTTTGAGTTCGCGTGCGATGAGGGCTACGATCACCCGGCCTTCACCGACTGGGTCTGGCCCGACGCCGCAGCTGCAACCGCTGCCGACGGCGCACTCTCCGCAACGCAGATGACCGCGGGCGACAACGAGTAGATAGGCATCCGGGACGATCTCGCGCTGGGGCCGCCTCCGGGCTGGTGCCCTTCCTCGGAGAAGTGGGCTTCGCGAACTTCTCCGAGGAAGGGCACCAGCCCGGAGGCGGCTCTCTCGACCGTTTCGATATGCGGGGGCTGATTATTTTTTTATGTAATGGGGACACGGCTGCTACTTCCCTGAAAACCGTGCATCTAACTTTGGTCAGCCAAGATTACATTGCCGGGGCCGGGGCGCCTGCTTTGTTTTGAGAAGTTCGCGAAGCCCACTTCTCAAAACAAAGCAGGCGCCCCGGCCCTCGTGGAATAGATAAGGGGGAAGCATGAGCTTTACGAGTGTGGCGCTTCAGATGTTGACGGTTTCGCTGCCTATTTTGTTGGGGTGGTGTATCGCCAAGCTGGGGTTTATGAAAGCGGAGTTCGAGCGCGAGCTGTCGCATCTGCTGTTGCAGGTGGCGCTACCGTGCTTGGTGCTTTCGTCAGCGCTGGGCGATGATGTGAAGCTTCCGAGCATTGCCGAGACGTTTTCGCTCATGGGTCTGTCCTTTGTGATGTATGTGGTGGCGACCGTTATCGCGTTTGCTGTCACCGCTGCTCTTCGCGTTCCCAAAGGGACAGAATGCTCGTATCGCTTCGCCGTGCTTTTCGGTAATGCCGGGTTTATCGGTTTTCCGGTTATTTCGGCGGTGTTGGGAAAACAAGCACTGTTGTATGCATCGATTGCGCTTATCCCCCTAAACCTTCTTATGTTTACCGTCGGTGCCATGTTATTTAGCGGAATGGATGGCGGCCTTAAAAAGCAGATGCGCAATATTGCCGCCTGCTGCAAGAGTCCTGGTCTCATTGCAAGTGCTGTTGTGCTTGGGATCGTGCTAACCGGATGGACCGATTGGGGCGTGTTGGGCGACTCGATTTCCATTGTTGGCACCATGACCACTCCAGCGGCATTGTTGCTCATGGGATCGTCTATCGCCAAGTACCGTCCGCTCGAGATGCTTACCAACTGGCGCGCCTATGTCGCCGTGGCGTTTCGCCTGGTTGTCGTGCCGGTGGCATGTCTTGCCGTCGCGCGCTTGTGGCCCGGCATGACGCCCATGTTTATCGCGACGCTTGTGCTCGAGATGGCAATGCCGGTGGGCAGCAACGGTACGCTGTACTGCCTACAATACGGCAAGGATGCACGCCCCATGATGCAGTGCACGTTTTTGTCGATCATCTGCTCCATTTTGACCATCCCACTCGTAGCCACACTGTGCGGGTAGGCATTCGGGACGGTCTCGCGCTGGGGCCTTGCCCGGCTGGGCGGCCTTGCTCCGGGAAGTGGGCTTCGCGAACTTCCCGGAGCAAGGCCGCCCAGCCGGGCAAGGCCCTCTCGACCGTTTCGATATGCGGCGCTGATATTTTTTAATGTGATGGGGCTGTTGCTGTTGCGGCCTTGGAAACTGTATATCTTACTTTGGTCAGCCTACGATACATTGCCGGGGCCGGGGAGGCATACTCTGTTTTGAGAAGTTCGCGAAGCCCACTTCTCAAAACAGAGTATGCCTCCCCGGCCCTCGTCCGTGAACTCTTCCGCTGGGCGAGCCACAGACGCCGCGTACCGATAGGGTGAGGTGGTGGCTTGAAATTGGTGCTATATTCAGCTTGAGTTGTTAAATGTTAGTACGGGAGGCTGATATGGGGCTGTTCAAGAAGAAAAACCCGCAGGATGCCTTTGATCCCGATGTGTTTACCATCACGGATACGATTTTGGACCCGCCGCGGTTTACGTTTTTGCCGGCTATCTACCAGGATGCCACGCGTCGCAAGTGGGCCGTACATCAGCGCGGCGGCGAGCCGAAGATTTTTGACTATGCGGACGTGTTGCAGTGCGAAGTGGCCGAGGCGGGCGATCCGGAGGCCGATGAAGCGGTCTCTAAACAGGAATTTGCCCAGCGTATTCTGGCAAATCCCGCTAAGGCGGCAAAAATGAACGCAGCCAAGCGTAATATGTGTCTTGGTATGGGCGTTGTTGTGGCGGTTCAGACGGGAAAAGACGAGGTTTCCAAACTAGAGATTCCCGTTATGACCGATGAAGTCAAACGCGATTCAAGCCTGTATAAGTCGTATCGGAATGTCGCCGAGAAGATCAAGGCCGAATTTGATGCCATGGGTGGTCTGGCCTAATTTTGGCGACATACGTTTCTGAACGAGGAGTCTGTGCAATGGCAGGCGAATCTTATGCAATTCCCCCCAAAGATCGTGCTGTTGAGGGGATTCTTTGGTATATCCAGCACCATCAGCTTGCCGGCGGCGATCGCCTGCCGGCCGAGCGCGTGCTGTGCGAAGAGATTGGCGTTTCGCGTACGGCGTTGCGCGCCGGTATCACGCGGCTCATCTCGTGTGGAACGCTCGAGAGCCGTCGCGGATCGGGTACGTATGTGTGTCCTCCCAAACCGCTCAATATCTTTCAGGAAACGTATAACTTCTCCGATGCTGTGCGGACTGCCGGCCTGCACCCCTCTTCTCGTCTGGTTTCCACCGGGGCCATCGAGGCGGATGAGGCGCTTGCCGACAAGCTTGGGGTTGCCGTAGGCGCTCCTTTGCTCCGCATGCAGCGTGTTCGACTTATTGAGGGCGAGCCGGCGTCAATCGAGACGGCTCACGTTAACCTGTCCCTGTGCCCCTCGCTTCCCGATCACGATTTTGAGTGTGAGAGCCTTTACGATGTCTTGCTCAAAGAAGGTGGCGTGCGCGTTGAGCATGGACGTGAGCATATCTCCATCTCGCGTTTGAACGCCGAAGAGGCCGAGTTGCTCCAGCAAGAAGAGGGAACGCCGGTGTTCTATGAGAGCACGATAGAATTTGATAAGGACATGCGTTTTGTGGAGCATTGCAAATCGGTGATTTTGCCCACAAAGTTCCGCTTTGCCGATAACGGCGAAAAGAACGGCATGAGGAGCGTGGCAGGTGAACAATGGCTGAAACAGTAGATGCCACCCCGGTTTATATGCGCATTCGACGCCGTATCGAGGAGCGTATCGAGCGCGGTATATATCCCACGGGTTCCATGATTCCGTCCGAAAAAGACCTCGCCGAGGAATTTGGTACGACGCGCTTGACCATCCGAAGCGCTGTCGATGAGCTGGTTCGGCGTGGGCAGATTCGACGCGTCCGCGGAAAGGGCGCGTTTGTGGCACAGAAAGTGCCCGTTGCCTACGAGCGAACGGGAGGCTTTCGCGAATCGGTTCGTGCTTCGGGCGGCGAGCCGTCCGTCCGCATCCTCGCGCGTTCCAAGCGTTATGCGGGTCCATATTATGCCAACCTGTTTGGCATTGCCGAGGACGATTTACTGTATTCGATTCGGCGTTTGAACTGCGTCAACGGCGATCCCGTATCGATTGAGATGGCGTTCATCCCGTGCCTGCTGTTTCCCACAATCGAAGATATTGACGTGTCGGTCTTCAGTTTGTACGAGACCTATGAGATGTTGGGCCGAAAGCCGGTCATGGCACAGGAAAAGCTCGATATCGAAGCGCTGGGCGCGCGAGATGCCGGCCTGCTTGGACTGGAGCAGGGCGATCTTGCCTTGACGCTTGAGTGCGTGAGCTTCGATGCGAGCGGCCAGGCGATCGAGTACGTCAAGTCGTTTAACCGCGGTGATGCGGGTGGATATACCTATACGTACTAGCTGGTTTTTTGCATAACGGGCTGAAAAGCTGACGGAATTTTGATTTGTTGAGCAGACTGCATATACGACCTTACATGGCTCAAAATCGACCGTTCGCCGATGGGGACAAATTAATCGACAAAGAGGTATCAAAAAGCCGTAACCTGTAACTGTGATTGGTATCAAATACTAATGATTTGTTACGAGGTGAGACGATGAAGATGCTCGATTACGTTCAGCTTGCCCATGTGCGTATGGGAGAGAACCTCGAGCGTTCGTCTGAGCTGGTAGCGCAGCTCGTTGATATTTTCCAGTCCGGTTCTTTTGACGCGCTGCGCATCGTTGCTTCGGGTTCGTCGCGCCATGCCGCCGATTGCGCCCGCGATTACCTGCAAGATACCCTGCAAATGCAGGTGTCCGTTGTGACGCCCGAGGCCTTCGTCGATTTTGAACACACCTATCCGCAGCATGCGCTCAACATTGCCGTTTCGCAGAGCGGCTATTCGACCAATACGATCGCGGCTCTTGATTACATGCGCGCGCACGATATGGCTGCAGTTGCGCTCACGGCAAACGTCGAGGCACCCATCAAGGAACACGCTGACATCGTTCTTGACTACGGTGTGGGTGTCGAGTCGGTGGACTTTGTGACTCTGGGCGTCGAGGTTCTCGTTGAGTACCTGGTGCTCTTTGGTATTTACGGCGGCCAGGCGCGCGGAACGATTGACGCCAAGGGCGTTGCCCAGCGTCTTGACGGCCTGCGCGAGGCTATCCAGGCCAATGCCGTGATGTGCAAGATCGCCGAGGCATATGTCCAAGATCACATGCTCGAGCTTTCTGAGCACATGCCCGCCATGGTCGTCGGCAACGGCCCCAACTATGGCGTTGCCGAAGAGGCAGCCCTCAAGCTGAGCGAGACCATCAAGATTCCTGCCATGCATCACGAGGGCGAGGAGTTCGTCCACGGTCCCGAGATGCAGATAACCCCAAGCTACCTGGTGTTTATCGTCGACGATCCGCAGGGGTCGGAGCGTCTTGCGGATATCGCCGATGCGCTATCGAACGTTACGACAAAAACAGTGCTGCTCACGGCCCATCCCAGGGGTAGGGCTCACGAGGTTGCGGTGCCTCAGGTGGCTCCGCTGCTCAGCGCAATTCCCAATCTTGTGTTCTTCCAGACGATTGCGGCCATAATCGCCGAGCGTCTGAAGTCATGGGACGTGCACCCGTATCTCGATGCCGTCTCCAAACAGATGGAGGTCAAGGCAGAGGGCTACGAAGAGTCAGTCAATGCGCTTAAGGCCAAAGCGGCCGAGTGTTACGGAATGTAAGCGGGTTTTGATGCCCGTTGGCATGGGGGATGTGGAGACAACCCCAGAAAGGAGAGACAAATGAAGGAAACCGAGAAGATCGAGATCATGCATTTCGACCAGGAGGGCTACCTCGAGGACGGCAAGGCGCTCTACGAGACCGGCAAGAAGATGACCGCCCTCGCCGACAAGGTCGCCGACGAGGGCTACGACGCCGTGTTCCTGATGGGCGTCGGCGGCACCTGGGACGAGCTCATGCAGCTCGAGTACCTCATGAACAAGTTCGGCGACCGCGACCTCGAGGTCTACCTGATCCACGCCGCCGAGTGGAACGTCATGGGCCACAAGCGCATGACCGAGAAGTCCGTCGTGCTCACCGCCTCCGAGTCCGGCACCACCCCCGAGGTCCTCGAGGCCGTCAAGAAGATGAAGGAAAAGGGCATTCGTGTCTACGCCATGACCAAGCCCGAGGGCCCCATCGGCCAGGCTGTCGGCGCCGAGAACTGCGTCAAGATGGCGTCCGATCATGGTAACGGTGGCTGCGAGATGGGCTACTACCTCGCCGACTGCTTCGGCCTGCGCCTGCTCAACCGCCGCGGCTGCTTCCCGCAGTTCGACAAGTTTATTGAGCAGACCAAGGATGTTTGGACCCACCTGGTCGACATCCGCAAGAGCTTCGAGCCGCGCGCCGAGGAGCTCGCCAAGAAGTACGCCCTGGCCCCCTACACCATGTTCATCGGCTCCGGCGCCCTGTGGGGCGAGACGATCCTGTTCTCGATGTGCATCCTCGAGGAGATGCAGTGGAAGCGCACCCGCTACATCACCTCGGCAGACTTCTTCCACGGCACCCTCGAGCTCGTGGAGCCCGGCGTCCCGGTCTTCCTGTTCATGGGCGAGGACGAGAACCGCAAGCTCGACGAGCGCGTCCGCGCCTTCCTGACCCGCGGCGTGACCGGCGACACCGACATCAACATCATCGACACCGCCGAGTTCGCGATCCCCGGCCTTGACGACGAGTTCCGCGTCATCGTCTCCCCGTGGATTCTGACGGTGCTCGTGACCGACCGCCTGGCTCGCTACTACGAGACGGTCACCAAGCACAACCTCAAGTATCGTCGCTACTATCACCAGTTCGACTACTAAAGAAAACGGGTGCGGGAACGTGCCGGGCTATTGAGAGGAACACAGAATGAGACAGTACATCATCGCCAGCCATGCGCACTTCGCTACCGGCATCAAGGAGAGCGTCGAGCTGCTCTCGGGCGCGCGCGGCAACGTCCACGATCTTTCGATGTTCGTCGATGACCGCATGGACGTGGCCGAGGAGGCCCAAAAACTGCTGGCGGGCATGTCTGCCGACGATGATGTCGTTGTCTGCACCGATCTCTTTGGCGGCAGCGTCAACAACGAGTTCACCAAGATCGTCCAGACGCGTCCCCGCACGTACCTCGTTACCAACATGAACCTTCCTCTGCTCATCCAGCTGCTGTTCTCTGACGAGTCGGCGCCGGTTGAGGAGACGATTCGCGCCATCGTCGCTGCGGACGATACGCGCGTGAAGTTTGTCAACGACCTGCTGGTCGATGACGACGAGGAAGAAGAGTTCTAATCCGCAGCACCTATTGACATGCCGTAAGACGGCGCAAGACCTTTGGGGGGTCACATTATGATTCAGCTACTTCGCGTTGACCATCGCCTGCTTCATGGCCAGGTCGCAGTTTCCTGGGTTCAGGGCCTCGGCTCCAACTGCATCTTCTGCGTGGGCGATAAGGTCGCCAACGACCCGGTGTGGAAGACGACGCTCAAGATGGGCAAGCCTGCCGGCTGCAAGCTCGTCATCAAAGACATGGAGCATGCCATCGAAGCTATCAACTCGGGCGTGACCGACAAGTACAAGATGATTATCTGTGTCGCCACTATTGCTGAGGCAAAGCAGCTTGTTGAGGGCTGCCCGCAGATCAAGTCGGTCAACCTGGGCAACACCAAGCCCAAGGACGAGAAGCGTCCCGATGCTCGTCAGGTCTCTCGTCAGATCTTCCTGACCGCGGCCGAGGAAGCCGATGTGCGCGAGATGCTGGATCGTGGCGTTGAGGTCGAGATTCGACCCCTGGCCGATGACCCCAAGGTTGACTGCGCCAGCGTGCTCTAGGCGTTTGAATTCGAAGAGTCTGAGCTCTTCGTAGTGTCCTATATGGAAAGGGGGATGTATGCTTACCCAAGCAATCCTCATCGGACTTATCGCCGCATTTGGTAAGTTCGACTGCCAGCTCGGTACGCTCTATGCGTTCCGCCCCATCGTCCTGTGCCCGCTCGTGGGTCTGGTGCTGGGGGACCTGCAGTCCGGCCTCGCGATCGGTGCGAGCCTGGAGCTGCTGTTCATGGGCTCGATCTCCATCGGCGCCTACGTGCCGCCTGATGAGACGATCGGCGGCGTGCTTGCCTGTGCCTTCGCTATCCAGCTGGGCCAGAGCACCGAGGCAGCCATCGCGCTTGCCATGCCCATCGCCACGCTGTGCCTTGCCATCAAGAACATCCTCAACGCCGCCCTGCCGATTCTGGTTGACCGCGCTGATGTCTTCTCCGGCCAGGGCAACCTTAAGGGTGTCTATGCGATGCACTTCCTGATCGGTTCCACCGGTGTCATCATGGCGTTCCTGTTGTGCTCGCTGTCGTTCTATCTGGGTGCTGACGCTATCCAGGGCATGCTCGACTTCATCCCGCCCTTTGTCCTTGCTGGCTTTGGCGTTGCCGCCAACATCCTGCCGGCCATGGGCTTCGCCATGCTCGGCCGCCTGGTGCTCACCAAGCAGCTCGTGCCCTTCTACTTCCTGGGCTTCCTGCTGTGCTCCTACGCCAACGTGCCCGTCCTGGGCGTCGCCCTGATCGCCATCATCATCGGCATCGACAAGTTCGACCTGCTCGGCCTGGGCGGAGCCCAGCCCCAGCTCTCCGCGGAAGGGGATGAGGACGATGACTTCTAGTCCCGAGAACAAGATCACGCGCTCCGACCTCGTCAAGAGCGCCGTCAACACCGGCGCCCTGGGCATGGAGTTCTCCTGGACCTACTACAAGCAGATGAACATCGCCTTCTGCCTGATGGTCGCCAACATGCTCAAGAAGATCTACGCCGGCCGCCCCGACGACTACGCCGAGGCCCTGCACCGCCACTGCGCGTTCTTCAACATCACCGTCCAGTTCGCCCCGTTCGTCGGCGGCATCGCGATGGCCATGGAGGAGAAGGTCGCCCGCGGCGAGATCGAGCCCGAGAGCGTCAACGACGTCAAGGCCGCCCTCATGGGCCCGCTGTCCGGCATCGGCGACTCCATCTTCCTGTCGACGCTGCGCGTGGTCGCCGCCGCGGTGGGCATCAGCCTGTGCCAGGCCGGCAACCCCTTCGGCCCCATCGCCTTCCTGCTGATCTACAACGTCCCCGGCTTCGCGCTGCGCGTCTGGGGCGCCGTCAAGGGCTACGAGCTGGGCGTGGGCTTCCTGGACGAGGCCCAGAGGACCGGCCTCATGCAGAAGATCATGACCTGCGTGGGCATCGTGGGCGTCATGGTCGTGGGCGCCATGTGCAAGGACATGTTCTGGGCCAGCATCCCGGTGGCCATCGGCTCGGGCGAGGACGCCCAGACCCTCCAGGACATCCTGGACGGCATCATGCCCGGCATGCTCGGCATGCTCGCCTTCTGGCTGTACTACTGGCTGCTGTCCAAGAAGATCAACCCCATGGTGCTGATCGTGGCCACCATGGTCGTGGGCATCGTCGGCGCGTTCTTCGGCGTGCTGGCGTAAGGGCCCGGCCTATTATCTGCCCCCAAGGGAAACGGCGACCCATTGCGGTCGCCGTTTTTTATTACCGAAAGCTAGCTGAGGTGCTTCGTGATTCGATCTGACAATCCACCCGACAATGGCGTGAGCGGGGCGATGTATCTATTTGGCACGGCGCTCTTGTGGAGCTTTATCGGCATCCTCGTTCACGCCAATTCGCAGTCAGCTCTTCTGATTGGCGCCGTCACGGCAATATTTATGTCGCTCTTTATTCTGCTTGTCGGCAGGCCTGTCCTCCGCGTCAGCCGTCTTATTGTCCTTGTGGCCGTCTGCAACTTCGTGACGGGCACCACGTTTAACTTTGCCAACCAGCTCACGACGGTCGGCAACGCAATCGTTTTGCAGTACACCTCGATGATTTTCGTTATCGTGTATCAATCGCTCGCAACTCACACGTTGCCCTCACCTGCGAAGATCGCCTCCGTGGTGGTTGCTTTTACGGGTATGGGACTTTTCTTTTTGGGTGATTTGAGTCCCGAGGGTATGCTCGGCAACCTGCTTGCCGTCATTTCGGGCGCCGCCTTTGGGCTGTGCTTCTTTTTGAACTCTCGTCCCGATGCGTCGCCCATGGTGTCCTCGCTCATCTCCTGCGGTATCTCGATGCTGCCGATCGTCTATTTTGCTGGTGCCCTAGACTCCGTGAGACCATTTGAGTGGGGGCTTATGCTGGTGCATGGCCTTTTTTGCAGTGGTCTTGCGAGCGTGCTGTATGCCAAGGGGATTGCGCGCACCAACGCGTTTGCGGCCAACTTGGTCTGTATGAGCGAGGTCGTGCTTGCTCCCTGCTGGTCGGCGCTCCTCTTTGGCGAGGTCTTTCACTGGAATGAGTTTTTGGGCGCGGCGATTATCGTTTTGGTGATTGTAGCCAACTTGGCATCCGATGCCTTTGGCGATGGCTTTCTGGTGGCGCTTGTCCGCCATCGAAACAAAGAGCGTGCCTGATGGGATACGTCTGCCGTTTACGGTAAAAAACACCCCGCTGAGCGAGTGGTATTAAATAGTAAGAACCTGCATACCTATAATTGGTATCAAATCATTTGTACCTGGCATGGGTGTTAGCAGCACACCAGGTACGCTTCGAGCCGTGTAATCGAACTCCCGGAATTGATATCAACAACGCGCGCGACGGGAGTGGCGACGGTTCGAGTTTCCTAATTGGGAGGAACTATGCTTACCCAAGCAATCCTCGTCGGCTTAGTCGGAGCGTTTGGATGTCTCGACTACCAGCTCGGTTCGCTCTATGCGTTCCGCCCCATCGTCCTGTGCCCGCTCGTGGGTCTGGTCCTGGGGGACCTACAGACCGGTCTTGCCGTAGGTGCAAGCCTTGAGCTGCTGTTTATGGGCTCGATCTCCATTGGCGCTTACGTGCCGCCCAACGAAACCGTCGGTGGCGTGCTTGCCTGTGCGTTTGCCATTCAGCTCGGTCAGGGTACCGAGACGGCTATCGCGCTTGCCATGCCCATCGCCGTCCTTTCGCTGACGATTGGTAATATTACCAACGCCTTGTTCCCCGTGTTTGTCGACATGGCAGACAAGTTTGCCCTCAAGGGAAACCTCAAAGGCATCTATGCCGTTCATTGGGGAATTGGAATTTGGGGCTGCATTGAGTACTTCTTGCTGTGCGGCGGTGCCTTCTATCTGGGTTCCGACGCCATCCAGGGCCTGCTCGACTTCATCCCGTCCTTTGTGATCGATGGTTGCGGCGTTGCCGCCAACATCCTGCCGGCCATGGGCTTCGCCATGCTCGGCCGCCTGGTGCTCACCAAGCAGCTCGTGCCCTTCTACTTCCTGGGCTTCCTGCTGTGCTCCTACGCCAACGTGCCCGTCCTGGGCGTCGCCCTGATCGCCATCATCATCGGCATCGACAAGTTCGACCTGCTCGGCCTGGGCGGAGCCCAGCCCCAGCTCTCCGCGGAAGGGGATGAGGACGATGACTTCTAGTCCCGAGAACAAGATCACGCGCTCCGACCTCGTCAAGAGCGCCGTCAACACCGGCGCCCTGGGCATGGAGTTCTCCTGGACCTACTACAAGCAGATGAACATCGCCTTCTGCCTGATGGTCGCCAACATGCTCAAGAAGATCTACGCCGGCCGCCCCGACGACTACGCCGAGGCCCTGCACCGCCACTGCGCGTTCTTCAACATCACCGTCCAGTTCGCCCCGTTCGTCGGCGGCATCGCGATGGCCATGGAGGAGAAGGTCGCCCGCGGCGAGATCGAGCCCGAGAGCGTCAACGACGTCAAGGCCGCCCTCATGGGCCCGCTGTCCGGCATCGGCGACTCCATCTTCCTGTCGACGCTGCGCGTGGTCGCCGCCGCGGTGGGCATCAGCCTGTGCCAGGCCGGCAACCCCTTCGGCCCCATCGCCTTCCTGCTGATCTACAACGTCCCCGGCTTCGCGCTGCGCGTCTGGGGCGCCGTCAAGGGCTACGAGCTGGGCGTGGGCTTCCTGGACGAGGCCCAGAGGACCGGCCTCATGCAGAAGATCATGACCTGCGTGGGCATCGTGGGCGTCATGGTCGTGGGCGCCATGTGCAAGGACATGTTCTGGGCCAGCATCCCGGTGGCCATCGGCTCGGGCGAGGACGCCCAGACCCTCCAGGACATCCTGGACGGCATCATGCCCGGCATGCTCGGCATGCTCGCCTTCTGGCTGTACTACTGGCTGCTGTCCAAGAAGATCAACCCCATGGTGCTGATCGTGGCCACCATGGTCGTGGGCATCGTCGGCGCGTTCTTCGGCGTGCTGGCGTAAGGGCCCGGCTGCATAGATTTTCGTTGCAACCTGGAAAGGGGATGGAGCAGGCCTATGCCCTCCATCCCCTTTTTGTATAGAAGGAGTTCGTATGTTCGCGAAGGATCGCGAAGCAATGCGCCTGACGCCGGCAGAGGTCAGGCTGATTCTTATTGAGTCCCTGCAGTGGTGCGCCAACAACGCGGTCTACTTTTTGGGGCTTATCGGTGCGGCCACGTATGATCTGGCCGGCACGGCCTTTTTGGTTGCTGCCATTACGCTCGTGCGCAATCTTATGACGTCGGCGGGCAATATGGTGTCGGGCTCGGTCATCGATCGCTTTGGACCGCGCCGGACGTCGTTTGTGACGTGCGTGATTACGGCAGTGCTATCGCTTGGCGTGGGGTTAGCGCCGTTGTCTGTCCCCGGGCTTGTGTTTGCCGCGTGCGTCTTGGGGCTTGCGGGCGGCTTTATCAACACCTGCACGCATGCGTTTCCGGGATACCTGGAGTCGACCACCGAGGGCCGTACCCGCGTGAACGGTCTCATGGTGTTCTACAGCAATATCGCCTATACCGCTGGCCCGCTGCTCGGTGGTGCCATCGTGAGTTGTTTTGCCACGCAATCGGTCTATCTGCTCATGGCGGGCATGATGGGTGTGGCGGCTGTGCTCTCCTTGGGCTGTCACGAGTGCGTTGTTCCCGCAAAAGGGGAGAAGCCGAAGGGCGGTATTCTGGGCGGCATGGCCGAGGGTGCGCGGCTTACGTTTCGCGACCACGACCTGCGCCTCATCTTTATCTCGGGCTTTTTGGGTTTCTTTGCGTTCGGCGCGTTCGATTCGCTGGAGTCGTTGTTCTACCGTGATGTGCTCAACGTGGATATCGTCTGGCTGGGCTGGCTGTCCTCGGTCGTGGGCCTTACTTCCTCGGTGGGTGCGTTCATCCTGACCAAGCTTTCTGCTCGCCATGTCAACCTGCGATTGCTGCTCGGCGCGCTCATGGCCGTGGGCATTGGGTCCATGGTGTACGTGGGCACCGATATGCTGGGGGTCGCGATTATCGGTCAGGCGATTAACGGTATGGCCTGGGGATTCCTAGAACCGCTACAGATGATCTTGATTCAGGAGCGCGCCGACATCAAATACCTGGGGCGCATTACCGGCTTTGTGCGTTTTGGCCTGATGAGCGCCGGCGTGCTGCCGCTGCTGGCGGCTCCGTTTTTAGCGGAGGCATTGGGCGTCCAGGCGGTGCTGTTTGGGGCATCGACCATTATTGCACTGGTAGGAACGCTGTTCTTTGTCGCACAAGGGAGGCGTCGGCGGTGTTAGCTATACATTCAATTCTAATTTAATACCACTCACCAGAGAATTTCGACCGTTCACCGAGGATTGGAATAGATTGATAAGTGGTATTAAAAACACGTTAGGTGTATGTCTATAATTGGTATCGAAAAGAAACGCGATGTATAGATTCGCGTACAGGACAGAAAGGAAAAGCCATGAAGGAAACCGAGAAGATCGAGATCATGCACTTTAGCCAGGAGGGTTACGTCGAGGACGGCAAGGCGCTCTACGAGACCGGCAAGAAGATGACCGCGCTCGCCGACAAGGTCGCCGACGAGGGCTACGACGCCGTGTTCCTGATGGGCGTCGGCGGCACCTGGGACGAGCTCATGCAGCTCGAGTACCTCATGAACAAGTTCGGCGACCGCGACCTCGAGGTCTACCTGATCCACGCCGCCGAGTGGAACGTCATGGGCCACAAGCGCATGACCGAGAAGTCCGTCGTGCTCACCGCCTCCGAGTCCGGCACCACCCCCGAGGTCCTCGAGGCCGTCAAGAAGATGAAGGAAAAGGGCATTCGTGTCTACGCCATGACCAAGCCCGAGGGCCCCATCGGCCAGGCTGTCGGCGCCGAGAACTGCGTCAAGATGGCGTCCGATCATGGTAACGGTGGCTGCGAGATGGGCTACTACCTCGCCGACTGCTTCGGCCTGCGCCTGCTCAACCGCCGCGGCTGCTTCCCGCAGTTCGACAAGTTTATTGAGCAGACCAAGGATGTTTGGACCCACCTGGTCGACATCCGCAAGAGCTTCGAGCCGCGCGCCGAGGAGCTCGCCAAGAAGTACGCCCTGGCCCCCTACACCATGTTCATCGGCTCCGGCGCCCTGTGGGGCGAGACGATCCTGTTCTCGATGTGCATCCTCGAGGAGATGCAGTGGAAGCGCACCCGCTACATCACCTCGGCAGACTTCTTCCACGGCACCCTCGAGCTCGTGGAGCCCGGCGTCCCGGTCTTCCTGTTCATGGGCGAGGACGAGAACCGCAAGCTCGACGAGCGCGTCCGCGCCTTCCTGACCCGCGGCGTGACCGGCGACACCGACATCAACATCATCGACACCGCCGAGTTCGCGATCCCGGGCCTTGACGACGAGTTCCGCGTCATCGTGTCTCCGTGGATCCTCTCCTCGCTGATCACCGATCGCCTTGCTGCTTACTACGAGACGGTCACCAAGCACAACCTCAACTACCGTCGTTACTATCACCAGTTCGACTACTAATCGGTGACAAATAAGCTACTGATCAAGAAGCACCCTGCCCGGGCGCATGCGTCCGGGCATTTTTATGCCGAAGTTCGCAAGAAAGGGGAATCGAATGAGGCAGTTTATCGTGGCGTCCCATGCTCATTTCGCGTCTGGAATCGTCGAGAGCATCGGCCTGCTCTCCGGCGAGCGCGAAAACGTCCATGCGCTGTCTATGTATGTCGACGGAAACGAGGACCTGGTCAAGGAGGCTGCAGCGATTCTGGACGGCTTTGCCGCGGACGATGAGGTCGTAGTTTGCACCGACCTCTTTGGCGGCAGCGTCAACAACGAGTTCACCAAGATCGTCCAGACGCGCCCCAACACGCACCTGGTGACCAATATGAACCTGCCACTCCTTATTCAGCTGCTGTTCGTGCCCGACTCCACCCCGATCGATGAGGCCATTCGCCAGATCGTCGAGGCGGACGACACCAAGGTCAAGTACGTCAACGACCTGCTGGGGCAGGCCGAACTCGATGAGTTTTAATCGTTAGGAGCACATCATGATTCAGATGATTCGTGTAGATTATCGACTGCTGCACGGCCAGGTTGCCGTTAGTTGGACCTCGGCTCTGGGTGCCGACTGCATCCTGTTGGTGAGCGACACAGTCCTCAATGACAAGCTTCGTCTGCAGGCCCTGTCTCTTGCAAAGCCGGAGGGCTGCAAGGTCGTCGTCAAAAACACCGAGGATGCCGTCAAGGCGCTCCAGAGCGGTGTGACCGATAAGTACAAGCTCTTCGTGGTTTGCGAGACGATCCAGCAGGCCGGTGCCGTCGCCAAGGCGATGGGCGTCAAGAAGATCAACCTCGGCAATGTTGCCTTTAGCGAGGATGCCCGCCAGGTCTCGACGAGCGTGTTCCTTACGCCCGAGAACGAGGCCTACGTGAAGGAGCTGCTCGGCGACGGCTACGAGCTGTTCATTCAGATGATTCCGGCAGATGCGAAGACTGACGCCGCGAAGGTCATCGGTTAGGGGCCATCATGGTTATCAAGACAATCCTGATTTTCCTTATTGCCCTTTTGGGTTATTCCGAGTGGCTGACGGGCACGAGCTACCTCCAGCGCCCGATTGTGCTCGGACCTCTGGTTGGCCTTGTCATGGGCGACATGGTGACCGGCACGATCATGGGCGCCACGATGGAGCTTGCCATGGTCGGCGCCATCTCGGTCGGTGCGTATAACCCGCCCGATACGATTTCCGGCACTATCCTGGGCGTATCGCTTGCCATGCAGGCCGGTGCGGACGCTTCGGCGGCCCTGACCTTGGGCATTCCCATCGCAACGATCGTTCTGGCGCTCGATACCGCCCTGGGCCAGCCGGTGATGCTGCTGTTGGTGCACCGTATCGACAAAAACGTCGAGGACGGAGACACCAAGGCCATCACGCGCAACATGCTTATCGCGGGTTATGCGCAGAGCTGGTGCGGCCTGCTGATTATTCCCCTGGCATTCTTCTTTGGCGCCGATGCCGTCGCCAGCCTGCTCAACATCATCCCCGATTTCGTTCAGACCGGCATGGATGTCGCCGCCGCCTTCTTGCCCGCACTCGGCTTTGCGATGCTGGCGCAGATGATTATGAACAAAACGGTGGCTCCGTTCTTCTTCGCTGGCTTCTTCCTCGTCGCCTACTTTGGCATTAGCACGACGGGCGTGGCGATCTTTGCCGCGATCATCGTCGTCGCGATGACGGTTTTGGGCGAGAAGAAAAAGGCGGAGCAGCCCGCAGTGGCAACCGAGGATCCTGCGATTGGGAGTGGGTTCGATGAGTTTTAAGTTTGAGTCTTCTTATGACGGGCTGATTTCCCGCGCAGACCTTAAGAAGCTGTTCTGGCGCTCGATTCCCTATGAGCATTCCTGGAACTACGAGCGTATGGGCCATATCGGCTTTATGTGGGCCCTTATGCCGATCCTTCGCAAGCTGTATCCGCAGGATGCAGACTTTAAGGCCGCACTCAAGCGCCATATGGAGCTCTATAACGTCACGCCGTACATCTCGACGCTCCCCATGTCCATTGCTGCCGCAATGGAAGAGGTCAACGCTACTGACGATAGCTTTGACACGAGCGCGATCTCTAATGTCAAGCTTGCTTTGATGGGACCGCTGTCCGGCGTGGGCGATGCCTTCTACTGGGGCACGCTGCGAATTTTGGCAACGGGTGTCGGCACGTCGCTGGCGCTGCAGGGCTCTATTCTTGGCCCGATTTTGTTCCTGCTCGTGTTCAACGTCCCTCACTACATTATCCGTTACCTGCTGACGTTTGTGGGATATCGCTTTGGTTCGGACATGATCAGCAAGGTCCAGGAATCGGGCATTATGGACACGATCGTCAAGATGGCCTCTATCATGGGCGCCATGGTGATCGGTGCTATGACCATGGAGATGGTCACCGTGGACATTCCGCTCATGGTCGGCGCGGGCGATGGCGCTCAGACGCTCGCCGAGCTGCTCAACGGAATCTTCCCGGGCTTTGTCACGATGGGGCTGTTTGGAATCGTCTATCTCATGCTCAAGAAGAAGATGAATCCGCTGCTCATCATGCTCGTGATCCTACTCGTGAGTATCGCCGGCGCGTTCTTTGGAGTGCTTGGTGTTCAGTAGGGCATCCGTCATAATTAAAACAATGTAAGAGGGGGCGTCGCGCACACTGTGCTGCGGCGCCCTTTTGCCGAAAGGTGGACAAGATGGAGTATCCACAGCTTGCCGTCATGAATATCAGCCATCGCTATTTTGACCTTGAGGAATTCTTTTCCTCGGCAGCGGCCTCGGGCTACACGTGTTGCGAGCTTTGGACCGGGGCGATGCATCTGTATGTCGATTGCCATGGATACGATTCGCTCGAGCAGGTGCGGGAGCTGTCGCAGCGGTATGGAGTTCGGATTGTGGGGCTTTGTCCCGAACAGAACAACCCCAAGCCGTGGAATATCGCGGCGCGTGGGAATGAGGCGCGTGCCCGCACGCTCGCGTACTTTAAGAACGTTGTGGATATCGCGGCGGAACTTGGAGCCGAGCAGGTCATGGTCTCGAGCGGCTGGGCATTTTTGAACGAGCCGATCGAGGACGCGTGGGGTCGCAGCGCCTCGATGCTGCGTGCAATTGCCGAGCATGCGGGAGAACGCGGCGTGCGACTGGTGCTCGAAGCCCTACAGCCGGTTGAGTCGATGATCGTGAACTCGGCGGCCGATACGAAGCGCATGATCGAAGCAGTTGATCATCCGGCACTTAAGGCGTGTCTGGATATGGGCGCCATGGCGGTGGCGGGGGATACCATCGACGATTACTTCGATCTGCTTGGCGATGATGTCGCCCACGTGCATTTTGTCGATGTTGCGGCAGATGGCACGACGCATCTTGCCTGGGGTGACGGCGACCGCGATATGCGCGCTGACCTGGATAGGCTGGTGGCGCGCGGCTATCGCGGAGTTGTTTCGGCCGAGACCTATGACGGGCGCTATTTTGCCGACCCCGCAGCTGCCGATGCGCAGGTAATGGCAGAGTATCGTCGTGCGATTGGCGCCTAGGTGGGGTTGGGCTGCGGCAATCTGCCCCATGTTTCCAAATGAATACGGTGTGAGCGGCTGCGACGGATTTCCCCCGCAAACACTCTAGTATGCTAAAGTACCCAGAAGACCGGCGGAGCTATGCCGGTCTTCTGTTCTATACGAAGCACAGCATGAGGAGGCTCACCAGATGACGGCCACACCGTGGGGATTCCGGGACATATTGCCCGAGGAGGCTCAGGCACGCGAGGAGATCGCATGTACGGTGAAGGGCTGCTTTAGGGAGCATCATTATCTGCCGGTTGAAACGCCGCTGCTCGAGGACAAGGGTTCGCTCGAGGAAGGTGGCCGCATTGCGGACACGCCGTTTAAGCTCTTTGACGATGACGGGCGTTTGCTGGTGGTTCGTCCCGACAACACGTTGCCGATCGTGCGCTTGGTTTCGACCCGCATGCGCGCGGCCGATCTGCCGCTGCGCCTGCGCTACGAGGCGCCGGTGGTTCGCGAGTGCCAGCGCAATGCCGGCGGCTCGCGTCAGTTTACGCAGCTGGGCTTTGAGCTTATCGGTGCGGGCGATGCCGCGGGCGATGTCGAGATTGTCTCGCTGGTAGCCGAGGCCGTGCGCAAGCTGGCGTTGCCCGATGCGCGCATTATCGCAGGTAGCGTTCGTCCTTTTAAGGAGCTGCTCGCGGCGTGCGAGGATCGCGAGCTGGCTGCCGAGGCCCTGCGCTGCGTGCACGCCAATGACTTTGTGGGCCTCGATGCCCGCGTGGCGGCAAGCGCCGAGTCCGAGGCCGTCAAGGCCGCCATTAGTGAGCTGCCGCGCTTGCACGGCGGTGCCGAGGTACTCGACCGTGTGGACGCGCTGCTGGAAGCTGCCGGTATCGTCGCGCCGCTCACGCGCGAGCTGCGTGCCCTGGTCGAGGGCCTGGCGCCCGAGGACGCCCAGGTGCTGTCCTTCGACTTCTCCATCATGAACTCGTTCGATTACTACACGGGCCTGGTCTTTAAGGCCTATGCCGGCGGCCTGCCCGATCCTGTCGGTTCGGGCGGTCGCTACGACTCTATCTTTACCGGTGCATTTGGCGACGGCATCGAGGTGCCGGCGGCGGGCTTCGCCTTTTCGCTCGAGCGCCTGGAGGCCGCGCGCACCTCGGCCGAGGACGCCGCTTCCGATGGCGATCACGCCTCGGGCCGTGGCGCCGAGGGCCCGCTGCGCATCGCCGTGCCCAAGGGCTCGCTTAAGGCCGACACGCTCGACGTGCTCGAGACCGCGGGCTTGGACGTCTCTGAGCTGCGTGACCCCGGCCGTCACCTGATCGTGCGCGGCCGCGACACGCGTGCCGGCAAGGGCGCGGTCGGCGATATCGAGTTTGTCATCGTGCGCCCCAGCGACGCGCCCGCCTTTGTGGGCTGCGGTGGTGCCGATTGCGGCATCTGCGGTTGGGACTCGCTCATCGAGGCAGACCTCAACCTGCTGCAGCTGGTCGATCTGGGCTACGGCCTGTGCACCTTTATCGAGGCGGAGCCCGCGTGGCGCGCCGGCCAGGCCGAGCGCAACTATGCCCGTCGCGGGTCGCTTCGCGTGGCCACCAAGTATCCGCGCATCGCGAGCGCCTGGTATGCCGAGCGCGGTGTGAACGCCGATATCGTCTCGCTGCACGGTAACATTGAGCTGGGTCCCATCGTCGGCATGACCGATCGCATCGTGGATATTACCGCCACGGGCGCCACGCTGCGCGATAACGACCTCGTTATTACTGGTCGCATTATGGACTGCACGGCCCGCTTCTTTGTCAATCCGGGTGCCGCACGTCTGGATCCGCGCGTACGCAATCTGGCAGATCGCTTGGCGGCAGCCGTGAAGGACAAGCATTTTGAGCCCGTTGCGGGCTCGGCACAATAGCGCGAGCACGCACGGGCGCCCCAACGTCCGGGCGGCGGGCCGACTGGCGCCGCCGCCCGGTCTCTCGTTTTTCGAACACAACCTCGACCGATAGGGGATACCGAAATGAAGACCATCAAGCTTGCTCCCGGTGAGCGCCTCGTTACCAACCAGCTCAACCGTAAGGGCGTGCTGCCGCAAAACATCGTCGACGCCGCCCGCGATATCGTGGCCAACGTGCGTGCCAACGGCGATGCCGCGGTGCGCGATTACTGCCAGCGTTTTGACGGTGTTGAGCTGCAGAGCTTCCGTCTGCCGCAGGAGCAGATCGATGCCGCGCTCGAAGGCCTCGATCCGGCCTTTGTCGCCGCGCTCGAAAAGGCTGCGCGCCAGATTCGCGAGTTCCACCAGCGCGAGGTCGAGCAGAGCTGGTTTACCACGCGCCCGGACGGCACGATGCTCGGCGTTAAGGTGACCCCGCTTGCTGCGGCCGGCATCTACGTGCCGGGCGGTCGCGCGCAGTACCCTTCCACCGTGCTTATGAACGCCATTCCCGCCAAGGTTGCCGGCGTTGAGCGCGTGGTCATGGTGACCCCGCCGCAAAAGGATGGACTGATTAGCCCGTATACGCTCGCGGCGGCCAAGCTCGGCGGCGTGGACGAAATCTATATGGTGGGCGGCGCCCAGGCCGTGGCCGCGCTGGCGTACGGTACCGAGACCATTCCGCGCGTCGACAAAATCACCGGCCCGGGCAACGCCTTTGTTGCCGCTGCCAAGCAGATTGTCTCGGGTGACGTGGGTATCGACATGGTCGCCGGTCCCTCCGAGGTCTGCGTGCTGGCCGATGCCACGGCCAAGCCTATGGTGGTCGCGGCCGACCTGATGGCTCAGGCCGAGCACGATCCGCTGGCGGCCTGCTATCTGGTGACCTGCGACGAGCAGTTTGCGCGTGAGGTCGAGGCGGGTATCGACATTCTGGTAGCGCAGTCCCCGCGTGCCGAGATTACGTGCGCTTCGCTCGATAACGAAGGCGCCATCGTGGTGGCCGCCGACATGGCGGCCGCCGTCGAGGCCGTGAACACCGTGGCGCCCGAGCACCTTGAGCTGCACTGCAAGGATGCGATGGGCCTGCTCGGCGGCATTCGCAACGCCGGCGCCATCTTTGTGGGCGCTTGGAGCTCCGAGCCGCTCGGCGATTACGTTGCCGGTCCCAACCACACGTTGCCGACCGGCGGCACGGCCATGTTCTCCAACCCGCTTTCGGTCGAAGAGTTCGTTAAGCGCTCGAGCGTTATATGCTATACGCCCGAGGGCCTGCTCTCCGACGCTCCCGCTACGCAGCGTCTGGCCGAGGCCGAGGGCCTGTGGGCGCACGCGCTTTCGGCCGCACTGCGTCGCCGCGTGTTGGAGCAGGGCGAGGATGCCGTGAGCGCCGAGTCGCTCGCCGCGGCCGACCTGACCAAGGTTGCCTGGCCGGGCGACGCCGTGGCGACGGTCGCCGAGGGCGTGGACCTGACGGCGGCTGCGGGCGCGGATGGCGCCGGTGTGACCGGTGGGGAGGCCTAATATGGCCGAACTCACGCCGCGCATGAAGGAGCTCGTCCAGCCCTATCTGGCAGGCATCGAGCCCTACGATCCCAACTTTACGCCCACGCGCATCAACCTTTCGGCAAACGAGAACACCTACCCCGTGCCGGCCGGCGTGCGCGAGGCGGTTGATGCGGCGCTTGCCGCCACGCCGTTCAACCGCTATCCCGACCCCATGTCCAACGACCTGCGCGACGAGCTTGCCGCTTGGCATGGCGTGACGCGCGAGAATATCTGCGTGGGCAACGGTGGTGACGAGCTGCTCTATAACTGCCTGCTGGCGTTTGGCGGCGCGGGGAGGACCCTGCTCAACTGCCCGCCGTGCTTTAGCGAGTATGCGTTCTTTGCGTCTCTGTGCCAGACTGAAGTGCGCGATGTGTGGCGCGACCCGGCGACCTTTGAGCTCGACCAAGCGGCTGTGCTCGCAGCGGCGCCCGAGTGCAACCTGGCAATCGTGACCTCGCCCAATAATCCCACGGGCGATGTGGTGCCGCTCGACTTTGTCGCGGCCCTGTGCGATGCATGCCCCGGCATGGTGATGGTCGACGAGGCCTATGTTGAGTTTGCCGACGATTCGTTTGGCGCGGCAACCACGGCGCAAGGCCTTATCGCCGAGCATCCCAACCTGGTGATTCTGCACACGCTGTCCAAGGCGTTCGGCGCCGCCGGCACGCGTCTGGGCTATGTGATCGCGGCGCCCGAGGTCATCGACGTGTTCGCGGCGATTCGCCAGATCTATTCGGTCAACGTGCTGAGCCAGGCGGCAGCACTTGCCTGCGTGCGTGCCCGCGATGCGTACGCGCCCGTGGTGGCACAGGTTGCATCCGAGCGCGAACGCGAGCTGTGCGCCCTGTGCGCAATGGCTGCCGAGGGCCTGCCCGTGGAGACATGGCCGAGTGCAGCGAATTTTGTGCTCGTGCGCACGCCGCATGCCACGCGCGTGCGCGAGCTCCTGCGCGACGAGTATTCAATTTTGGTGCGCGACTTTAGCTACGCGCCGGGGCTCGCGGACTGTCTGCGCATTACCGTGGGTACCCCGCAGGAAAACGACGAGGTGCTGGCTGCGTTTGCCGCGCTGGTGAAGGGGGAGATGTAGATGGACCGCTATGCCGAGGTAACCCGCAAGACGGGCGAGACCGACATTGTCGTAAAGCTCGACCTGGACGGATCTGGTGTGTGCGATATCTCAACCGGCGTACCGTTTTTCGACCACATGCTCAACGCCTTTGGCCGTCATGGCCTGTTCGATCTGACGGTGCACGCGGTGGGCGACGTGGAGGTCGATGCGCACCACACCGTCGAGGACACGGGTATTGTGCTGGGCGAGGCGTTTTGCCAGGCTCTGGGCGACAAGGCGGGCATTACGCGCTTTGCCGACGCGGCGATCGCCATGGACGAGACGCTTGTGATGGCTGCTGTTGATATTTCGGGCCGCGGGCAGGCCTACTGCGAGCTGCCCGTGCCCACCGAGCGCGTGGGCAGCTTTGATACCGAGCTGGCCGTCGAGTTCTTCTACGCCTTCGCGCGCGATGCCAAGCTCACGCTGCACGTTCGCGAACTGGCGGGCGGTAACTCGCATCACATTATCGAGGCCGCCTTTAAGGCCGTGGGCCGCACGATGCGCCACGCCTGCGAGCTCGATCCCCGCGTGCAGGGCATCCCCAGCACCAAGGGCTCACTGTAACCGTCACAAGGGTAAAACCACCACGAAGGTGCCTGTCCCCTTTGTGGTGGTTTTGGACAAAGAGAAGAGGGAGGGTCGCGTGGGCGAACCGAAGATCGTGGTGGTCGACTACCACAAGGGCAACTTGTCGAGCGTCGTGCGCGGGCTTGCGCGCGCCGGTGCCGCCGCCTGTACATCGGACGACCCGGAGCAAATCAGCCGCGCCGACGGCCTGGTCATTCCGGGCGTGGGCGCGTTCTATGACGCGATCGCCTTTATGCGCCAGAGCGGCGAGGAGGCGGCCGTGCTCGATGCCGTTGCCGCCGGAACTCCGCTGCTCGGCATCTGCCTGGGCCTTCAGCTGTTTTTTGAGCGCGGCGACGAGGGCGTTCCTGCGGGCGAGGGTGTTGCCGCGGGCGGCGACGCCTCCGGGCAGGCCGGTGCTCCTTGGGTCGATGGCCTGGGCATCATGCGCGGTTCGTGCACGCGCTTGGAGTCGAGTCGCCTGAAGGTGCCGCACGTGGGCTGGGACCAGGTGCACATGACGCCCGCCGGGGCGGCCGATCCGTTGCTCGCCGGTTTTGCCGAGGGCGCCAACATGTACTTCACCCACAGCTACGCGGTGGCCGACGACGCCGATGCCGCTGATGTGCTGGCGCGCACGCACTACACGCGGAGCTTCCCGTGCATCGCGCGTCATGGCAACGTGTGGGGTTGCCAGTTTCATCCCGAGAAATCCTCGGCCCTGGGACAGCGCATTCTTAAGAACTTCGTCAACATCGTCGAGGAGGTTGGCCGATGATCCTGTTTCCCGCAATCGATCTGATCGGCGGCAAGGTTGTGCGCCTGGAGCGCGGCGACCGCAGCCGCTGCAAGGTATATTCCGACGACCCCGTGGCCGTTGCTCGCTCCTTTGCCGAGCAGGGTGCGAGCTGGGTGCACGTCGTCGACCTGTCCGCTGCCTTTGGCGAGGACGAGGACGCGTGCGCTGCCAACTCGGTGGCGATCGAGGCCATCTGCGGCGTCGACGGTCTGTCGGTGGACGTGGGCGGCGGCGTTCGCTCGCTCGCGCGCATCGACGAGCTGGCCGGCTACGGCGCGCGTCGCATCGCACTGGGCACCGTGCTGGTGACTGAGCCGGGTTTTGCCGAGGTGGCGGCCCAAGGCTTTGGCGAGCTGCTGGTGGCAGATATTGCCGCCCGTGACGGCCAGGTCAAGGTGAACGGTTGGCGCGACGGTGCGGGTGTGGCGCTCGACGATGCCGTGGCGCAGCTTTCCGAGCTGGGCTTTAAGCATCTGGTGTATACCGACATCGCGCGCGATGGCATGCAGACGGGCATCGATGTGGCGGCGTATCGCCATGTGGCCGAGGTCGCGGGGTTTCCCGTCGTGGCTTCGGGCGGCATCTCGACGCTCGACGACATCCGCGCGCTGGCCGCGGTGGGCGAGGGCGCGATTGAAGGTGCCATCACCGGCCGTGCGCTCTACGAGGGCAACTTTACGCTGGTACAGGCGTTGGCCGCCGCCCGAGGGGAGGAGTAGCCCATGCTTACCAAGCGCGTGATTCCCTGTCTAGACGTCAAGGACGGCCGTGTGGTCAAGGGCGTCAACTTTGTGAGCCTGCGCGATGCGGGCGACCCGGTGGAGCTTGCCCGTGCCTACGACCGCGAGGGTGCAGACGAGGTCGTCTTCTTGGACATTACCGCCACGAGCGACAACCGCGCGACGACCATCGAGATGGCGGCGCGCGCGGCCGAGGAGCTCGCTATTCCCTATACCGTGGGCGGCGGTTTCCGCGACCTAGCGGGCATGCGAACCATGGTGGCGGCCGGTGCCGACAAGGTATCGCTCAACTCTGCCGCCGTGCGCGACCCGTCGCTGATTAGCCAGGCCGCCGCGGCGTTTGGCAGCCAGGCCGTGGTCGTGGCGATCGATGCCAAGCGCGTTGGCCTGCCTGGGCAGCCGGATGCCGACAAGTGGGAGGTCTTTACCGCGGGAGGCCGCAATGCCACGGGTATCGACGCGGTGGCATGGGCCGAGGAGGCGGCTCGTCGCGGCGCCGGCGAGATTCTGCTGACCAGCATGGACCGCGACGGCACCAAGGCCGGCTTTGACCTGGCGCTCACCCGCGCCGTGGCGCGCGCGGTGTCAATCCCCGTCATCGCGAGCGGCGGCGTGGGCACGCTCGAGCATTTTGCCGAGGGCGTGATCGAGGGCGAGGCGGATGCCGTGCTGGCAGCAAGTGTCTTTCACTTTGGAACTTTCAGCATTCGCCAGGTGAAGGAGTATATGGCCAGCCAAGGCATCCCTGTGAGGCTGGACTTCTAGTGCTGCGGCTTGCCCAGGCACCGCATCTTGCCGCTCAAACCGTCGCTCGCGTACCAAAGTACGCGTCGCTCCTCTTTCGCGGCAACCTGCGGCACCTGGACAACCCTCGCCGACCTGTGGGATTTCGTTTGTTACTTGGGAGAAATGATGACTGAGGTAATAGAAGCGTCTGATCTTACGTACGACGCCCGCGGGCTGATTCCTTGTGTGGTTCAGCAATATGACACTGGTGAAGTGCTTATGGTTGCTTGGATGAACGAGGAATCGGTGGGGCTGACGCTCAAGACCGGGACCACGTGGTTTTGGAGTCGCAGCCGTCAGGAGCTCTGGAACAAGGGCGCGACGAGTGGCAACATGCAGGAGGTCAAGGAGCTCTGGGCCGACTGCGATAGCGATACGCTGCTGGTCAAGGTGGACTCACCGGGCCCGGCCTGCCATACCGGCAACCGTACCTGCTTCTTTAAGCGCGTGGAAGGGGGAGTGCGATGAAAGTCGTGACGCCGTTCGAGGTCGCCGAATGCAACACCGAGCTCCTCCGCGCGGGCGTGCCATGCCGCGTGCACCTGACTGATGCCTGCGGGGCGCAGTCGCTTTGGCTCGAGGCCGAGAAGGAAAGGCTCGATGAGGCCCATGCCGTCATCGTCGAGTTCTTTGAGAAAAAGGGCGCAAAGCCTCGGTTCGATGAGGCCGGTACCTACTTTACGCTGCAGTAACGAGAGGAAATAACCATGGGAGTCAGAACAGCTAACGTGCAGCCGGGAAACATCGGTGAGACGCTGACGGGACTGGCCGAGGTGATTCACAGTCGTCGCGACGCATCGCCGCAGGAGAGCTATACCGCGCGTCTGCTGACCGACGTCGAGGACGAGCTTCTCAAGAAGCTTGCCGAGGAGGCGAGCGAGGTGATCATGGCCTGCAAGGATAACGACCACGATCACATCCGCTACGAGGCCGGCGACCTGATCTACCACCTGCTCGTGACGCTCGAGCGCTACGGCATCACCCTCGACGAGCTGGCCGGCGAACTCAACGCCCGCCGCCACTAGTCATTGGGGACGTTCTTAAACGACTAGTTAGGCGAGGGGCGTGGATTCCCATTCGCCGGTGGGGTGGGGGATATCGAAGGCCCGGTAGCCGCAGTCGTAGGCGTGGGCCTGGGCCTCGCGGATGTTCCAGCAGATGTCGCAGGCGCGGTGCGCGTCCGAGCCAAAGGTGATGGGCACCTCGGCATGGGCGAAGCGGCGCAACAGCCCGGTCGCGGGGTAGTAATCGTCGAGCCCCTTGCGCGGTGCGGCGGTCGAGACCTCAACGCGGCGACCCGTATCGTGGGCGCATTCGGCCATCTGCTCCCAAAACGGCGCGGGGTCAAAGTCGGGTGCAAAGCCGTCCTTCGAAAAGCGCATGACCAGGTCGGGATGGGCCATCGCGTCAAAGTTGAGTGAGCTTTCGCAAGCACGGCACCAGTCGTCGACGTAGCACTCCCACACGTCGCGCACGCCTAAGTTTTCCCAAACATGCAAGTTGGTATCGTCGTCGATCCAACCGCAAAGGGAATCGGGTGTATCGGGGCGCGCGACGTCCTCTGTCCCTGCCGTGCCCGCGGCGCCTGCCGCAATATCGCCCGGGTTGCCAATCCAGTGCACGCTGCCCAGACGTACGACGGCGCCCTGGGACCAGTGCTCTACCAAGGGCTCGCAGCCCTCGTACCAATCGCATTCAAAACCGTAGATAAAGGTGAGCTCCGGCGCAATCTGCGCGGCGAGTTTGCGGGCGTCCTCAAAGGCCAAACGATGTGCCGGCAAGTCGCCCTCGACGACCTGCACCTCGCAGTTAGCATCCATACTGGCGGGCAGGGTAAGGTGGTCGGTCGAGACCATGACGCGGCAGCCGGCGGCAGCAGCGGCACGGACGTTGTCCTCGAACGAGGCGTGCCCGTCCGAGAACGAGGTATGAGTATGGCAATCGACCAGCGGGCAGGCGGGCATGGCGACTCCTTTGCATTTGGTGAATCCGCTCCATTGTAATGGTGCAGCTCTCAACACGCCGCGCACGCCGGGTGCCGAAATCGAGTGGAAAGGCGGGGCGGCGCGTGCCGGCGCCGGCGACTACTTGCTTCGTGCCGCCGCGCGTTTGGCCTGCACTGTTACCATCGCGTGTCTCACGGCGGTGATGGGGCGATAGCGGATCATACGCGGTCCCGACCAACGCATAACCTCGCGGATCTTCTCGCGCATGGCAGGCCGGTAACAATGCGAAGGACATGCCGAGCAAAATGTCTTGGTGCCCATGTGCGGGCAGTGCTCAATGCGCGCGATGGCGTATTTCTGCAGCTCGGCGCATTCGGGGCAGAGCGTAATGGTTCGAAGGCCGAGTTTCACGCGCACGGACTCATCGCCGCCAGCCTGTTCGACCACATGCCCGCCGCCATGATGCCCACGACACCACAGCGCAATCATCTGCGACACCATTTGGGCCTCACGCTCACGTTTGCGTGCTAGCTCCGGTGTGTCGACTGGGCGCGCCATTAGCTCAGCCTCCCGTGCTCGACCGAAAGCGAGAAATCGGCAAACGCGCAGGTGCTGGCACGGTGGCTCACGAGCACAATGGTCTTGCCGCGGCGCTTGAGCTCGTCGATTGCCTGCATCACGGACGCCTCGTTGAGAGTATCGAGCGCGCTGGTGGGTTCGTCGAGCAAGATGAAGGGTGCGTCGTTGAGGAAGATGCGCGCAAGGCCGATGCGCTGGCGCTCGCCGCCCGAAAGCGAGTCGCCCAGCTCGGCAACGGGCGTGTCGAGTCCCTGCGGCAGACGGTCGATGAGCGTGGTGAGTGAGGCGGAGCGGCAAGCGTCGAGCAGCTCGGCATCGGTGGCGTTGGCGTGCGCGACCAGCAGGTTCTCGCGTACGGTGCCGCAGAACAGATGCGTGTCCTGGGTCATATAGGCCTCGTGGCTGCGCAGGCTCGCCGTGTTGATGTGGCGGGCATCGACGCCGCTTACCGTGATGGTGCCGGCTGCGGGGTCCCAAAAGCGCATGAGCAGCTTAAGCAGCGTCGACTTGCCCGAACCCGAGCGCCCCATGATGCAGGTCATGGTACCGGGCGCAAAGGTGCAGGTCACGTCGTCGAGGATGAGACTCGCAGCGGTGTCGTTCGCGACCTGCTCTGTGGCGCCCGCACCGCCCGCGTCCACGCCGCCCACATAGCTAAAGCTCACATGCTCGGCTGCGGCGCCGGCAAACTCAACGTTCTGTCCATCGGCGACCTCGGCGCACTGGGGCTGCTCGTCGAGCAAATCGAGCACGCGTGCGCCCGAGGCGAGCGTCTCCTGCAGTGAGGCGCCCAGGCGGCTCACGGCCATCACCGAGCCAAACGACGACACAAAGGTAAAGACGGCGACAAACGCTGCGGCAAAGTCAATCGTTCCCGCAGCCACCAGCTGCAGCGCACGCCCGAGCATCACCAGATTAGCCACAAGAATAAGCGCATCGGCTACGGCCTCGCTGACCGCCTGGCGGCGCTTGAGGCGCGCGTCCACGGCGCCGACTTGCTCGGTCAGCTTGCCCAGGGCACGGCTGCGATCGGTGCCACCGGCAAACTGGATGGTCTCGCCCGCGCCGCGCAGACTGTCGAGTACAAAGGCGCCCAGCTTACCGGCGCCCTCGCGGCTCTGGCGGCCGGTGGTGCCGCATGCCTTGGCCGAGGTCAGGGGCAGCAGCACGCCCAGGACCGCGTAGGCCACGAGCGCGATGCCCGCGAGCTCGGGGCTCACAGCCAGCAAAAAGCCCTCAAACACAACGGTGCAGACCAGAGCTATGGCAATGGGCGAGATGGTGTGCGCGTAGAAGACCTCGAGCAGCTCGATATCCGAGGTGACCAGGCTCACGAGCTCGCCCTTGCCGCGGCCCTCGAGCTTGGCGGGGGCGAGCTGGCGCAGGGCGCCAAACACCAGGTCGCGAATGTGTGCGAGCAGACGGAATGCGATGTAATGGTTGCAGAGCTGCTCGCCGTAGTGGAGCGGCCCGCGCGCGATGCCGCAGGCGGCACAGGCCGCGCATGTGACGATAAGACCAAGCCCCAAGGCGTTGCGGCCCAGCGCGGCCATAAGGCCAAGGGCGCCAAAGGCCGGCACGAACGCGGCGGTGAGCATGCCAATGCTGCCCAGCGCGACGGCTAGCACAAGCCAGCCGGCAAGCGGTCGGACGAGCCCCATCATGCGCCACATGATGGACGGCGCCGAGCGACGGGCGCGGCCGGAGTCAGGCACCGCGGCAGCGGAAGACGAGCCGGCACCGTTGAGGCCATCGGTACGGGCGGTGCTGCCGTCAACAGCCTCAACCGCGCCGGCATCCTCGGCATCACCCTCCGCATACGCATATGCCGAGAGCTGCTCCTGGCTGTTCCACATGCGCGCATAGGCGCCCGCGGTTGCCAAGAGCTCGCCGTGAGTCCCGCGCTCGGCAATGCGACCGCGTTCCAGCACCAGAATCTGGTCGGCGTCCACGATCGTCGACAGGCGGTGTGCCACCACAATTACAGTGTGCTCGCCGGCAAGCGATGCGATGACCTCGCCGATTGCGGCTTCGCTCGCAGCGTCCACATTGCTCGTAGCCTCGTCAAACACATAGATCGGCGAGTCGTGCAGCAGGGCGCGTGCCATGCACACGCGCTGGCGCTGGCCACCCGAAAGGTTGGTGCCGCCCTCGTTAATCACCATGTCGAGCCCGCCGTTGGCCTGCACAAAGGCCGCCACGCGCGTGCGGCCGAGCGCGCGCAAAAGCTCGGCGTCGGTGGCGTTGGGCTGGGCGAGCAGCAGGTTGTCGCGCAGGGTGCCGGCAAACAGGTAGCCGTTGGTGGGCACCAGGGTGACGGCACGCATGAGTGAGGCGGCCGTGGCATCGCGCAGCTCGACGCCGCCAATGCGAACGCTGCCACGGTAGGCACCCTTGCGGCCCGCGATAATCCCCGCGAGCGTGGACTTGCCGCCGCCGCTTTCGCCCACGAGTGCCACGAGCGAGCCGTGCGCAATGGTCGCGCTGGCGCTGTCCAGCACCGTGCGGTCGCCGTATGCATAGCTCACGCCCGCGAGCTCGATATCGCCGCGACCGTCAAGCTCAACATCGCCGCGCTCGGGCTCGGGCGTATCCAAAATGCCAAACATGCGGCGCGAGGCGGCCATGCCGTTCATGGCCGTGTGGAACAGCGATCCCAGGCGGCGCATGGGCAAAAAGAACTCCTGCGACAGAAAGACGACTAGAAAGGCCGCCTCAAAGCCAATTTTGCCCGTGGCGAGCTGCAGCGTGGCTACGATAATGCCGAGCGCGGCGCCCATATAGACGACCAGGTCCATAACGCAAATGGAGCGCAGCTGCATCACCAGCAGGCGCATGGTCGCTGTGCGGAAACGCTCGGACTCGGCGTTGATGCGCTTGTGCCAGTCGCGGTCGGCCTGATACACCTTAAGGGTGGTAAGACCCTGAACGGCCTCCAGGAACATGCCGCCCAGATCGACGTAGCTGCCCCAATACTCGGAACCGATCTTTTTTGCGTTGCGCATGACCATCATGATGGAGATGGGGATGACCGGGACGCATACGAGCAGCAGCGCGGCGGGAAGTCCCGCTTGGCCTACGAGCAGCACGAACAGCGTGATGGGTGCCAGGCCGGCAAAAAAGAGCTGCGGCAGATAGCCGCCAAAGTATACCTGGAGTTGCGTGGCGCCCTCCACGCTGGTTTGCACGGCCTCGGCGGTGGGGACGGTTTCGGTATAGGACGGGCCGAGCGCGGTGAGCTTGTCGTAGACGAGCGAACGCACGCGGCGGACGGCTTTGAAGGCGGCCTTGTCACCGGAACGCTGCGCCAGATAGATGGCGGCGGCGCGCACGATGATGGCGCCGGCGAGCGGCAAGGCCGCCTGTGCGAGGGCATCGACGGCGAGCGCGGCGGAAAGACCGTCCGTGACGATGCCGCCCAAGATGCGCGCAAGCACCCACATCACCGTGATGTTTGCCATGAGCGCGATCCATTTAAACAGGACGCTCGCCACAATGTAGGGCGTTGCCTGCGGAACCAGGGAGAAGAGCCGCTTCTCGAACATGAAACCTCCGATGCCGTAACGGTGTCGGGCGGGGTCCTCGGCAGCCGATTAGTTAGCCAAATGCAACTAGAGTAACATCGTGCAGCAGGTAAGTATGCCGAGGGTAATTTTTTAGCCGATGAACTGCGTAGAAAGTCCAAAATTGTTGAGTGCGGCGAACTTTGTGGTGGACGGAATGCGGGCGCAATTTTGATCGTGTGCGGCCCGCTCCAAAACGTGTACGTCAGCCTCCAAAACCGACAAAAAATGACATGTTTGGAGGCTGACGTACATGTTTGGATAGGGGCAAGGGCGACGACGGACGAAAGTCACGCCTGTGCCACGTTCGATGTGCTAGCGTTTGGGTGAATAAAACGAGCCCGTGCGGAAAGGATCCGGACCGTATGCAACGTGGAAGTACATCTCCGCTGTCCCGCGAGACCGATGCGCCCGAAACCATCGTCAAGCTGGAGTGCGACATCGATGATGCGTCGCCCGAGGTACTCGCCTATGCCGCTGACCGCCTGCGCGAGGCCGGCGCCCGCGAGGTGCACTGGCTGCCCCTCTACTGCAAAAAAGGCCGCCCCGGCTGGCAGTTGCAGGTGATCTGCTCACACGAGGATATCGAGCGCCTGCAGACGATTATCTTTTTGGAGACCACGACCAACGCCATTCGTCGCCAGGTGATGGAACGCGTTTGCCTGCCGCGCCGATTCGAGCAGGTGACAACGCCTTGGGGCGAGGTATCCGTTAAGGTGGCGACCCTGCCCGATGGCAGTGAACGTGCGGCTCCCGAGTACGAGGATTGTGCCCGTCTTGCCCGCGAGCACAACGCGCCGCTCCAGCGCGTGATGCAGGCGGCTCAGAGCGCGGCGCTGCGATTTGAGTGATGCGGGCGAGTGACGTGCCGCGCCAATCCAATTAACCCCACCGAAAGGACCACCCATGAAATACCTCATCGCCTCCGACATCCACGGCTCGGCATACTGGACCGAGCGCCTGGTCGCCGCTATCGAATCCGAGCAGCCCGACCGCATCGTTCTGCTGGGCGACCTGCTCTACCACGGCCCGCGCAACGACCTGCCGCGCGACTATGCCCCCAAGCGTGTGATTCCGCTGCTCAACGCCCTAGCCGACCGCATCATCGCGGTGCGCGGCAACTGCGACGCCGAGGTCGACCAGATGGTCCTCGACTTCCCCGTCATGGCCGACTACGCCACGCTGTTCGACGAGACCGGCCGCGAGCTGTTCCTGACGCACGGCCACGTCTTTGGCGCCGGCATGCACAACAGCGTCGACCATGCGCCCGCGCTGCCCGAGGGCTCCGCGCTCGTCTACGGCCACACGCACATCAAGGTTAACGAGGCAAGCGAGGCGCACCCGGGCCTGTGGCTCTTCAACCCCGGCAGCGTGAGCATTCCCAAGGACGGTACGCACAGCTATGGCATCTACGAGGACGGCGCGTTCCGTCACGTGATCCTGGAGGAGGAATAACCATGGCAGAGCAGCTGGCTCAGCAAAATGCCGAGGGCTCGCGCGACCTGTCCACGCTGGTAGACGCGTCGGCCGAGCTGCAGCATCTGGTGCAGACCATCTGGCGCCTGCGTCAGCCCGACGGCTGCCCGTGGGACCGCGAGCAGACGCACCGCAGCATTGGCAAGAACATGATCGAGGAAGCCTACGAGGCGCTCGACTGCATCGAGGCCGACGACGCGGCACACCTGCGCGAGGAGTTGGGCGACGTGCTCATGCAGGTCGTACTGCATGCGCAGATTGCGGCGGATGCCGGCGAGTTTTCGCTGGCCGATGTGGCGCGCGATATCGACGCCAAGCTCATCCGTCGTCACCCGCACGTGTTTGGCGATGCGGATGCCGACAACTCCGACGAGGTGCTCAAGATTTGGGACGAGGTCAAGCTTGCCGAGAAGGCCGCCAAAGACCAGGCCGTGGCGGCAGGCGGGGCCGCACCCGAGGGTCTGCTCGACGGTGTGCCCACGCACCTGCCGGCGCCGATGCAGGCTCAGAAGGTGTCGCGCAAGGCGGCTGCCGTGGGCTTTGAGTGGGAGACGGTCCAGGACGTGTGGGACGAGGTTGCCGAGGAGCGTGCCGAGTTTGAGGCCGAGGCTCCCGGTTCTCCCGAGCGCGAGATGGAGTTTGGCGACCTGCTCTTTGCCCTGGTCAACGTTGCGCGCAAGGAGGGAATTGACGCCGAGAGCGCCCTGCGTGCCAGTACGGCAAAGTTCCGCCGCCGCTGGGCCGCGATGGAGCAGATGGCGGCCGACGCCCACGTGGATCTGGCCGAGCTTTCGACCCACGGCCTCAATGACCTCTGGGATGCCGCAAAGGCAGAGGAGTAAGACTGCGGGGGCGACGGGACGGACTTGTCCCATCGCCCCTATTATTTTTAAAAAGATTGTATCCCTTGGCTAACTTAGGGCATAATGCAAAAAGTGCGATAAGGCTAACTTATGAACCTGCGCGCCGCTGTAGCGTGCAAGCCGTGTCGCCAAGCATTCAACCCGTTTCCAAGTGAGAGGGAGACAACATGAGCGATATTTTGGACGTCTACGGTCGCGAGGTGCTCGACAGCCGCGGCAATCCCACCGTCGAGGTCGAGGTCGTGCTCGAGGACGGCAGCTTTGGCCGCGCAATGGTGCCTTCGGGTGCTTCGACCGGCGCCTTTGAGGCATGTGAGCTGCGCGACGGCGACAAGGGCCGCTATCTGGGCAAGGGCGTTTCGCAGGCCGTCGAGCACGTCAATAACGAGTGCGCTAACGCCGTCGTGGGCCTCGACGCCTTCGACCAGCGCGCCGTCGATGCCGCGCTGATTGCCGCGGACGGTACCCCCAACAAGACCAAGCTCGGTGCCAACGCCATCCTGGGCGTGTCGCTGGCCGTCGCCCGCGCCGCTGCCGAGTCGGCGGGCCTGTCGCTGTACCAGTACCTGGGCGGCGTCAACGCCCACCTGCTGCCCACGCCTATGATGAATATCCTCAACGGTGGCGTCCATGCCGACAATAACGTTGACTTCCAGGAGTTCATGATCATGCCGGTGGGCGCCCCGAGCTTTGCCGAGGGCCTGCGTTGGTGCGCCGAGGTCTACCACACCCTCAAGGGCGTGCTGCACGAGGCCGGCCTGGGCGGCGGCGTGGGCGACGAGGGCGGCTTTGCGCCCAACCTCAAGACCAATGCCGAGCCGTTCGAGTACATCACCAAGGCCGTTGAGAAGGCCGGCTTTAAGCCCGGCGTCGACTTCATGTACGCCATGGACCCGGCCTCGACCGAGTTCTACAACGCCGAGACCGGCATGTACGAGCTCAAGGGCGAGGGCGTGGAGTACACGAGCGCCCAGATGGTTGATTACTGGGAAAAGCTCGTCGACACCTATCCCATCATCTCCATCGAGGACGGCATGGCCGAGGAGGACTGGGACGGCTGGGTTGAGCTCACCCGTCGCATTGGCAACAAGGTGCAGCTGGTGGGCGACGACCTGTTCGTCACCAACACCGAGCGCCTTAAGAAGGGCATCGAGCTGGGTGCCGCCAACGCGATCCTGGTCAAGGTCAACCAGATCGGCACACTCACCGAGTCGCTCGAGGCCATCGAGACCGCCAAGGAGGCCGGCTATGCTTGCATCGTGAGCCACCGCTCCGGCGAGACTGAGGACTCCACGATTGCCGACCTGGTCGTGGGCGTCAACGCCGGCCAGATCAAGTCGGGCGCCCCGTGCCGCAGCGACCGTATCGCCAAGTACAACCAGCTCATCCGCATCGAGGACGAGCTCGAGGGCAGCGCGCGCTATGCCGGCAAGGCCGCGTTTTACAACATTCGCTAAACGGGCGAATTTGGCGAGGGGGAGGCTGACTCGGTTCCGTCCCGCCTTGACTGGATGCTGCAAAGCGCCATGGGCGCTGGGCCATACGGCTCAGCGCCTTTTTTATGTCGAGCAAAGGCTGGCGAAGGCGGTGCAGGCGCTCGTGCTATAACTAAAGGACTTAGCGCAAACAAACCTCAACCGCACAAGGCGCACATGGATCAGATTTACGACAACAGGTACTATTCCGCCGGTTCGCGCGAGCCGTCGCCTCGCCGTGCGCGCACGGTGCAGCTCGGTGGGTCCGCTTATGCCGGCGCCGACCGCTCCACGCAGCGCCCGGCAAGTACCTCGCGCCCCAATGCTCAATCAAATACCTTGGCAGATGGACCGGTGCGCCCGGCACGTTCGTCGCATGCGTCGCGTCCCTCGACTCAAGCACACGACAAATCGAGTAGGCCCTCGAACCGTCTTTCGGGCTCGGACTTTATGCATTACGCCAACGACAACGCGGTTGTCAAGGCGATCTATGACTTTACGCATGGCCCTCTGCGTCCGCTGTTTATCGGTATCGTGGTGGCGCTGGTGCTCGTGAGCCTGTATTTCCCCGTGCGCGATCTGTACGTGGCAAAGCGTTCGAGCGATATCTTGGCCAAGCAGGTCGAGATTCGCCAGCAATACAATGATGAGCTGCAAAAAAGCGTCGACAAGCTGCTCTCGGAGGAGGGTATCAAGGACGCGGCGTCCGAGGACCTGGGCCTGGTGATGCCCGGCGAGAAGAAGATTGACGTGCTAGGTTTGGACGACGATTCGGACTCGTCGTCGAGCAAAAAGTCCTCAAACGCCAAGAAGGCCAGCGAAGTGGCCAAGGAAATCGAAGAAGTCGGCAAGGACGCGCCGTGGTACATCCAGGCGCTCGACATGCTGTTTGGGTTTAACGGCGTCGAGGGTCAGACGGTCGTGTCCAACGGCAAATTGCGCCCGGAGGGGAGCCCGCAATGACAAATTGCAAACGCTATAAGGTAGCCGCGATCGACCTGGGAACGGTGTCGTCGCGACTGGTGTTGGCCCAGGTCGAGGGCGGAGCGATTGTGGAATCGTCCAAGCATACCGAGATTACCGACCTGGGCGAGGGCGTGGACACGACGGGGCGCTTTTGCAAGGCGGCTGTCGAGCGTGTGCTCGCTGCGTGTCACATGTTTGTGGACGAGGCCCGTGCCTTTGGGGCCGTGTGCGTCTGCACCACGTGTACGAGTGCCGCGCGCGATGCGTCCAATGCCGCGCTGCTGTTGGACGGCCTGCGCGATCTGGGGCTTGAGCCACAGGTGATTCCGGGCGAGGTCGAGGCGCGCCTGACGTTTTTCGGCGTGGCGCACGACTTTGCCGGCGAGCGCATCATTGTTGCCGATTCGGGCGGCGGATCCACGGAGCTCGCGACTGGCGTGTACGCGCCGGAGCGCGGCGTCTTTGCGCTGGAGGGAACGCGCTCGCTGGACATCGGTTGTCGCCGCGTGACGGAGCGCTTTTTCTCCGCGTTGCCGCCCGCGGATGGCGAGCTTGCTGCCGCTGCCGCGTGGGCAGGCGAGCAGTTTGCCGCCTATTTTGAAGGCCTGCCCAGCGACTTTGAGCGCGCCGAACGCCTCGTTGCGGTGGGCGGCACCGTCACCACGCTCGTGGCACTCGTTCACGAGCTGGAGCCGTATGATTCGAGCTTTGTGCACCTGCGCGAGCTTTCGATGGAGCAGGTTTTGGCTGCCATCGAGCGTATGTCCGCGCTGGATGTGGAGGGTATCGCCGCGCTACCGGGTGTACAGCCCAAACGCGCGGGCGTGATTCTGGCCGGCGCCGTGGTGATTCGCGAGCTCATGCGAGCCGGCGGCTACAAGACGCTCACCGTAAGTGAGAACAGCCTCCTCGCCGGCATGGCCGCCACCATCAACGAGGTTCTCGACGGCGCGACCCCCACCATCGCCTGGACCCCGAGCCTGAGCACCCTTTAAAAGTAGTCAAAAAAGCTCTGTCCCAAATGAGCTGCTCTGCAGTTGACGGCACCTAAAAGAAACGAGCCCGCATCCCTGGGGGACACGGGCTCGTAAGCACTACATGGTAGGGGCGGTGGGACGTCCGCGCATTTGCTGCGCAAATGCGCACCGGCTTCGGCCGCCTGTCGGCGCCCTCGCCGGCTCGCTACGGACGCTGCGCGTCCGCTTGACGCTCGCCCCCTCGCGGGTTCGAGTCCCACCGGCATCCAAAAGAAACGAGCCCGCATCTCAAAGGGACACGGGCCCGTAAAAGCCATATGGTAGGGGCGGTGGGACTCGAACCCACAATCCTTGCGGCGAGAGATTTTAAGTCTCCTGCGTATGCCAATTCCGCCACGCCCCCGTGAGACTAGAAGTCTAGCACAAGCCGTCCGTTACGCGTTGACGGCCATCGAGTGCTGGCCTGACTTCTCCAGGAACTCCTGGAACTTGGCTTCGTCGCCCTTGTTCTTGTACTGCAGGGCCAGCAGGTACTCCAGGCGGCAGCGCTTGACCGGGTCGTCGCCGACATCCTCGAGCATGCGCTCCAACTCGGGAATGTCGTTGTGGCGCTTGAGGATCATCGTGTCGTACATCAGCTGACACTCGTGTGCAACCGCCTCGGCTTGACCGCCCTCAAAGCCCTTGATCTCGCGCAACAGCTCTTTGGACTTTTTGCGGTCCTCCTGGCCAACATAGTAGTTAAAGGCCTTAATGACCAGGTCGACGCGCTGCATCTTGGGGAGGTTGAGTCCCAGCAGCAGGTCGAACATCTCGCTGGCGCGCTCGTGGTCCTCGCGCAGCAGATAGGAGTTCAGACGCAGGTAGTCGCGGTTGTAGCGCGGGTACAGCATGCTGGTGAGTTTGCCGTCGAGCAAGCTATCGAACTCGTCCCACTGCTTGGCAGCCATAAGCTGCTGCAGGCGCTTAAACGTGGTGCGTTTTTTGATGCTAAAGAACACCGACACGGCGATACAGATGATAACGACGGCGGTCCAGAGTGTGCGGGAATCGGGCATATTAGGGTCCTTAGTCGCTCATAAAGCGAGCGGTATGACAACACGTACTGGATGTATTATACGCAGCGCGCAAGCAAACTGGCATAAAAGCTCATCGAGGCCGAGTGCCATCGCTCGCTGCGGTACACTTACCTAAAGTAAACCATGAAGGGAGACATTACCTATGAAGAAAATCGTTTTGGCTTGCGGTGCTGGCGCTGCTACTTCCACGCTCGTTGCCCAGAAAGTCGCCACCATGCTCGACGCCAACGGTTATGCCGGCAAGTATGAGATCGTGCAGTGCGCCATCTCCGAGGCCAAGGACGCTTGCGACGAGGGCGCCGACCTGCTGATCGCCACCACCGTTGCCCCTGAGGGCCTCACCTGCCCGTACGTGAGCGGCGTGCCCTTCATGACCGGCATGAACCGCGTCGCTGCTGAGAAGGCCGTTCTCGACGTTATGGCTCAGTAGGCGCTGCCTGTATGAATGAGCAGAACGCCAATCCGGTTGAACTCTTTGGCATGCGCGTTGCCCATGTGGGCATCAACGCCACCGACCCGGCAGACGCCCTGGAGATCGCGGAGTTGTTCTCGACGATGATGGGCCTGCCCGTCATCGAGACCCCCGTTTCGTACTTTAACGATTCGCTGGTCGAGGTTATGAAGCAGAACGGTCGTGGCGCCAAGGGCCACATCGGCTTTGCCGTCAACGACATCGATGCGGCGGAGAAGTGGTTTGCCGAGCGCGGGCTCGAGGTCAACGAGGAGTCGCGCGTGCTGCTGCCCGACGGTAGCACCAAGCTCGTGTACTTTAAGCGCGAGTTCGCCGGCTTCGCCGTGCACCTGTGCCGCGAGTAGCGCACGAGCTGCTATGGCTAACGAAAAATGGGGTAAGGCGCGTGGCTTTGCCCCATTTTTAATGCCGAGAGGGTGACTGACGGGCTGCCGTAAATCGAAGGTGAATGCTTTTCCGCGAAGTGAACGAGTGAAATCGAGCCCCTGAAGCATCGACACTTTTACGTCGCTCTTTCCTGCGGTTTTGTCAGGTATTTCCTGCGGTTTTGGCGCCAAAAAGTGCGGATGCTTCGGGGGTCCAAAATAGGTCGTTCACTTCGCGGAAAAGCATTCACCTTCGATTCGTGAGAGACGCCCCTACCGTGGCAGCCGAATCGTAAAGCGGCTGCCGACGCCCTCGACTGAGGTCACGCCAATGACACCGCCATGGCTGTCGACGATCCACTTGGCAATGGCAAGCCCCAGACCCGAGCCCTGTGCGCCGGCATCGCGTGCATTGTCGGCGCGGTAGAACCGTTCAAACGCGTGAGCTGCGGATTCCTGGTTCATGCCGATGCCCTCGTCCTCAACACTTATGTCGATCGTGCCCAAGCCCGCATTGGGCGTTATGCCAAATGTGACGGTCGTTCCCGCATCCGAGTACTTGGCGGCGTTTTGCACGATCACGCGCAGAGCCTGCTTCACGAGCGCCACGTCGACGGGCGCGTCGCAGCGCGGGTCGCTGGCAAGCAAGGCGTCAAAAGCCAGCCGATACGTGTGCTCGGCATCGATCATCTGCGACTCCTCGCATACCTCGCCGACCAGTGCGGCCAGGTTGGTATTCGCATGCCGCAGGGCCGTGCGTCCGGCATCGCCGCGCGCCAAAAACAGCAGCTGCTCCACGAGCTCCTGCATGTGCTCGCTTTCGGCCTTGAGCGAGGCGATGGACTCTGCCAGTACGTCCGGGTCGTTTTTACCCCAGCGGTCGAGCATGTTCACGTAGCCCTGAATCACCGCGATGGGCGTGCGCAGCTCGTGGCTCGCATCGTTGACAAAGCGCATCTGCTGCAGCTTGGCCTCTTGCATCTGGCGCAGCAGGCGGTTGAGTGCGACCTCGATGCTTGCCAGGTCGGCGTCGCCGGTGGTGACGCTCGGCGAGTCGACGCTTGCGCGCTCGATGGCCTGCTCCAGCGTTTCCATCTTGCCGCCGGAGAGCTGCATACGGCCGAGCTCGTCCACGCGCAAGGCAAGGTCGTTGAGCGGCGCCATGGTGCGGCGCACGCGGCGGGCGCCGCCGAGCATGTTGAGCACGCTGATGACCTGCCAACCCATAACGACAAGGTAGAGAGGCCATAGCGCGACGAGGTCCTGCGCGAGGGGGAAGGTCTTGGTGGTACGCGCAAACTCGACGGTATAGGTGAGCGTTGTCAGGTCCCAGCCGCGTGCGGGCGTCAGCGACATGCCGTGAACGGTGGCGCCGGGAATCCAGCCTGCGGTAAACGCGCTGTCGGGCAGCGTCTGGTTGTATCCATAGACGAGGATCGCCGCCGCAATCACCATCAGCAACAGATCGAGCCAGACGTAGCTCATCAAGCGGCGCCACATATAGCCCCAGTTGATGGCGCGGGCGATGGAGGTGACGCGCTTGGCCTCGGCGTTATGCGCGGCAGACATAGCCCACCCCGCGCACGGTCTGGATGATGCGGGCGCCGCCAGCGTCTTCGATCTTGGCGCGCAAATGTGCGATGTGCACATCGACGTTGTTGGTATCGCCCACGTAGTCGTAGCCTAGCGCCTCATGCGCGATGCGCTCGCGCGTGAGCACGGTGCCGGCGTGCGCCATAAGCAGGGCGAGGACGTCGAACTCGCGGGCCGTGAGCGCGATGGGCGAGCCGCCGACCGTGACTTCGCGGCGGTCGGGGTCGAGCGCAACCGATCCCACGGTGAGTGTGGCAGGGGAGGGCGAGGCAGGGGTTTGGGCCATGTCACTGGCCGGGGGCATCGCGGTGGCCTTCTCGCCCGCGACGCCCGCCATGCCCGCTCCGGCGCCGACGCCAGCTACGCCCGAAGCCGCCCGCATGGCCTCCGAGCGCTTCAACGCCACGCGGATCCGTGCGAACAGCTCCTCAATCGCAAACGGCTTGGTCAGGTAATCGTCGGCGCCGGCATCGAGCCCAGCCACCTTGTCCATTACGGCATCGCGCGCGGTGACCATAATCACCGGCACATCCTTGTGCTTGCGGATGCGCCGCAGCACTTCCATACCGTTGAGCTGCGGCAGCAGCACGTCGAGCAGAATCAGATCGTAGTCGCGCTCCAGCGCCAGGTCAACGGCAGTGCGGCCATCGGCGGCGTGCTCCACCTGGTAGCCCTCGTGCTCCAGCTCGAGCGTCACAAAGCGGGCGATTTTCTCCTCGTCCTCTACAATCAGGATCCGTGCCATACGTGCCCCCGTCTGCGATTACTTGTCGTCGTTCAGATTTTGCTTGATGTCGTCCGCGGCATTGGCAGCGCTGTCCATCAGGTTGTTGATGCTGCCGGGCACGTCGCCGTCGCTATCGATGCGGTAGCGCATGCCAAAGAACAAGCCAAGCAGCATCAGCCATATCGTGGCGCCCCAGGCAAACAGGGCGACGATGGGGATCAGGATGGGAATGTTGAGGATGATCGCGTCGCGGCGCGTGGCGATAAACTTGGTGTCCAGGCTCAGACGGAAGAGCTTTTTGAGGTACTCCCACACGCTGTCCATCTTCTTGGAGAAGTCGGTCTTTTCGCTCGACTTTTCGTAGGCGACCTGCGCGGCGACCATCTCGGCCGAGGGCTCGTCGGCCGGCGCGGACTCGGTGGCGGCGTGCGCCGACGTGGTCTGGGTCTTGCCCTGCGACTCGAGCCAAATGATGGCGTCCAGGACGTTGCCGTCGGCGGCGTCGAGCGTGGCCTTGGCGTCGGTGTAACTCACGTTGCACTTGGTGCGGATGGTTTCAACTTTTTCGAGGTCGTCCATGACCTGTCCTTTCGTTCGATGGGCGCGACGCCAGGCGATCTGCTCGGGCGCGAGCGTTGGGTTCGGCGGCCTGCGTTGCGCGGTGCCGCCCCGCCCTTGGTCGAACTCTATAGTGCAGGTTATAGATTAAGCGATTCTTGAGCCAAGATTAATGTTGGATGAGTTTTTGGGTGGCGAAGCGCGTGACGCGGGGCGCGCAGGCAAGGGGGAGGTCGGTTTTGCGTGGCGTGAAGGAGGGACGGTCTGATCTTTGGGATAGCTGATAGCGAGGTCTAATACTTTTCCGAGAAGTGAATGAGTGAAAACGGACCCCCGAAGCATCGACACTTTAGAGGTGCCGCTTCCTGCGGTTTCAATGCTGAAATCCCACGATTTTGCCGCCGAAAAATGCGGATGTTTCAGGGGTCCAAAAACAGCCGTTCACTTCGCGGAAAAGTATTAGACCTCAATAGCGGGGGATGGGGTGCCGGTGCAAAACGGCGTCAGAAATGGGGTAAACAAGGCAAACGGATCTAATGGATCAAAAATCACGTTGCAAAAGTATGAAAATATCCTACAATTGCAGCATGAAGTACTTTAGCAACATAACGGCGATAAGCGAGCTTTCCGAGAGCGAGGGCGTGTTCACCACAGCCCAGGCGGCTCGCATGGACATCTCTCGAGATGCGCTGGCACACTCATGTCGTGCGGGGCGTCTTGAACGAATATGCCACGGCGCCTACCGGATGTCTGGAACACAGCGCCGAGACACCGACGAGCTCAACGCTTTCTGGAAGCTCACCAATCCCTCCCTTTGCGCGTGGGAGAGAAAGCGCCAGTGGGACGGCATTGCAGTGAGCGGTACGACTGCGGCGAACCTGCAGCAAATGGGCGATTTCTACCTGTCCCCCTACAGGATGACCGCGCCCGCGCGTATCAATACAAGAAACGAATCCCTTTCTTTTGTAAAGCGCGAGATTGCTGAGCGGGACATCGTTTGGCTCGACGGCCTGCCGGTAACTAAACCCGAGCGCACGCTTGTCGATCTTTGCCTCGATTGCGAGGATCCCTCATTAATTATCGATGCCTATCACGACGCGCTTGGACGTGGACTCGATATACAACGGCTGAAGGATCTTGTAGAAGAGAACTCTAAAACCGCCAAACGACGCGAACTAATGAGGCCTTTGCTGATAGCTCTGGGTTGTGACTGAATACGCAGGCCTGATGTTGGCTAGTTGCAAGTTGGGGCAATCGTTTGTCCGTGCGACACGTTAATCTAAGTTACCGTTGAAAGGCGTTGCAACAAAGTGTTGCAACTGCCATGCATCGCGTTTAATCTTGATAACGCTGTGTCAATTAGCGGACAGTTCGTCCGTAGTTTGTTCCGATTGGATAGCATGAAAGACGTTAGGGAAGAGATAACTGCCAAACGCAAGGAGCTCGCGCTGACTCAGAAGGAGTTCGCCGCCGCTCTTGGCATGGGACCTAATGGTGATAGAACCGTCCGGCGTTGGGAGACTGGCGAGACCAGTCCATCTGCTACGGAGCTCACGTTTATACGCTCCCTAGGTTATCAGGCGCCCTTTGCGCAGGGTGATCGGGAGGACGCTCCTTTCACTTACATTGACCTATTTGCTGGTATCGGTGGCATTCGCTTGCCGTTCCAAGAACTTGGTGGTAAGTGCGTTTTTTCTTGCGAGTGGGATAAATATGCACAGAAGACGTACCGCATGAATTACGGTGATCAGCCAGCTGGGGACATTCATGACGTTCGTTCGGACGACATTCCAAAATTTAACGTTTTATTGGCGGGATTTCCGTGCCAGCCATTCTCGCTCGCGGGCGTTTCAAAGAAAAAATCGATGGGACGTGCTACTGGCTTTGAAGACAAGACGCAGGGGACATTATTTTTCGAAGTAGCTCGTATTATTCGCGACAAAAAACCTGATGCTTTCCTGCTGGAAAACGTTAAAAACCTAACGAGTCACGATCGCGGCAAGACCTTCAGGATTATTATGCAGACCCTTAAGGACGAGCTTGGTTACGATGTGCACTACAAGGTTCTTGATAGCAAGAATTGGACTTGCCAGCATCGTGAGCGCATTTACATTGTTGGCTTTAAGAAAAAAACTAATTTTGATTGGGACCAACTAGAGCTTGGGGGCGGTGGGCACACCGTCGGGGAGATTCTTGAAGATGTTCCTGATGATCGATACGTTCTTTCCGACAAACTGTGGGCTTATTTGCGTGCATATAAGGAAAAGCATCAGGCGGCAGGCAATGGCTTTGGCTATAGCACGGTTGGCCCCAATGACACGACAAGGACGCTTTCAGCACGCTATCACAAGGACGGAAGTGAGATTCTTGTTTCACGTGGCGAGGGGAAGAACCCTCGCAAGCTGACTCCGCGTGAATGCGCCCGACTTCAAGGGTTCCCCGATCAATTCATTATTCCGGTTTCGGATACGCAGGCATATCATCAATTTGGTAATTCTGTCACCGTACCGGCTGTGCGAGCAGTGGCCAAGCTGATGATGGGAGCGTATTTCGATGGACTACGGAGTTCTGAGTAGCTATTTTGACGGCGCGGTTGCGAAGAAACTCGTTGCTGTTGATATTGATAGAAAACGCAGCAACCAGCATGAATTCAACGGAACTGCGGAGCTCCGTTCCCTGTTTGGCGACGATGATATAAGAAATATACCGACGACCTTCGTATTTCTTTGCGACGATGCAGACCCTTTGTTTGATCACGGGTTTACGACTTGGTACGACGCGCGCAGGAAGCATCCGACTAGGACAGAATACAGGCTCTATTACAACGATAGCGAAGCGATACGAGCCTCGAGAATCGGTGACCTGATGGTCATTGCACCTTCAGACGAGCATGGTCTTCTGATTGTATTTGCTAGACAAGGATCAAATGCCGAGTGCCAATTAAGATGGCTTTTCGGTTTGAACGAAGTTGACGACAGTGGTTTTTCGCGGTCAACCGCAGATGACAGGCGAATAGACTCAATCGCCGCATCCATTCTTGAAGCGATTGGCATCGAAGTTTCGCTTCCCACGTCGGCTGTTACGTATTTGGATGAAATGGTCGAAAAGTTCGGTGATTCTTTTCCCAAAGGGATTGAATTCACGAGGTATTCCATCTCGACTTTGGGTGTGCTTGATTGGAGGAGCAACCCCGACAAGTGCCTTCTTGACTGCTATGAGCGAGAAGAGATTCTCTTTAAGGTATTCGAGAGACATTTGCTTGAGCGCGATTTGGCTCCCTATCTAAGAGGCGATCTCGATGTTGATGGAGTGTTACGGACCACGATGTCAGCTTTCCAGCGGAGGAAATCGCGCGCGGGAACTGCTTTCGAGCATCAACTTGAGTACCTGTTTAAGGGATGGGGCATAAGTTATTCCACTCAGCCGTATACTGAGGGCAAATCAAAGCCAGATTTCATTATGCCGTCGATTGAGGCTTATAGAAATCCTTTGTATCCTGCCGAGAAGCTGACCATGCTTGGCGCAAAAACGACCGTTAAAGAGCGCTGGCGCCAAGTGTTGGAAGAAGCGGATAGAATTGAAAATAAGCATTTGATTACACTTGATGTGGCGGTGAGCACTGAGTACACGGACTCGATGCGCAGGCATAGTCTCCAACTGGTTGTGCCTCGTCCTGTATTTGGTTCATATACGGCTGAACAGCAAAGCTGGCTGATGGACGTAGGGGAGTTTTGCCAACTACTGGTCGATAAAGAACGACAATAGTTCATTTCTATACCGGAGTTTTACATAGCCAGCTTAATAATAAGCGCGCAAGTGCGTCGGGCATAAATGACGTCCTTGCGCGCCGATGCTTTGCCTAAGTATCCGCTAGCCCATAAGAACTGCGAGCTTCATCGAGTTTTCAACGGCGGTGTAGCTCATAGCGCCCTTGCCGACCTTTTGCGGATCGTAGTCAGATTGCTGAATGACACCGCTGTATTGAGCGACGACATTTTCAAATGCCGGGCTATCGAGGAACTTGTGAGGATCAGTTTTCCAATACACCTTCCCCTGATCATCTGCTTCCATCAATGCGCGGAGGCCACAGACTAGGGGGTAGATAAAGCCATCAGGAACAGGATTGTCCGTTGCCTTTTCAAAGAAGGGAGTTTTGTATTCATTGCGACTATTCTTAAGGCTCTTAACGGCGCCGATTTTTCCGTAGCTTCCTGTTTTGTTGTAGTGCTTGGGGAAACGCGAATAGATTTCATCGTATAGACCGGGAAGGTCCGTAGCCACTTTGAGTGCGCTGAGAACTTGCGGATTCTTGAGTTCGCGGCGCGCTGAACCAGCAGCTTTGCTTACTCGGTCATCCCTCATAAGCTGCAAGAACTTTTCCTGGCACTTCTCCTTGCCGCTATAGACTAGGGGAAGTTGTGGCGCTTCGATGTCGCCAGAGGTGACGTTACTCGAGATGAGCGATAACGGGATCCAAGAGAGTGCGACAAGCTTTCTGGATTCAATGGGGTTGCCGTCGTTGGTTTTCCAGCTGATTTTGGCTGCAAATTCAGGATATTTTTCGGCATAAAGAGCCTTAAAGGAATCGAAAAGACCTTCCTGATTGCCCTTGGTGCCTTGTGTGAGTTGAGCGTTATTGTTGCGAGCGTCGCAGATTTCCAAAAGTGAGGTGCGGAAGTTCTCAACGCAGAGCGCATCGTTTGGGTCGGTTGGAACGAGCAATTCGACAGGAATCGAGAAGTCTAGAGTGCTTATGCCTTTCTCTTTGAGGGCTGCTTTTTCTTCACGGAGAAGTGACAGGTACTCTTCAATATCGGTTCGACGGTTCATCCATGTTTGCTTGAATGAATCCCAGATTGTGACTTCGTTCTTTTTGGGAGGTCGATTGCCAAGCGCATGTTCGGCTTCGCTGAGAATGTAGCTGCCGATTGCGAGTGTGTTGTGGCCGCCGTCAAGAATTCCCTCAACTTCGTCGTGAGAAGCAAAGCTTAGACGATAACGCCCGCGATCAAGGGACTCGTAGCTCGAGGACGCGAGCAGAATTCCCTTTGATTTAAAAGGGAAGAGCTTTTGCGTGGGAGAAAGCTCATCAGCGCGAATGGATGCCTGAATAGCATCGGTCACTGAGCCCAAACGGGAATTGCGGGGGTTGGCATCGAGATCGAGAGTGTCGATAATTTTGATAATGGATTTGGGGGACATCAGCCCGACGATCTTTTTAATGTTTCCAACTTTTTGCTCGTAGCTGTCGGTAAAGCGAACAATAATGTCGGTGCTCATAGCGAAACCCTTTCGTCTAAAGTAGTCAAAACAACAGGCCTGCGCTCTTGGAGTGCCGGAGATTGAAAGGGAGCATCGCTAACAAAAAAGCTGGTCTCCCAGCTCTAGACGAAAGTCATAACGGTGATCGGGCGTTATGGTGTTGTGCCTAGAGACATCCGTCTCATCTTCCAGCCCCTATCCAGGAAGCTTAATCGAAGGATCTCACTGACCGAGGAAGAGATCAAGATCTGTGGGCATATAAATCGGGTCCCTTCTACGTGAACGGTAGGTAAGCGGTGGTGATCGGTATTTTGTGTCCGCACGACGTGTGACACTTAACCTGCCGTCCTATTCTGCCGCGGCGGTATGAATTTGAACAACGACCCTCTAAGGAGCTCGATACCAATGAGTGACAACACCAAACATCTTGCAAAGAAGTGCGTCAAGGACGCGGGACCGTGCTTTGCGCTGTGCGTAGCCGGCGCAGCGGTCGCGCTGCTGGCTGTTTTGGGGCCATTCGACGTGCTCCGAAGTGCCAGTTCCCTGCACGTTATCATCGCCCTTGCCGCCGCCATGATGACCGGCGGCGTGCTCGATTTGATCTTTTGGGTGCTCGACCCGTTTGGATGGAAGAACGAGGGGTAAGCCCTAAGGGATGGATACCCCGCAGCAACAGGAGGTCCCCGTGATCTGGTTTACCAGCGATACACACTTTGGACACGAGAACATGCTACGGCTTAGCGATAGGCCTTGGTCGACTGTTGCGCAGATGAACGACGCCATGGTCGCCAACATTAACAGCAAGGTTGCTGCGGATGACGAGCTCTACATCTTGGGCGACTTTAGCTTTAAGATGACGGTCCAAGACGCCCACGAGCTGCGCAAAAGCATTGCATGTAGGCGCGTCCATCTGCTGCTCGGCAACCACGACAAAGACTGGACGCAGCCTGCGGTAGCGGATGCTTTTATCGTCGAGCCGCCCATTTGCGTGCTCAGGATCGACCGCCAGAAAATCGTGCTGAGCCACTATCCCATGGTCGACTGGCAGGGCATGTCGCACGGCAGCTGGCATCTGCACGGGCATATCCATAGCTGCGGCGGCGCGTATAACAAGTTCAACCTTCGGCAGGGGCTGCTGCGCTATGACGTGGGCGTGGACGCCAACGGTTACGCCCCGGTAAGTTTGGATGAGCTCAAGTTATGGTTTGCGCAGGTAGACGAGCTGGTGCAGTGCGTTAAATGGCCGTGGTGGGTCAACGCCACGGGCGACGAGCAGATCGAGCGCGATCTCGAAACCTATAAGAGGGAAGTGGTGATCCGATGACGGTCTATGTGACGGGCGATATTCACGGCGGCCTCGACATGCAAAAGCTGCTCGACTGGGAGCTTGGGGATAGTCTGACGAGCGACGACTATCTCATCATCGCGGGCGACTTTGGCCTTCCGTGGGATTTCTCTGCCGAGGAGTGCGCCGACATCGCCTGGCTGGAGTCGCGGCCCTATACCGTGCTGTTTGTCGACGGTAACCACGAGCGCTTCGACCATTGGGCGGAGCGTCCCATGGAGCTGTGGCACGGTGGGCTGACACAGCGCCTGTCGGACACCTCTCCCATACGGCGCCTGACGCGTGGCGAGATTTTTGAGCTCGACGGCTCAACGATCTTTACTATGGGCGGTGCCACGAGCGTGGACAAGGAATACCGCATTCCGTATTCCAGCTGGTGGCCACAGGAGCTGCCGGACGAGCGCAACTTTGAGGAGGCACGGACGAAGCTCGACGGCGTGGGCTGGAAGGTCGACTACGTGATCACCCACACCTGCTCCACGCGCATGCTTTCGCCCACGCTCTATCCGGGGCCCGGCTGGAATTGCCCTGCCGTTGATCGGCTTACGGCATTTTTCGATGAGCTGGAAGACCGCTTGGACTACAGGCGCTGGTACTACGGGCATTTTCATCGAGATGCCAACCCGGCCGAGCGTCATACCGTGCTCTACGACTGCATCGTTCGCTTGGGCGACGAACTCCAGCCCTGGGATGTTGCGTAGGGGTGGGGTGCCTGATTACTCAGCCGTTACGGTGATGTTCTCCCTGTGCTTGCGGATAACATCCCAGCTAAAGTGCTCGACCAGCCGCTCGGCAGAGCGCGGCGTGGTGTCCGGCGCGATGCCCGTTTGCCCGGCGAGCCAGCCCAGCAGCGCTTCGGGCGTGCCAAAGCGGGCGCGGAGTTCGCCCAGGTCCAGATCGCGGTCTCGTTTGGAAAGGCGGCGGCCGTCCGGTGCCATGAGCAGCGGAATATGTGCGTAGTGCGGCGTGGGCAGTCCCAACAGGTGCTGCAGATAGATCTGGCGCGGCGTGGACCCCAGCAGGTCGCATCCGCGCACGACCTCGGTGACGCCCATGGCAGCGTCGTCGACCACCACGGCTAGCTGATAGGCAAACACGCCGTCGCTGCGGCGCACCAAAAAGTCGCCGCACTCGGTGGCGAGTGCTTCGCATTGGGCGCCGTACGTGCGATCCACAAATTCGATCACGTCGTCTGCGAGGTCGTCGACGGTGGGCACGCGCAGACGTGTGGCCGGGGCGCGCAGGGCGCTGCGGCGGGCCACCTCCTCGGCCGAAAGACTTCGGCAGGCGCCACGGTAGATGGGCGTGCCGTCGCTCGCGTGCGGTGCACTCGCGGCGTGGAGCTCGGCGCGTGTGCAAAAGCAGGGATAGGTGAGGCCGGCGTCTTTCAGCCGGCGCAAGGCGCTCTCGTACAGGTCTAGGCGGTCGTGCTGGTAGTAGGGGCCTTCGTCCCACTCCAGCCCCAGCCAGGCCAGGTCGTCAATCAATTGGGCGGCAAGTTCCGGGCGCTTGCAGCGATCGTCCAGGTCCTCAATGCGTAACACGATGCTGCCGCCCTGGCTGCGGGCCGAAAGCCATGCGCACAGGCAGCTGAACACGTTGCCCAGGTGCATACGGCCCGAGGGCGACGGGGCGAAGCGCCCCACGACGGGCGCGGGAGCGGCCGGCGTCGTTGGCGCGTCGGCGGCGGTTGTTGCTATGTTGCGTGCGTTGATGTCCATGCGGACGAGTATAGCGCGGGGCGTGGTGGGGGAGACGCTGCCGTGGCCTGCAAGTTGCTGAGGCCACACGTTGCGCGTGCCGGACCACCGGCTCGGCGCCTTAATCGTCGTCAATCAATCTAGCCCTCAAACGACAGAAACCCCGGCAGCTCTTCGCAACTGCCGGGGTTTCCGCGGAAAAGGGGGACATGATCCTCAAGCGGACGGCAAAGGGGCAAACCGTTTTCGCTCAACTGCTTTATGCCCCTCAACTGGCGGCTCAATCAGCGCATGCCGCGCCCACACAAAGCCGCTACACCTGTGATGGAGCTATGAAGTGGTATCTATTGCCGGAGCGGGCTATGCCAAGGAGTGTCCCAGATTGCCGGCAGATAAGGAACGTCCCCAGGTGCCGGCCGCGGGCGTGACTTTCGTCCCGTTTGATACTCCGCTGACCTAGATGTTCGTCACATGAACCCGCAAACGTGGGACAATGACGCTACTGGTATCACAGACAAAGGATGTGCCTATGAACGCCCCCGTTGCCAAGACCTGTCGGCAGCGCTGCCCGTTTGCGCGATTTGCTTCCATTTGTGCGCTCGTCGCGTGCGCGCTGCTGCTGTTGCCCGCCGTTGCACGTGCCGACGGGTATTCCATGACCCAAACCTACATCAGTGCCACGGTCGAGGCCGATGGATCGCTGGCCGTTGTCGAGGGACGCCAGTTTGATTTCGACGACGACATCAACGGCGTGTTTTGGGAGATCAATACGGGCTCCAACCAGCAGGGCGGCACGGCGGGCGTCGACGTGCTGAGTGTCGAGGAAGAGGACACCGCGTTTAACAAAGTCGATAGCGCGAACAAGGGCGACTCTGGCGTCTACACGGTCGAGCAGACCGGTGACGGCGTAAGGATTAAGGTGTTCAGCCCTCACGAGAGCGGCGACAGCGCAATCTACTACGTGAGCTACACCATGACCGGTGCGGTTATGAACTGGGCCGATACCGCCGAGCTCTACTGGAAGTTCGTGGGTGACGGCTGGTCTGCGGATTCCGATGACGTCGAGATGGAAGTGTGCTTCGCGAATGCCGCTGCCGGGACGGTGGCCGTCAAGGGCGATAACTTCCGCGCATGGGGCCATGGTCCGCTGACGGGCGACGTGTCGCTCGATGAGGACGAGCCCATGGTCACCTATACCATTCCCTGCGTGCACCAGGGCGAATTCGCCGAGGCACGCATCGCCTTCCCTAGCGACTGGGTGCCGCAGCTTGCCGCTTCGGGCGAAGAGCGCATGTCGACGATCCTGAGCGAAGAGAAGGAATGGGCCGACGAAGCTAACGCCCGCCGTGAGCACGCGCGTGCGGTTGCCAGCGCGATTGCCGTGGTGTGTGTTGTTGTGGCGGTTGCCTATACCGGTGTAATCGTGATGCTCAAGCTGCGCAGGCCCAAGCCCAAGCCGCTCTTCCAGGACGAGTACTTCCGCGATGTGCCCTCCGCCGATCATCCCGCGGTGCTTGCAACTCTTATGAGCTGGAACGACGTGCCCGATCAGGCATATATCGCCACGCTCATGAAGCTCACTGACGACCGTGTGATCAAGCTGGAAGAAGCGACCGAGACCAAGAAGAAGGGTCTGCTCCGTCGCGAAAAAGAGGAGCAGACGTATCGCATCACAGTGACCGACGAGGCCTGGAAGGCTGCCAAGAAGGACGGCATCGATCGCGACGTGCTCAAGGTCTTCTTCGCTGGCGTTAAGCCCGATAAAGACGGCGTCCGTTCGCGCACGTTTAGCGAGCTGGAGGAGTATGCCAGCGAGCGTACTGAATCTGTTGGCGACAAGCTCGAGGACTATCAGAGCACGGTTAAGGGCAAGCTGGAGGAGCGCGAGTTTATCGCATCGGATGGCACTATCGCGATGGTGGCCGGCCTGGTTCTCGGCATCATCATTGTCTTTGGCATTTTGGGCTCTCTGTTCTATACCGACTTTGCGGACGCCAACGTCGGTGCCGCTATGATTTCGATCCCCGTCACGATCGTGGGCTTTGTCCTGAGCTGCACCTTCCGCCGTTACACGCCGGAGGGCGCCGAGGTGGCGGCTCGCTGCAAGGCGCTCAAGCATTGGCTCGAGGATTTCACACGCCTAAAGGAAGCCGTCCCGGGCGATCTGGTGCTGTGGAACAAGCTGCTGGTGATGGGCGTTGCCCTAGGCGTTTCGAAAGAAGTGCTGCGACAGCTGGCCGAGGCCGTGCCTGCGGACCTGCGCAACAGCGACGATTTCTACGACAACTACCCCTGCTACTGGTGGTATTACCATCACTACGGCAACGAGTCTCCGCTCGATTCGTTCAACGATGTGTATCACGAGACCATCCGCGAGTTGGCTTCGAGCTCCGATAGCTCGAGTGGCGGCGGTGGTGGCGGCTTCTCGGGCGGCGGAGGCGGCGGCGTCGGCGGAGGCGGCGGCGGAACGTTCTAGCGAGCGCTTGCTTTGGGGTGGATCTTTCTGGGCGGTTGCCAGGGAAGATTCATCCCATTTTTGTGCATCGAAACGGGTCAAACTTTCCGCTGAGGACCTTCGCGCAAGGGGCAGTGGACAAAAAATGCCAAATATGAGTACTGTTGCTGCGTTGGTCACATATGTTTGCACATAATAATGGGCTCCTAATGAGAGTACTTCTCGTTAGGAGCCCATTTTATTGAACATTTGGGGAGTTACGTCAGCTCGTGCAGCTGGTCGTCATGCCTATAAGCATCAAAAATGCCCTGAATCGCTGCTACTAAAAAGGTAACAGTACTCATATTTGATGTATTTTGACCAAGGCTATTTGCAGATCACCAAGGCTACTCATTGGGGACAGACTTAAATGACTAGGTGTGGCTGCTTGGGCTAGGCTGTTAGGTCGAGTTCGTAGAGAAAGCTTTCGCGCGGCATGTCGTGACGACGCTCTTCGCGGTTGGCGCGGTGCGTGGCCGTGCGCTTAAAGCCGTGCAACTCGTAGAACTTCCACGAGCAGTTAGAGTCGGTGTACAAGTGTGCCCTTGTCGCCCCGCGCGAGGACAGGTACGAGACCGCGGCATCGAGCAAAACCGAGCCAACGCCCAGGCCGTGGACATCGGGATCGACGGCGAGCAGCGTGACTTCGTTGTCGTGCGGCAACGGGCTGCTCTCGAGCAGGCGGTTGTTGGTTCGGATGGTTGCACGCACAAACGAGAGATACTCGGCGCAGACATCGGGCTCCAGCTCACGCATCTGCGATAGCAGCGCGCGTTCGGTATCCATCCAATGTTCCTTAACGGTGGCGCCGGAGCTCTGTCCCGCACGCGCGAGCGAAATGCCACGCGCCTGACCGTCGATTACGGCAACCTGCGAAAACGTCGATGACGAAAGGCAATAGGCGAGGTCGCACGCGGCCTCAAGGCGGTTGTACTCATCGTTATCCGAATTGTTATGCCAAAGCTGCTGCAGAATCAGCGCGATGGCGTCGAAGTCTTCGGTATCAAACGGTCGGTAGAGAACCCGCGAGACCATGGTGCCTCTTTCTTTTGCGGATGCATATCGAGCACAGTTCTACCACGCTATTGGCATCTAATTATGGTGCCCCTGTGTTCCATGAACTCACCGTGCCCATCCCCTCCGCGCGCAAACTTTTTCTGCACATGCGCCCGTTGCGGGGTGCATCGATGCGCTCGATGCGCTACATTGAATCAGTATTTTCAATGCCGCTGCGCGAGCGCTGCAGATCGACGTATCACCGACTCACAGAGCACGGCGGCGTACCAGACAGGAGGACTGCATGGGATCTGATGTGAAGATCGCACGCGCGTTGATCTCGGTTACCGATAAAACGGGTGTCGTCGATTTCGCACGGACGCTGGTCGATGACTTTGGCGTCGAGATCATCTCTACGGGCGGCACGGCTCGTGCCATCGAGGACGCGGGCGTTCCCGTAACCCCCATCGAGGAGTTCACGGGCTATCCCGAGATGATGGACGGCCGCGTTAAGACCCTGCACCCCAAGGTTCACGGCGCGCTGCTGGCCCGCCGCGATTCCGAGCAGCACATGCAGGAGGCCGCTCAGCACGGCATTAAGCTGATCGACTTGGTCGTCGTCAACCTGTACGAGTTCGAGAAGACCGTCGCCAACCCCGAGGTCACCTTTGCGGACGCCATCGAGCACATCGACATTGGCGGTCCCTCCATGTTGCGCTCCGCCGCTAAGAACGCTGCGAGCGTTACCGTCATCTCTGACCCGGCCGACTACGACGCTGTCCTTGCCGAGATGCGCGAGACCGGCGGCTGCACCACGCTTGCCACCCGTCGTCGCCTGCAGGTGAAGGTCTACCAGACTACCGCCGCCTACGATACGGCTATCTCCCGTTGGCTTGCCGCCCAGGCAAGCGACGTGGCGGACACCTCTGCCAAGCTCGAGATTTCGCTGGAAAAGGTCGACGACCTGCGCTATGGCGAGAACCCACAGCAGAAGGCCACGGTCTATCGTTTTGCCGAGGGCTGCGAGAACACCGCGAGCTCGCAGTTCCCGCTCGTGGGCTCCGAGCAGATCCAGGGCAAGCCGCTCAGCTACAACAACTATCTGGATGCCGACGCCGCTTGGAACCTGGTCCGCGAGTTCGACGAGCCGGCCTGCGTGATCCTCAAGCATCAGAACCCCTGCGGTTCCGCCGTTGCCGAGGACATCACGGCCGCCTACGATCGCGCCTTTGCCTGCGATCCCAAGAGCGCCTTCGGCGGCATCATCGCCTGCAACCGCGAGGTTCCCTTTGAGCTGGTTGAGCACTTCGCCGACCAGAACAAGCAGTTCGTCGAGGTCATCATCGCCCCGAGCTATACCGCCGAGGCGCTCGAGCGCATGGCCAAGCGCCCCAACCTGCGCGTGCTGGCTACCGGCGGCGTGGACCACGGTGCCCATGTGGAGCTGCGCTCCATCGACGGCGGCATGCTGGTGCAGGAAGTCGACCACGTGACCGAGGACCCCGCGACCTTTACGTTCCCCACCGACCGCAAGCCCACCGACGCCGAGATGGCCGAGCTCGAGTTTGCCTGGAAGGTCTGCAAGGGCGTCAAGTCCAACGCCATCCTGGTCTCCAAGGGTAAGGCCGGCATTGGCATGGGCCCCGGTCAGCCCAACCGCGTGGATTCCGCGTTGCTGGCCTGCGAGCGTGCTGAGGACTTCTGCGAACGCGAGGGCGTGGAGAAGGGCGGCTTTGCCTGCGCAAGCGACGCGTTCTTCCCGTTCCGCGACAACGTCGACGTGCTTGCCGCGCACGGCGTGACCTGCATCATTCAGCCCGGCGGCTCCAAGCGCGACGACGAGAGCATCCAGGCCTGCAACGAGCATGGTATTGCGATGGTCTTCACCGGAGCTAGGCATTTTAGGCACTAGAGGCTTTCCCAAGCACCCGACCTTGCCCCTCAAACCGTCGCTTGCGTACATTTAGTACGCGGCGCTCCTCTTTCGGGGCAATCTCGGGCACTTGGAAAACCCTTAATGGGATGTTTCTCTATCCCATTAAACTGTTCGGTCGCCTGACCATATCGTCAAAATAATCTCTGCAAAAGACGGTCGCTCCGTTTGGAGGGCCGTCTTTTTGGTATAAGAGGACGGAATGACTAACACGAAAGGTATGACCATGCCCCAGATTGATGATGCAGAGCTGTTTGGCAATGCCGAGGACCAGCGTGCGTACGAGGACTTTTGCGCCAATCAGGAGGCGGTCGAGAAGTTTACGCTCGACAAGCCCGCGCTTATCTGCCGTTGGCGCATGTCCAACAAAAAGGTGCCCATGCTCAACCGTCACATTCGCGCGCTGTCCGAGCGCTTGGTGCAGGGCGAGCCGCTTACCCATAACATGCTCAGCTGGGCCAAACAGCACGTTGAGTGGTCACTAGCCGAGGGCGATTACACCGCACACGACGGTGTGCTCATGCTGGTGATCGACATCAACGGCAACGCCGCCATGACAGTGGGGGAGTACGAGCCGCTCGCCGATACGTCGGCCAAGGCGCTGCGTGCCCGCTCCGCCGAGGCCCGCTCCGAAGCCGACGAGACCGGCGTGGCGCCCGAGCTGCTCGCCGCCGTCAACAACGGCGAACTCGCCTTTGTGGCGCCGGCGGACGAGTGCCTGTGCGGCACGGCGACGCTCATCGAGCAGCTGGCCCAGACCAAGGGCATCCCGGTCACGCGCGTAGATATTCCCGCACAGCTCAAGGGCGCCTTGTTCCTGGTAAGCGACGAGCACGGCGTGGTGCCTGCCACCGACGCCGACGCCGCCGAGTCTGATGCCGCGACGGTCGCCTTCTTTGCCGACGGCTACGAAAAGCTTCGCGCCCGCCGCTAAATGATTATTCTGGGACGGGGATTAAAGAATCATTTTGGTTCCCGCCACCGCTGCGAGTGCGAGGCGGACAAAACGCCCCCGCTCGCGAACAATTCTGTCACCTTGGCGACGTGCGTGGCGCGCACCTGCAGTTTCGCAGCCATAATGGTGGCAAGACAATCAAGAGGGGAGCGGAATCCATGGCGCTAATCTATATCGTTGAGGACGACGAGCCCATTCGTCGTGAGCTTGCCGATATCCTTGCCCGTGCCGGTTTTGAGGTCGAGGCCTGCGAGTCGTTCGAGCATGTCTCGCGTGACATCCTGGCCGCTGCACCCGACTTGGTACTGCTCGACCTGACGCTTCCCGTCAAAGACGGCCAGCATATCTGCCACGAAGTCCGCCACGAATCCGAGGTTCCCATCATCGTCCTCACGTCGCGCACGACCGAGATCGACGAGGTCATGGCCATGACGCTCGGCGCGGACGACTTCGTTCCCAAGCCCTATAGCGCACGCGTGCTCGTGGCGCGCATCAATGCCTTGCTGCGTCGCACCGCGGCGGCGGGCGAGCGCAGCACGCTCGTCCACAAGGGGCTGGAGCTCGACCTCGCCCGCTCCATGGTCACCAACACGCAAACCGGCACTAGCACCGAGCTCACCAAAAACGAGCTGCGTATCCTCTCGCTGCTTCTGAGCCGCGCGGGCAAGATCGTTTCGCGCTCGGCCATCATGCAGGACCTGTGGGACTCCGACGCCTTCGTGGACGACAATACGCTCACCGTCAACATCAACCGCCTGCGCACCACGCTCGAAAAAATCGGCATCAAGGGGTATTTGACCACGCATCGCGGCCAAGGCTATTCGGTCTAGGGGCCGGCTATGTCGTTTGGCAAGTTCTTTAAAGATGCACTGCTTCCCGTCGCCGTGTGGACGTGCGGCGTGCTGCTGAGCTGCTTTGTGCTGACGGTCGCCGGCGCACCCGTTTCTATCGTGGTCGTGGCGGTTGGCGTGTCCTTTATCTTCGGTATGCTCGGCATCGTGATCGAGTACGCTCGCCGTCGCCGTTTTCTGCGTCAGTTGGAGCGCGCGGCAGAGGAGCTCGAGAGTCCCGCATGGGTGCAGGAGATGGTGCAATGCCCGACCTATGCCGAGGGCGAGCTCGAGTACGAGGTCTTGCGCCGGGTGGGCAAGGCGGCATGCGACGAGGTTGCCGAAGGCCGGCGTCAGACCGATGACTATCGCGACTATATCGAGAGCTGGGTCCACGAGGCCAAGCTGCCCCTGGCGGCGGCCCATCTGATTTTGGAAAACCTGGATGGCAGCGAAGACGACCTGTCGCGTGTGGATGACCTGGGTCGCGAGCTGGCTCGCGTGGAGCGCTATATCGACCAGGCGCTGTACTACGCGCGCTCGGAAGTCGTGGAGCGCGACTACCTGATTCGCCGTTGGGATCTCAAGACCTTGGTGACGGGCGCGATTAAAGCCAACGCGCGCGAGCTCATTGCGGCGCACGTGGCTCCGGTGTGCGAGAACCTCGACTTTGAGGTCTTTACCGACGAGAAGTGGCTTGAGTTTATTCTAGGCCAGCTTATTCAGAACAGCATCAAATATGCGCGCGAGGACGGCGCGAAGATCGTGTTTTCGGGCGCGTTGCTGGACGAGGGCCTGGCGAGCGAACGCATCGAGCTTACCGTCGCGGACAACGGCTGCGGCGTGAGCGCGGCCGACCTGCCGCGCGTGTTCGAGAAGGGTTTTACCGGCGACAACGGCCGCACCACCAAGCGCGCAACGGGCATCGGCCTCTACCTGGTGGCGCGCCTGTGCTCCAAGATGGGCATCGACGTCACCGCGGCATCCGACTCCGGCGAAGGCTTTGTCGTAACGTTCGCGTTTTCAACGAATAAGTTCCAATATTTCGAGTAACGCACGCGGCAGACGTCCGCTCAAACAAAACGTGCCACCCCAAACGGGGCGGCACGCCATCTTTTATCAGCCAACTCGCTGAAGTAAGGCTGCGAAGGCCGCGGGGCCGGGAGGGGTTTCCTAAGGGCATATCCCGCAGCCGCAACGCGGCGAGGACGTGCCCGTGGAAACCCCGCAGGCCCCGCGGCCGGTGGGAGCAACGCTACTTCACAACCAAAATGTCGCAGTCCGTATTGCGCAGCAGGAACGTCGAAATTGAACCCAGCAGCGCATACTTGATCGAGGACAGGCCGCGGGCGCCGCAGAGCACCAGGTCGGGCTTAACCACGTCGAGCATCTCGTCCTTGAGCGTCTCGCGAATGCGGCCGGCGCGAATCATGACTTCGACCTCGGGAATGTCGGGATTGGCCTTGGCCTCTTCGAGCTGCTTGGCGATGGAGTTCTTAAATGCCTCCTCTAGGCCGTTGACCAGGTCGACCGGATAGGAGCCGGCGCTCTCGAGTGCCGTGGAATCGATAACGTGGCCGATAATCAGCTTGGCGCCGTTGTTCGCGGCGACCTTGATGGCGCGTGCGAGCACAAAATCCTGCTGCTCAGTACCGTCGAGTGAAACAAATACCTTGGTGTAGCCCTCGTTCATGGTTTCCTCCTTGGTCTATCGCACGGGCGCGGGGCTCGTGCGTCGGGCGGGCGCGGGTGCGTTGACCGCCGGACACTTTATCTTGTTGCAGTTATACCCAAGGATTTCGGTTTAACTGCTCGCAATTCTGTGAACGGGCGAGTTTTTTGGTAAGGGTAGGCGCGGTCGCACCGCCAACGGTTGATAATGGGACATCGCCCGCATCGTCCGCAGAACATCTACCGGCGGGTGTCTAACGAGGGGGTCCCTTTGGATATTATCGAGCTTCTAAAATCTGCCTTCATGGGCCTGGTCGAGGGCATCACCGAATGGCTGCCCGTTTCGTCGACGGGTCACATGATCTTGGTGGACGAGTTCGTCAAGATGAACGTGAGCGAGACGTTCTGGAATATGTTCCTGGTCGTGATTCAGCTCGGCGCCATTCTGGCCGTCTGCGTGCTGTTTTTCCACGAGCTCAACCCGTTCTCGCCCAGCAAGGGCAAGGAGGGCCGTCGCGACACCTGGGTGCTGTGGGGCAAGATTGTGCTCGGTTGCATTCCTGCGGCGGCGATCGGCCTGCCGCTCAACGACTGGATGGAGGAGCATTTCTACAACGCTCCCGTCGTGGCGCTGGCGCTCATTGTGTACGGCGTGCTGTTTATCGTGATCGAGAACTGGCGCGCGAGCAAGCGCGAGGAAATGGCCGTTGCCGGTTCGTTTGGTTCGCGTGCTGTGGTGTCGGGTGGACGTCCCGCCGGTGCGCACTTTGCGGCGCCCCCCACGGCTACCGCTGAGGATGAGGACGATGACGAGAATCTGGACTTTGGTTCCATCGCCACGCTCGAGGACCTCAGCTGGAAGACTGCGCTGGGTATCGGCTGCTTCCAGGTGCTTTCGCTGGTGCCTGGTACGTCTCGCTCCGGTTCTACCATCATCGGCGGCCTGCTTTTGGGCTGCACGCGCTCGGTGGCGTCTAAGTTCACGTTCTTCCTGGCCATCCCTGTCATGTTTGGCGCGAGTGCGCTCAAGCTGGTCAAGTACTTCATCAAGGGCGGCACGTTCGGCACCAACGAGATCGCCATCTTGGGCGTGGGCTGCGTTGTGGCCTTTGTGGTTTCGCTCATCGCCATCAAGTGGCTCATGGGCTTCGTCCGCCGTCACGACTTCAAGTGCTTCGGCGTCTACCGCATCATCCTGGGCATCGTAGTGCTCGCATACTTCTTCGTTCTGGAGCCCATGCTCGGCCTGTAACTTGGTTGACGCTGCGCGGCGGCCAGAGCGACAACTTGTCATTCAAAGAGGGCGGCATGACCAAAAGGTCTATGCCGTCCTCTTTTTTGGGCGATGGGGCGGGCCTGACGGCGGCGCACGGAGTCGTGGTGTGATTTGCGTCGGTGTCCGCGCGGCTCGGTATACTGGTACGGCTCAAACTATGGCGCTGCCCGCAGGCGCGCCGTCTGTCAGATGAGGAGTCGCCCATGACCCAGCCCTTGCCCTGGGAAAAGAACGCCGCGGTGCCCGTGCCGCCCGCGCCGGAACCCGTGCCGCTCGATGCATACACCGCCCCCGCTGCGCCGGAGCCCGAGCTCGTTCCGCTCGACATCTACGACGCTCCCGCGCCGGCGCCCAAGCCCGCCAAGCCGCTCGTCGATATCGATAGCCTTAACCCCGCCCAGCGCGAGGCGGTCCTGACCACCGAGGGCCCGCTGCTGGTCCTTGCCGGTGCTGGCTCGGGCAAGACCCGCGTCCTGACCTTCCGCATCGCTCATATGCTCGGCGACCTGGGCGTTAAGCCTTGGCAGGTTCTTGCCATCACGTTTACCAACAAGGCCGCTGCCGAGATGCGCGAGCGTCTGGCGGCACTCATCCCCAGCGGCACTCGTGGCATGTGGGTGTGCACCTTCCATGCCATGTGCGTGCGCATGCTGCGCGAGGACGCCGACCTGCTGGGCTATACCGGTCAGTTCACCATCTACGATGACGACGACTCAAAGCGCATGGTGCGCGACATTATGCAGGCGCTCGGCATTGAGCAAAAGCAGTTCCCCATCAACATGATCCGCAGCAAGATCAGCTCGGCCAAAAACGCCATGATCGGGCCCGAGGACATGCTCAAATCCGCTGACAGCCCCAATGACAAAAAGGCCGCGCAGGTCTACCTGGAGCTGGAGCGCCGCCTGCGCGCCGCCAATGCGATGGACTTTGACGACCTGCTCGTGCGCACGCTCGAGCTGCTGCGCACCCGCCCCGAGGTGCTCGATAAGTACCAGGAGCGCTTCCGCTACATTAGCGTCGACGAGTATCAGGACACCAACCACGTCCAGTACGAGATCGCCAACCTGCTGGCCGCCAAGTACCAAAACCTTATGGTCGTGGGCGACGACGACCAGTCCATTTATAGCTGGCGTGGCGCCGACATCACCAATATCCTGGACTTTGAGAAGGACTTTAAAAACTGCAAGACCGTCAAGCTGGAGCAGAACTATCGCTCCACGGGTCACATCCTGAGCGCCGCCAATGCCGTGGTGCGTCACAACTCGCAGCGCAAGGACAAGCGCCTGTTTACGGCCGAGGGCGATGGCGAGAAGATTCAGGCTTTCCAGGCAAGCGACGAGCGCGACGAGGGTCGCTGGATTGCCGGCGAGATCGAGAAGCTGCATGCCAAGGGTACGAGCTACGACGATATCGCCGTGTTCTACCGCACCAACGCCCAGTCGCGTATCCTCGAAGATATGTTCCTGCGCGCGGGCGTGCCCTACAAGATCGTCGGCGGCACGCGATTCTTCGACCGCGCCGAGATCCGCGATGTCATGGCCTACCTCAAGATGATCGTGAACCCGGCCGACGAGATGAGCGTCAAACGCGTCATCAACACGCCGCGCCGCGGCATCGGCTCCACTTCGATCCAAAAGATTGAGCAGCTGGCGCGCGACAACCGTTGCTCGTTCTTCCAGGCCTGCGAGATCGCAACAGCCGAGACGGGCATGTTTAGTGCCAAGGTGCGCAACGGCCTGTCGAGTTTTGTGGCGCTGGTGCGCGAGGGCCGTCGCATGGACGGCGAGCTCAAGGATGTCGTCGAGATGATTGTCGACAAGACGGGCCTGCTGCAGGCGTTCCGCGCCGAGGGCACCATGGAGTCCGAGAGCCGCGCCGAGAACATCCAGGAATTCCTGGGCGTCGCCGCCGAATTTGAGGAGACGCACGAGGATATCGAGGGCACGCTCGAGAGTCTAGAAGAGCTGCGCGCAGCCGGTGTTGCCGACGTGCCTGCCGGCGCCGAGTCCGAGCCCGTCGTGGTGAGTGCGCCCGCGCCCGAGCCGGGGCCGTCTGCACCGGCATCCTCGTTTGAGGCACTCGTCGGCGCTCGTGACGCCGCGGGCTCCAATCCGCTCGATAGCCTAGCCGCCCCGGCGCTCTCGCCGCAGGATGCCTTGGCCGCCGCCATCGCGGGCAACACGTATGCCGTGCCAACAGAGCTACCGGCGGGCGCCGTGCATGCCGACGAGATCGAGCGCACCTACGGTCCGCTCACCTGTAAGGCGCTGCCGGCACTCATGGAGTGGCTGGCCCTACGCTCCGACTTGGATTCCCTGGCCGGCGAGACGCATGCCATTACCATGATGACCATCCACTCCGCCAAGGGCCTGGAGTTCCCGGCGGTGTTCGTGGCCGGCATGGAGGAGGGCATCTTCCCGCACGTGCACGACTTTGGCGGTAGTGACGATCCGGGCAAGCTCGAGGAGGAGCGTCGCCTGGCCTACGTTGCCATCACGCGTGCCCGTAAGCGCCTGTTCCTGACCTATGCGGCCACGCGTCGCACTTACGGCTCGACTTCTGCCAACCCGCGCTCGCGCTTCCTCAACGAGATTCCGTTTGAGGATATCGAGTTTAGCGGTATCGGTTCTGCTGGTTTTGAGGGCACGGGCTGGGAGAAGCGCGGCGACCGTCACGGCACCTTTGGCTCGGGCATGGGTTCGGATATGTATGGCGGCAAGGTGTTCGGTTCGCATACGCGCTCGACCGGCGGCTCCGGATCGCGCGGCGGATCGAGCTTCGACGATTTCTTTGGCGGCAGCAGCTATGGGACCGAGCGCCATCGTGGGGTCTCGCCCGACGCCGGCCGTGTTGCCTCGACCTTTGGCTCGGGCGCGCCGCGAGCCAAAAAGCCGTCGTCCAAGGTGTCGCCGACGGTGGAGCGCAAGGTCGATCGCGCCAGCGCGTCGCAGGACTTTGCCGCGGGCGATACCGTGAGCCACAAGACCTTTGGCACGGGTACCGTGATCTCGGTCGCCGGAGACATGATCGAGGTTCAATTCGAAAAGACCGGCCAGACCAAAAAGCTAATGAAAGGCTTCGCACCGATCGTCAAGCTGTCGTAATCCCGGCGGACCTGGGCGGGCGTATGGGGCAACATCGCCTGCTCGGACAGTCCTGCGCAAGACGGAGAGCACATTAAGTGCTCTCCTTTGCGTGCGGAACTCGCGATCGATGTTGCCCCATACGCCCTCCCAGGTCCTTTGATAACGCTGCTTGCGAACGTCGCTTTGCTCGTTCGTTTTTTGGTCTGGAGAGCCGGGTGGGCTGATAGCTAGATATGGCAAGGGGCTCCTCCGTTGATGAACGGGGGAGCCCCTTGTTGCGTTGTGATTGTTGTTGCTAGTCGGAGGCTCGCCGGGACGGGGCGCGGGGTTTGGTCGATCGCGAGTTCCGCACGAGCCGGAGAGCACTTAATGTGCTCTCCGTGCGAGCAGGACTGTCCGAGCAGGCGACCAAACCCCGCGCCCCGTCCCGGCGAGCGCTCGGGGACCGGTAGCTTACAGGTGGCTGATGATCAGTTCCATCTTGCCTTCGAGGTCAATGGAGCTGACGGTGCTCGGAGCTAGCAGGTGGCTTCCCTTGTGGACGGGGTCGCCGCAGACGGTGCCTTCGCCGTCGATGACCGACAGGCACATGAAGGGCCAGCGCTGCTCGAGGGTCTTGCTGCCGTCGACGCGCACGCGATCGACGGTGTAGCAGGAGTTAGACTCGAGCTCGGTCACGCCGTCGACCTCGGGCGCGGTCACGGTGCCGTCGGTCGGTGCCTGAACATCAAAGTCGATGCAGTCGAGGCTCTGCTCAATATGCAGCGGGCGCAGCTTGCCGTCGGTGCCGGGGCGGTCGTAGTCGTACAGGCGATACGTCACGTCGCTCGATTGCTGCGTCTCCAAAATGAGCGTGCCGGTTTTAATAGCGTGCACGGTGCCCGAGTCAATCTGGAAAAAGTCGCCCTTGTGGATTGGGAGCACGTTGAGCATGTCGTCCCAGCGGCCGTCCTCGATCATCTGTGCGGCCTCGGTGCGGTCCTTGGCGCGCTGCCCGACGATAATCGTGGCGCCGGGCTCGCAGTCCAGCACATACCAGCACTCGGTCTTGCCCAGGCTGCCGTTCTCGTGCTCGGCGGCGTACTCGTCGTTGGGATGGATCTGGATCGAAAGGTCGTCCTTGGCGTCCAGAATCTTAATGAGCAGCGGGAACTCCTTGCCCTCGCAGTTGCCAAAGAGCTCGCGGTGCTCGGCCCACAGCCATGACAGCGTGTGACCGGCGTACGGGCCCTCAGCGATCTGGCAGTCGCCGTTGGGGTGTGCCGAGATGGCCCAGCACTCACCGATGGGACCCTCGGGAATGTCATAACCAAATACGGTTTCGAGCTGGCGGCCGCCCCAGATCTTCTCGTGAAAGATCGGCGTCAGTTTAATCAAATCGGACATGTTCATACCCCCATGGTGTTGCGCGGCCGCCCACTCTAAACGAGCCGTAACGAGCGCCCGCATGACTACAAAAACCTATGCCAATGTTACGTTGTGCAGCTCAAAGCGGTCACCAACGTTGCGCGAGATCGAATGCTCAAAGGCGGTGCCGCTATCCAAAAAGCCAATCTGGTTGAGCTCGAGCAGGGGAGAGCCGGGTTTGGTGTCCAGGCGCTCAGCCTCTTCCTCGGTTGCCGCTACGGCGCGAATGGTGCGGTGGAAGCTCGAAATCTTCAGCCCGCATTGCTTGCGGATGAAGCTGTAGACCGATCCATACAGGTCTTTCTTTTTAAGGCCCGGAATCAGCTCGAGGGGCATGTAGGTGTACTCGATAACGATGGGCTTCTCGTCGACCTGGCGCACGCGCACGATGTGATAGGCAAAGTCGTCCTCGGCAATTCCCAGCTGGGCAGCGACGTCTGCTGGCGGATTGACAATCGAGAAATCGTAGACCACCGAGGTCACCTTCTCCCCGCGGTGCTCATACGAAAAGCCCTGGGAGCGATCGTTCTTGCCCTGGAAAAACGCCTGGCCGGGAAGCCCCGCCGTGTCCTTAACGTAGGTGCCCGATCCGCGCCGGCTGGTAACAAGACCTTCATCGGTAATCTGCTCAATAGCTCGTTTGACGGTGATTTTGGAAACGCTATAGAGCTCGCAGAACTCAACGACGGTGGGCAGCTTGTCGCCCGGCTTTAGAGCGCCGTCCTCGATGCTTCGGGCGATATCTGCAGCTATTGCCTCGTATTTGGGAATCATGGAACCTCCTTTCCGGCTTGATTGAGTACAAACGAAAGTATAGTCCACGCCTAAGCATCCCTATTGCGTTTTTGAAAAGTTCGAGAAAGATATAATCAAAAAACGCTTTTCTATATCAAATAGAGCGCTCTAAATGAATATGCATTCGAATAATGTGGTATTGAGCAAATTGATCGGCTCGAAGATGGGGTTGGGCCGTTTTGCCGCCCAACGAACCAAATACCATGCCCTGCGTTTTCACAGATAAAACCTGCCAAAACAAACCTGTCCCTTTTTGGCAGGTTTTTGCCTTGGGAGCGGTACCATACAGGCAATGTTTAAACGAGAAAGGCGGGCTCCCATGGAACCTAAGCAGTATTACATCGGCATCGACGTCGGCGGCACTTCGGTTAAGGAGGGCCTGTTCGACGAGGATGGTAACCTGCTGGCCAAGGCCAGCGTGCCCACGCCGCCTATCGTTGACGCCGCGGGCTTTGCCGCGGTGACCGAGGCTATCGACCAGGTGGTCGCCAAGGCCCAGATTCCGCGCGCCTTTGTGGCGGGTATTGGCCTGGCCGTTCCGTGCCCCATCCCGGCATCGGGCGATGCCAAGGTCAAGGCCAACATTGCCATTAACCTGCCCGAGCTAAGAGTCGCCATTCAGGAGCACTGCCCCGACGCGGTTGTTAAATACGAGAACGATGCCAACGCCGCTGCCATGGGCGAGGCCTGGCTCGGCTCTGCCAAGGGCGTACAGAACGTGGTGATGGTCACCATTGGTACCGGCGTGGGTGGCGGCGTTATCGTCAACGGCGACGTGGTGTCGGGCGTTGTGGGCGCCGGCGGCGAGATTGGCCACATGTGCCTGAACCCCGAAGAGGAGCGCACCTGCGGCTGCGGCGGACATGGCCACCTGGAGCAGTATTCCAGCGCCACCGGCGTGGTGAGCAACTACCTTGCCGAGTGCAAAAAGGCCGGCGTCGAGCCCATCGAGCTCACTGGGCCTTCTGATTCCAAGGACGTGTTCCAGGCCTGCCGCGAGGGCGACAAGCTCGCGCTGGCCGCGGCCGATACCATGGCCGACTATCTCGGCCGCGCACTGGCGCTTATCGCCAACGTGGTTGATCCCGAGATGTTCCTCATCGGCGGCGGCGCCTCCGCCTCGGCCGATGTCTACCTCGACAAGGTCCGCGAGCACTTTAAGCAGTACGCGCTTTCCGCCTCGCGCGAGACGCCCATTAAGGTCGCTTCGCTCGAAAACGACGCCGGCATCATCGGTGCCGCCTACGTAGCCCTGCGCGCCGCCGGCAAATAGTTGGTGCAAGGGGGACAGGTTACTTTGCACCAACATGGTGCAAAAGGGACAGCCTTGGCCCCCCGTGCCTGCGCCCCAAAATATGCCGTGGCCCTTCCGTCTGCGAAGGCTCGGCATCGGCGTGCTACCATAGCTACGTCCAAGTACACATATCAAGTGGAGGATATCCATGGCAAACGTTCTTGTCTTTGGTCACCAGAACCCCGATAACGACGCCATCATGAGCGCCGTCGTCCTGTCCCAGCTGCTCAACCAGGTTGAGTATGCCGGCAACACCTACGAGGCCTGCGCCCTTGGTCAGCTTCCGGCCGAGTCCGCCAAGTTGCTCGCCGACGCCGGCATTGCCGAGCCCCGCGTGATTGATTCCGTCGAGGCCGGTCAGCTCGTCGTCCTCACCGACCACAACGAGTCTGCCCAGTCCGTCGCCGGCCTTAAGGACGCCACGGTCTTTGGTGTTGTCGATCATCACCGCATCGGCGACTTCGAGACCGCCGGCCCGCTGCACTACATCTGCCTGCCCTGGGGCTCCAGCTGCACCATCGTCACCAAGCTCGCCGGCGTGCTCGGCGTTGAGCTTTCCGACGTCCAGGCCAAGCTGCTGCTCTCGGCCATGATGACCGACACGCTCATGCTCAAGAGCCCCACCACCACCGATGTCGACCGCGCCGTCGCCGCCAAGCTCGGCGAGCAGGTGGGCGTCGACCCGGTTAAGTTTGGCATGGAGGTCTTCCTCACCCGTCCGTCCGGCTCCTTCACTGCAGCCGAGATGGTCGGCAACGACATCAAGATGTTCGAGCCCGCTGGCAAGAAGCTGCTCATCGGCCAGTACGAGACCGTCGACAAGACCCGTGCACTCGGCATGATCGACGAGATCCGCGAGGCCATGCGCGCCTACGCCGCCGAGAAGGGTGCCGACGGCATGGTCCTGTGCATCACCGACATCATGGAGGAGGGCTCGCAGGTCCTGCTCGAGGGCGAGACCGAGGCTGCTCAGAAGGGCCTGGGCATTGCCGACGAGCACGACGGCGTCTGGATGCCGGGCGTCCTCTCCCGTAAGAAGCAGGTCGCTGCCCCCATCATGGCCGCCTGCTAGGTTTAGTTGACCGAACGCCACGACCGGATCGCGGACGCCCCGCGCTCCGGTCGTTTTTTGTGCACGGCGCCGCGTCGTCTCTTGGACAGGCGTGCCTGTGCCGTTGAGCAAATAATGTTCAACCTGTGGTTCCGCTTTTCGGCCGCGCTTGCGCGCTTGTCGCGCAGGGTAGGCTAGATGCAAGCGTAATACGTTAGAGCGCGGCGCCGCCATCTGGGCGGGCCGTGCTTTTTTAAGACGGGAGCTTTCCCGTGAAAGGAGCCGCCCATGGCAGCAACTGAGCAGCTGTTCAATGTTCGTGAGCGCAAGCGCTTTGAACGTCACGACATCTGGGAGCGCATTGCCGAGAACGGCACCATTTCTGCCGCCGTCATGGTGATCGCCGCCATCGCCGCCGTCATCTGCGCCAATACCGATGCCTACGAGGCCATCCATCACTTTTTGGAGACCCCGCTGTATGTGGGTCTGGGCAACCTTACGGCTGGTCTCACCGTTGAGCTTTTCGTCAACGACTTCCTCATGGCGATTTTCTTTTTGTTGGTGGGCATTGAGCTTAAGTACGAGATGACGGTCGGCGAGCTCAAGAATCCGCGTCAGGCCATGCTTCCCATGTTGGCGGCGGTGGGCGGCGTCGTCGTTCCCGCCTGCATCTACCTGATCTTTAACCATGCCGGCGCCCGCAACGGTTGGGCCATCCCCATGGCAACCGATATTGCCTTTGCGCTGGGCGTGCTGTCGCTTTTGGGCAACCGCGTTCCCAACGGCGTGCGCGTGTTCTTCTCGACGCTCGCTATCGCCGACGACCTGATCTCCATCGCCGCCATCGCCATCTTCTACGGTCAGAGCCCCAATCCGTTTTGGTTGGGCGCCGCCGCGCTTGTGACCTGCGCGCTCGTGTGGCTCAACAAGACGCAGCATTACCGCCTTGCCCCGTATTCGGTACTGGGGCTGCTGCTGTGGTTCTGCATGTTCAAGAGCGGCGTACATGCCACGCTTGCTGGCGTCATCTTGGCCTTTACCATCCCGGCCAAGTGTGGCGTCAAGCTCGATAGCCTCACCGATTGGCTGGGCGAGTGCCTGCCGCTGCTCGATGACCGCTACGATGATGAGGCACACATCCTGGGCCAGCATGACTTTACCGTCTCGACAACCAAGGTCGAGCGCGTCATGCACCGCGTGACCCCGCCGCTTATCCGCATGGAGCGTCTGATCTCCACGCCGGTCAACTTTGTGATCCTGCCGATCTTTGCGTTCGTAAACGCTCAGGTTCGCTTAGTGGGCGTGGACATGAGCACGCTGCTCACCGACCCGGTGACGCTCGGCGTGTACTTTGGCATGCTGCTGGGCAAGCCGATCGGCATCTTTGGTATGACGTTTGCCCTGGTTAAGCTTAAGGCCTGCGAGCTGCCGCACAATGTCAACTGGCACATGATTGCCGGCGTGGGCATTCTGGGCGGTATCGGCTTTACCATGTCGATTCTCATCAGCGGCCTTGCCTTCCCGACGGCCCAGTTTGAGGTTCTTGCAGCCAAGGCCGCTATTCTCGCCGGTTCGGTCACCGCAGCCGTGCTCGGCATGATCTACATGAGCGTGGTCTGCAAGCATCCCTCGCCCAAAGACGAGTAAGAGCGCGAAAACCGGCTCCAGAACCGATTCGGGCGCGTTCAAAATGCGGATTCGGGCGGTGCTTGCCGCCTGCCAGACACGCCAGTGGTCAAAAAACGCCGTTTGTGAGTACTGTCACAAACGGCGTATCATTTTAGGTGCGGAAAATAATGAACAAAGTTATAAGAACTGTACGTTAATGAGTGACCATCGACTTCCAATTTGGCGCTAGCTGACGGTGATTAGGGAGTTTCAAGTCGAGTTTTGCCGATTTCGACCAAGAAACGCTGCTACTAAAAAGGTGACAGTACTCATATTTGCCCTTTTTTGGCCACAAGCCCTAAAACAAGCCTCGCCAGGGTCGGGAAACGGGCCAAATGCCGGCCTCGAGGCTTATTCCACGGTGCCGTAGACGGCGCCCCAGCCGTGGGCAGCCAAGGCCGAGTTAAGCTGGTCACACAGCGACTGGCGGTCGTAATAGCCGGGCGGTAGCAGGTTGACGATTTCCATGAGATCGGGTGCCAGGTCCAAGATCTCGGCCTGCACGATTAGGTCAAGCCGGTCGATGGCGTGGCGGTCGTAAAACAGTCCGTCGACCAGGCGCTGCAGGTCACCGAATTCCTCGGCCTGGAACAATCCGTACTCCATAGTGCCTCCTTGGGCGCCCCACGCCGGCATGCGCGGCGATTCGTAATTTATTGCGATGGACTTAATCTATCACGGCTTCATAACGTTGCGGCGGTGGCGGTCTATACTTAGACGAACTGCAACGTCCCGCTTCGCGAAAGGTCGCACCCATGCAGACGATCTACCAGAAGATGGAAACCACCGAACTCGATGCCGCCATCGAGGCGCTCAAGGCCGAGGTCGCCGAGGTCAAGGCCAAGGGTCTGGCGCTCGACATGGCCCGCGGCAAGCCGTCGCCCTCCCAGGTGGACATCTCGCGCCCCATGCTCGATATCCTCAATGCCGACGCCGATCTGCACGACGGCAACGTCGATTGTTCCAACTACGGCTGCTTTGAGGGCATTCCCTCGGCACGCAAGCTGGCAGGGGAGTTCCTGGGCTGCCCCGCCGAGCAGACGCTCGTGCTGGGTTCGTCGAGCCTTTTGATCGAGCATGACATCGCCGGCATGTTCTGGCGTTGTGGCTCGTGCGGCAGCGAGCCCTGGGACGCCTACGAGGCCGCGCACGACGGCAAGAAGGTCAAGTTCCTGTGCCCTGTTCCCGGCTACGATCGCCACTTTGGCATCACCGCCGATCTGGGCATCGAGAACGTCCCCGTCGCGATGACCGACAACGGCCCCGACATGGACGAGATCGAGCGCCTGGTTGCCGCCGACGATTCCATCAAGGGTATCTGGTGCGTGCCCAAGTATTCCAACCCCACGGGCATCACCTTTAGCGAGGACACTGTGCGCCGCTTGGTCGAGATGCCCACGGCCGCGCCCGATTTCCGCATCTTCTGGGACAACGCCTACTGCGTGCACGACCTGTACGACGAGACCGACGAGCTCGCAAACATCTTTGACCTCGCTCGCGCGGCGGGCACCGAGGATCGCGTGGTGGCCTTTGCCTCGACGTCCAAGATCACCTTCCCGGGCGCCGGCATCGGCTTTATCGGTGCGAGCCCCGCGGTCATCGCCGAGTTCTCCAAGCGCCTGAAGGCCGGCCTCATCAGCGCCGACAAGCTCAACCAGCTGCGTCACGTGCGCTTCCTTCCCACCATCGAGGCGGTCAAGGAGCACATGAAAAAGCATGCCGAGTTCCTGCGCCCGCGCTTTGAGTCCGTCGAGCGCAAGCTCACCGAGGGCTTGGGCGACACGGGCTGTGCCACCTGGACGCATCCCCGCGGCGGCTACTTTGTGAGCTTCGATGGTCCCGAGGGCTCGGCCCAGAAGGTCGCCGCGCTTTGCGCCGACCTGGGCGTCAAGCTCACGCCGGCAGGTGCCACCTGGCCTTATGGCAAGGATCCGCGCGACACCAACATCCGCATCGCGCCGAGCTATCCCACGGTCGAGGACCTGGAGGCCGCGCTCGATGTGCTGGTGCTGGCCGTCAAGCTCGTCGCTGCCGAGCTTGCGCGTGCCGAGCGCGCCTAGCGAGTATGGCCCCGCAAGTCCGGCCCAGTACTATCCGCACTTTCGATACGTAAAGGAGCGTATACATGGATTTGGGTATTTCCACCAACCCCACGCCAGAGCTCTACACCATTAAGGTGACCGGTGAGATCGATATCTCTAACGCCGATAGCCTGCGCAATGCCATCGACCTGGCGCTCGAGCAGCCCACTGAGGCCGTTGAGCTCGATTTTGCCCAGGTGAGCTACATCGATTCGACGGGCATTGGCGTGCTTGTGGGCGCCGCACACCACGCAGCTGATCATGGTAAGCGTTTTAGCTGCGTCAACGTGCAGCCCCCGGTGATGCGCGTGGTTCAGCTGTTGGGCGTCGACCAGGAGATTTCGATCACCGCTGCATAATCTTTGCCCCCAAAAGGGCGTGCCGTTTGGCATATGTTTGTGATGCGCTCGGACGTTTTGGCGTCCGGGCGCTATACTTGACCGAATGAATAGACGAGTTCCGGCCGAATGGCGCGGTGCGGGCTCGACTCACATCGAGCCTTGGAGGTATGTGTGTTTGGTATTGGAGAGGGTGAGCTCGCGATCATCGTGGTCTTCGGCTTTTTGCTGTTTGGCCCGGATAAGCTCCCGCAGATGGGCCGCACGATCGGCCGTGCCATCCGTCAGTTCCGCGAGACGCAGGAAAAGATGACGGCCGTTGTTCAGTCCGAGATTATCGATCCGGTGAGCGAGGCCGCGTCGGCCCCGGTCAAGCCCAAGAAGACTGCTGCGACCGACGACGATTCCGATGCGGACGAGGATGCCGCCGAGACGGCAGCGCCCGCCAAGAAGGAGACCTTTGCCGAGCGTCGCGCCCGTCTTGCTGCCGAGAAGGCCGCAAGCGAGGGTGCTGCTGAGGGCGAAGGCGCTGTTGATGAGGCCGAGGGTACAGAGCCTGCTGCTGCCGTCGAGCCCGAGCCTGCTGCAGAGCCCGAGCCCGAGCCGGCAGAGCCCACGACGGCTGACCTCTACGCCCGTCGTCCCCGCAAGCGCAAGGCCGTCGTCGACCAGCTCGCTCGCGAGCTCGAGGTCGAGGACGATGCCGAGGCTGCTGCCGCCGACGCCCCGAAGGGAGGCGATGAGTAATGCCGATCGGACCTGCGCGCATGCCGCTCTTCGATCACCTGGGAGAGCTCCGTCGCCGCCTGACCATCGTGGTCGTTTCGGTGTTTGCCGCCGCCATCGTGCTGTACTTTGCCACGCCCGTGGTGCTCGATATTCTTGAGGACCCCATCCGCTCCTTTGTGCCGGACGGTAAGTTTTACATCACCACCACGCTCGGCGGCTTTGGCCTGCGCTTCTCGCTTGCCATCAAGATGGCCGTGGTCATGTGCACGCCCATGATCATCTGGCAGATCCTGGCATTTTTCCTGCCGGCACTGCGCCCCAACGAGCGCAAGTGGGTTGTGCCCACGGTGCTCGCCTCGACGGTGCTGTTCTTCCTGGGTGCCATCTTCTGCTACTTCATCATCATCCCGGCGGGCTTTGAGTGGCTCATCGGCGAGACCTCGGCTGTCGCTACGGCGCTGCCCGATCTGGAGAACTACGTCAACATGGAGCTGCTCTTTATGATCGGCTTTGGTGTGGCGTTTGAGCTGCCGCTCATCATCTTCTACCTGTCCGTTTTCCACATCGTGTCCTATGCGGCCTTCCGCAGCGCCTGGCGCTACGTGTACGTAGGCCTGCTCGTGGGTTCGGCTGTGATTACGCCCGACGGCTCGCCCGTTACGCTGGGTCTCATGTATGGCGCCCTGCTCTCGCTCTACGAGATTTCGCTCGCCATCGCTCGCGTGGTCATTACCGCGCGCGAGGGCAAGGAGGGCCTGTTCGTGAGCCGTCTGGACCTGTTCTCGGACGACGAGGACGACGAGGAGTAAATCGGTATGCACGAGGTTGGCATTGTCAACGGCATACTCGATACAGTGATTCGCGCGGCGCGTGGGGCGGGGGCCTCGCGCGCCGTTTTGGTAACGCTGCGTATCGGGGATATGACCGAAGTTGTGCGCGAGGCGCTCGACTTTGCGTGGGAGACGTTTCGCGACGAGGACCCGCTCACGCGCGGCTGCGAGCTTGCCGTGGAGGAGGTCCATCCACAAAGCGAGTGTCTGGACTGCGGCGAGGTTTTCGACCACGATCGCTTCCACTGTCGCTGTCCCCAGTGTGGTGGTGCCAACGTGCGCCTACTGCACGGCCGCGAGCTCGATATCGCAAGTATCGAAATCGAAACCCCCGACGATTAGCCCGCTAGCCATCTGGTGATGGGGTATAAAGGGGCCAAAGTAAGGAGCGCTAAGTATGGCCGAGAAAACGATTGATATTGCATCGCCGATTCTGTCGCGCAACGAGCGCCTGGCAGATCAGCTGCGTCAGCGATTTGAGCAGACGAACACCTACGTGATCAACGTGCTGTCGAGCCCCGGCTCGGGTAAGACCACTACGATTCTGGGCACCAACGAGCGCCTGCGTGACAAAGCCGGCCTGCGTTGCGCCGTCATCGAGGGCGATATCGCCTCGGATGTCGACGCCATCACCATGAAGGAAGCCGGCATGTCCGCCATCCAGATCAACACGGGCGGCCTGTGCCACCTCGAGGGCAACATGATCATGGAGGCCGTCGATGCCTTCGACCAGGCCGTCGGACTGGAGAACATCGACGTCATCTTTATCGAAAATGTGGGTAACCTGGTCTGCCCGGTCGACTTTGACCTGGGCGAGAACCTGTCCATCATGATCCTCTCGGTGCCCGAGGGCGACGACAAGCCCATCAAGTACCCGGGCATCTTCCAGCACGCCGGCGCGCAGCTGCTCAATAAGGTCGACGTGGCCCCGGCTTTCGATTTTGACATGGATAGGTATACTAAGACACTCGATGATCTCAATCCGCAGGCGCCGCGGTTTGCCGTGAGCGCGCGCAAGGGCGAGGGCATGGATGCCTGGTGCGATTGGCTCATCGGGCAGATTGAGCAAGCAAGGGCGTAAGTCGGCCGCCAAGAGGGCGGGCGCAGCCGCAGACACACGAGATAGGAGCCTCTTTTGAAGCTCATCATCGCTGAGAAAAACGACGCCGCGCGTCAGATCGCCGAGCGTCTGTCCACGGGCAAGCCCAAAAAGGACAAGGTGTACAACACCGCCATCTACCGTTTTGAGTGGAAGGGCGAGGAGTGCGTGACCATCGGCCTGGCCGGTCACATCCTTGCGCCCGATTTTTGCGACAGCGTGCTGTTCGATAAAAAGCTGGGCTGGTATTCGGTTACCGAGGACGGCGAGATGCTACCGGCCGACATGCCCGATGGCCTGGCACGCCCGCCCTACGACACCAAGCGCAAGCCGTTTCTTGCCGACGGCATCTCCATCAAGGGCTGGAAGCTCGAGAGTCTGCCGTATCTCACCTGGGCACCCGTCATTAAGCTGCCGGCCGAGAAGGAACTCATCCGCTCGCTCAAGAACCTCGCCAAAAAGTCCGACAGTGTCATCATCGCCACGGACTTCGATCGCGAGGGCGAGCTGATCGGTTCGGACGCCCTCAACAAGGTGCGCGAGGTGGCGCCCGACTTGCCGGTCGCCCGCGCCCAGTATTCTTCGTTTACCAAGGCCGAGATCACGCAGGCCTTCGATAACCTCGTCTCGCTCGACCAGAACCTGGCCGACGCCGGCGAGAGCCGTCAGCACATCGACCTCATTTGGGGTGCGGTGCTCACGCGCTACCTGACGCTCGCCAAGTTTGGCGGCTTTGGCAACGTGCGTTCCGCCGGCCGCGTGCAGACGCCGACGCTTGCCCTGGTGGTCGAGCGCGAGCGCGAGCGCATGGCGTTTGTGCCCGAGGACTATTGGCAGATTCGCGGCATGGGCGCCGCGCAAGGCGCTGCCGAGGACGATCGCTTTAAGATCGCGCACAATACGGCGCGCTTTACCGACAAGGATGCTGCTGAGACGGCGTACGGTCACGTTGACGGCGCTACGACGGCAACCGTCGCCGCGGTGACCAAGCGCTCGCGTAAGCAGCAGCCGCCCACGCCGTTTGCGACGACCTCGCTGCAGGCTGCCGCCGCGGCCGAGGGCATCTCACCTGCGCGTACCATGCGCATCGCCGAGTCCCTCTACATGGCCGGTCTCATCAGCTACCCGCGTGTCGACAACACCGTGTATCCCGCGACGCTCGATCTGGGCGCCGTGGTGAGCGACCTGGCAAAGATCAACCCGGCGCTGGCGCCCGTGTGCAAAAAGGTGCTCGCTGGCCCCATGAAGCCCACGCGCGGCAAGGTCGAGACCACCGACCACCCGCCTATCTACCCCACGGGCGAGGGCGATCCGTCCACGCTCGATGGCGGCCAGCGCAAGCTCTACGACCTCATCGCCCGTCGCTTCCTGGCGACGCTCATGGGTCCCGCGACTATCGAGAACACCAAGCTCGAGCTCGATGTGAACGGTGAGCCGTTCGTGGCCTCGGGCGACGTGCTCGTGACCCCGGGTTTCCGCGAGGCGTACCCGTACGGTCTTAAGCGCGATGAGCAGATGCCGCCGCTTGAGCAGGGCGACACGGTCGACGTGTTCGACATTAAGCTCGAGGCCAAGCAGACCGAGCCGCCCGCGCGCTACAGCCAGGGCAAGCTCGTGCAGGAGATGGAAAAGCGCGGCCTGGGCACCAAGTCCACGCGCGCGAGTATCATCGAGCGCCTGTACGCCGTGCGCTACCTCAAAAACGATCCCGTGGAGCCGAGCCAGCTGGGCATCGCCATCATTGACGCGCTGACGCAGTTTGCCCCGCGCATCACGAGCCCCGATATGACCAGCGAGCTCGACGGCGACATGACTCGCGTCGAGCGCGGCGAGGACACCGAAGAGCATGTCGTGACGCACTCGCGTGCGCTGCTGGCCGGCGTGCTCGACGAGCTGCTCAAGCATACGCAGGAGCTGGGCGACGCCATCAGCGACGCCGTCACGGCCGATGCGCGCGTGGGCGCCTGCCCCAAGTGCGGCAAGGACCTGGTTATGAAGACGAGCGCCAAGACCCGCGGCAGCTTTATCGGCTGCATGGGTTGGCCCGACTGCGACGTGACCTATCCGGTGCCGAGTGGCGTCAAGGTGAGCCCGCTCGAGGGCGAGGCCGCCGTGTGCCCCGAGTGCGGCGCGCCGCGCATCAAGTGCCAGCCATTCCGCCAGAAGGCCTTCGAGATCTGCGTGAACCCCACGTGCCCCACCAACTACGAGCCCGATCTTAAGGTGGGCGAGTGCAAGGTGTGTGCCGAGGCCGGACGTCACGGCGACCTGATCGCGCACAAGAGCGAGAAGAGCGGCAAGCGCTTTATCCGCTGCACCAACTACGATGACTGCGGCGTGAGCTATCCGCTGCCGGCGCGCGGCAAGCTCGAGGCGACGGGCGAGACCTGTCCCGAGTGCGGCGCCCCCATCGTAGTGGTCAACACGGCGCGCGGTCCGTGGCGTATCTGCGTCAACATGGACTGCCCGACCAAGGAGAAGAGGCCCGCCCGCGGTCGCAAGACCACAACCAAGGCGAGCACGGCAAAGAAGACGACGGCTAAGAAAGCCACTGCCGCCAAGAAGACGACCGCGAAGAAGTCGACTGCCAAGAAAGCAGCCGCCGACAAGTAACGGCGCAGTCGAAACATTGCCCAAAAAAACGAGCGAGGACCCCGCGATCCTCGCTCGTTTTTTTGACCGGCAGTTAGGGACGTTCCTTTTCTGCCGGCAGTTTAGGAACGTCCCTAACTGCCGGCTCGGGAACGACAAAGCGCTAGTTCACCTCGACAGGCTTAGCGCCGGGATAGCGCTCCTCAAAGTCTAGGCGGTACTTATTGTCATTGGTGCCCGCCACGTTGTCGCGCGACAGCGGCGCCACGATCTCATTCTTGTGGTCCGCAGGCTTGGCGTATTTCAGGCTGATCTCCCAGGCATCACAGATTGCGTCAATGCGGTGATCCAGGTCGTCGTACAGGGCGATGATATCCTTCCAGGAGCTGTAGTTCTTGGAGCTCGTCGGGACGTCCAGGTCCTCGACGATGTCGTAATACTGCTCGATGGTGTCCTCCGTGCGCTCGGCGACGTCGGCGAGATTTTGACGGGTGGTTCGATCCTCTTCCAGATAGTTGCCGTTGAAGTTCTGCGCGCAGCCACGGACCTGGCTGTCGAGATCTTCGAGCAGGTCGTAGTATTCGCTCAGGCGACGGTAGAGGTTCTGCTCGGAGAGCGTTGCTTCGCCGCCATCCTCGTCGTCATCGTCATCATCGTCGTACAGGCTGTTGGGATTGCCGAGAGGCTTTAGGCCATCGTCGTCGACGTCATGGTGCAGCTTAGCTACCTCGGCAGTCGTCTGCGTGGCGGCGTTGTCGAACGGTCTGATCGCAAAGAAGATGACCAGGGCGATGATGATCGCCACCAGCACAACGATAACGGCGATAAGCGGCCCGGTGCCGCTCTTTTTGGGAGCGGGGGTCTGTGGCGAAGCGGGCGCGTATGCGGGAGCCGGCTGCTGTTGGGGCGAGCCGCTCGCGACGGGTATGCGCTGCGTGGTCTCGACGGCCTCGGTCCTTGCGGCGGGGTCGGGGCTATAGGCGAGGGGGTCGTCCGCCTTGGCTTGCGGCGTATCAAGGGAGCCGGTCTGCTCAAAAGCGGGCTGGCTATCGCTCGCGGCTGTTTGCTCAACGGGTGCACCGCACGAGGTGCAGAACTTGGCATTATCTTCAAGAAGCTTGCCGCACGAGGCGCAATACCGAGACATTGCCACTCCTTTCGCCACATTTCAATGCAATACGACGATTATACCCAGCATCCAAAATTCCCCATCATACGTTGCGGTGAAATAGGGACTGGTTGGCGGTCTCAGAGCTTCAATCAGTCCCTATTTCACCGCAACTTTAGCCGGCAGTTGGGGACGTTCCTTTTCTGCCGGCAGTTTAGGATCGTCCCTAACTGCCGCCCTAATGACTAGGTTCGATTTGGGGTGCGCCGGACGCTGGGGTATCATGGCTTGGTTGATATATCTGCATTTACGCGCCTTGTAGGAAGGGGCTGCGCCCATGGCTTTTGAGCCTGCTCAACATAGCTTTATCACGCTCGAGGGCGTCGACGGTGCCGGCAAGTCCACGCAGGCGCGCCTGCTTGCCCGCGCGCTCGAGCTCGCTGGCCACCAGGTTGTGAGCCTGCGCGAACCGGGCGGCACCGCCATCAGCGAAAAGATCCGCGCCCTGCTGCTCGACCCCGCCAATATGGCGATGGGCGACACCTGCGAGTTGCTGCTCTACGAGGCTGCGCGTGCCCAGCTGGTGCACGAGGTCATCGCACCCGCCCTTGCTGTCGGCAAGGTGGTACTGTGTGACCGCTTCTACGATTCCACAACCTGCTACCAGGCGTTTGCCGACGGCCTCGATCGCCAGATGGTGCGCGATGCCAACAACCTGGCCGTCGCCGGTACGCACCCGGCGCTCACACTCGTCTACCACATCACGCCCGAGCAGGCGGCGTTGCGCATGGCCGCCCGTGGCGCGGCAGATCGCATGGAGGCAAAAGGCATGGCATTCCAGGAGCGTGTCTACCAGGGCTTTTGCGCAATTGCCGCCGAGGAGCCAAACCGCGTAAAGCTCATCGACGCCACTACGACCGTCGAGGAAGTTTTCGAGAAGACGGTCGAGCAGGTTCGCGCGTACGGTCTCGATATCCCCCAGGATGCTGTCGCCGCCGCGCTTGCCAAGGAGGCCGAGTAACATGGCCCCCGCTCAGGCAAGCCTGCTGGCCAAGCTCGACACCCAAGAGCGCGTGCGCGACTTTTTGACCAATGCCGTCGCCAGCGGCCGTGCATCGCACGCCTACCTGTTTTTGGGCGCGCCCGGCGCGGGCAAGCTCGATGCCGCGTGGGCGCTCGCCCAAGCCTTCCTGTGCGAGCAGGACGGCTGCGGCGCATGCGACAGTTGCGTGCGCGTCTCTCGGCATACGCATCCCGACGTGCACTATTACACGCCCGAGAGCGCCACGGGCTACCTTATTGCCCAGACCCGCGAGCTGCTCGACGACGTGCCGCTGGCACCCATTCGCGCCAAGGCCAAGGTCTACATCATCGACCGTGCCGAGCAACTGCGCGCCAACACCGCCAACGCACTACTCAAGACACTCGAGGAGCCGCCCGAGGGCGTTATGTTCATCTTGCTGGGCACCTCGGCAGACGTGATGCTGCCCACCATCGTGAGCCGCTGCCAGTGCGTGCCGTTTCGGCTGGTGTCGCCCGCCGTCGCCGCGCAGGCCGTGAGCCGCGCCACCGGTCAGGACCCTGCGCGTTGCCGCATGGCGGTCGCCGTGGCGGGAAGCCCCACACGCGGCATCGAGTTTCTTAAGAGCGCCGAGCGCCAGGATGCCCGCCGTCAGATGGTCCGTGCCATCGACTCACTCATTGCCGCCGACGAGGCCGACGTGCTCAGTCGCGCCAAGTCGCTCATCGTCGCCGTCAAGGCGCCGCTCGCCGAGGTCAAGTCCACGCAGGAAAAGGTACTCGAGCAAAATGCCGACTACCTGTCGCGTGGAGCATTGAAGCAGCTTGAGGACCGCAACAAGCGCGAACTCAACGCGCGCGAGCGTTCGGGTATCATGGAAGCGCTGGCGAGCGCGCGGACGCTCATGCGCGACGTGCTGCTGACACTTCAGGACGAGGCAGCTGACGTGGTGAACGAGGATGTGCGCGACACGATCGGTCGGCTTGCCGCCGCGACCAATGTTGCGGGTGCCACCCAGGCGCTCGAGGCGGTCGCGACCGCCGAGTGCAACATCGCCAGAAACGTTACTCCCCAGCTGGCCATCGAGGTCATGCTGTTCGATATCAGGAAGGCACTGAAATGCCGTTAGTCGTACCCGTTAAGTTTACCTACGCCTCGCGCGACCTGTGGTTTGACCCGCAGGACCTGGATATCCTCGAGGCCGATTATGCCATTTGCTCCACCGAGCGCGGAACCGAGATCGGCTTGGTTACGGCCGATCCCTTCGAGGTGCCGCAAGACGAGATCGGTCAGCCGCTCAAGCCCGTGCTGCGCGTGGCGAGCGACATTGACCTGCAGCTTGCCGACGATCTTGCCATCCAGGGCGACGAGGCCATGGTCGATTTCCGCCGTCTGGTCAAAGAACTCGACCTCGAGATGAAGCCGGTCGGCGTCGAGTACCTGTTTGGCGGCGAGAAGGCCGTGTTCTACTTTGCGGCCGAGGAGCGCGTCGATTTTCGCCAGCTCGTCAAGGATCTGTCCTCGACGCTGCACATTCGCGTCGACATGCGCCAGATCGGCGTGCGCGACGAGACTCGCCTGGTGGGCGGCTATGCCCAGTGCGGCCAGGAGCTCTGTTGCACGCGCTTTGGCGGACAGTTTGAGCCCGTCTCGATCCGCATGGCAAAAGAGCAGGACCTGCCGCTCAATTCCTCCAAGATCAGCGGCGTTTGCGGCCGCCTGATGTGCTGCCTGCGCTATGAGTTCGAGGCGTACAAGGACTTTAAGAGCCGCGCGCCCAAAAAGAAGACGCTTATCGATACGCCGCTCGGCAAGGCGCGTATTCAGGAATATGACACGCCGCGCGAGCAGCTGGTGCTGCGCCTGGAGAACGGCAAGGTCTTTAAGGTCAACCTGGCTGATATGACCTGCTCGGAGGGCTGCAAAAAGAAGGCCGCCGAGCAGGGCTGCAACTGCCGCCCTGACTGCGTGACGCGCGACGTGCTCGAGCGCATCGAGTCGCCCGAGATGCGCCTGGCGCTCATGGAGCTCGACCGCGAGAACGGCGTCGACGTGGGCGATGGCCTGTCGAGCGCCGACCGTCTTGCTGGCACGTCGATGCCCAAGCGCCGTCGTCGCGATGCTGAATCCGATGCCCGCGCCGGTCAGGGGCAGGGCGAGGGTCGTGGCCGCGGAAAGGGCCGTGGCAATGCCGCAACGCCTGAGGCCGAGGAGGCCGCCGGTGGCCGTCGTCGTCGCAAGCGCGCGGGCTCGGGCGATGTCGGCGAGGCTGCAGCTGCAGGCAAGAACTCCTCCCGCGAGCGCGAGACTCAGCAGCCTCAGCAGCAAAACCGCGGCGGTGGCATGAACCCCACGCGCCGTCGCCGCCGTCACCTGTCGAGCGAGGAGCGCGAGGATGCCTTCCGCGCCGCAGCTGCTCGCGAGGCTGGTGCCGCTTCCAAGGGTCCCTCGGGTTCCGATGCGCCTGTCGACAAGGGCGGCAAGTCACGCGGCGAGGATGAGCGCGCGCCGCGTCCGCGCCGTCGCCATTCCTCGGGCGCGCAACAGAAGCCCTCAGTGCCCTCCGTGGCCGATCAGGTCTCGGATGGCGAGGTCAAGGTCACGCGCCGGCGTCCCGGAGATGGCGGGGGAGCGGCTGCCAAGGCTTCGCGTGGTGCCGCTCGCGACGAGTGCGAGCCGCGCGAAGATCGTGGTGGCGAGGGCTCGGCCGACCAGGGTCAAAAGCGCCGTCGTCGTCGCCGTTCCCGCAAGCCGCGCCAGGATGGTGGCGAGGGCTCGACCCCGTCTTCGTCCGCACCACAACCGCCCGCCGGCGAATAACGCCCGCGAGCGGATTTAGCCCGCCTTGCCCCGAGGGCATCGGGGTATCATAGCGCTGAATCAACAACCCTCCCTGCGACCGAACGTAGGGAGGGTTGTGTCTTGAAGAGCCATCTGAACAAATTGAGCCGTCTGCAGGGTGCCGGCGCCCTACCGTTTGCGGACGAATTGCTGCCGTTTGCCGAGCGGGCGGCACGCGAGGCACTCGAGGCATTGTCGCCAACACGATGTGCCGGCTGCGAGCGCGCCGGTGCGCTTATTTGCCAAGACTGCCTGGCCGCGCTCACGCTCATCGACCCACGTCATAGCTGTACCCGATGCGGCGCCCCGTTTGGGGATTTGCTGTGCACTGAGTGTTCGGTCGAGGGCACGTCCTCGGCAATGGCGGAGACGCTCGACCGCTGCCTGGCGTGCTCCGTCTATGCGCATCCGCTGCCGCGCATCATTAAAGCGTACAAGGACGCGGGCGAGCGACGCCTGGCTCCGTATCTGGCGGAGCTGCTCTACGACACCGCCCTGCATGCCCAGGTCGTAGCGCCCGAACGCTTAGGAGGTGTGCTGTCCGGTGCGGATGCGGTGGTGTTTGTGCCTGCGACGGCGGCAGCGTTTCGGCGGCGTGGCTTTGATCATATGGAGGCCATTGCGCGCCCATTTTGCGAGCTGTCGGGTGTTCCCCTGCTCGATGCCCTCGTCAAGTACGGGCATGGCGACCAGCGCGAACTCGGTCGTGAGGAGCGTCGCGAGCGTGCCCAAGGCATGTACGAGACGGTTGAGGACGTGCACGGCCGCCGCTTACTGCTTATCGATGACGTTATCACCACGGGCGCGACCATGGCAGCAGCCTCGGCGGAGCTCAAGCGTGCCGGCGCTGCGGCAGTCGATGGCCTTGCTATCGCACGTGTTTGGTAGGGGTGGTTTTGTGGCAGTGAAGATTGAGCGGCGCAACGAGCCGACAGGCGAACAGCTAGCGGCTTCCGTAATCCTAACAGGCGCCTCGGCGCTGCGCATGATGCGCGCCGAGCGCCGGCAGATGGGCTATATCAGCTGGAAGGACCTTAATCCCGATGAAGAGCGCCGTGTGCTGCGCACGTCGTCGCCCTCGACCGAGGATATCTATCTTCCTGACTTGGTGCGAATTGGAGCCAAAAGTGGCGAGGTGCAAGAAGATCTGTGCTTGCTGGTGGGATCTGCGGCGCAGCGCCGCCGCATGCCTGGCGTAGACTGGTCCGTGTGTTCCGAGTTGCCCGCCGGCTCGATTCTAGAGGTGGAACCGGGGGTGTACAGCCTATCTTCCGAGGCTCTTTGTGTTGCCGTTGCGCGCGAGGTCGGCTGCATCCAGGCGTTTGCCCTGGCCCAGGAGCTGTGCTCTAAGATTTCACTGAGCGACCGCGGGAAGTATCTGCCTCCCTACACCTCGCCTGTTGCGAATAAACTTGCAAAGGACAAGGACCAGCCAGCAGACGTGGGCTACTTTGAAGTCGAGCCGGTGCTGACGCCTGATCGACTGGAAAAATACCTTTCCGGATGCAAGGGGAGTGCCGCTAAACAGCTGCTGCGCCTGTGCCCCTACCTGTCAGAGAACCTGCGCTCGCCCATGGAGTGCATCATGCTCGCTCTGTTTTCGCTTCCGTATTCCTATGGCGGATTTGCCTGCGGTCCTTTTAAGACCGACTACAAGATCGAGTTCGATGACCGCGCGCAGGCAATCTCGGGGATGCCGCATGCAGTTTGCGATGCATATCAGGAGGCAGCCCGGTTTGACCTTGAATACAACGGCGAGCTGGGCCATTCCTCCCGGGGCGGGCGTATCCACGACGAAAAGCGCAATACAGGCTTTATTGCCATGGGAATCGAGGTTGCGACAGTCAACAACGAGATGCTCTGCGACATGGAAGCGATGGAAGCCCTCGCATGGCGCATCTACCAGCGCATGCGAAAGCGGTATCGGAATCGTGTCGATGCCCGCAGGAAGAAGCAAGAGGCGTTGCTTAACACGCTGCGGGCGTGTTTTGGGCTTAAGCCGGTCTAATTCACGTCGAAATTAGGGGGTTAATCATATGCCCTGGCCAAAATATGGCAAATATGAGTACTGTCACTAAATCAGTAACAGCAAAATCAAGGAATTTAGGACTCGGAGGCGGCATAAAGTAAGAAGATAATAAACAAATGTAGAATAACTAAGCATCAGGTTGGCGACACGGGGCGCAAAATCTGTCCGAGAGGCCAAAATTGCCTGTTGCTAAATTGGTGACAGTACTCATATTTGCCATTTTTTGGCCACAGCACCCTAGGAAGGGTGCCCCGGAGCTCCCCATAGGGGAGCTCCGGGCTTCACAGGGGCACGAATAGCCCACTCCGACCTGCGAAATCTGTACTCGCGATGCGAATGACGCCCCTAACCTTAAACTTTAGCTTGAACTTAGCTATAATGCGCTACGTTCCTACCAGGCTGTGGTTGCGGACGGACGAAATGCCCGTCCTAGTCCAAGACAGACGCGGTCAAAGGGATCCACGTAAGCGACCGCGTGCGCGCGGCGCGATCATGGCGCGTCCTAGATGTAAGCCGCACCGTCCGTTCTACTTTCTTTGGGGCAATACCGCCTCGCGGGCGAGCGGGCCAGTCGTGAAGGTGGCTGCGGCCTCCCGAGCAAACACCCCGGTGCGCAAGTGTGGGGTCAAATACCAGGTCAGCTGGTGGGAACAACCCGATGTTCCGTGCAGGGCACGGATTGTATGCGACACAGAAGGCAGGGTAGTGGACATGGTGAGGGGCAGCTTGATGCATGCGGCTCAGTTAGGTGCTGGGGCCGCGGCGGTCATTGCCGTTTTGGGCCTGAGTGGATGCGCGCTCAATCCACTGTCCACGTTCACGACGCCCACGATCGACCAGATCGAGCGCGAGACCGTCACCCCCACAGTATCGGACGATGCCTTGGTCACGCCGGGAACCCTGACGGTCGCCCTCGATACGTCCGATGCCCCGCAAGCCATGCAGGATGCCGACGGAAACCTCACGGGCTATGCGGTCGATGCCGCTCGTGCCCTCGCATGCCGCATGGGCCTCAAGGTCGCCTTTGTCGATGCGTCCTCGGCCGATTCCGTGCTCAGCGATAAAAAGGCTGACATCTTCATTGGCGACATCAAGTCTGCGGGCGGCGACATCAGCTCGCTTGGCACCTGTCTGTACGATGCCGCCGCCGTGTTTGGCAAGACCAGCGACGGAGAGTCCCCGAGCGTCTCAACCGACACGCTCAACACAGCCACCTTGGGCGTCCAGATGTCCTCCGCCTCGCAGGAGGCGCTCGCCAAGCAAAGCATCACCGCTAGTCAAAAGACCTTCTCCAACATCAATGAGTGCTTTGAGGCGCTCGAGTCGGGCGAGGTCGATTACGTGATCTGTGATTCCACGGCCGGTGGCTACCTTGCGCGTCTGATGGGCCAGATCTCCTATGTCGGCACGCTCGAGGCGCCCTCCACGCTTGGCGTCGCAGGCCTTAGCTCTAACGATGAGCTGTGCCGTGCCGTGAGCGATGCCCTCGATGGTATCACGGTCGATGGTACGCTCGAGGCAGTCCACTGCGTCTGGTACGGCCAGATGCCCTATGACCTTACCGACAAGACCGTTTCGGGGGCCAATGTGCAGGCATCCGACTCCACGTCCAACGAGACCGAGTCCTCCGATAACAACGCCCCCGATAACAACGGTGACAGCCCGTCGTCTAGCCAGGAGGGCACCATCACCGACGATGACATCAACAAGCTCAATGGCTAGTTATTGGTAGGGGTGGCGTCTGCCATACATTGAACGAGGCACTTCTTCACGGTTTCAACACGCATAGCCGGGTCTCCCTAATAGGGGAGCCCGGCTTTTCTATTTTGGTAAAAACGGCAGGTAAAAGCTGATTTCCAGGAGAAAAACTAGCTTTGCCGACGCCCTCCTATAGCGCACTTTGCCACAGAAAAGTGCGAGACTTCGGTATGCGGTATCAAGCAATCGTTATTCGGGCCTTTGGGAATCCGCGTGATTAAATGCACGGCAATGGGTACATAGCCAGTACAGTAAGTCCCCGAGGCAGATTGGAGCCACGTATGGATATCAAGGTTTCTGGACGCAAGACGACGGTAACCGATGCTCTGCGTGCGCATGTGGATGAGAAGATCGGCGAGGCGCTCAAGGTTTTCGATATCGAGCCCATGACGGTCGACGTTGTACTTCGCTATGAGAAGAACCCCTCGAACCCCAACCCGGCAATCGTCGAGGTTACGGTTCGCGCCCGCGGTTCGGTGATTCGCGTTGCCGAGCACGGTGCAGATATGTACGCCGCTATCGACCTCTCCGCCGATAAGGTCACCCGCCAGCTGCGCAAGTTCAAGACCAAGGTCGTGGACAACCGCCAGGGTGGTGCCAGCGCAGCGGATGTTGCACCGGTCGAGCGTGTCGAGGATCTGGCCGACCTGCTGCTGCCCGAGGAGGACGACGACCTGCTCGTCCGCGAGAAGGTCATCGATGTCACCCCGATGACTGAGGAGCAGGCGCTGGTGCAGACCGATCTGCTGGGCCACGACTTCTACGTGTTCGAGAACGCGACGACTGGCCTCATCAATGTGGTGTATCACCGTAAGAATGGTGGATATGGCATCATCAAGCCCCGCATCGAAACACTTGACGAGTAAAATACGTTAACTTGCATGAGTTAACGGTTGGCGGCCATCCCATGCGGGTGGCCGCCTTTTTACGTAAGGAGTCGCTTTGATGGACAAGGCCGCATCCGCCGGTCATTCGGACCGTTGCCGCATCGTCGTCGATACCTGCTGCGACTTTAGCCCCGAGGTCGCCGCGAACCTCGATGTCGATATCTTGGGTTTCCCCTTCATTATCGATGGCGAGGAGCGCACGGATGACATCTGGTCGAGCATCACACCCAAGGAGTTCTACGACCGCATGCGCGCCGGTGCCCGCGTGTCCACCTCGGCTGTGTCGCTCGGTCGCTATATCGAGTTCTTTACCGAGTGCGCCAAAGAGGGTACGCCCACGGTCTACCTGTGCTTTACCTCGGCGCTGTCGTCGAGCTACAACTCCGCGTGCCAGGCGGCGGACGCCGTGCGCGCCGAGTATCCTAACTTTGAGCTGTACGTGGTCGACAACGCTCTGCCCTGTGCGACCGGCGAGCTCTTGGCGCTCGAGGCCGTCCGTCAACGCTCAGCGGGACTCACCGCCAAGCAGCTGGTCGACTGGGCAAACGAGGCCAAGACCTATGTCCACGGCTACTTTACGCTCGAGAGCTTTGACGCGCTGGCTGCAGGCGGCCGCATTCCGCCCGCGGCGGCACAGCTCACGGCAAAGCTCGACGTCAAGCCCGAGCTCTCCTACGACCTTGCCGGCTCGCTGTCGCTGATCGGCGTCAACCGCGGCCGCAAGAAGGCGCTCAAGTCCATCCTCAAGTCGTTCCGTGAGAACTACGTGCCCGATCGCACTATGCCCATCGCCATTATGACTGCCGATGCCGAGAAGGACGGCGACTGGCTCGAAGCCGCCATCCGCAAGGAGGAGGGCTGCGCCGACGTCACGATTATCCGTAGTTCCGTCGGTCCTACCATCGGCTCGCACGTGGGGCCCGGCATGGTGGCACTTGCGTTTTGGGGCAAGAACCGCGCCGAGAAAGCCTCGCTTTCCGACCGCATCGCCCGCCGCGTGCGCGGCCAGTAGGCAAGTAACGCGGCCGTAATCGCCCTCAACTCACAGCCCAAACGCTGGCACCGAGTATTCAACCTGGTAATAACACCCAACCCAAAAGGAAAGGTTTCATGGCAAACAAGCTCTCCGTCGCATTTATCGGCACCGGAATCATGGGTGCCCCCATCGCCGGCCACATCCTGGACGCCGGCTATCCCGTCACGGTCAACAACCGCACCAAGTCCAAGGCCGCAGCGCTCGTTGAGCGCGGCGCCGTCTGGGCCGATACGCCGGCCGATGCCGCGGCGAACGCCGATGTCGTCTTTACCATGGTGGGCTATCCCTCCGAGGTCGAGGAGCTCTACCTGGCGGGCGACGGCCTGCTCGCGTGCACCAAGCCGGGCGCGGTCTTGATCGACCTCACCACGAGCTCGCCCGAGCTCGCCCGTGACATTGCCGAGGCCGCTCAAGTCTCCGGTCGCATGGCGTTTGACTGCCCCGTCACCGGCGGCGAGTCGGGCGCCATCGCCGGCACGCTCACGGCTATCGTGGGCGCCACCGAGAACGACATCGCGCCGGTCCGCGATATCCTTGCCACCTTTGCGGCCAACATCTGCTGCTTCGATGGCGCCGGCAAGGGCCAGGCTGCCAAGCTCGCCAACCAGGTGTCGCTGGGCGCCTGCATGGTCGGCATGGCCGACGCCATGGCATTTGCCGAGCTGAGCGGCCTTGACCTGGAGAAGACCCGCCAGATGATCCTGGGCGGCACCGGCAAGTCCGGCGCTATGGAGAGCTTAGCCCCCAAGGCGCTCGACGGCGACTACAAGCCCGGCTTTATGGTCGAGCACTTCATTAAGGATCTGCGTCTGGCGCTCGCCTACGCCGATGACCGCGAGCTCGCGCTGCCCGGCGCCGACGTGGCCTTTACGCTCTACGACATGCTCGACGCCATCGGTGGCGCCAAGCTGGGCACCCAGGCCATCACGGTCCTCTACAAGGAGGAGGCCGATGCCATCGCCGCCGGTCTGGACTGGTCGCAGTATCGTCCCGAGGAGCACGGTGCCCACGAGGACGGCTGCGGTTGCGGCGAGCATGGCGACGACCACGAGTGCGGTTGCGGTCACCATCACGGCGAGGACCACGAGTGCTGCGGCGGCCACGGCCATGACGACGGCCACGAGTGCTGCTGCGGCCATCATCACGAGGAGTAGCGCCCATGAGCTGGACGTTCGTGGTGCTCGCGCTGGTGCTCTTTCTCTTTGCGATCTACATTGGCTTTTTGTGCGGCCAGTGGGCCTGCGAAAAGCGCGTGATCACCAAGCGCGACTACTGGATTGCCAACTTTGCAGGCGCGGCGGCAGTCGTCCTGCTGACCTGGGTGTTCTCACTGTTCCCGCTGGTGCAGTTTGCGCCGATCGGCTGGCTCGGCGGCTTTATCGCCGGCCTTAAGATGAGCTTTGGCGAGTCCGTCGGTCCGTGGCGCAAGCACGACGAGGTCTTTAACGTCAACAAGGCTCACCGCGCCGCCGCCGACGCGGGCGACGCCGAGGAACGCCGCCGTGCGCGTCGCAATGGCGCAGCCGACCGACAGCTCATCTCGGTCACCGATGACAGCAAGGGTGCTGGCAAGCACGCTAAGAAATAAGAAGAGGTAACTATGGCAGAAAACAAAGACGAACAGCTTACCGACGAGGAGCTGGCACAGCTTCAGCTGGCAGAGGAGAACGAGAACGCCGTCGACCGTCTGGTCAAGGAGCTCGGCTGCCCCACGCGCCGCATCCGCCAGTTTGCCGCCCGCGTGCTGCATCTGCTGGCCGAGCGTGACCCGCAGCGCGTCGTGCCCTGCGTGCCTGCGCTGATCGAGGCGCTCGACCGCCCCGAGGCGCAGACCCGCTGGGAGGCCCTCGATGCCCTGACGGCGCTCGCTACCACCTGCCCCGAGCAGCTGGGCGATGCCTTTGAGGGCGCCGAGACCGCACTGTTCGACGAGATCTCCTCCACGCTGCGCTATGCCGCCTTCCGCCTGCTGTGCGTGTGGGGTGCCACGAGCGTCGAGCGTTCGCGCGAGGCTTGGCCCATCCTGGACGAGGCCATCCAGTGCTACCACGGCGACCTCGAGTATCGCGACATGCTCGGTTGCCTGTACGAGTTTTGCCAGGGCGAGATCGACGCCGAGGTTGCCGAGAAGCTCGCGCTGCGCCTTAAGTTCGATGCCGAGAACGGTAAGGGCAGCTATCTCAAGGCCCGTTCGAGCGAGATTTGCGAAATGCTTGTTAAACGTTTTGGCCTGGATCTCTCCAAAAAGAAGAAGCGTGCTAGCGTTAAAAAATCTGACGACGCCGAAGACGAGGAGTAACAGATTATGGCGCACGATGTAGTCCTGATTCCCGGTGACGGCATCGGTCCCGAGATTACGCAGGCCATGCGCCGCGTGGTCGAGGCCACCGGTGTCCAGATCAATTGGAACGTCCAGGAGGCCGGCGCCGGCGTCATGGACGAGTTTGGCACGCCGCTGCCCCAGCACGTGCTCGACGCGGTCGCCGAGACTAAGGTTGCCATCAAGGGCCCCATCACCACGCCGGTCGGCACGGGTTTCCGCAGCGTTAACGTGGCCCTGCGCAAGCACTTTGACCTGTATGCCTGCGCGCGTCCCTGTCTGTCGCAGCCGGGCGACGGCTCGCGTTTCCGCGACGTCGACCTGGTCATCGTGCGCGAGAACACCGAGGACCTCTATGCCGGCATCGAGTTCGACGAGGGCGCAGCCGAGGTCGAGGAGCTCTCGCAGCTTGTCGAGCGTTCGGGCCAAAAGACATTCGCCGCCGATTCCGCCATCTCGATCAAGCCCATCTCTATCGCCAAGAGCCGCCGTATTGTGGAGTACGCCTTTGAGTATGCCCGCCGCTGCGGCCGCAAAAAGGTGACGGCCGTGCACAAGGCCAATATCATGAAGGCGACCGACGGCCTGTTCCTGCGCGTTGCGCGCGAGGTGGCCGCGGGCTATCCCGATATCGAGTTCAACGACAAGATCGTCGACGCCACCTGCATGGGCCTGGTCCAGAACCCCAACGACTTCGATGTTCTGGTGCTGCCCAACCTGTACGGCGACATCGTGAGCGACCTGTGCGCCGGCCTGGTGGGTGGTCTGGGCATGGCCCCCGGCTCCAACATCGGTGCCGACTGCGCCATCTTCGAGGCAACGCACGGCTCCGCGCCCGATATCGCGGGCCAGGATATCGCCAACCCCACGGCCGAGATCCTTTCTGCTGCGATGATGCTCGACCACTTGGGCGAGAACGATGCTGCCAATCGCATTCGTGCCGCCGTATCTGCCACGCTCGACGAGGGCGAGCAGGTTACCGGTGACGTGCGTCGTGCCCAGACCGGCTCCGTTGAGGGCGCTGTGGGCACGCAGGCCTTTGCCGATGCCGTTATCGCGCACCTGGCCTAAGGCATGCACGCTGCAAACGCCTAAATAGTACTTAAGTGTTTGCGTATAACCTAAGAATCAATACGCCCGGCGCCTCGTCGGGCGTATTCTATTGAAGACTATGTTTCCTAACAAGGAGTAACTGATATGGGTCTGATTCAAAAGAAGGACGAGAAGGACGAGATCGACGGCATCCAGATCATCGAGCGCGGCGAAGGCCCCGACGGTGATGAGGACGAGAAGATCGACCTGGTCGCCGGTACGTCTGCCGAGCACATTGCTGCCGGCACGACCGCCGAGGAAGAGGACGCTCGCCTGGAGGCAAAGGTCGCCGCGGACGCCGCCGACGAGAACCTCATGCCCGAGGAACAGGACGAGGACGACGACTCCGACGCGGACGACCATGCATCCAAGCACAAGAAGACGATGATCGCCGCCTTCGTGGTTGCAGTCGTGATCGCTGCGGTGGTCGGCTTCTTTATTGGCAATGGCGGCTTTGGCGGCAAGGGTGTCGGTTCGTCGACCCTGACCGAGGACCAGCTCGATTCGACCGTGGCAAGCTATAGCTACAACGGCAAGAAGAGCGACATCACCGCGCGCGAGGCCATCGAGAGCCAGTACAGCCTCGATACCGTCAAGGATAGCGATGGCAACTACACCGCTCCTTCTGCCGACGTCATCCTGTCCTATGTGCGCAACAAGATCCTGCTCGACGCTGCCGAGGACGAGGGCATTACCGTCTCTTCTAAGGAGATGAAGAAGTACGCCGAGGATTCCATCGGCACCTCCGACTACAAGACCATGGCAAAACAGTACGGCGTGTCCAAGGACCAGGCCAAGCAGATCGTCCGCCAGTCCGCGACGCTGCAGAAGCTCTACAAGAAGAAGGTCGGCGATAGCTCCGCAAGCATGCCGACCGCCCCGACCGAGCCTGCTGACGGCAACGAGGAGACCGCGAGCAAGGACTACGCCGACTACATCATTAACCTTGCCGGCGACGAGTGGGATAGCGAGAAGGGCACCTGGAAGGACGCCGATAGCACCTATGCCAAGGCCTTCGCTGACGATGCCTTTACGGCCGATAGCGCTACCTATAAGCAGGCCATGACCGCCTATTACACCGCCTACCAGCAGTATTCCTCGCAGGCCTCAAGCGCTAGCTCCAAGTGGACCGAGTATGCTAACGGCCTCTATGCCAAGGCCAACATCAGCATCTACGGCCTGTTTGCGTAAAGAGTTGCACGGCTCATCGAGCATCTAGCTGATAGAAAACAAATTGCCCGCCAGTACGGAAGTCGTTCTGGCGGGCTTTTTGCGTTGAGGGCGTGATTGGCGGCTTAATTATGGCTATTCATCTTTAAGCCCAAAGAGGCTATCGGCTTCATCGTCAGGTATGTATTCCAGAACATCGCCCGGTTGGCAGTCGAGTGCCCGGCATATCGCGTCAAGAGTTGAAAAGCGCACGGCAGAAACCTTGCCCGTCTTGATACGCGACATATTGACCTGGGAGATACCCACGCGTTCAGCAAGCTCTTTGGATGAAATCTTGCGTTCGGCAAGCATGCGGTCGAGCCGCAGAATAATCATGGATTCCCCCTAGAGCAACTCGTCATCTTGTTTTTGCAGGATACACCCGTACTGGAAGATGCTAGCAATCAGGCTAATAATTAGGCCTGCAAAGAGCATAGAGAGGTCGAGATGCTGCCCGCCAAGTGCATCCGTAAAGCTGCCGCCAAATCCTGAGAGTATCAGCCCTGTGACTATGGCACCAAAAAGTTTCACGGCGGCGCCGCCGATAAGGAACAAATGTCCTATTTGACGTAGTATGCGGATGCATTCGAGGTCAAAGGGCCTGCCCGCCTTTTCAATGGCGGAGAAAAACCTGTATGCGCTTAGCGCGATGGCAAGCGCGAGGCATGCCATCATGCCGCTCCCTATGGCAGTATGACCGTCGTGCGCGACAAGCATAAGAGGAGTCTGTTCATTGGTGCCGACGAGAGCGAGAATTGGCCCTTCGCTAGCCTCAAGCTCTAAGGATTGGAGACAGAACCCTTGGGAGAGGCTAGGCAATATGACTAGATCTTCGATTGCAATGACTGCGAGGAGTGCCAGAGCGAGCGCCACGATGGTGCAGATTGTGCCCCATTTGCAGTAGCGAGTGAGCTTCCTCAGTTTGGCTATTGCCTGTTCACGGTCGATGGCTTCATTCGATTTGGATACGTTCCAGCGGATCATAGCTCCTCCAACCAATGTCTTGGATGATACTTGTATCTTATAACATGCTTAACGACAAACGATAAACAATTACATAATAGAGTAAGTAATATTTGTACGACGAATAGCGAGAGCTTATGGCACATTCAGGGAGTGGGAGTTTGGCGCGCGGGGAGATGGACGAGTATTGAAATATCCTGCAACCGCGCAAGTGCTTCATCGGGTATCCTCAATTCATCCGGGAAAACGGCCGTAAACGATTGCAAATAACCGGTGAACGGTCGAAAACTACCGTTCACCGATAATATCGAAACTGGTTCTTACTGGTATTAAGTCAAAAAGACCAATTCACAAATCTTCACAATGACCTGCATTTTTCTACACGTCATTTTTAGCCACCCTGCGTTGTTTAGACACGAAAAAAGTTCCGATCTTTCGTCAAATCATTTCGAAACGGTTTCAAAATCGCAGGTAGAAGTGTTAATGAGCGGTAAACGGTCGATTTTTCACCGTGAACGGTGCAAAAACGTTTTACTGTATGAATCAACGAAAGCAATCTCTTCTGTGGTGATATAGTGACAACAACACGTCACGTGGTTACTACCAGTTAAGAAACCACTGGTCTTTAAAGAACGCTTTCCAAGAAGCTTTAAGGGCACTCGCCCGCTGGCTTCCGAACATCATCGGACTCAGATCGTACACACCTTCGGAAGGGAAATTTGAATGGTTGGCTTTATTCTTACCGGTCATGGACAGTTCGCACCCGGCCTCGCAAGCGCTATCGCTATGGTCGCTGGCGACCAGCCCGCTTTTACCGTCGTTCCTTTTGAGGGCGACCAGGCTGCTTCCTACGGTGAGGATCTCCGCGCCGCTATTACCGCCATGCGCGAGGAGTGCGATGGCGTGCTCGTCTTTACCGACCTGCTTGGTGGTACCCCGTTCAACCAGGCAATGATGATTGCCCAGGATGTCGACAACGTCGAGATTCTGACTGGAACTAACCTTCCCATGGTTATTGAGCTTCTGTTCCTCCGCGGCAACGCCACGCTCGCCGAGCTTGGCGAGCAGGCCGTGACCGTTGGCCAGACGGGCATCACCGCCCAGACGGTCGCTTCCGTCGCTGGTGCCGAGGAAGAGGATATCTTCGGCGACGAGGACGGCATCTAATGGCCGATTTCGGAGCCAGTGTTCTGAGTTCCTCGGTCGCTCTTTTGGGCCTGCTTGTCATCATGGGCTTGATTTACACCATCTGGTCGCAAATCAACATGAAGAAGAAGCAGAAGTACTTCAAGGAGCTGCACACGGAGCTCAAGCCGGGTCAGGAGGTTCTTTTCGCCGGCGGTATCTACGGAACCGTCAAAGGCATCGAAGGCGAAAAGGTCCAGATCAAAGTCCGATCCGGTGCCGTCGTAGATGTTTCGCGTTACGCGATTCAGGAGATCAAGTAACTGTCGTCAGCAAATAACGAAAGGAAGCTGATCAACATGGCAGAACCCAACATTCTTCTTACCCGCATCGATAACCGACTGGTCCATGGTCAGGTCGCTACCCAGTGGAACTCCACCCTGGGCTCCAACCTTATCCTCGTCGCCAACGACGATGTGTCGACCAACACCATGCGCCAGAACCTCATGAAGATGGCCGCTCCCGCCGGCGTCGCTACGCGTTTCTTCTCCCTGCAGAAGACCATCGACGTCATTGGCAAGGCGAGCCCGCGCCAGAAGATCTTCATCGTGGCCGAAACACCGGAAGACGTGCTTACGCTCGTCAAGGGCGGTGTGCCTATAAAGAAGGTAAACATCGGCAACATGCACATGTCGGAAGGAAAGCGCCAAGTCGCCACCTCCGTCGCAGTTAACGACGAGGATGTCGCTGCGTTTAAAGAGCTGCAGGAATTGGGGGTGGAGTTGGAGATCAGGCGCGTTCCGAGCACGCCTGTTGAGGACACGAGCAAGCTCTTCTCGTAATCCTCATGATCCACGCTGTCAGGAATGAAACCCTGACATTCTGTACGTGAAATCCAAAGTGCGTACATACATTTTGAAAGGAGGAGCAAGATGGAATACTCGATCATCCAGGTCGCTCTGGTCTTCATCGTCACGTTCGTCGCGGCAATCGACCAGTTCAACTTCCTCGAGTCTCTCTATCAGCCCATCGTCACCGGCGCCGTCATCGGTCTTATCCTTGGCGACCTCAACACCGGTCTTCTCGTGGGTGGTACTTATCAGCTCATGACGATCGGCAACATGCCGATCGGAGGCGCTCAGCCGCCTAACGCCGTCATCGGCGGCATCATGGCAGCCATTCTCGCTATCGCTACGGGCCTCGAGCCCAACGCGGCAGTCGGCCTTGCCATTCCGTTCGCTCTGCTTGGTCAGCTCGGCGTTACCCTGGTCTTCACGCTTATGTCGCCCCTCATGTCCTCCGCGGACAACATGGCTCATAACGCTGACACCAAGGGCATCGAACGCCTGAACTACTTCGCCATGGCTCTGCTCGGCCTGATCTTCGCTGTCGTCGTCACCCTGTTCTTCATCGCTGGCGCTACCATCGGTCAGACCATCGCTTCCGCCATCCCGACTTGGCTGCAGACCGGTCTGTCCGCTGCAGGCGGCATGATGCGCTTCGTCGGCTTCGCCGTCCTGCTCAAGGTTATGATGAACCGCGATATGTGGGGCTTCTTCCTCATGGGCTTTGGCCTCGCGCTCATCACCGTTGCCAACGATTCTCTGGCAACCCCTGCCCTGCTCATCCTCGCTCTCATCGGCTTCGGCATCGCTTTCTGGGACTTCCAGCAGCAGACCGAGCTGAAGGGTGCAGCTGTTTCTGACGGAGGTGACTTCGAAGATGGCATCTAATGAGTATGTGATTCCGGAGCACTACGAGGATCTCACTCCTGCTCCGCAGCTCGACCAGAAGACCCTCAACAAGATGGCTTGGCGCTCCTGCTTCCTGCAGGCATCGTTCAACTACGAGCGCATGCAGGCCGCTGGCTGGCTTTACTCCATCATCCCCGGTCTGGAGAAGATCCACACCAACAAGAACGACCTCGCGGCTTCCATGAGCCACAACCTGGAGTTCTTCAACACCCACCCGTTCCTCGTCACCTTTGTTATGGGTATCGTGCTTTCGCTCGAGCAGAACAAGGTTGACATCCCCACGATCCGCGCCGTCCGCGTCGCCGCAATGGGCCCGCTCGGTGGTATCGGTGACGCCCTGTTCTGGCTGACGCTCGTGCCTATCACGGCCGGCATCACCTCCAACATGGCCATCAACGGCAACGCCGCTGCGCCGATCATCTTCCTGGTGATCTTCAACGTCGTCCAGTTCGCTCTGCGCTTCTGGCTCATGAACTGGTCCTACAAGCTTGGCACCAGCGCTATTGACGCTCTGACTGCCAACATGCAGGCCTTCACGCGTGCCGCTTCCATCATGGGCGTCTTCGTTGTCGGTTGCCTGGTCGTCACCATGGGTGGCACCCAGATCAACCTCCAGATCCCCAACGGCACCACCCGTGGCCTCTCCGCTACTACCGTGATCGTCTCCGAGAAGGAGGCCGAGAACTTCACCGGTATGGAGGGCATCGATACCGAGACCGCTGAGGCCGGTACCATCGCCATGACCGATGAGGACGGCAACGCCCTCACCGCTTCCGATGCCGACGGCAACGCTGTCGAGTGCGGCGTCACCGATCTGGGCAACGGCATGGAGTCCGTTACCTACGGCACCGTCACCGAGGATCCGGTCAACTTCTCCGTTGCCGACACCCTCAACACCATCGTCCCGAAGCTCGTCCCGCTTATGCTTACGCTGCTGCTTTACTACATGTTCGCTAAGCACAGCTGGACCCCGACCAAGGGCATTCTGCTGCTCTTCGTCCTGGGCATCCTGGGCGCTGGCCCGCTTGGTCTCTGGCCGAGCATCTGGTAAGGCTCTAGCTTGAGGGGTGTGTCCCTACGCGGCTCACACCCCGACCCCTTAAGCCATGTGTATGTTAAAAGCCGCGTGCTCGAAAGAGCGCGCGGCTTTTGTTTTCTTGATGATTCGGGTGTGGCAGACAGATAATGCTTAACACCCTAGGTAGTTAGCCGAATTCGAGCAAAAGGGAGGATAGGATGGCGATCGGAGCGCGTAAGCAACCGCTGTACGATCAGCTGGTCGATATTCTGACCGAAAAGATTGACCATGAATATCGCGCCGGTGACATGATTCCTTCCGAGCGCGAACTTTCGGAGCGCTATGGTCTCTCGCGCACTACGGTACGCCTGGCTCTGCAGGAACTGGAACGTTTAGGACTGGTGGTTCGGCAGCACGGTCGCGGTACCTTTGTGACCGACCGTTCGGCAAAAGCAACCAATCTTATGCAGTCCTACAGCTTTACCGAGCAGATGCGCGCGATGGGTCGAGAACCCGAGACCACGATTCTCGAGTTTTGCGAGATGGAGGCCGATAAGAATCTGGCCGAGCATATGGGATTGCGTATCGGTGATCGCATTTTTAAGCTTAAGCGCCTTCGTTCTGCCGACAACATGCCCATGATGGTCGAACGCAGCTATCTACCGGTTCGTCAATTTCTGTCCCTAAAGCGACCGCTGCTGGAGCGCAAGCCGCTTTACGATGTGATTGAGCAGGACTTTCAGCAAAAGATACGCGTGGCTGAAGAGGAGTTCTATGCGAGCATAGCCCGTCCCACCGACGCCCACCTTTTGGGAATTGTCGAGGGCTCGCCTGTGCTCGATTTGGTCAGGACTACGTATAACGAGTCAAACGAGGTTGTGGAGTATACACTCTCGGTTGCTCGTGCCGATCAGTTTAAATACAAGGTTTACCACCAGCGTAGCAACTAGTGTCCGCATCGTTTCCATATGGTGATTCTTTGCATTTAACTGGTTACTACCAGATAACCAACCGAAGTGTATAATTGCACGTCAGAGGATTACTTCTAGAGAGAGGTATTAGAAATGTTCGAGAAGAGTGTCGAGGAGCTCACCGAGCTCGGCGCCCAGATCACCACGGCCGAGATTGCTCAGCAGCCCGAGCTTTGGCGTGATACGCTCAACATCTATCGCGAGAACAAGGAGGCCATCGAGGCCTTCCTGGCCGAGGCTCGTGCTATGGGCGAGGGCCGTCTGTCCGTTGTCTTCACCGGTGCCGGTACGTCCGACTACGTTGGCGATACCTGCGCCCCGTACCTGCGTCACGCTGGCAACACTGATCTCTACGACTTTAAGCCCATCGCCACGACAGACATCGTGAGCGCTCCGCGCGATTTCCTGCGCGCCGAGGATCCCACGCTCGTGGTTTCCTTTGCCCGCTCTGGCAACAGCCCCGAGAGCCTTGCCGCCGTTGCCGTTGCCAAGGAGCTCGTTCACAACGTCAAGTTCCTCAACATCACCTGCGCTCCCGAGGGCAAGCTCGCCGTTGAGTCTGCCGATGATCCCAACGCGCTGACGCTGCTCATTCCGCGCGCCAACGACAAGGGCTTCGCCATGACCGGCTCCTACACCTGCATGACCCTGCTCTCTACCCTCATCTTTGACGAGGCTTCCGATGAGCAGAAGGCCGAGTGGGTCGAGACCATCGCCAAGATGGGCGAGGAGGTCATCGCTCGCGAGTCCGAGGTTGCCGACTACCTCGCTGGCGACTTCAACCGCGTGACCTACTTGGGCTCCGGCTCCTTTGGCGGCCTTGCTCAGGAGAGCCAGCTCAAGATCCTCGAGCTCGCTCACGGTCTGGTTGCTACTTCCTACGACACCTCCATGGGCTATCGTCACGGACCTAAGTCTTTCGTCGACGATAAGACGCTCGTCTTCGTATTCGTCAACAACGACGCCTACACCCGTCAGTACGACATCGACATCCTCAACGAGATCGGTGGCGACGATATTGCTCAGCACACCGTTGCCGTTCAGCAGGATGGCGCTACTGTCTACGAGGGTGAGTCCTTCACCTTTAAGGGCTATGAGGCACTCCCCGAGGGTTACCTTGCTCTGCCGTTCGTGATGTTTGCCCAGGCAATCAGCCTGCTCAACTCCGTGCGCGTGGGCAACACGCCCGATACGCCGAGCCCCACCGGCACGGTCAACCGCGTGGTCAAGGGCGTGACGATTCACCCCTTCACCGCTTAATCGCGTCCCCCTGTAAGGGCGCCCGTCCGCTCATAACGGCGGGCGGGCGCTTTTTGTTTTACGTGAGCTGGGTATAAGCATCACCACAGTCAACTGCTTTAGAAGCAAGGAGTGCATATGAGCACGTACGCAATTAAGGCTGACAAGTTCTTCTTGCCGGCAGGCCCGCAACTGGGCGGCTATCTTATGGTCGAGGATGGCGTCTTTGGCGCCTGGCAGGCCGACGAGCCCTCTTGCGAGATTAAGGATTACACGGGATCGTGGATCGCACCGGGTATGGTCGACACCCACATCCATGGCTTCTATAACCACTCGACTACCGATAACGATCCCGAGGGCATCGATATCGGCTCGACCGAGCTCGCCCGTCGCGGCACCACCAGCTGGCTGCCCACGACGTTCACCGATGGCGTCGAGCAGATCAAGGACGCCTGCGCCGCCATCGCCCAGGCGGACGAGGGTCGCGGCCCCGACTTCTGCGGTGCTCGCATTCAGGGCATCTACCTGGAGGGCCCCTTCTTTACCATGAAGCACGTGGGCGCGCAGAACCCCGCTTATCTGATCGACCCCTCCGAGGAGGTCTTCGATCAGTGGCAGGAGGCTGCGGGTGGCCGCATCGTTAAGAGCGCCATGGCGGCCGAGCGCGACGGTGCCGCTGCTTATGCGGCTGCTCTGAACGCCAAGGGTGTGGTGACCAGCATCGGTCACTCCGACGCCACCTACGATGAGTGCATCGCCGCCATCAACGCCGGCGCCAGCTGCTTTACGCATACCTATAACGGCCAGCGCGGGCTGCATCACCGTGAGCCCGGTGTCGTGGGTGCTGCCATGTCCACGCCCGAGACCTACGCCGAGATCATCTGTGACGGCAAGCACGTGAACCCTGCCGCCATCAAGGCGCTGCTGCAGGCAAAGGGCTGGCAGCATACGGTGCTCATCACCGACTGCCTGGGCTGCGGCGGCATGCCCGAGGGCAGCTACACCAGTGGCGGCATGGACGTCATCATGAAGGACAACTTGTGCTGGCTCGCCGACGGCAAGAGCATTGCCGGCTCGGTGCTCACGCTTGCCCAGGGCGTCAAGAACATCGTCGACTGGGGCATCGCCAGCGCCGATATCGCCATTCGCATGGCAACCGAGGTGCCGGCGCGCTCCGCGCACATCGAGGATAAGTGCGGCAGCATCATGCCGGGTCGCGACGCCGACTTTGTCGTGTTCGACCGTGAGCTCACCCTCGTCGAGACGTATGTTGGCGGCCAGAGCGTCGGCAACGCCTTTACCGAGTAACGATAGAAAAAGACGGCGGGCCCGAATCTGCTCGGACCCGCCGTATGGGTTAAACGCTCAAAAGCACCTTAACAGTTACAGCTTGTTAGCGATCTTCTTTGCCGTGCGCTTAACGCCGGCCACAAGACCTCCCGCAGGATGCTCCTTTTCGTAGGCTAGACGCTTCTCGCGCTTGGCGTACTCTTCGACGATGATGTCGCCATACTCGTCTTCGATCTTGTCGAAGAAGTCGACGGCGCCCTTAATTTCCTCAGCGGTCGGGTGTCCCTTTTGGACACCGCCGGTGAGTTTGAACGGCCCCCACGTATCAAAGCCGGGGCAGCCGTAGACACCCATAAAGATGGCCTGCCTCATGCGGCAGATGCCATCGATATCCTTGCCGTACCACTTGTTTTTGCCACCGTAGGTCATAAGGCCAAACACCTTGTCCTGCGGCTGCAGCACGTTAGTGAGCACGCGCGCCATATCTTTGTCGATCTCGGAGTAATAAATGCCCGTGGCGACGCCGATCAGATGGTATTCGTGCAGGTCGGGGTACTCGTTTTTACCGAGCGCCTTGACGTCGAGGGTATCGATTTCGGGGTGCGCCTCAACGATGGCGTCCACGAGCTTTTTCGTATTGCCGTGGTGGCGTGAGGCATAGAGGATGATGGTTCGCATAAGAACGCCTTTCAGCTGTAATTGCATCAATGTCTATATGGTACCCCGTTGCATGGCTGGGATACCGGACACATCGATGAGCGTGCGGGTTTGTCCTTTGGTCAGGGCCGAGACGGGTACTTGCGAGCAAAAAGCAGTTGTTCGAAAGGATGGGCAATGGAATACGCTCTCTCCAACGATTCGATTTCTATTAAGGTGTCTACGGCCGGCGGCTCGTTTACCTCGATTGAGGCCGACGGTCGCGAGTATCTGTGGCAGGGTGATCCCACCGTGTGGTCCGGCCAGGCGCCGATTTGCTTCCCGATTTGCGGAGGCTTGCGCGACAACAGCGCCATGACGTTTGCCGGGCATCATGTAAAGCTCGCTCGCCACGGCTTTGCGCGCAAGCAGGAGTGGAAGCTGCTGAGCCAAGGCGAGAACGAGTTGGCTATGTGCCTGGCTTCGGAGGATAACGCCGCGCTGCTGAGCGATTATCCGTATCCGTTTAGGCTCGTCGCCCGCTATACGCTCGAGGACGCCGCCGTGCGTGTCTCCTATGAGGTTACCAACGAGGGCACCGAGGACATGCCGTTCTTTATCGGTGGGCATCCCGGCTTTAGGTGCCCGCTCGATGAGGGCGAGGCCTATACGGACTACGAGTTGCGCTTTGAGAAAGAAGAGGCTGCAGAGCTTTGCACCGCTGTCCCTTCGACTGGCTTGATTGACGTGGACAAGCGCTCCAAGAACCCCATGGTGGGAAAGACGCTGCCCCTGTCGCACGAGCTCTTCGATTTTGCGGAGACCATCTTTGACGTGCTCGAGAGCCGCCAGGTCACGCTTTCCAAAAAGGGCGAGGACAAGGGCGTCCGCCTGAGCTTTGAGGGCTTCCCATATCTCATTGTGTGGAGCAAGCCCGAGGGTGATTTTGTGGCAGTTGAGCCTTGGGGCGGCCTTTCGACCTGCTCCGATGAGGACGACGTGCTTGAGCATAAGCGTGGCTGCCTTGTCGCCAAGCCCAAGGAGACCGTCGTTCGCTCGTTCACGATTGAGATTCTGTAATTCCGTTTTGTCGACTCGTATCGCGAGGCACAAGGAGCCTGCGAGATAAGGAGCTAAAAATGATCCTCACCGTTACGATGAACCCGTCCGTCGATACACGCTATCAGCTCGATGAGCTCATTATCGACGACGTTAACCGTGTGACGCCCGAAAAGACCGCCGGCGGCAAGGGTCTCAACGTGGCCCGTGTACTGGGTCAGCTGGGCGACGACGTTGTGGCAACCGGTCTACTCGGCGGCCACATGGGCGCCTACATGGCCGAGCTCATGGATGCCAACGGTATTAACAACGACTTTGTGCCCATCAAGGGCGAGACTCGCATTTGCCTTAACATCCTCCACGCCGGCAACCAGACCGAGCTACTCGAGAGCGGCCCGACGATTGCCCCCGAGGAGCTCGATGCCTTTACCGCCAAGTTCGCCGAGCTTGCGAGCAAGGCCGCTGTCGTTACCATCTCGGGTTCGCTGCCCCGTGGTGTCGAGGCAGGCTACTACGCCAAGATCACGGGTATTGCCGAGAACGCCGGCGCCAAGGTGCTGCTCGATACCTCGGGTGCTTCGCTCGAGGCCGCCCTTAAGTCCGAAATTAAGCCCGAGCTGGTTAAGCCTAACCTGACCGAGATTAACGGCCTTCTGGGCACGAGCTTTACCACCGACGATGTGGACGAGCTCCGCGCCGCGCTCGCCTCTGATGCCCGCTTCTCCGATATCCCCTGGGTCGTCGTGTCCATGGGCGCTGCCGGCTCCGTGGGCTTCCATAATGGCCGTGCATTCCACGCCAAGACCCCCGATATCCCCGCCGTTAACGCTACGGGCTCTGGCGATTCGACCATTGCCGGCTTCGCGCATGCGATTGCTGCTGGCGCGGATGACGAGACGGTGCTGCGTACCGCCAACACCTGCGGCAAGCTCAATGCCATGGATCCCATGACTGGCCACTTGGTTATGGATCGTTGGGACGAGGTTTACAACGGCGTTGTCGTGACCGAGCTGTAGGAGCTTGTGCGCCGCCCCCGGCATCGGTTGCTTGCTTGTGGTTAGAGTTGACGGCAAGTGCGGTAGCATTATGCCGGGGCGCGACGCCGATGCTGTCGTGTTCAATCCCGACCTTACCCTGGTCGAGACGTATGTGGGTGGCAACAGCGTCGGTAATGCATTTACCGAGTAGCTGCCAAATAAACGATCCGAGAGGGGATTTAGATGATTTACGGTGCATTGGGCGATATCGAGGAATACCGCGGAATGCTCAAGGGCCTCGACGTGCTGATCGACTGGCTCGAGGAGAACGACCCGGCACAGCTCGAGGTCGGCAGCCATCCGATTTTGGGTGAGAAGGTCTTTGCGAACGTCATGGCTCCCACGACGCGTCCCGAGGCTGAGGCTCACTATGAGACGCATCAGCGCTATCACGACCTGCAGGTCGACGTCGAGGGTCGCGAGGCCTTCAAGGTCGCTACGGGCAGCCTGACGCTGGTCCAGGAGTTTGACGAGAAGGACGACTACGATCTGGTCGATTCCGACGCTTCGATCGCCGGCGATCTTGCCGACGACAAGTTTGCGCTGTTCGTTGCCGGCGAGCCTCACATGCCCACGCTCGAGTTCCCGGGCGATGGCGCACAGCCGGTCAAGAAGATCTGCTTTAAGTTGCTTGCCGACGCCTACTGGGAGGAGTAGCGAGCTGCTCGGCTGAGCTGTTCGTCTGATGGCGTGATTCCCCTAGGGAAATCACGCTAGGACCCCGCCAAACGGGTTTTCCCTAGGGAAATCACGTTTGGCGGGGTTTTCTGTTTTTGAATAGGGAAGCCTCATTTATTTGCGAAGAACATCGGCTAGCCGCAGGATTGAAATCATCGACCGATAAGTGAGTTCCACTTTTTCGCCCGCAAGCAGTCGTTTCGAGCCAATCTCATCTAGCCCCACAAGCCGAGAAAACAGCGGGCCGCTCATCGTGCCATCGTCAATTGATTCCCTTATGGTCTTCAAAACGTCCGTATCATGAAGCGATGCCGAGCTGTAGGGGGCAACACGAGCGGAACTCTCAATTAACGACGAGACAAAAGGATGGAGATGCTTTGGACATAGTCCATCAAACACCACATCCCCATTGTCGTTCGAGCCGACCAGGCGCCAAGTATAATGATCGACCCAGTCATCTCCGTCATATATGGCGTCCATGAGCAACTTCCCGTCTAGAGAGAGAAACCTATTTGGACATCGGGGCGCAAGACCGCAATCCATATCGGGCCTGCAGCAGCTCCAACCCAACGCACCACATAGGTTCCCTTTCGTACATGTGTATCAATCTGCCCCGAAATGCCGGTGAATGCAATTCCAGACCCGTTTGTCGGATAGCAATCGACGTATTTTTGTTTTCCGCTCACAACCTTGTATAGATATATCGTTCCAGCAAAAGAGAAGGGATCGTTCGCAATTTTGTCCGGAAGAACTTGCCACCTCAAAATCCCGCTACCAATATGGTCAAGCTTGACCGTTCCGCCGTCCCCCTCAAAAGTGGCAAGGGGATTTACCCAAGACTGAGAGTCGGCATCGCCCTCCTTAGCAGTTATCAGCAGACTGCCCGTATAAGACTGCTGAGGCTCACCTTCAGGACAGACAGCCTTGGCCCAAGAAGGGCCACTCAGGCAGAACAGTCCGAGCAGCATCAATACCAACAAAAGAAAACCCTTAGTTCTTTTCATCTATATCCCCAACGTCTCTCGACATTTGTATATCGTGACTATTTTAGATCTATATGGCCAATTCGAGCCCTCACCATGGCAATTGTTGCAGCTGGGTTTCTTTTCATTAAGATTTCACTTTGGTAAATCCCCGCCCCTAAGCATTAAACCCGAAGTCCACCGAGTGGGCCGCTGTTGACGTGGCGATGCTTGGATTGGCGCGCACGCACTCAAAATCGGCAACAAAAAAGCCGCCCGAAGGCGGCTATCTTGAGCAATGGAGCCAGCGACCGGGCTCGAACCGGTGACCCCCGCTTTACGAGAGCGGTGCTCTACCAACTGAGCTACGCTGGCGGCCATGTGATGACGCAACTGAGGCGTCAACGGCTGTCTATGATACGGGACATCGCACATCCGCGCAAGTGTTCTGACGGCTTTTCTCACTTTAAATGCACTAATATTAGAGGCGTGATGTCTGCAGTGCCCATTTGGTACTTGACCTGCTGTTGAGTTGGTGGCCGACGTCCCGCTCGTATGGGTCTCAAACAGAATGGGGCAGCCATGGCTCAACCCAAGATCCTTCTCACGCGTATCGATGACCGTTTCATTTACGGGCAAGACGTTGAGCTGTGGAACGAAGCCGTGGGTTCCAACCTTGTCCTAATCGTCAACGATGAGATCGCGGCGGATTCGCGCCAATGGGCACCAATGAGGGTGGCGGTGCCAGAAGGCGTTTGGACGCGGTTTTTCTCGGTGCAAAGGACTATCGACATCATTCATACCGCAACGCCGCGTCAATGGATCTTGATCATAGTGGCCTCACCCGCCGATGCGCTCGCGCTGGTTAAGGGTGGTGTGCCAATAACCAAGATCAGCATTGGCCATATGCAGGCAGGGGAGGGCAAGCGCTCTGCAACGCCTGCCATTGCCGTAGACGATACGGACATCGCCGCCTTCAAAGACTTGCAAAAGCTCGGCATAGAGCTAGAAATCCGCTATCTCCCCAGTTCCGCCCCCGACCCCATTGGCAATCTGTTCAACTGATCCCTTGGGGACGGAGGAAAACGGATCATTTTGCCCTTGCGAGGGATGCGCGCGATGCCGCCTGTCAAAAACTATGCCCATTTACTACGTTTGGTCGGCTATCGCCGAGCATGTCGAATTTGAGAAAAACAAAACCGCAGGTAGACAGCTTGCGAATTTAACAAAAACCGGTGCATGGTCGAGCATCCCGGGCTAAACGTAGTAAATGGGCATAGTTTTGATATGTCACTCATACAGTCACAGAAAAAACGAGCCTAAAAGATGAAAAAGCGCCCGCTGGCGGTGGTGCCGGCGGGCGCTGCTGTGCGATATGTCGCGTTGCGGGCTTAGTGCCTCATAAAGTGGTACTCGATCACATTGCTGTAGGGGTGACCCGGGCCCACAATGCCCTGCGGGAACAGCGGCTGGTGCGGCGTGTCGGGGTACATCTCTGCCTCGAGGGCAAAGCCGGCGCCCCAGCCATAGTTGGCATCGTCCTTGGCATGCTCGTCTCCCAGCCAATTGCCGGTGTAGAGCTGCACGCCCGGGGCGGTGGTGTAGTAATCCAGCTCGCGACCGGTCCACATTTCCTCGACGTGCATCGCGCGGCGCAGATTGCGGCCGTACTGATAGCCGTCGATGCACAGGCAGTGGTCGTAGCCACGGGCCTGCTTAATCTGCGGGTCGTCGGCCTCCATACCGGGTGCGACGGGGCGCAGGCTGCGGAAGTCAAACGGCGTGCCCTCGACCGGAGCGATCTGGCCGGTAGGGATATTCTGCTCGTTAATGGGCAGGTAGTGGGCGGCGTTGGCGACAAAGAAATGTTCGCAGTCCATGCCGGCGTTATGGCCTGCAAGGTTAAAGTACGTGTGGTTGGTCATGGACACGTAGGTGGCGCGGTCGCTCTCGCAGCCATATTCGATACGGAAGCAGCCGGTGCGCGTAACGGTAAACACGGCCGTAAAGGTTCGGTTGCCGGGCAGGCCCAGCTCACCATCCTTAAGCGAGGTGGTCATGCGCACGGCGTTATGGACCTCGTCGAGCTCAACATCCCACACACGTTTGTGCAGGCCGTGCTCAAGGTCGCTGTGCAGGTTGTTGGCGCCCTCGTTGGCGGGCATATGCCAGTCCGTGCCGTCGATGGCGATCGTGGCGCCAGCGGTGCGGTTTGCCACAGGGCCGATGGTCGCGCCAAAGCAGGCGGGGTTGTCAAAGTAATCCTCGAGCTTATCGAAGCCCAGCACCACATCGCGCACGTTGCCGGGAATGTCGGGCACATCGATACCAAGCACCGTGGCGCCATAGTCCATAATGCGAACGCAGATCTCGGGCCCGTCGAGGGTGTAACGATGAACGGGGGTACCGCACGGCGCGGTGCCGAAAAGCTCGGAAGTGATCATTTGGTTCCTAACATCGAGGTATTTCCGACAAACTGTAGCGCGAACAGGCGAGATTATCACTACACCCCACTAAAGCTGGGGGTATTTTTCTCAAAAAAGTGATGATTGGAGCTGTGCGGGCGTTCATTTTTGACGCTTACGAGTCTGATACAATTTGTTCGTTACTGTTTGAATGATATGCGCGCAAAGAACGGCGAGGATTCATCGTGATTAAGGCAGAGCGACAGGATAAGGTTCGTCAGCTGCTCGAGGAGCAGGGCACGGTCTCGGTCAAAGAGATTTCGGATGCGTTGGGCGTTTCGGACATGACGATTCGCCGCGACCTCGAAGAACTTGCGAGCCTAGGCGAGATTGAGCGCGTGCACGGCGGAGCCCGCAGTGCACAGGGCCGTCCGCACGCTATGTTGCGCCATGAGTATTCGCACAGCGAAAAGCGCACTAAGCATGCCGAGGAAAAGCTGCAGATTGCGCGCCGTGCTGTGGAGCTTATCGAGGAGGGCTCGACCATCTTTTTGGGCACGGGCACCACGGTTGAGCAGATGGCCTCGATGCTGCCGACGTTTCGCCTGCGCATTGTGACCAATTCGCTTTCGGTGTTTAACCTGCTCGAGGCGCGCGAAGACTGCGAGCTGTGCCTCGTGGGCGGTATGTACCGTCGCCGCACCGCCGCTTTTGTGGGACCAACGGCCGAGGATACCCTGCGCGCGCTGGGCATCGATGCGGCGTTTATCGGCGCCAACGGTATCTTGGACGGTGACGTATCCACATCCAACATGGACGAGGGCCGTATCCAGCAGCTTGCCTTTAGCAAGGCGGACTCGCGCTATCTGATCGCCGACTCCAGCAAGATCGGCAAGCGCGACTTCTATACCTTCTGTCGCCTGGACAATTTGGACGCCGTGGTGTGCGAGCCGGGTATTACCGATGCGGATCGCGCCGCCATCGAGGAGCACACGCAGGTCATCTGCTAGCTGATGCCGCGGGAGATATTGTATGTTTAGACCATTGCAATGGTCGGTATTTTTGTAGCTATAAGCTCATTTAAAGCTCGGTATTTTTGTATTATTAGATATATCTGAAGGTCGGTATTTTTGTAAACTCGCACGTAAATTATGCTGAGGTGAGATTATGTTTAAACGGAAGGCATATGATCGTCTGCAGGAGTGGAAAGAACGCTCGCAAGGGCGCACTGCGGTGCTTATTGAGGGTGCAAGACGCGTTGGCAAAACGACGCTCGTCAAGTGCTTCGCGCAAAATGAATACAAGGATTATCTGTACATTGACTTTTCGGCTGCTAGCAAAGCCACGCTCGATATATTTCTGAACCATCGTGAAGATGTCGATCTTTTTTTACGCATGCTTCAGCTGCAGTATGGTAAGGCCCTCGAACCGAGAGAGTCGCTGGTCATTTTTGATGAAGTGCAGCGGTTTCCCATCGCGCGCGAATACATAAAGCATCTTGTAGAAGACGGCAGATTTGATTACATCGAGACAGGCTCTCTTGTCTCCATCAAAAAGAATGTCGATAGCATTGTCATACCGTCAGAGGAAGAAAGAATCCCTCTCGAGCCCCTCGATTTTGAGGAGTATCTTTGGGCGACCGGAAAAGATCTTTATGCAGAAGAGATCCGTAAAGCGCGCGAATCTCGGACCGCGCTTCCGGACGGCGTTCATGCGACGTGCATGAGATTATTTGATGAGTATATGCTTGTCGGTGGTATGCCTCAGTCGGTCGACTCCTTTGTGGCAGAGAATGATTTTAGAGGATGCGACAGGGTTAAACGGCAGATTATCGCACTGTACAGGGAGGACATTGCCAAGTTTGGAGGTTCGTACGCTAGACGTGCGCGGGCGGTTTATGACGATATTCCGGGTCAATTATCTGCGGCAAATAAACGGTTCAAATTTGACAGCTTGGAGAAGGGGTCCCGTTTTGAGACATATGAGTCGGCGTTAATCTGGCTTGAGGATGCGCGACTGATTAACCGTTGCTATTTATGCAGTGATCCGAGCGTGGGTTACCGCCTGCACGAGGACGCGTCTTCGCTTAAATGCTATATGGCGGACACGGGATTGCTCGTGAGCTTGGCGTTTGATGATGGTCCGGACCTTATGGATGTTCATAGAGACATTCAATTTGGAAGAATTTCAATTAATAAAGGAATGCTAATCGAGAACATCGTGGCGCAGCAGCTTAAGAGTCTGGGGCATTCGCTTTTTTATTACAGCTGGCAGGAGCCTTCCAAAACAGAGGGGAGTCGGCCCAGAACGCGTGAAATTGATTTTCTTGTTTCGCGCGGCTTTGAAGACGCGGCTGGAAAACCGCGGGTCACTCCTGTTGAAGTTAAATCTTCCAAATCGTATTCAACAATCTCGCTTGACGATTTCGGCAGACGATTCGAACGACGAGTCGGAGAAGAGATAGTTCTTCACCCAAAACAGCTCAGGGCTGAAGGGCATAGGATATATCTACCTCTGTATATGACGATCTTTATCTGATCGACGGCATGCGGTCCTGTGGCTCATTGAACCGCAGGACCGTGTATCGTTGGGGGTTTATTGTGATAATGCGCGCAAGCTAAGCCGGGGATCGAGTTTTCGGGATATGTCGGTGAAGTTCCGTCACCGCGGACTGGGTGTCCGTGCGTCCGACGAGGTCGTTGCGTGCCTAGAAGCCCCGAGCTCCAGAAGCCGTACGCTTGTTTCGGGCGTGCTGGTCGAATGCTCCAGCGTGAAAGACCTACGGGTGTAGCTTGCTCGGCCTGTTTGTCTCGATCTGTAACAGCTAGGACTGAAAAACTCGGCTACGTGTTACAGGTTGAGATTTTTCGGCTAGGTCTAATCTATTCATCTCGATCTGTAACAGGTGGGGGCGAAATAACCGGCTAACTGTTATAGATTTAGATTGAAGGGATTGGCTCGCACGTTTATCTAAATCTGTAACAACTAGACGTCCAAAACCGGGTTTAGTGTTACAGATCGAGACAATTCGGCCCGGCCCACCCCGTTCATCTCGATCTGTAACAGTTGGGGCCGAAACCGCGGGTCAGATGTTACAGATTGAGACGAACGGCTCCCGACCCGCTCAAAAACAAAAAGGCCGGGGGCGGCGCGCCGTGTGACGTGCCGCCCCCGGCTGAGAAATGGGGACAAGTTATGTGAGTGGGGCAATGCCGCTCGTCGCAAGCCACTAGTCCAGACGACGGGTCTGCGCCACGTGCTTGTACCAGTAGGCGCTTGCCTTGGGCGTGCGCTTTTGGGTTTCAAAGTCTACGTAGAAGAAGCCATAGCGCTTGTTGTAGCCATTGGTCCAGGAGAACTGATCCTGCAGGCTCCACAGGAAGTAGCCGCCCACGTTGACGCCCACCTCCATGGCCTTGAGCAGCCAACGCAAGTGCTGCTCGATGTAGTCGATGCGCGGCTGGTCGTCCACAAAACCGTCCTTGTAGGGGTCCTTGTAGCCCATGCCGTTCTCGGTGATGAAGATCTGCTTGTAGTTGGGGTAGCGCTGCTTAATGTAGACGAGCAGATCGAACAGGCCCTCGGGATAGATAATCCAGTCCCAGTCGGTGGTGGGGATGCCGGGCTTGTTCACATGCTCGCCAATACCCTTAACGCGCCAGCGGCCGGTGCCTTTCTCGCCCGTACCGTTGTGGTGCAGGTCGTTCTCGCCGTCGTAAGCCTTGAGGAAGCGGCACTGGTAGTTGTTGACACCCAGGTAATCGTTGTAGAGCGCAGCCTCGCGCATGATTTCCAGATCATCGTCCAGGATCTCGATGGCGCCGCCCGAGACGGCAGCAAGGCGGTTGGCGCACTCGAGGGTGTCGGGGGCATAGTCGCCGCGGAAGGTGGCGTCGAGCAGGAACTGGTTTTGCAGCACGTGCTCGTTGTTGGCGGCCTTGATGTCGGCGGGGTCGTTCTCGTTGAGCGGGTACTTAAACTCCAGCGACTGAATGACGCCGATCTTGCCCTTAAAGCCGCCGTTGTGGAAGGCCAGCACAGCCTTGGCGTGGGCGAGCATCATGTTGTGCTCGCACTGGAAGGCCTCGGCCAGATGAGCTTTGACGCCACCGGGGAAGGTGCCCTCGATGTAGGTGTTGGAGGCGTCCGCCCAGATCTCGTTAAAAGTGAACCAATAGGTTACCTGGTCGGCGTACTCCTTAAAGCAGAAGGTGGCAAAGTCCACAAAGGCGTCGATGGTCTCGCGATTGAGGAAGTCGCCCTTCTCAAAGAGGGGCAGCGGCGTGTCGAAGTGATGCAGCGTGACAAACGGCTCAACGTGGTGCCTGTGGCACTCGGCAAAGAGGTCGTGGTAGAACTGCACGCCCTCGGGGTTCACCTTGCCGGTGCCCTCGGGGAAGATGCGGCTCCAGGCGATGGAGAGGCGAATACCGTTGATGCCAAACTCCTCGCACAGCTCCAGGTCCACCGGATACTGGTTGTAGAAGTCGGAGGCGGGATCGGGAGAGAAGCGACCCTGGGCTTCCAGAAAGTCGTCCCAGGCAACCTTGCCCTTACCGTGAGTGCGGGTCTCGCCCTCTACCTGGTAGGCAGCAGTGGCGCCGCCAAAGACAAAGTCCTCGGGAAACTGCGCAGGCGGGTTGGTGACGCTAGCAGGGTTAACGGACATGATGATCCAATCGTCTAAATCGAAGGGCCAGCCGGTCTTGGATGGTCGGCTGGCCCTAGGCGTTACTTACTTCGAAAGCTGCTCGGAGACGAAGGCGAGAGACTTGTCGCCGTTCTGGGAGAGCTCGATGTACTGCTTACCGCGGCAGGCGACGCACTTGTTGCCCACGCGTTCGCAGTCTTTCTGCAGGTCGGCCAGGTAGCTTGCGGCCTGCGGGGCCAGGACGACTAGGTCAAAGTCGGGGAGCATGTCGACGTGGTTGCCATAGGCCTCGGCAGCGGTTTCGAGGTTAATACCGCGCTCCTTGGCAGCCTTGGCCAGCGCGTTGGCGAGCAGACCCGAGGTACCGCCACCCTGGCAGAGCACGAGCACGCGCTTGCCGTTGAGGTCGCTGGCGGTCGCTGCCTCGGCAGCGGGTGCTGCAGAAGCAGCAGGGGCGTCGGCCTTCACGGCCTCGGCAGCAGCGCCGGCGGCAACGCTCTTGGCATCGGCCTTGCCCTGGAAGGCGTCGTTGAGCTTGGCGGCCTTCTCGGCGTTCTTGGCGGCGAGCTCCTCCTGGGAGATCTCGGCCTCCTCGGCGCACTTCTGGGCGTCATAGGCACGGAAGAACGGGTAGTACAGAACGAAGTCGACGACCAGGATAAGGGCGAGCATCACAAAGGCGAGCGGCTGGAAGCCCAGGCCCATGATGGTACCGATGGGGCCGGGGACGGTCCAAGGCAGGGTGTACATAAAGCCGTTCATGCCCAAGAAGTCGATAAAGATCTTGAGGATCCAGATGTTGGCGATCGGGGCAAAGACAAACGGGACAAAGAAGACGGGGTTGAGCACGATGGGTGCGGCGAACAGCAGCGGCTCGTTGACGGCAAAGCAGACCGGGACGATGGCGGCCTTGCCGACGGCGCGCATCTCCTGAGACTTAGCCAGGAAGCAGAACATAAAGACCAGGACGAGCGTGGCGCCGGTGCCGCCCATGCAGACGACGAAGTACTGGGCACCCTGGGTCAGGACAGCGGAAGCGTGCTGGCCAGCCTGGAACGCAGCCAGGTTGTCGGTCATGTTGGCAACGAGGGCGGCGGCGATGGCGGGCTCGACGATCGAGGGACCGTGGACGCCGACGAACCAGAACAGGCTCATGGCGCCGTAGATCACAGCGAGGCCGATGTAGCCGTCGGCAGCGGTGAACAGGGGCTGGAACACCTGGATGACGCCCTGGGCAAAGCAGAAACCAAAAGCAGCGCGAAAGACGATGTCAAAGACCCAAAAGACGGTGATGCAGACGGAGAAGGGGATGATGTCCTTAAAGGTCTGCGAAATGTTGGGCGGAACCTGCTCGGGCATCTTGACGGTGATGTTGCGCTTAATGAAGAACTTGTAGATGATGCCGGTCACAAACGCAGCGATGAAGGCGGTCAGCAGGCCCTTGGAACCAAGGTAGGTGGTGTTGAAGCCGCTGGCGGCGTCCGTGGCGATCGTGTCGCTCGAAAGGAGCAAGAAGCCGATGATGGCCGCGCACATGCACGAGATGAAGTTGATCTGGTTGTTCTTGGGCAGATCACGGTTCTGGGCGTCGGCGAAGTGCTTGGCCGTGGTGGCGGCGCAGGCGATGGCCAGGATGCCCATGGAGTAGTTGTAGCACTTCCACAGGGCGTTGTTGATGTCATCGGGCCAGTAGAAACCCCAGATGTTGGGGACCGAGGCTACCAGGCAGAAGATGGACGAGAAGATGATGATGGGGATGACGGAGATAAAGCCGTCGCGGATCGCCTTGAGGTACTTGTTGCGGGCGATCGCGTTGAAAAAGGGCTGGCCCTTTTCGATGATGGCGATGAGTTGCTCCATGCAATGCTCCTAAGAGTCGGTGGGTTAGCAACGATGGTATCTTTTGGCGTTCGGTTGCCAAAATGTTGACGTTGCCATTTTGCGACACAAAAAAAGACGCGAACCGGTGGCCCTTGTGCCTGTGGACCGTCGATTCCTTGCGCGTAAACGTTTGAGCCGCCCGGTGGCTCTGTGTTTGCACAATGGCAACGTTAACATTTGGGCGACAAAAGCCGCTCGGGGAAGCAGAATTGTCGGTGAACGGTAGGTTTTGGGTGGTAAGCGTATCGTTGGGGAGGCGTTGGATATACTTAAAGGTGTTCAAAATGACTGCGCAGGATGTCTTCAATGGCATCGTTGACATAGAAAGATCGACCTATGGCCGCTGTTAAAAAATCGGTTTCCGTTAAGGACGTGGCGCGTCTCGCGGGCGTCTCGGAGCAGACAGTCTCGCGTACGGTGCACGATTCGCCCAGCGTGCGCCCCGAGACCAAGGAGCGCGTGCGCGCCGCCATGCGCGAGCTGGGGTATCGCCCCAATTTTGCCGGTCGATCGCTGCGCCGCGGCAAGTTTAAGACCGTCGGCGTCGCCATGTTCAACATTACCGGCACCGGCAACCTCGACCGTATGGAGGGCTTTGCCGCCGCGGCCGACAAACATGGCTATGCCATCACCCTCACTAAAGTAGACGGGCATCCGTATACCCTCGAGAGCGCATCGTCGCGCATGAGCGCGCTGCCGGTGGATGGCATGGTTGTGATCATGAATCGCATGCCGGCGGACTTTGGCACCTTCGAGCCGCTGCCCGGTATGCAGACGGTGCTCGTTACCATGCTGGAGCACCCGCTCTGTTCAACAGTCGATAACGACCAGTTCGATTGCTCGCGCCAGGTGGTCGAGTACCTGCTGGAGCAGGGGCACAAGACCGTGCACTTTATCTCGTGCCCCGAGCGCTCGCTTTCGGGCATGCGTCGCGAGGAGGGCTGGCGCGAGACATTGCGCGCGCATGGTATTGAGCCGCCGCGACTCGTCCGTGGCGATTGGACGGCACAGAGCGGATATGCCGCCGGCCAGGTGCTTGCGGACGATTCGAACTGCACAGCCATTTATGCTTCCAACGATGCCATGGCCTACGGCTGCATTCGCGGGCTCGAGTCGCGCGGGAAGCACGTGCCCCAGGACGTAAGCGTGGTGGGTGTTGACGATAGTTTGGGCGATATCGTGCCCGATCGTCGCCTGACTACGGTGCGCTTTGACAACAAGCGCGTCGGCATGTGGGCGGTCGACAAGATTGCCGGCGCCGAGGGCGCTGCACCCGGTGTGGAGCACATGCTGTTTCCGGGTGTGCTCGTCGAGGGCGATACGGTGCGCGATATACGCTAGGGTGCGGACCTGTTTGGGTTGCCGCTAATTGTGTTTGAGAATGTTCAGATTGGTTTAAAAACCGTTCACGGGTGAAAAGCAACCGTTCATAGCTCGAAATTACGTTTTGCGCTGTTCTTTTTTGTTTGAATGTTAATGTTCCTGCCATACACAGCGCAGCGCGTATGCCCGGACGCGATGCTCTCCGTTGGTTCATATGTGAAAGGAACGCAATATGGCAACCAAAGAAGAAATCTCGATGGTTGGATTCGAGATTGTCGCATACGCGGGCGACGCCCAGACCGATCTGCTTGCAGCGCTCGATGCTGCTCGCGAGGGTGATTTTGAGAAGGCCGAGCAGCTGCACAAGGATGCCAGCGATGCACTTATCGGCGCCCACGACACGCAGACCAAGCTGCTTTCGCAGGAGGCCGGCGGCGGCGAGATGGAGATGACCTTCATCATGGCTCACGCTCAGGACACTCTCATGACCACCATGATCCTGGAGAAGCAGACCCGCTTTACCATCGATGCCTATAAGCGCATCGCCGCACTCGAGGCTAAGCTCGCCTAACGAGCTCTCACAACCAAGTCCCCTTCCAAAAGCTCTGCCGCTACCCGCGGCAGGGTTTTTTGTATCCCACCTATCTAGGTTGCGGCGAAATAGGGGCCGACAGCCCCAAATGACCCGCTTTTCCCGTCCCCGGAGGATCGGTTGGCAGCGCTCGCCACGAAACTGGCTCATCTACTACGTTTAACCCGATACCCTCGAACACACCCGCGTTTCATGAAAAATCGCAGGACTTCTACCTGCGGTTTTGTTTTTTCGCTTTGTGGCATGGTCGGGGATGGGCGGTTAAACGTAGTAGATGGGCCCATTTCATGGCGGGCGGATCATACAGCAGCTTGTTGCGCCTCCTGCCGTTCGGTTTTTCGATGGGTGGGTATACTTTCCACCGCAATACAGGCCGGAATGAGGAGGTATCCAAATGCCGGACAACGGATCAATTCAAAAAAGAGACGCGTATGAGATGGCTCATGGGCGTCCTGTCCAGATAACCGAGCATACGACGGTAACCGAGCTGCAGCCCAGCCTGTCCGATGTCGTGTGCGCAAACAAAAAGCTGCAGATTGGCTTTATCGTTGCGCTCGTGGTGCTGGCGCTGCTGTCGGGCTTTGTAGCTCGTCCGCATTTTGCCGATACCAAGACTTGGGACTCCACCATCGAGGTCATCGATCAAAAGAAAGGTAACGTACTGGCGCTCACGACCTCGTGCGTGGCGCTATCTGCGGGCATTACCGCGCTGCCGGGTGATACGGGAACGCCGGTTGCCGAGCAGCTCGCGCAGCTTTCAGGCAACTTGGGCATCGTGCTTGCCGTGCTCTATCTCGAGAAATATCTGCTGACTATTTTGTGGTCGGTTGGCCTAGGCATCTTAATCCCGTTTGCGTTGGTGCTCTTTGCGGTGTCGCTTGGCTTCCACGGGCGCTGGAGCACGAGCGCCGTCCTGCGCCGTGTGGCGACGCGCGTGTTGGTGGTTGCCGTAATCGGCATGGCGCTTGTGCCCGCGAGCGTATGGGTGTCGCAGAAGGTCGATGAAACGTATCGCGTAAGTATTGAGCAAGCTGAGCAAAAGGCAGCGGACGCTGCGAGTGCGGCAGATAGCGATAACTCCAAAGCAAGCAAGAAAAAGGCCGAGGCCACGGAGTCCAAAAACGTGCTCGAGCAGTTGACTGACGGGGCCTCGAGCCTGGTCACGTCGGTAACCAGTGGTGCCAAGCAGATGACCGACGAGATCGTGCGGCAGGTGACCGATCTGATCGAAGGCGTCATCGTGATGATCGTGACCTCGTGCGTTATCCCGCTGCTGGTGCTCGCGGCGTTTCTGTGGCTGGGACACACGCTACTGGGGATCGATATCTCTGGCCCGGCGAACTATTTGACGGGCCGTTTCTTGAGCGCTCCGTCCAAACATGCCAAGAAGAGTGGGCAGTCTGAGTAGGCGGCAAAGCGAACTTTGGAAGATCAACCGTAAGAAGGGCGGCCGAGACACGTTCTCGGCCGCCCTTTTGTTTGTTGAACACATGGTCGCTACGTCTGCGCCGGGCTCAAACGGTCACCAATCATCCGCGAACGGTATTTGTTCAAAAAAGAACAAAGATAAACAAATAGTTATTGCAGTAAATGTTTGAATGTGTTCAAATAAACATGAACAGTGAAGAACCGCACATTCAGATGCCCGGACCTGAACGCGATTCAACACTTCCAAACAGAAACTACGCACCTGCGTATCTCTCAAGGAGGATGTCATGAGGGTTGTAATCGCTTCCGATGCCGACGGTATGTCGATGAAGGAGTCCATCAAGGAGATGCTCATCGCCGACGGTCACGAGGTCGTCGACTATTCCGAGACCCCTGCCGCGGACTTTGTCGATTCCGCGACCGCCGTTGCCAAGGACCTGCTGGAGCACAAGGATTCCCAGGGCTTCGCATTCGATAAGTACGGCGTCGGCTCCTATATGGCCGCCGTCAAGATCAAGGGCATGGTCGTCGCCAACATTTCCGACGAGCGTTCCGCTTACATGACCCGCGAGCACAACGGTTCGCGCATGGTCACCATGGGCCCGGGCGTTGTGGGCACCGAGGTCGCCAAGAAGATCGCCCGCGAGTTCCTGCGCGCCCAGTACGCCGGCGGCCGTCACCAGATCCGTGTCGACATGCTCAACAAGATGGCCTAACGAGAGCCACCGAGAACTCGAACTTCTACCTCAACTTGTGAATTCAGACGAAAGGACGTTCTGATGAAGAAGACCATCGCAATCGGTTGCGACCATATCGTTACGGACGAGAAGATCTATCTGGCCGACCGCCTGGAGCAGGCTGGCTACAAGGTGCTCGACTGTGGCACCTACAGCCACACCCGTACGCACTATCCCATCTACGGTAAGGCCGTGGGCGAGGCTGTTGCCAGCGGCAAGGCCGACTTTGGCGTGGCCCTGTGCGGCACCGGCATCGGCATCACCAACGCCGTCAACAAGGTTCCCGGCGCTCGCTGCGCCCTGGTTCGCGACATGACCTCTGCCCTGTATGCCCGTCGCGAGCTCAACGCCAACATCGTGGGCTTTGGCGGTAAGATCACCGGTGAGTTCCTGATGGCCGACATTATGCTTGCCTTCCTGGAGGAGCCCTACGAGAAGACTCCCGAGCACGACGCCCTGATCGCCAAGATTGACGCTTGCAATAAGGCCGACGCCGAGGCTCAGGCTGACCCGCACTTCTTTGACGAGTTCCTCGAGAAGTGGGACCGCGGCGAATACCACGACTAAGGAGGTTACGCGGTTTTGCCAAACCGCGTAACGGGTCGACGCTGCGCGGCGCTCAGGCACCCCATCTCGCCGCTCAAACCGTCGCTCGCGTACATGAAGTACGCGTCGCTCCTCTTTCGCGGCGACCTGGGGCACCTGAGCGCCGCTCGCTGACGTAGGGGGTACCAGCAGGGTTACCGCTGTTGTTGGGAAGCGTTCTGGTACGGCTAGCTGCTCCGATAACACGTTTGCTTGCTTGGCTTGAGTGCTTCGTTTTGGCGGTACCCGGCATTCTGTAGCTTTTCAATTGACGGCTCGCGTTTCTGTGAGGGGGCGCGGGCCGGTTTTCTATCAGCCCCACTGACTTGGCGGGCTGTCGTAAGAAAGGGAAGGCTCCTATGGAGTTTGTTCTTGATAACGGTTCTATCCGCGTAGCACTGAGCACGGCTGGCGGATCGTTCACTTCTATTGCGGCCAACGGCTGTGAGTACCTGTGGCAGGGTGACCCGGCGGTCTGGTCGGGCCAGGCACCCATTTGTTTCCCGATCTGCGGCGGCCTTCGCGACGGTCACGCAATGACCATGGGCGGCCGCGAGGTTAGGCTCGCCCGCCACGGCTTTGCGCGCAAACAGGAGTGGAAGCTCGAGGAACAGAGCGACAACATGGTTGCACTGAGCCTAAGCTCTGCCGACCATGCCGAGCTGCTCGAGCAGTACCCGTATCCGTTTAAGATCGTTGCTCGTTACACGATCGATGCGGCAAAGGTGGCCGTGTCGTACGAGGTGACCAATGAGGGCACCGAGGACATGCCGTTCTTTGTGGGCGGTCACCCTGGCTTTAAGTGCCCGCTTGACGAGGGCGAGTCCTATGACGACTACGAGCTCCGTTTTGAGCAACGCGAGGCCGCCGAGCTCTGTACTGCCGTTCCCTCGACGGGCCTGATTGATGTTGAGCATCGCAGCAAGAACCCCATGATCGGCCAGAACCTGCCGCTGACCCACGAACTCTTCGACTTCGCGGAGACCATCTTCGACGTGCTCGAGAGCCGCGTGGTTACGCTGACCAAGAAGACCGAGGACAAGGGCGTGCGCCTGACGTTCCCCGATATGCCGTACCTGATTGTGTGGAGCAAGCCCGAGGGCGACTTTGTGGCCGTGGAACCGTGGGGCGGCCTGTCCACCTGCTCCGACGAGGACGATATTCTGGAGCACAAGCGTGGCTGCCTGGTGGCCAAGCCGGGGGAGACCGTTACCCGCGGCTTTGAGATCGAGATCCTTTAACGAGCTATCGTATGTTTGGGGCGGGTCATGCCGCCCCGGAACAGGAGTTCAACATGATTCTGACCGTTACCATGAACCCGTCGATCGATACATGCTATCAGCTCGACAAGCTGATCATCGACGACGTTAACCGTGTGACGCCCGAAAAGACCGCTGGCGGCAAGGGCCTCAACGTGAGCCGTGTTCTGCTGCAGTTGGGCGACGATGTGCTCGCGACCGGTTTGCTCGGCGGCCACATGGGTGCCTATATGGCCGAGCTTATGGATGCCGACGGCGTCAAGAACGACTTTGTGCCCATCGCCGGTGAGACGCGCATTTGCCTGAATATTCTGCACGAGGGTAATCAGACCGAGCTGCTGGAGAGCGGCCCGCAGATCGCTCCCGCCGAGCTCGAGGCCTTTACGGCCAAGTTCGCCGAGCTTGCAGCGAAGGCGGACGTTGTGACGCTTTCGGGCTCGCTGCCGCGTGGCGTCGATGCTGGCTACTATGCTGAGCTCGTCAAGATCGCCGAGGAGGCGGGCGCCAAGGTGCTGCTCGACACCTCGGGTGCATCGCTGGAGGCCGCGCTGGAGTCCGACGCTAAGCCTGAGCTCGTAAAGCCCAACCTGACCGAGATTAACGGCCTGCTGGGTACGTCCTTTACGACCGAAGATGTCGATGCCCTACGCGAGGCGCTTGCCGCCGATGACCGTTTTGCCGGTATCCCCTGGGTTGTCGTTTCGATGGGCGCTGCCGGTTCGGTGGGCTTCCATGAGGGTCGCGCGTTCCGCGCCAAGACGCCCGCGATTGCGGCTGTGAATGCGACGGGTTCCGGCGACTCGACCATCGCCGGCTTTGCGCATGCCATTGCTGCTGGTGCCGACGACGTCACGGTGCTCAAGACCGCCAATACCTGCGGCAAGCTTAACGCCATGGATCCCAAGACCGGCCACCTGGTCATGGACCGCTGGGACGAGATCTACAACAACGTTGAGGTCGTAGAGTTGTAGCGGTTGCGACTCCTAATAGAATGAGCGTGGATAATCTCCCGCTTTTGGTGCCCATACGAGCTCAAAGTGGGAGATTTTCCACGCTCGAGTCATTAATCGTTGGGGACGTTCTTGTTTGACTAGTCGTTTAAGAACGTCCCCAATGGCTACACTCAAAAACGGCGCCCGTCGGCGATGTTGCCGGCGGGCGCCGTTGTCTTGAAGACGAAATAGTCCGTTTTCCTCCGTCCCCAAGGGATCATTACAGTGAGTCGATAAAGCGCTGCTGGGCGGCGCGGCCGGCTTCGTCCCACTTAAAGACGCCGGCGTTGTCGAGCACGTGGCCAAACACTACGCCGACTTCCTCGTGCAGGATGCCGATGGCGCTATCCGCCGTAAGCTCGTCGGCGCGGCGGGCATAGACATCCTCGGCCCACGCGGCATGGCTACGGCAGAGGTCGTCGCCCTCGAGCGCGCCGGCAAGGTCGTAGCTGGTATCGGCTTTGGCCGCCAGCAGGTGCTCGCGGACAGCGCCGAGCTCGGGAACCAGACGCGGCGGCAAAATGGCCAGGCCCATGACCTCGATCAGGCCGATGTTCTCCTTCTTAATATGGTGAAACTCGGCATGCGGGTGGAACACGCCCAGCGGGTGCTCGTCGGTCGTGATGTTGCAACGAAGCGCCAGGTAGGCCTCGTAGATCTCGCCGCCGGCATTGCCGCGGGAGTCGACGCGGCGGATGACGGGCGTCACGGTGTTGTGCGCTACGCCGTCGGCCGTGTGCGCGATAACGCCCACAGACTCGTCGGTCCACTCGCGCCAGGCGAGGATAATCTTCTCGGCAGCGTCGAGCAGCTGAGCGCGGTCATGCGAGCGCAGGCGCAGCACCGAGAGCGGCCACTGCAGCACAGTGCCGGTGACCTGGCCAAAACCGGGCACGCTAAACTGCGAGACCTCGGCGGCATGCATCATGGGGAACTCGTGCGCGCCGCCCTGGAAGTGGTCGTGCGACAGAATCGAGCCGCCCACGATAGGCAGGTCGGCGTTGGAGCCGATGAAGTAATGCGGGAACAGGTCCACAAAGTCGAGCAGGCAGGTCAGGCTCTTGCGGTCGACGTGCATCGGACGATGCTCGGAGCTCATGGCAATGCAGTGCTCGTTAAAGTACGCGTACGGGCTGTACTGGAAACCCCAGCGCTCGCCGTTGAGCTGGATGGGGATAATGCGCAGGTTTTGGCGAGCGGGGTGAGCGCCGCCGTCGGCTGCGGCGGAGCGTCCGGGATAGCCCTCGTTTTCGATGCAGAGCTGGCAGGCGGGATACTTCTCGCCCGTGTTCTTGGCGGCACCTGCCGCGGCGATATCGCGCGGGTCCTTCTCGGGCTTGGACAGGTTGATGGTGATCTCAAGATCGCCCCAGTTGGTGGGGGTGCTCCATTTGATGTTGCGCGCGATGGCGGCGCGGCGCACGTAGCCGGCGTCGCAGCACAGGCCGTAGAACCAGTCGGTTGCGGCGCGGGGCTCGTTGACGCCCATGCGTCCGTTGAACTCCTCGTTTACAACCGAAGGCCTCGGCATGAGCGCACCCATGATGCGCATGGCGATGCGGTCGCGGCCTGACGCCGTGTCCTCGGCGGCACCGTTGGTAACGGCGGCCTCGGAAAGCGCGGCAAGCGTGCCTTCAAGATCAAAGTCGGGCAGGGTATTGGGGTGCAAGAGCGAGAGTTTCTCAACCTGGAGCGCCCAGGCCATGTCGAGCGCCGGACCCGTGGCACCAATGCACTCCAGAATAGTGTTGTAGGCCCAGATGCGATCGTCCTGGCCGACCATAGACCGATGGATGGCGTATTCGATCAGGCTCTGCGCAGCTTCGCGCACATCAGTCATTACAGCCATGCCGCGTAAGCCCCCTTGTCAGAAATCGCGTAGTGGCGGGCAGAGTCCTCGCCCAGCCAGTCGTTCATCTTGGCAATGAGGGTGTCGACGAGGTCGAGCGGCACGAAGGCCTGGATGGTGCCGCCAAAGCCGCCGCCGTGGATACGCACGGCGCCGCGGCCGTCGAGCACGTGCTCGGCCAGTGCCAGGGCATACATGGAAGGCTGCTCGGAACCCAGCTTGGCGACGACATTCTGCAGGTACATGGCAGAACTGGCACCGGACTCACGTGTCAGGACCAGGAACCGATCAATGTCGCCGGCGTTGAGGGCCGCCCAGCGCTTATCGACCAGGCCGTTCTCGTACCAGTAATGAACGGCGCGCAGGCAGGCGCGGTCGCCCAGCTTGGCGCGCAGCTCGGGGAGCTTGGCGTCAAAGTCGGCAACGTCGACCTCGCACAGGCGTGCCTTGCCAAACTCGGCGGCGACGTCCTGCATCTCGCGCGGAACGGCGGCGTAGTCGTCGGTAGCCGCCACGTGGTCGGCGCCGACCTTAACGAGCACGAGCGCATAGCCGTGATCCTCAAAGTTGAGCTCGAGCTTCTGGGTCTTAGGTCGAGCCTGATCCTCAAAGTCCATGTAGGCGAGGCCGCCCAGGCACACAGCCGCCTGATCCATAAGACCGCAGGGCTTGCCGTAATAGTTGTTCTCGGTGCGCTGGCTCATCTGGGCGAGCGTGACGGGCTCAATGGCGGGCGCGCCCCAGAGCGTCTCCATGGCGCGGCCGTAAGCCGCCTCGACAGCGGCGGAGCTAGAAAGGCCGCCACCCGAGGGGACGGAGCAGGTAAAGGCAAAGTCGAAGCCTTGGGGCTCAACGCCCAGAGCAGCGATTTCGTGGGCCATACCGCGCACGAGGCTTGCGGACGTGCCCTTCTCGGACTCCTGAACATCCAGCGTGTCGAGCGTGATCTCAAACGTGGGATAGCCCTCGTCGGCAACGCGGACCTTGTTGGAATCGGTTGCCACGGCGATGCCGTCAACGGCGACATCGAGCGAGCCGGCGATAACGTGGCCACCCTCGTGGTCGGTGTGGTTGCCGCTGATCTCGGAACGGCCGGGCGCGTGCACGTAGAGCACCTGGCGGTCGCCGATGGGGCCAAACTCCTCCTCAAACAGCTTGGTGAGTGTGGCGAGTGTCTTTTCGTCGGGGGTGGTCATGAGGGTCCTTTCCTTGGCGCATACTGACGAGTTTTCCGTCGTAGTGAGTACGTTAACAATCTGAAGCGGCATAAACTCAGCATCTACGATGCCGCACGTTACGGGCTATGTTAACGTACTCATAACACAACACTTATCACTTTTTGAGAATCTGGTAATCGGTAGAAATTCAGCCGTGAACGGTACTGCCGTATGGACTTATAAAGCAGAAGAGATGCAGATAGAAAAAGTAGAGTACGTTAACATGCGTCCGACGATAGCGGGCCTCGGCGCGGGATGTATTTCTGCCCGGGCCGGCATTCACGCTATTCAGATCTCTCAAGGGTGAAGGTGATCCTGTGGCAAGGCGCCCGTCCAACGATACCAGTTCGCGTCCGGTCTCCATGGCCGACGTCGCCCGCGCTGCTGGCGTTTCGCAGCAGACGGTTTCGCGCGTCGCCAACGGCTTGCCCAACGTTAACGAACAGACGCGCCGGCGCGTGCAGGCCGCTATGCAAGAGCTTGGCTTTCGTCCGAGTTATGCCGGTCGCTCGCTGCGTGACGGCCGTTACCATTCGGTCGGGCTGTGCGTCAACGATGTCACCAAGTTTGGCAACCTTTCAATGATCGACGGCATCGCCAGTGCTGCTCGCGAGCATAATTGCGCCATCACGCTGGTCGAGATGTCCAAGACCGAGGAGTTTTCGCTTGCCGAGGCCACGCGTCGTATGGCCGCGCTGCCCGTGGACGGTATCATCATCGGCATGAGTCGCATGGCGCCCGATTTTGAGACGTTTGATCCACTGCCGGGCATTGGCACGGTCATCGTTACCATGTACGCGCATCCGCGCGTGACCACGGTCGATTCCGACCATTACGGCTGCTCGCTATTGCTTATGGATCATCTGTTTGAGCTGGGGCACGAGCAGATTCGTTATATCGGCGGCCCGTCGTTCTCGGTCGACGAGCAATTTCGTCGCGCCGGTTGGCAGGATGCGCTCGAGCGTAAACACATTCAGCCGCATGCGCCGCTCGAGGGAGACTGGTCTGCCAACAGTGGCTACGAGGCCGGCAGATATCTGGCCGAGCACGACCGCACTATGACGGCAATTTACGCGGCAAACGACCAGATGGCAAACGGCGCAATTGCAGCGCTGCGCGATAGCGGCCTGCGCGTGCCCGAGGACGTGAGTGTGGTGGGCGTTGACGATTCACTCGATGATTTTGTGGCGCACAACGAGCTCACGACCGTGCGATTCGATCTACATCAGCGCGGACGCGAGGTGTTTGAGCATGCGGTTCCCGAGGTGGGTACGGCGGGCAAAACCGTTGCCATTCGTATTCCCGGCCAGCTCATTATTCGACATAGCACGGCGATACCGCGCGCATAGTTTGCGCAGGTAAACGGCGATTTATCGTATTTCAATAACAATCGGTATGGATGCCGGCAGATAACAGCTGGGATACTGCCGAGTGTTATGATAGACGGGTTCTTTTGTCTATCTAGGAGGCTTTGCCTGATGGAGATCACCAAGGATATCCGCTACATCGGTGTCGACGATCACGACATTGACCTGTTCGAGGGCCAGTACGACGTGTCCGAGAACGGCATGGCATACAACAGCTATGTTATCTTGGGCGATAAAATCGCTGTCGCCGATTCGGTTGACGCTGGCTTTGTCGACGAATGGCTCGGCAACCTCGAGGCCGCGCTCGATGGCCGTACGCCCGACTACCTGGTCGTCCATCACATGGAGCCCGATCACTCCGCCGGTATCGCCGCCTTTATGGAGCGCTATCCCCAGGCACAGATTGTGGCCAGCATGGGCGCCTTCCGCATGATGGTCAACTACTTTGGCACCGACTACCCCGAGCGTAAGATAGTCGTCAAAGAGGGCGACGTGCTCGACCTGGGCGGCCACAGCCTGACGTTTGTCGGCGCCCCCAACGTTCACTGGCCCGAGGTGCTGTTCTCTTACGAGGCCACCGACAAGGTGCTCTTTAGTGCCGACGGCTTTGGCAAGTTTGGCGCCAACGACATCGAGGATCCCGAGGGTTGGGCCTGCGAGGCGCGCCGTTACTACTTTGGCATCGTGGGCAAGTTCGGCAAGTTTGTGCAAGCGGTGCTCAAGAAGGCCGCCGATTTGGACATCCAGATCATCTGCCCGCTCCACGGCCCCGTGCTTACCGAGAACCTGGGCTATTACCTCGACACCTACAACACCTGGTCGAGCTATCAGCCCGAGGACGAGGGCATCACGATTGCCTATGCGAGTGTGTATGGCCATCTGAAGGCTGCCGTTGAGGAGCTCGCTTCTGCGCTCGAGGCCCGCGGCCAGAAGGTTTCCGTCTTTGACCTAGCTCGCGACGATATGGCCGAGGCCGTTGAGGACGCGTTCCGCTATGACCGTCTGGTGCTTGCCTCCATTACCTATCAGGGCGAGATCTTCCCGTTCATGAGCACCTTTATCCATACGCTTGCCGAGCACGCCTATCAGAACCGTACGGTGGCACTCGTTGAGGCCGGCTCCTGGGCGCCCACTGCCGCCAAGGTTATGACCAAGGAGCTCGAGGGCATGAAGGACATCACCCTGTCGCAGAACAAGGTGACCGTGCTGGGCTCGCTCAATGACGCCTCGCGCGCTCAGATCGAGGCCCTCGCCGACGAGCTTTCCAAGTAGCGATTCTTTCACGTTTGACGCTCAAACCACCACAAAGGGGACAGACACCTTTGTGGTGGTTTTTGTTTAAGCGCCGGTGATGACGAGATTTGGGCGGGCCTCGTCGGCGGTCTCGGCGAGTGAGGTGGCGACGGCGCCATCGGGATCACGGTCCATCACGATGGTGTCGACGTCGACAAGCTCGGCAAAGCGGTACATGCCGCGCCCGTTAACCTTGCTGGCGTCCATGAGGGCGACGCTTTGATGGGCTGCGGCGATCATAGCCGTTTTGGTCTCGGCCATCTGCGGAAAGTCGGTCGTAAAGCCGCAACGGGGGACAAAAGCGCCGGGGCATACGATGGCAAGGTCGGCGTGAACCGTTTGAAGCGCCTGCATAGTGAGCGGTCCGTACAGATAACGATGGCCTTTGCGCAGTGCCCCGCCCAGCATGACGACATCAACCGAGGGCATACTCTCGTCGATGTAATCGGCAATGGTAATGTCTGCCGTGATGACGGTGATGCCGTCGCGCTGGTCGAGGAGCCGGACAAACTCGAGAGCGGTGGTGCCCGAGTCGACGAGCAGAGTGTCACCATTGCCGACGAGCTCGATGGCGCATTGCGCGATGGCCTGCTTGGCGGCGACGTTGACATTGATGCGGCGATCCTGCGTGGAGACAGTTAGGCGTTTGTGGAGCGACACAGCGCCGCCATGCGTACGGCGTAGCTTGCCTGCTTCGGCGAGCGCGTCCAAGTCGGCGCGGGCGGTGACGGAGGACACGCCAAAGGTCTGGGCGATTTCTGCCACCTGCACCGAGGCGTTATGTTCGAGCATCTCCATGATGGCGGCGCGCCGCTCATCGGCGAAAGCTCGGGTTGCTGCGTGGGCCATAGCTGCTCCATTCTCACATTAATTTGCAGGAATTGTGTTGAATCTATTTTCGTTCATTTTCTTTTTGAGTAAGAAAACGCCTTTCGATTACTTATCTTTTCTATAAAAGAAAGACGCTTAACGCCCAAAATTCAATATCGAACACGTCCGCTCGGATTCAATTCCTTCCTTTTACTTTTCAAAAACGACTGTATTGACCTGCATGGGCTCAATATCTCGCACGTGCAAAGCCGTCGATTTTCATACAATGGGCTCAGCAAAACGCAAGGTAAAACGCCTTGTGAACAACTACGCCCGATGTCCAGATGCGGGCGAGGGAGAGGAGCAAACGCTCATGGCACTTGTTACCACCGAAAAGATGCTCAAGGACGCCCAGGCCGGCCACTACGCCGTTGGCGCGTTCAACGTCGAGAACCTCGAGTTTGTAATGGCCGTTCTGGCCGCTGCTGAGGAGACCAAGTCCCCCGTCATCATGCAGACCACCCCGGGCACCATTAAGACCGCTGGCCTGGATTACTTCTACGGCATGGTCAAGGCCGCTGCCGAGCGCGCCTCCGTGCCCGTCGCTCTGCACCTCGATCACGGCGATGGCTATGACCGCTGCATGCAGGCTTTCCGCACCGGCTACACCTCTGTCATGATTGACGGCTCGCACGAGTCCTTCGAGGACAACATTGCCCTGACCAAGTCCGTCGCCGACGCTGGCCGCGCCATGGGCGTGCCCGTCGAGGCCGAGCTCGGTAAGGTTGGCGGCAAGGAGGACGACGGTCCCGCGGTTGAGGGCGAGAGCCCCTACACCGATCCGGCCGAGGCCAAGGAGTTCGTCGAGCGCACCGGCTGCACCTCCCTCGCTATTGGCGTTGGCACCAGCCACGGCGTGTACACGAGCGATCCGCATATCGAGCAGTCCGTGGTCAAGGCCATTCGCGACGCCGTCGACGTGCCGCTGGTCCTGCACGGCACCTCCGGTGTGCCCGATGAGCAGGTTGCCGAGGCCGTGAAGAACGGCATTTGCAAGGTTAACTACGCCACCGAGCTGCGTCAGGCCTACACCAAGGGCTTCATGGCCTACATGGCCGAGAACCCTGCCTGCTTCGACCCCAAGAAGCCGGCCAAGGAGGGCATGCGTGAGATCACCGAGCTGGTTAAGATCCGCATGACCAACCTCAACTCTGTGGGCAAAGCAGAGTAACAGCAAGGGTACTCCGACTCGCTACATATCCCGGGGAGGGACGAGGGCTTAGTTCCCCAATCGTCCTCGGGCATGCAAAAAGCCTCGCTGCGCACTTCGTGCGGCGAGGCTTTTTGCCCCCTGCGGAAAGATTGGGGAACTAAGCCCTCGTCCCTCCCAGGTTGACTTACTCGAGGTCGTCGCCCTTGTGGCGTTGGGGCTGAAAATAATAAGAAGCCTTCGCGCTGCGGAATGATTTTGGAAACTAAGTACGGGACCCGCCTAAACCGTCCTGCTCAATCGCCCTTGTGGCGTTAGGGCTGAAAGGGTGGGGCGCGTGGGTTATTTGGTTGTTAGGGTTAGTAGGTCGTTGGGGGTTTTGAGGTTGTAGGTGGCGTTTGGGATATCTTGGTGTGATCCCCATGCTGCTCGGGCAAAACTGACCCCTGCTGAAGTTGCGCATTGTTCGTCGTAGACGGTGTCGCCAACGTAGACGACGTTGCCAGGATTCGCGCCCGCACGTCGGAGATATTCGAGCATGGGTGCGGGTGCGGGTTTATGTTCGGTTGTGTCTTCGACAAGGATGATGTGCTCAAAATACTTATCGAAACCAAGGGGTGCAATTTCTTTTGCGTATTCGTCGCGCGCACGTGAGGAGACGATGCCAAGTTTGCAGCCGCTATCGGCGAGTGTTGCGATGACTTCAAGCAAACCTGGAAACACGCTGATGGTGCTTTTAAAGCTGGCGGCAACTTGGCACCAGCGATCCAACGTTGCCTGCGAGTAGATTCCAAGTTTCTCAAGGGCATCCTTGCCGGGTATGCCGAGGGCAAATTCAAGCTCGTGTCGGGGGAGCGTTTTGCCGGTTTCTTCTTGGATAATCTGGCCAAGCGATGACAGCACGCTTTCTTCTGTATCTGCCAATGTCCCATCAACGTCAAACACGATATAGTCAAAGTGCTTCATATGATTGCTCCTCTCTGTTGTTTGCCTGCAAGTTTGATGCGGTGACAGAAGAAAGGCTAGCGGGATTTCTGCCTGGTGCTATCGAGATTCTGCCTTGCTGCTCGATAGCTCGAAGGAGTGCACCCCATTTGTTCTTTAAATACCTGGCCAAGATGGCTTGCTGTTATAAATCCGCATTGGCGCGCGACTGTCTGTACCGTTCGCGTGGTGTGTGCCAAAAGTTCGCAAGCACGGTTTATGCGGTATGCGCGTAGATATGCCGCCGGGGTCGTTCCTGCACAAGTTTCGATAATGCGGTAACACTCTCTTTCGCTTACGCCGGCTGCAGATGCCATCTGGGGCACATCTATAGCGGCTGCATAGTTTGCGCGGATAAAGTCCAGGATTGCCTTGAACTGTACGTCGCGGCTGGTCATCCAAGAGGCGCCGTCGGAAGAAAAGAGCGGTTCGGTCTTGGCGTAAATCTGAATCCAGAGCTCTGACAAGCTATTCCGAAGCGCCATCTCGTTCTGCGGCCGTTGAAGGTCGTGGTTAAAGGAACTCTTTAGCAAATCGATAAAGGGCATATCGTCGGGGTTGGTGGGCGACCATTTGAGCACATCGACGCCTCGACATTGCAGCAAAGGATTGATATAGCGCTTTTGAAGGCGTCCCGCGGGATCGCCGAGCATCGACGGCTGAAAGATATGCAACATTTGAATGGCTGGTGCCGAATTGGGTGATTGCAGCGTGCTGTGCAAAACGCCGCCGTTGATAAAGCCGGCGGACCCTTCCTCAAAGCGTACGTGCTCATGAGCCGCGCGCGTTCGATAGTCAATCGCTCCCTGTTCCATGTAGAAAAGCTCAACTTCGGAATGCCAGTGCCAGGGGACGGAATTGCCCGGATAGCGAGCGAATTCTGCGCGTTCGGCAATATAGGGCCAGTCTTCGGCGGTCTCGGGAAACGCTTCCTCGCGTCCTCCGCGGTGCAATTCTATGTGATCCATGTTTCGCATGGCATCAGTATAAAGCGCGATGGGCTTAGATTGCTCTTGCCTGTTCGGGGAACGCCTTGTCTAAGGATGCTTGGAGCTTTTCGAAGGATGCTCGTAAGTTGAGGCTCTGATCGGCTGAGCGCTTGGTTTTTGTGGTGGGGGAGTCGAGGAGGCCGTTTCTCTGTGTCGGGGGGAAGGAGAAAAGGTTTGCATGTTTTAGGGATGGCAGCTGAGCTGCGTCATTGGAAGAATGCATGCGTGCGGCCTCCTCGATATCCACCAAAAGGATGCGCTCGGGGTTTGCTGCTAGGTCCCGTGCGCTGGCAGTATTATGCCGCGGCTGCTGCAAAGAAGCGCTAAAGAAAGGCTTAATGAGATTTGATGTTGCGATGAAACCGCAGGTCAAAGCTATCGAGTAACACTCTTGAAAGGTTTTGGGCTTAAGGGCTTTCTAAGGTTTGTGACGTGGATGTGGCGCGGACGTGCGGAGCGTGTGAATGCTCGCTGTTAGCGCTTCGACTCTGCGGCCCGCACCTGCTCGATGACCTTTTCCATCGTGGCGTCGATGCGGTTTTTCTTGAGCTCGCATTCCCAGATGGTTATGGGCGTCCAACCCATTTGAGTGAGTGTTGCCACGGCAGCGCGGTCGCGCTCGACGTTGCGGCGAAACTTTGCTTCCCAAAATTCAACATTGCGCTTGGGGTGGCTGGGGTTGCACTTGGGGCAGCGGTGCCAAAAGCAGCCGTTGACGAAGATGGCGATCTTGCGGCCGGGGAAGGCGATGTCGGGCTTGCCGGGAACCTTCCATTCCAAGCGATAACCCGTAAGGCCCGCTGCGCGCAGACGCTGGCGTACGAGCAACTCGGGCTTGGTGTTGGCGCGCTTGTTGCCCTTCATGGACTTTTTGATGGCAGCGCGACGGCGCACCAGTTCGCGCTCGTCGGCGGAAAGGTCCGAGGTATCGATGCCGTCGAGCAGACCGGGCTTGGGACGCTTTTTGCTGCGGCGCTTGGGTGCGCGCTTGGGTTTGGTGGAGGGTTTGTCGGCTGTGTTGGGCGCGGCGTCATCGGCAGAGCTTGTCTCAAGCCGGTCTTCCTTCAGCTCAATCAGGGCATCGATGAGCCCCTTGTCTGCGGGCATCCATTCCACCGTGGCAAGCGAGGTGCGCGGAATCCAGCGGATATCGAGCTGGCGGTCGTGCTTCTGGGGCTTATCGGATTCATCGGCGAGCGAGCAGTAGTAGCACTCCATGGAGAGATGGAAATCGGGGTAGTCGTACTCAACGGTGTAGAAGTCACGCAGGTTGGTGACCTTCACCTGCAGCTCCTCCATGAGCTCGCGGCGCACGGCGTCCTCGGGCGTCTCGCCGCGCATGAGCTTGCCGCCTGGGAACTCCCAAAGTCCCTGCATGTCGCCATAGCCGCGCTGCACGGCAAGCAGCTCGTCAGATCCTTCCTTGCGAATGATCCCAGCGGCAACATGAACAGTCTTCAACAGGAGTCCTCTCTCAACATCAACACGTGACAGGCTAGCTACCCGTACCTTACACAACGGTAAGGCAAGCGTAAGCCATATCGATGGTAGCCGACTCGGCTTCTTGCGACTATAGATGCCGTAGACTAATCGCAAGAAAGGACTCGGTATGCAAACCACGCACATGGCGACCCCGGTACTGGAGGTCGCGCATCTCGAAAAGGTATATGGAGCGCTGGGCAACGTGACCCGCGCGCTCAACGACGTCAGCTTTACCGTCAACCGCGGTGAGTTCGTTGGCATCATGGGCGCCTCGGGCTCGGGCAAGTCGACGCTGCTCAACTGCGTGTCGACCATCGATAACGCCACGAGTGGCACCATCCGCATCAACGGCCAGGACGTGACGCGCATGAAGCAGGCCAAGCTTTCGCAGTTCCGCCGCGAGGAGCTCGGCTTTATCTTCCAGGACTCCAACCTGCTCGATACGCTCACAGCACGCGAGAACATCGCTCTGCCGCTCACCATCGCCCGCACAAACTCGGCAGAGATCTCGACCCGCGTGCAGGATGTAGCCGCGCGTCTGTCTATCAGTCAGGTGCTCGACAAGTATCCCTACCAGATGTCCGGCGGTCAGCAACAGCGCGTTGCCGCGGCTCGCGCACTCGTCACCGACCCCACCATGATCATGGCCGACGAGCCCACCGGCGCCCTCGATTCCAAGAGCGCTCGCCTGCTGCTCGAGAGCCTGGAGGCCCTTAACCGCCGCCTGCGCGCCACGGTGCTCATGGTTACGCACGACAGTTTTGCCGCCAGCTACACGAGCCGTGTGCTGTTTATTCGCGACGGCAAGATCTTCACCGAGCTGCGCCGCGGCGACACCGACCGCCGAGAGTTCTTCGACCGCATTATGGAGGTCGTTGCCATGATGGGCGGTGAGGGCTCCGATGCTCTGTAAACTCGCTTGGGGCAACGTCCGCCGCGCCGGCCGCGACTACCTCGTCTACTTGCTGACGCTCACCCTGGGTGTCACGGTCTTCTATGCCTTCAATACCGTCTCGATGCAGGTCGACATTGCCGGCATCAAGGAGGAGGGACTGTCCGAGCTCATGGGCAGCATGCTCGGTTACCTGACGTACTTTTTGGCCGGCGTCATGGCCTTTTTGATGGTGTATGCCAACAACTTCATCATGAAGCGCCGCAAAAAGGAGTTCGGCCTGTACCAGGTCCTCGGCATGGGCCGCGGGCGCGTCGCCACGATCATGGCACTCGAGACCGTGATCGTTTCGGTCGGCGCGTTTGTCGCCGGCATTGTGCTGGGCGTGGGGCTCTCCCAGCTCATGACATTCTTTACCGCTTCGCTCTTTAAGACGCAGATCGCCAATTTCCACTTCTTCTTCTCGGTGCATGCGTTCAACCTGACCCTTGCCTGCATGCTCGTAATGTTTGTGCTCACGCTGCTGCTGAACCTTCGCGCCGTGCGTCGTACCAAACTCATCGAGCTTATGGGTGCCGAGCGTCGCAACGAGAGCATCAAGATACGCAACCCCTGGATCGCGATTGCCATCTTTGCCGTGGGCGTGGTGCTGGTGGGTGTGGCCTATTACCGTCTGCTACGTGATGGGTTCCCGCTAACCGCGACGGACAGCAAGCTGCAAGAGGCCATGAGCCAGTTTGGCATTACGACCGCTATGGTTACAGTGGGCACCTTTGCGCTGTTCTGGGGACTCTCGGGCATGCTCATCAAGCTGCTGCAGAGCCTGCGCAGCGTGTACTGGCGCGGCCTCAACATGTTTACCGTGCGTCAGCTTTCGGCCAAGGTCAATACGGTGTGCTTTTCGATGGGCGTCATCGCGATGGTTCTGTTCCTTGCCATCACTTCGGTGACGTGCGGTATGTCAATTGCCAACGTGATGAATGAAAACCTGGAGCGCTATAACCCTGTTGACGTGTCTCAGACGTATGTCTATTACACGCCCGATACGCTCGACTACTACAAAGAGTATGTCAATCCGTCTGAGGCCGATCGCATGGTGCTGGCCGATACAACGGTCGATTTGTACGCTGCGTGGCATGGCGAGCGCAAGTCGGCGGACAACAACGACGAGACCGGCAAGAAGGTCAATATCGCCGATGTTGCCGGTGAGCATGTGCAGATCGACTCGTATCTGAGCTATACGCTTGGCGGCTCGGATCCTTCGGTGACGGCGGGCGAGATGTGCAAGGCCATGGGCGAAAAGCTTCCCAAGGCGCTCGAGGGTAGCAATGCCGATGATATGGGCCTGTTTGTGACGCCGGCAAGTCAGTACAACAAGCTGCGCCAGATGATGGGCGAGGAGCCGGTGAGCATTGGCCGCGACCAGTATCTGCTCACGTGTGATATGGGCGGCGAGCTGGTCGACATGTACACCAAGTATATGGCTGGCGGCCATGCTCTTACCTTGGGCGGGCATACGCTCAAGCCCGCAACCGATAAGTCGGACGAAGATACGGCGGCCATCGCCAACTCGGGGATGGGCAGTAATCCGGGTACCGTCGTCGTTGCCGATGAGCTGCTGTCCCAGCTTAATCTGCAGCCGTATTCCAGTAATCTACTCGTTAACTACAAGCAGGGGATGGATGTGACCAAGGCAGACGAGAGCATTAAATACACCATGCTCGACAATCTGCTCGTTGACGGCAAGGAGCCGGGGTCATGGGGAGTCTTCATCACGCGTTCCGAGCTATATACGCAGGCGGCGCAGATGAACGGCATGATTAGCTATCTGGCTATCTACATCGGCTTTGTACTGGTCGTTGCATGCGCGGCAATTCTGTCGATCCAGCAGCTTTCCAACGTGGCAGATGGCAGCCGCAGCTATCGCGTGCTGGCGCAGATCGGCTGTGACGACCGCCAGATTCGCCATTCGGTGATGGCGCAGCAAGCGGTGTTCTTCCTGTTCCCGCTGGCAGTGGGTCTGGCGCACTCCTTTGTGGCGCTCAAGGTGATCATCGAGCTGGTGAGCACGCTTGGCAACATGAGCATCGGCGGCACGGTGGGCCTCACTTGTGCGATTTTCCTGGCAGCCTATGGTGGCTACTTCCTGGTGACCTACCTCATGAGCACCGGCATGGTGCGAGCTGCCATAGCCACCCGCTACAGCGAGTAGCAAGCGGGCAAAACCGTCGCAAAACTAACGCAAACAACCGCCGCGGAGGGAGTCGGCCCCCTTCCGCGGCGGTTTTTTTGTCTATCGGATGCCTCTCAGATGCAAGTGAGTAGACTTTTTTTGGATCTGTCGAGCACACCACGACAAGTGCTCAATAAAACCGCAGGTCAGCGCTGTGGCGATTCGGGGTGTGCTCGGCCTCCTGCAAAAAGTCTACTCACTTGGTTTTGGCTGCTAGAAGACCGCCGTGAGGGAAGGCAACTTCCTCGCGGCGGTTGGCGTTTGCCCAGATAAAACCTGCCAAAATAAACCTGTCCCTTTTTGGCAGGTTATCGCTTCCAAAAGTGGAGGATGAGCGTCGTGCGGTTTTGCTGTTCGGTTTTGACCAGGATGTTGTGGATGTGGGTCTTGACGGTGCCCACGGCAAGGAATAGCTCGTCAGCGATCTCTTGGTTCGATTTGCCCAGTACGACCAGACGCATAACTTCGGTCTCACGGTTGGAGAGCTTGTAGGCGTTGCGATAGAAGGGCATCTGCTCTTCGATGTGTCGATCAAGATCGCTGACGTTCTTTTCCTCGGGCGCCTCCTGCATGCGGATTGAAAGCACGTGGTAGGCGTAGATAATCAGCAGAATCGCAAAGTAGCACGCAAAGACGTTCTCGCTAAAGTTGCGCTCGGATAGATAAAGCTGTAGCCAAGAGGGTGCCAGACTCATGGGGACGACAAGGATGTTGTAGAAATCCTCGGCAACGATGCAACCGACCAGAATAGCGCCGAAAATCAGGTGCTTTCGTTGGTTGTTAACGCGTGCCTTCAGCTCGACTTGTGTGCTCTTGCGTGCCGTCCAAAAGATATATAGCCCCACGAAAACAAGGAATACCTGACGCATCGTGTAGTAGAGCCATTGATGAATGGGGCCGTAGGGGACAGCGACGATAATCAGCAGCTCGCTCAGCAAGAACGTTGCGACGGGAATGACAAACTGCTTTTTTGAATGCTTGTCGAGCAAATCCATGGCAATGAGCCAAATAAAAGCCTGCGAAGCGGTCGCCACAAAGGTCCGCAACACAGGCATGGTAATTGAGTAATAGTCGCTGGCTGGAAAACTCTGGTTTTGCAGCGTGTATTCAAAAAAGAAAATCTCGGTCATCTCGATGGCATAGCAGATAAATACGCCGCTGCCATAGATAAAGAAGCGTCGACGGGACGAGGCATAGGCGGCAAGCGAAAGCACCGCCGTCACAATACAGATCACGAGTATCGCTAGGGTATAGAAGAACATCAGGGTGTTCATCTGTCACCGTCCCATCTCATTTATTCTATGGCCGAGCTCTGTATACCTTGTGGGATATAGACGTCTCAACCCTTCGTTTCATTGCGGATTAGGCGCCGAGATACAGCATAGCCGTATACCGTTCGCGGTTCTAGATGGTAAACCCCCTGTAAACTCTTGACCTGCGGGTTTATATTGGATTAGAGAGGGTGTAACTCCGTGAACGGTCTTTAATCCCGAATAAACTAGGTAAAAATTGCATACGGGTGAATGATGGTCTTGTCAACACGAGGCGTGATGTTCGAGCGCCTCATAGTAATAGTCGGCAAGACCGGCGGAAAGGAAATCGACATGGCACTGCCTAAGGATTTCATCGACACCAACGACTTCACCAAAGAGCAGATCCTGGCTATCGAGGATCTTGGCCTGGCAATGAAGAAGGCCATCAAGGTTGACGGTTATTATCCGCACCTGCTCCGCAACAAGAGCCTTGGCATGATCTTCCAGCAGGTCTCCACCCGCACTCGTCTTTCCTTCGAGACCGCTATGACCGACCTCGGCGGTCATGCTCAGTTCTATGGCCCTGGCACCATCCAGCTCGGCGGTCACGAGTCCCTGGGCGACACCGCTCGCGTTATGGGCTCGCTGCTCGACATCATGATGGCTCGCGTTGACCGTCACAAGGACGTCGTCGGCCTCGCCGAGGGCTCTGCTGTGCCCGTCATCAACGGCATGTCAGAGTTCAACCACCCCACGCAGGAGATGGGCGACCTCATGACCATGCTCGAGAACCTCCCCGAGGGCAAGAATATCGAGGACTGCACCCTGGCCTTCATCGGCGACGCCACCCAGGTCTGCGTCTCCCTCATGTTCATCGCCTCCAAGGTCGGCATGAAGTTCGTCCAGTTTGGACCTAAGGGCCACCAGATCCCCGACGGCGGTCTGCACGTTGGCACCGTCGAGGAGCGCGCCGAGTTCGGCAAGCAGATGATGGCCATCGCCGAGGAGAACTGCAAGGTCTCCGGCGGCTCTGTCGTCATCTCCGACGACATCGAGTGCATCAAGGGCGCCGACTTCATCTACACCGACGTGTGGTATGGCCTGTACGACGAGGAGGTCTCGGGCGAGAACTACATGGACGTGTTCTATCCCAAGTATCAGGTCACCATGGACATGATGAACTTCGCCGGCCCCAACTCCAAGTTCATGCACTGCCTGCCGGCCACCCGCAACGAGGAGGTCGTCGACGAGGTCATGGACGATCCCGAGCGCTCCCTGTGCTGGGTCGAGGCCGAGAACCGCAAGCACTCCATCCGTGCTCTCCTTGCCGCCCTGGGCAAGCGCACCCCGCTCAACGACGAGGGTGTCGAGTACTCCGCCAAGGCTGAGCTCCACGCCGCTCTCGAGGCTCTCGAGCAGCTCTAAGCCTCAAGGCTTCTAAAAGCACGTTTGCGGGCGGCGGATGCTCGTCTCCTGTCGCCCGCTCACCGAGGCCCAAGCAATTGCCTTAATACCTTAGGGCCTCGGATCTGTCCAAGACTGAGCGAAGGAGCTCATCATGAGCGACGGAAAGAAAAAGCTTTCCTTCTTGACGGTCATTTCGACCATCATCTGCGTCGTCTTCGTTTGCGAGGCCGCCGCTCCTGCTGCTGCCATTGGCAACCAGCAGTTCTTCTGGTGGATCTTCCTGATCCTGACCTTCCTGCTTCCCTACGGCATGGTTGTCGCCGAGCTCGGTACCACCTATGACGGCGAGGGCGGCATTTACGACTGGGTACGCGATGGCCTGGGCGACAAATGGGGCGCCCGCATCTCGTATTACTACTGGGTCAACTACCCGCTGTGGATCGCCTCGCTGGCTACGATGTTCCCCGACATTTTGGGCATGGTCTTTGGCGTCGAGTTCAACTTGATCGCCAAGATGGGTATCGATCTTGCCTTTGTGTGGATCGTCTACCTCATGGGCCGCTCCAAGGCGGCCGACTCCGAGTGGGTCCTTAACGGTGGCGCCATCATCAAGGTCGCCGTCGCCGTTATCGTTGGCGCTTTGGGCATTTGGTATGCCATGGAGAACGGTTTTGCGAACGACATGTCCGCTGCCACCTTCCTGCCCGAGCTCACCAACACCAACGCTCTCGGCTACCTGTCGATCATCATCTTTAACTTCATGGGCTTCGAGGTCATCTGCACCATGACCGACGACATGGCCGATCCCGCTCGCGATATCCCCAAGGCTATCATCGTCGGTGGCCTGTCCATCGCCGTGATCTACCTGTTCGCTGGCTTTGGCATCGGCGCTGCTGTGCCGGCCGATTCCATCGACCCCGACTATGGCATGATTGTCGCAGTCCAGACCATGGTGGGCGACTCCATGATCTTCAAGGTCATCTGCATCGCCTTCCTGATCACCCTGTTCGCCAACATGGCCGCCTGGTCCTTCGGCGTCAACTCCGTCGCCCGCTACGCTGCCGAGCACGGCAACATGCCCAAGGTCTTCGCCTCGATGATCTCTGACGACGATATGCCCAACGGCGCCAACCTGGTCAACGCCGTCGTTGCCTCCCTGGTGCTGTGCCTGCAGCTCGTTCCCATCGACGCCATCTCCAACGGCGTCTTCTGGATGCTCTTCGGCACCTCCGTCGTCTTCCTGCTGCTGACCTACATCCCGATGTTCCCGGCGTTCCTCAACCTTCGCAAGAACGACCCCGACCGCGAGCGCATCTTCACGTTCCCGTTTAAGGGTGCCATGATGAAGGTCATGCTGGCCATCCCTTGCATCGAGCTGATCCTGGCCATCGTTGCAACGCTGGTGCCGCTCTCTGCCGCTGAAATTGGCGACAAGCTCCCGATGATCGTTATCTTCATCGTGCTTCTGCTCATCGGCGAGGTTGTCCGCGTCGTCAGCGCTAAGGGCCGCGAGACCGAGTACAAGGGCCTCACTCCCGAGCTGGCAGCTCAGCGTCTCGCTGAGGAGGCCGCCGAGGCCGAGGAGAACTAGAGCACCCGGTTCTGGGGCTCCAACCCTCCTCGCGTACCAACGTGCGCTTCGTCGGGCTTGTCGCTCCCGACTCCGGGCACTCTAGCCTCTTTGGAGACGTGCCCAAGCGACAGGTTTGCTAACCATTCCCTGGGGTGGGTGTGAGCGATAGCTCCGGTAACCACCGCCCACCCCAATCTCTCTTCCGTATCCTTCGTGCGTTTTGTCTCCGCGCACTTGGTTACGTCGTCGCTTGCCGGTGCGACTCCGTGAAAACCGGCACCGGGCGCCCCGACCTTTGCCGGGGGACGGGCGCCCACTGTCTCTTGGTTTTAGGCTGCGGGTAATCCGCCCGCGGCAAACGATCGTTCGATTTGGAGGAAATCTTATGCGTACGATCACCGAGTCCGAGTCCACCCCCAAGGCCGACGGCTTCTTTATGCCCGCCGAGTTCGCCCCGCAGGATCGCGTGTGGATGGGCTGGCCCCACCGCACCGACACCTGGGCCCACGGCGCCAAGCCGGCTCAGAAGCAGTATGCCGCCATCGCCCGCGCCATCGCCGAGTTCACCCCGGTCTATATGTGCGCCAACCAGGTCGACTATGCCAACTGCAAGGCCGTCTTTGAGAACGATGAGAACGTCACCGTTATCGAGATGACCACCGACGACGCTTGGTTCCGCGACACCGCCGCCACCTACGTCATCAACGGCAAGGGTGAGAAGCGCGCCAACCACTGGCACTTCAACGCCTACGGCGGTCTCGTCGACGGCCTCTATTTCCCGTGGGACAAGGACGAGCAGATCGCCCTTAAGATGGCTGAGCTTTCCGGCTGCCGTCGCTACCGTCCCGACGACATGATCCTCGAGGGCGGCTCCATCACCGTCGACGGCGAGGGCACCCTTGTCGTGACCGACCAGTGCCTGCTTTCCCCGGGCCGCACCTGCTCTGCGGTGCTCGAGGAGGAAGAGGATCCCGAGTCCATCTGGCCCAAGTTCAAGAAGAAGTTTGAGCCCTGGAGCGAGGAGCTTCGCGCCTACATGGACGAGCACCTCAAGGATTACCTGGGTGTCGAGAAGGTCATCTGGGTCAAGGAGGGCATCGACCCCGAGGAGACCAACGGCCACATCGACGACGTCGCCACGTTCATCGCCCCGGGCGTCATGGCCTGCATCTGGACCGACGATCCCGAGTATCCGTTCTACGAGCAGTGCCACGCTGCCTACGAGACCCTCTCCAACGCCGTTGACGCCAAGGGCCGCAAGATGAAGGTCTACAAGCTCTGCATGCCCGTGAACCCGCTGTTCATGGACCAGGCTTCCTGCGACACCATCGACGCCGACGAGAACGCCGAGCCGCGCGTCCCCGACGAGCCGCTGATCGCGTCCTACATGAACTACCTGGTCACCAACCACGGCGTCATCGTCCCGCAGTACGGCGACGAGAACGACCAGCTGGCCGTCGACACGCTCCAGAAGATCTATGACGAGGTCTGGGGCGAGGGCGTCTACAAGTGCGTCGGCGTCCAGTCCGAGCAGGTCGTCTTCGGCGGCGGCAACATCCACTGCATTACGCAGCAGGAGCCGTCCGCGTAATTGTCTGGCTTCCCGAGGCACGGCACCTTGCCCTTCAATCGTCGGGCATGACCCTTAAGGTCTATGCCCTCCTCTTTCAGGGCAATCTGCCGCACCTCGGAAACCCAGCCGATCAATCGGACAGTCGATGAATCGCACCGTGACCATCTCGGGGCATTGATGGTCGGTTTATTCGATGTCTTGGTCGGCTGGGTTTTTCTTTGGGCACTCCGTTGCCTCCACTTCGGAGTGCCCGCCTCTTTGATTGAGTACGCGTCTGATCTGGGATTTATTGCGGGTTAGGCCAATTGTTCGCTTGAATATCCCAGGTCAGACGCGTCTTCAATTGCCAAAAGATTCCGGTCGCAATCGCGGCCGTTTTGATCGGAGTATCTATGTACCAGCGTATCGTTATCTACACGCGCCTGTTCCGCGAGCGTTGGTCCAACAATTGCATCCTCTCTTCTCTTTGGGATGGCACCTGCACCGGTGACGCGGCCTGCAACCCTACCTTGGGCTGCGCCTTCGGTACAGATGCCATCCTTTTTGCTGTAGGGGGAGCGTGTCGTGGCAGGTAAAAAGTTCTCCCTGTTCGAGGTCATCCTCTCGGTTATCTGCGTTGTCTTTACCATCGAGGCGGCCGCTCCGGCATCTGCCATGGGTAACGTGCAGTTCTTCTGGTGGATCTTCCTCATCATTACGTTTTTGCTTCCCTATGGCCTGGTGGTGGCCGAGCTCGGTACGGCGTTCGATTCCGAGGGCGGTCTGTACGATTGGGTTCGCCTGGGCTTGGGCGACCGTTGGGGCGCCCGCTGCTCCTGGTGCTATTGGGTCAACTTTCCACTGTGGGTGGCAAGTATCGCCTGCATGTTCCCCAGTGTCATCAATGCGGTATGGGGCATCGAATTTTCGCTTGGGGTCCGAATTGCCATCGAGCTTGCCTTTGTGTGGGGCGTCACGGTCATGGCAATGCAGCCGGTGGCCGAGGCCGATTGGGTCATGGATGGCGGCGCCGTCATCAAGGTGCTCATTACCGCCGTGGTGGGAATCGTCGGCATCTGGTTTGCCTGCAATAACGGCTTTGCCAACGATATGTCGTTTAAGACCTTTGTCCCCGATCTGGGAGACACTAACTCACTGACGTATCTTTCAATCATCCTATTCAACTTTATGGGCTTTGAGGTGGTCGCGACCTTTGCCAGCACGATGAAGAACCCATCGCGCGATATCCCCAAGGCGGTTATCGCCGGTGGCGTTGCCATCGCGGCGATCTACATTATCTGTGGCATCGGTATTGGAGCCGCGGTTCCCACCGAGCAGCTTTCACTCGATTCGGGCATTGTGGACGCGGTTGCCGCCATGGTGGGGCGCGCTCACCCGCTGACGATGGTCGTGGGCGTGGCCTTTTTGGTGACGCTGTTCGCCAACATGATCTGCTGGAGTTTTGGCGTCAACAACGTGGCGAGCTATGCCGCGCGCCACGGCAACATGCCGCGCCCCTTTGCGCTGGTGTCCAAGAAGACCGGCATGCCCAACGGCTCAGCACTCATTAACGGTTGTTTTGCCAGCTTGGTGCTGCTTCTTCAGATTCCGCTGGGCGAAGGTTCCGACGTCTTTTGGGTTTTCTTCTCGATGAACGTCGTCTTTCTGCTCATGAGCTATATCCCGATGTTCCCGGCGTTTTGGCGCCTGCGTAAATACGACGACCGCCCACGTGTGTTCCGCGCGCCCTTCGAGGGCAAGGTGCTTGCGGTAGCGCTTGCGGTGCCGGTGGTAGAGCTCGTGCTTTCGATTGTTGCGACAATCGTGCCGCTTAACAGCTCGCCCGCCGAGATGTCAAAGTTGCCGATCCTCATGGGTGTGGTGATCGGCGTGTTGCTGGGCGAGGTTTCGCGCCTCATATCGCGCCGCGGCCGCAGCATCGACAATCCCGGTGTTGGCGCAAGGGGGACAGGTCGCTTTGCGCCAAAACAGTAGCGCCGCGAGTTGTGCGGTGCTAGTTGCGTCTTGGATTACTGCTCACGCTGCTCGGGATCAGATGCGAGCTTGGGTGCAAAGTAGGGGACGTGGCCCAGGTAGGGGCAGCTGTCCTCGCGTGATTCGACGACGCAGGGGATATCTTCGTAGGTGAGTGAGTCGCTCAGGCGGGCGATGGTCTTGGCGGCGGGAGCGACGAGCATCTTGAGCGGTGCAATAGGCGCCATGGCATCTCCTTTCTTGCATGCGACCCGTGTTTTGGCGCGAATGTATACGCCGCCAGTCTAGCATCCCGCCGCGGAGAGCTCCAAACCACCACAAAGGGGACAGGCACCTTTGTGGTGGTTTTGGTGTTTGACCAGATAATACCTGTTATCGCTCCCAGGCAGTCGTTGGGGACGTTCTAAAACGGTTATAGGTTACTATCCAATAACGCCTCTGAGCTGGGCTACTATAAGATTATGGAAAACACTACTGCAAGATTATGGCAAATGATACTGTCAGATTATGGCGTGTGCTGCTGTAGTCGTCGGGGGCCTGCCTTATGAGCGCCGGCATGGTGCGAGCTGCCATCGCCACCCGCTACAGCGAGTAGCAAGCGGGCAAAACCGCCTCAAAACCAGCGCGAACAACCGCCGCGAAGAGGATCGGACCCCTTTCGCGGCGTTTTTTGCCTATCTGGAGCGCCTCAAAACCAAGTGAGTAGGCTTTTTTGGATTTGCCGAGCACATCATGACAAGTGCTCAATAAAACCGCAGGTCAGAGCTGTGTCGATTTGGGGCGTGCTCGGCCTCCTGCAAAAAGTCTACTCACTTGGTTTTGGCTGCTAGAAGACCGCCGTGAGGGAAGGCAACTTCCTCGCGGCGGTTGGCGTTTACCCAGATAAAACCTGCCAAAATAAACCTGTCCCTTTTTGGCATGTCCCTTTTGGCGTGGCTGATTGCTTTGGGCTGTCTTGGAGAAAGCCCGTGAGGCGGCACTCAAGCTAATCCTGCGTGTCGCCTCCGTACATGTAGACGATAAAGCCGTCGCCGGTGTCTTGGCTGTGATCTTCCAAGATGCGCTTCATGTTGAGGTGCTCGTAGAACTGCCAGTCGGAGCTGCAGTCGCTCATCAGGAAGAACTTGGTGCAGCCTGCCCGGGCGAGCTCGGCGCGCGCAAGGTCGATGAGCGCGCGGCCGAGCCCCTTGCCCTGCCACTCGGGCACGATGATGATGAGGTTGAGTTGGCCCTGGGCATACTCATTGCCCGTGGCGGCAAAGCGGTCGGCCGTGGCCTTCTCGCGGCTGTCGCCAAAGAGCGAGCCCTCGAGCTTGGCGTCGGCGGTCTTCGCCATCTCGGTTGCCTGGGCGAACATCTCGTCGTAGCAGGGTACCCACGTGGGGTTGGTACGCGGCTTGCCGTCTTCGAAGATGCCGATGCAGCAGGCGGCGATAATGCGGCCCTCGGCCTCGGCGACAAGCGCGATGGGGGAGCGCTGCAGCTGCATGGCGATGTTAAAGCGCGCGCAGAAATCGGCAGCTTCGACGTCGCCGCGGTTGCGCAGCGTGTTGCACCACAGCTGGTTGTAGATGGCGGCGATGCCGGTCAGGTCATCAAGTGTGGTGGCGCGCAGGGCTACGTTGTCAAGGCTCATGGAGGCTCCTTCCGGGTTGGGTCAGGCCACCTCTGAGTGTGACATGGCCGCAGGGCCGCCGCATCAACCATTCGGTAGACGACCCCCGATCCCACGGGGGCGGAGAGATAGTCATTGGGGACGTTCTTAAACGACTGGTCAAACAAGAGCGTCCCCAACGACTACCTCAAGGAATGTCCCAGACTGCCGGCAGAAAAGGAACGTCCCTAACTGCCGCATCCGGAGCAAGACAACGCCGCAGGTAGAGGACGGACAGCGAGCGGGCCGCATTTGAGACAAGGTGACGTGAAACGAAAGGGCGCTGACCTTCTGGTCGCGCCCTTGAAGTTGAACGTCAGATTGTCCAAATGCGGCCCGCGTAACTAAACCCGCTCTGCGATCTCGTGGATGAGGTAGTCGGTCTTTTCCCAGCCCAGGCACGGGTCGGTGATCGACTTACCAAAGACCCCACCATCGACCGGCTGGTTGCCGTCCTCAAGGTAAGACTCGATCATAAAGCCCTTGACCAGCTTGGAGATGGACTCGTTGCGGCGGCAGCTGTCGAGCACCTCCTTGCAAATGCGGTACTGCTCCAGCGGGCGCTTGCCCGAGTTGTCGTGGTTGCAGTCGATGACCGCCGCCGGGTTGGCGTAACCGGCATGCTCGGTGTAGCGCTCGGCCAGGCGCTCTAGGTGCTCGTAGTGGTAATTGGGGTAGGTACGACCGTCGAGACCGATGTAGCCACGCATAACGGCGTGCGCGAGCGGGTTGCCGTCGCACTCGACCTCCCAGTTGCGGAAGATAAAGCTCTGATGTGCCTGGGCGGCGTAGATGGAGTTGAGCATAACGGTGGTGGAACCGGCGGTGGGGTTTTTCATGCCCACAGGCACCGAAATGCCGCTCGACACCAGACGATGCTCCTGGTTCTCGACCGAGCGCGCGCCCACGGCGACGTAGCTCAGCAGGTCGACGAGGTACTGGTAGTTGGACGGGTAGAGCATCTCGTCGGCGGTAAAGAAGCCAGTCTCCTCGATGACGCGCAGGTGCATGTGGCGGATGGCCTTAACGCCTTCAAGCAGGTCATCGGGCGCCTCGGGGTCGGGGTTGTGCAGCAGCCCCTTGTAGCCGGTGCCCTTGGTGCGCGGCTTGTTGGTGTAGACACGCGGAATGATGATGAGCTTGTCCTTGACCTCTTCGGCGACCTTGGCCAGTCGGTTCATGTACTCAAGCACCGAGTCCTCGCGGTCGGCAGAGCACGGGCCGATGATGAGCGCCTTGCGTGCGTCCTCGCCGGTAAAGACCTTGGCGACCTCGGCGTCGAATGCCTGCTTTTTGGCGGTAAGCTCGGCGGGAAGCGGCATTTCCTCGCGGATCTCCATGGGGATCGGCAGCCTGCGCTTGAATTCCATGGCCATATGGGGCCTCCTTTATCAATTAACGGCAACAATTGGCGAATTCTCGAATGCTCGGCATTATCCGCTGTCGCACGCTAAAGTGCAAGTGAAACCTGCCGAAAAGGGACAGGTTTATTTTGGTCGGTTTTATCTGGGGAAATGTCGGCGCTCGCCGGAAGGGGAGGGCCAACGTACGGCACGCTGGAGCAAGTTGGATCTTCTGCGGCATACCCTATGGACAAAAAATGGCAAATATGAGTACTGTTGCTAGCGTAGTATCATATCGATCTTACAAGATAATAGACACAACAGTAAATATGTTCATTAACGTTGGCACACAGAAGCATGCTACCGGGCATTTTGATCAATTTGAAGGCATATCTAGGCCGCAATGAGGTCGTTTGGGGCAGTTTTGGCTGTTACTAAAAAGGTGACAGTACTCATATTTGCCATTTTTTGCCCACAGGGGCTGGAAAGGACCGTCAATTCGGCTCCAGGGGATGCGGTCCAAGGGCCGCAGAACGAAAAATGGGGGCGCTGGTTGTCCTGCGCCCCCATTCTTTGGGTATTGCGGTTGTTTGCCGCCGGTTTTACGCCGCTTCGTCGAACTGCGAGTTGTACAGGTCGGCGTAGAAGCCGCCTTGGGCGAGCAGCTCGTCGTGCGTGCCCTTCTCGACGATGTCGCCGTCGCGGATCACCAAGATTACGTCGGCGTTGCGGATTGTGGACAGGCGGTGCGCGATGACAAAGCTCGTGCGGCCCTGCATCAGCGCATCCATGGCGCGCTGAATAAGCTCCTCGGTGCGGGTATCGACGTTGGAGGTCGCTTCGTCCAAAATCAGCGCCGGACGGTCGGCCAAAATGGCGCGGGCGATGGTCACGAGTTGGCGCTGGCCCTGTGAGAGGTTGGTGCCCTCCTCATTGATCATAAAGTCGTAGCCGCCGGCGAGCGTATGGATAAAGTGGTCGCAGCGTGCGGCGCGCGCGGCGGCCTCGACCTCGGCGTCAGTCGCATCGGGACGTCCGTAGCGGATGTTCTCGCGGATGGTGCCGTTAAACAGCCAGGTATCCTGCAGCACCATGGCAAACTCGCCGCGCAGTGCCGCGCGGTCCCAGTCGCGCACGTCGACGCCCTCGACGCGCAGCGAACCGCCGTCCACGTCGTAGAAACGCTGCAGCAGCTTAATGAGCGTGGTCTTGCCGGCGCCGGTGGGGCCGACGATGGCGATGGTCTGACCGGGCTGTGCCTCGCAGCTAAAGTCGTGGATGATGGTCTTGTCGGGCGTGTAGCCAAACTTGACGTGGTCGAACTCAACGTGGCCGGGGCGCTTCTCGGGAATCTGGGCGTCGGCCTTCTGCTCCTCCTCGGGCGCGGCGAGGAACTCAAAGACGCGCTCGGTGGCGGCGGCCATCGACTGCATCGTGTTGCTCACGTTGCCCAGCTGCTGCACCGGCTGCGTAAAGTTGCGCACGTACTGGATAAAGCTCTGGATGTCGCCGGGCGTGGCGTTGCCGGTCAGCGCGAGCTGCGCACCCACCACGACGACGCCCACGTAGCCCATGTTGCCCACCAAGCTCATAAGCGGCATCATCAGGCCCGATAGGAACTGCGAGCGCCAGCCACTAATAAAGAGACGGTCGTTTTGACGGTCGAACTCCTCGATCGAGGCCTCGGCGCGGTCGAACACCTGAATGACGTTCTGGCCGGCAAAGTCCTCCTCGATAATGCCGTTGACGGTGCCCAGAACCTGCTGCTGCTCTCGGAAGTACGGCTGCGAGAAGTGAATCATCACGGCAAGGATAATCGCGGCAGCCGGCAGCGTGAGCACGGTGACGCCGGTGAGCGGCAGACTGATCGACAGCATCATGACGAGCACGCCGATAATCTGCGTGACAGACGTGATGAGCTGCGTCACGCTCTGGTTGAGCGACTGGCCGAGCGTATCGACGTCGTTGGTGATGCGACTGAGTACGTCGCCCTTGCTGTGGCCGTTGAAGTAACTCATCGGAACGACGGCGATCTTGGCGGCGATCTCCTTGCGCATGCGATAACAAATCTTTTGCGTGACGCCGGTCATAAGCCAGCCTTGGATGAGGCTGCAGACAGAGCTTGCCAGATACAGGCAGAGCAAAAAGCCGAGCGTCTTGGCGATCCAGGCAAAGTCGACATCGCCGGTGCCGTTGACCTTGGCAACCAAGCCCTCGAACAGCTTAGTCGTAACCTGGCCGAGCACCTTGGGCCCCACAATGTTAAAGATGACCGAGCACACGGCAAAGGCGACGGCGGCAAACACGGCAATCTTGTGCTGGCCGATATAGCCGAGCAGCTGCCTCATGGTGCCCTTAAAGTCCTTGGCCTTTTCGCCACGGCGCATGCCACCCATGCGGCCCATGGGACCACGCTGGCGGGTGGGCTTGGGAATCTGAGTCTTGGTCTCGTCTGCCATTAGCGCTCGCCTCCTTCCATGACGGCTGCAATTTCTTCTTGGGTAAGCCCCAACTCCTCGGCGGAAAGCTGCGACTGTGCGATCTCCAAGTACGCCGGGCAGCTGCGTAGCAGCTCCTCGTGCGCGCCGGTGCCCACCACGTGGCCGTCGTCGAGCACGATGATCTGGTCGGCGTGCATGATGGTCGCGATGCGCTGGGCCACGACCACGAGTGCGGCGTCGGTGACGTTTTTGGCGAGCTCCTCGCGCAGGCGCGCGTCGGTCTTGTAGTCGAGCGCGCTAAACGAATCGTCGAACACCACGACCTCGGGCTTTTTGGCCAACGCGCGTGCGATGGCCAGACGCTGGCGCTGACCGCCCGAGACATTGGAGCCGCCCTGGCTGATGGGGGAGTCGTAGCCGCCCTCGCGCTCGGCGATAAAGTCCTCGGCCTGGGCGATGTGTGCCGCCTGGCGCATGTCGTCATCGCTCACCATGTCGCCGGCAAACTTGAGGTTGCTCTCGACGGTACCCGAGAACAGACGACCCTGCTGCGGAATATAACCAATGCGGCGGCGAAGCTCGGAAAGGGTCATGTCGCGCACGTCGATGCCGTCGAGCGAAATGCTGCCGCCCGTGACGTCGTACAGGCGCGGAATCAGCTGCACAAGCGTGGACTTGCCCGAGCCTGTGGAGCCAATGATGCCGAGCATCTGACCGGCATGCGTGGTGAAGTTCACGCCGCTGATGACATCGGCGCGGGCATCGGGATACTGGAAGCTCACGTCGCGGAAGGTGAGCTCACCGCGCGGAGCGCTGGCCGCGGGCAGTTTAGGCGAGACGGGGTCGTTGATGCTCGTGGGGCAAGTGATGACCTCTTCCACGCGCTCGGCTGCGACCTCGGCACGGGGTAGGATGACCGACACCATGGTGAGGATCATAAACGCCATGACGATCTGCATGGTATAGGAGATAAACGCCATCATGTTGCCGACCTGCATCACGCCGTCGGACACGCCCTGCGCGCCAAACCAGACGATAAGCACGGTGATGCAGTTCATGACGAGCATCATGAGCGGCATCATAAAGCTCATGGCGCGGTTGGTGTAGAGCTGCGTGGTCATCAGGTCGAGTGACGCCTTGTCAAAACGCTCGAGCTCATGCTCCTCGCGGTTGAACGAGCGGATGGGCATAAGGCCGTCGAGCAGCTCGCGGGCGGTAAGGTTCACGCGGTCCACAAAGCTCTGCATCTTTTTGAACTTGGGCATGGTGAGGCCCATGAGCACGCCGACGACGGCCGAGACCGCGATGATGGCCACGGCGATGGTCCACTCCAGGCCGGTGTGGTTGGCCAGGACGCGCATAACGGCGACGATGCCCATGACGGGCGCCATGAGGCACATGCGGATAAACAGGGTTGCGGCCATCTGAATCTGCTGAATGTCGTTGGTGCAGCGAGTGATGAGCGAGGCCTGGCTAAACTTGCCCACCTCGGCCGGCGAGAAGTGCATGACCTTGTTGAAGGTCTCGCGGCGCAGGTCGCGTGCGATGGAACAGGCGGTGCGCGAGGCCACGGCGCCGGTTAGGATGGTGGCGACCAGTGAGATCAGGCACAGACCAAACATCGTGGTCGCCATGCGGCCCAGGTAGGCGTTCTGCACGTCGGCGGGGTCGATACCCTGCGCCTTGTACTCGTCTTGCACATAGCTCACGGCGCGTTGGGTCACGATGGAGCCCGACATGGAGCCCATTTTGTCCGCCATTTCATTGGCGCCCTCGACGAGCTTGCCCTGATCGATCAGGCCGCCTTCAACGCCCAGGCGCAGGCTCTTCATGGTGATCTTGCCGCCGTCGGCATCAATCTGCTTTTGCATGTTCTGTGCCGCTGCGGCCTTCTGCTGCATCTCGGCGAGCTGCTCGGGCGTCATCGCCGCCATCTGCTCGGGGGTGGGCATGGCCTGGGCGGCGCTGTTGTCTTTTTCGCTGGACGCGCCCATCATGTCGCCCATGGAGCTGGCGTCGATGCCCTGGTTGAGCGAAAGGACGACGGTCTCGGGCAGGCTCATGATGTCGGCAATCTTGCCGCCGTCGGCGCGCTCCTCCTCGGTGCCCTTGTACGTTCGAATGCCGTTGTTGTCCGCCTTGCTAAACACGGCATCCACAGCTTTGGCGTCCTTGGCGCCCATAAAGAGCTTGAGGTCATCGAGCGATTCGGCGCGAATGGTGTCGGGCACGGGTGAGGCGATGCCGCCTTGCTGCACGCCCACATCGACGATGTCACTCATATACGTAGGCAGCGCTAGGTCGGCATTGCAACTGATTACGATAAGTACGATAGCCGTGAGCAGCGCCAGGACATGTTTTTTAAAGAGCTTGAGAATCCTCACTCGGCATCTCTCCTTTCTTGGTTGCGGTCGATAATTTCGTTGGCACGCCTTAGAAGGCGCACCATCTCTTGGGTATCCGTTTCGCCGAGCTGCTCGAGGAAGGCCGCGGTGCGGTCCTCGAATTTCCGACGTTTGATTTCGAGGTCTTGTCGGCCTTTGTCGGTCACCGTGACGTGTACGCGACGACGGTCGGTTTTTGAGTGCTCGCGCTCGACCCAGCCCTTGCCCTCGAGGGCGCGCAGGATGTTGGCGATGCGGGCGCTCGAGACCCAAGCGCGATCGGCGAGTTCGCTCGGCGTAAGCGAACCGCCGGCGAGCATGAGAGCGCGCATGACGGCCATCTCGCCGCTCATCGCCTGGTCGACAAAACGCGAAACGTGCTGGTGCATGCTGCCAAACTCGGTAAAGAGCTGACGCCCAAGCTCATGGAAATCGGTATCTTCCACCGAAAACCCCTAACACTAGAAACTATTTTTGGTGAAAGATGATACCCCTGTATGCACACCTCATACAGTAGATTTTTGGGACATGCCTAGAAATCTACCTTCGTGGGCATTTCATGCCACCGCCTCCGTCGCGGCGAAAAAGTAGATTTCTAGGCATGTCCCAAAAATCTATCGGTGGGTACTTTACCCTGCTAAAGCTGGCATAACAGCTAGAGTGAAGGATGTATAAAGGCAAGGGGAAATATCAAATAATTCGGTGAACGGTAGATGATGGCGGGCGCGTTTCCTGCGGATTTGTTGAAAACGCTCTAATGACACAAAAAAAGGAACATATAACAGCCCTGATGAAGGGGGTGGCTATGTTATCCTTCACTAACGGGTGAAATCTTGGGTTTAGGGTTGCAAGACCAAGGTGAATGAACGTTTTTCCCTGTGCTAACGCGCGACGGAAGGCGAATGAAGCCGGTTATGCAGGTCTAACATTCAAGAATTCAATAAGCAGCGGTGTGAGAGAGCGCCGCATTACACGTAACTAGGAGCGTGGTTACACAATGCAGGAGGCATGGGAAGGCTTCAAGGAAGGCATCTGGACGGGAGAGGTTGACGTCCGAGACTTCATCCAGAAGAACTACACCCCCTACGAGGGCGACGAGTCGTTCCTCGCCGGCCCGACCGAGCGTACCAAGGAGCTGTGGGGCGAGGTTCTCGACCTGCTGCTCAAGGAGCGCGAGCAGGGCGGTGTCCTCGATATGGACACCAAGACCGTCACGGGTATCGTGAGCCACCCCGCTGGCTACATCGATAACGCCCACCGCGAGAAGGAGACCATCGTCGGCCTCCAGACCGACAAGCCGCTCAAGCGCGCTCTGCACGTCAACGGTGGTATCCGCATCGCTTGCCAGGCCGCCAGCCAGCACGGCTACAAGGTCGACGAGAACGTTGTCGAGCGCTACACCTTCGAGCGCAAGACCCACAACGCCGGCGTCTTCGATGTCTACACCCCCGAGATGCGCGCCTGCCGTTCGGCTCACATCATCACCGGTCTGCCCGATGGCTATGGCCGCGGCCGCATCATCGGCGACTACCGTCGTGTCGCCCTGTACGGCGTTGACTACCTGATCAAGGACAAGGAGGCCCAGAAGGCTTCCACCCCGACGGTCATGACCGCCGACAACATCCGCGACCGTGAGGAGCTGCAGGAGCAGATCCGCGCCCTCGGCGAGCTCAAGATGATGGCCGAGACCTATGGTTTCGATATTTCCAACCCTGCTACCAACACGCAGGAGGCCATCCAGTGGATGTACTTCGCCTACCTCGCTGCCGTCAAGGAGCAGAATGGCGCCGCTATGTCCATCGGCCGTACCTCTACGTTCATCGACATCTACGCTGAGCGCGACCTTGCCAACGGTACCTTCACCGAGGAGCAGATCCAGGAGTTCGTGGATCACTTCATCATGAAGCTCCGCATGGTCAAGTTTGCCCGTACCCCCGAGTACCAGGCCCTGTTCACCGGTGATCCGCAGTGGGTCACCGAGTCCATCGGCGGCATGGGTGTTGACGGCCGTACGCTCGTTACCAAGATGAGCTACCGCTACCTGCACACGCTCGAGAACATGGGCACCAGCCCCGAGCCCAACATGACCGTTCTGTGGTCGACCCGTCTGCCCGAGAACTTCAAGAAGTTCTGCGCCAAGACTTCTGTCGCCAGCTCCTCGATCCAGTACGAGAACGACGACCTCATGCGCGTTTACCATGGCGACGACTACGGCATCGCCTGCTGCGTGTCCTCCATGCGCATCGGCAAGGAGATGCAGTTCTTCGGCGCCCGCGCCAACCTGGCCAAGTGCCTGCTGTACGCACTCAACGGCGGTGTTGACGAGGTCTCCAAGAAGCAGGTCGGCCCCAAGTATCGCGCCGTCGAGGGCGATACGCTCGATTACGACGACGTTGTGGCCAAGTACAACGACATGATGAAGTGGCTCGCTGGCGTGTACGTCAACTCGCTGAACATCATTCACTACATGCACGACAAGTATTGCTACGAGCGCATCCAGATGGCTCTGCACGACAAGCACGTGCACCGCTGGTTCGCTACGGGCATCGCTGGCCTTTCCGTCGTGGCTGACTCCCTGTCCGCCATCAAGTACGCCAAGGTCCACCCCGTCCGTGATGAGAACGGCATCATCGTCGACTTCGAGACCGAGGGCGAGTTCCCCAAGTACGGTAACGACGACGACCGCGTCGACCAGATCGCTCACGACGTTGTGCACCAGTTCATGGAGTACATCCGCATGAACGACACCTACCGCAACTCCGTGCCCACGACCTCGGTTCTGACCATTACCTCCAACGTCGTGTACGGTAAGAAGACCGGTTCCACGCCCGACGGCCGCAAGGCCGGCCAGCCGTTCGCCCCGGGTGCTAACCCCATGCACAAGCGCGATAGCCACGGCGCCATCGCTTCGCTGTCTTCGGTTTCCAAGCTCCCGTTCCGCGATGCTCAGGACGGCATCTCCAACACCTTCTCCATCATCCCGGGTGCGCTCGGCAAGGAGGACCAGGTGTTCTTTGGCGATATCGACCTTGATCAGCTGGGCGAGTAACTATTGTTAGTGCTATACTAACAATAACGATTACTGATTAGCGCGCCGGTTTCGGCCGGCGCCTATCGATCGAAGGAGACACATTATGAAGGTTTCTGAAGTTTCCGAGACTCAGGCCGATAACCTGGTCCACATGCTCGACGCTTACGCCGAGAAGGGTGGCCATCACCTGAACATCAACGTCTTCAACCGTGAGACGTTGCTCGATGCTCAGGCTCACCCCGAGAAGTACCCGCAGCTGACCATCCGCGTTTCCGGCTATGCCGTGAACTTCCACACGCTCACCAAGGAGCAGCAGGACGAGGTCATTTCGCGTACCTTCCACGACAAGTTCTAAAGGGGTTTAACTCCCGCAGGATCGCCGGGCCGCTTTGGGTTACTTTCCAAAACGTCCTCGGACATGCAAAGGGCTCCGCTGCGCGCTTCGCGCGGCGGAGCCCTTTGCGTCCTGCGGAAATGTTTTGGAAAGTAACCCAAAGCGGCCCGGCGGGGGTCCTGTGTAGTCACCCTTTAGGCGGAACTCTCCTAATTATTTGGATGAGTCGTCTACTTACTTGTGCCGTTACCGTCTTCCCGCTGTTGTTGGGGTATGCTTTGTTCGTATGTAAACGTATGACATGTTGATGGGGGAGGGTGCTATGGCTCGCGAGGGCGCTCGTTCTAAGGATTCTGCTAAGCCTGGCATCAAGGAAGTTGCAGCGGTGGCGGGGGTTTCGCCTACTACGGTATCTCGCGTGCTTAATAATCGCGGCTATATTAGCCAAGAGACCCGCGATAAGGTCCATGCCGCGATGGAGCGCATCAACTATACGCCCAACGATATCGCCCGTGCCATGCTCAACGGCCGTCTGAACCTTATCGGCATGATCGTTCCCTTTGTGAGCAGCCCGTTCCATGCTCAGGTTGTGCAGGCGGTCGAGCGCACGTTAGCGGAAAACGGCTTTAAGATGTTGCTGTGCAACAGTGCCAATCGACCCGATCTTGAGCGTTCCTATATTGACATGCTCCGCCGCAATATGGTCGACGGCGTCATCGTCAACTCCCTCAATATCGGTGCCGAGGCATATGCCGAGATGGGCTTGAGCCTGGTTGGCATCGACTGCGATCTTGGCGAGGGCTCTGTCCAGATTGCAAGTGACAGCTATGGCATTGGCGAGCTCGCCACGCGCCGTCTGATTGATGACGGCTGCAGGCGTATCCTGTGCCTGCGCAGCAATAGCCGCATGCGCATGCCCGCCAATAAGCGTACCGATGCCTACCTCGATGTTGTTGAGCAGGCCGGTTTGTCCGCGCTTGTCCGTGAGGTTGAGTTCGTTAAGCCCGACGACGAAAAGGGCGCGGTCGTTGCGAAGATCCTCGATGAGAACCCCGATATTGACGGCATCTTTGCGGGAGACGATACGATGGCGGCCATCTGTCTCAACGTGATGAAGCAGCGCGGCTTGAGCGCTCCAGACGATATTAAGGTCGTGGGCGCGGATGGTGCCCGCCGAACTATGACGTTTATGCCTGACTTAACAACCGTACGTCAAGATATCGATCGCATCGGAGAGCTCGCGGCGCAATCCATCATCGCTCTTATTAACGGCGATAATCCCGAATCGAATATCAAGCTCCCCGTTGAACTCATTGAGGGCAAAACCGCGTAGTTCATCCTGTGCCAAAAGAATTCCTCAAACGCCTCCGATGACCGTTCGCCGGCATATGTCAACCGTTTACCGACGACTGGAACTGCGAAAAGACGTATTGATATGAAAACGTTTGACATATGAAAACGATTGACATATCTTGCCATTGTACCGAGTTAGTATGTCGTGGAAAGGAAGTCTCGGATGCACAAGGTGTATTACCAGCCTGAGGGAATTTGGGTAGGCGACATCATGCCGTACGGCGAGGACGGCACGTTCTATCTCTATCATCAGCGTGACACGCGTAACCCCGAACCTTTCGGAGAGCCGTTTGGCTGGGCACTCGCTACGACCAAGGATTTCGTCAACTACAAGGACTTTGGCGAGAGCCTTGAGCGCGGCGGCGACGAGGAAGTCGACCAGTACATTTATGCCGGCACGGTGTTTAAGGTGGGCGACAAGTACCATGCGCTCTACACTGGTTGCAATCGCGATAAGGTCCGCGCACGTTTGATGAAGCAGGTTCTTCTTCACGCAACGAGCGACGACGCCGTCAAGTGGGAGAAGAACATCGCCGAGACGCTGCTTCCGCCCCAGGAGGGTTACGATGACCGCAACTGGCGCGATCCCTTTGTGCTTTGGGATGAGGAGAACGAAGAGTACATGCTCATCCTCGGCACGCGTGTGGGCGAGGACAAGCGTCTGATGACCGGCCGCCTGGTCAAGTTCACCTCCAAGGATCTGACCAACTGGGAGTTCCAGGGCGACTGGTGGAACCCAGGCCTGTACACCATGTTTGAGATGCCTGATCTCTTTAAGATGGGCGACTGGTGGTACCTCGTCTTTTCCGAGTACAGCGACGGCAACAAGACCCGTTACCGCATGTCCAAGTCCATCAACGGTCCTTGGATTACCCCCGCTGACGACTCCTTCGACGGCCGCGCGTACTACGCCGCTCGCACCGCATTCGATGGCGAGCGTCGCGTTCTCTTTGGTTGGGTTCCTACGCGTGACGAGGGCGACGACCCCAGCTCTTACCTGTGGGGTGGTACCTTCATGCCCCTCGAGATCGTTCAGCGTGCCGACGGAACGCTCGGCACCAAGCTTCCCGACAGCATGCTCGGCGCCTTTGGCGAGGGCAAGGCTGTCGAAGCCTTCGAGCTCTCCTGCGAGTCGGGCAAGGTCGAGCAGGTTTTGTCTGCAGACGCCGGCTCCACCTACTTGCTCGATACCGACATTGAGCTCGGCGGTAACGCTGCCGGCTTCTCGGTCAAGTTCGCCGAGGACGCCGAGACCGGTCTTGCCTATGAGTTCCGCGCCAACCTGCGCGAGGGCAAGCTCGAGTTCACGCCGGCTCCCCAGTACCCGTGGTTCCAGGTCAACAACATGGGCCTCGAGCGTCCGTTGTTCTTTAAGGGCGAGGGCACTCATCATGTGCGCCTGGTCGTTGACGACGATATCGCGACCATCTTTGTCGATGATGTTGCGCTCAACGCTCGCTTCTGCAACAAGCAGGGCCAGGGTGTGGCGCTTACCGTCACCGACGGTGCGCTCAAGTGCGCAAACGCAACGATCGCGTCTCTGTAGCGGCAACGAACCGTTTTATGATTTAGAAAAGGAATGGAGAGGAACATGGACTACAAGGCAGTGTCCCAGCAAGTCGTCGACAACGTCGGCGGACTGGAGAACATCGAGGGCGCCACGCATTGCGTGACCCGTCTGCGTCTGGTGCTCAAGGATACGAGCAAATACAACAAGGCCGAGCTCGAGAACATCGATGGCGTCAAGGGCGTGCTGTACAACAGCGGCCAGCTCATGATCATCTTCGGTACCGGTACCGTCAACAAGGTTTACGATAAGTTTATGGCTCTGACGGGCGTTAAGGAGATCAGCGCTTCCGAGGTCAAGGGCGCCGAGGCGGACAAGAAGGGCAAGTTCTTCTCGGTCCTCAAGGTATTCTCGGACATCTTTATCCCCATCATTCCCGCCTTCGTCGGCGCTGCAATCATCATCGGCCTTAAGTCGCTGATCGTTGCCAACGGCCTCTTCGGCATGGAGGGCAGCCTCGCCGATCACAGCGAGTTCCTCAAGAACCTCGCAAGCTTCTTTGCCATTATCGCCACCACCTTTGACTACCTGCCTGTCCTGGTTATGTATAGCGCGGTCAAGCGTTTTGGCGGCAACCCGATCCTGGGCATCCTCGTCGGTATCGTCATGGTTCACCCGAGTCTTATGAACCGTAACACGTTCGTTATGGACCCGACGGGTGCTGAGTACTGGAACTTCGGTCCGCTCTCCATCCCCATGGTTGCTTTCCAGGGCGGCGTGTTCCCTGCAATCCTGACTGCCTGGTTTATGGCCAAGGTCGAAAAGATTGCCCAGAAGTACATCCCCGAGGTCGTCTCGTTTGTCTTTGTCCCGACCGTTACCCTGATTCTTGCTAACGTTGCCCTGTTCACCGTGTTCGGCCCGCTCGGCAACCTGATCGGCGACGTCCTCGCTGGCGTAATCGATGTCCTGTACAACAGGATGGGCGTCTTTGGTGCCTTTGTCTTCGCCGCGTTCCTGCAGCCGCTCGTCGTTACCGGTACGCATCAGTTCATCCAGGGTATCGAGGCAAACCTCGTTGCCACGACTGGCTTCAACTACATCCAGGCCATCTGGTCGGTCTCCATCATCGCCCAGGGCGGCGGCGCCATCGGCATGTACCTCATTCACAAGAAGCACTCCAAAGAGCGCAACATCTGCATGTCGTCCTTTATTCCGACGCTGGTCGGTATCTCCGAGCCCGCTATCTTCGCTGCAAACATGCGCTATTCGATCATTCCGTTCATCTGCGCATGCATCGGTGCAGGCTGCGGCGGTGCCTTCGTGAAGTTCTTTGAGGTGCGCGCCATCGGTCAGGGTCTGACCGGTGTGCTTGGCCTGCTCATCGTTACGCCCGAGACTCTCGTGTGGTATGTGGCTGGTAATCTCATCGCCTTTATCGTGCCGATCGTCTTGATCTTTGCCTACAACAAGGCAAAGGGCGTTCCGACCACCGATGAAGAGGGCGCTGGTGCTGGCTTCGATGTCAGCTTCTAGTTGAGCCGTTCAGCGTAATGTGCGGATAAGTCCATTTGAGGAAGGGCGCTCGGCTCGTGCGAGTCGAGCGTCCTTCCCTATAGACGAGAAAGTCAATGGCGATGTTTAATCAAAAAAATAAGGTGACACGCGCGGACTATGAGCAGTGGCGTGCCGGACAGGATGAGACGGCTGGTCGCATCGCGTCCGACCCCGATAGGCTCCTGTTCCATGTGGAGCCTGAGCTTGGCTGGCTCAACGACCCCAACGGTTTGGTTCAGATTGGTGATACGTATCACATCTATCATCAATACGATCCGTTCGATGCTGCGCATGGCGGTCCAGTGCTTTGGAACCATCTGACGACAAAGGATTTTGTGACGTACGAGAATCATGGCTCCGTGCTGTTCCCCGATTCCGATTTGGATTCGAACGGAGCGTATTCTGGTTCTGCCTTTGTACGCGATGGCAAGATTCACTACTTCTATACCGGCAACGTCAAGCATTTTGACCGCGATGATTACGACTACGTGTTGACGGGTCGTGAGCAAAACCAGATTCATATGGTTGCCGAGAATCCCGACGAATTGGGCGAGAAGTGCATAGCTGTTGGACCGGTCGATTACCCCGACGATATCGGTACGCACGTGCGCGACCCCAAGATCCTTGAGCACGACGGTATCTACTACATGGTTCTGGGCGCTCGTACGAAAGACGATCGCGGCTGCGTGCTTGTCTATACCTCGCGCGATCTAGAGGACTGGAACTATGCGACGCGTATTGAGCTGGGCGAGAAGTTTGGCTTTATGTGGGAGTGCCCCGATCTGTTCGAGCTCGATGGTGAGCTTATTCTCGTTTGCTGTCCGCAGGGTGTGCCTGCCGATGGATGGCGTTACCGCAATCCGCATCAGTGCGTGTGGTTCTCCATCGAGGCCGATTGGGAGGCGCCGAGCTTTAAAATCGTCGGGCAGGGCATGCCCCCGATGGTCGATGCCGGTTTTGATTTCTATGCTCCGCAGTCCTTTGAGGATGCTGCAGGCCGGCGTTTGATGATCGGATGGTCGGGTTGCCCCGACGCGACGGCAGAAAACCCGACGGTGGCGCGCGGGTGGCAGTGCGCGTTGACGGTGCCGCGAGAGCTGAGCATGCGCGATGGTAAGCTCTGCCAGCAGCCGGCGCACGAGATTGAGAGGATGCGCGGCGACTGCGTTCGCGCGACAGGCGGTGAAACCGTTGAGGAGCCGGGCCGCCTGTTTGATGTTGTGGTTTCCTGTGAGGGCGCCAAGATGGTCGAGCTCGAAATCCGCAAGGGTGTCTTTGTGCGCTATGCAGACGGGATGCTTACCCTCGACATGGGTGACGAAGGCTATGGGCGCGACCAGAGGTCGATCGAGCTCAGCGAGCTTCGCGACCTGCGCGTGCTTTCGGACACTACGATGGTCGAGATTTTTGCAAATGGCGGCGAGGCGGCACTTACGAGCCGTACCTATTCGCCGGCGGTTCCGGCGATGGGGTTGCATGCCGAGAGTGCGGCGTCGATGGATTTCTACCGCCTCGCGCATTAACCATGCGTGAGGCACGATTGGACTTGCTGGGCGGAATGTGTTGCAGTTGCCGCAGCGAACTACCGTTTATCGCGTATAGCTACCGTTTGCGGGATAAGTAACACTCATTTATAAACCGTGTAAAATCTCAGCCAAGCACGGAGTTTTCCAGGGAGACGCTGTCCTTTGTTATGTGCAAGGGACGGCGTCTCTTTGGCGCTTGGACGCCGTTGTGCAACAGTGCGGCGGCGCGTGCCATGTATTGAAAAACCAATGTCGAGATGGGTCGTGATAAGAATGGGCAAGTACGTAATCGTGGTTGAATCTGGTTCGGATGTGACGCCAGAGCTCTGCGAACGCTACGGCATCGTGCGCGTGCCCATGCATGTCACGATTGGTGACGAGACCGTCGAGGACGGCTCGATCGATCCGCTCGAGATTTATTCGCGCTGCAACGAGTTTGGCGTGATGCCCAAGACCAGTGGCTGCGCACCGGCAGATTTCTCCCGTGTGTACGACCGCATTCACGCCGAGCAGCCCGACGCGACTATTCTGCATCTCGCGTATTCCGAGGCCACGACCTGCTCGCATCAGTCCTCAAAGATTGCGGCCCAGGGGCGCGACTACGTGTTCTCCATGGACACGCGCTTTGTCTCGGTGGGCCAGTCGCTCGTTGTCGTCGAGACCGCCAAATACATCGAGGCTCACCCCGATGCCACCGTCGACGAGATCTTTGCATTTACGAACTCCGTCATGGACCGCGTGCTGTTGGGCTTTGTTCCTACGGACCTTGCCTTCCTTAAGGCGGGCGGTCGCTTGTCCAACGTCGCGTTCCTAGGCGCCCATCTGCTCAAGATTAAGCCCTGCATTGAGGTGACGGGCGGCAAGTTCGTGGCGACTAAGAAGTTCCGCGGCTCTATGCTCAAGTGCGCCCGCGCCTTTATTGACCACATGGTTGCCAAGGGCGAGATCGACTACTCGCACATTGGCCTGGCGTATTCGGTGGGCCTTTCCCAGGAGCTGCGCGACGACATGGAGGTCTATGCGCATGACCTGGGCTTTAAGGATATTACCTGGACTCAGGTTGGCGGTGTCATCTCGAGCCATTGCGGCCCGACCGCCTTCGGTGCGGTGCTCACGCTTAAGGCGTAAGGCCTGGCGTCTATCGATTTCTATTGCCTCGGCGACGGGCGGGTTGTGACAACCTTCCCGCCGCTTTTGCGTGAAGTAAAATAGGACGACCTAATTGACCCCTAAACCGTTTTGCCATCATGCGTATGGGCTAGAATGGCTCTGACATTTATGTAACTAAAACCAATGAGAGGCAAGGTAGCGGGAATGGCTGAGATGACGCTCGAGGGTGTGGACGCTCGTCCCGAGGACTCTGCGTTTGCCCTGGGCCGCGTGCATTCGATTGAGACGATGGGTACGGTCGACGGTCCCGGCATCCGCTTTGTGGTGTTTGTTCAGGGCTGTCCCATGCGCTGCGCGTATTGCCACAATCCCGATACCTGGTCTGTTAACGGTGGCACGATGGTGACCGTCGAGCATCTCATGGACGAGTTCCAGAGCAACCATGAGTTCTACCGTAGCGGCGGCATTACCGTTTCGGGCGGCGAACCGCTCCTGCAGCCCGAGTTTTTGGCCGACCTGTTCCGTGTGATGCACAACAACCCCGATGGCCGCGTACACACCTGCCTAGACAGCTGTGGCTATGCATTTGATCCCAAGCATCCGGAGAAGTTCGATGCTGTTCTCAACGAGACCGATATGGTGCTGCTCGACATCAAGCATGCCGATCCGGTTGAGCATAAAAAGCTGACCGGTTGCGATCCTGCGCGCATCCTGGCGTTTGGCGATGAGCTTGCCCGTCGCAAGATTAAGGTTGTTATTCGCCATGTGGTGGTGCCGGGTATCACCGACACGGCGGAGGAATGCGAGAAGCTCGGTCGCCTGATCGCTCCATGGCACAACGTGGTGGGCCTGGAAATGCTGCCGTATCACACGATGGGTGTCGTCAAGTACGAGCAACTGGGTATTCCCTATAAGCTCGAGGGCGTGCCCCAGATGGATACCGCGCGCATGCCCGAGCTGCGCAACGCCGTCATGGCCGGCATGAAAAAGCGCCGTGCGGAACTCAAAAACGCCATCGGCTAGCAGCACTCATTGGGGACAGACTTAAATGAGTGCCCCGGGCACATAGTTGATCGCTAAAGAGCCCCGTCAAGTTGCGGTGGAATAGTTCTTGTGTATCGGCCTATGCCGTCCAAACAGGAACTATTTCACCGCAACTGCGTTTTGGGCAGAGATGCGCAACAGAATCGTGCCATTTGGATAAATACGCCTGTGGTTTCTTTAAAGACGCCTTAAACGGTGTCAAACAATTTGGGAAAGAAATGGCTGCTCAGTATTATGCTGCTCGTATATGAACGGGCACAATCAGGAGACCACGTGCGAAAGGGCAAATCGCGGGACGAGTATGTGCCGCAGCATGGCAGCAGATATGAGACGAAGGGCATGTCTTCGCGCGGCCTTGCCGACGCTCGCTTTCGCGGGGCGAAGATTGCCGCCATAGGAATGCTAGCGTTAGCGGTTTTTATCCTCGGAATTGCCGTTAAAACCCACGCCTTGGAGCGAACGGTGCGCTCAGATGCGTCAACGGTACAGCTGCAAAACGAGAAGGTTTCAAAGTCCAAAGCGTCGGCAGATCAAGCTCTGTCGACGGCAGATTTCAAGACGAGACTTTCGAAGGCGGACTTCAACGATATCCCTTCGGGTGATACCGTTCAAACCTTCTCGTTGGTGGATAACAAGACTCCTACCTTGGAGGATCAGAGCCTTACCTCGCTCCAGGATGCCCTGAGTCGGGCGCAGGAGCTGGGCGACGTAGGCGTAGTGTTCTACGACCTATCGAGCGGTAGGGGCGTGACGTATAACGCCGATGTCGCGGTGTATGGAGCGAGCAGTTACAAGGCGCTGTATGCGCTCTATATTTGCGAGACGTTGGTCGAATCGGGGCAGGTGTCGCTCGATTGGGCTTTAGCCACGTATGGTGGTTACAGCATGGGCTGGCAGACGGTACGCGACCTTATCGAGAATGCCGTCGTCAACTCGGACAACGATTCGTTTATCGCGTTACGCGCGGCGTTTGACCATGATGGCTATGAGGATTGGATTGCCAACCTGGGTGTTGATAACGAAACGGCACTGGATCCGATGAGTGATTTTCCGACCTACTGCCCGCGCACCTCGGCCAAGTTGTGGTGCGAGATGAGTGAGTATTTGAGCTGTGACACCGAGACGTCGCAATGGCTGTCGGGCCTTCTGACCTCTACGACCCGATCGTTTATTCGCGATGGCATTGCGGACGATCAGGTCTTGGTGCGCAACAAGGCGGGTTGGATCAGCGAGGACGGTTGCTATTCGACATGCGATGCCGGACTGATCGACGTCGACGGCCATAGCTATGTTATGAGCGTCATGACGTCGATGCCGTGGAGCGATCGCTCGAGCGAGGTTACGGCTGCGATTGCAAAGGCGCTCTATGATGTGCGGTCCTCGTTGGCCTAGCGACTTCGTAAAAAGTGAAAGAACCAAAATGCTGGTACCATACCGTGGATAAGCAATTTGCACGAATTTGGGGGGATGGCATGGCAACCATCGCGATCATAGGCGCACTCGAAAAAGAGGTTACGCAGATTAAAGAAGAACTGAACGGCGCTCATGTGTCGCAAGAGGCGGGCTTGACCGTTGTAAGCGGCGAGCTTGACGGTCTGACAGTAGTCGCCACGACCGCTGGCATGGGCACCGTGAATGCCGCCGCCGCAACGCAGCATCTCATCAGCAAATACGCCCCGCGGGCAGTTGTGTTTTCGGGTATCGCGGGCGGCCTAAACCCTAAGCTCCATATTAACGACGTGATTATTGGCAAGTGCCTGCGCTATCTGGATACTGACACGGCACTCATTGCCGAGTCGGCGCCGGGGCTCGAGGAGTTTGTCTCGACGCCGGCGTTGGTTGATGTTGCTGCCGCCGTGCTTGCCGAGCATGGATTTGTGGATGCCTCGACGGAGGAGACTTCTGCGGAGAAGGACCCCAAGCAGTTCCTGTGTGGCACTATCGCCACGGGTGACCGCTTTGTTACGGGTGACGCCATGCGTAACGCTGCGATTGAGGCCACGCATGCCGATTGCGTCGAGATGGAGGGCGCGGCAATTGCGCACATCGCGGCCAAGAATGGTGTCGATTGCCTGGTGCTGCGCGCTATCAGCGATAATTGTGACGAGGCATATGACGCGTTTTGTGAGCGCGAGTTCGATCTGGATGAGTACGCTCGCACCGCGAGCGGCATCACGCTTGACATCGTTCGTCGTATTGCCGCCGCGCAATAGCGCGCCCGTTTTGTAAAAACCTACGACCAAGGAGTGTCCATGGCCGATTCCATTAACTATCAGCTTGCCAAGTTCGTCGCCAGCTATGGCAAGGTTTCGCAGATTCCCGAGTCCACCTGCCCCGAGGTGAGCTTTGTCGGCCGCTCCAACGTGGGCAAGTCGTCGATTATGAACAAGCTTTTTGGCCGCAAGAACCTGGTCAAGGTTTCGAGTACGCCGGGCAAAACGAGCAACATCAACTTCTTTGAGGCCGATGACGTGCATTTTGTCGACCTGCCGGGTTACGGTTTCGCCCGTCGCTCCAAAGCTGAGCGCGATCGCTGGGCCGAGCTTATCGGCGACTTCTTTGACTCCGAGCGCAGCTTTAACCTGGTTGTATCACTGGTTGACATTCGTCACGACCCCAGCAAGCTCGATCATGACATGATCGACTACCTGCAAGGCAACGAGTTCAACTTTATCGTCTGCCTCACCAAAGCCGACAAGCTCAGCCGCACCCAGCAGGCCCGCCAGTCAGCAGCCATCAAAAAGCAGCTCAACGTCCCGGCCGAGAATGTGATCATCACGAGCTCCCAGACCGGCACCGGTATCGACGAACTCAAGCGCCGCATCGCCGAGGCCTGCCTCTAGTAAGGGCTCCAGCCTAGCAAGAGCCCCTACCAATAAAAGGCCATAATTTCAGCCCGGCGCCCCTTCAAAGCGTGGGTCCCTGTAGACATCGCTAGTCACGTTACCATAGGGCCACCCAGGGGCATCCCCTTAAAAACATTCCGCAGCACGAGGCCCGCCTATCCGATGCTCCGAAGGAGCAGGATAAGCGGGCCTCAAGTGCGAGGACGTTTTTAAGGGGATGCCCCCGGGTGGCCCGGACAGACCGATCGGCGATGTCTACAGGTACTCGATTTGAGCGCCCTCGGTGTCGCACGTCAGAATATGCGTGTCACACTTGGGGAACTGCTCACGCAGCTTGACCTGCAGGAACTTTGCCACGATGGTGTCATCAGTTACGGCCATGAGGGTCGAGCCGGAGCCACTGATCCAGATGGTCTTGGCGCCGCCGTTAAGGCAGGTGTCGCGCACAGCGTTGTAGTCGGGAATCAGGCGGCGACGATAGGGCTCCTGGATGCGGTCGTCATTAGCGGCGGCAATCAGGTCCAGGTCACCAGTCTCCAAACCGCGCGTCATGCCGGCGATGCGGCCCATCTGCCACACGGCGGTGGAGAGCGGGATCTCCTGCGGCACGACCTTGCGCGCCTCACTCGTGTGTACTTCGTAGGGCGGAATCACGGTAATAAAACGCAAGCGATCGCTCACCTCGTAGCGAAGGCACTGGGGGAGCGAGTCGGTCGGCGTAAAGGAGCAGACGGCGCCGCCTAGGATAGCGGGGGCGACGTTATCGGGGTGGCCCTCGACCTCGGTGGCAATGCGGACGAGCTCGGCGCGGTCGACGGTGTGGCCCGTTAAAGCGGCGGCGGCCATGATACCAGCGACAACGCAGGTGGAGCTGGAACCCAGGCCACGAGCGACGGGAACGTCAGTCTGAATGTCGATGGCGACGGGGAAGGCCGGCTCGCCCCATGCGGCCAGCGCATCCACAAAGCTCACGTAGACTAGGTTGCTCTCGTTTTGGAACTCCTCGGGGCAGCCCGTGATGGTGAGCTTGTCGGCGCGCTCGAAGGTGAAGTGCGAGTAGAGGCTGACGGCCATGCCGAGGGTATCGTAGCCAATGCCCAAGTTGGCGCTTGTTGCTGGGACGGTGATCTTGATCATGGGAATCTCCTGGGCGGTCTGCCTGTTTAGTTCGCTGCTCGGGCAGTCCTGGCTCGCTCGGAAAGCACATTAAGTGCTTTCCGGCTCGTGCGGAACTCGCGACGAACTAAACAGGCAGACCCGCATGTCAGTTCGCCATCATCCCGAGGGTTATCTGATGAAAGAAGGTGCGCCGGCTTTCGCCGGCGCTTAATAAGGGGTTTTAGTTGGAAGTCATCTTTTTTGCTGCAGACTCTACGTAGTTGGCCATATCGGCTACGTCGCAGACGTCTTCGAAACGGACGGGTTTGGACTCGAGCTCGGCGAGCTGGGTCGGGGCGACCGTGTTGGTGGCCTGCTCGAGTACACGCATAGCCTCAAAATCATCCTCGGGAACGTTGAGGCCCAGAGCGTCGCAGCAGGCGCGCGGGAACTTGTAGGGGCTGGCGGTCGAAAGCAGCACGCGGGCCTTGGCGCCCTCGGCGGGGGCGACCTGCTCAAAGACGTGATAGCCGCAAGCGGTGTGCGGGTCGATTATGTAGCCGTTCGCACCCCAGCAGCTCTTGATGGCAGCGCGGACCTCGTCCTCGGTGGCCCAGCCGCAGCCAAACACGCTCTGGATCTTGGCCAGCAGCTCGGCGGTCACCTCGTAGCGGCCGGTCTGTGCCAGCTGCTCCATAAGGCCGGCAACAAGCTCGCAGTCGCCATTGGACAGGAAGTACAGCATGCGCTCCAGGTTAGAGCTGATGAGGATGTCCATCGACGGCGAGATGGTCGTGAAGAACGGACGGTTGCGATCGTAGACGCCGGTGGTCAGGAAGTCGGCAAGCACGTTGTTCTTGTCGCTCGCCACGACGAGCTTGGCGACGGGCAGACCCATGCGCTTGGCGTAGTAGCCGGCCAAGATATCGCCAAAGTTGCCGGTGGGCACGCAGAACTCTACGGCGTCGCCAGCCTCGATAGCGCCGGCGCGTAGCAGTTGCGCATAGGCGGCAAAGTAGTAGACGACCTGCGGCACCAAGCGGCCGACGTTGATGGAGTTGGCGCTCGAAAGCACGGTGCCGGCGGCCTTCAGGCGCTCGGCCAGTTCCTTATCGGCAAAGATACGCTTGACGGCGCTCTGGGCGTCGTCAAAGTTGCCGCGGATACCGCAGACGGCGACGTTTTCGCCCTCCTGTGTGGACATCTGCAGGTTCTGGACGCGGCTGACCTTGCCCTCGGGATAAAAGACGGTAATGCCCGTGCCCGGGGCGTCGGCAAAGCCGGCGAGTGCGGCCTTGCCGGTGTCGCCCGACGTGGCGGTGACGATCATGATGCGCTCGGCGCCGCCGTCCTTGGCGGAGGTGCGGGCCATGAGGCGGGGGAGCATCTGCAGGGCGACGTCCTTAAAGGCGCTCGTGGGGCCGCCAAAGAGCTCCATCACATAGGTTTGAGGGACGTCGGTGCCCGGCGCTGTATCGAGTTTGACGAGCGGTGTGACCTCTTCACTTGCGAACGTGCCACGATATGCCTCGTCGACACACGCCGAAATTTCTTCGTCCGTGTAATCGTTCAGTAACATTTCCAACACATTTTGAGCGATTTCAAAGTACGATTTATCTGCAAGCGAGCTGATATCGACCTGCTGGGTGCCAAGCTCGTCCGAGACAAACAAACCCCCGTCGGGAGCTATGCCGGTGCGGATTGCCACCTTACTTGAGCATGATAAAGTGCGTCCTCGTGTACTATGATAAGTTCCCATATAACAGTGCTCCTCGGATACCTTGGTCCCAATCGGTGAACCCATGGTATCAGAGCGCGCAAAATAGGTTCGCAGAGGCTTTTTAGAAAGGTAACCTCCAGCCCATGATTAAGATTGCCAAGTTTGGCGGCTCGTCGGTCGCCGACGCCGAACACTTTAAGAAAATCAAGGCCATCGTCGATGCCGACCCGGCTCGCCGTTTTGTGGTGGTTTCCGCCTGCGGTCGCCGCTTTAAGGGCGACACCAAGGTGACCGACCTGCTCTACCTGGTTAACGCGCACGTTAAGTACCACGTGTCGTGCGAGGAACTGCTCGAGGACATTGGCCAGCGCTATTTTGATATCGCTGACGAGCTGGAGCTCACCTATCCCATCCGTGAGGAGTTTGCGGCCTTTGCCGAGCGTGCTCGCTCCGGTGGCTACTCTACTGAGGAGCTCGTAAGCCGCGGCGAGTACTTTACCGCTCGCCTGATGGCTGAGTACCTGGGCCTACCGTTCCTGGACGCCGCGACGGTCGTGGCGTTCCATCACGACGGTACGCTCAGCATGAATCGCACCTCCGAGCTGGTGCAAGAGTACGGTCAGCAGGGCGGCTTCGTTATGCCCGGTTTCTATGGCGCGACGCGTGAGGGCCAGATCAAGCTGCTCGATCGTGGCGGCGGCGATATCTCGGGCTCGATCCTGGCCAAGTGCCTGGGCGCCGACCTGTACGAGAACTGGACCGACGTTTCGGGCTTCTATTCTGCCGATCCGCGTATTGTGCCCGAGGCTCAGCCCATTGCGCGCGTTACCTACGAGGAGCTGCGCGAGCTTTCGTACATGGGCGCAAGCGTCCTGCACGAGGAAGCTGTGTTCCCCGTGCGCGAGGCTGGTATTCCGCTGGTCATCAAGAACACCAATGCGCCGCAGGACCCCGGCACCATCATTAGCGAGACGGCTGATGAGGGCGAGGCGGAGCCCATCATTACCGGCGTGACCGGCAAGCGCGGCTTTGTCGCCATCAACGTTGCCCGCGACCGCACCAAGCCGCGTGTCGGCTTTATGCGCCGCGCGCTTTCGGTCTTCGAGCGCTATGACGTTTCCGTCGAGCACATGCCCACCGGTGTCGACCGCTTTGGCGCCGTGGTGCAGGAGCAGGACGTGCACGACTCGCTGTACTCGCTCGTGGGCGACATTCAGCAGGAGGTCGAGCCGCTCGAGATCGAGGTCGTTGAGGGCTTGGCGCTCATCGCGACCGTCGGCCGTAACCTGCGCGGCCGCGCAGGTATCTCGGGCCACCTGTTTGGCATGCTTGGCCAGGCCGGCGTGAGCGTGCGTATGATTTCGCAGAGCTGTGACGAGATCAACATCATTATCGGTGTCGAGGAGAAGGACTTCGACCTGGCGATTCGGACCATTTACCGCGCCTTCTCCGATGAGAACGGCATTGTGAAGGTCTCCGACCTGGAGGCTCCCGCGCCGGTCGATCCCGTCCCGGCCGCGCTCAAAAAGTAGTGACTGCTCGGTAGGTTTTTGGGTCATGTCTCAAAAATCTACCGTGGGGCGTTTCGTTTCGGTTTCGTTTCGACGGGGCGGGTTTCATATCCGTCCCGTTTTTGTATAAACTGGGCAAGACTATTCAGCCTGCTCGGCGTGCGGGCAAAAGCCACAACCTTAAAAGGGGGAAGCATGAAACAGTACACGGTTGCTATTTTGGGCGCGACGGGAGCTGTTGGCACCCAGATGCTCGAGTGCCTCAACGAGCAGGAGTTTCCGGTTGGCAAGCTCAAGCTGCTGGCGAGCGCGCGCTCTGCGGGCAAGACCGTCGAGTTCCGCGGCGAGCAGGTTGTGATTGAGGAGGCTTGCCCCGAGGCTTTTGAGGGCTGCGACATCGTACTCGGCGCTGCCGGCGACGATATCGCCAAGGAACTGCTGCCCGAGGCCGTCAAGCGCGGCGCCGTCGTGGTCGACAACAGCCATGCCTTCCGTCTGGATCCCGAGGTGCCGCTGGTCGTGCCCGAGATTAACGCCGATGACATTAAGTGGCACCACGGCTTGATCGCCAACCCCAACTGCGCGACTATCATCGGCCTGGTTCCCACGTGGCCGCTACATCAGCTCGCCGGCGTGAAGCGCATGATCGTGTCCACGTATCAGGCAGCTTCGGGTGCTGGCACTCCCGGTATGGCCGAGCTCGAGGCTCAGCTGGCCGCTCTGGGCCGTGGTGAGGAGATTCCCGAGCCGCGCGCCTTTGCCGCCCAGCTGGCGAGCAACCTGATTCCGCAGATTGGCGGCGTCAAGGAGGAGGGCTTTACCTCCGAGGAGATGAAGCTGCAAAACGAGGGCCGCAAGATCATGCACCTGCCCGAGCTGCGCGTGAACTGCACCTGCGTGCGCGTGCCCGTGCTGCGCTCGCACTCCGAGAGCATTACGCTCGAGTTCGAGCGCGACATTACGGTTGAGGAGGCCCGTGCTGCGCTGGCCGCCGCTCCGGGCGTCAAGCTGGTTGACGACATGAGTGCCGAGGATGCGCACGACCGCTTCCCCATGCCGATGGACACCTCCGACCAGGACCTGATTTGGGTCGGTCGCGTGCGCCGTGATATCTCGAACCCCGAGGCCGCACGTGGCATTACCTTCTGGTGCTGCGGCGACCAAATCCGTAAGGGCGCGGCAACCAACGCTGTCCAGATCGCTAAGCTGCTCTGCGAGTAGGTTGACCTGTCCGGCGGGGGCCGGGTTTAGTTTTCAGAACGTCCTCGACCATGTGTGGCGCCTTGTCCTGCTCCTTCGGAGCCGCGGACAAGGCGCCACACTGGTCTGCGGAGTGTTCTGAAAACTAAGCCCGGCCCCCGCTTGCGGTGACGTTGCTGCGAGCGGCTTGCGATGGGGCCGTTGTTGGTTGGGGCCGCTGGGCTGATATGGGAGCACGTGGTTGTTGCGGGGCCTAGTCCCGGCGGCGGCCTCGGCGCTTCGCGCCTGCCGCCTGGGTCTACTGCGGGGCCGTGGCGGCAGCGGCGGCGCTTCGCGCCTGCTGCTTGGGGTGACTTTGGGCTTGGTGCGAATTGAGGTCTAATACTTTCCCGAGAAGTGAAGGACCTTATTTGGACCCCCGAAGCATTGGCATATTTTGACCGCTATTTCCTGCGGTTTTGCAGCGCGAATCCTGCGGTTTTGCGGTCTAAAGGTGTGGATGCTCCGGGACTTCGTTTTTACTCGTTCACTTCTCGGGAAAAGTATTAGAGCTCAGCTGGCGGGGGTACCGCCCTGGCGTCGAAGCCCCGCGTCTTCTTCGCTTGATTGGGAAAAACAGCCTCGCTGAAGTAATTGCGAGCCCGCCCGGACGTATCTGCGGGGGTTGTCTGCACAATTCGCGGTATTATGTTGCGGAGTTTTGAAAGGAGCCGCTGGTGGTCACGACGACGTTTGCTTCGCCTTTGGGCGAAATCCTGCTTGCCGCTGATGGCCGCGGTCTGACGGGGCTTTGGTTTGAGGGGCAGGAGCACTTTGGCTCCACGCTTCTCCGTGAAGACTCCGAACATGTTGAAGGCGTCGATGCGGTTTCCGGTACTGGTGGCATGTCGTCGGTGAGTCCGGCAAATGGTGCGGCCTCTTCGGTGCTTGAGCGTTCCTGGGCTTGGCTGAATGCTTATTTTGCAGGGCAGGAACCTCGGTTTACGCCGCCGTTGCATATGATCGGCACGGCGTTTCAGCGTGAGGTTTGGTTTGAGCTGCTTTCGATCCCGCGTGGCGAGGTCGCTACGTATGGCGAGATCGCCCAGCGTGTTGCGGCTCGACATCGTGTGCCGGGAAATGAAGCGCCCGTTGTATCTCCTCGCGCGGTGGGGGCTGCGGTCGCTCGCAACCCTATTTCGATTATCGTGCCGTGCCATCGCGTGGTCGCGGCCGACGGATCGCTCAACGGATACGCCGGTGGACTGGATCGCAAGGAGTGGCTGCTGCGCCTCGAGGGTGCCTATCTATAAGCTGCAGGCGGCCGCAACGCCCATGCGGCAAGCGCGCTCGCTGTACGGGCGTTGTTTGCAGGGCGAGATGTGAAGCCGCCCGTTCCTTAAGTCCGACTAAGCTATAACCTTGCTTTTTTAAATATGCTCATCGACCTGCTAAGGCAGCACTAAGGCGAGTGCGGGTGCGCTATTATCGGCGCTCACGGAGCGCTTGGTGTTCTTGGCACGCATGGACGAGGGCTCGGCGGGCTTTACCATGGCGTCGATCGATCTTTCGGAGGCGGTGAACAAGACGGCGGCGCCGTTTAAGTCGGTGGCGGTCTCAGGCGGTAAACGCCTGTCGACGTCGATTGCGACCGGCGTGCGGACCCATGCCGATGCCGCGGCGGTGGCGCAGGTGGTTGAGTTGCTACTGGACAACGCCACGCGCTATGCGAGCGAGGGCAGCGTGATTGAGCTGAGCCTGTGCGCCGTTTCGCACGGCAAAGGCAAGGGCGCCGCCGAGCTTGTCGTATCGAACGCCGTGGACGAGCTGCCCGAGGGCGACCTGGACCGATTGTTCGATCGCTTCTATCGTGCGGATGCGTCGCGCAGCTCCAAGACGGGTGGCTCGGGCGTGGGCCTGTCCGTGGTGCGTGCCATCGCCGAGGCCCATGGAGGCGCCGCCACCGTATCCGGTCACGGCAACCAGATCACCTTCACCGTTTGCCTTTAAAACCTGCCAAAAAGGAACAGGTTTATTTTGGCAGGTTTTATCTGGGGAAACGTCCGCAGGAGAGGGCATGGGCGGTGTGAACATATGCATCTCTACCTGCTAAAATATAGGCATCGTTATTCGGCTCCTGAGTGGAAAGGAGACGGTCATGCAGTACGAGATCGGCGGAGGGGCTTTCCCGGTTGTTACGTGCAACCTTAGCGATGGCGAATCCATGATCACCGAAAGCGGCGCCATGGCTTGGATGACCCCCAACATGGAAATGTCTACCTCGGGCGGTGGCATCGGCAAGATGTTCTCCAAGGCTTTTTCGGGTGAGGCATTGTTCCAAAACATTTGGACCGCGCGTGGCGATGGCATGATCGCGTTTGGCTCCTGCTTCCCCGGCCGCATCGTGCCAATCGAGATCGGTCCGGGCAAGAGCTGGATTTTGCAGAAGCGTTCGTTCCTTGCCGCGGAAAGTGGCGTCGAGTTGAGCATTCACTTTAACAAGAAGGCAAAGGCCGGCGTCTTTGGCGGCGAGGGCTTTATCATGCAGAAGCTCACGGGCTCGGGTGTTGCTTTTGCCGAGATCGACGGCGACCTGGTTGAGTACGAGCTCGCTGCTGGCCAGCAGATGATTGTGGATACCGGCAACGTGGCCGGCTTTGAGGAGACCGTGAGCATCGACGCTCAAATGGTCAAGGGCGTCAAAAACATCATGTTTGGTGGCGAGGGCGTGTTCAACACCGTGCTCACCGGTCCCGGTCGCATCTGGTTGCAGACGATGCCCATTTCCAATCTTGCGGCAGCAGTGGCCTCGATGACCAACAACAATAACTAGTCCGCATAGGATAGCGCGCGGCGGGCTTACCCTGTCGCGCGCTTTTTTGCTGGCAAACGCCTCGCTTATAGAGTGTGGCTGCGCTGCTACAGCGAGCGTCGTCATCTCGTCACCCTGATAGCTTGCGGCAAGCGTGGCAATGAGGAGTGAGAATTTGAGTGCTCAGTCCCAAGGCATAATGGCGGCCATGCCAACAAGCAAAAACGAGTTGCCGGTGTCACGGAAAGGCAGGCGTCGGTCGATTCCACGTGAGACGGCTGTGCCGATCTGCACGGCCGCCCCTGCGCGTCCCGCGCTGCCCCCAAAGAGGTACGTTTCCCCTTATAAAACCTGCCAAAATGAACCTGTCCCTTTTTGGTCGGTGGGAAATGGGTAATACTAAAGAGTTATCCGACCAGATGGGAATTAATCGATGGCCTATATCGAATTCAAAGACGTCATCAAGGCATACGGCGAGGGCGATGCCCGCATCCACGCGCTCGACGGCGCGAGCTTTACGGTCGAGCGCGGCGAGCTCGCCATCATTTTGGGTGCTTCGGGTGCCGGCAAGACCACGGCCCTCAACATTCTGGGCGGCATGGACACGGCAACTTCTGGCACCGTGACGGTGGACGGGCGTGACGTGAGCTCTGCCAACGAGGCTCAGCTTGTGGAATACCGTCGCGCTGACGTCGGCTTTGTCTTTCAGTTCTACAATCTGGTCCCTAACCTGACGGCGCTTGAGAACGTCGAACTCGCGGCGCAGATCTGCCCCGATTCGCTCGATGCCGAGCAAACGCTTCGCCAGGTTGGTCTGGGCGACCGCCTCGCTAACTTTCCGGCGCAGCTTTCGGGCGGCGAGCAGCAGCGCGTATCCATCGCCCGCGCGCTGGCTAAGAACCCCAAGCTGCTTTTGTGCGACGAGCCTACGGGTGCACTCGACTACAAAACCGGCAAGCAGATCTTGCAGCTGCTACAGGACACTTGCCGCAAGCAAGGCATTACGGTCATCATCATCACCCACAACTCTGCGCTGGCGCCCATGGCCGATCGCCTGATCCGCTTTAAGAGCGGCCGCGTGGAGAGCGAGACGGTCCAGCAAAATCCTGTGCCTATCGAGACGATCGAGTGGTAGCGCCCATGAATCAGGACCGCCAAAACAGCCAACGCCGCGACGCGCAGAACACGGAGCGCGAGCAGGATTTTACGACCTACCGTACCGCCCAAAGCTCAAACGATATGGTGCCGACGGTTTTTCGCCGTGGCATCTACCGCACGATTCGCGGCAGTCTCAAACGCTTCTTGTCTATCGTTGTGATCACCGCGCTTGGCGTGAGCGTGATGTGCGGCCTTAAGGCGGGCTGCGAGGACCTGTGTGATTCGGTCGACGCCTATTTTGACCAGCAGAATGTCTATGACATCAACGTGCAGTCGACCTATGGTCTGACCGATGACGATCTTGCCGCGATCCAAGAGGTCGATGGCGTCGAGACGGCCGAGGGCATCTATACCGAGACCGCCTATACCGCCGTGGGTACGACGCGCGAGCGTGTCGTCGTACAGAGCCTCTCCAAAGAGAATATTGACCAACCGGTGCTAGTACGCGGCGAGCTGCCCGAGACTTCGGGCGAAGTGGCAGTGACCTCACGTTTTTTGAAGGCTTCGGGCAAGAAAATCGGCGATACGGTGAGCTTTGCCGCCAACGATGCGAGCTCGTCGAACCAAAGCGCCAAGGACCAGTTTGCCGATGGGGACTACACCATCACGGCCGAGGTTCTCGATCCTACCGACGTGAGCTCCGACTCGACAGTCAACGCCTTTCGCGCTGCTTCGACTGCGGACTACAAGTTCTACGTGAGCGAGGATGCCGCGACATCTTCTTCCTACTCCGCTGTCCACGTGGTCGTCGAGGGAGCCAAGAGCCTCAACTCCTATTCGGATGCCTACTCGGCAAAGATCAATGAGGTCAAGGGCAATATCGAGAAGATCCGCGAGGAGCGTGAGAAGGCGCGCGCCCAGGAGCTGACGGTCGACACACCGGCGAGCTTGGACGCAGCTGAGCGTCAGGCGAATATGGTCTTTGGGATCGAGCAGGACAACATCAATCGCATGGCCGAGGGCAGCGACGAGCGTGCGCAGGCGCAAGCCGACCTGGACCAGCGCCGTGCCGCCGCCGACCAGCAGTTTGCCGATGCCCGCGCCGAGCTCTCTGACCTGGGCGAATGCACCTGGTACATCCAGGACCGCGGCAATATCGCAAGCTACTCGAGCGTCGAGAGCGATAGTTCTTCGATCGAGGCCATCGCCACGGTGTTCCCGTTCATCTTCTTTATCGTCGCCGTGCTTATCAGTCTCACCACCGCCACCCGCATGGTCGAGGAGGAGCGCACGCTTATTGGCCTGTACAAGGCGCTCGGCTATTCACGCGGGCGCATCCTGTCCAAATATGTGGACTACTCGCTGTGGGCGTGTCTGATCGGTGGCGTGCTCGGCAATATCATCGGATTTGTGGGTCTGCCGCTGTTCTTGTTTACGGTGTTCGACGACATGTACTCGCTGCCCCAGATGCTGCTTTCGTACGACATCGTGTCCTCGATCGTTTCGGTGGCGCTGTTTGCCGTGGGCGTGGTGGGAGCCACGATTATCGCCTGCCGCCACGAGATGGCCGAGACCCCTGCCTCGCTCATGCGCCCCAAGGCTCCGCGCGCCGGCTCGCGCATTCTGCTCGAGCGCATTGGCTTTATCTGGCACCGCATGGGCTTTTTGAACAAGGTCGCTGCACGCAACCTGTTCCGCTACAAAAAGCGCGCCTTTATGACCATCTTCGGTATCGCTGGCTGCACGGCGCTTGTGATTTGCGGTATGGGCATCCGTGATACGTCGGTCGCGCTGTCGCCCAAGCAGTACGGGCACATCACACGCTACGATTTGCTGGCGGTCGCCAATCCCGATGATTTTTCGCAGACGTGCGCGGCGTTGGATGAGCGCAGTGCAGCCAAGGATTCCAACGTGACCGTGACTTCGACGCTGCCGATTATGACCGACAACGTTACCTTTACATTCGGCGGAAAGAGCGAGACCGTGCAGCTGATCGTGGTGCCCGATGACCGCACGAACGACCTGGATGACTACGTGCGCCTAGAGGACGAGTCCAAAGAACCGCTCGCCCTGCGTGACGGGGATGTGTATTTGAGCAAGAGCTCTCAGCTGGTGCTGGGGATCAAGCCGGGCGATACGGCACACGTCCAGGATTCGTCGCTCAATGTTGCCAAGGTCAAAGTCAGCGACATCTCGCTCAACTATCTGGGCAACACGCTTTACATGACGCAGGGCACCTATGAGCGCGCGTTCGGTCGAAGTGCACGCCTTAACGGCGTCTTTGTGCTGCTTAAGGGTTCGTCGGCCGACCAGATTGCGTTTAGCAAGAATCTTAAGAGTGACGGTTGGCTTACGATTTCGAGTACGGCCGAGCATTGGGAAAACTATGAGGCGAACTTTACGATTATCAATTCGGTCGTGGTGCTCGTGACCTTTATGGCGGCGTGCCTGTCGTTTGTGGTGGTGTTTACGCTGTCCAACACGAATATCTCCGAGCGCGAGCGCGAGCTGGCGACCATTAAGGTGCTGGGCTTCCGCCGTGGCGAGGTGCACCACTACGTCAACAAGGAGACGTTGATCCTCACGGCGATTGGTGCCGCGCTGGGCGTACCGCTGGGTGGTGCGCTGGCCGAGAGCTTTACGTACATCTTGCAGATGCCGTCATTGTACTTTGACGTCGAAGTCGAGCCGCTGAGCTACGTGCTTGCCGTGGTGCTTTCCTTCGGCTTTACGATCATCGTCAACCTCGCTACCAATCGCACCCTCAATAAGATCGACATGGTCGGCGCCCTCAAGAGCGCCGAGTAGCCTGCCAAAAAGGGACAGGTTTATTTTGGCAGGTTTTATCGGGGCAAACGCCGGACAACCATTAGGTGGCCCGGCGTTTGCCCCGTCAAACGGGCTTTCCATTTGCCTTTCATTCTATTTGGTTTTCGCTCGCAGGCGTGGATGAGAGACTCTCTTTGGCCTTCGAGATTGGGCTTGTATGGGTCGTATGCCACAAAATGGGCCTATCTACTACGTTTGCTACCACACCCTCGACCGTGACAAAGATTATGAAATTAAAACCGCAGGTAGATGGCTTGCCAGTTTTCGGAAAAGGCGGGTATGGTCGGCCCTCTCGAGTTAAACGTAGTAAATAGGCCCTTTTCTTGGCGCGCGGTCAGCTCAATGCTAATCTCCGTGCCGGAACTGACCCAGTTGTTTGTAAGTTGCGGTGATATACGGACTGTTTGGCGCTTTGGAGCTTCAAAACAGTCCCTATCTCACCGCAACTTAGGAGAAGGGCGGGGGCGGTTGGGTGCTGGTGGGTCGGAGCGTGTTAGGCCTGTTTGCGGTGCTTCCATTGTTTGCGGCACCAGCGCATGAGCGCCTTTATGACGGGAATCGTGATGAGGATGATCCATGCAGGATGGGGCTGTCCCAAACAGAGCCACATGTAGAGGAACCAAGCGATGGCGGCTGCCGGGTAGATGGCCTCGATCAGCTTAGACAGGTGGCGCCGATCGATGAAGTCACCAATCGCGTAGTAGACGGGAACCAGAAAGACGAGGAAAAGCCCCATGCCCCATGTGCCGTAGACAATGCCGAGCACCAGATAGGCGAGAGTGACAAGTGCGGGGAAGGGGAATTTGTTCCATGCACGTCCGACCTTGGTGTGGAAATGCTTGCCATGATGGTCGAGCTTGTCGTGTGCTTCCTTCCAGCTGGAAAACGTCTCGCCGTCGATGGTGACGGTGCCGTCGTCATTGGTGCGTACGCTATGTCCATCGTCCTCAAGCGTATCGATATGCACGCCGTCCGGCCCCACATGCACCTCTTCGCCCTTGCGCTCGTTGGTCACATGGATGCCGCTCCAACCAACATGGACTCCCTCGCCTTTATTGGGATCAATGACGTGGATACCGCGCGCGAGGGAAATATCGACAAGTGGCTTATCGCTGCAATCAGCGTGCTCAGTAGAAGCCTCAGCCTCGTCAGCCACATCCGCCGTCTCGGTGTCGGCGCTACCGTCCTTCAGGTCGTCGGCATCGTTGGCCGCCTCCCCATATAACAGCTCGTCCAACGACACGTCATACAGCGCGGCGAGCGCAATAAGGTTATCGGTATCGGGCGAGGATTCGCTGCGCTCCCATTTACTGACAGCCTGACGACTCACACCCAGCTGGGCGGCAAGCGCCTCCTGAGAAAGCCCGGCAGCCTTGCGGCGATCAACGAGCCGCTGCGCCATCGCAAGATCCATGGTGGTTCCTTTCGTTTGATGGTCGAATCGAATGAGCCGAGTATGCCGAGAACAACCGGTAGCGACCACCATTTCTAGTTAGAATCTGCCCCAACCCTACCGCAACTACCGGTAGCAACCCCTAACGACCAGCCATTTCAGGACAAATGTCAGTGCCACTCTCAGCTAAGAGCCTGCAACATCCCAAAATCTCAGCCCACGCACCCGCAGCAAGAAGACGAATAGCCTCGGCCTCCCTAGTTACCGCAGGAGGCCTCAGGGCTTACATCCCAAATCTTTCCGCAGGACGGAAGGACCCCGCCGCGCGAAGCGCACGGCGGGGTCCTGACATGTCCGAGGACGATTTGGGAGGAAAGCCCTGGGGCCTCCGATGAGAGCAGTTTCGGCCGAGGCTATTCGTCGCCGAAGCTGATGCCCAACGCTTTGGCCTCGCGCACCAGATCGCTCTGGGGGTCGACATATTTGAGCTTGCCGGCGACCTCCTCGAGCGGCATGTGGCACATCTTGCCGTCACGCAGGGCAATCATGTAGCCAAACTCGCCGCGTAGGCAGCCGAGCGCTGCCTCGACGCCGCACTGGGTCGCAAAGATGCGGTCCTGGGCGTCGGGCTGGCCGCCGCGCTGCGTGTGGCCGGGGATGGCGACGCGGGTCTCGCGACCGGTCTTGGCCTCGATCTCCTTGGCGATGTCGTACGCGATTGACGGGCTCGTACGCTCGGCGAGCTTCTTCTTGTACTCCTTCTTGGACAGCGCCGCGTCCTCCTTGGAGATAGCACCCTCGGCGACGGCTACGATGGTAAAGCGGCTGCCGGTCTCCATGCGATGCTCGATGGTCTTGATGACGTTGTCCATGTCGTAGGGGATCTCGGGAATCAAGATGACATCCGCGCCGCCCGCGACGCCGGCGTACAGCGGGATCCAGCCAACCTTGTGGCCCATGATCTCGATAACGAACACGCGGCCGTGACTCGAGGCGGTGGTGTGAATGTCGTCGATGCACTTGGTGGCGACGTCGATGGCGCTCGTAAAGCCAAACGTCAGCTCGGTGCCCCAGGTGTCGTTATCGATGGTCTTGGGCAGGGCGATAACGTTGAGGCCCTCTTCGCGCAGGCGGTTGGCGGTCTTGGTGGAGCCGTTACCGCCCAGCATAAACAGGCAGTCGAGCTGCAGCTTATGATAGGTGTGGACCATCGCCGGCACCTTCTCGACACCATCGGTCTCGGGGGTATCCAGACGCTTGAACGGTGTGCGACTCGTGCCCAGGATGGTGCCGCCGCGGGTGAGGATACCGCTAAAATCGGCGGGCGTCATGACGCGGAACCTGCTGTAGATAAGGCCCTGATAGCCGTCCTCAAAGCCATAAATCTCGATAGGCTCTTCGCTATTGGTCATAAGCGTTTTGACAATGCCGCGCATGGTGGCGTTGAGCGCCTGGCAGTCGCCGCCACTAGTAAGAAGACCGATCCTAAGCATGGTGAATCCTTCCGGGCAAGTTATAACATGCGCATAAGTTTACCCCCGCACACTGTTGATACGGGGGTAAAACGTGTTAGCTCAAGCGTATGGAAATGTAAGCAACGTCAGGCGAGCGTAAGGTCGACGGGCCTGGCTCCTTACAGTGCGAATGCGTCGATGTCGCCCCAGTGGCGGCGCAGCGTGATGGCGGCAGCAGGCTCGGTGTTGTCAAAGACGACCGACCACTGCGTGTTGCTGGTGATGTCTTCCGGATTGGGCTCTTGCGCTGCAGCGCGTAGGGCCTTCCAAGCGACTGCCTCGTCTTGGGCGCCGGTATGGGCGTCGAGGACATCGGCGATTGCGGCGGCGCGCTCTTTACCATGGCCTAGCTCGCCATTCTTTTGGTTGGGCAGCACTTCGTCGCCATAGCAGGCGTAGAAGTTCGTGACCTGGCGTACGGGCGTCGCCTTGCATGCACGGTCGGGATCGCGCGGATCCCACTCCACCACCCGCGCGTCACCGGCGGCGTCGTTGATAAAGAAGTGATAGTCGCGTCCGGCCATGGCGTGCATGTCGTAGGCAGAAAGCAGGTCGACGGCCTCCTGCGTGGTGGCCGCGCGGTCGAGCACCAGACGGATGGCGAGCGAAGTGTTGATGACGGGGCGTTGCGTGTCCTGGTCACAGGGCTTGGAATCCAGAGTGAGTACGGCAATGGACACGCCATATTCGTTGACGCCGTCGAGCTGGGCAAACGGGCCCATGAGTGCGGCGGCGCGTCCGGCGACGGAGTCAAGCGGAGTGTTATCGCCCAGGTTGTTAAGGGCCGCAAAGCCGATGGAGGCATAGCCGTCGCGCGGGTGATTGCGCACCAGCAGCGCCGAGGTGTCGTCCTTAAAGTCGTAATTGCGACCGGTGCGCACGCGGCCTTCGGCATCTACGGCGACAAAAGCGCTGCAGGCAAACTGGGGCGCCTGGACATGTGCCGGCACACCGGGCAGCACCTGCGCCACCACGGCATCGATGTAGGCCCGGTCGTCGCGCACGCCAGCGGCGATGATGCGATCAAGATCGTAGTCGTAGGCAATGTCGATTGCGTACAGGTCATAGCCATCCGCGTAGCCGGTCAAGCGTTTGAGCGACGCGACAGACTTGATTTGCTTGCGGTAAACGATGCCGGTGGCAGCGGCAAGGCCGACGGCGGCTCCCGCGACACCGCAGGCGATGGCAATGTTACGTGGCTTCATGACGACTCCTCTCGTCCTGTTAGTGCAATTGTCGCAAAAGGAGCGCGGGCATGATGGCTCAACTTGGTGAGCGGCGCGGAATTTAGCACGGAATGAAGAGTGCGGCGCTGGCGTGGCGGGGTATGCTGGAGGGGATCATCAGCCCAGCGAAAGGGGAGAGCATGACGGATCAGGAAGCGCCCGAGCGCGCGCATGTGACGGCCGACGATATCGAGGCTGCCAACGACCTTATCGACTTTATCGAGGCATGCCCCAGCATGTTTCATACGGCGGCGACCATTATGGCCGAGCTCGACGAGGCGGGCTTTACCTACCTGCCCGAGAATGCAGCGTGGGATATCGAGCCGGGCGGGCGTTATTACACGCAGCGCAATACCTCTAGCGTCATCGCTTTTAAGGTGGGCGAAGACCTGGCCGCTACGTGGGGCGAGGACGGCGTTGCCGGCGACTATCATTTTCAACTCACGGCGTCACACAGCGATTCGCCGACGTTTAAGGTTAAGGCCGTGCCCGAGCTCGACGGCGCGGGCGAGACGCTGCGCCTGAACACCGAGGCCTACGGCGGCATGATCGACTACACCTGGTTCGATCGCCCGCTGGCACTTGCGGGCCGCGTGCTGGTGCGCGAGGGCGACCGTATCGAGAGCCGCTTGCTCGCTACCGAGCGCGAAGTTGCCATCATTCCGAGCCTTGCCATCCATATGAACCGTGGCGTCAACGAGGGCTTTGCTCCCAACCGAGCCGTTGACCTGTGCCCGCTCATCAGCGCTGGTGACCTTAAGCAGGGCGACTTTGACGCCCTGATCGCCGACGAGCTGGACGTTGAGCCCGAGCAGATTTTGGGCCGCGATCTGTTCCTGGTCAACCGACAGGATGCGCGTATTTGGGGCTGGGCCGACGAGTTTATCTCGACGCCCAAGCTCGACGACCTGGCCTGCGCCTACACCTCGCTGCAGGCATTTTTGGGTGCCGAGAATGCGCACGACGTTTCGGTCTTTTGCTGCTTTGATAACGAGGAGGTTGGCTCCGAGACCAAGCAGGGCGCCATGTCGACGTTCTTGGCCGACGCGCTGCGCCGCATCAACGGGTCGCTGGGCTTCGATGACGAGTCGTACCACCGCGCACTTGCCGCTTCGATGCTCGTGAGCTGCGACAACGCGCATGCCGTGCACCCCAACCACGCCGAGAAGTGCGACGCCCGCAACCAGGTTGTGCTTAACGGCGGCATCGTCATCAAGGAGGCCGCCAACCAGCACTACTGCACCGACGCCTTTAGCCGCGCGGTGTTCCAGGCCATTTGCGATGACGCCGACGTGCCCACGCAGGCCTTTGCCAACAAGAGCGATATGGCCGGCGGTTCTACCCTGGGCAATCTGTCCAATATGCAGGCGAGCATGCATGCCGTGGACGTGGGCCTGCCGCAGCTTGCCATGCACTCGAGCTACGAGACCGGCGGCGTGCGCGACGTAATGTACGCCATCCGCGCCCTCACCGCCTTCTACGAGCGTGACCTGACCATCAACGGCGCCGAAAGCGTGGAACTCTAAAACCTGCCAAAAAGGGACAGGTTTATTTTGGCAGGTTTTATCTGGGCGAATGCAAAGGGTGAAACCGAACTAGATCTGCGATACGTGGCCGCCGAGGTGCAGTGCGCCTCGGCGGCTTTTTGTGTACAGAGTACGGCTAATGCTTATAAATGCTATACATGCTTTACGTATCTACCATAGAGCTTTATGATATTTTGAAGTATTAAGGAGGGGTCATGACCACAACAGCCGCTCAGATCAACGTACGTCTCGATGCCGATCTTAAAAGGAGTGGGGACGCCGCTCTCTCCAAGGCCGGTATGACGCCGAGCCAAGCGGTGCGAGCGCTCTGGCAGCTTGCAGCATCGCTGGCCGATCGCCCCGGTGCGCTCGAGGATATCCTGCTGCCCAGTCGTGCCCGGGCGGAACAGCGCGAGCGCGAAAAGGCCGCCAAACGTAAGCTCGAGCTTATGGATCAGGGGTCGAAGCTGTTCGCTGCCGCTTGCTGTGAGTCGGGAATCGATATGGTCAAGGCTCAGCCATCGGACGACGAAGAGCTCAAACGGAATGCCTATGCGGATCGCTATGGCGAGGAGATGAGCTGGCTCTATGAGTGAGACTCCAAAGCGCATCTTGGTTGACACCAACGTGTGGCTCGATTACTTCATTCCCTCACGACGTGGTCGTTCGGTGGCGATTGAGTTTTTACGCGATGCATGCACGGCGCAGGTTGATTTGCTGTATGCGGCGACATCGTCCAAAGACCTGTTTTATTTGATTTCAAGCGAACATAAGGCATGGTATCGGCGAGAGCACGGCTCGCTTTCTCAAGATGCTGCCGTGGCGTCGACATCACTTGCATGGGATTGCCTCGACGTGTTGTCGCAACTTGCCACGTCGGTACCCTGCGACCTGAGTGACATATGGATGGCGAGCAGACAGCGTGAGCTCCATAGCGATTACGAAGACGATTTAATCATTGCGGCAGCGATACGTGCTCAGGCGGATCTACTGGTCACCAACGATGTCAAACTCTGTTCACACGCACCCGTCGCAGCAATGAGCGTAGAAGACGCAAAGAATTACTTAGCAACGCTCTAGCAATTTGAAGACCCTGCAGGTCGAATAAAAGTCAGCGAATGCCCCCAGGCAGGGCCGCGCCAGCCAGTCCCTACAGGTTGAACAAAAGTCAGCGAGAGCCCGTCTGGGCGAGCAAGGTGCCTTGAAACAAGGCGGCATTGACCTTCTGGTCATGCCGCCGAAGTTGAAAGGCAGATTGTCGTCCAGACGGGCTCGCAGCGTCGGCTCATTACGCCGTTTGTAAAACGGCGTAATTCTTAGTGTTCGATCCAGCAGCGCAGGGTCTCGCCGGCCTGCAGGTGACGCAGATTCTCCGCGGCGATGTCGACGACGTTGTTGAGCGTGGCGGCTAGGTGGAACCAGCCCGAGACGTGCGGCGTGATGAGCATGTTGGGCGCATCCCACAGGGGGCTTGTCTCAGGCAGCGGTTCGGGATCGGTGACGTCGACCGCGGCGCCGGCGAGATGTCCCGATTCCAGAGCGGCAACTAAGTCGTCGGCAACCACAAGATCGCCACGGCCGCCGTTGGCAAAGAAGGTGCCCGGTTTCATCGCGGCGAAGAACTCGGCGTTCGCCAGGCCGCGGGTCTCGGGTGTGCTCGGCATAAAGGATGCAACGATGTCAGCCTCGGCCAGGCGTTCGGGCAGGGCATCCATGCCGTCCATGTCCTCAAACACAATAGGGTAGACGAGTGGATGGCGCTTGATGCCGCGGACGTGTGCGCCCATGCTGCGGCAGAGCGTGGCAAAGTGGCCGCCGATATCGCCCGCGCCCAGCACCAGCACGTTGGCATTTTTGAGCGAGGTGACCGGGCCCAAGTCCTCCCAGCGATGCTCGCGCTGCAGGTCCTGGTAGCCGGGCAGGCGCTTCATCATTGACAGCACCATGGCAAACATGTGCTCGCTTACGGCCTGACCGTAGGCGCCGATCGAGCAAGACAGCTTGGCGTCAGCCGGCACGGTGCCAGCAGCAAGGTAGTCGTCATAGCCGGCGGTCTGCAATTGCAACAGCTGGAGATGCTCGCATGCCGTGAGCATGTCAGGGTCGATGTTGCCCAGGATCACGTCGGCATCGGCGACCTGCTCGTGCGTGGCGGCGTCGGCGCTCGTGTAGATAAAGTCTTCGCCCGGAGCGCTCGACTCAAGAATTGCGCGATGACGGTCGTTGACGGGCAACAAAACCAGAATGTTCACAAGCAGTCCTCTCCGCTCGACCTACCAAAAAAGACAGGTTTATTTTGGCAGGTTTTATCAGGCAAAACGCTATAAAAACGCCGGGCTTCGCGATGGTTAACATATCCATCGTGAAGCCCGACGCATCCACGGCTACCAGCTCAGCAGCTCGTAGCCGTCCTCGGTCACCACGAGCTGTACCTCGCACTGGGCCGAATCGCTGCCGTCCTTGGTGCGCACGCACCAGCCGTCGCCCTTGCTGATCTTGATGTCGGGCGCTCCGGCGTTGACCATGGGCTCGATGGTAAAGACCATGCCCGGGGCCATGATGGTGTCCACGTCGGGCGCCTCGGTGGTAAAGCCCACAAACGGGTCCTCGTGGAACTCCTTGCCAATGCCGTGTCCGCCGTACTCGCGCACCACGCTAAAGCCGGCGTCCTCTACCGTCTTTTGCACAGCCTCGGCCATAACAGAGAGCGGCAGCCACGGCTTGACGGCGGCCAGGCCCGCTTCCACGCTGGCGCGGGTCACGTCGACCAGGCGCTGGCGCTCGGCCGAGACCTCGCCGATGCAGAACATGCGGCTCGAATCGCTAAAGTAGCCGCCCAGAATCGTGGAGCAGTCCACGTTGATGATATCGCCCTCGTGCAGCACGTCCGTATCGCAGGGGATGCCGTGACAGACCACATCGTTGATCGAGGTGCATACGCTCTTGGGATAGCCCTCATAGTTGAGGTCGGCCGGCGTGCCACCGTGCTCGATGGTGTAGTCGTAGATCATCTGGTCGATCTGGTTGGTGGTCATGCCTGCGGCGATGTGCTCGCCCACGTAGTCGAGCACGCCCACGTTGATGGCGGCCGAACGCTTGATACCCTCGATATCGGCGGGCGTCTTGTAGAGCGTGCGGGGCAGAACCTCCCAGCCCTCTTCCCACAGGCGCTCGAGGCGCTCGTCGAAGGCGCTATGGCATTTCTTATATTTTTTGCCGCTGCCGCACCAGCAAGCGTCGTTGCGGCCGGGCACGGGTCCGTTGTCAAACATGGCTAACTTCCTTTCATTCGCAGCTAGTATAGCCCACCCACGCGGCCATAAAAGTTGCGGTGATATAGTTCCGATTTAAGCGGTTTAACAGCACAAACAGGAACTATATCACCGCAACTGATGGGGCGGGATGGCGGGCACTAGCTGCTGCGTAGTTTTGCTAGTAGCTTACCTGGCAGGGGATGCCGAGGGCGCGCACGCGTGCGGCGATCGCATCGAGCGCCTCGGGCGCTGCTTTGGCAAGGCCGGCGATCGGTGTTTCGCGCGCCACCGTGTAGATGGTCGCCTCCTGCGGGCGAATGCGCTCAAGCGCCGCGAGCCAAGGGGCAACGTACTCCACGCCGGTGTTGTCGATGGACTTGCCCTGATACACGCCGGTTAAAAAGATCGTCTGGATAATAACGTGACCGTCAAAGCTTGCGAACGTCTCGATCTGGTGCTCGACGTCGTAGGGGCCAACGGGCTGGTCGAGCAGCTGGATAAACGCCGGGTCGACGGTATCGAGCTTAAGAATGTTGTCGTCGACCATCATGAGCGCGTCGTGAACCTCGGGGCGGTCGGCGCGCGTGCCGTTGGAGAGCACGGCGATCTTGGAGTTTGGGGCAAGCTTGTCGCGCAGCGCGACGGCGCCGGCAATGGCCCGCGGAAACTCCGGTGCGGCGGTGGGCTCGCCGTTGCCTGCGAAGGTGATCACATCGGGGAGTTCGCCCTCGGCTGCCATCTCGCGCAGCTTTGCCTCGAGCGCGTCGAGTACCATGGCAGCTGTGTTGTACGGCTCATGGCAGGGGCGCTCGGCGTTGAGGCCGTTTTCGCAGTAAATGCAGTCGAACGTGCAGATCTTACCGCTGGCCGGCATCATGTTGACGCCGAGCGAGAGACCAAGGCGACGGCTGCGAACAGGCCCAAAGATGGGGCTGGCATTCAAAAACGTAGACATAGGCATATGCTCCTCAAGACTATTGCGCCTAAGCATAGCATCGGCTCCAAAGCAAGGTGCGGGCCCTTGCTTTACAAGTTTCGTTTTTTCACGTCGCTCATTATGCCGTGCCATGAAAAGTCTCAGGTCGGGTACAGTTAATCTGTTAACAAGTCGTAAGGCAGTGCAGGACCATCCAGCCGTACTGACGTGCAACTGGATGGGCATTGATAATGGGGGCACAACATGGATTTTACGGTCGAGAATGCGGGCACCACGATTGCCTGTCGCGAATATGCCGGCCCGGATGTGTCGCCTGATACTCCTGCCTTGGTGTGCGTGCACGGCGCTTGTGTCGACGGCACATTTTTCGACGGAATCGCTTGTGAGCTCAGCCGCAACTACCGCGTCATTGCCTACGACCGTCGCGGCTGTGGTGACAGCAGCGAAGCGGCAGACGGCAGCTATGATCTTGCCGCTCAGGCCGCCGACCTGCAGGGCGTGATCGAACACGTTGGCGCTCCGACAAATGTGCTTGCGCACAGCGCCGGTACGTTGGTGGCGCTGGAGCTTCTTCGCACCGAACCACATCTCGTCGCCCGCGCGATTCTGCATGAGCCGGCTGTGTCGGCCGAAGGCGTCGGCATGGGCGCGGCTCCGGTTTTGCTCGATATGATTGCAGCTGGAAAGGTTTCAAGGGCGCTCCGTCTTTTCTTGGGAGCCCTCGGCGACTTGGACCCCGAGGCTCCTGGGACGACCGAGGCGGAAGCCAAACATGCTCTGCGCAATGGTCGTTGCTTTATGGCGAACGAATATGGAACAAATATGACATATGCTCCCGACTGGGATCGCGCCCGCGCGTCAAAGGCGGTATCGGCCGTGTTTTTGGGTGAGCTTTCGGTTGGTACGCCCCGCGAGGCTGGTACGCGAGCGACTGCCGAATATCTCGATTGTCCTCTCGTGACGATCCCGGGCGCGCATAACGGTCTGCGCGATCGCCGCGTTACGGCGGCAAACGCCGTTCGCGATGTCTTGGAGCGTTAGCACGCTCGATGACCTGCGGGGAGGGGAACTGCTAGCGTTTCGTCATTGTTAACGAATGCGCCCATAACCGTGCGCCCGTGGCTCCATTACCGCCATTTGCCAGGTCATAAAAATGTAACGATAATCGCGCGTTTGCCTGCAGTTGTCAGATGTTACCCTTGTACCATTTGATATGCGCCGTTGCCGTGCGTAACGATAGAAAGGCCCCCATATGCTCAATAATCACGAGGTCAATCTAACCGACGAGGAGGCTGCCGCCGAGGTCGCCCGCGTCGCGAAGACCTACCCTGTGGTGCGTTTGCTGTCGGCCGATCAGATTAAGAGCGAGCCTAACTGCTTGCTCGCTGGCGATCGCTGCCCTTGTCTGCGTCAGTCGAGTCTTGAGGCCTTGGCAGACTCCGATGAGGTGTCGGAGCAGCTGCTCAATGATGGTATTGAGTACCGCGCCCGTCTGCGCCCTCTAAAGGTCGAGGGCGAGCCTCACGTCTTGCTGATGGTGCGTCCGATCGATGAGCAAGAGGCCGCAGAAGAGGACCTTGTCTACACCGACGTGCTGACGAATGTGCGCAATCGCCGATATTACGAGGAAAAGCTCCGTAGCACCCGCGTGAATGCCGGCGTTGCGGTGATCGACCTTGATGATTTTAGGGTCTTCAACGATACGTGTGGCCGTCATGCCGGCGACCTTGCGCTCGGTGCTGTGGCGACAGCCATACGCAGCGGAATCCGTTCGACTGACGAGCTTGTGCGCTATGGCTGCGACAAGTTTGTGGTTGTCATGCCCAATATTCCCTCCGATGACTTCACCCGTCGCCTGCATCAGGTGTCCGATGCCGTTCATTCCACGATTATTCCGGGCCATGAGTACGTGAGCTTGGCGGCATGTGTTGGTGGCGTTCGCATTCATGGCGAGACGGTCGATGAGGGCGTTGGCCGCGCTGCTCAGTTACTGAGCCGCGCTAAGGCAAAAGCCGGTACGGTCGTGACCGATGCCGATTCCATCGAGGCCTTCCAAAGCGAAAAGCCTTTGGTGCTTATCGCCGATGACTCCGAGATGAACCGAGCCATTCTCAGCGAGATGCTCAAGGACGAGCATTGCATCCTCGAGGCCGATAACGGTCGTGCGGCGCTCGACATGGTCGACCGCTATGGCGATGAGTTGTCGCTCGTGCTGCTGGACATTGTGATGCCGGGCATAAGCGGCTTTGAGGTGCTGGCCGATCTGTCGCGCCGATCGGGTATCGATAATCTGCCTGTCATCATGATTTCGAGCGAAGATTCCGATGATGCGGTTCTGCGCGCGTACGAGCTGGGCGCCTCGGACTATATCAACCGCCCGTTTGACTCCCGTGTCGTGCGCCGCCGCGTAAGCAACACCATCCGCCTGTACGCCAAACAGCGCCGCCTGACGAACCTGCTGTCCCAACAGTACAACGAGCGCGTCAAGAACAGTCGCATGCTCATCGACATCATGGCCGGCGTCATGGAGCTTCGCAACGGCGAGAGCGGTAGGCACGTTACGAACATCGAAAAGCTGACCGAGCTGCTGCTTGGCTATCTGGTCCAGCGTAGCGGCACGATCTCCCTCGACAATGAGGAACGCTCCACGATCGCCCTGGCTTCGGCGCTGCACGATATCGGCAAGATGTCGATTGACGATGCGATCCTCAACAAGCCCGGGCGCCTCACGCCCGAGGAATTCGAGATTATGAAGACGCATACCACGATTGGCGCCAACATGCTGCTCGAGCTGGGCAGCCATCACGCCGGCAATGCGCTTATGGAATATGCGTACCAGATTGCGCGTTGGCATCACGAGCGCTGGGACGGCAAGGGTTATCCCGATGGCCTTAAGGGCGACGAAATTCCCATCGCCGCGCAGGTGGTTTCGGTGGCTGACGTGTACGATGCACTGACGAGCGTGCGCGTGTACAAGGACGCTATCCCGCACGAGGAGGCGATCCAGATGATCCTGGACGGTAAGTGCGGCACCTTTAACCCGCTGCTGCTCGATTGCCTGCTCGAGGTGCAAGACCAAATTGCCGAGACGTTGGCACGCCCCGCCGACGTCGTCGCGTTTCCCACGATTTAGTTTGACCAAAGGAGTTTTTAATCCATGATTTCCATGCGTGAGGCGTATGAGAAGATCGGCGCTAATTATGACGACGCGTGCGCTCGGCTGATGGGCGGGGAAATGCTTGCCCGCTTTGCCCTCAAGTTTTTGGATGACGAGAGCATGGACAAGCTGGAGGCTGCCATGGCGGCAGGAGACGCCGAGAGTGCGTTTATGGCAGCGCACACGCTCAAGGGCGTGAGCCAGAACCTGGGATTCGATAATCTGTACGAGCCGGCGGTCGTGGTAACCGAAGCGCTGCGCGGCGCTGATGCCGTTGACGGCGCCCGCGAGGGGATGCATGCGTTGCAGCAGCAATATGCGGCTACGATGTCGGCTCTGCGCGAGGCGGCCGAGTAAGAGGCTGTGAGCCTTGATGACTATGAGCGTGGATAATCTCCCGTTTTAGGCCCGGTGGCGGCCTCAAAGTGGGAGATTATCCACGCTCGTTCGATACGTGTCCAAAAATCCACGCTCACCTCTTCTGATTAGTGAATTGCCTATGCACACTGTCGGGGCTTTCCGCATGCAATCCATATCGTTGTTCGATAAACCGTTCGAATAACGATAGAGTCGATGAGGGTGAGTGTATGTCCAACAGCGTTCAGCGTATGGCCAAGGCGGGCGAAAATATCAGGAAGCTCGGTTTTTGCATGGCAGCCGTTTTTGCAGGGATGCTCGTCGCTTTTGCCGCGTTGGTTGTTTACGTGATCTGGTATGCGGTTGCAAACGTTGCTTCTGTCGATTCTTTCGGTGTCGTGACGCTTCTCGATGGCGGGTGCATCGTTATCCCAAGCGGACTGTGCATGGCGCTTGTTATGGGTATTTCGCTTGTCGTTCTGTGCGGGATCAGCCGTAACATCTCGCGAGGCGTCTCGCCCTTTACCAAGACGCATGTGCGGCTTATCCGTGTTCTCGCGCTTGCCTTTGCTGTTAACGCCGCGGTTTCGCTTGTTGGTGCCTATGGATCGGTCAATCTCACCATTGGCGGACTGGAGCTTTACATCGTGCCTCATTCCTTCGTTATTGAGATTTGCCAAGGCGCTACCTTTGATGCGGGGTCGTTTATCGGCGCAGTTGTCTGTTTATTTATCTCGGCGATCTGGAGTTATGCCTCGCTGCTCCAAGAGCAGTCTGACGAGCTTGTGTAGGAGGAAACATGAGCTATCTCATCATCGAGCTTGAGACGCAGCTGCTTAAGACCGGAAAGACCAGTGCTGATCTGATTCGGGCGACGGGGCATACTCCGGCTAATATTTCAAAGCTTAGAAACGGAAAGATAAAAGCTATTCGCCTAAAGACGCTCCTCGATATCTGTGATGAGCTTGATTGTCAACCGGGAGATATTATTCAGCGCGTGAGTGAGAAAGAGCTTGAGGAGCTTATTGTTGAGCGTGCAAAAAACGTTGTGAGGCAGATGCGGGACGGCGGAGGCAATGAGGCGTCGCTTCCGACATCAGTCTTTGCTGTCGATTTGAGCGACGAGTAGCTTAAGGCGAACAACTAAAACGAAATATCAGCGTGAAGGGACCCGTGTCTAACACGGGTTCTTTCTTTTAGATTATCTTGGCAAATTTGAGTTATCGAAAAACAATAACAACTATGGAAAACGATAAAGTAAAGAAGGAACGATATGAGCGGTTTTGCTATCAAGCGGAACGGGAGGCCAATGAACGCATCGACGATAAGGCTATCAAGGGTGTCAAAGCGCTATGGGAGGCGCCGCGTTTTGCATGACGTTTCCTTCGAGGTGGATCAGTCTGAGCTTTGCGCCCTTGTTGGTGCAAACGGGGCGGGCAAAAGCACGCTTATTAAAATAGTGCTGGGCCTCTGTGAGCCATCGTCGGGGAGCGTGGAGCTCTTTGGAGGCAAGTCGAAAAAAGAGCTGAGCTTGATGCGGACGCGTGTCGGCTATGTGCCAGATTCCTGCGGAGCATACCAATCCCTCAGTGCGGCTGAGAATCTTCGGATCCGATGTGCGGAATGGGGACTCGATGAGAAACGTGAGGTTCCTCGCGTCTTGGGCCTAGTCGGGCTGGACGTCGATGAGAAAAAGAGCGTGAGCAGTTTTTCTCTGGGAATGAAACGGCGACTGGATATAGCTACGGCTTTATTGGGCGACACCGACGTACTAATTTTCGATGAGCCGGCAAATGGATTGGATCCGTTGGGCATCGAGAGTATATGGGCCCTTATCGGTCGATTGAATCGGGAGCAGGGCAAAACCATGCTTATCTCTAGCCACGACTTGGATGAGCTGGCATCGGTTGCAACAAGCTGCCTGTTTCTTCATGACGTTGAACTGCTAAAAAAGGAATCGATGGACGTCATAAGGGATGAGGCGCCATCCCTAAAAGAGTATTACAGGCGCTTGATGAAGGCGGTCTCGCTATGAAGCGGGCGATCCATCCCATAAAGGCAGATATGATGCGTTTGCACAGGATATTTCCGGCGAAGTTTGGTCTTGCGCTTATGCTGGCGTTCGGCCTTCTCTTCGGCATCTTTCTAAAAAACGGAACAACGTTGCTCGCCTTTGGCTATGGCGTTTGTGGGGAGGATATTGGTTTCCTCTGGAATGCAATCGATCCTTCTGCGCCTGATGAGTCCCTTGCGCGCAGCGCTTTTGCCGGTACATCCCTGTTCGTTCCACTCATCGTTTGTTTGGTGCTTTTACAGGAGCATGGCTATAAAGAGGGGCACCGAATTTCTTCGGCAAGAGGTCTCAACCGCTTTTATGGGGCTCTAGCCCATGCATTTTCGTCTGCTTTAATAATTGGCGCAGCGTATAGCGCGCTTTGCCTTCTTCTTTTTGCAATAGCCATAATACGTGGAGGGCATAACTACTCGCACAACATACTAACTGTATTTTTGCCTGCAATGATAGTCAACGCCGTATTGGTGATATCGGTTGCGCTGGAGACGGTGACCATCTATCGGATAACGGGCAGCGCTGTATTGAGTGGGGCCGTGGTGATAGTCGGATTTGTCATGAGCTTGACGCTCTACGGAGCCTTCCTTCAGGCACCTATACCATCCTTGCGATGGATCTTCTTCCTTCCGGGGCCGTACCTTGGAGTCGGATGTGCCCTTGGGTATAGCGATATGGGGCAGCTGACGCTTCTGGGATATGGCGTGGCAGCCAGCTGTCTATCGGTATTGATTTACGCTCTCTTGAGCTTTCGCGCTGGGGGTGTGCTCAATGGCTCGTCAGATTAAAAGACTTCTCCAGTCAGAATTGAAGCATGTGAGCAAATGGGCGTACGCCTTAATCCTGGTAATTTATGCGTACATGGTGATATTGCAGCTTAATTCTTTCCCGATGTGGTTCTGTAGCCTCCGCGAGGGCAGTTTCTTGGGCTTTTTCCCAGACCCGACGCTTAAACTGTCGGCAGAGGACGCCCTTCTATTTGGTAATGCAGAGGTTTTTCGCGGCTTGCTGTTCAATGTGGCCCCGTTGGCTCATGCATTGTTCTTTCCGCTTATCGCGCCTTGCGTTGTCCCACGCTTTGCCAGTTCGAGCTTTGTCGAGGAACCGTGGGGGCTGTCGGAGGCTCGGGGAGGGAAGCGGGCGTGCGTTACCGTTGCGCGAGTGATGCTGTCTTCTTTCGCCCTATTGGGCGCGTTTATCCTGTCAAGTGTCGTTTTGTACTGTCTTAACTGCGCAATCGTTTTGGATGCTCAACAGTATTTCAACCTGAATATGTTTTGCGATCGACTTCTTCTGGCGAGTGCGGTCTGCCTTGCATACGTGGTCTCTTGCGTGATCGTTGTTTCCTATTTTGGATCCGGCTTCGGTCCTATTGGCATGCTGTTGCTTGTCAACGTCGTAACGATCTACATACAGGTCGGAGCCAATTCCATGCTTCCGCTTCCAGCCTCGATGCTCATGTGGATTTGCGGCGTGACCCCGTTGGGGGACGGTCAATGCGTTTCGATTTTAATTGACTGCCTCATAAACGTAGCAAGCGTTTTTGCCATCTGCTTTACGGTCGACCGATTGCGGTCGAGATTTCTTTGATTGTTTGTGAGGGATAAACATACCGAGCGTATCAAATACAGGGGGGCGGGCACCGTGGCTGCTGTCCGCCCCCCCCCCTGGCTTAGGAGGCTTTAACTTGTGTAGCTTGCAAACTAGCGGGCCTGTTTAACCTTTGCTGCTGCCTCGACAAACGACTTCCACAGGTTAAAGTCGGTCTCGAGCGTCTTCCACGTGTACTCGGGATGCCATTGCACGCCCAGACAGAACGGCTGTCCCTCGACCTCAATGCACTCGGGTACGCCATCGGTTGCCTTGGCGACCAGGCGCGTGCTCTTGCCCAGGCGGTCGACGCAGCAATGGTGTGCGGAGTTGGTCTGGATGAGCCTGCGTCCGCCAAGCGCGCGCTCCAGCAGCGAGCCCGGCACGACCTCGACAGGATGCACGGGGTCGTTGAGCACATGGGTATGGCGCCACTGCGTGCGGCCCTCGCGCGCGCCCAAGCTCGGCACGTCCATGCACAGGGTGCCGCCGGTGGCGACGTTGAGCAGCTGCGTGCCACGGCAGGTGGTAAAGAGCGGCTTTTTGGCGCGGAGCACCTCGTTGACGAGCTTGAACTCAAAGCGATCGCGAATCTCGCAGCATAGCGTGGGGTCGTAAGGGCGCTCATCGCCCCAGCGCTTGGGGTTGACGTCCGGGCCGCCAGGAATGGCGATACCGTCGGCGATTTCCACGTAATGACGGATGACCTCGATGTCCTCGGTAATGGACATCTGCAGCGGCAGGCCGCCGGCGGCAAGAATGGCGTCGACAAAGACGCTCGCGATCTCCTCGTTGGGGGAGAGCATTTCGCTCAAAAAGGGCTTCGCTTCTTCCCAGCGCGGTGCCACCAGGATAAGCGGGCGGTCGGCGGGATCGACGTCGAGGTGCGGGGTGTATGACGATGAAGTGCGAGTTCCGATCATGGGTGTTGCTTTCGAGTTTGGATGGTCATGGCGAGCAGATATGGCAATTGGGCTAGTGGCCCTTGATGGAGTTGAGGAAGTCTTGGGCGCGCTTGGTCTGGGGATGGTCGAAGAACTCGTCGGGCGTGCCGGTTTCCACGATCTGGCCGTCGGCCATAAACACGACGCGGTCGGCCACGCGGCGGGCGAAGTTCATCTCGTGCGTAATGACGATCATCGTCATGCCCTGCTGGGCCAGGCGGACCATGACCTCGAGCACCTCGTTGATCATCTCGGGGTCAAGGGCACTCGTGGGCTCGTCGAAGAGCATGGCCTTGGGCTGCATGGCGAGCGAGCGGGCAATGGCCACGCGCTGCTGCTGGCCGCCCGAGAGCTGAGCGGGCACCTTGTCGGCCTGTTCGGCAACGCCCACGCGGCTCAGCAGGTCCATGGCGCGCTCACGAGCTTCCTCCTTGGACACGCCCAGCACGTCGACCGGCCCCAGCATGACGTTCTGCAGCACCGTCATATGCGCGAACAGGTTGAACTGCTGAAACACCATGCCCAGCTCGGCGCGCATGCGGGCAAGATCCTTGCCTTCCTGCGGCAGAGGCTCGCCCTCGATGAGGATCTCGCCCGAGTCGATGGTTTCCAGGCGGTTGATGGTTCGGCACATGGTCGACTTGCCCGAGCCCGAGGGGCCGATCACGACGACGACTTCGCCGCGGTCGACCGAGAGATTGATGTCGTTGAGGACGTGCAGATCGCCATAGTGCTTATCGACGTGCTTGAGCTCGATCAGCGGCTGATTACCGGTAGAAGAAGTGCTCTGTGCCATGGTGCTCGGCTCCTTATGACTCGAAATGGTAAATCGTTAGCGAATGATGGTCGCGCCGGTCTTGTGCGAAACGTAGACAGCGGCCTTGTTGATTGCGACGTTGATGAGGATATAGATGACCGCGATCACTAGGTAGACCGACACGAGGGCGTCGTAGTTGGTAATGAGCACGCGGGCGTTTTGCATAAGGTCGGGGTAGCTCACCACGTAGGCGACGGTGGTGTCTTTGACGACGACCACAAGCTGCGAAATCAACGACGGAATGATAAACCGAATGGCCTGCGGCAGCACGATTTTAAAGGTGATTTTAGCCTTGGAGAGACCGAGCGCCTGGGCGGCCTCGACCTGGCCGCGCGGCACGGCATTGACGCCGGCACGGAAGATCTCGGCCAGTACGCCGGCCGCAGCGAGCGCGACGGGAAGCGTGAGCATCCAAAACGACGGCAGTGCGATCTTGTACTGGGGCAGCACCAAAAAGAAGAAGTAGATGAACAGAAGGCTCGGCACGCCACGGAAGAAATCGGTGAGCACGCGGCAGACCAGCTGCAGCGGCTTAATGTCGCTGGTGCGGCCGAGCATAAGGGCTAAGCCCAGTACCAGCGCAATGACGCCGGCGGTGAGTGCGACTTTAACGGTGCCCTCAAAACCGGCAAGCAGGAACTTCCAGGTGGTGAGGTGCGTAAAGAAGTACCAGTAATGGACCGAAAGCTGGCCGGTCACGTAAAAGCGCTGCAGTACCAGAGCGATGAGCGCGGCCACGGCAACAAGTGAGATGGCGGTGCCGACGCGAATCTTGGCGCGCATCTTGGGGCCGGGAGCCTCGTAGAGCGCATCGCGCATGGTAAGTGCAGGGGAGGAATGTTTACTCATCGGAGGATCCTCACCTTCTTATCGATGTAGTTGCCAATGTGGCTCACCACAAAGGCCGTGCCCAGGTAGCCAAGCGCCGAGATAAAGAACGCGGCGACGCCGCCGAGCGAGCGCGTGTTGATGTAGCTCACCACGCCGGTGAGCTCCTGCGGTTTAAGCGGTACCTGACTGCCGAGCGCGGTGGTGAGCATGACGGCGATAAAGAGGTTGGTCATGGGCAGCACGCTCGAGCGCAGCGCCTGCGGAATCACGATCTTGGCGAGGATACGGTTGAAGCTCATGCCGAGCGAACGGGCGGCTTCTACCTGACCGACGCCGACGGTGTTGATGCCGCTCATAAAGTTCTCGGAGCCAAAGGCAGAACCCAAGAGCACTGTGGCGACGATGACGCAGGTGCGGTAGGGCAGGACGACCTTGAGCGGGGGCAGCGCATAGACGACGATAATGAGCAGCGCGATGCCGGGGATGTTACGGAAGACCTGGACATACAGGTCGCCAAAGACGCGCAGCGGCTTGAGCGGCGACACGCGCATCACGGTGACGGCGACGGCCAGCACCATGGCGATGGCAAACGACTCAAGCGTCATGCCCCAGGTTGCTAGCAGCGCGTCGATATAGTTCTGGCCATAGAGCGACCAGAGCTCGGAGAGACTCATGCGGACCTCCCGCCGGTAAGGAAAGGGGCTCCCGTGTGTACGGAAGCCCCGACAACTCAGTGAGGAAACAGTTTAGCGCAATAAAGCGCATCGTGCGTTTCCGTATGGTTTCGTAGCGGCCGTTACTAGGCTCGCTGCCTAGGCGCCGATCTCGGGCAGCTCGGGAACATTGGTGTCGCCCGTACGGTCGCCAATGCAGATCTGCCACAGCTCGGTCCAGGTGCCGTCATCCTCGATCTTCTTAAGGAAGTCGTTGACAAAGGCGACACCGTCGGAATCGAGTGGCAGGCCAATGCCATAGGGCTCCTTGCTGCCGAAGGGCTTGCCGGCGATCTTGTACTTACCGGGCTCGCGGACCAGGGCGCTCTGCTGCATGTTGTTATCGATGACGTAGGCGTCAACGCGGCCCTGCTGGAGTGCCTGGCGGGCCTCCTCGTCGGTCTTGAACTCCTGCTGGCTGGCCTTGGGGGCGAACTCCTCCAGGATGGCGGGGCCGTTGGAGCCGGACTGGACGGCGACGTTCTTGTCGGCCAGGTCGTCGACGCTCTTGATGTCGTCGTTGTCGGCGAGCACCAGGATAGCCTGCTGGGTGTAGTAGTAGGGACCGGCAAAGGAGACGAGCTTCTTGCGCTCGTCAGTGATGGTGTAGGTGGCAAAGACAGCGTCGACCTGGCCGTTCTGCAGGACGGACTCGCGCGTGTCCGAGGTCACCTGGGTGATCTCGACCTTGTTCTCGCCCAGAATGTAGTTGGACAGGAGCTGTGCGATACCGGCGTCGAAGCCGCGGGTCTGACCGTCCTTCTCGTTGAGGAGGGAGAAGAGCGTGGAGGTCTGGACGCCACCAATCGTAAAGACGCCGGCATCCTTGACGGCCGTAGCCCAGGTGCTGGCGGCGATGGCGTCGTCATCGGCCTTGGGGCCGTCGTTGACGAGCTTGTCGAATGCCTTGGCGTCGAGCGTGGCGGAAACCTCGGTATCCTCGGAGCTCTTGGAGGAACCGGCGGAACCCTTGTCGGCCTCGGTGCTGGTGTCGGAGCAGCCGGCAAGACCAAGGCCGGCGACGGTTGCGAAGGTGGCGGCGACGAAGCCGCGGCGGTCGAGAACGACCTGCTGGGAGAGGTTCTTGCTCATGGTAGAACACCTTTCTCAATAAAATCCCTAGCGGTTGAGTAGAGTTATACCCTATCCCACTCAAATGGGTCAACACGAAATAACTCAGAAACATACTTACCTTATGGGTTATTCTACCTACCAAAAAGGGACAGGCACCTTTGTGGTGGTTCTGGCCGATGCAGCGGCATGCCTTGCTGTTTTGTCTCGATCTGTAACATCTGCAGCCATTTTTGCCGAGTAACTGTTACAGATTGAGATTTTCTCTTCAGGGGGATTCGAATGTCTCGATCTGTAACAGTTAGACGGACAAAAGCTCCCTTTCTGTTACAGATTGAGATAAAGGTTTGGGACTAAGACGTCTTATCTAGATCTGTAACAGTTAGACGGGAATTCGGGCCCTAGATGTTACAGATTGAGATAATCGCGCCGCGAAAATAAAAACCTCCGCAGGGATGCTTCCCTTGCGGAGGCTTTCTTACTCGTTGAGTAGTCTCACGGCTTCGGCGGCCATGGTCTCGACCGTCATGCCGTTCTGAGCGAGCAGCTCGTTGGGGTCGTAGCGGTCGGGGAAGCCCTTGGCGATGCCGAAGGTGCGCGTGCGCACGGGCGTGCAGGCCAGGTAACACGCCACACGCTCGCCCCAACCGCCGTCCAAGACGCCGTCCTCGAGGGTGACGACAACGCGATGCTCGGCGGCAAGGCTGTCGAGGAACTCGCGGTCGAGTTCGGTTGCGAAGCGCGGGTTGACGAGCGTGGCCTCGATGCCGTACTCGGCAGTCAGACGGTTTGCCACGCGCTCGCCCAGCTCAAAGAAATCGCCAAGCGCGAGCACGGCAACGTCGCGGCCCTGGCGCACGACGTTGTAGCGAGCGACGCCGTAATCGTCGCCCTCGGCAGGCGCCAGATCGGGGCGGCTTACCAGGCCAATGCCCGGCACACGGATCGCCACAGGATGCTCGCGGTGGTCGAGCGACCAGCTCAGCATGGACAGATATTCCTCCATGCAGGCCGGCGCCAAGTAGCGCATGTTGGGAAGACCGCCCAGCATGGAAATATCAAAGAACGAAAGGTGCGTCTCGGATGTGGTGCCAAAGATCGACGCGCCAAACACCAGGATGGTTGCGGGGACATCGTTGAGGCACAGGTCGTGCCACAGCTCGTCGTAGGCGCGCTGCAAAAACGTGCCGTACACACCAAAGACTGGCTTGGCACCCGAGCGCGCAAGCGCGGTGGCAAAGGTCACGGCGTGCTCCTCGGCAATGCCCACATCGACGAACTGTTTGCCGGCGGCGGCGCGAAGCTCGGGTGTAAAGCCCATGATGTAGGGCGTGGCGGCCGTGATGCCCACGACCTGCGGATCGTGCTCGATGACGGCGCTGAGCGCCTCGCCCGTAATGTCGGCATAGGTGCGCGGCGCAGGCTCGCTCGGATGGCCCGGGCAGAGCTTGCGCCCAGTCGCCATGTCAAACGGACCCACATGATGCCAGCGCTCGGGGTCGCTCTGGGCTGGCTCAAAGCCCTTGCCCTTTGCGGTGGAGACGTGCAGCACGATGGGATGATCGATATCGCGCAGCTCCTGCAGCGTGTCGACCAGGGCCAACACATCGTTGCCGGTGTCCAGATAGCAGTAGTCGAGCCCCATCGCGCGGAAAACGTTGCGCTCACAGGTGCCGTTGCTGGCGCGTAGCTCGGCCAGATTGCGATACAGGCCACCGTGGTTTTCGGCGATGGACTGGTCGTTATCGTTGACGATGATGATCAGGTTGCTGTCGAGCTCGGCGGCATTGTTAAAGCCCTCAAACGCCAGACCGCCCGAAAGCGAACCGTCGCCAATGATGGTGATGACGTTGTACGCATCGCCCGCCAGGTCACGAGCGTGCGCCAAGCCGCAGCCCAGGCTCACCGACGTGGAGGTGTGGCCCATGGCGAACAGGTCGTGCTCGGACTCGTCGGGATTGGCAAAACCAGAGGCCTCGCCGTAGCGTGCCGGGTCGATATAAGTGTACGCGCGCCCAGTCAGCGCCTTGTGGGCGTAGGTCTGGTGCGAAACATCAAAGACAATCTTGTCGATGGGGGAGTTAAACACGCGATGGAGCGCAACCGTAAGCTCAACGACGCCCAGGTTGGGGGCAACGTGCCCGCCGACGGCGGCGGAGCTTTCGAGGATGGCGTGGCGGATCTCGCCGCAGAGCAGCGGAAGCTCGGCGCGATCGAGAGCCTTGACGTCCTCGGGCGTTGTCGTTTGCGTAAGCAGCATCGTTGTGGGTTACTCCATGCGAATCGTGCGCCGGCACTCCCTCGGCCGGCACAATTGCACAAGACAGTCTCGCACATTTTGGCGTTTGATATGTGACGGCGGCGCGGTAATTCGCCAACTGGTGGGGCAAAACGTTTTGTCCGATGCCATACTGGTAAATTCGATGATGATTTTATTCATTGCGCGCAGGCCGCGGCTTGCCGCCGAGCGCCGCCGGAAGGAGGCCGCATGTCCGATACCGTTCGTGCCGAGAAAATCGCGCGCGAGGTCGACGATGCCGCCCGTCAGCTTGCCCAGGCGGGCCGCTTGGACCTGATGCATGAGTTTATCCAACATGGCGATGTGACGGTCTATACGCATGTGACCTCGGTAGCGCGGGCAAGTCTGTCCTTTGCCGAGCGCCTGGGCCGCGTCGGTATCTCCGTCGACCGCTTATCGCTGCTGCGCGGGGCCCTGCTGCACGATTACTTTCTCTATGACTGGCACGATCCCGACCCAAGCCATCGACTGCATGGCTTTCGTCACCCGTTTTTTGCCTTGGCGCGTGCGGAGGAAGATTTTGAGCTGACGCCGCGCGAGCGGAATATTATCGTACGGCATATGTTTCCGCTGGTACCGGTGCCGCCGACGTGTCGTGAGGCATGGATTGTGTGCCTGGCGGATAAATGGTGCGCACTGCGCGAGACGATTGCCGGCCGTCTGCCGCGCAAAGGCGGCGCGAACGATTTGAACGAGGGCCCGAGTGACGGCTCGAGCAAAGAATCGAACGAAAAGAGGAGTGGGTAGACGGTGGGAACCGCGATCGACATGGCATTTGACGGCGCGACGCTTGCCGCCTGTCCGCTCTCGGCGCTGGTACTCTCGTTTGCCTTCTACGGTTTTTGCGGCTGGGTATGGGAGTCGACAGTCTGCGCCATGCTCAACCACGGACGCTTTGCCAACAGCGGCTTTTTGCTAGGGCCGTGTTGTCCCATCTACGGTGCGGGCGGCATTGCGTGCTGGTTGCTGCTGCGTGGAATCCCAGACGCCTCGAGCCAGTTTGTCGCTGCCGCGCTCGTATGCAGCGTGATCGAATATAGCGTGGGCGTGCTGTTGGAAAAAACGACGGGTGCCCGGTTTTGGGATTACTCGCATCTGCCGTTTAACCTGCACGGACGCATCTGCCTGTACTGGGCCTGCGCGTTTGGCTTGGGTGCGTTGTGTATTTGCCGTTTAGTGGAGCCGGCATTGCTGGGGCTGCTTGGCCATCTGCCGGTGCTAATCGTGCGCTTGGCCGCCTTTATCGTCGCGGTCGCGATGATGGTCGATGCGGTGTGCTCGTTGGCGAGCTGGCGGCGTCTGTCCGATCAGCTTGAGCGTGTGCGTGCCGACCTTGCCGACCGCATCAATGAGTCGCTTGCCGACGCCTCCGACTCTATGCTCGAACGTATTCCCGATTCGGCGATTGACTCGGTGGCGCAGACGCATATCCGCGGTCGCGCCGTTAACGCTTGGCTGGCCGAGCTGGGCGACGCGGCGCTCGATGCCCTGCGCGAGAAGACTTCGATGCCGACGTTTATCTCGGATGGTGCTCGCGGCCTGGCGCTCGCTGCCCGCCGCGTGGCCGATGCCGCGCCGAGTATGCCGCGTCCGTCGCTCGGTCGTCGCCTTGCCGGCAAGCGCATGAGCCGCCCGGTACCGAGCGTGTCACTCAGCCGCCGCGACCTACGCTTCTTTAACGCCTTCCCGCGTCTGCGCATCAATCGTTACGAGGGTGTCATTCGAGCTACCGACCTCCGCGACCGAGCCCGCGAGCTGTTCCGGCGCTAGCTGGGACGGGCGCGCTCACGGCTCCCTTGCTTGCGTATTTCCCGTTGGTTTCGCGTCCGTTGCCGCTCCGTTTCCAAGATTACGGCACCGTTGGAGATGGCACGATCTGGGTCGAGCCGGTCGAAGAAGTCATCCGCATCCGCACCGGCGAGCACGGCCCCGCCGCGGTGTAGGACAATCTTTCGCCTGACGGGCGTGCCTCTCTTGGGGCACGCCCGTTCTCGTCTACAATATCGTGCAGACGAAGGAGAGGCACGCTCATGATCAAGATGTTCGCGAGTGATTTAGACGGAACGCTGCTGAACGCACTGCATGAGGCGGATGGGACCATCCGCCGTGCCATCCGCGAGCTGACCGGGGCTGGCTTGCATGTGGTTCCCGCGACTGGACGCTCGACGTTGCCGATCGGCGAGCATGGCTTTACGGGCCTGGCGCTTGACGCCTGCTGCTCCAATGGGTCCATCGTGCGCGACAGCCATGGTGAGGTGCTCAAGACCTGGACCATCGATCCGCAAGTCACTGAGGAACTGCTCAAGGCGTTTCCGGACATTTGCTTTGATTGCTCCACGCCCGATGGCATGTACTCGAGCGGTTCGTTCGAGATGCATCAGGCGGGCTTTAAAAAAGACAGTCCTATCAAGCGCATCGTGATGCGTGGCATGCGTGCGCGTGGCGGGTATCACGAGGAACAGTATTTCGACCAGTCGATTGGTGACATCCTGCGCCACGATGTGTGCAAGATCAACTGCCGTGTGACCTCGCCCGAGTTGGAGCGTGACCTTAAGGCATATCTTGCCGAGCGCTCGGACCATGTGGTCAACGCGCCGTTCGATCCGGTGATGTTCGAGATCACGGACGTGGCATGCAACAAGGGCGAGAGCGTGGCCTGGCTGGCGGGCTACTACGGTATTGCCGAGGACGAGGTCGCGGTCTATGGAGACGGCGGCAACGACATCGCCATGCTCAAGCGTTTCCGCCACAGCTACGCGACCAAAAACGGCAGCGATGCAGCCAAGGTCGCCGCGAGCGCAACTATCGGCAGCTGCATGGTCCACGCCGTCCCCAAACACATGCTCGCCACCATGCGCACGCAGAACTCCCGCACCATCATCGAATAATGTGACAAAGGGACTGTCCCTTTGTCACATGGGAGATACCGGCTTTTGGCGTATAGGACTATTACGCTTTTGCCACCAACAAATTTCGAGTTATTCGGCCTGTCGGAGGACGTTAAATGGCTAAAGATGCCCTCTCGGGAACATTCATGCCTCTAATGGTGTTTGATTCGGTGACGTAAGTGCGCAAATGGGCATGTATACGCTCAAATAAGGACAAAAACCCTCAGATAATCCCGGCGGTGCATTTATACAGAACCAGTAGCGTGGCCGAATAACTCGAAAAATGTAGGTGGCAGTTCGGCGACAAGCTCGGGTATGGCAAAGGAACTGTTCCTTCGCCATACCCGAGCTCCGATCTTCTGAAATACGAACAAACATTCGCATATCTAACTGCGCTTTGATAGAATCGGTATCGTTGACGGCAGTTCCATGTGCCGGGCAGCGCCCTCCATCTGATGGGAGGTGATGCCCATGACCGATTTGATTGATTTCGTGAAGCTCCTGACCGCTTTGGTCTCGCTCCTCACGACGCTTATCGGACTTTCCGAGGCACTCAAGCAACGTTCGAAGCAACGTAAGAGGGGTCGCCGCCGTTAAGACGTTGACCCCCTAAAACAAGCAACGGCGCTGCCCAGCTTTCCAGAACTTGGGCTGCCGTCGACACTATTCTACCCACGAATGACATTTTGGACAATCGACAATGCCGCTTCTAAAAGCTGAGCGCAACCTCCTTGATTCTCATTTTCATTGCAACAGCCTCAGGACTCAGCGCAACGCGTTGCGCTGAGTCCTGAGGCGCGAATCCGGGTAGGCAACCCCAGAGGGGCCGGAATCCCCCGGCCCGCGATGGAGGGAGGCCGGCATGTCCAGACCCAAGCCGTCCGGAAGGTCGTACGGGAGGCTCACGAGGCACGAGAGGAACACGGTCGAGAGGATGCTCGACCGCAACCGCAGCGCTCGCGAGATCGCCGCGGAGCTCGGCAGGTCGCCCTCGACCGTGACCAGGGAGGTTGCGGCGCACCGCTACGTCACCGCGCCGCGCTCGCGCTACGGCGAGCCCGCGCCCGCGGACCTCTCGGGGG
>CAJMOX010000003.1:0-194955 GCA_905215135.1 uncultured bacterium
TGCGGCTGATCCGGTCCGACCGGGCCGCGCGGCAAGGAGATATATTGCCAGACCGCGAAGCCCTGTGGGTCGTCAATTCCACTCTTCACAAGTCCTACACAACATATCGCTTTCTATAGCTAATAGAAAGACTGGTGCGGATCTTCCGCACGTATCAGATGATGACCCTTTGGTTTAGAAATATATAGAGATCGGTCACCTGTAAGTGTCTATCTACCCGCGCTTTTAGCAATGTAAACCGCGCTTCAGATAAAAAGAGGGAGCGCCGCGCACAACGCGACACTCCCCTAGCGATTCAAGAGAATCTATTAGGCCTCGAGAGCCTTCTTGGCAATGGCAGCCAGCTCGTTGAAGGACTCGATGTCCTCGTAAGCCATCTGAGCCAGGACCTTGCGGTCGAGCTCGATGCCGGCAACCTTCAGGCCGTGCATGAACTGAGAGTAAGAGATGTCGTTCAGGCGAGCAGCAGCGTTGATACGGGTGATCCAGAGAGAACGGATCTCGCGCTTCTTGTTGCGGCGATCACGATACTGATACTGCAGGGAGTGCTGGACCTGCTCTTTAGCATGCTTGTAAGTACGCGAAGCGGCACCGTAGTAACCCTTCGCACGGTGCATAACGGTACGGCGCTTCTTCTTGGCGGCAACAGCGCGCTTAATACGTGCCATGTTCTATCAACTCCTAGACGGTAAAACGAAAAACGGGAACGCGAACTTAGGCGAGACGCGACTTGATGACCTTGCGGTCGGCAGCGGCGATCTCGGTCTCCTGACGGAAGCCACGCTTACGCTTGGTGGACTTCTTGCTCAGGATGTGGCTCTTGAAAGCCTTGGCGCGCATAAGCTTGCCGGTACCAGTCTTGCGGAAACGCTTCTTGGTGCCGCTGTGGGACTTCATCTTAGGCATGAAATACTCCTTAATCGGTTACAGAACACTAGTTACTTGCTATCGCTTGCCGCTTTATCCTCATCGAAGGCGCCCTTAATCGGGGCGAGCAGCATAAGCATGTTACGGCCTTCCATCTTAGGCTTGGACTCGACCGTAGCGTAAGGCTTGAGATCCTCGGCGAGACGCTCGAGAACGTTAAGGCCCTGCTCCGGGTGAGCCATCTCACGGCCGCGGAACATGATGGTGATCTTAACGCGTGCGCCCTTCTTGAGGAAACGCAGAACGTGGCCCTTCTTGGTCTCGTAGTCGCCAACGTCGATCTTGGGTCGGAACTTCATTTCCTTGACCTCGACCTTGGACTGGTTCTTACGAGCAGCCTTGGCCTTCATGGCCTGCTGGTACTTGAACTTACCGTAGTCCATGACCTTGCAGACCGGCGGCTCCGCGTTGGGAGCGATCTCGACCAGGTCGAGACCCTGATCGTCGGCGACGCGCTGGGCATCGCGGATGGCGAACAGGCCGAGCTGAGAGCCATCGACGCCAATCAAACGACACGAAGATGCAGTGATCTCGTCGTTGATGCGGGTGTCATCAGACTTAGCTATTTTCCCTACCTCCATTCATAAAAAAATAACCCGGCGCTTCTCAGCAACCAGGTCGTACACATAGACTTCCTCGATTTGAGGAAGGGAATCTAAGTTGTATGACCAGTCAGCTGCTCATTGGCGCCAAAAGGTGGGAACCCTCAGGTTCCTCTTTAGGGCATTGCGGGAACAACGCCTTGCGAATAATAACACGTACAGCGCGTTATCACATTACGTACACGAAAAAGGGACCTTGACCCCCTTGAACGCTCGCTTGCATGTATGGTGCTCGAGGCGAGACTCGAAGGGCCTTCGCTTCGCGAAGCCCCGGGCTTCGGGCGCGTGGCGCCCTCGCCACGCTCCGCTACAAACAGGCCACAGGCCTGTTTGCTTAACGCTTCGCGCGCTCACGCGAGTTCGGCACGAAAAAGGGGGCCGCAACCCCCTTGAACGCTCACTTGCATGTATGGTGCCCGAGGCGAGACTCGAACTCGCACGTTGTTGCCAACGGTGGATTTTGAGTCCACTGCGTCTGCCAATTCCGCCACTCGGGCACGTAATGCGTGAGTTAGTTTATCACAGCTTTCTGCTGATTAGTCCGAAAATGGAACTTCGAGCATTTCGATGAGCTCGACCGAACGGAGCATCTCGCGCCGGCGGCACCCACGACCGTCAACCGAGGCTTCGCCCATCTGGTTATCGTAGGGGTCCTCGCGCATACCGTCGAAGACGGGTTCAAACCCTGCCTGGAACCGACAATTTGCCACCATACGCCACGGGTCGAGATTGCCGAAGTAGTGACGACGGCGCCACTCCTCCCCCATTCTGCGCGCAGAGGAACCAAACGAAACATCGGCGTTAAGCCAACCGGTCTGTGGCGTATAGAACTCTGCCCAGTCGTGCGGCCCCACCGAATCGGGCGCAACATACAGGCCGCTCTGCCAACGGGCAGGCACGCCCGCGATGCGGCACATGGTGATAAACGTGAGCGCCATAACGCCGCAATCGCCGCGGAGCGAGTGTGCACAGTCGTCGGCAATAGACCCCAAAAGCAGGTACGGTGGCTGATAGCGATAGTCGATATGCTGTGTCAGGTAATCATAGATAGCACGAGCGCGATCGAGCGGATCATCGAGCCCGTCAATAACACGCTCCGTCAACTGTCGCAGGTACGGTGTAAACGCAATGTGTGGACGGTCCTCGGAAGTGTCCTCGGGCAGCGGCGTGTCCATGCACGCATGCGATGGGAGCGCGCCACCATAGATATCGCAATAGGCGGCATCGATGTGATAGCGATAGGTCACCGAGAATGAATGTTCAGTCGAAGATGTCCAAGAGGCAGTACGAGCCGAAACGTTTTCAGGGGCAACGGTACCCTCCGACGTCATATCGAGAACCTCGATATGAGACTGTTGACGGCAGGCGGCAGCAACGGGCAGCCACGCGCGAACAGTCTCTCCCTCCAGAGCCCCGGGGACAGCCACGGATGCCTTTAGGGTGATGACGCGAGTCAACCCGTTTTGCGACTCCATCTCCCTGAGCATCTGGTTACGCAGCGCTATGCCGTCCGTAGAATCGGGACGCAGGCCCGGAACCTCCTTGGGGTACACGCGAAGCGAATCGAGGAAGTTGTCGAGAACAAACAGCTCGCCATCGATAAAGCGCCAGTCAATACGCTTACGATTAATCAGGTCATCGAACTGCTCTTCGGTAAACTCAGGCCACTCCTCGCGAATCATCGCAATGGCCCGATCACGCGACACCGAAAAATGAAGCGGCGTCTCGAGCATGCGATACCGCTCTGCACGAACACAAGCAGCCAGCGAAGGCTCAGGGTTCTGCTCCAAAAGGCGATCGCAGGCAGCAACAGCCTGCGTCAAATACCCGGCATCCTTAAGACGAAGAATCTCGGGCGGTAGCCCAATATCGAGATGGCGAAAATCATCACTGCAAACATCAACAGAGCAGCCAACAGGACCCCCGTCAATAACCTTCCCATCCGAAGGCAGCACATCAATAACAGCCATACCAAACTCCAAGTCATTAGAACTCTTGAAGCACATTGTAGCGAGATAAAAAAGAAAGCCCCAACAAAGGAGCCATCAACACCGCTGAACGGTAGTCAATAAATAAATTCAGCCCAGTAACCCTGCAGCGAGTTAACAAAGGAGGCCCCGTTTCCCCGGAGCTGATTCCGTCGCGCGACTTCTGGCGAAGCCAGGTGAGCGCGAGGGAACCAGCGTAGGGAAACGGGGCCTCCGGCGGGAACGTTAAACCGCTACTTACGCCTTGTTGACGGAGCCAAACTCCTCCATGAGCTCCTTGGTGCGGGCAACGATGTTGTCACGACCAGGCTTGAGGAGCTTGCGGGGGTCAAAGCCCTTGCCCTGCTGATCCTTGCCAGCCTCGATGTACTCGCGGACGCCCTTGGCGAAGACGAGCTGCAGGTCGGTGTTGACGTTGATCTTGGAGATGCCCAGGGAGATGGCCTTCTTGATCTGATCCTCTGGGATGCCGGTGCCACCGTGCAGGACGAGGGGCAGGTCGCCGGTCTGGGCCTTGATCTCGCCCAGGCGCTCGAAGGAAAGGCCAGCCCAGTCGGCGGGGTACACGCCGTGGATGTTGCCGATGCCGCAGGCGAGGAAGTCGACACCCAGGTCAGCGATCTGCTTGCACTCAGCAGGATCAGCGAGCTCGCCGCTGGAGGTCACGCCGTCCTCGGTGCCGCCGATGCCGCCGACCTCGGCCTCGATGGACATGCCCTTGGAGTGGGCAAGCTCAACGAGCTCCTTGGTGCGGTCGAGGTTAAGCTGGAAGGTCTCCTCGTGAGAGCCGTCATACATGATGGACGTGAAGCCGGCCTCGATGCACTTGAAGCAGTCCTCGTAAGAACCGTGATCGAGGTGAAGGGCGACGGGAACGGTAACGCCCGTGGCCTCGACGGCAGCCTTGACCATGTCGGCGCAGACCTTGAAACCGCCCATCCACTTAGCGGCACCAGCGGTGCACTGAAGGATCAGCGGAGACTTGGCCTCCTCGGCGGCCTGGAGAATAGCCAGGGTCCACTCGAGGTTGTTGGTGTTGAAGGCACCAAGACCGTACTTGCCGGCCTCGGCCTTCTTGAGCATGTCTGCTGCGTTGACGAGCATAAAAGAAACCTCCTGTAAGGTTGCTCCGATAACGCCTGAGATTTTACCACGGCGCACCCGAGCATAAACGTTCGTTTGTTCACGAATATCGTCCAAACAGACTTTTTTGACCGTTTGCCCTACGGAATTGACCCGTTGGGGAAAAATAGCTTGACGTTTGGACGCTTCTCGTGCTTCAAAAGCCGACTATTAAGCTAAATCTGCATGAAAGGGTTCTGCATGAGCTCGCGTGCCATGGTGGTCGAATCGCCATGACCGGTTAGGCAAACGGTATCGGGCGGGAGAAGCCGGGCGAGCTTGGAGAGCGAGCGCAGAATCGCCGCCTCGTCTCCTCCAGAAAGATCGGTGCGGCCGTGCCCACCCGGAAACAGGGTGTCGCCCACAAAGGCAATGTTCCCCTGCTCGGTGGCAGCAAACAAGACGATCCCGCCCGGCGTATGCCCTGGCGTCTCGATCACCTGCAGGTAGATATCGCCCACCTCGATAGCATCTCCCTCGGCGAGCAGGTGCGTCGGCTCCCCGGGGTCAGGCGTCTCAATGCCCCACATAGCTCGCTGTTCCTCGATGTTCGCATGCGGCACCGCCACATCCTTAGCACACAGCTCATACTGGCAGCCCTCGCCAACGGTGGTTCGCACGCCTGCAACACCACCAACATGATCGGCATGGCCATGAGTGCATACGGCGCCAAACACGCGTACGCCGGGATGCTCGGCTCGAATATGCTCAACCAGGCGTTCGCCTTCCCATGCGGGATCGATAATCACGCACTCATTGTCCGAAATAACAGCATAGCTATTGGTCTGAATGGGACCGTTTACGAGCGTCTCGATCTCGACCGTTCCCTTGGGAGTTAAATCCAAGGACACAGCACTCATGTCCCTCTCCTCTCTATAGAACTCGAGGTATCAAACGATGCCTCGAGTGTAGCGAATATCGATAATGTGACACGTTCGTCGCGACTAAACGCGGCGCTTAAGCTGGGCTCCACCCTCACCGGGCATCAGGCGGCGCGCGTCGTAGACCGAGTCAACGCTGCTGATGGAGGCCAGCAGCGGATCCAGACCACTCGCGTCCGAGATCTCGACCATAAAGCGCAGGGTCGCAATGCCCTCGCGGTTGGTCGACGTGGCGGCAGAAAGGATATTGCCGCCCGCATCGCCAATGGCAATGGTGACATCCTTGAGCAGGCCCATGCGGTCCAGGCACTCGACCACGATCTCGACCTGGAAAAGCGTATCGGCAGCACCATCCCACTCTACGTCAATCATGCGCTCGGGATGCTCCATAAGACCCTTGACGTTGGGACAGTTGGCGCGATGCACCGAAACGCCACGACCGCGCGTGATGAAGCCGACGATGTCGTCGCCCGTCACGGGGTTGCAGCAATGAGCCAGACGGACCAGTAGGCCGCTGTTACTCTCGCCCTTGACGATAATGCCGTTACTGGCGCTCTTGCCGCGCTTTTGCGGCTTGCGGTTGGAGCCGCGAGCAGGCTGCTTCACGACCTCGGCGATAGCCTCGGCCTTGGTGAGCTGCTCCTCGGGCTTGGGGTCCAAGATTTGCTCGACCTTATTGCCCACAGCGCGCGGGGCAACCTTGCCGGCGCCGACGGCGGCAAACAAGTCCTCGAGCTGCTTGTAGTTAAACTGCTCCGCCACGGCGTTGAGCGCACGCGTTGATCGCGGCGTAGAGATGCCATACCCGCGCTTGCGCAGATCCTTGGCCAGTATATCGCGACCGGCAGCAGCGTCATCGTCTTTGGTCGCGGCGGCGAAGTAACGGCGGATCTTTGACTTGGCGGAAGGTGTCTTAACGATCTTGAGCCAATCACGCGACGGCTTGGAACTCTTGTTAGTCAGAATCTCGACACGGTCACCCGTCTTAATCTCGTGCGTGAGCGGAGCCACCGCACCGTTGATTTTGGCGCCGACGCAATGGTTTCCCACCTCGGTGTGAACGGCGTAGGCAAAGTCGAGCGGCGTGGAGCCGGCACGAAGCGCCATGACCTCGCCCTTGGGCGTAAAGACAAAGATCTCCTGATCGAAGAGGTCGACCTTCAGCGAATGCAGGTATTCCTTGGCGTCGGTAATCTCATCAGACGCAGCCCAATCGAGCGAATGTTTGAGCCAGTTAATCTGGTCGTCCAGACGCTGGGCATCATTGGTCTTAGACGCAGACGATCCGCCCGACTTCTTATATAGCCAGTGGGCGGCAATGCCGTACTCGGCCTGCTCATGCATCTCGTAGGTTCGAATCTGAATCTCGAGCGGACGAGCCGTGGGGCCGATAACCGTCGTGTGGAGCGACTGGTAGTTATTGCCCTTGGGCATGGCGATATAGTCTTTAAAGCGACCGGGCATGGGGTGCCATAGTGTGTGCACCGCGCCGAGCGTGGAGTAGCAATCGCGCACCGAATGCGTGATGACGCGCAGTGCCACCAGGTCGTAGATCTCGGAGAATTCCTTGCCCTTGCGCTTCATCTTTTGGTAGATGGACCAATAGTGCTTGGAACGGCCGTTGATCTGGAAGTCTTCCAGGCCAATGCGGTTGAGCTCGTCGGTGAGCGTCTTGATGGTCTCGGCCAGATAGCGCTCACGGACCTCGCGCGACTCCGCCACCATGCGTGCGATGCGCTGGTAGGCATCGGGCTCCAGGTAGAAGAAGGACAGATCCTCGAGCTCCCATTTAATGGAGCTCATGCCCAGACGGTCGGCCAGGGGCGCGTACACGTCCATGGTCTCGCGGGCCTTAAACAGGCGACGGTCCTCACGCAGGGCGGCAAGGGTGCGCATGTTGTGCAGACGGTCGGCAAGCTTAACGATGATGACGCGGATGTCCTTGGACATGGCGAGGAACATCTTGCGCAGCGTGAGGGCCTGTTTCTCGTCCATGCTGTCGACTTCGATGTTGGTGAGCTTGGTCACGCCATCGACGAGCTCGGCCACCGTATCGCCAAACAGGCCGGAAACATCAGCAAGCGAGGTCTCGGTATCCTCGACGGTATCGTGCAGCAGCGCGGCGCACACCACATCGCAGTCCATCTTGAGATCGGCCAAAATGATGGCCACCTCGACGGGATGGTTGATGTACATCTCACCCGAGCGGCGCTTTTGGTTGCAGTGCTTCTCGGCAGCAAAGCAATAGGCCTGCTCCACCTTAGAAAAGTCGTCCTCATTCATATATTTGAGGCACAGGCGCTCCAGCTTGTCGTAGCTGTCCGCCATAATCTCGGGCGGCAGCTCATCGGCATGCTTATAGTGCTCCATCTCCGAGAACGGCTGGAGGGCGGAATCATGGGCGGTACGGGCTGCAGCATCCATCGAGGTCCCCTTCCCCTAGGCCCGCGGTACGATCGGGCGGTTAACTTTGGCTAGCATATCAGAAGCGCACGAATCGAGCGCCCAACTCCGGAAAGCCGAGAACTCCATGCGCGAACGCAAGCCCTCCAAATACCGAATTGACCTGCTCAATTGCACACGGCCGGGGTTTTCGGCCATCGCGATGCGACGGGTGTCGTCAAACCCCGAAACGCGACAGAAGCCAAGCTCTTCGAAGATTCCCAGGCCACTTTCCACCGAGCGCTCGTCGACCGGCGTGCGAGCATCGATGGCAAGGCACATCTGCGCGATGTCGATATCGCTCGCGCTAAAGGAATCGTCCCCGGTCTTGCCGCGGTTGGAGCGCCACATGGTTTGCAGCGCGCGATAGAGCGTGACGAGCTCGTCGCGCTCGGGCGCATAGCAGTCGAGTAGACGTTCATTGATACGAGCGTCACGCGACGAATAGAGCAGGTGAATCACGGCGGGCTGTCCGTCGCGACCGGCGCGGCCACTCATCTGGTTGAACTCGATGGCGCCAAAGGGCATGTGGTAGAGCACGACATGGCGGATATCGGGCAGGTTCACGCCCTCACCAAAGGCAGAGGTCGAAACGATGCAACTGAGGTTTCCGTCACGAAACGCTTCCTCGACACGGCGGCGATCGGAGCGTGCGAGCCCCGCGTTATAGAACGCGATATGGGTCGCGCAGTCGGGAACGCGTTTGCGTAGCGTCTTGGCAAGCGCCACGGACTGATCACGCGAGTTGACGTAGATGACGGTCTTCTCCCCCGTCGCGACGATGGACACCAGGCGGTTTTCGCGGCTCGCAAGATCGCGGTCGTCCTCGAGCCGCAAGTTCTCGCGCACGGTCTCGTCGACCACCGTACGGGTAATCGGCAGCACGCGGGCGAGCTCGGCCACAACCGGAGCCGTTGCGGTGGCCGTCGCCGCCATAACGACCGGGTCGCCCAGGGCCTTGAGGATATCGGGCATGTCGAGGTATGCGCTTCGGTCGCCGCCCTTGGCAAGACCGGCATGGTGCGCCTCGTCAATAACGACAAATCCGATACGCCCCGAGCGCGCAAAGCGGTCGCGGTGAATAGACAGGAACTCAGGCGTCGTGAGTACGATGCCGGTGCGGCCCGAAGCCAGGCCGGCAAACACGTCATCGCGCGCTGCTTCCACGGTCTCGCCGGTCAACACGCCCACGCCAATCCCGAGCGCAGCCATCGTCGATGAAAGATGATAGGCCTGGTCGGCAACGAGTGCGCGCAGCGGATAGACAAAGATGCTCGCGCGACCGCGAAGGACCGCCTCGCGCGCGGCGTGCACATGGAAGATGAGCGACTTACCACGTCCCGTCCCCATAACGGCCAAAACGCTCTGGTGGTCGGCGAGCGCGTCGAGTGCCTCGACCTGCGCGCGATGTGGCTGGTTCGAGCCGATAAAGCTATGGATAAGCGAGCGCGTGAGCTCGGTATAAGAAAGCTGGGCGAGCGTCTCGCGTTTACGCGACTCCAGGCGCAGGCCAGAATCCGCCGGCTGCACGCCGCGGCGAAGCTCGCATGCCGGATCGTCGACGCTGGGCAGCGTGGTATCGCGGACCAAGACATCCTTGATCATGAGCTTGGGCTTCACACGCCCCTGCCAATGCTCGGCAACGGCCTCGAACACCAAGTCGACAGCGCTATCGCAGTTGATGAGCTTATCGATTTGCGGCACGCGGAACATAATGGCCGGCACACTCGCGGCGCCATCGGTCGCCACAAAGCGCATGTGCTCGCCGGTTTTGCCCACCACGGCGCGGTCGCACATCGTCACGCCCTCGGCAGCCAGCAGCGGCACCTTGTTGCCCTGGCCAAACGGCTCAAGACGGGAGATCTGCTCGATGGTCTCGATATTCAGCTCGGAAAGGTCGACGGTGGCGGCGACCTCGTCGGTGTCTTCAAAGTCCTCGGCGGGAAGCTCCGATAGCACGGCGGAAAGGCGACGACGGAATTCATCGAGCTTGGATGCCTCGATGGTCACACCCACCGCACCGGCATGTCCGCCGCGACGAATCAGCAGGTCGGAACAGCGCTCGACGGCGTCAAACAGGTTAACTTTGCCCACCGAGCGACCAGAGCCGCGCGCGATACCGTCCTCGATCGAGAACAGCAGCGCCGGCACGTGATAGCGGTTGGTCAGACGGCTTGCCACGATGCCCTTGACACCCTCGTGCCAGCCTTCGCCGCCCACGACGATCGCGCGTCCGCCGTCATAAGTCTCCTCGACCTTCGCCATGGCATCGCGTGTGAGCTCCGCCTCGATCTCGCGGCGTTGGCGATTGATTTCCTCGAGCTCGGCGGCAAGCGCACTCGCTTCGATGGGATTGTGGGCAAGCAGCAGGTCGAGCGCCAGCTTGGGATCGGCCATGCGACCGGCAGCGTTTAAGCGGGGAATGAGCGAGAATGACAGGCCATCCGCCGTAATGCTCGAAAGGTCCGCCTTGGCGAGCGCTGCCAGTGCGATGTAGCCGGGACGAGCCGTCACGCGCATCTGCTGGATGCCCTCGGCGACCAGTGCGCGGTTCTCGGGCGTGAGCGGCATCATGTCGGACACGGTGCCCAGCGCCGCGACCTCAATCAACGAACGCCAATACGACGGCTTGCCCAGACGCTCACCCAAAACCTGCACCAGCTTGAGCGCCACACCGGCACCGGCAAGCTCGCGCGAGGGGCCCTCGTCTTCGAGCTTGGGGTCGGTCAGGGGCACACCCTGCGGCACCTGGTCGGAGGGCTCGTGATGGTCCGTGACCACCAAATCGATCCCCAGGCTCTCCAGATAGGAAACCTCTTCCTTGGCGGCAATGCCGTTATCGACGGTCACGATCAGCTGGGGGCGAGCGAGCTCGTTAACGCGGTCGAGTGCCGCGCGCGAAAGACCGTAGCCCTCATCAAAGCGATGCGGAATAAACGGCGTGACATCGGCGCCAAACGTGCGCAGCGCCTCGGTCAACAGACAGGTCGACGTAATACCGTCAACGTCAAAATCGCCAAAGACTGCAATGTGCTCGTGGTTGTGAATAGCACGCTCGACGCGGTCGGCAACGACCGACATGCCCGGGATAATAAGTGGATCGGCCCAGTCGCGATCGAGCGAAGGCGTCAAAAACAGCTGACCTTCTTCGATGGATGTAATGCTGTGCGCAACCATAATGCGCGCCACCAACCCAGGTATGCCCAGGCCAGCCGAAAGCTCCTTTTCGAGCTCGGGGTTTTGCTGAGCGACCGCCCAGCGATGCGTCGTCTTAAGCGATGACATAGGCACCCACCCCCGATAGGGGCAGGTCGCCGCGATACCTCTCACGGTTCATAGCGATGAGTCCTCTGTGTATGCCCGCTTCGGCAGGCAGATCTGTTGAACGGATTCATTATACCGTGCAGTACGGACGCCAATCGCCGCAGCACGCCGCGGTTTCGATAAACGATGCCGGTAATAGCCTCGAAATAATCAAGCGTTTCTGACGCACGGACGCATGCGAGCGTCTAGCATATCCATTCAAAACGGATTCACGAGCAAAGGGAGTCGCAAGCGCATATGAAGCAGTGGGTTGGACTGGGCAAATTTCTCGCGGGGCACATGCAAATCATCGTTCCGATTTGCGTGGCGCTCGGCGTGCTCTTTCCCCAGCAGATCGGCGTGCTCAAGCCCATCGTTCCCGCCCTGTTTGCCTTTATGACGTTTCAGGGTGCGCTCAGCAACACCTTCCACCAGGTAACCGAGGTGTTCCGCCGTCCGCTACATTTGATTTTGGCGTTATTTGTCTCGGCTGTGCTCATCCCCATCGCGGCGTATGCCGTGGGCTCACTGTTCTTTGGCTCCAATCCCAACCTTGTCTGCGGCATCGTGCTCGAGTACAGCGTACCCGTGGCGGTCACTGCCTTTATGTGGATTAGCATGTTCGGCGGCAACGGCCCGCTCGCGCTCACCATTATCCTGACGTCCTCGGTTATCTCACCTGTGACGATTCCGCTCACGCTGAAGCTCTTGCTGGGTGCCACCGTCTCGATCGATGTACCGAGCATGATGCAAGACATGGCATTTATGATCGCCATCCCCGCCGTGCTCGGCATCGTGATCAACGAGCTCACGCGTGGATGGGGACACGAGAAGCTCTCCCCCGCGCTCTCGCCCGCCTGCAAGTTCATGATGATGGGCGTTATCGCCTCCAACTCCACCGCCATGAGCGAGTACGTGCTGCACATGAACGCGGTGCGCTTGGAAGTCGCCCTCTTTATTTTGACCTTCGCCATCAGCGGCTTTTTCGTCGGTTTTCTGGTCGCCCGTGCACTACATCTGCCATATAGCGAGACGACTACCATGTGCTTTACCTGCGGCATGCGTAACATCTCTTCGGGCGCCGTCATCGCCACACAGTACTTTCCGGGCGAAGTCGTGTTTCCCGTCATGTGCGGAACGCTGTTTCAGCAGATACTCGCCTCACTTATCGGACATCTCTTTGAGCGTCTGACCGGCGAGGAGCGCGCCGCCCAGCGCAAGCGGGTCGAGGCCGGCCGCGACGCCATGGCACGCTAGACTGTCCGCATTACGCGGGTGTTAGTCTTGCTATACGAGCGTTTCCAGATGCGCACGCAGGCGCTCAGCATCGATATCGAGCGTTGTCTCGGCATTGACCTGGGCCAAACGATAGCCGACAAAGTAGGGCGAAACCACCCAACGCGGCAGCGCCTTGGCAATGGTCCGACCGCCCAGGTGATAGAAGAACAGGTTGTACGACTCTGCGCGACCACCGTGGTGCTCGTTCAGGATATAGCGCAGAGCTACCTGGATCGCATCGGCGAAGAGATCCGCCTCGGCTTGGTCTCTCGTGTCATCGCTGGCGGCGATTCCCTGCGGAGCTGAAACGTTGATCTCAAAGAACCCCATGATCGGTTCGGTTGAGATGTTGACCGCGATTCTCCCCTGTTGCCAGACATTGATGCCTTCGAAATTGGCAGAAGTCAGCGAAGTGTAGCCGTCTTCCTGCTCCAAACCCACAATCTGCATGTGCGGATGAACGAGACTACCGCCCGAGAGCGGACCCTTGTTCTTGTACATGAGCACGCTTCGATACTGCTGTGAATCGATCATCTGCTGCCAGCAACCCAGGGCAAACCGCATCACATGGTGGAGTTCATCCGGCTCATAGGTCACCAGGTCGGCGTCGTGATTGGCCGACTCGATCAGCACGGTTTGACGGGTGGCACGCAGGGTCTTGAACTTATTCTCGAGCCAGATACAGTCACCGTCGCGCCGGATGATATTGGCGAGTTCCTCGGTATTGCAAAAGGGGCACGCGGTGCCGGGACGACGGTTGTCGTCGGGCTTACCGTTCGCCTGCTGAACGTCAAACACCAGCGCCACGGGTTATACCTCCAGCGGCACGATCTTGGTGCCATGGAGCTCGGAGACGCCCAGTGCCGCAGCCACGGTATCGCGGTTGGCCGTGGAAATGCCGCCGCCGGGAAGGATGGTCAGGCGGTCGCCCGCATACTCGATTAAACGAGCCAGGTGATCGAAATTATCCTCGATCGACGTACCGGCCGCGCCGCCATGCGTGAGGATGCGCGTAACACCGCAGTCGGCAAGTGTATCAATCGCATCGAGCTGAGCCTCGGGCGAGAGCTGGTCAAACGCCATGTGGAAGGTGATGTCAAGGGACTCGCGCTTGCACTCCTCGGTCGCGCAGCCCGTAGCCATAACGAGGGCGCCGAGGGTGAGTTCGTCGAGCGCCCAGCCGCCGGCACAGGGCTTGCAGCAGCCAAAGACCAGGCCATCGACGCCGGCGCTCACGGCAAGGCCCAGGTCCATCTCCATCATGCGCAGCTCGTCCTGGTTGTAATGAAAGTCGCCACCACGCGGACGAATCATGCACATCACTCGCGCGTCATGCTCGTGAGCGTAGCTGACTGTAGCGCTAATAACGCCGGCGGAAGGCGTGGTGCCACCGACGGCGAGGTTGTCACACAGCTCAATGCGCCCCGCACCGGCCTCGATGGCCGCCGGCACTCGCTCAAAGTTCTCGGCACAAAACTCATACAGCATAGATAGACCCCCAAAGACAGCAGATGTTTTCCGACGGGCATTGTCACACATCCCCATGAAGTTGCGGTGGAATAGGGACTGTTTTGGCCTCTGGAGCCCGTATTCAGTCCCTATTTCACCGCAACTTAAAGGGGTGCTGACCGAAATGGTCAGCACCCCTTTTTGCTGTATAGAAGTAGTCGTTGGGGACGTTCTTAAACGACTATTCATTCAAGAACGTCCCCAACGACTATCCCAGGATCAGGCACGCTTTGGTGCGGGAAGGTAGCTGCTCAGAAATGTGGTCGAATGAGAGTTGCATCAAAGGAGCACTGGTTGGTGTTTCGCGCGATGCGTCAACCGACACTCGTCGCTATACCGGGGACAGACAGACCGGGCTCCCTATACGACAACTGTTGACATCATATACTATGTGTCATATAGTAGGTGTTACACAGTATACTACGAAAGGAGGTGTGCGGATGGAGGCACAGATGAAGCGCGGCTTCCTCGAGGCCTGCGTGCTCGCGGCCGTCTCGGGCGAGGAATCCTACGGCTATCAGATCGTGAAGGACGTGCCCGCGAGCATGGGGCTCACGGAGTCCACGCTCTATCCGTTGCTCAAGCGCCTGGAGAAGGCAGGGTGCATCACGGCGCGCTCCGCCGAGCACAACGGGCGGCTGCGAAGGTACTACCGCATCACGGACACCGGGCATGAGCGTATCGCCGAGTTCCTCGCCGAATGGCCATCCGTGCAGGAAATCTACAGTTACGTGAAGGGAGCGCACCATGACGCGCGATGAGTTCTTGAACCGGCTGGGCGAGCTTCTGGCCTGTCTGCCGGCAGATCAGGTAAAGGAAACGCAGGAGTTCTACGCGGAGGCCATCGCCGACCGTATGGAGGACGGCATGACGGAGGCCGAGGCTGTGGCCGCCATGGGCACGCTCGGTGAGGTCGCCGAGGCAACGCTCGACGAACTGCCCGCCGTGCCGCGCGCAATTGCGAGGACCAAGCGCAAGAGCACGGCGCTTCTATGGGCGCTCGCCATCGTGGGCTCTCCGGTATGGATTCCGCTGCTGTTCGCGTTCGTCGCCGTTGCCGCTACAGTCTACATCTGCATTTGGGTTCTTGCGCTCTGCGTGTGGATCGTGGCCGCGGCATTCGGGGGCGCGGGCGTGGTGGGGCTCCTGTTCACCGTGGACGGCATCATTATCGGGCATGTTCCGTACGTTTTAACCTCGATGGGAATGGGATTCGCTTCCATCGGTGTGGCGCTCCTCGCGGGAGCCGGTGCCTGGACGGCGTCCAAGCAGATCGCGCGCCTCTCTGCCCTTTGGGCGAAGAAAGCCGTTTCGCCCTTCTGGAAAGATCGAGGCAGTAAGAGCCGCAGGGGCGCTGAAGCGGCGCCGCTTACGGCATAGGAAGGAGTGCAAACATGTCCAGCGTAAAAAAGATTTACCTTGCCGTAGCGGGTGGGCTTGTTGCCACGGGGCTCGTCCTGGCTGCTATCGGATTTGTGGCCTCCGGCTTTAACCTCGCTGTGTTCAACACACAGATCGACCTGCGCGATGACACCATCATTCTGGGTGGTGTTGAAATAGACGACCCGACAGGGCTTCCACTCATCGAGCAGCTTGCCGAGGTTGGCGAGATCCATATTGGATCTGCAACGGCTGGTTCGTCTTCTCCTCGCAAATGATCGAGCTCGTAGCAGCCATCCCCCTTCGGGCGCACCACGACGGGCGTAAGCACGCCGCCCTCGAAGCCTTTTGACCTAGTCGCTGGGGACGTTCTTAAACGACTAGTCTTTCAAGAACGTCCCCAGCAACTACCCCAAATGCCAGAACCAAAGCAGCGCCGCAAGCAGAGGACGGACAGCGAGCGGGCACCAGAGCGAACAAATTGGCATGAAAAGAGGACGGCATAGACCTTCTGGTCATGCCGTCCTCTTTGAATGACTAGTTGTCGCTCTGGTGCCCGCGCAGCGTCGGCCGGCCCGCCGTTCGGTAGAACGGCGGAACCTCCTAGCCACCCAGATAGGCTTTACGCACGTTATCGTCGTGCAGGAGCTCTTGGCCCGTGCCGGTCATGGTGATCTTGCCGGTCTCGAGCACGTAGCCACGCGTGGCGATCGAGAGCGCCATCTGCGCGTTCTGCTCGACCAGAAGCACCGTGGTGCCGGCCTTGTGCAGGTCCTCGACAATCTGGAAGATCTGCTCAATCAGAATCGGCGCCAGGCCCATGGAAGGCTCGTCGAGCATGAGCAGTTTGGGGTTACTCATAAGGGCGCGCCCCATAACGAGCATCTGCTGCTCGCCGCCTGAAAGGGTGCCGGCGACCTGGCGACGACGTTCCTTCAGGCGCGGGAACTGCTCGTAGACGCGCTCCAGGCCCGGAGCCACCGTGGACTTGGGCTGCGTATAGGCACCCATCTCCAGGTTCTCCTCGACCGTCATCTGCAAAAAGGCGCGACGTCCCTCGGGAACCTGAGCCAGGCCCTTACCAACCAGCTTATCAGCGGGCGTATGGGTAATGTCCTCGCCCATAAACTTGATGGAGCCGGTCTTAGAGCGCAGCAGGCCCGAGACGGTCTTAAGCGTCGTGGACTTGCCAGCACCGTTGGCACCAATCAGGGCCACGATCTCGCCCTCGTTGACGTTAAAGGAGATGTCCTTGATGGCGTGGATGGCGCCGTACCAGACGTTGATGTTGTAGACGGAAAGCATCGGCTCTGCCATTTAGTTCTCCCCCTTATCCTGCTTGCCCAGATACGCCTCGATAACAGCGTCGTTGTTCTGGATTTCCTCTGCCGTGCCCTTGGCGATGACCTTACCAAAGTTGAGCACGCAGATGCCCTCGCAGATGTTCATAACGAGCGACATATCATGCTCGATAAGCATGATGGCAATGCCGAAGGTGTCACGAATCTTGACGATGTTCTCCATGAGCTCCGCGGTCTCGGACGGATTCATGCCGGCGGCAGGCTCGTCGAGCAGCAGTAGCTTGGGGTTGGTGGCAAGCGCGCGGACAATCTCCAGACGACGCTGGGCACCATAAGGCAGCGAACCGGCCTGCTCATTTGCCAGATGCTCCATATCAAAGATGGAGAGCAGCTCCATGGCGCGCTCATGGGCGGCCTTCTCGTGCTTCCAATACGTCGGCAGGCGCAGCACGCCCTCAAAGCCGGAGTAACGCTCCTGGTTATGCAGGCCGACCTTAACGTTATCCTCCACCGTCATGGTGTTGAACAGGCGGATGTTCTGGAACGTACGGGCAATGCCCATACGGTTGACCTGATAGACCGACTTGCCCGAGGTGTCCTCGCCGTCGAGCAGGATGGTGCCGTGCGTGGGCTGGTACACCTTGGTGAGCAGGTTGAAGACCGTGGTCTTACCGGCACCATTGGGGCCAATCAGGCCGGCGATCTCGGTCTTGCCGATGGTCAGGCTAAAGTCGTCGACCGCCTTGAGGCCGCCAAACTCAATGCCCAAGTGAATGCACTCGAGCGCCGGACGCTGACCCAGGTCGCGATCGGGAACAATGGCGCCAGAAGGATACGGGACCATCTTGCCCTTGTTGAACTCAAATTTACTGGGCATCGGCTGCCACCTCCTTCTTGGAAGCAAAACGGTCCTTGACGCGACCGAAGAACGCCTTGAGCTGCGGGTTGTTGGTAAATATCATGACCAGGATCAGCACGATGGCGTAGATGAGCATGCGGTAGTCCGAGAACTGACGGAGCAGCTCAGGAAGCACCGTGAGCAACGCCGCCGCGATGACGGAGCCGCGCATATTGCCCAGACCACCCAGGACCACGAACACCAGGATGAGGATCGACGTGTTGAAGTCGAACTTGGTGGCGGAGAGCTGCGAGAAGTTACCGCCGAAGAGAGCTCCGGCAGCACCGGCGAGGGCAGCGGAAACCACGAAGGCGATCATGCGGTACTCGGTGACGGAGATGCCTACGGACTCGGCTGCAATCTTGTTATCGCGCACGGCCATAATGGCACGGCCGGTACGGCTGCGAACCAGGTTGAGCACGATCACGAGTGCAACCATGACCAAGATGGCACCGGCAAGGAAGGTCGAGTACGTCGACACGCCCGAGGCGCCCTGGGCGCCCTTGATGATGGCGGTGCCGTCCTCGAGCAGGTGCAGGTCGTCGATCGTGGAGTTGCCCGTGATGTTAAAGATCACATGCAGGCCGTGGGAGTCGACGCCCACGATAAGGCAGGTGACGATCTCTTTGATAATCTCGCCAAAGGCCAGCGTCACGATAGCCAGGTAATCGCCGCTCAGGCGAAGGACCGGGATGCCGATCAAGAAGCCCAGGATGGCGGCAGCGATGGCGCCGACCACGATGCTGATGACAAGACGTATCGGATCGGAGGGAACGGCGCTCTCGAGGGCGACCGCGGTAACGATGCCTGTATAGGCGCCGACGCTCATAAAGCCCGCGTGGCCCAGCGACAAGTCGCCCGCGATGCCGACGACGAGGTTAAGGGAGATAGCCATGACGATATAGGCCGTGATGGGAACCAACTGACCGGCGATCATGCGCGGAATCATGTGGTTAGACTGCATAAAGAACACGATGGCGAACGCCACAAGGCACATGGCGTACGTAACAAAGTCGTGACGCGTCTGCTTGTCTTTAAGAAACTTCATAACGCTCACCTACACCTTCTCGGGGACGTACTTGCCCAAGAGGCCGGCAGGCTTGACGAGCAGGACGATGATCAAAACACCAAAGACGATGGAGTTGGCAAGGCTCGTGGAAATGTATGCCTGCGCCATCGCCTCGATGATGCCGATGAGGATGCCACCGACAAAGGCACCGGGGATGGAGCCGATGCCACCGAAGACAGCGGCATCGAAGGCCTTGATGCCAGGCATGGCGCCCGTGGTGGGCTGCAGCACCGGCGAGTAGGAGCACAGCAGCACGCCGGCGATAGCGGCAAGGGCGGAGCCGATGGCGAACGTCATCGAGATGGTGCGGTTGACGTTGATGCCCATGAGCTGAGCGGCGGCCTTGTCCTCGGACACGGCGCGCATGGCTTTGCCCATCTTGGTCTTGCCTGTAAAGAACATCAGGCCGGCCATGATAACCAGGCAGGCGACGATGGTGACGAGCGAGACGGCGCTTACGTTGAACTTGGCCAAGAACTCCGGCACCTGGAAGGTGACGAGCGAAGTGAAGTTCTTGGGCGTGGCGCCCCACAGAAGCTGCGCGGCGTTCTGCAGGAAGTAAGACACGCCGATGGCCGTGATCAGAACGGCCAGAGGGCCTGCTTGGCGCAGCGGCTTGTATGCCAGACCCTCGATGAGAACACCGAGAACCGTGCAGACCACACAAGAGAGAATTACAGATGCCCAGCCCGGGAGGCCGAGGTACGACGTGGCGCAGAACGAGACATAGGCACCGACCATGATGACGTCGCCGTGAGCGAAGTTCAGCATCTTGGCGATACCGTAGACCATGGTGTAGCCCAACGCGATGATGGCGTAGACGCTGCCCATGGACAGGCCGTTGACCAGGTATTGGATAAAGACTGTCATGTTCCACATCCCCCTTTCGAATAGGTTTCCAGTTGATGTATGAAACAGGGACGTTACATCGTCCCTAGATACCAAGCAAGCAGGGAAGGCCAAAACCTCCCCTGCTTGGGATCAAAACCGCTCTATGTAAGGCGGCCTATTAGGCCTGTACGTACTTGCCGTCGGTGATGACGTACGCCGTGGGCTCCTTCTGGACCTGACCCTTATCGTTCCAGGTGAGCTTGCCGGTCAGACCGTCAACGGTAATCTTGAGCATAGCCTTGGACAGCTTCTCGGCGACCTCGGTCGGGTCGGCGTCGACACCAAGACCGGCCTCCTTGAGGGCCTCGGCCACCGCGTGCACACCGTCGTAGGCGTCAGCGGCAAACTGGTCGGGGGTATCGCCGTACTTATCCTTGTAAGCGTTGACGAAGTCGGCGTTCTTCTCGTCGTCGGCAGAGAACGGGGTCATGAGCAGCAGACCCTCGGCAAGAGAGGTGTCGAAGCCCTCAACGCCCAGGATGCCGTCCATGCCGTCGCAGCCCATCATCTTGACGTCGTAGCCCATGTCCTTGGCGTTCTTGAGCAGGACGGAGGCCGGGGTGTAGTAGATCGGCGCAAAGATCATGGTGGCGCCGGCCTGCTTGGCCTTGGTCAGCTGGTTGGTAAAGCTCGTGGCGGAGTCGTCCTTAAAGGTCTCCTCGTCGACAATCTCGAGCTTGGACTCAGCAGCCTGAACCTTAAAGGCATCCGCGACACCCGAAGAATAGGCGTCGCCGGAGTTATAGAACAGCACGAACTTCTCGTCCGCATACTTCTGCGCCAGGAACTTGGCAGCGTTGACGCCCTGGTTGGGGTCGGTGAAGCAAACCTGGAAGACGCAATCCTTGCCGTCGGTGACGTCCTCGGAGGACGCGGACGGGGTGATCATGAACGTCTTGGGGTCGTTACCACACTCGGCGGCAACGGCAACCGACGCGCCCGTGGTGGTCGGGCCGACGAGGGCCTGCATGCCCCAGTCGAGCAGGGTGTTGAAGGCGTTGACGGCCTTCTCGCCATCGGCCTGGTCATCCTCGGCCTTGCTGGCAAGCGGCAGCTCCTTGGTGGAGAAGTCCTTGCAGCCAAGCTCGACGCCCTGGGTAACAGACTTGCCGTAGGACGCGTTGGCGCCGGTCAGCGGGCCGATGGTGCCGATCTTAAACGAAGCGTCGCCCGAAGCGGAACCGCTGTCGCCGCCGTTGGAGGAGCAGCCAGCTAGAATGGACATCGCCCCCAGACCTGCTGCGCTCGCGATAACGCTCCTGCGATTCATAACAGGGTTCAATGACTTACCGGTGAGGCTCGACATGCGGCTCTCCTCTCAAATCTCGTCGGGTTTCGGTTACCCGACAGGCCATCCTTCGCCGTGTTCGGCGTTCGCAAAATAGTAGACGCTTTAGTTAGGAAAAGTGGCGAATATTTCAACTTTTCTTTGGATTTGTTCATTTATCCATATTTCTGCGTATTTCTATTTTTTTATGCAGTAATGCCACTTTATTGTGTAAAAGTAATGTTTCCATTCTGTTACAAGCGTTCCAGCTCTTAATAAACATGGTGTCCCCCTTTTCGCTGGCCGCGGTGCGGCCGTCTTGCGGTACAGGGCAAACCTTATGGTGCAAACGTTGACAGTTTGTTACGGAAGTTCGTTTGTAGCGAGTGTGTTTCCAATGTTTCCGCAGCGTTTCGGGGGTGGCGTTTTGTGCTGCTCCCGCTGCCAGGCAAGCACGCGCCTGCACTTCACGCTAGAATGCACTCAACCTTTAAGCAGTTAATCCATCCATAAGATGCACGAAGGAGCTATCTATGAGCGAACCCCTGCGCACCGTGAACGTCGGCCTCATCGGTCTGGGAACCGTCGGCGGCGGCGTGGCCCGTCTGATCAAGAGCCACCACGATGAGTACCTGGCCGCCTACGGCATCGACCTTAAGCTGACCCGCGCCTGCGCGCTTGCTTGGGAGCAGGCCGAGGCGGCAGGCATTGAGCGCGAGGCCTTTACGAGCGACTGGCATGACGTCGTCACCGACCCCGCCGTCGATATCGTCGTCGAGCTCATCGGCGGCGAGCACCCCGCGACCGAAATCTTCACCACCGCCTTCGAGAACGGCAAGCACGTCGTCTCTGCCAACAAGGCCCTGCTGGGCCGTCATGTCGAGACGCTCGCCGAGAAGGCGCGCGCGTGCGGCGTGCAGATTAAGTGCGAGGCCAGCTGCGGCGGTGGCATCCCCATCGTGAGCACGCTTGAGCACGACCTGGTGGGCAACAAGATCCTGACCATCGCTGGCATTCTCAACGGCACCACCAACTACATCCTGTCGCGCATGGACGCCGAGGGCGCCGATTACGCTGACGTGCTCGCCGACGCCCAGGCAAAGGGCTATGCCGAGGCCGACCCGTCCGCCGACGTCGACGGCTTCGACGCCGCCAGCAAGACGGCAATCCTCGCTTCCATCGGCTTTGGCACCCGCGTGACCACCGACGATGTCTACCAGCAGGGTATCCGTACCATCGGCGCCGAGGACATTGCCCAGGCCCGCGAGCTCGGCTACACCATCAAGCTGCTGGGCATCGCACGCAACACCGACGCCGGCGTCGACGTTCGCGTGCACCCCACGCTCATCCCGGCAGACCATATGCTCGCCAAGGTCAACGGCGCCATGAATGCCGTCTACGTGGTGGGCGACGCCGTGGGCGAGACCATGTTCTACGGTGCCGGCGCAGGCTCCTTCCCCACCGCGAGTGCCGTCGTGGGCGACATCCTGTCGCTCTCCGAGCAGATCAGCCGCGGTGTGGCTCCGCTGCCCGAGATTGAGCCCTATGGCCACAACCTCGCCTTTAAGCCTATGGACGAGCTCCAGACCAAGTACTATGTGCGCCTGAAGGTCGCCGACCGCGTGGGCGCCCTGTCCGAGACGGTCGACATCTTTGCCAAGCACAACATCTCGATCTCGCTCATCAACCAGGTCGAGGACGGCAAGTCGGGCGTCAGCGATGCCTGCTCGGTCATCTTCCTGACGCACCGCGCACTCGAGAAGGACGTCCAGGCTGCCGCCGCCGAGCTTGCCAGCGTCGACTGCGTGGCCGAGGTCGCCAACGTCCTGCGCATCGAGGACGTCGAGGCCTGGACCGAAGGTGTCATGGCGAACTAGTCCAGTCCTTGGCACACAACATAGCACCTGAGGGGCTCCCGTCCGTTTGGATGGGAGCCCCTTTGTTTGAAACCGCCCATTGCGTTCATCAAGCAAAAGTTTGAACAACTTGGCCATTCGCTGACAACCGAGGGTGCCGTTTACCGATATGCGAACGAAGTTGATTTTGCGCGCCGTTATGCTGTGCTGCGTATGTCCACCCCCGAAGAATGGAGGCACCATGTTGCTCGAGGGTAAGAAAGCAATCATCACCGGAGGCACGCGCGGTATCGGCTATGCCATCGCCTGCCGTTTTATCGAGGAAGGCGCCGCCGTCACCGTCTTTGGTTCGCGTCAGGAAACCGCCGACGCGGCCGTTGAGAAGCTCGCCGCCGCCTATCCCGAGGCAAAGATCTGGGGGCGTTCGTGCAACCTCACCTCACTCGAGGCCGTAACCGAGGCCTTTACGCAGGCCGCAGCCGACATGGGCGGTCTCGACACGGTCGTCAACAATGCCGGTATCTCCCAGCGCTCGCCCCTTTTGGACTACACGGCCGAGGAGTTCGCCAAGGTCATGGACCTCAACGTCGTCGCCGTCTTTAATGGTCACCAGGCCGCTGCCAAGATCATGACCGAAGCCGGCCACGGTGGCACCATCACCACCACGAGCTCGATGGTCGCTAAGTACGGTCAGCCCTCCGGCGTTGGCTATCCCACGTCCAAGTTCGCCGTCAACGGCATGGTCCAGTCGCTCTCACGCGAGCTCGCCCCCGTGGGCATTCGCGTCAATGCCGTCGCCCCCGGCGTAACCAGGACCGACATGGTCGCCAACCTGCCCGAAGAAGTCATCAAGCCCATCATCGCTACCATCCCGCTCGGCCGCATGGGCGAGCCCGAGGATGTCGCCAACGCCTTTGTCTTCCTAGCGAGCGACATGGCCGCCTACGTTACGGGCGCTGTGCTCCCCGTCGACGGAGCTGCCCGCTCTTAAGGGACCACAAGCCTCAGCTCCCAGCCTCAACATTGCTCAACTAAAAGGCGCGCTTCCTGCATCAACTGCAGGCGGCGCGCCTTTGTTCTGTTTGTATGGGAAACTGCGTCCCGGTATTTCAGCTCAGAACGGGGCGCAGCTTCCCCCAGAGCCTTCTTTCGGAAACTATGTCCCATTCTGGGTCCGGATTCCGGGATGCGCTTTCCGCAACGGACTTCTCGTGGAAAGCGCATCCCACTCTAGACGCCAATTCCGGGATGCATTTTCCGCGGCGACGTTGGCTACCTGCCGTCGTCGTCCTGGGCCTCTTCGTGTGCGTAAAGCTCCAGCATGCGGCGGCGGTATTCGCGCACGGCGAGCTTGGCGCGCTCCAGGCGGCGGCGCTCACGCGGGGTGAGCTTGCCGGGGTCGATCTCGTCGCCGTAAGTCTTTTCGGCCAGCAAATGGGCGGCGTCCACGATACGGGCATCGATGTGCCCGCTTGCCGCCTCGGCCGAGAGGCGGTCGGCAATGGAATCAAGGGTAGGTATGCCGTCGAGCGTGCGACCGTGACCATGCGAGGTCAGCAGCTCGTGCTCGCGTGCGAGCAGGCTCGCCAAATCGTGATGGGCGCGCAGGATGTCGAGCGCATCGGATGGATGCTCGGCAACTTCTGCCACGGCGGCGACCGGTGCGGCGTCGACCACGCGGTAGAAGAGCTGCGCGAGTAATGGCATCAAGAACACCGTGATGGCACCGGCGGCAACCATGACCGACGCAATATCTTGCGACAGCGCACCCGCGTTGACGGCAACGCTCGTCACGGCAACGATGATCGGCAGCGCCGTGGTGCAGTACAGGGCCACGGTAATGCGACCGTACGCCGACACATCGCGCGTCGCGGGACAAATACTCATAGAGATGAGAATGGGCACGGCGCGGATAACCAGCAACGCCACGATAAAGCCCACGAGCAAGCCGGGGCGCGATGCTACAGCCGTCAGGTCGATCTTGGCACCCGAAACGGTAAAGAACACCGGGATCAAAAAGCCATAGGCAAGGCCATCGAGTTTAAGCTCGAGCGTATGGTTGCCCTCGGGGATGATATAGCGCAGAACAAAGCCCGCGGCAAAAGCGCCCAACACGATATCGAGGCTAAAAATGGCCGAGAACGCCACGAGCGTGACCAGGATGAGCACTGTGAGGCGCACGAACGTCTGAGAAGTCGTATCGGCGCGCTCCTGAATAAAGGCAAAGAAGCGGCTGCCGATACGCTTGGAGCGGCTGGGGACCACAGCAAGCAGCACGCACACCACGGCGAACAGGCCCAAGATCAGCAACGTCTCGATACCCGTACGGGCAGACAGCAGCACCGACATGGCAAGCACGGGCCCGAGCTCGCCCCACGTACCATAGGCAAGAATCGAATCGCCGACGCGTGTCCCGGCAAGCGACCGCTCGCGCAAGATGGGCATGAGCGCCCCAAGTGCCGTCGAGGTCAACGCCAGCGTCACGGCGATGCCATCAAAATGACTGACCGAAAACCACGGGGTAAAGCGCACGGCAAGCCAGGCGATGCCAAACGTGACGACCCACGTCGCCATGCCGTAGCGCCCCTCGATGCCCGTGATGTTCTTGGGATCGATCTCAAAGCCGGCAAGCAGGAACAAAAAGGCCAGGCCGAGCTCGGACACGAGCGAGACCTCGACATCCACATGGATAATGCCGAGCATATGAGGTCCCAGCACCGCGCCAAACACGAGCAAAAAGACCGTCTCGGGAACGGGTTTTCCGGGAATCGCCGAGGCGATGAAGGGGCTTGCAAAGGCCACGAGTGCGATGATGGCGAGTGAAACGAATGCCATGTGATGCCTTTCTCTTGTTTGCGCTTCACTGTAGCACCCTCGCCGTCCTCAACGCGCCGCGAGCTGTCGTATCATAGTGAGGTTTACAAACATGTGGCTCAAGGCGACCGCAGGGCAGGCCCCGCAAACCGACCGCTGCCGCATACCGTACCGTACGCCCAACCGATCAGGAAGGCAGGAACCAATGGTCTCTCGTATCTACGTGGAGAAGAAACCCGGGTTCGACGTCGAGGCTCAGCAGCTCAAGGGCGAGCTGACCGAAATTCTCGGCATCAAGGGCATCGAGGCCCTGAGGATCATAAACCGCTACGACGTCGAGGGCATCGACGAAGAGCTTTTCCGCTCCTGCGTGCCGACCGTCTTTAGCGAGCCCCAGGTCGATGTGACCTACGACGAGCTCCCCGCAAGCGATGGCGCCGTCTTTGCCGTCGAATTCCTGCCTGGCCAGTTTGACCAGCGCGCCGACTCCGCCAGCGAGTGCGTGCAGCTCATCAGCCAGGGCGAGCGCCCCGCCGTGCGCTCCGCCAAGGTCTATATGATCTCGGGCGCTCTGGACGAGGCCGCCATCGATGCCATCAAGCACTACGTGGTGAACCCCGTCGAGGCGCGCATCGCCTCACTCGACCTGCCCGAGACGCTGTACATGGAGACCCCCGAGCCCCAGCCCGTCGAGGTGCTCGACGGTTTCCGCGAGCTCGACGAAGCCGGCCTTGCCGCCTTTATCTCCGAGCGCGGCCTTGCCATGGACGAGGCGGACATCGCCTTCTGCCAGCAGTACTTCCGCGATGAGGACCGCGACCCCACCATCACCGAGATCCGCGTAATCGACACCTATTGGTCCGACCACTGCCGCCACACCACCTTCGGCACCGTCCTGGATGATGTGACGATCGATGACGCCGTGGTGCAGCAGGCCTTCGACCGCTACATGGAGATGCGCCACGAACTCGGTCGCGACGCCAAGCCCGTCTGCCTCATGGACATGGGCACCATCGGCGCCAAGTATCTCAAGAAGACCGGCGTCATGACCGATGTCGATGAGTCCGAGGAGATCAACGCCTGCACCGTCAAGGTAAAGGTCGATGTCGACGGCGAGGACCAGGACTGGCTGTTCCTGTTTAAGAACGAGACCCACAACCACCCGACCGAGATCGAGCCCTTCGGCGGTGCCGCCACCTGCGTGGGCGGTGCCATCCGCGACCCGCTGTCGGGCCGCAGCTACGTGTACCAGGCCATGCGTGTCACCGGCGCCGGCGACCCCACCGTCCCCGTGTCCGAGACGCTCGAGGGCAAGCTGCCGCAGCGCAAGCTCGTAACCACCGCCGCCGCCGGCTACTCCAGCTACGGCAACCAGATCGGCCTTGCCACCGGCCAGGTCAACGAGCTCTATCACCCCGGCTACGTGGCCAAGCGCATGGAGGTCGGCGCCGTCGTGGGCGCCACCCCGGCAAACCACGTGCGTCGCGAGTGCCCCGCCCCCACCGACAAGATCATCCTGCTGGGCGGCCGCACCGGCCGTGACGGCATCGGCGGCGCCACCGGCTCCTCCAAGACCCAGAACACCGAGTCCATCGAGACCTCGGGCGCCGAGGTCCAGAAGGGCAACGCCCCGGTCGAGCGCAAGCTGCAGCGTCTGTTCCGCCGCGGCGACGCCTGCCGCCTGATCAAGCGCTGCAACGACTTTGGCGCCGGCGGCGTCTCGGTCGCCGTGGGCGAACTTGCCGACGGCCTGTATGTCGACCTGGACACCGTGACCAAGAAGTATGACGGCCTGGACGGCACCGAGCTCGCCATCTCCGAGTCCCAGGAGCGCATGGCCTGCGCCGTCGCCGACGGTGACGTCGAGGAATTCATGGGCTACGCCGCCGAGGAGAACCTGGAGGCGACCGTTATCGCCGAGGTTACCGCCGAGCCGCGCATGCGCATGGCCTGGAACGGTGTGGCCATCGTCGACCTCTCCCGCGAGTTCCTCAACTCCAACGGTGCGCCCAAGCACCAGGTCGCCCACGTCTGCGCCCGCAGCGTGTGGCAACCCAGCTGGGCCGGCACCACGCTTGCCGAACGCATGACCTCGCTTGTCACCGACCTCAACGTCGCCTCCAACAAGGGCCTTTCCGAGCGCTTCGACTCCACCATCGGCGCCGCGACCGTGCTCATGCCCTTTGGCGGCAAGACGCAGCTCACCCCGAGCTCTGCCATGGTCGCCAAGTTCCCCGTGGACGGCGAGACCACCACGGCGAGCGCCATGGCATGGGGCTTCAACCCCTACCTGATGGAGGCCGACCAGTTTGCGGGCGCCTACCTGTCCGTGGTTGAGTCAATCGCCAAGCTCGTGGCCGCCGGCTTTGAGCACAAGCGCGCCTATCTCTCCTTCCAGGAGTACTTCGAGCGCCTGCGTACCGAGGCCGAGCGCTGGGGCAAGCCCACGGCAGCCGTCCTGGGCGCCCTCATGGCCCAGGTCGACCTGGGCGCCGGCGCCATCGGTGGCAAGGACTCCATGAGCGGCTCGTTTGAGGACGAGGCCGGCGAGCTCAACGTTCCGCCGACCCTGATCAGCTTCGCTGTGGCCGTGGGTAAGGCCGCCCGTGCCGTCTCGCCCGAGTTCAAGGGTCTGACGCATCGCGTCGTGCGCATCGCCCCCGCCACCTATGGTGAGGACTACCGCCCCGACGCTCAGCAGCTGCTCGCTGCGTTTGACGCCGTCGAGGCGCTCACCGCCAACGGCAACGCCCTGGCCATCTCCACGCCCGGCTACGGCTGCGGCGCCGAGAGCCTCTTTAAGATGTGCGTCGGTAACCAGATCGGTATCGAGCTTGCCGAGGATGTAGACGTGGAGAGCCTCTTCACCCCGCTCTACGGTAGCTTTATCGTCGAGCTCGCCGAGGATGCCGAGCTGCCCGAGGTCGCCGACGGCGTTGTCGTCGAGCCCCTGGGCACCACCGTCGAGGGCTATGTCTTCGACACCGGCTCCGAGGTCATCGAGCTCGCCGAGCTCCAGGAGGCCTGGGAGAGCGGCATCGAGGGCGTCTTCGCCTACCGCAGCGCCGGCAAGACCCCCGAGGTCGAGACCATCGACTTCCGTGCCAAGGATATCCACGTGTACGGCGGCGCCAAAATCGCCCGCCCGCGCGTGATCATCCCCGTGTTCCCCGGCAACAACTGCGAGTACGACAGCGCCCGCGCCTTCCGCGCCGCCGGCGCCGAGGCCGATACCTTCGTGATCAACAACCTCACGCCCGAGGCTGTCGCCGAGAGCACCCACGAGCTTGCCCGCCGCATCCGCCAAAGCCAGATCGTCATGATCCCCGGCGGCTTCTCGGGTGGCGACGAGCCCGATGGCTCCGCCAAGTTCATCACGGCGTTCTTCCGCGCTCCCGAGGTCACCGAAGCCGTCCGCGACCTGCTCAAGGCCCGCGATGGCCTCATGCTGGGTATCTGCAACGGCTTCCAGGCCCTGATCAAGCTCGGCCTGGTGCCCTACGGCGACATCGTCGACGCCACGCCCGATGCGCCCACGCTGACGTTCAACACCATCGGTCGCCACCAGAGCCGTCTGGTGCGCACCCGCATCTCGTCCAACCTGTCCCCGTGGCTGTCGCAGTGCAGCCTGGACGACCCCTACACCGTCGCCATCAGCCACGGCGAGGGCCGCTTTGTCGCCAATGACGAAGTGCTCGCCCAGCTGATCGCCAACGGCCAGGTCGCCACGCAGTACGTGGGCGAGAACGGCAAGCCCAGCATGGATCTCTCCGTCAACCCCAACGGCTCCGCACTCGCCATCGAGGGCATCACGAGCCCCGACGGCCGCGTCCTGGGCAAGATGGGCCATGCCGAGCGTCGCGGCGACAACCTGTACCGCAACGTGCCCGAGCATGTCCCCGGCGATAAGTTCATGCCGATCTTTGAGAGCGGCGTGGCCTACTTCGCTTAAACCTTTCCCATCGGGTACAATCCCCTCGGGTAACAACACCCGCCACCGACGCATCCGGTGGCGGGTTCTTTTTTGCTTCGCGCATGCAGGAAGGACATCATGGAAAGCCGCAAGCCGTATCTCGCCACCCTGCCCGGACTCATCCTGGGTTGTCTTGTTTGCTGTGCACTCTGGGGATCGGCGTTTCCCTGCATCAAGATCGGCTACGCGCTCTTTGGTATCCCGGCGCACGATAGCGCCTCGCAGCTGCTCTTTGCGGGCTTGCGCTTCACGCTTGCCGGCGCCCTGGTTATCGTTGGGATGAGTGCGGCCCAACGCCGCCCCCTCATTCCGCAGGCTCGCGACATCAAGCCCATCTTTGTCTTGTCGCTCTTCCAGACTATCGGGCAGTACTTCTTTTTCTATCTGGGCCTCTCGTGCGCCAGCGCCATGTCGAGCTCCATCATCGAGGCCAGCGCCAACTTCCTCGCAATCCTCTTTGCCGCCCTGGCGTTTCGCACCGAAAAGCTCAGTACGGCCAAGGTGCTCGGCTGTGCACTGGGCTTTGCCGGCGTCGCGCTCGTCAACCTTTCGGGCGCGGACGGCACCTTTGGCTTTACGCTCGACGGCGAGGGCTTTATCCTGGCCTCCACCGTCGCGGGTGCCCTGTCGACCTGCCTGATCGGCATCTTCTCGCGCGAGCACGACGGTGTCTTGCTTGCCGGGTGGCAGTTCTTGGTCGGCGGCCTGGTCCTCACCGCCATCGGGTTTTTGATGGGCGGCGCGCTCTCCCCCACCGCGATCATCCCCGCCATCGCGCTCATTATCTATATGGCACTCATCTCCGCCGTCGCGTACTCGCTATGGTCGCGCCTGCTTGCCGTCAACCCCGTCAGCCGCGTCTCGGTCTTTGGGTTTATGAACCCCGTCTTTGGTGTGCTGCTGAGTGCACTGCTGCTTGGCGAGGGCGCCGGCACGAGCCCCGTTACCGTTATAGTTGCCCTGCTGTTGGTCTGCGGCGGCATCATCATCGTCAACAGGCCTAAAAAGGCCTAGCGAACTGCCCTTATTTAGCAGAGGGGATTCACATACTTTAGTTTAATAGAGTACATCGGAGAGCCGAGGGCCACCATGCACGCAAGCGTGCGCCCCTATTTCTAGCGTATCTGGACGCCAGCTTTCTTCTTCTCGTACTTTACGCGGTAGAGCTCCGCGTCGGCAGCACGAAGCAAATCTTGCCAGGTATCGACACCATCACCGACCCGTGCATAGCCGATGGACATCCGCAACAGATACGGCACCTCGGCGCGTGCGAGTTCATCGTTGATTGCCGCGCACAGACGCATGATGTCCTGTTCCGCCGCTGCCTTTTGGAGCACCACGAACTCATCGCCACCATAACGTGCGATAAAGCCACCAGCCGGCGAACAGACATCCTTGAGCGCCGTCGCAACAACCTGAAGAGCATGGTCGCCCTCCACATGTCCATAGCGATCGTTAATCTGCTTAAAGCCATCAGCGTCCATCATAAGCAGATATACATCTTCGGCCTGATCCGCATTTGAGAAGAGCGACAGCATATAGGTCTCAAAACGGTTGCGATTGTTAAGTCCAGTCAACGGGTCGGTCGAGATGAGCTGCTCCTGGTAGATGATGTAGAGCAGCAACATGCTAATCATTATGCCGACACAAAGGCCGGGCACCGAGTATACGACCTGAAAGGTACCGCCCACCAGGGCCGGAATGGCGAAAAATGCCAAGGTTCGATAGATGGCCTTCGTCTGCAGGCTCTCGACCCTGCGAGATTGCACAAACGCATGTAGGGACGTATGTATAACGTAACAGTAGCTGACGATGGGCTGGATCATATAGGCAAAGCCGCGACGATACACGCCCTGCGAATCGATATAGAACAGGGCGTGCGTCCAGTAACTGGTAAACGCCAGCACGACCACCAGAGCCGTAGGCAACGCTACAAGCACCACCCTATAGCGCGAGGTCAAAAGGCGAGAACCCTGCACCGTCTCGGAATAGATAAACCAAATGAGACACGCGATAGCAAAGAGCGAAAACGAAACCGCGTTGGAAATCCAGTTGGCAGCAATGCCCAACGTGCCGTCCACACCGTCCGAAAGCGTCCAGATCATATCGAATAATATGTACGCAGCAGACGTGTAGCCCAGCATGCTAAACAAAAGCTGCTGGGTGCTCGAGAACAGGGAGCGACGGCTTCGTACGGCAAGCCCGATAAGAACAATCATGCATAGCACGAATATCTCAATCTTGAGTGCCTTAACCACTAGCGCCATCCCTTCAATATCCAAGTGGTCAGAATCGCCCAATTCGAATCAGGGCAATAAACACCCCTTTACTCCGCAGGGGTAAAGGGGATAATAGCAGAGCGCCCGAACATCACTGCAAAACAGTTTCTGTTCGGGCGCCCATACGGCGCGAATTGCACACGCCGGCATCATTGATGGGTATCGATTGCTACTCGCCATCGATGTCAGTCGCGACAGCCTCCTCGATGGCCTCGACACCGACAGGCGACAGATCCTCCTTGCCTTGGCAGAACTTCTTGTCGACCCAGCCAGTCAGAATCGGAGCCATGATCGCCGTGATGATAACGGCGGTGGCGATCTGAGCGTACGCGGTGGGCGCAAGCTCGGCGTAGCGCGGTGCGACCTCGGCGAGGGCAACCGGTGTGGTCATAGCCGTGCCGGCAATGGTGGAGCAAGCCACAGCGGCCTTGCCATTGCCGCCGCACAGACGCTCAAACGCAAAGGTGATGGGACCGACGACAAACAGCGTGACAAGGCCCAGCAAGATGCCGGAAATACCGCCGGTGATAAAGCTCGACAGGCTCATGGACGCACCGAGCTGAAATCCGATGACGGCAATCGCGGGATTGGCACCGGGAACCAGCAGGTTCTTGATAAACGGGAACAGGTTGCCCAGAACCATGCCAATAACGAGTGGCAAGATGGAGCCGATAATGGTGCCAATGGGAATGTTGGCGAGACCCGAGACACCGAGGATGATCATCGTGACGGCGGGGCCGGCCGTAAAGAACAGGATACCGACGGCGCCCTGCTCGGACTCATCGCCGAACTCGCCCATGATGCCCGTATAGAGCGCCATGTTGCAAAACGTGATGCCGCCGATGATAGACACGGAACTCAGACCCAGGAAGTTGTCGTTAAAGAAATATGCCACGCCCAGGCCGAGAGCCGCTGCGACGACCAGTTTGGGGATCAGCACGACGATGCCGGTCTTGATAGCGCCCGGTGTGGACTTAAAGCTGATGCCGGCACCCACGAAGAGTAGGATCGCAGCGACGATGGTATTGGAGCCACCGCGGCAGGCAGCCGTAAAGAAGCCACCGATCTCAAAAACCTGCGGGCAGAAGGTGTTGAGCAAAAGACCGACGATCATCGGATAGATCATGATGTCGCCCGGGATGCGCGGGACCTTGAATTTCTTTTGCTCGTTGGCGTTCGCTTCCTGTGCCATGAAACCCCCATTTCCGCTGACGGGGTACAAAAGCCCACGTCACGCTTTGCTACAGTAAAGTTTGACCATGGTACCAGAAGAAATAGACCAGCTCGGTGAAAAATTCGACAAGTTGGGATGGAACGAGATTCGGCGCCCGCGACGCCACCCCTATATAAGGCTCAAGACGATATAGAGTACGATGCCCGAGACGCAGCACCACAGCATCGATTTTGTCTTGACCGCCACGACCACGACGCCGGCGGCCGCAATCCAGGGAACCAAGGCAGGCCAGAGCCCCGCGTCGAACGCGCCGGGACTCACCAAGTCGTTGGCGACCAGCGCGGCAAAGGCGGCGGGCGGGATATAGCCCAGGGCCTCGGTAATGCGGGGCGACAGGGTCCGCCCGCGCAAGGCGAACGCCGGCGCGATGCGAAAGAACGCGATAGCAGCCCACGACGACAGCCACAGAACCAAGAACTCGTTAACGGGCATCGCGGGCACCTCTTCCGTCAAATACAGCATCGCACGCCAGCGCAATGGTAATGCCGACCACGACGCTTGCCGGCACGGCAATATTCACGAGGCCCAAGAACTTGCATACGGCGACGGACACCGCGCCCGAAACCGCCGCGACAACGTTGCCGCGCGACAGCCGCTGCGAAAAGAGCAGGAAGATAAAGAGCGAGGTGCAGATAAAGGCTGCAATGGCGGTGGGAATATCGACAACGGCGCCGACGATGGCGCCCATCGTACACGATACGCCCCATGTTGCGATAAGGATCACGTTGAGCACAAAGGACTCGCGCGGGCCCCAATCCTCCCCTTCAACCAACTTGGCAAGCGAGATGCCATATGCCTCCTCGGTAAGTGTCGCGGCAACAGCCAGCGTCTGACGCTTCGAGGCACCCGTCAGATGTGGAGCGATCGATGCCGAGTAAAGCGCAAAGCGCGAGGAGATTGCGGCGACGCTCGCGACGATCGACGCCGCAGGCACACCTGCCAGCCACAGATTGCAGATCATAAACTGCCCGCTGCCCGTCACGAACGTGCTGCTCAGAGCAAAAACCATCCAGGGTTCCATTCCCGTCTGCCCCATGATCATTCCGCACGGCGCGCCTATTGCAACATAGGTAAGCATCACTGGCCAGACGGTTCTAACGATTTTGAGCACCATACGCTTCTCATCCTGACAAGGTCTCCGAGCCGCATGTAGCGACACGGCAGAATCATCATCCGACAGCAACCGAGTTCACCTACAATTGCCACCGGATCGAAAGACACAACTTTTTAGGAAGTCATTATGACAGCTATCGATCGAGACCGGGCGCGCGCGGCCTTCAAAAGCTACACCGATGCCTACGACGCCACTAACCCACGCATCGCGCTCAAAATCGAGCATACGTACCACGTGGCCGAGGCATGCGATGCCGTAGCGCGCGAGCAGGGCTGGTCGTCAGAAGATATTGACCTAGCATGGCTTTGCGGCCTGCTGCACGATATGGGCCGCTTTGAGCAGCTGCGACGCTGGGACACCTTTAAGGACGCCGAGAGCATGAGCCATGCGGCGCTGGGCATCGAGGTCCTCTTTGGCGAGAATCCCGCCGATGCACCCGCCGTAACGAGCATCCGCGACTTTATCGATGACCCGGCAGAAGATGAGCTCATCCGAGCGAGCATTGCCTATCACAGCGATTTCCGTCTACCCGCGCAGCTCGACGAGCGCACGCGGAGCTTCTGCGATATCGTGCGCGATGGTGACAAGATCGACATTATGCGCACCATCGCCGACAGCACCGTCGACACCATCCTCAAGGTGGACGAGAAGACGTTTCTCGGCAGCCGTTTCTCGTCGCCGACACTTGCCGCCTTTGACGAGCACCGCTGCGTCGCACGCGATGAACGCAACGAGCCCGCAGACTACCTGGTGGGACTCATCTGCTTTATGTTTGAGCTCGTCTATCCAGCGAGCCGCGCGCTGGCGCGCGAGCAGGGCGATATCTACCGCCTGCTCGACGCGCCCTTTGGCATTACGCGCCCCTTTACCGACCCCGCCAAGCAGGCAGCCTGGAGCCGCCTAAAGGACGAGATGCGCGACTGGCTGGCGCGCGCCTAGCGCTCAAGCTGGGCCAGCAGCTCCTCGACGACCTCGACGGCGTCCCCAACAACCTTGTACTGGGCAGCACCGAAAATGGGGGCATCCGGGTCCTCGTTAATGGCGATAATGCACTCCGCCCCACCGATGCCGGCAAGATGCTGGATGGCGCCCGAAACACCGATACTCACGAGAAGCTTGGGCGAAACCGATACGCCGGTCTGGCCAATCTGATGGCGATACTCCAACCAGCCGGCCTCCACGACAGGTCGCGTGCAACCAAGCTCGGCTCCCAGAGCCTCGGCGAGCCTTCGCATCAGGGGCAGATTCTTCTTGGAGCCAATGCCGCGGCCCACCACGACCAGGCGCTCGGCATCGGCGATCGAGGCCTGCTGCCTCCACTCCTCGGCGGGAATCGAGATCTCGACACGAGCCTTAGCATCATCCGCAAGCGATATCTGGGTGATCGTGCCGGAGCGGCCGTAGTCAAAGTCGGGTGCCTTAAAGATGCCGGGACGAACCGTTGCCATCTGGGGACGATGATTGGGGCAGACGATGGTGGCCATCAGGTTGCCGCCAAACGCCGGACGCGTCTGTTGCAGCAGTCCCGTCTCCGTATCCATCGAAAGTACGGTGCAGTCAGCCGTAAGGCCCGTCTGCAAGCGCACGGCAACGCCGGGTGCCAGTTCGCGGCCAAAAGCGGTCGCACCGTATAGGATGGCCTCGGGTTTGCGTTCGGCTACCAAATCGCAGATCAAGTGGGCGTAGACCTCCGCATCGTTTTGGCGCAGGCGCTCGTCGCGACAGGCCAGGACTTCGTCGGCGCCCGCGCAAACCAGATGCTCCAGGTCACCGAGAGAACCCTCGGGGCCCATACCGACCAGTGCCACCAGACGGCAGCCGCGAGCATCGGCAAGCTCGCGCCCCTTGCCCATGAGCTCGTAGGCCACGGGAGCCACGGCGTCGCGCTCGTCAGTCTGCACGAAGACCCAAATGTCTCGATATGCATCAAGGTCCACCGCACCAGCGGCCTCGTCACGCTCGATCGAGATAGCGTTGACAGGGCAGGCGTCGACGCACCCACCGCATAGGATGCAGCCGTCGGTTACGTGGGCGCATCGGTTGGGTCGCTCGCCTTCCACTACGATGCCGCCCGAGGCACAGGGGCGAACGCAGCGACCGCAGCCGATACAGGCTTCGCTATCGATAATCAGTCCGCTCATCTATGCCATCCCCTCGATAATCTTGGCAAGTTCTACCGCCTGCTCGGACGCCGTCCCCTCAACGGCCTCGCACGTTTGGTCACGGTCGGGCACAAACGAGCGCACGACCTGCGTCGGTGATCCGGCAAGGCCGCAACGCGAGGGATCGGCGTTTACGTCGGCAGCGCTGGCCACACGCACGTCTGCATCCTCGGCCGCGCGAATACCGGCAATACTCGGCATGCGCAGCTGGCCAATCTCCTTGGCAGTCGTCATCGCGCACGGCATCTCCAGGCACACCGTCTCCTCGCCGGCATCGCATCCGTGAACGAGCGCCAGCGAGCCACACGTCGTAAAGCCCGCGCTCTGCACGCAGCTCACGTCGGTCACGCAGGGAATCTCAAAGGCACCGGCAAGCTCGGGACCAATCTGGGCCGTATCGCCATCCACCGCCATCTTGCCGCAGATGAGCAGGTCGAAGTCCTCGTCGAGCGCCTCGATGCCGCACTTAAGGGCATAGGTGGTTGCCAGGGTATCGGCACCTGCAAAGGCGCGATCGGTTAGCAGCAGTGCGTCATCGGCGCCTCGGGCGATGCAGTCGCGCAGCAGCGACTCGGTCGCGGGGATGCCCATCGACACCACCGTTACACGCACGTCCATGCCAAAGCCGATAAAGTCGTCTTTCAGCGCCAGCGCGCATTCGAGGGCGCTTGCATCGAACGGGTTAATGACCGCCTGCTTGCCATCACGCACGATAGTATTGGTCTTGGGGTCCATCTTGACCTCGGTGCTTCCGGGCACCGCCTTGACGCACACCACCATATGGAAATCACTCATCTTCACGCGCCCCCTTTCTGGACGAGTTCATCCAAGAGCTTCTCCGTAAACAGGTTGCCGCGACCCAGCTGGCCGGCAGGATCGAGCTGGAGTTTGAGGCGCGCCGACTCGACCATAGCCTCGTGGCCGTACATCGTCTCCAAGAAGCCCGCCTTGATCTTGCCGACGCCGTGTTCGGCAGAAACGGCACCGCCCATGGCCGTGACCTCGGAAGCCCACTGGGCAAAGAGCTCTCCACCACGACGGTAGTCTTGCGCATCGCGCGGCAGGATATTCACATGCAGATGGTTGTTGCCGATATGTCCCCAGGCAGCAGACTCAAGCCCGCTTTCGGCCAGCGTGCGGCGATAGAGGGCAACGACATCGGCCAGGCGCGCGTTGGGCACCGACATGTCCGAGCCCAGTTTGGTGATGGTGGAATCCGTGCGGCGACGCTCGTCGATGAGCATGTTGACGCTCTCGGGCACCGCATGGCGGAAAAATCGCTGGCACTCGCGATCGACCTCGGTACGCGCGACCCATGTCGCATCGTCGCTGCCGCCCGCAAGCTCCAGTACCCACCCCAAGTGATACAGCTCCTCAGTCGCCTGGGCTTCGTCGTCGCAGTCGAGCTCCACGTAGACACAGACCTTTGCCTCCTTGTCGAGCGCTGGCAGCGAGGCAAACGCGGTCGACTGCTCGCGCTGGCGACGAAGGATATCCAGGGCGCCGGCATCGAAATACTCAATAGCGGCGGCATGGGACAGCACGGGGCGCACGGAATCGGTAAAGGACACCGCCTTGTCCTCGCTATCGAAAAAGCAGCTCACGCCCCATACGACCGCAGGTGCCGCTTGCAGGGCAATCTCGAGCTCAGTGATAACGCCGAGCGTGCCACAAGCGCCGATAAAGAGGTCGATGGCGTCCATATCGTCCGCAACAAAATAACCCGAGGCATTTTTGGTCTTGGGCACGGTGTAGCCAGGAAGATCGAGCTCGAGTGTGTGGCCCTCTGCCGTCACGAGCGACAGGTGACGGCCCTGGGCAAAAGCCTCGCCGCGGTGAAGCTCAAGCAAACCGCCATCAGCCAGCGCGACGTGGAGTCCCGTGATATGCGGGCGCATGGGGCCGTAAGCGTAGCTGCGGGCGCCGGAGGCGTTGCATGCCGCCATGCCGCCCAGACAGGCAGATGTCTCGGTGGGATCGGTGGGAAAGAACTGCTCGCGAGCCTCTTGAAACTCATCGTAGGCCTCAAGCGATGCCTGGTCCCAACCAGCGGTCGGCAGTACCTTCTTGCCCAGCTGCTTGCGCAGTTCCGAAAGCACAACGCCCGGCTCCACGCGCAGCAGAAAGCGGCCTTGTTCATCACGGCGAAGGCCCAAGTAGCGATTCATGCGGGAAGTATTGAGAATGTGACCGCCATGAGGCACGGCGCCGGCGGCAAGACCGGTCCGGGCGCCCTGAACCGTCACCGGGACACGCTCGGCATGGAGCTTTTTCAAAATGGCGCGGACCTCGTTCTCCGTTGTCGGAAACGAGATGCTTGAGGCCTCGCCCGACGTGCGAGACTCATCGCGGCTATACTCTTCGAACTCATCGGTGAAGGGCTTGATGGTTGCAGACACGCGAACTCCCCCTTTAGCTAACTACAGTGTTTGCAGGGAGATGTTACCGCATCGTTTCGTCGACGTGTTCGAGACCGTATCCATAATTGGCGTTTTTTACGTTCGTGCAATTCGGCGAACGGCAAGTCTTCCTCGGCAGACGAAGCTTTTAACACATATGGTCACGCCGTCGCCGATCGCTCGATTGTCGCTCGAAAAAAGTTGAAGTAATTTTTGCTGCCTTTTACCTGCGGAGACACCAATCCGTCAAGCATTTGGTCAGAAATTGGTCAAGTTGCGACTGATAGGGTCGGCGTCGACAGCCAAAGCCAAGAGAAGGTTTGGCCCAAGAGCAGGGAGGTTCCCATGGCATATTACTGGCCCCAGTACGGCGTCGCCATCGAGGTCGACGACGATCCCTATCTCCTGCCTTTCGACGAAGAGGCGTTCCCCGATACGGCGGTCTACCATGTCACCACCGATGTTATCTGCGACCCCGAGTCGTTCTCGGCGCTCGCCCACCACATCGCTCGTATCCACGACATCGAGCTCCCTCACGACTTCGACGAGCTCATCTACTCGCGCCGCCTGATGCTTCACATGCTCTTTGGAGCGGACCCGTCCACGTTCGCACGTGTCTACACCACCAAGGACGCCGCATGAGTGCGAAGAAGCCGCCCCGCCTCGCAGGACTGGGGCGTCGCAAGAAACTCGTCGTTGTCTGCCTGGCTATCGTCTGCGCCCTCATCGCCGTAGGGCTATACGCCTGGCAGTCGCAGCCCGTGCCCGAAGCGGGTGCCTCAGTCACGACGGCAGAGGGTAAATCGCGCCAAGAAATCCAAGATGAGCTCGATGCCATCGTCCGCGACAACATGATGACGATCTCGGTCGCGCCGGTCGCTCAGCTGCAGGAGAACGGCAAGCTGCGCGTCAACGTGCAAAACGTCCAAGACAATAAATTTCCCCAGCGATTCCGCGTCATCCAAAACGACGAGACCATGTACGAATCCGGTGTGGTCGAGACCGGCAAGACAATCGAGACGTGCCCCGCCGGCGACATCAAGGAAGGCGAGGCGTACATCGAGATCCAGGCACTCGATGCCAAGACCCTCGACAGCCACGGCAATCCGACACGTGTCAAGGTGCGGGTTGAGCAAACCGAGAACTAGCTTTTCCGGCCGACGCGGCACCGCACGCAATTCACCAGCATTCGTCCAATCATCGCGGGGACGGCCCGCGGCGAATAGAAAGGAACGACCATGGACATCACCAGGAACATGAGCGGAGCCAGAGCGCTCGTCGTGGGCGCAGGGCTCGCGCTCGCGCTCGCAATGGGCGCCGCCCCGACGCCAGCTATGGCAGCCGGGCGCGTTGGAACCACGAAGGTAATGGTCAGGACCGAGATCGACAACGTTGAGTTCAAAGTTCCGACGGTTATTCCCTTCGTCGCCAAGGCCGACGGCACGCTTCAGGGCCCCTCAGAAGACGCGACCACCATCGACAATCATTCGGCCTACGGCATCCATGTCACCAACATGAAGATCGACGCCATGAACACCTGGACCATTGCTGCCGACGCCAAGGCCGGAACCGCACAGAACTCCATCGACTTTAAGGTCGGCCCCGACGGCGCACTCCAGAACGCCAGCGCCGCAATGCAGGAGACGGGCCTCGATCTTTCCAAGAACGCAGCCTTCGACATGGGCTACCAGGGCATTGCCGGCGGCACGGACAAAATTAAGCTCAAGACAAGCGGAAACGTCGCCCGCGTCACGCGCGACATCTTCCGCGTAACCGGCGAAGGCGATCAGGTCGCAACGATCACCTGGACGGTCGAGCCTGGTGCGCACACGGCATAAGGCTATCGCCCTGGCCGCCACCGTCAGCATCCTAGCGTTTGGGCCAGCCATGGCCTTTGCCCAGCAAGAACAGGCACAGGCCGCCACGCAAGTGACGGTCGATCTCTCGGAGCTCGACCGCGGCGACCGCGAGGAACCGTTGGCGCAGACAGGCGACAGACGATGGCTCTTGGCAGTAGGTGCCACAGCAGCAGGCGCGGGGACCGCCGGCCTCGGTCTGCACATCAAACACAGCCAGAAACAAAACACGGATAGGCCGCACTAAATTAGCTAAGGAGACCCCATGGCATCGAAGAACCTTTTGCCCGTCGTCGCACTCTGCGGCGCGCTCGCAACCGGAACGCCTGTCGCCGCTTGGGCGACTCCCGTCATGGCGGACTCCTTACCAGCAGCCCTAAGTTCCGCCCCAAATCCGTCGAGCGCCATTGCGTGCAAGCGTTTTTCGATCGCGCAGGCCGCGATCTCAACCTCGGGATGCCTTCGTCGTAATACGGATGGCTCGATAGTCGTGGATATCAAGCGTTCGAACAAGGCAAACGGCTCCCAGGCGGGGTGCGCCGTCTGCACGTGGCGCTCGGTTGTGCTCGATGCAGATGGCGATCCATGCAATTTAGAGCTGCGCATCGACATCGCTTCGGTCGATGACTCGGCGAACGGAGCGAAGGTCGTCTTCGACGGTGCGTTTTTCGAGAAAGGAGGCGGTATATGTCTGGGCTGCGCCGCCGCGAATGCAGACGACACGCAGCCCACCCTCTCATTCACGGCATCGTTGCAGCTGACCAAAGCCGGCACCGATGCCGTCGCGGCGGGAGAAGCGTCCCTGCTGTTCTACGCCGTCAGCACCAAAGACACAGACGCTCATTTCGAGAAGCCAGCCGGATCACTCAGCCTTACACGAGGGATAGAGGCAGGCCCTATTGAAATCGATGCCCACGCGCAAAGCAGGCAACGTATTCTTGCCGACCCGGCGCTTCTCGAAGTGGAGTGGAACGGATCCGGAGCCATCGGAATTCTCCCCTCCACGCTTGACGCCAAGACGCTCCCCTCAAACGACGAACCCATCAACGCAACCACACAAGAAGAGAGCGCGGACAAAGAAGCAGGTGCGGGCGACACGCCGTCGCCGACAAACAGCGTCCCAGCTTCTTTCGAAGCACCGAATGAGCCCGCTACCGATCCAAACGATCCCGAGCTCGCGGACAGTCTGGGGCTTGCTGATCCTCAAGAGATCGATGAAGGTAACTGCTGCGTGCTTGCCGCGCTCGACCACGCGGAGGTCATCGACGCTGCGAACATCGAAGTTGCCGCCGCCAATCAGCCCGTCCGCAAGTCGGCCATCATCGCATTTCCCGAATCCATCGAAGTCGTCTTTTTGCCATCGGGCGAGGTCGTGGCCCCAACACTGCTCACCCTGTTGGGCGCCAAGAATACTCGAAACGAAATTAAAAAGGTCACGGTTGTCGACCCTGCAACCACCGCTAAACTGCGTCTATACGCCGTTGCCCCAGACGGAGGCAAAACCTTGGAATTCGATGGTGACACACTCCTAGCCTGGCGACGTCTGGACATTATGCAAGACGTCTCGTATCAAATCGAACTCGAAGGGTTTGATCGTGCCCGCGATGCCAATATCATCGCCGCGGCTATTGAATCCCCACAGCGGCTTATGACACTGCGCTTTGACTACTATCCCTATGTCCCGACAACCACCTGAGGCTTAAATGCTGCGCATCATTCCTAACACCACTTATATAACGCATTAGATGAGTCGCGATGTGCCTCGCATTTCGTTCTGCTACGATTGCCACGTTGGCATCAATACAGGAGGGCTCATGCCGGGCTTGGGAACAGTCATCAACGTTGTGCTTTTAGTTGCGGGCGGTCTTTTGGGATTAGCGGGCGGCCGCTTCATTACACCGTGCATCCAAGACACGCTCATGAAAGCATCGGGGCTGTGCGTCCTGTTTATCGGCCTGGGCGGCACCATGCAAAAGATGCTCGTCATCGATGGAAAGGCGCTGTCGACCACCGGTACCACCATGCTCATCGTCTCATTTGCGCTCGGTTCGCTCATCGGCGAGGCCATCAACTTGGAGGCCGCCATCGAGAACCTTGGCGAATGGCTCAAGCGCAAGACTGGCAGTGAGGGCGATAACGAATTTACCAGCGCTTTTGTCTCGACTTCACTCACCGTGTGCATCGGCGCCATGGCCATTGTGGGATCGATTCAGGACGGCCTGCTCGGCGACTGGTCAACGCTTGCCCTCAAGGGCACACTGGACTGCATCATCGTCTGCACCATGACGGCCTCGCTTGGCCGCGGCTGCATCTTCTCCGCCCTGCCCGTCACCGTGTTCCAGGGGACGATTACGTTGTTTGCCGGCGCGCTCTCCCCCATCATGACCGCAGCGGCCCTCAACAGCCTTTCGCTCGTAGGCTCCATGCTCATCTTCTGCGTCGGCGTCAACCTCATCCGTCCTCAGACCTTCCGCACGGCCAATATGCTTCCCTCCGTCGTCATCGCCGTCATCTACGCCCTCCTGTTCTAAATCTATCAACGCAGCGGTATCTCGAACATCTGTTTGATGCTGTGCTATGATATGAGGTCACCGTAGCTGTGTTCGAGAGGAGGAGCGGTGGCCGACCAGGACATCAAGATGCTCATCGAGCGCATCATGGCCGAGGCCCGGACCCATCAGTCCGCCCGCTTCTCAAACGAAACCTACGCAGACGAGCCGATTCTCAAAACCGGCCGACAGATGCAGAATTTCCTCCCCGACCAGTACCGTAAAATGCGCGAGATATCGCGCTGGCAGGATGACCCCAAGGGCGGTGCGGGCCGCTGGCTTTCGGAAGCCGAGCTTTTTTACCGCCAGGGCCTGCTGATGGCCGACTTTGAGGACGACTGTCCCTACAACGGCACCTTTAAGTCGTACTTTCCCACCTACAACGCCATGAGCGACCGGCAGCTGCGCGGCTACTTTACCTGGCGTGCCCAAGTGCGCCGCGGAACCGTCGAGGAAACGTCTACGTCCTTTGCCTTTCTGTATCTCTATGAGCTGATTTGCGGCATTGGCGTAGATAATCCACTCGATGGTTTTAACAAGATCAGGGCTTTTTGGGATGTCTATCGCGCCTTCGAGCCCGGCATCGACCGGTTTGCGCGCGTGTGGCTGCAAGATTACGCCGTGTTCCACGGGCTCGACCCCAAGCTGCTTCGTGACTCTAAAACCGTCATGTTCGATAACGCCCTTATCGAGCTGCGACGCGCGGCGCGAGACCTTGTACCGGCACCGGCACCGTCCGGCCAGACCCCTAAGCGTCGCAAAACCTCCGAGCCCACGCTCCCCCTTCCGCCCGATGAGGTGCGCGAGGAGCGACTCATGGCCGCCATCAACGCCCTCTCCACGTACAACCTAAGTAACTCGCGGCTCGACCGCAGCCACCACCGCGATCTGCGCCACGTGGCGTGCGCCGTGTATGTCCGCATGGCGCGCTACTATGACACGCACCGAAAGACCGGCATCGTGGCAAGTTTATTTGGGGAGGAGACGGCCATGCCCTACACCATGTTTGCCTCGGCCGTATTCTTTGCGCCCGAGCGCCACGAGGACTGCGAATACCGTCTGGACCCCATCCATATCTACCGTTGCCAAAACGGTTTTTGGGAATGCATGCGGATTCACGGTAGCAGGCAAAAGAGCAGCAAGCTCGGTGAAATGATGCGCGCCTGTGACCAACGCCTGCGCCTGGCGCTGGACCCCGCCCATCCCCTTAAGGAAGAAAAGGTCCCCAAATATCTGGCCAAGATTATCGATGACGAGATTGTGGCATGGCTTTCGTGGGACGCCGCACACCAGCCCGTCAAGATCGATATCGATTTGAGCCAGCTGGGGCACATTCGGAGCGCTGCCGCACAAACGCGCGAAGCGCTTTTGATCGACGAGGAACGCGAGGACGGCGCGTCCGCAGAAGCCGAGGCAGCGGACTCAGGGCAACCGGAAGCCGAGCCTGCGGCCGCCGCGACGGTCGAGGCGGTCGCGGCGGCCGCAGGGCAGGACGAGTCCGACGAGCCGACCATATCCACCGAACAGTTTGGTGTCGTAGCACCGCTTCTCGCACCGACGCCCGCGTTCGCAGCTGCTGCGCCCGCTGACGCCACGAACGAACTCGCGCCCGCCGCAGACGCCTATCTCCGCGCGCTGCTCGAGCACAACGCAGTACAGGCGGAATCGGCGGTAGTGCAATCGGAGCAGAGCGAGGACATGCTCGTCGATACCATCAACGAGGCGTTCTTTGACCTGGTGGGCGACACCGTAATTGAATTTAGCGCGGCAGGGCCGCAGATTATCGAGGACTACGAAGCAGACGTGAGAGGATACCTAGACCATGAGTGATACCGCATCCGCAGCACCTCGCGTGCCCAAGCGCGTCGCTGCCGTCATTCTCAACTCGCTCAAGGGCGGTGTGGTCCCGCGCATCGGCCTTCCTTACATCACCGTAGGGCGCGAGGTCGAGATCCGCGCCCTGCTCACCGATCTGAGTCTCATCGCCGACGGTGGCGCGAGCTTCCGCTTTCTGGTCGGTCGTTACGGCGCCGGCAAGAGCTTTTTGCTCCAGACTATCCGCACGCACGCCATGGGCGAGGGATTCGTCGTCGCTGATGCCGACCTGTCGCCCGAGCGCCGCCTGCAGGGCGGTCAGGGACAGGGCCTTGCCACCTACCGCGAGCTCATCCGCAATATATCGACCAAAACGCGCCCCGAGGGCGGTGCGCTCAACCTTATTCTGGATCGCTGGGTCGCCTCGTGTGCCGACGTCGACGAGTCGGTCGTCAATGCCCAACTGGCCCCGCTCGAGGAGATGGTCCACGGCTTCGACTTCACCCGCATGCTCCGCCGCTATCGCATGGCCGCATCCGGGGGCGACGAAGAGACCATGAGCCGCGTGACCAAATGGATTCGCGGCGAATACCGCACCAAGAGCGAGGCACGCGCCGAGCTGGGCTCCTCGACCATCATCAGCGATGACGACTGGTACGACTACGTTAAGCTCATTGCGCGCTTTTTGGTTTGCAGTGGCTACAAAGGCATGCTGGTGCTCATCGACGAGCTCGTGAATCTGTATAAGATTCCCAACGCCATCACGCGCCAATACAACTACGAGAAGATCCTGACTATGTACAACGACACGCTCCAGGGCAAGGCGCAGTACCTGGGCATGATCATGGGCGGCACGCCAACCTCCATCGAAGACCGCCGCCGCGGCGTGTTCTCCTACGAGGCCCTGCGCAGCCGACTCGCTCAGGGCCGCTTTGCGCGCGAAGACCTTAAGGACATGCTCGCGCCCATCATCCGCCTGCAGCCACTCACCTACGAGGAGCTACTGGTGCTCATCGAAAAACTCATGCAGATCCATGCCGGCTACTTTGGCTGGACGCCCACGCTTGCCGAAAACGACTTGGTGGACTTTCTCAAGATTGAGTTCGGCCGCGTGGGAGCCGATACGCACTTGACGCCGCGTGAGGTTATCCGTGACTTTATCGAGCTGCTCGATATCCTGTGTCAGAACCCCGATGCAAATGTGGCCGAGCTGCTGCAAAGCGTCGGCGGCGACGCGCTGGCGCCGGCGGCCGCAACAGGCGACACCGGCACCGCAGGCGGCGACCGCAACTTCGCCGAGTTCACCATCTAACCTACCAAAAAGGGACAGGTTTATTTTGGCAGGTTTTATCTGAGCAAACGTTGAAGCAGTAATGCAGCAAGCCGTTGCCAGCCGCGTTGAGAGATTCGATGTTGAAAGGAGGCCCCGTGAACGCCTTTGACCGCTACGCCCCGTTTATCCAAGACTTCATCTACTCCCACGATTGGGAGAGTCTGCGCTCTATCCAGGTTGCGGCGGCAGGCGCCATCTTCAACACGCAAGACAATGTGCTCCTGACGGCATCCACGGCATCTGGCAAAACTGAGGCGGCCTTCTTTCCCATCCTGACCGAGTTTTGGGAGAACCCGCCCGCGAGCGTGGGCGCCCTCTACATCGGCCCCCTCAAAGCGCTCATCAACGATCAGTTCGTCCGTCTCAACGACCTCTGCGAAGAGGCCGATATCCCTGTCTGGCACTGGCATGGCGATGTCTCGCAGTCGCACAAGGCCAAGCTCATCAAAAAACCAAGCGGCATCTTGCAGATTACGCCCGAGTCACTCGAGGCGCTCTTAATCCATAAGCACATGGCGATCCCGCGCATGTTTTGCGACCTGCGCTACGTGGTCATCGATGAGGTCCACTCGCTCATGCGCGGCGACCGTGGCGGGCAAACACTCTGCCTTATCGAGCGACTCTCGCGCATGGCCGGCGTGCAGCCTCGCCGCATTGGCCTTTCGGCCACCATCGGCGACCCCGAGCGCACGGGCGCTTTTCTCTCACAGGGAACGGGGCGCGACTGCGTTATCCCCCGCTTTGAGGAACCGCGCCGCATGTGGCGCATCTCCATGGAGCACTTCTACAACTCGGGTCCCCAGGCACAGCAGCGGGGATTCGTAGGCACGGGTCCACAAGAAGCCGAGGTGCTTACTTGCGAGCGTATTGAGACGGCGGCGCCCGCGGCGCTGCCCGCATCCGGACAAGACATGTGCCACAGCGGACAGCTTGCACAGGAAGAACGCCGTCAACGTCGCGAGCAGGCGCGGGGCAAGGCCGCTCCCAAAGACCGTCGCACTTCCTCGGCCCCCGAGGGCGAAGTCGACATCCCACGAGCGGCCGAGCAGGCGCTTCTCAACCCCACCGACACGGCACCCGACAACGCCGACCCCGGTATGGGCTATATCTTTGAGCATACGCGCGGGCGCAAGTGCCTGGTCTTTGCCAACTCGCGCGAGGAGGCAGAGGCCGTGTGCTCCATGCTGCGCAGCTACTGCGAAAGTCGACACGAGCCCGACCGCTTTCTCATCCACCACGGCAACCTTTCGGCATCGCTGCGCGAGACGGCCGAGGAGCTCATGCGCGACGAGGAGCAGGCGCAGACAACCGTCACCACCTCCACGCTGGAGCTCGGTATCGATATCGGCCGCCTGGAGCGCGCCTTCCAGATTGACGCGCCGTTTACCGTCAGCTCCTTTTTGCAGCGCATGGGGCGCACAGGCCGTCGCGACCTTCCGCCCGAGATGTGGTTTGTCATGCGCGAGGAAGAACCCGAGCCGCGCACGATGATGCCCGAGACCATTCCGTGGAAGCTCCTGCAAGGCATCGCGCTTGTACAACTCTATCGCGAGGAAAAGTGGGTCGAACCGCCCGAGCTCGATCGACTCCCCTACAGTCTGCTCTATCACCAGACCATGTCGACCCTCGCCAGCACCGGAGAGCTCACGCCGGCCGAACTTGCCCAGCGCGTGCTCACACTGAGCTATTTCCATCGCATCTCGGCCGATGACTATCGCGTGCTGCTGCGTCACCTCATTAAGATCGACCATATCCAGGTCACCGAAGGCGGCGGGCTCATCGTGGGTCTCGCGGGCGAGCGCATCATCAACAACTTTAAGTTCTACGCCGTGTTCCAGGAAAACGAGGAGTTCACTGTTCGCAGCGAGTCGGCCGAGTTGGGCACGATCGTCAATCCCCCACCGCCCGGTGAGCGCATCGCCATCGCAGGCCATTGCTGGATTGTCGAGGAAGTGGACTGGAAGCGTCATACCGTCTTTGCCACGCAGGTCAAGGGCCGTGTGCCGGCCTACTTTGGCGACTGCCCCGGTGACATCAATACACACGTACTCGAACGCATGCGCAAGGCGCTCAACGAGCATGCGGCATATCCGTATCTCATGGGCAACGCACGGGCACGTCTTGCACAGGCTCGTCATACCGCCGAGATTTCGGGTGCGGGAACTAAGCCGCTCATCAACCTGGGTGGCGACGCCTGGGTGCTCTTCCCCTGGTTGGGCAGCTACGCCTTCCTAGCACTTGAACGCATGCTTAAAATCAAATGCGCTGCTGAGTTAGGCCTTCGCGGACTCGACCCGTCACGCCCGTACTTTATGCAGTTTAAGATGAAGGCCGACGAGGAGACGTTCTTTGAAGTGCTCGCCGCCGAGGCCGAGAAGGACTTCGATCCCATCGAGCTCGTCTATCCCGGCGAGGTGCCTTACTTTGATCGTTACGATGAGTTCGTTCCCGAAGAGCTTGTGTGCAAGGGCTTTGCCGAAGGCGTGCTCGACATCGAGGGTATGAAGCAGCGCGCCCTCAGCTGGCGTGACCACGCCTAAGACCAGTCTTTTTGGGACGGGGAGACCTATTTGTCGTGAAGGACGGTGCCGAGGAAGTCGGTGTCGAAGGGCACGGCTTCGGCAAAGGCGTAGTCGCCGTCGCTGGCGATGAGCAGGTAGTTTTCCTCGCCGCCGAACTTCGCATCGCCACATGGGACCACCCAGGCGTGGATGAACACCTCGAGCGCCGTAGCAGCGCAATCACGCAGGAACGTCACATCGCCTCCCTCGTTTGCGCTCACGATATTGGCAACGTAGATGCCGCCGGCATTCAGGCTGCCCCGCACCAGGCGCAGCGCCTCAACGGTCGCCAGCTCGCGCACGGGCTCGGCACCGCCAAAGCAATCGCTCACGATCACGTCGTAGCGACGATGCCCCACGCTCGTCACGCCCAGGTACGAACGCGCCTCGGCAGTAATCACCCGCAGGCGATCGCCCGCCGTGCGCTCCAGCTCGTCTAGGTAGAACCAGCGGCGGGCCAGACGCGTAATCTCTCCGTCATACTCGATGACGTCCATGCGCAAACCCTCGTGCGACATCAGTGCAAACTTGGGATAGGCAAACCCGCCGCCACCCAGCATGAGCATACGGCTGATACCGTGACCATAAACGTCGCGCATCGCATCCTCGGCCTCAAACACGTCGTCAAACGCACGATAGTACGCAAAGGCGGGCTCAGCCCAACGCTCGCCAACGTAACTCGCGCTTTGGTAGACGCCGCCTTGCACCAATACGCGGACTTCGTCGCCGCCCTCGTCGTGCACGCGCTTCACACGCGCCAACCCATTGCGGGTTCGCGCAACCTGCAGACAGGCAGCACGAACAGCGACAGCGGCCGCACCAAGCGCCGCGGCTCCCAGAGCAACGCCGGCAACGACGCCGGCAGAAACACTCGGCTTGTTCATCTAGAGCTCCTTTTGCAGATAAAGGCCATGGTCATAAAAACCAAGATGGCGATAGTACTCGCGCGTACCGATCGCGCTGATCACGTTGATGCGCGCATAGCCGGCATCCCGGGCAATCTCGCACGCACGCTCTACGAGCAAACGCCCCAACCCGTGATGCTGCGCCGCCTGGCCCTGGTCGCCCACGCGTGCCGCCATGCCATACACGTGCACCTCGCGAATCATCGCCTCCTCCGGCCCCGTCGGCAACTCGTCCGCATGCGCGGCAACAAACGAATGGTCGGGCAGCGACAACCGCAAAAAGCCCGCGATCTTGCCCCGCGGCGTCACCCACTGCAAAAAGCGCTCGTAAGTCACCGGCGTTTCGTACGCCACTTCCTCATCAAGAGAAAGCTCATCCAAGTCGGCGCCCGCGGTACTGATCTCGCGATAGCGAATCTCGCGCACCACTGCGCCTTCTCCACGAGCCGCCAAGCGATTCTCGACGAGCTGACGCAGGTTGGGCTTCTTGTTGCCCACCATAATGTCGTCGGAACTAAAGTCGCGGATCATGCGACTGATGCGGCAGAACGCCGGCGTCACCACGATGTCGTCGGCAAGCACATCGAGCAGCTCTTCCTCGGTATAGGGACGCCACTCGCCGCGCTCATAGCAGCCCACCAGACGCGAGCCCTCGATGAGCGCACACGGGTAGACCTTGACCTCGTCGGGCATAAAGGCCCCCTCGGTCATAAAGCGCTCGTAGTCGCGCTTGTCCCCCTCGGGTGTGGCGCCCAGCAAGTTGAGCATAAAATGCGCATGGATCTTAAAGCCAAACAGGCGCGCAAGCGAAAACGCCCGCTCGATCTGCGCCACCGAAATGCGACGCTCGTTGATATCGAGCAGGTGCTGGTCGAGGCTCTGGATACCCATCTGAATCTTGGTGCAGCCCAGGCGGCGGATGAGCGTGAGGGCCTGCGGCGTTACGGCATCGGGGCGCGTCTCGATAACGAGTCCCACCACGCGATGCTTCGCCGTCTCGTTGATGCGCTGCTGACGCTCGAGCTCCTCCATCGTTGCCGTCTGCCACTCGGTGACCTCGCCCCACGGCGTGCCGGGGCCGTACAGACGACGTACCGCACGGTTATAGCATCCCACGGCAGCATCCACACGCTCCTGCTCGTCGGTAACGCCGCTCGCAAGCTCGGCCTCATCAGTCACAATGCCGGCAGCCCGATAGCGCTCGCGGCGGTCTGCTACCACCGGCGGCAGGGCATCGGCGGGAGCGTCATCGAGCAGGCGCCCCGCCTCGGCACGGTTGATGCCCGGACGCGCCAACATGGGGTTAGCCGCCACACCAGCCACGGCATCGTCATTGAGCGCGCGGAAGAGCTCCGACATAAACCACGTCTGATACCCTCGCGGATAATCGCTCCAGGTACCGCCGAGCACGATAAGCTCAATCTTATCGGTCGCATGCCCCATCTGCGAAAGCGCCGTCAAACGGGCACTCACCTGCAGATACGGGTCGAAGCAGTTTTGCTCCGCACGGGCACACGCCGGCTCAGCGTGCAGATAGCTCTTGGGCATGCGCAGGTCGTTGGGGCAAAACAGGCAATCGCCCGAGCACGGCCACGGCTTGGTAATGACAGTAATGGTCGCCACGCCCGAGGCCGTTCGGCGCGGCTTCATACGCAGCACCTGCAGCAGTTGACGCTCCAGCTCGGCATCGACATTCCACCCAGCCCACCGAGCCGGCTCCTCGCGCTTCACCCGCTGGTAGAACGGCAGCAGACGGCGCTTGGCCAGGTCGCGTTTGTCGGCACCCTCGCGGCGCGCCTCGGCATGTATCAGTTTGACGAGTGCCTTGTCGTCTACGGTCTCGCCGCGACGCAGAGCCTCGAGTATGTTCAAAATAATCTGTTCCATGACCCCATTGTAAAGGCAAAGGCGCCGGAGCCCGTCACGGCTCCGGCGCCTCCATCAAAGAGCATGCCTATATGTACCGATCTCCGAAAACCGCATGTCACTCCGGATCAAACGACATGTCACCCGAACCGACCTTAAAACGATACGTGGCAGACTTATCACCGTTGTCGAATTCAAGATTCAATATGGTCTCGCCATCGTAGCCAAGCGGAAGGAAATCGCTCTCGAAGTCACCGCTGCCCACGGTGAGACTCGCCTTAAAGCCCGCAGAGTTCGGAACCGCTATCTCCACATCGCCCGAGTCCACGCTTACGTCCATCGACTTCGCGGGGGCCTGGTAGAGCTCGAACGTCACATCACCCGAACCGACCTTGGCATTCAGGGTGTCGGTTACAGTGCCCGCAAACTCAACGTCTCCCGAGTCCAACGTCAGGCTGAGGTCATGACACGCAATGTCCGTGACCGTCAGATCGCCCGCTCCTACATTCGCCGTAATGCCCACCATGTTATCGGCAACTTCGCGCGGCAGTTCGACGGTAACCGTGCGGTCAATGGCGCGCTCGTCATCGCAATCGAACTGGCGAATCTTGAGCGTAGAACCCTTAACCTCGGCCAGATTTTTGGTTGCCGCATCGAAGGCGACGGTCCCCGTTGCCACGCGACCGCTTTCAATTACGCGCACCGGCCCGCCGGAGACGTGTTTGACCTCGACCGTGCCCGACGTCACGTCCAAGTCAAGCGATGTGAACGCGTCGGCATCAAACGTTTCGCTCGAAAGCTGTTGAGGCCGAGCGGAATAGTTACCGCTATTCAAGGAATCGTCCTCGTCAAACGCATCGCCCATACCAGACAAGCCGGATACAACATCGTCGAGATCCCACGGACCATCAAAATGAATCAATGTCCGCGAAATGCCAAAGACAAGCCCGATGATGAGCACAAACGCTCCGATGCCAATGCCCAAGCGCCTCTTAGACTCATGCGAGAGCTTCATCATTCATCACCTTCTTTGGCACTCGACTCAGCGGTGGTCGCGGCAGCCATGTCAGCGTCAACCGCTGTGGAAACGTCCTCCCCCTTAGTCCTAGCGACCGCCGGCGCCGGACCAACCTGAATATCCCCGCGCGCCCAATCGCCATCGAGCGCACGCGCCACCCAGTGATAGATGGGAATCGTGAAGAAAATCAGCGCGGCAAAGGGGCCGGCGCCAAACAGGAACATCAGCAAAAAGAACAGCAGCCAGCACACGGCCCAGTACGGGAACGACTGGAACGGACCCTTCACCGGAGTCGGGCCGGCCGCACCGGCACCCGTCACCTGCGCCGTAGCGGCATTGGCGGCCTGCGCACTCCAGCTTGCCGCTTGCGCCGCCTTGGCGGCGGCATCACTCGCCTGCGTTGCCGCCTCGGTAGCACGTGCCGCTGCCTCATGGGTACGGGCGCGCTCCGCTGCCTCGGCCTCGCGCTGACGGGCGCGGTCCTCGTTCTCAAACTCGATATCGTCCTCGATCTCATCGCTCGGATTGAGGAGCTCGTCCAAACTCACGCCATAGAGTTTTGCGAGCGAGATCAGGTTCTCGGTATCGGGCGAGCTCTCCGCACGCTCCCATTTACTGACCGCCTGGCGCGACAGCCCCAGCTTTCGCGCCAGCCCTTCTTGGCTAAAACCCTTGCTGCGACGAAGGTCGGCGAGCCGCTGCGCAGTTTCTACATTCATGGTTCCTCCTATGTGATGCCAGCCGTGCCGCCGGACCGTTTTTGTTCTTAAGGCGCCTTGCACAGTTAAAAATCTATCCGCCACCGCCAAAAGCATGCCACCTATTCTAGTGAGATTTTTGACAACCGGCGGTTGCGGGCACATATGAGCTGCGGAAATGTGTCCAAACAAAGCAATGACCCGCAGCTCGGTTGTCCCCGTTGCGGCGTTAACGGTAGTATGGTCGTACTGTTTATTCCGCACCGCCAACGGAGGGAGTCCCGCGCCGTGAACCGCGATTTCGCCTCATCGCTCATCCAGCTCAACAATACGTTCTATCGCGAGCACTCCGCCTCCTTTTCCGATACACGCCAGGCCCCTTGGCCCGGCTGGGTGCGCACCATGGACATCGCGCTCGACCAGCTCGATGTGGCCACCATCGAGCATCCCGTCCGTGTCTTCGACCTTGCCTGCGGCAACATGCGATTCGAGAACTTTGCCGCCGGCGGCACGCTGGCTGCCAAAGGCGTAGACGGCGCAAGCCCCTCGGCAGACGCCAGCTGCCCCTTCGAGTTCTATGGCGTCGACTCATGCCAGGACCTGGCCATCGATGCGCGCGGCCACGCCCTGCGCATCCCCAACCTGCACTTCCAGGAGCTCGATGTGCTCGATGCCCTCATGAAGCTCAACCCCGCCGAGACACCCGACGTGCTTTTCGACGCCCCGCTCGCCGACATCTCGGTCTGCTTTGGCTTTATGCACCACGTGCCGTCGTGCGAGTACCGCGTACGCGTGCTCGACGCCTTGGTGCGTCAGACGCGCCCGGGTGGCATCATCGCCATCAGCTTTTGGGAGTTTATGAACGACGAGCGCATGGCGCGCAAGGCCGTTCGCGCCGAGGCCCGTGCCGAGCTCACCCCGCCGTTTGAGGGTTACGATTCCGCGCAGTTTGAAGCCGGCGACCACCTCATCGGCTGGCAAAACGACCGCCACGCCTACCGCTATTGCCATCACTTTGACGATCAGCAGATCACCGACCTGGTGCGCGGCGTGCGTACGTTCTACAAGAGTGGCGAGGTCCCCGTGCGCGAGCTTGAGCGCTTCCATGCCGACGGTCGCAGCGGCGAGCTCAACCGCTACGTGATTCTCAAGCGTCTGTAGGCACCGACGACTCGCCGCCGAGCCGCGCCGCATCTTTTGGGTAAGCTATGCCCATCCGTTTTCCAACCCACCGACGGAACGCGCAGCCACGCGTTCCATACGTATGACCAAGGAGCCTCATGGGAGCCGTCCACGTTCGCACGCCCAAGAACTTTGTGCTCGAGGAGCGCCTGGAGCGCTACGCCGATGCGATTGAGACGAGCCCCGAGGCCTATGCCGAAGATTGGCGCGAGGCTTGCGCGCCAGTTGGCAGCAAGCCCTTCGAACACCTTCACCTGGATCTTGGCTGCGGCAAGGGAACGTACCTTGTAGAGCGCGCGGCCCACGAGCCAAACGCCCTCTTTATCGGCATGGACCAGGAGCCCATCTGCATCGCCTATGCCGCGCAGAAAATCTGCGAGCAAGAGCTATCCAACGCGCTCGTCCTGCCCCGAGGTGCCGCATCGCTGCCGCAGCTATTTGCCGCAGGCGAGCTCGATGCCATCACCATCAACTTTCCCACGCCGCAGCCCAAGGCCAAGTACGCCAAAAAGCGACTCGTCCATGTCGACCACCTAATGCTGTACCGTCCGCTCTTTTCAGCCGGTGCCACCGTCACACTGCGAACCGACAGTAAGCCATTGCGCGACTACGCCTTGGGGCAGTTTGCCGCGGCCGGCTACGATACACTTTGGGTAAGTGACGACGTTCGCCGCGACCATCCCGAGCATCCCGAGACCGAGTACGAGTGCCGCACGCGCGAAATGGGTGCCGTCGTCTATGGCATTTGCGCCACACCCGGCGCGCAGCCCACCGACGAACAGCTCACAGCGGGTCGCATGCAGGAGCAAAGTCTTGCCTGCTACCTGCCCGATAACCTCGATGAGCTCACCTATGTGCCTCTGGGCATGGAAGAAGCCGTCGAGAACTTTAGAAACCGCGCCCGCAAGGGCAAGAAGCGCTTACCGCAGGAGTCCTAGGGGCTTCTGATGGTCGCGGCATCGGCAGACAAGCGCAAATAAGCGCCAGCGAACGATCCTCAGACCTAAGTGAGTAGACTTTTTAGCAATAGCCAAGCACAACCCGCATAGCGAAAACTAAAACCGCAGGTAGAGCCCTTGCGCAAAAGCCATGTGCTCGCGATATTGCAAAAAGTCTACTCACTTAGCTGGCAACTGCACCAAACGGCTGGGCAGAACGCCCATTTCCTGCATTTTCTCGCGCGCTGGCACCCCGCGCCGCCGCTACGCCATAATAGTTGGCGGACAATCGCGAGAGAAAGTACCCCCACATGGCACAGACCACGATAGATACCGCCGCCAGCACCGTCTCTGGCGCCGGCGCCGCCAGCTCATTCTCGGGCGGCACGGGAACCGAGGCAGAGTTCGGCTCGCTCGGCGCGCTCTCCCCCGCTTGGTGGGAGCCCGAGGATGGCAGCGAGCCCGAACCGTGGCTCACGCCCGATCAGGCCTTCGAGCGCTTCTTTGAATGGACGAGCGACCGCGGCATCGAGCTGTGGGATCACCAAGAAGAGGCCCTCATGGACCTGGCTGCCGGCGATCACGTCATTTTGGGCACACCGACCGGATCGGGCAAGTCGCTTGTCGCGCTGGGCATGCTCTTTATGGGCATGGCGCAGGGCAAGCGCTGCTATTACACGGCCCCCATCAAGGCCTTGGTCAGCGAAAAGTTCTTCGACCTGGTACAGGTGCTCGGCCGCGATAACGTCGGTATGATCACCGGCGACACGCATATCAATACCAAAGCGCCCGTCATCTGCTGCACGGCAGAGATCCTTGCTAACGACGCACTGCGCGAGGGCGAAGATGCCGATGTGGGCTGCGTCGCCATGGACGAGTTCCACTACTTTGCCGACCCCGATCGCGGTTGGGCCTGGCAGGTACCGCTGCTCACCCTGCCTCACACACAATTCATGCTCATGAGCGCCACGCTCGGCGATGTCACCGCGATCGCCGCCTCACTCGAGGAGCACACCGGCGCCGCGTGCGATCTGGTCGTCGATGCCCCACGCCCCGTGCCGCTGAGCTACGACTACGTGACGACCTCGCTCGAGGGCACCGTCGAGCTCGCAATGCGCCGCGGCGAGGCCCCGCTCTACATCGTGCACTTTAGCCAGGACGCCGCACTTGCGACGGCGCAATCCCTCGCCAACTTTGGTATTGCCAGCAAGGAGCAGCGCGAGGCCATCAAGGAGGCGGCCAAGGGCACGAGCTTCTCGACGGCCTTTGGCAAGATTCTTAAGCGCTTGCTCGGATGCGGCGTCGGCGTGCACCATGCTGGCATGTTGCCGCGCTATCGTCTGCTGGTCGAGCGCTTGGCACAACAGGGCCTGTTGCCCGTCATCTGCGGCACCGATACGCTCGGCGTCGGCATCAACGTGCCCATCCATACCGTGGTGCTCACCGCGCTCACCAAGTTCGACGGCTACAAGATGCGTCGTCTGCGCGCCCGCGAGTTTCATCAGATTGCCGGTCGCGCCGGCCGCTCGGGCTTCGATACCGAGGGCATGGTGATTGCCGAGGCACCCGAGCACGAGATCGAGAATGCCAAGCTCATGGCCAAGGCGGGCGACGACCCCAAGAAGCTCCGCAAGATTAAAAAGAAGAAGGCCCCCGAGGGCTTTGTCACCTGGAACAAGCAGACCTTTGAGCGCCTGATCGAGACGCAGCCCGAAACGCTCAAGCCGCGCCTTCGCATCACACACTCCATGGTGATTAGCGTGGTCGAACAGGGCGGCGACGCCCGTGCCCGCGTGCACGACCTCATCGAGACGAGCCTGCAAACGCCCGAGGAAAAGGCAAAGCTCGAGGTTCGCGCCGACGAAATCTTCGCCACGCTCATCGACTCCGGCGTCGTCGTGCGCACCGAGGTACCGCCCGCACCCGACGCTCCGGCTGATGCCGCGCCGGACATCGACTACGCGCTGACGGTCGACCTGCCCGAGGACTTTGCGCTCGACCAGCCGCTCTCGCCGTTTTTGCTTGCCGCGTTGGAGCTGCTCGATCCCGAGAGCGAGACCTATACCATGGACCTGATCTCGATGGTCGAGGCAACGCTCGAGGATCCCAAGCAGGTGCTGCGCGCTCAGGAGCGCGCAGCGCGCGACCGCGCGATGGCCGAAATGAAGGCTGACGGCGTCGAATATGAGGAACGCCTGGAGCGCATCCAGGATGTCACCTACGAAAAACCGCTCGAGGACTTGCTCGATGCCGCCTTCGACAAGTACTGCCAGGAAGTGCCCTGGGCAAACGACTATCAGCTCTCTCCCAAGAGCGTTCTGCGCGATATGCTGGAAAGCGCGAGCGATTTTAAGGGCTACATTCAAAAGCTCGGCATCGCCCGCTCCGAGGGCATTTTGCTGCGCTACCTGGCAGAGGCTTACCGTTCACTCGACCGCACCGTGCCCATCGAGAAGCGCGACGAGCGCCTGCGCGACATTATCTCGTGGCTGGGCTTTGTGGTGCGCTCGGTCGACTCGAGCTTGGTAGACGAGTGGGAGAACGCTGGCAACCCGGCAGCCCTCGACGCCACGCCGCCGCAGGGCATCGACGAGGTCGTGGCGGACCGCCGCGGCTGCACGCTGTTGGTGCGCAACGCACTCTTCCGCCGCGTGACCCTTGCCGCCCGCGAGCACGTTCGCGACCTGGGCGAGCTCGACGACGACTGGGGCATGAGCGAGATCCGCTGGCAAAAAGCACTCGACGCTTACCACGAGCAGCACGAGGAGATTCTCACCGACGGCGACGCGCGCTCCTCTGCTATGTTCTCGATCGACGAGTCCGACGAGAAGGCGCTCCACGTGTGGCACGTGCACCAGATTTTTGCCGACGAGGACGGCGACCACGATTTTGGCATCATGGGCGATGTCGATCTGGACGCCACGCAAGACGGTGGCGAGGTCATCTTCAAGAACTACCGCGTCGGTTTTATCGAGGATTTGCTCGAGGATTAGCCAAGCATATTGGGACGAAACGAAGCGGGGCTGTTGGCAACATCGCCAGCAGCCCCGCTTTTTCACTATCCGCTATGCCTTACTCGGCATCCTCGACCTCATACGAATCCGCCTCGGCTGGCTCCTCGTTTGTCTCTGGCGCAGCCTCGCGCGCCTCGTCAAACGCTGCCTTCATGGTCTTGTTGCCCCATGTGAGCTTGCGGATGGTAAGCTCATCGGCCTTGTTGTGGGCAAGACGCAGGTTCTCGGTGCTGCGGCGCAGGTCGTCCTTGGTCTTCTCGAGCTGCTTAATGGCGGCATCGATCTCCTTGATCGCAGACTCGAATTGCTTACTCGCCAAGTTGTAGTTGCGCGAGAAGCCATCCTTGAACTTCTCCATCTTGGCTTCGAAGTTCGTGACATCGATATTTTGCTGTTTGTACTCCGCCAGTTCCTGCTTATAGCGCAGCGAACCCATGGCGGCGTTGCGCAGCAGCGTAATCATGGGAATGAAAAACTGTGGGCGGATCACGTACATCTTCTCGTAGCGATAGCTCACGTCCACGATTCCTGCGTTATAAAGCTCGCTCTCGGGCTCGAGCAACGTGCAGAGCACCGCGTACTCACAGCCTTTCTGGCGACGATCGTGATCGAGCTTCTTAAAGAAGTCCTCGTTTTTATGTTTGGTCGCGGTCTCGTCGTTCTCGTTTTTCATCTCGAACATAATCGAAATGACCTCGTTGCCGCTCGCGTCGCACTCGCGGAAGATAAAGTCGCCCTTGGTGCCCTCGGACGCATCGTTATCCTTCTCGAAGTACGCGTTAGGAAATGCCGTCATGCGCAGACGGTTAAACTCGGTCTCGCAGTGCTGCTCGAGCGACTCGCCCACCATCTTGGTGGACAGACGAATCTTCATTTCCTTAAGGCGCTCAATCTCTTCGTCCTTGTAGCGGATCAACTCGTCGCTCACGCGCTTGGCCTGCGCAAGCTCGAGCTCATGTGCCGCCTTGGCCTGTTCCTCACGCGAATCGCGCACCGCCAGCTCACTCGTCAGCTTGGCACGCGCCTCATCGCGCTCTCGCTCCGCCGCGGCAACCGCCTCTGACAGGTTCATTTTGGCCGTCAGCTCCTGTTCGCGCAGCTGCGCACGCAGACCCTCGGCCTCTTGCTCGGACTGAGCCTTTGCGGCAGAAAACTTCTCCTGCACCTTCGCCTGATAGTCAGCAAGCGTACGTTCGGCCTCGCTGCGAGCGGCATCGAGCTCACGCTGCGACTCGGCCGTAGCAGCGGCGAGCGCCATCTCCTGGGCCTTGTCCGCCGCGGCAAGCTTGGCCTGCAGCTCGGCAATCTGCGCATCGCGTGCGGCCAGATCGCTTTGAGCAGCGTTGCGCGCCTCCGACTCGGCAAGCCTGGCCTCGTCATCCTTACGTCCCAACTGTGCACGCAAGCCGTCGATTTCGCGCTGGAGCTCGGCATTCTCCTTTTGAGCATCGGCGCGGGCCTCTACCGCCGCACGCTGGCTTGCGCTCTCGCGCTCTGCAGCAGCGCCCTCGAGCTTGGCGCGCAGCTTGGCAAGTTCGGCATCGCGCTTGGCGACCTCTTGTGCCAGCTGTTGAGCTGCGGCGTTCTTCTGCTCGATAAGCTGGGCGTTACGCTGGGACTCCGCCTTTTGCAAAGCGGCCGTCGAACGCGAGCGTTCAAGCTCCAGCGCCTGCTCGCCCTCGCGCTGGACCGCCTTCACACGCTCATCAAGATCGCGCGAGAACTCGGCATCGCGCACCTGTTTGACGATATCCGCATAGCCGGACGCATCGACCTTAAACACTTCGCCGCAATGCGGGCACTTAATCTCGTTCATGGCAGCTCCTCGATGGACGCAAATTTCAACCGCTTACACTCTACCGCGCCGCACGGACAAAAAAGGCGCCGCCGCCAGAATGGCAACGGCGCCAGAACCGCCACAAAGGGGACAGGCACCTTTGTGGTGGTTTGTGTGGTGGTTCGAGAATTACAGTCCAAAGAAGTCAAGGATTTGATCACGGCTTACGGGCTTGTAATCGTTGGCGTCGAGGCCGACATCGTAGCGAAGAATGGGGCGCTCGCGATCGCGGTTGCGCGCGTTGGTGCGGTCTCCCCTGCTGTGGATATGCCCGTGCAGCATGATGGCGCCGCGCGCCTTGCCATTCCAGCTGAGCATGGGGTAATGGCCCATCACCAGGCGATGACCCTTAGCGTAACCGGGAGCAACCTCCAGATAATCGCGCACCTCATCCCAAATGCGCGGCGCGTCCGGATCTTCCCAGTCGCCGTCATGGTTACCACGGATGAGCGTCACGTTCTGGCATTCGATACGCTCGCGCAGGCGCACCGCCTCCGCCAGGGGCAAACGATAGGTAAAGTCACCCAAAATATAGAGACGGTCGTCCGTCGCCACGCACTCATTGATGGCATCGATGACCTTGCGGTTCATCTCCTCGACCGAATCAAACGGCCGATCCATATCGTGCAAGATATTCGTATCGCCCAGGTGCAGGTCGGCGGTAAACCACATCATCGTCTGTATCCTCATTTCGCAACGTGTCTAACACGTGCCTAGTATACAGACGCTTTGGCGCGTCGGTTAGCCAAAGAGCCCGCCGAACGGACCTCGGCGGCGTTTGTCTTTCTTTTTCGACGCATCACCCTGGGCGTTCTTGTCCTGCCGCTTCTTCCGGTCCTGCTCCAACTCATCGTCATCGAGTAGCATATCCCACTCAAACGGATCGTCTGTCAGATCGAACAGGTCGTCGTCATCAACCATGACCGCCTCCATTGCCGACTAGCGGGCATCCACCACATAGAGTCCAACGCGCACCTGATGCCACGGGCTGCGCTCGGGAGCAACCTGCTGCACACGGGCTTCAAATACGTCCCCATGCCCGTAATACATCATCAAGGACAGCGGGCCAACCTCGTCTCCCGGAACATAGCCAAGCTTGGTCTTGCCATAATAGATCGCAACCGCCTCGGGGTCGTGAGGATTATCACGTTCGGCACGCAGCGTCAGTTTATCGCCCGCTTTAAGATCGCCCAAGACCAAGGCGCCGTCGGCATACTGAAATCCCGCAATGTGAAACGACAGAAGAACACGTGAAGGCTCGTACATAGCAGCTCCTCTAACGGCCGGGATACCCGGCACTTAACCTTATCGAGAAGTCTACGGGCCCGTGCGGACACATATTCACCCTACCTGCGTCTTTCAATCGCTTGCCGCAACGCTTGCGCGGCAGGGCGCTTGCGGATAAGATAGGAACACGGATGGCACCCGTGCCCGCGGGTCTTGCCAACTCCGATACACGTTTTCATCGTGAGAAGTGGCCGTCTTCGCTTACGCGGGGCGCCACTTTGTTTATCCCTATGCTATCGGTTCTATTGCACAAAATTGGCACGCCATACTACTTATTCAGCAAAGCAAGTGGGACACCGCGAGTCTAGCCCCGATGCCGGGCGATTGCCCAAAACGCGCAAGCGATAGCGGCCGTTGCCAGGCTTGCGCCAACAAGCACCCCCTGCACGCCAAAGGCACCAGCCAAAAACGGAGCCACAACCAGAGGCAGCACGCCGGCGCCATTGAGGCCCACGCGCATCACACCCATGACGCGCCCCACCTTAGCAGGGTCGCTCAAGCGCTGGGTGAGCGTGACGCGCACCGGTCCCATGGCACCAAAACCGATGCCGCAGACAAGCTGCCCCACTGCAGCGACGGCAACAGAGGCGGTACCCACATACACAACGGAGCCCACGCCCGTCACCAGCAGCATCGCTGCCAAAAGCTCCAGCCTGATGCGTCCCGACGGCACACGCATGATCAGGTACGATCCCAGTGTTCCGCCGATACCGGCAATGGCCGACAGCCATCCCATCCACTGCGTGCCCACGCAGAGAACATCGCGGTAGAACAGTGACTCGAGCGAATCGAACGCCCCGTAGGCAAAGAAACCCATAAAGCCCATGAGAAAAATCAGACGCAGGTCGACATCGGCCGCCGTGACAATTACGCCCTCCCAAAGCGATCGCAAGCCCGTCGCTCCATCGCGAGACTCCGGCTTGTCGACGCCCTGAACAGCAGCGCCTTCACGCAACGAGGCCACAAGCAGCAAAGCGGGAACAGGTGCTGCCGCGAGCAGGAAAAACACCCCTTGGTTGGAAAAGGCCGAGGCGATAACGCCTCCAAGGGCAGGTCCAACGATCACCGCGACACTTGTCGCGATATTGTTGAGGCCGTTTATGCGCAAAAGCTCCTCGGGCGCCTCCGTCAAAAAGCGCGGATAGGCGTCCATGGCCGTGGTCCCCGCGCCAAACAGCAACCCGGCAGAGATGGCGAGTAGCGCAAGCGCGGGATAAGACACGGGAGCTACAAGGCCAAAAACGCCCGATGCGCAAAGCAGGACGCAAACGGTCAGGAGCACGCGACGCGGACCCAAGAAGTCCACAAGCGCGCCGGCGCAAAACGTTGCGAAGATGAGCGCCAGGTTGAGTCCAAACACGAGCGCGGACGTCTCAAATGCGCCGGCTCCGAGAACATAGGTGCCGCAGCCGATGATGCCAACAAAATACGTCGACTGAAATGCAAGTTGAATAAAGAAATTTACCGCAACCAAACGGTGCGATGGAGAAAGAAAACGGGACATGGCAGACCCCTTATGCATATGGAAACCAAACAAGACAGCCTGGGCGCCATCAGTCCATGTTGGTCTCGAACATATGCATAGTCTCCCCTTCGTTGCGGTTGTCCCGTATTCTAGCACCGATTCACCGCGCCGCCCCTGCGCATTGCCATCAGAACGCCCCGCACCCCAGCGCCTAGGCGTGAGAAGCCGCCACCTTCGCTTGCGCGGGGGCGGCCATTTTGCTTGCCTCTATATCATCGATTCTAATGCACAAACATGCGCACGAACTTGTGCTTCCAGCTTGCATACGGGGCATAGCGGAATGGCACGTCCAACCACGTCGCCTTGTTCACGATGCTCTTCTTGTGGCTAAACGTATCGAAGCTCTCGCGTCCATGGTACTGCCCCATACCGCTCGCTCCCATGCCGCCAAAGCCCATATGACTCGTAGCCAAATGCATAATGGTGTCATTAACACAGCCGCCGCCAAAGGGCACGTAGCGCACAAAGCGCTGCTGAGCCGCGCGATCCTGGCTAAAGATATACAGGGCCAGCGGCGTCGGACGATCCGTAATAAACGCTTCAGCCTCGTCTAAGCTCTCAAACGTCAGCACCGGCAAGATGGGGCCGAAAATCTCCTCCTGCATCACGGCGTCATCGGGGGTCACGCCGTCTAGGATCGTCGGCTCAATCTTGAGCGACGACTCGCGCGCCGTGCCTCCCAGCACAACCTTATCGGAGTCGATCAGCCCGCGTACGCGCACGAAATGCTTGGCGTTGACGATATGCCCGTAGTCCTCGTTATCGAGCGGATGCTCGCCAAACATACGGCGGACCTCCTCCTTGATGAGGCCCAGCAGCTCGTCGTGCACGCTCGTATCGACCAGCAGGTAGTCGGGCGCCACGCAGGTCTGTCCCACGTTGAGCCATTTACCAAAGGCGATGCGCCGCGCCGCGACCTTCAAGTTTGCCGTCGCATCCACGATGCAGGGACTCTTTCCGCCCAGCTCAAGCGTCACGGGCGTAAGGTTTTTACTTGCCCGCTCCATGACGAGCTTGCCGACCGGAACGCTACCGGTAAAGAAGATCTTGTCCCAGCACTCATCGAGCAGCACTTCGTTCTCGGCGCGCCCGCCCTCGATAACCGTCACCAGGCGCGGATCAAATGCCTCTTCACAGATTTGCTTGAGCACTGCGCTCGATGCCGGAGCATAGGCACTCGGCTTGATGACCACGGTGTTGCCCGCGGCAAGGGCGCCGGCGAGTGGCTCGAGCGTCAGCAAAAACGGGTAGTTCCAGGGCGCCATAATGAGCGTGACGCCATAGGGCACGGCCTGCGTTTTGCACACACTCACGGCGTTGGCAAGGTCACACGGACGCAGGCGCGGACGACTCCATCGAGCCACATGCGCGATCTGATGACGAATCTCGGAAAGCGAGGTGCCGATCTCGCACATATAGGCCTCGTCATGCGACTTTCCCAAATCGGCCTTGAGCGCATGGGCAATATCGGCCTCGTGTGCCCGCACCGCCTCGCGCAGGCGCACGAGAGCGCGGCGTCGAGCATCGACATCAAACGTGGCGTGCGTCTTAAAATAGGCGCGCTGATCGGCAACGATGCGCGCGATTTCCTCGGTATTCATGGGCCCTCCTAGTTCTCGCCCTCAAACATACCACCCGCAACGACCTCGTACATATGCTCGAGCTCCAAACGGTCCATCAAAAGCGGAACGGGGTACAGCGGATTGGCCTCGGCGTCGGCATGCGCCGCCATTTCGGGAATGTCGGAGCGGCGAATGCCTGTCACATATTTGGGGATACCCAGGGCAACGTTCATGCGGTCGACCCAATCGATAAAGGCCTCGGCCGCCAGGCTGTCCTGCGCGTTAACCGGCGCGATACCGGCCATGCGGGCGAGATCGGCAAGCTTGAGGGCGGCGGCGTCACCATAAACGCGAAGCATATGCGGCAGGATGATAGCGTTGGCCAAACCGTGTGGAATTCCGTATCGGCCGCCCAGACTGTGCGCGATAGCATGAACGTATCCAACATAGGAGCGCGTAAAGGCAACACCCGCCTTATACGCCGCCGAAAGCATATTGCGACGCGCACGCATGTTGTCGCCATGCTCATGGGCCTCGAGCAAATTGTCGTGGATGAGCTGCACCGCCTGACGCGCCATCTTGCGCGTGTAGGACGTGGTGCTTCGCCCGATAAAGGCCTCGACAGCATGCGTCAGGGCATCCATGCCCGTCTGCCCCGTAATGGAGGCGGGCAGGCCGCGTGTAAACTCGGGGTCGTGCACCGCAAAGCGCGGAATAAGCACAAAGTCGTTAATGGGGTACTTGTAGTGCGTCTCGTCATCGGTGATAACCGCCGCGAGTGTGACTTCGCTTCCCGTACCGGCGGTAGTGGGAACCGCAATAAGCAGCGGCAGGAGACGGTGGACGCGCAACAGGCCGCGCATCTTGTTGATGGGCTTATTTGGCTGTGCGATGCGTGCGCCCACGCCCTTGGCACAGTCCATGGCCGAACCGCCGCCAAAGCCGATAATGGCCTGGCAGGCGCTCGCGCGATACAGGGACGCCGCTTCCTCCACGTTTGAGACCGTGGGGTTCGCACGTGTTTCGGCATAGACCGCAGCGCTAATTCCCTTGGACGCGAGCGCTGTCTCGAGCGGTGCCGTGAGCCCCAGACGGACAATGCCGGGATCCGTCACGATAAGGACCTTCTGGATCGAGCGCTTTTGAAGCACCGCGGGCACATCCTCGGCATGCTCCAAAATGCGCGGCTCGGTATAGGGCAGGATCGGCAATGCGATGCGAAAAACCGTCTGATATGTTCGGCACCAGGCACGACGGGCTAGATGCATAAAGGAAACTCCTTCATTTGTTGATTGGTCAACATTTGCTCGACCGATTGTACTCAGCGGCGTCCGTATATGACTTGCAAACCGTTAATCAATCAACATCTTCATATCTCAAAATTATTTTATTAAAAATCATTCCTAATAGGCTTCACATTCGGTCGCATTTATGGATAATAGAACTCGTCAAGACGCACGTCCGGAGAGGGCCCTTACGGGACCGGACGAGCGCGCCATCGCCATCGATCGAAAGGATCGAATTATGAAGTTTGTTTGCCCCGTTTGCGGTTATGTGGAAGAGTTCGACGGCGACCAGCTGCCCGAGGATTTCAAGTGCCCCCAGTGCGGCGTTCCCGGCTCTCGCTTCCTAAAGCAGGAGGAGGGTCAGCTCGAGTGGGCTGCCGAGCACGTCGTGGGCGTCGCCAAGATGGAGGGCGTCTCCGAGGACATCGTTGCTGACCTGCGCGCCAACTTTGAGGGCGAGTGCTCCGAGGTCGGTATGTACCTGGCCATGGCTCGCGTCGCTCATCGCGAGGGCTATCCCGAGATCGGCCTGTACTGGGAGAAGGCTGCGCACGAGGAGGCCGAGCATGCCGCCAAGTTCGCTGAGCTCCTGGGCGAGGTCGTGACCGACTCCACCAAGAAGAACCTCGAGATGCGCGTTGAGGCCGAGAATGGCGCCACCGCCGGCAAGACCGATCTTGCCAAGCGCGCCAAGGCCGCTGGTCTCGATGCCATCCACGACACCGTGCACGAGATGGCTCGCGACGAGGCTCGCCACGGCAAGGCTTTCGCCGGTCTGCTCAAGCGCTACTTTGGTTAAGCCAACCGCCTGAGAGACAATCTCTAGCTCGATAAGGCCCGGACCGCAAGATCCGGGCCTTTTTCGTGTCTAGCGAACCAGTTAACGTCCCAAAAAAAAGGACCACCTTCGGCATCGGCTTCGCGTCAAAAACTAAGTGAGTAGCCTTTTGGGAACTTGTCGAGCAGACCATCCGTATTGCTTTATAAAACCGCAGGTAGACAGCTTGCCGCAAAACAATCTGGTCGCCATCACGCTAAAAGTCTACTCACTTAGATTTGCAACCGTCCATGATCGGGCCTTTTTGTGTCTAACGGGCATCTTTTTGTCGATTTCTCCCAGTTTTGACCAGTCAACGAATAGCTCAGACCGAAGTAATGCCTCGGCCCCTTGCTCCTCCAAGCTTTTATCGCGATATTCAACATCGAGCAACCTGCACACGGCCTTAACAATCGCGTGGAATCTATCCTCATCGGATATCTGTCCGTGTGTCAGGAGAAATACATCGTAGCCCATGGCCTGAAGCGCCGTCATGCGGTCGGCGTCGCGCAAGCCATCCCCGGCTCGCCCGTGTGAGCCCTTTCATTGGCATTCAATGGCCACCTGTCGCTCTCCGTCCGGCGAAGACAGAAGTAGGTCAATGTATACGCGGGACTTGCCTACAATCGCCCGAGCACTTGCGCTTAGCGCCACTTCGACATTGAGCTCTATGCCGCAAAAACCTTCGCCTCCCAGGGATCGTGGCAACCCAAGCAACAAATACGTCTCAACCTCAAAAGGCGATGCGGCACCCAGTGGAACGAGATGAGATACCGCGACAAATCGCTTGCCGTAACGCATCCCACAAACATCTGAGCAAAAACGGTCAAGGTCTTCGCCCAAAACCAAAGCGTCGCGCCGCCATAAATTTGAGGCGGCGCCGTCCTCGGACGGACAGCGCGCCCAACCCAAGGTTGCCGGAATCGCGCCCGACTCAATTGCACGCGAAAGCTCTGCCTCGAGTGCTGCTGGCAAGGCACAAACCGTAAACAAGCCGCACATCTCCGCCAACACCAAAACAAGCTGGAGATCCGTCAGATGCCGCGACATGATGAATGCCGTCAGCAGAGGAGACGTAACCAAAAACCCATGTTCCGTTTCCAGCACGGATTCCCTGGGGAACTCGCCTAGGAACAGCCGCTGCCTAATGCTGACAGGGCAAGTCCGCTTGCCTCTCGTCCGAACCAATGTATACAGCGGAAAGCCGAGCACAACCGTAGCCGTCGGGTTACGGGCGAGCTCGCATCGCCGCCGGTCTTCTTCCGGTCGCGGGAGCGGCGGACACAGAGCGCGGGCCTGAGGGGGCAAGCGCCAGTACTTAAAAGCCGATATGTCACAAAGTAGATCCTTCATAGGCACAGGAAAACACGAATTTCAACCCGGGCGCTCACGCATTGGCGCGAACGCGCCGAAAAGGGCGCCGAACAGACTACTTAGTTTTCAACAGCCCTCCCCAACTGGCCAAAAGCTTGCCAAAAGCTGGACGGAGCGCTGTTGAAAACTCATTTTTCGCTCATGCGGAAGCCTTGCACAGCAAGTGAGTAGACTATTTAGGACCCGCCGAGCAGACCGCCCATACTGCTTTACAAAATCGCAGGTAGATGGATTGCTTCAAAACGGTCTGGTCGCCAAGGCGCCAAAAGTCTACTCACTTAGGTTGCAGGGCGTTCCCGTCAACTGCGAATCCAGGGTTTTTAGCTCTTTTGGACTCAGGTCGTCATACTGGACAAGAATTCGAGTTGATTTTTCTGGGACAGATACGCCATTGGCGCACCAAAAACAGTCACCGATATCGGTAAAAGGAATATTCGAACGCGTGAGGGCATGCGTAATAGAGTTTTCATCCGTGTCACGCCCTGCGGCTACGACGCAGTAAAGGCCAGCGTCTGCGTGCTCGATCGAAACCTCCCCCGCCGGAAATGCCTTCCGTACAAGCGTCGCCAGGCCATCACGCGCCTCGCGAGCACGAACGCGTACGCGGTTCACATGTCGCTCGTAATCGCCAGATTCCAGTAAACGAGCCAAAGCGACCTGGTCAACAGAACTCACCGACGAGGCGTAAAAACCAAGGTCGCGCCTAAACCGTTCCATCAGCTCATCGGGCAGGACCATATACGCCAAACGCAGGGCCGACGACAGACTTTTTGAAAACGTGTTGGTGTAGATGACCGATTGGGCGGCATCGATCGACGCAAGCGCGGGAATCGGCTTACCGGCAAGGCGAAACTCGCAATCAAAGTCATCTTCGATGAGATACCGACCCGGCTGCTCGGCGGCCCAGCTCAGCAGGGCATAGCGACGCGCAATGCTCGTCACAAGGCCGGTCGGATACTGATGGGACGGCATCAGGTGAAGGACATCCGCCCCGGTTTTCTGCAGAGCGCTCAAGTCCACGCCCTCACCGTCCAACGGGATATGCCGCACTTCGCAACCCATGGCCTGATAGATGCGCGTCAAACGCAAATACCCCGGATCCTCAACGGCATACACCTTGTCCGCGCCAAGCAGCTGAACCAACATGGTATCGAGCAACTGGGCGCCCGCACCGATAACGATGTTGTTGGGGTCGACATTCATACCCCTTGTCCCGCGCAGATGGTGCGCAATCGCACGTCGCAGCCGAGCGGTGCCCTGCGCCGGCGCGGGCGAAAAGATTTCGCGCTCGTCTTCGGACGTCAGTGTCGCCCGCAGCGTGCTTTGCCAAAGCCGCGCCGCCTCCAAAGCGGAAGGAGAAAGAGCCTCGAACTGCTCGGTCTGTCCGTCGGAATCATGCGCGCTGGGGCCAACAGAGACAGCATCTCGGTCGATATCCCCCGCGGCCAAAGACAAAACCGGTGCATCGGGAAGCTCGCACGCGTAGTAACCACGCCGCGGCTTTGAGCAAATATAACCCTCGGCAAGCAACTGGCTATATGCATTCTCGATGGTAATGACACTGATTCCCAGATGACTGGCAAAGGCACGCTTAGACGGAAGATGCTCCCCCGCCGCAATACGTCCAGCTACGATATCATCTCGAATTTGCTGGTAAACATACTCATAGAGCGATGCTTCGCCGCGGTTTTCCAAATTATAGTCAAGCATGAGTTTGTCACCTGACCTTATCGAGTCATTCAATCTGGTATTAGTCTAACCTTGTTATTATCTCGAAAACTGAGTATTTCGCCATGCCCAGCTCCCCGATAGGATATTCCGTCAAGCAATGCACATGCCAACCAAGGGAGCAACCATGGCAGAACAGACCAGCAAGGCCGATCGCGTTAAACTCAACCGCGAGCTCGCGCAGATGCTCAAGGGCGGCGTCATCATGGACGTCACCACGCCCGAGCAGGCACGCATCGCCGAAGAGGCGGGCGCCTGTGCCGTCATGGCACTCGAGCGCATCCCGGCCGACATCCGCGCCGCCGGCGGCGTGTCGCGCATGAGTGACCCCAAGATGATCAAGGGCATTCAAGAGGCCGTCTCGATCCCCGTCATGGCAAAGTGCCGCATCGGTCACATCGTCGAGGCGCAGGTCCTTCAGGCCATCGAGATCGACTACATCGACGAATCCGAGGTCCTCTCCCCCGCCGACGATGTCTACCACATCGACAAGACCCAGTTTGACGTGCCGTTTGTCTGTGGCGCCCGCGATCTGGGCGAGGCGCTGCGCCGTGTTGCCGAGGGCGCCACGATGATCCGCACCAAAGGCGAGCCGGGCACGGGCGACGTCGTTCAGGCCGTGCGCCATATGCGCAAGATCCAAAAGCAGATCCGCGACGTTGTTGCCCTGCGTGACGACGAGCTCTTTGAGGCAGCCAAGCAACTGCAGGTGCCGGTCGAGCTGGTCCGCGAGGTCCATGCCACGGGCAAGCTCCCCGTCGTGAACTTTGCCGCCGGCGGCGTAGCGACCCCCGCCGACGCCGCGCTGATGATGCAGCTGGGCGCCGAAGGTGTCTTTGTCGGCTCGGGCATCTTTAAGAGCGGCGACCCCGCCAAGCGCGCAGCCGCCATTGTCAAGGCCGTGGCAAACTTCACCGACGCCAAACTCATCGCCGAGCTTTCGGAGGACCTGGGCGAGGCCATGGTCGGCATCAACGCCGACGAGATCGAGATCATCATGGAGGAGCGCGGGCGCTAGTCCAACAGAAAGGATCGCACATGAGCGATTACGCAGACCAGACGGTCGCCGTGCTGGCGGTCCAAGGTGCTTTTGCCGAGCACGAGGCAAGCCTGTCCGAGCTGGGCGCACGTTGTATTGAGCTGAGGCAGGCGGCTGATTTGAAGCAGGACTTTGACCGTCTGGTACTTCCCGGCGGCGAGTCTACCGTTCAAGGGAAGCTGCTTGATGAGTTGGGCATGCTCGAGGAGCTTCGTACCCGCATCGCCAAAGGCATGCCCGTCCTGGGCACCTGCGCCGGCCTGATTCTGCTGGCTCACGACCTTGCCGCCCATGACGATAAGGGCACGCCGCGTTTGGCAACCATGGATGTACTTGTCGAGCGCAATGCCTACGGCAGGCAGCTCGGCAGCTTTCGAACCAAGGGGCAGGTAGCCGGCATCGACGGTGAAGTGCCGCTGACGTTTATCCGCGCGCCCCGCATCGTCGAGGTCCACGGCGACGCCAAGGCCCTGGCAGAGGTCGATGGCCGCATCGTCGCTGCCCGCCAAGACAACCAGCTCGGCGTAACCTTCCACCCCGAACTCGACGAAGACACCCGCCTCCACGAACTGTTCCTACAAATGTAGGCGGAATCGAAACGAGCGCGGATTTTCGGACACTTAATAGACGAGAGTGGATAATCTCCCACTTTGAGCTCGAATACAGGCCCAAACCGGGAAATTATCCACTCTCACGTTATGCAGTCGTTGGGGACGTCCTTAAACGACTAGCCAAACAAGAACATCCCCAATGACTACTCATTTAAGTCTGTCCCCAATGAGTATCCCGATGTTTTGGCAACGGCAGCGAGCGCCCACCAGAGCGAACAAATTGGCATGAAAAGAGGACGGCATAGACCTTCTGGTCATGTCGTCCTCTTTGAATGACAAGTTGTCGCTCTGGTGGGTGCGCAGCGTCGAGCTGTTACGCCGTTCGGTAGAACGGCGTAACTAACCTAGAAACGGTTGCCGCGGAAGCCGCCACCGTTGCGGCCGCCACGATCGCCACCGCGACCGCCGCGGTCGTTACCACGGTTGCCGCCGAAGCCGCCACGGTTGCCACCGCGGTCGCCATAGCCACCACGGTTGCCGCCGAAGCCGCCACGACCGCCACGGTCGCCGCCACGGTCACCAAAGCCGCCACGGCCGCCACGATCGCCACCGCGACCGCCGCGGTCACCGCCGCGGCCACCGCGATCGCCAAAGCCACCGCGACCGCCACGGTCGCCGCCACGGCCACCGCGATCGTCACGGCCGCCGCGAGGACCGCGGTCCTCGTCTAGGCCCATGGCGACGAGCGGAGCGATAACCTTATCGAGAGCGGCCATCAGCTCGGTGGCCTCCTCGTAAGAAAGCTCGGGCAGGAGCTTCTCCTTCTTGTTGGCAAGCTCGACCAGGCCCTCAGCGGCATCCTCGGCAGCGAAGACGACGATCTTGCGCATATCGCCCTCGGCGTCGTCGATGCGGCCGACCAGATCGGCAGCCTCGGCCTCGGCCATCAGGCCATCGAGTTCACGAAGGCGCATGCCCAGCAGGTCGGACATCTCCTTCTGCTCCATCTTGGGCTTGAGGTCAAGCAGCTTGATGGCGCGCTCAATGTTCGCCATGCGCTCGGCCTTGGCCTCCTCCTCCTTGGAAATAGCAAAGCGACGGCTACGCAGCAGGCGGGCGGCCTTCTGCATCTTGTCCATCAGCTCTTCGTCATCGTAATCAACGGCGGCCTCGACAACCTCGGCCTCCTCCTCGGCGGAAACCTCGTCAGCAGCCTCAACCTCGGCAGCTTCGGTCTCCACGGTCTCGACTGCCTCGACCTCGGCAGCCATGGTCTCGTTCTCGGTCTCGTTCATGATCTCTTCGTTCTCGGACATGAGACTCCTTCTTGGCCCTCTCGGGCATCATCGCCCCATTCGCGGGGCCCGTCGCGCACTCTTTGCGCTTTAAACATTCATGCCTCTCGGCAAAACGTCAATTAGTTTATGGTGTCGCCATCCAATCTAGCTGCAGAATCTATGTGCACACATTAATGCGACATGTGCGACTCGCGGCGAGCGTACACAACCGACACCGCGAACCCGACAACGGCAATCACAGCCGCCACGCGCACGGCAGCCGCAAATCCAATCGCCTGGGCAACGTCCGTCGCGACGCCGGCGGCACCGGCAGCCGCTGCAGAACTCGAAAGCAGGCCGATAAACAGCGACGGGCCAAACGAGGCAGCGATCATGTTCCACGTGTTGAGCAGCGCCGTTCCGTGGGGATGCTCGGCAGCGGGTAGCGTCTCCAAGCCGGCCGTCTGCGAGGGGCTCAGCACCAAACCGACGCCGGCATACACCACAACGGTCAGCGCCACGACAACGCCAATGTTCATGCTTGCCGAAGTCATCGAGATTGCGGTCTGCCCCACGGCAATCAGGGCGAAGCCGACCGGCAGCAGCGGCCATGCGCCACGGGCATCCATCACGTGCCCGCCTACGATCGAGGTCACGGCATTGCAGGCGATCGCCGGCAAAATGAGCAGGCCTGCAACAAGCGCGGTCATGCCGTATGCGCCCTCAAAATAGAGCGGCAACAAAACGCTCATCGAGAACGTCGTCATCATCGACACCACCACAAGCAGACAGGCAGGCCAAAAACGAACACTCGTCATGGGACGCACGTTAAGCACCGGATGGACGAGCTTGAGCTGACGGGCCGCAAACAGGCCGAGCAGCACAATGGCGGCGAAGAGCGCCACGATACCGGCAATCAGATTGGTCGAGAACTCGCCTACGGAATACACGAACGCCGTAATGCCGGCGGCGAGCAAAATAACCGACAGGATATCGAGCGAAACATCCAGGCGCTCTCCGACATTTCGAACGAGCTTTGCACCCGCCGCAGCGACCACAACACCGCCCACCAGCGGCACTACGAACACAGCCCTCCAGCCAAACAACGTGCACATAAGACCGCTGATTACGGGGCCAAACGCCGGTCCCAACGTGATGCAGGCACCGCCCAGGCTCAGATACAGGCCAAGCTTCTCGCGCGGAGCACAAGACAGCACCACGTTCATCATGAGCGGAAACAAGATGCCCGATCCCGCAGCCTGCAAAATGCGACTTGGCAGCAAGACGGTAAACGTTGGGGCGACCAAGCACAGGACTTCTCCGGCGACCAGGCATCCACATGCGAAAAACAGCAGCTTACGCGTCGAAAAACGACCAGACAGAAAGGCCATGATGGCCGTAAAGATCGACGTCACGATCATGTAGCCCGAAACAAGCCACTGCGCCGTGGTGGCACTCACCGAAAAGGCCGCCATAATGTCGTGCAGCGCCACGTTAATGATGTTCTCGTTAAACGCGGCAACAAAGGCTGCGATATACATAACGATGAGAAACGCCGAAGTGCCCGATGGCGTTGCCCTAACTTGTTGCTGAGATTTGCTCCCCATGCATTTCCTTCCTCTTGGAACGACCGTCGCATCGCCCCGGAGGAACAGTCCAGGGCGAGAATGAGCCCTAGACTTACGCCAGACGCCGCGCACGACGAATCTGGCCACATGGTCCAACGTTGAAAGATTGTAACGCGGACGCGCTGCTTTCCTTCCGCGCTATTATTGAAAGTCCACGAAAGCATGAGACATGAGGAGCCCGCCATGATTAAGCCCATCATGAAATCCGAGTTCTTTTTGCGCCTGCCTTCCGAAGACGCGGGGCCCGATGATGCCGCGACCGGGCAGGACCTCCTGGATACGCTCCATGAGCATGAGCACGAGTGCGTGGGCCTCGCCGCCAATATGATTGGCGTGCGCAAACGCATCATCTGCGTAAAGGACGGCAGCAAGTCGCTGCTCATGTACAACCCGCAAATTCTTGAGCAGGTCAACACCTATCAGACGAGCGAAGGATGTCTTTCACTCGTCGGCGAGCGTTCCTGCACTCGTTATCGCCGCATTAAGGTGGAATATCTGGACGGGAGCTTTGTCCACCGCATCAAAAACTTCTCGGGCTACACCGCCGAGATCATCCAACACGAAATCGACCACTGCAACGGCATCGTTATATAGTTCCGCCGTTCTACCGAACGGCGGACCACTTGACGCTGCGCGAGCCGCATTCACGCCAATCTGACGTTCAATTTCGAGGGCGCGACCAGAAGGTCAGCGCCCTCTCATTTCGCGTCACCTTGGCGCAAATGCGGCTCGCTCGCTGTCGTATGTCTATCCTGCGACGCCTCGATTCTTGCGGCGGCAGATACCTAATCCCCTACGATTGGCGGTAATGGTCGAAGAAGTCGGCGAGGTCTTCGAGGGACTCCTTGAGCACTTCCATGCGCGGCAGGTACACGATGCGGAAGTGGTCGGGCTCGGCCCAGTTAAAGCCGCCGCCGCGGGTGATCAGGATCTTCTTCTCGTGTAGCAGGTCAAGGGCAAACTGCTCGTCATCGGTGATGTTGAATTTCTTGACATCCATCTTGGGGAAGATATAGAACGCCGCGCGGGGCTTGACCACCGAGATGCCATCGATCTTGCTGAGTGCCTCGTACACAAAGTTGCGCTGCTCATACACACGACCGCCAGGACGGATGTAGTCGTTGACCGACTGGTGTCCGCCGAGCGCCGTCTGGACGATTGACTGAGCCGGCACGTTGGAGCACAGGCGCATGTTCGAGAGCATGTTGATGCCCATAATAAAGTCGCTCATGCAGCGCTGGTTGCCCGAAAGCACCATCCAGCCAATACGATAGCCCGCAATCATGTGCGACTTGGAAAGGCCGCTAAAGGTGACGCAGGGCAGGTCGGGAGCGAGCGAGGCAATCGAGACGTGCTCGTAGCCGTCCATGCACAGGCGGTCGTAGATCTCATCAGCAAAGATCATCAGCTGATGCCTGCGTGCAACCTCGACGATACCCTCGAGCACCTCGCGCGGATAGACGGAACCCGTGGGGTTGTTGGGGTTGATGATGACGAGGGCTTTGGTCGCGCTCGTGATCTTGGACTCCATATCGGCCAGGTCGGGATACCAATCGGCCTGCTCGTCGCACAGATAGTGCACGGGATGTCCACCGGCAAGGGTTGCGCACGCCGTCCACAGCGGATAATCGGGGCTGGGAATCAGAATCTCGTCACCGTTATCGAGCAGCGCGTTCATCGAAAGCTGGATGAGCTCGGACACGCCGTTGCCCGTGTAGATGTGCTCCATCTGAACATTGGGCAGGCCCTTGATCTGCGAGTACTGCATGATCGCCTTACGCGCGGAGAACAGGCCGCGCGAGTTGGAATAGCCTTCGCAGTCGGGCAGCTGCTGGCGCATGTCCTTAATGACCTCATCGGGCGTGCGGAAACCAAAGGGCGCCGGATTACCGATATTGAGCTTGAGGATGCGCTCGCCCTCGTCCTCCATACGGGCAGCCTCGTCGACGACGGGACCGCGCACGTCATACAGGACGTTATCGAGCTTGGTGGATTTAGAAAAAGTACGCATGGTGGTGCTCCTTGGAATTTGAGCTGAAGGACTAGGTTCGGATTTGGCAACGTTATGGGACGAGGACGTCTCGCCTCGATCGGCGTCACCGGCGAGCAGCCAGGTAACATCGACCTCCAAAATACGGGCGAGCAGCTCTGCCACATCACGCCGCGGGATCGTCTTGCCGCTCACATATTGGCTCATCTGACTCTTGCCGAGTTTTTTGCCGAGCATCTCCGATGCGCGGATCACGTCCGACTGGCGAACGTCGCGATCGGACATAGTCTGTCGCAGGCGATCGCTAAACGTCTCTTGGGCCACAGGAACCTCCTTGCTGGCAAAGTTCAATTTATAGGACACGAATTGAACCAAGGTTCAATTTAGCAAGCAGTATAGCGCCGTACCTCATTCGAAAGTTCAATTTCATAAGAAAACGTACCGAACTCCGAGATTTGCCCAAAGCGGACAATAACGTGCACGCGTTTAGAGGTATTCAAGGAATCGAGCAGCAGCAAGCGAAACGTCGGCCGTTCGATATATGGCGTTAATCTGCCGATGGGGACGTCCCTCGAGCGGACGAATGGCGACATTGAACTGGCAGCGCCGCAAGATGAGCGCCGGAAGGATGCTCACGCCCAAGCCGTCCTCGACCATGGCCATAATCGCATAGTCATCCCAGGTCGACAGTTTTGAGCGCACCGTCAGCCCCGCCCGACGGAACAGCGGCGTAATCTCGTCATCGGTGCCGCGTTCCAGCAGAATAAACTGCTCGTTGGCCAAATCGGCAAGTGAAACGGCCTCCGCACTGGCAAGCAGAGAGTCTGTCGGCACCACCGCCATCAACTCGTCGCGCACCAAAGATTGCGATGTCATGCCATTTTCTCGGGGCTCATGCGGGATAAAGCCCAGATCGCAGCGGCCCTGCGCCACCCATTGTTCAATCTCTGAATAGTCGCCCATCAGCAACTCGTAATCGACGTCTGGATAATCGGCGCGAAAACGCGCAATCACCGGCGGCAGTACGTGGGTCGCCACACTCGAAAACGTACCGATGCAGATTTTGCCACGCATGAGCCCACGCATCTCATCCACACGCCGCTGCAAGCGAATGAATTCCTCGCAGAGCGCCTCGACAGCCGGCATGACCTGCCGCCCGTCGGCAGAAAGCGTCACGCCCTCGCGGCTGCGGTCGAGCACCTTAAAGCCCCAGTCGGCCTCGAGGTCGGCCACCATGCGGCTCACGCCCGATTGCGAATAGCTCAGGCGCTCGGCGGCGCGCGTAAAGCTTCCGGCGCGCACTGTCTCGAGCAGCACCTGCATCTTTTGAATATTCGTTTCCACGACACGCCTCCGCCTTTGCATGATGTTTTGTCATGTTATCCATGCATTATATTCGCTTTTCTTCTAAGGCAACCTCACCCATAGTGAACATGCAGGGATATGAAAGGGGCGGCTGCGCATGAACAACGGACTGATTACGTATTTAGCAGCATTGTTGTTGTTTGGCTCCAACGGCATCATTGCCGCGGCCATCGCGCTGCCGAGCTCCGATATCGTGCTGCTGCGCACCTTTCTGGGCGCTCTCACCCTTGCCGCCATCCTCTTCATAACCAAGCGCCATAACCTGCAGGCTCCGTCTCGCCCCCGCGAGGCCGCAGCGCTCATCGTCTCGGGCGCCGCGCTGGGCGCCAGCTGGATTTTCCTGTTCCGCGCCTATCAGGCGATCGGTGTTGGCATCTCCTCGCTGTTGTATTACTGCGGCCCCATCATCGTTATGGCCCTCTCCCCGCTCATTTTTGGCGAAAAGCTGACCGGCGGCAAAATCGCCGGGTTTATCGCCGTTGCCTGCGGCGCCTTTCTCATTGCGGCACAAGGTCTAGGCGGCAATATGCCCATTGCGGGTATCGTCTGTGGCATTGCCTCGGCCTTCTGCTACGCGTTGATGGTCATCGCCAGCAAAGGCGCGCCACACATCGAAGGCCTCGAGAACTCTGCACTCCAGGTGAGCGCCGCCTTTGTGACCGCGCTGGTCCTCACGCTCGTCACCCAAGGCGCCCCCTCGTTCTTTTCCCCCGGTATCGCCGCAAGCATCGATTGGCGTGCCGTCGCTATGCTCGGCGTCGTCAACACCGGCGTCGGCTGCCTGCTTTACTTTAGCGCCGTCGCCAAGCTGCCTGTGCAGACCGTCGCGGTTGTCGGCTACCTCGAGCCGCTTTCGGCGGTCGTGTTCTCGGCCGTCCTTTTGGGTGAAGTCATAACGCCGGTCCGCCTGATGGGCGCCGCGCTTATCATCGGCGGCGCGCTCTTTTGCGAACTCGCCGGCAAGCGCGCAAGTACAAAGGCTGGCACTGCCCAGGCAGCGCGCGCCTAAAAGCCCCTCTTCAGTTTCCACCGACGAGCCCTATCGATCCCACCGAACTGCTCGAGAGCGTCGCCGATACGCCCGAACAGCAACAGCTCGACGGCCTCGAGAGTGCCCAGCTCAACGACGTCAACTTCTAGCGACGTCACACATCGATGACAGTGGCCCTGCACCTCACGGGAGATGCAGGGCCATTTTGCATTGCAGTAAAGCTATGGGCTACGAACGACGCGGCTCGGGAACCACGAGCCCATCGGGGCTCGCGCCCTCGGCATCCATCAGGCTCACGTAGCGAATCGATGGGTCATCGTAGGTCGCGTAGTAATAATTGCCCGTACGCGCGCTAAAGCATCCGGTGTAGATGGTCTTCTCGAACTTGCCATCGCCCATCTTGGACGCTCCCTCGATCATCGCCACGCCCTCGAGCGAACGGAACATGCGGACGACGTTTTCGGCCTCGCTGTCTTTTTGCGGGTAATTGGCATTGAGGTACGCTGCCTTTACAAAACGGCTCGGCGAATAGCAGTCGCCGGGAATGCCGCGCATGCCGGCACCGGCTCCATAGGGCTTAAGCTCGGCGCCACGCCACGTCGCCGTCTGCGGAAAATCGCTTGTGGCGGTGATATAGGTGCGTAGATTTTCCATATGCCACGGGAAGGTCGGCTGGTTGGCAAGGGTGTCGACCGGATCGTCGTATACGTGCAGGCCGTCAGCCATCATCTCGACCACGATGCTACGCTGCCTGTCGCCGATAATCCAATGGAGCAGCGACACGCCCAGCCCCTCTCCGGCAGATTTGGCGACAATCACCGTGTCGCGCAGCGCGGCCTCGACCTCATCGACCGTCGAGAACGTCGCCGCCACCCACAGGGGAAACTCATAGGCCGCGATATTGGTCTTTCCATCAACCGGGCCCTCGGCATACTCGGCATAGCCGGGAAAGTTGAGCCCCGCCACAGCCAGACCCGCATCGTTACCACAGTCGAAAAACATGGGATAGTTCTTGTAATCGATGCACATGCCGATTACCGCGTGTGCCGCCGACGCATCGTCGATAAACGAATACGGGATGTGAAACCCGCGCGGCATCACGCGAACCTGTTGGCCGTAGTCAAAGCTCCAGTCGAGGTTACGGCCCAGATACATGTGGCCAGAATTATCGGTAAATCGAATGCTCGTGCACATAGCGCCTCCTAGCTCAATGTTTTTGCTAGGCTTATTGTCACCAAACAAAGGAGCGCTAAACAAAAAAGTCCGGACATGACAACAATGTCATACCCGGACTTTACAAGCAAGATAGACCCAACCAAGTCAACCCCGCAGGTCGTCTAAGGGGTCAAAGTGCCGCAGATTACCACGAAAGAGGAGCGAAGCGTACTTAAGGTACGCGAGCGACGATTGAGCGGCAAGGTGCGGTGCTTTGGTCCCCTTAGACCAACTTTCCTAGACAGTGGTCAATCATATGCTGGACCATTTGCGCCTCGAAGCCCACAAAGTCCTGCTTGCGCTCGCGCATCTTGCCGTCGACGATCTGGTCAAAGGCAACCTTGCACTTGATATAGCGCGTGGACTTGGTGACCTCCTCGTGCGTCAGGCAGCTCTCCTCCATCTTGCTGGCGCCCAGGCCAAACACCAGACGGGGGTTGTAGAGCACGTGGGGCTCGCCGGCGTCGTCCAGGTAGACGCAGACCTTCTTGGTAACGCCAATCTGGTTAGCGGCAAGGCAGCCGGCATCGTCGAGCGACTTGATGGTATCGATCAGGTCCTGAGCAACCGACTCGTCCTCGACGGTCGCAACCTCGCAACGCTGGGACAGGATAGCCTCATCGTGGCAAAGCTCTTTAATCATACGTTCCTCCATAGGGGTCGTTGTAACCGCTTAAGTATACGGTACCCACACATTTTCATGCGATAAATACCGTCCGTCTGTTACAAAGCGCCGAACATCAACATGCGAGGAACAGCAAGGTTGTAAAGACGATATAGTAAGTGAGTTCGTGTCAATCGGCCTAAACTCGGGGCCGAACAAGGAAAGGGTATGCATGGACGAACTTTTTCACGTCAGTGAGCGCAAGTCCACAATCGGGACCGAACTTCGCGCTGGACTGACAACATTCCTGGCGATGGCCTACATCATCGCCGTCAACCCCGCAGTGCTCTCGGGCGCTGGCATCGATGCGGGAGCGCTCGCCTGCGCCACCTGCCTGGGCGCCGGCATCATGACCATCTGCATGGGCATCTTCGCCAACCGCCCGCTCGCCTGCGCGTCGGGTCTGGGCATCAACGCCATGATCGCGGGCATCGCCACCACCATGTGCGGCGGCGACTGGCACGTGGCCATGAGCGTTATCTTCCTCGAGGGTATCGTCATCTTGCTGCTCGTCCTGTGCGGCCTGCGCGAGGCCATCATGGACGCCATCCCCGTGGTCCTGCGCCACGCCATCTCGGTGGGTCTGGGCCTGTTTATCGCCATGATCGGCCTGTGCGACGCCGGCATCATCACCGCTGGCGCCGGTACGCTCGTCGGCCTGGGCGACATCGCCTCCCCCACCTTTATCGTCGGCATCATCTCCATCGTCGTGACGGTTGCCCTGGCTTCCCGCAACGTGCCGGGCTCGCTGCTCATCGGCATCATCGTCGCCGTTATCGCCGGAATCCCGCTGGGCGTCACCCATGCGCCCGAGGGCCTCATCGCACCGCTCGACTTCTCGACCTTCGGCGCCCCGTTTGCCAGCACTGCCGACGGCAACCTTGCCATCGTGAAGGTCCTGACCGACCCGATGCTGCTCGTCGTTGCCTTCTCGCTGCTCATGAGCGACTTCTTCGACACCATGGGCACCGCGATGGCCGTCGCCAAGCAGGGCGAGTTCTTGACCGAGGACGGCAATGTCGAGGACATCCGTCCCATCCTGGTCGTCGACTCCGTGGCCGCTGCTGCCGGTGGCTTTATGGGCGTCTCCTCCATCACCACCTTCGTCGAGTCCACCTCTGGCGCTGCCGACGGTGGTCGCACGGGCCTCACCTCCGTCACCACCGGCGTGCTGTTCATTCTCGCCGCGTTCTTCTCCCCCATCGTCACCATCGTTTCCAGTGCCGCCACCTGCGGTGCTCTGGTCTACGTCGGCTACCTCATGATGAGCGAGGCCTCCGAGATCGACTGGTCCGACGTGTCGCAGGGCTTCCCGGCGTTCATGATTGTCGCCGGCGTGCCCTTCACCTACTCCATCTCCTCCGGCATTGGCCTGGGCTTTATCGCCTACGTGATCGTCGCGCTCTTTAAGGGCGAGGCCTCCAAGATCAAGCCGCTCATGTGGATCGCAGCCCTTGCCTTCCTCGTCTACTTCTTCGTAGCGTAGGCGCAAGATTCGCAATACCAAACAGCAAAGCGCGGAGTCGCATCGAGCGGCTCCGCGCTTTGCTTTTAAAGCCAGGCACCACACGGACGCGCGATGTATTGCTTCGCAAGTTTTGGACGTTTTGCTCTCCAAACGGCACTACCGACGGCTACATCCTGCAGATATGCTGGATATAACCGCATAGGCCCTATGAGGATGGGAGTAACCATGGCCGCCTTGTTCACGACCCCCAAGCGCAATGACAAAACCTCAGGAGCCCATTTTGTCGAGCCCGACGTGCACCGTCGCACGCTGCTCGCGCACGGCAGCTGGCGCCGCGTGACGCGCCGCATCGTCTGCGGCCTGGCCTGCGCGCTCACGGTAAGTTCGCTGCTCATGCCGAGCGTCTCGCTCGCGGCGGAGTGGGTGGACGTTGGCGGCGTCCGCCACGAAGCGGCCGCGGGGCCCACGGGAGACGCCGCCGGCACCTGGAGCTGGGACGGCGCCGACGATATGAAGCTCAACGGCTATGACGGCGGTGCGATCAAGGCTGCGGGCAAGCTCAACATTGCCTACGAGGGCAAGAACACCGTGAAAACCGAGCCCGATTACACCGGGGCCGCCATCAAGGCGCAGGATTGCACTAGCCAGAAAGCAGAGTTGAACATAACGAGCTCGAATAGCACGGATGAGCTCAATGTGACAGCCGAGGCCGATGCAATTAAATCAACAGGTGACCTTTCCATTTCTGGCCCAGTCACTGTGAACACCACAAGCACTAATTCCGACGGAATTGAGGCAAAGGGCGATCTCTCTATCACAGGCTCGGGCACCGTGAATGCAACGGGCGGTACCGAAGGCATCCAATCCAAGGGCAAGACCACCATCGATTCCTCTGGTACAGTGATCGCTAAAGGAGGCGAAGGTTACGGCGTCGCCGCGGGCAGTGACCTGATCATCAAAGGCGGTGGCAAGGTAGAAGCAAGCTCGATAGAAGAAGCGGCGATTTGGGCTGACGACAACATCGACATCTCGGGCGGCAGCCAGGTCAAGGCGAACTCCGAGGGAGATCTTGCCGTCAACGCTGAGGGCAGTCTCGCGGTCACGAACGCCTCCCTTGACGCAAGTGGTGTTAAATATGGCGTCTATGCTTGCAAGGGCGCTATACTCGATCACGCGACCGTAACGGTCCGCACAAGCGCGAGCGGCGGCCAGGCCATCGCCCTCATCACTGACGGGGACGACATCGTCATCAAGAATGGTTCCATCGTGGACGCGTTCGCGGAAGGCGAATTCTCGGTTGCAATCTCTACCAGAAACCACCAGCTCAACGACGCGGGCGGACACATCTACATCAGCGACTCCGTTGTTAAGGCTATAGCCCGCTATGTCGAGTCCGGTAGCGACGGCCCTGACCACTACAGCAACGACCAAAGCGGCGAGGTCATCCCTGAGCCTAGGGGTCTGAACATCGGTATCTTCGCCCAGACCAGCGAGGGCATCACGCCCGCGACTATTTCGATCGTCCGCAGCAAGGTCACTGCCGAAGGAGACACGGCGGCGATCTTCGCCCTTGCCATGAGCGCGGACGGCAAGGCAATCGGCACCATCGAAATCGAAGGCTCCACCATCCTGACGCCTGAAGGCGGCAAGGTCATTGACTATCGCAACAAAGAAGAGCTCAGCAACGGCGACATCTACGAAGCGGGTCAAACCATCGGCACGGGCGACGCTGTGATCGACTCCCCCTATAACGAAGCTGTCGCCAAGAGCACGGTCATCGTGCCTCCCGAGGAGATCAAACCCGAGGAGAAGCCAGGCGAGACCAAGCCCGAGGGTTCCAAGTCCGAGGGCACGAAGACAACCAAGACCGTTGCAGTTGCAGCCACGGGAGCCAAGACCACCGGCAAGCTCGCGGCAACCGGCGACGCCTCGAGCGTAGCCATCGTGGCAGCCGCCCTTGCGGGAACAGCCGCCATCGCCGCCGGCGCCGCGGTGAGTCGCAAGCGTGCATAGACGCCTCGATCTTTAACGCACGGGGCGGCACCCCCGAATACGCCTAGTCCGCACGCCGTTTAGCAACGCCACCGCCAAGCTCCCCTCCGGCGGTGGCGTTTCCTGTTTGCACTCGTATGGCGCACACGCGAGCGGAGTCGCAACAAGCGGCTCCGCGCTTTGTGATTAATGCCCGACAACGCGTAGGTGCGCAGCTTATTCCTCTTCCGGATTTTGGACATTTTGCCCTCCAAACGGCACTACCGCCGGCAACATCCAGCAGATACGCTGAATCTAGCCGTATAGGCCCTATGAGAACGGGAGCAACCATGGCAGCCTTGTTCACGACCCCCAAACGCAATGACACTACCGCCGGAACCCATGTTGCCGAACCCGACGTTCGCCGTCGCATAGGACTCGCGCACGGCAGCTGGCGCCGCGTGACGCGCCGCATCGTCGTAGGCGCCGTGTGCGCGCTCACGGTGAGCTCGCTGCTCATGCCGAGCGTCTCGCTCGCGGCGGAATGGGTCAAGGTCGGCGGCAACAAGTACAACACCGCGGCGAGCGACGAGGCCGGTACCTGGTCGTGGGACGGCGCCGACGACTTGAAGCTCAACAACTATAACGGCGGCGAGATCCAGGCCGCAGGCAAGCTCAACGTGAATTACTCGGGGACCAACATCGTCACTGCCGAATGGATCGAAGGCATCAACGTTTCTCATGGCACTAACGAGAACGCCGAGCTCAATATCCAAGGCGACGCGGGCAGCACGCTCAGCGTGACATCTACTGAGGACGCTATCCTCTCCACGGGTAATATCAACATCGACGGAGCCGGATCCGTCAACGCCACGAGCACTGGGTTTGACGCCATAAATGCCGGGGGTGATCTCGCTATCAAAGGTTCGGGCAACGTCAACGCCACGGGTGCATCGGATGGCATCAGGGCAAACGGTAATATCACGATTGACGACAGCGGAGCCGTCACCGCCAGGACTACCGAGGACAAGGGTATTGGAACCGACAAGAACCTCACCATCAAGGGTGGCGGGACGGTCGAGGCAAGCTCAGCTGATGGTGAGGCCCTTTGGAGCGGCGGCAATATCAACATCTCGGACGGCAGCCAGGTCAAGGCAAGCTCCGAGAAAGACGCTGCCGTCGAGGCCAAGGGCAGCCTCGCAGCCACAAACGCCTCCCTCAACGTAAACGGTGTTGAATATGGCGTCTATGCCCACAAGGGCATCACCCTCGATCATGCAAACGTGACAGTCCGCGCAAGTAAAGGCAGATACGGTAGCGCCATTGCCCTCTTCACCTACCCAGACGATATCGTCGTCAAGAACGGCTCCACCGTGGACGCGTTTGCGGAAGGCGAGGTTTCGGCTGCATTCTCCACCAGAAGCGATCGACCCAACGAGGAGGGTGGCCACATCTACATCAGCGACTCCGTTGTCAAGGCCATAGCCCGCTATGTCGAGAACGGCGACGGCCCCATCCCCTACAGCGAAAACCAAGATGGCGAGACGAGCCCCGAGCCCCAAGGCGAGAACATCGGCATCATCGCCCAGACCAGCGAGGGCGTCACACCCGCAGTCATCTCGATCATCCGCAGCAAGGTAACGGCCGAAGGAGATACAGCGGCAATCTTTGCCCGTGCCATGAGCGCTGACGGCAAGGCAATCGGCACCATCAAGATTGAGAACGCCGCCATCCAGACGCCCGAAGGCGGCAAGGTCATTGACTATCGCAAGCTCCGTGACGGCATCTACGAGGCAGGCCAAGCCATCGGCACGGGCGACGCTGTGATCGACTCCCCCTATAACGAAGCTGTCGCCAAGAGCATGGTCATCGCACCTCCCGAGGTAGCCAAGCCGGAAGACCCCAAGCCCGACGAGACCAAGCCCGCAGAAAGCAAGCCCGCGGAGTCCAAGCAGAACCCCAAGCCTGAGGGCTCAAAGCCGACCAAGCCGTTGCGGCTTCAATCACGAAAGCCAAGACTACCGGCGTGCTCGCGGCAACCGGCGACACCTCGGGTGCGGCCATCGTGGCAACCGTCCTTGCGGGAACAGCCGCTATCGCCGCAGGCACCATGGCGAGCCGCAAGCGCTCTTAGACGCCTCTGCGCACATGGCAGCTCCCGCGAAGGCTCCGAGTCCCAGCACCGTTTAACAACGCCACCGCCGAGCTCCCCTCCGGCGGTGGCGTTTTCCATATGCGTCCGCAGGGTATGCACGAGATTGTCTTTGGTCTAGCCCAACCTGCATGAGCCGGCGTGCGACAATGGGGGCCGTCGATATCACAACGCCGAGAGAAGCCCGTCATGGAAGCGCATCAAAAGCAGATAACCGTTCATGCACAGCATGCCGAAAGCGCACCAGTCATCTATCTTCCCGTGGTCATGGGCGACGGCACGGAGGTTTATGAACGCTGCCGAGAGCTCGGCTGTCCACCGTTCACCCTTGTCGCCATTGGCGGGCTCGATTGGAATCGCGAGCTGAGTCCCTGGGAATGCGACGGGACCGTGCGCGATGCCGAGCCTTTCGGCGGCCAAGCTGCCGGTTTTCTTGATGAGTTACTGAACCGGATAATCCCAAAGGTCGAATTATCGCTCCCACAGCCACCTGCTTGGCGTGGCATTGCCGGTTATTCGCTGGCGGGTCTCTTTTCGCTTTGGGCCCTCTGGCAAACCGATGCCTTTGACCGCGCCGCAAGCGCATCGGGGTCCCTGTGGTTTCCTGGCTTTATCGACTATGCTCACGAGCACGCGATGGCAGTTACGCCCGACGCCGTCTATCTGTCACTCGGCAAAAAGGAGACCAAGACACCCAACCGCATGATGCGGCATGTACTCGACGACACACGCGCGATGGAAGCGTTGCTCGTCGCGCGCGGCATTCCAACAACGCTGGAGCTCAACCCCGGCAACCACTTTGCCCAAACCGATCTGCGCATGGCGCGTGGCATCCACTGGGTTCTTGCGCACTAAAAAGCCGGCCATGCGCATTGGACGCATGGCCGGCTTTTTTAACTGAGTTGGACACAGCTGCTATTCGGCAGACCCTTCGAGTTCCGAGACATCAAACTCAAAGTCGTTACCCGGTAGGATGGCATTGAGCACAATGCCCACCAGCGAACCCACGGCAAGACCCGAAAGCGAAATGGTCACGCCGCCCAGCTCCAACACGATAGCACCGGCAGTGCTGTAAGCAATGCCGAGTGAAAGCACCAGCACCAGAGCGGCCACCAGCACGTTGCGGTTGTTCTGGAAATTGACCTGGTTCTCGATGAGGTTACGCACACCTACCGCACTGATCATGCCATAGAGCACGAGTGACACGCCGCCGATCACACACGCCGGCATGGCCGCAATGGCAGCCGCGAACTTGGGGCAGAACGAGAGCACAATGGCACAGCACGCGGCAATGCGAATCACGCGCGGGTCAAACACACGCGTCAGGGCAAGCACACCGGTGTTCTCGCCATAGGTGGTGTTAGCCGGAGCGCCAAAGAGCGATGCGAGAATGGTCGCCAGACCATCGCCAAGCAGGGTGCGATGCAGGCCGGGATCGGCAATGTAGTTGCGCTCGCAAGTCGAGCCGATAGCGGAGATATCACCAATATGCTCGATCATAGTCGCAAAGGCCAGCGGCATGATGGTGATGATGGCAGTCGTGGCAAGGCCGCTATCGAACTGAGGCCCAAAGAGCGCAAACACGGTGTTGTCCCACACGATGGGCAAGCCAACCCAGGGAGCGGCTGCGACGCCAGAGAAGTCGACCTCGCCCAGCGCAGCCGCAACGGCATAGCTCACCACAACGCCCAGCAGAATCGGCACGATCTTGACCATACCGCGACCCCAAATGTTGCAGATCACGATAACGGCAACGGCAATGACAGCCACAAGCCAGTTGGTCTGGCAGTTAGCAATAGCGGAACTTGCCAGGATCAAGCCGATGGAAATGACGATGGGACCAGTCACCACCGGCGGAAAGAAGCGCATGACGCGCTTGGCGCCAAACGCGCGGAACAGGGCCGCCAGCACCGGATAGAGCAGGCCGGCGCAGGCTACACCCAGGCAGGCGTAGGGCAAAAGCTCGGCCTCGCCGTTGGGCGCGATTGCGGCATAACCGGCAATAAAGGCAAACGATGAGCCCAGGAAGGCCGGCACCTTACCACGCGACAGGAAGTGGAACAGCAGCGTGCCCAAGCCGGCAAACAAAAGCGTTGCCGACACCGAGAGGCCGGTGAGCACGGGCACCAGCACCGTGGCGCCAAACATGGCAAACAGATGCTGCAGGCCGAGCAAAAACATGCGCGGACGGCCGAGCGACGATGCGTCGTAGATGGCATCGGTGACGGCGGGCGTCGAAGACTGGGACATGGATGTCCTTTCGAATGGAAGGGCGATCGGGCATATCGGATAACCTGCCCGAACGATACGATCCGAACCATTGTACGCGATGCACCATGTCTCGCACGCGCCGTCACCTGCGAACGTTACTGCTACTTCCAAACACGCTCGGCAATGCGTTTGACCAGCGCGATCTTTGCCCATTGCTCGTCCTCGGTCAACTTGTTGCCAATCTCGCAACTAGCAAAACCGCACTGGGGCGACAGATACAGGTTCTCGAGCGGAACATACTTTGCAGCCTCGTGAATACGCTCGACGATGGCATCCTCGTCCTCAAGCTCAGCGGCCTTGGTGGTCACTAGGCCCAACACGACCTTCTTGCCGGGGGCAACGTACTTGAGCGGCTCAAAGCCACCGGCACGCGGCGTATCGAACTCAAGGTAAAACGCATCGACGTTCTCGTGTGCGAACAGGTACGGCGCGATGGGGTCATAGCCGCCCTCGAAGGCATAGGTGGAGTGGTAATTACCACGGCACACATGCGTGTTGATGACCAGGTCGTCGGGCTTGCCCTCGATGGCAGCGTTGTTGAGCGCCACGCCCAGCTCGGACACCTTTTGCAGGTCGACCGGGCTCATACCAGTCTTTGCCACAAAGTCGGTATCGCAATAGATACCCCAGGTGCAGTCATCAAATTGAATGTTGCGGCAGCCTGCGGCATACAGGTCGGCAATCACGGTGCGGTATGCCGCCGCGATGGCGTCGGCGAGCTCTTCGTCGGTCTTATAGACAGCGCGCAGGCTCTCCTGCTGGCCATCGCAGCGGTCGAGCGTGACTTCGGAGAACGTCTGGATCGGCGCCGGAATAGTTTGCCGCGCGACCTGGCCCTCCCCCTCGAGCGCCTTGACAAATTTGAAGTGCTCGACGAACGGATGGTTCTCGCCGCTAATGGGACCGGTTATCACGGCGGTGTCGGCGGTGGTCTCCTCATCGTGGAACATATAGCCCGTACGCGAGGTGCGACGCTCGACGCCGTTCAGCCCCCACATAAAATCGAGGTGCCAGTAGCTGCGGCGGAACTCGCCATCGGTGATGACCTGCAGGCCGGCGGCCTTTTGCTTGTCCACCAGGTCGCGAATAGCCTCTTCCTCGACGGTCTTAAGCCCCTCGGCATCAAGCGTGCCTGCCGCATAGGCAGCGCGGGCATCCTTTACGGCCTGCGGACGAAGAAAGCTGCCGACGATATCAGCGCGAAACGGCGCGTTCGGTTGAATTGAAGTGCTCATAGATATCTCCCTTTGTATTGGTTGCTTTACTGGGACAGAGTATGAGCGCTCATATGGCCATCGTAAAATATACGTTTATAACAGTTTGATATAGATGCTTCCTATATCAGTTGGGACTGCCATGAAGAGATTTGACCTGTGCAGGACGCAGCAGTCTAGATATGCTGACGAATCGCGTCGATATAGGCCCGACCGTAGCGCGTAAGCGTCGTGTTCTTGCGCGTGATGATGCCGATCTCCATGTACTCATCCACATCGAGCGGAATCGAGATAATGCCGGGGCCGTTGAGCTCGTGGCTGATCACGCCCGAGCATACCGTGTAGCCGTTGAGGCCCATGGCCAAATTGAACAACGTCGCACGGTCGCGCACGCGGATATTCTTGCGACGCTCAAACGTCGAGGTCAGCTCCTCGGAATAGTAAAACGAGTTGTAACTGCCCTGCTCGTAGGACAGGAACGGGTAGTCTTCCAGGTCCTCGAGCGTCACGCTGGAGCGGGCCGCCAGCGGATGGTCGGCGCATACAAATACGTGTGGCTTGGCGCAAAAGAGTCCCTCAAACACAAGCTCATTGGCAGCGAGCATACGCTCGATGACCTCGCGGTTGTGCTCGGATAAGTACAGGATGCCCAGCTCGCTTTTCATGTGCGCGACATCCTCGATAATCTCGTGGGTCTGCTCCTCGCGCAGGGTAAAGTCGTAGCGCGCGGCATCGAACTCGCGGATCACATCGACAAACGCGTTGACGGCAAAGGAATAGTGCTGGCAGCTCACGCTAAAATGCGGCACCTGCTCGGATGCTCCCTTGTACTTGCCCTCGAGCAGGTCGGCCTGATCGAGCACCTGGCGCGCGTAGCCCAAGAAGGTCTCGCCCTCCTCGGACACAATGACGCCCTTGTTGGTGCGCTCAAAGATGTGCACACCCATCTCGTTTTCGAGATCGCGGATCGACGCGGTAATCGAAGGCTGCGACACGAAGAGCCGGCGCGAGGCCTCGGTGATGCTACCGCATTCGGCAACTTTGACGACATATCTGAGCTGCTGGAGCTTCATGATGGCCTCCCTAGACGTCCGCGATACCCGAACCCGCCGCATCTGCCTGACGCATAAACGACGGCATCTCCCCCGTCGCGGCGCAGGCGGCAATCTGATGCAGAGCCCCGGCAACCGCATCGTCTGCCGCAGCGCCGATATGCCAGCGCGCGGCAGCCGTGACGGCCTCGTTGGCATTGGCGACCGCAACGGAGTTGGGAACGGCATCGATCATGGGCAGATCGTTATCGGAGTCGCCAAATACGGCCACCTCGTCGGACGTCAGGTCCAAAGCGCGCGCCAGCTCCAGCGCGGCGCAACCCTTGTCCCAACCTGCTGGAAGAATGTCGAACAGGCGCACACGATTATTGGGAAACACGAGCGAGAGTTCCGGCACCTCAGCGGCAACGCGCTCGCGTAGCTCTGCGAGCTCCTCACGCGAACGAGCGCTCCAGATATTCGCCTTGAACACCGGTGCGTCATCGACGACAGGACGGCACGGGGCCTCTTCGCCCTTGAGCCATGCGTTGCCGCCCGACTCCATGGCGCGGCGCACACGCTCGGGGTCGCTCGTTACACAATAGGCATCGTTATTCCAAAAGTCATCGCCCAGGCTGTAGACCTTCAGATACGTATCGTCGGTCTCTTGCTCCAAGTAGTCAGCCAAGCGCATAAGGGCGGCGTTATCGGTCGCATGCGAGGCTACCACCTCGCCGTCCACAAACATGACCTGGCCGTTGCAGAACGCGCCGGTCGAGAAGCACTCGGCGCGATTGCGGAACATCCAGCCCATCGCGGAGGGCTGGCGACCCGAAACCGGGCCAAAGTGCAGACCCGCCGCCTGCATGGCATGAATGCCCTCGATGGCGTAGTCGCTGGCGCCGTCATGCCCGGCTGGAATCAGCGTATCGTCCATATCGGTCAGCACAAGTTTAATCATAGAGCCCCCTCGGTCATTCTTAATCCCGTCTATTGTACCGACCTGCCAAAAAGAGACAGGTTTATATTGGCAGGTTTTATCTGGGAAAACGCAAAGCCCCAGTTGTTACCTGCCAAAATAAACCTGTCCCTTTTTGGCAGGTGCGCTAGTATAGGGAACAACAGATTCGATGCGGGAGTGCCGGCGGTGCAAACCACAAGGCTGAGAGGGCATGGGGCCCAATCCTTTGAACCTGTCAGTTAATGCTGGCGTAGGGAGCATGCCGCCTTTTTAGGGGCGCTGTCTATGCACAGCGCCCCTTTTCTATGCCAAGGAGGCATGTGCAGTGATCGATTCGGAACAGCTTAAGCAAAACGTGATCAAGGCCGTGGAGGAGATTCACGCCACCAATCCGATGGCAGGCTCCATCACCAACACGGTGACGATTGACTTTGTCGCCAACGCACAGCTCGCCGTGGGCGGATCGGCCGCCATGGCCTATCTGCCCGACGAGGGCGAGGCACTCGTTGCCGGCGGCGGCGCCATCTATCTCAATATGGGTACGCTCTTCCCCATCTACGAGCAGACGATTCCCCGCGCGGCCAAGGCGGCACACGACGCCGGCAAGCCCTGGGTGCTCGATCCGGTTGGCCTGGGCATCGGTAGCCTGCGCACCCAGTTGGTAAACGAACTCAAGCAGTACAAGCCCGCCATCGTGCGCGGCAACGCCTCCGAGATCATCGCGCTCGCCGGCCTGTGGGGTCTTGAGGGTGAGGCGGCCGATCTGAGCCGCGTGCGCGGTGTCGATACCACCGACACGGTAGACGCTGCCCGCGATGCCGCCGTGGCGCTCGCCCGCTACACCGGCGGCGCCGTTGTGGTCTCGGGCGAAGTCGACCTGATTACCGACGGCACAACCGTGGCCAAGTCCCACGGCGGCAGCCCGCTCATGTCCAAGATCACCGGTTGCGGCTGCTCGCAGGGCGGCGTGCTGGCCGTGTATGCCTGCGCCGCCGATCCGTTGACGGCAGCCGTCTCCGGTGCCGCCGTCTACAACGTTGCCGGCACGCGTGCCGCCGCCGTCGCCGATGCCCCGGCAAGCTTTAAGGTCGCCTTTATCGACGAGCTCTACCGCGCGACCGCCCAGGACATTGCCGATAACCGACTCGAGCTCGAGGAGGCATAAGCCATGTCCGAGCCCGCAACCGATGCCGGCATGAACACACTCGTCGCCGTGGCCATCGCCCCATGCGGTACCGGCGATGAGCTGTCCGCCGAGGTCGCCGAGGTCGTGCGTGTCATTCGCGAGAGCGGCCTTCCCAACCGCACCACCTCGATGTTCACCGAGATCGAGGGCGACTGGGACGAGGTCATGCAGGTCGTGCGCGACGCGACCTTTGTGTTGGCGAGCAAGGGCATCCGCACCGAAGTCGTGCTCAAAGCCGATATTCGACCCGGATTTACCGACACCATGACCGGCAAACTCGAGCGCATGGAAGCACAGATCAAAAAGCAGGAGGAAGCACGATGAGCATCCGCGACAACCTTGATATCTCGGCCTATCTGGTACTCGGCCCCGAAAACACGCTCGGGCGCCCCGTGGGCGATGTGGTGGCCCAGGCACTCGATGCCGGCTTTACCTGCATCCAGGTGCGCTCCAAGGTGGCAAGCGCCCGCGAGATCATCGCGCTGACCGGCGGCGCCGCGCAGGCAATCGCACAGGCTGGCAAGACCGGTCAGGTCGCTTTGCTGATCGACGACCGCCTGGACTGCGTACTCGCCGCGCGCGAGCAGGGCATTGCTGTCGACGGCGTGCACGTGGGCCAGAGCGATATTCCCGTCGAGGTCTGCCGCAAACTTTTGGGCCCCGATGCCATCGTGGGCCTTTCGGCCCGTTGCGAGGAGATGCTCGAGTACGTCAAGACCGCCGACATGAGTTTGGTCGACTACCTTGGCATCGGCCCGCTCCATGAGACCGAGACCAAGCGCGACTGCGGACGCGCGGCCGATGGCTCTATCATCACCAAAAGCTTTGAGGACCTGGCCGCACTCCACGCGGCAAGCCCCGTGCCCATCGTGGTGGGCGGCGGCGTAAAGATGGCCGACCTGCCGCAGCTCAAGGCCACCGGCGTCGACGGCTTCTTTGTGGTGAGCGCCGTCTGCAGTGCCGACGACCCCTACGCCGCTGCCAAGGAACTCGTCGACACCTGGCAGCAGGCATAGGCCTATGCCGAGCAGCTGCTCCGCAGCCTCATACCTTCGACAGCGGAAAGCGCATCCCAGTTTGGACGTCCATTCTGGGATGCGCTTTCCGCATAGAGGACCAGCGGGAAACTGCATCCCAGTCTGAACGCTGATTACGGGATGCAGTTTCCGGCGTAGTCCCTACCCCGCCAGATACGCTTCCAGCGCGGGCAACGTCGCCTCCGCATCGCGACGGCCGATCTGATAGATGCGTTCGAGTTCCTCGGGCTCGCGGCACAGCGACGGCACCTTCACCGATTCGCTCGGCCGCACCACAAAGATCTCGCCAGCGGCCTCGCGACGCGCCAGGTCGTCGAGCGTGGCGTTATATACCTCGTGCCGGTGCTCAAGCGCCGCAACAAACTCCGGATAGTGACGATACACGCGACGCAGCATAGGCATCACGCTATTGGGCTGCTTTACAAAGCCCGCCGGCTGCGTCAGCACCACCACGTTGCGGTCATAGCCCTGCGCAAACAGCCATGCGCTGGGAATGGAATCGGCAACGCCGCCATCCAGGTACTTGTGCCCCTCAATGGCAACGGGTCGTGTTGCCACGGGAATCGCCGACGACGCCCGGATCCACTCGATATCATGCTCATCACCGTAAGGCAGGTCATGGTAGACGGCCTGCCCCGTCTTAAGATCGGTACATACGCACGTAAACCGCATGGGGCAGGCGCGATATGCCTCCAGATCGATGGGATCGCGCTCGATGGGTACCTCATGATAGGCAAACTCGGCATTGAACATATCGCCGGTTCGCAACCAGCTCGTCACGCTCGCATAGCGCTTGTCGGCGCAATAGGCCTTGTTGTAGCGAATGGCGCGGCCGATCTGGCGCGATTTAAAGTTGTAGCCAAACGCCGCGCCCGCCGAGACACCCACCATATGGTCGCAGGTTAAGCCGTGCTCCATCCATACGTCGAGCACGCCCGCCGTATACATACCGCGGTAGCCGCCTCCCTCGAGCGCAAGCCCCACCGTGGGCGTCGTATCTGGCTGTGCCATGCGACCATCTCCGTTCCTGCGTTTTAAAACGAAACAAGTATACCCGTCAACATATATCGCCTCAGTCGCATTTTCATCGAACATCGTCGCGTTACCGTTTGGCGAATAATGGCGAATAATGGCCGCCCGCAACATGGGCACCCCTGCATAATTCCATACACTTGTTTATACTACTCAGTAGTTATCAGCAACGAACGTCAGCCGACAAATAAACCCAACGACGCAGCAAGGCGGGGGCTTGGAAACACGCGAGGCGTTGAGCAACAACGCGTGTGCACAACGAGCTCGCCCGACGCAATCCGCCCCGACCCCAGAAAGCCGCCTACAGCATGGATACCCCCAGCAATTACACTGAAACGCTCGAAAAGACCGTCCGCGACCTTCTCAAGCGTCAGGAGGATCTGGTCAGGACCGCCTTTACCGACCAGCTTACCGGGCTTGGCAACCGCGGCGGCTTTGCCCGTTCCCTCGAGGAGCTCTGGGAGCAGGACACCCCCGTTACCATGGCGTACATCGATATCGACAATCTCAAGCACTGCAACGACGTCTTTGGCCATGACGAGGGCAACCGCTATATTTTGCAGGTAAGCCTCTATCTCAAGCTGTATATGGAGGTGGACGAAGCGGCGTTTCGTCTGGGAGGCGACGAGTTTGCCATCCTGTCTACGATTGCAACCGAGGACGACCTCGCCGAACGTCTGGAACGCTGCCGAACGGTCCTGCTCAAAAACAACGATGCCGAGATGCCCCACTCGTTTAGCTACGGAGTGGCACACGCCGACCCCGCCCTGGGCGAAGCCCCCAATCGCTTGACGAACGATGCCGACCATCGCATGTACGACTACAAGCTACGTCATGCCGTGCACCTTGATCGACGCAATATCGCACAAGCCCACACCGACGACTTCGAAATAAGCGATCGAATTTTCGACGCCCTTTCGATGCTCAACGAAGGCCGTTATTTCTTTATCGAGAACTTGGACAAACATCGAACCCTTTGGTCACAAGGCGCCTTGCGCGATCTTGGTCTTCCTTCGGAGCATATAGACAACTGTCACGATTATTGGAAAACGCGTGTCCATCCCGATGACCTTGAGGCCTATACCAACGACATCGACCAAATCTATGACGGCTCCAAACATCGTCACGTCATGCAGTACCGCGTGCGCAATGCCGCCGGCGATTACATCCTCGGCCGTGCTCGCGGGTTTCGTATCGACGGCGACGGAAATGTCCCCTCGCTCTATGTCGGCGAGCTCGTCAACCACTCGCTTGCCGAGACCGTCGACGCCGCCACGGGTCTCGGAACGCAGCGCACGCTGATCAACGCTATCGATGCCTGCCGTCGCGACCGTTGCGAGACGGGGCTTATAGCAGTGCGTGTTCGCGGCACGGCAAAGCTCAACGAGCTCTACGGGGCCGAGGCCGTCGACAACATGCTCGCCGAATACGCAGGCCGCATGCTGTCGATTACTCGCGGCAGGAGTCGCGTCTTCCGTTCACGCAACGCCCAGTTCGTCGTGCTTAGCAACAATTTGGATCACGAAGCATTCGAGCAACTGATCCAACATCTCAAAGAGGCCGTTTTCGCTCCCGTTCGAATCGCGGGCGACACTATTACCCCCGTCTGTCTTGTCGTTCCGGCCTTTTACGAGCACCTGACCAATCAAACGGCCGCCGTTTTAGGCGAACTCGACCGTCGCATTCGCACGGCCGGCGGGCTTGTTCCCAACGACAGCCTCCCCATACCCGAGGTGGAGCGCAAAAGCGCCATCGCCGAACGCATCGATCCGCTCACGGGTCTCTATCGACCCAGCGAGTTTATGCGCCGCGCCAACGAATTTCTCGAGACAAGGCGCAACGGCGCCTGGTGTATCGCCACCGTCGATATGGGGCACATGCGACTGTTCAACGAATGGCACGGACAGGCCGAGGGCGACCGCGTACTCGCCGATGTGGGCACGGTTCTCAAGGACATCGAGAATGCCGCCATGGGCGTCGCAGGGTACTGGGGCCAAGACGATTTTTGCGTACTCATCCCCTTTGAACACGACACCGTCCATCAGATCTATAGCCGCATTCGCCAGGCCGTGGCCAAGCATGATGACGGCGTGGGTTTCTGGCCGTCCATGGGCGTCTACCCCATCGACTCCAACGAGGAAATCACCATCGATGCGCAGGCCAAGGCCATGTTTACCAATCGGCGTGCAAAAAACGACTTTAAGGAGCGCATTGCCATTTTCCGCCCCGAGGAGTACGAGCGCGAAATCTCGTTCCACCGCACGCTGACCGAATTCCAGTATGCGCTCTCAAACGGCCGCATTACCTACTACCTGCAGCCCCAGGTCGACATGGAAACCGGCGAGATCACTGGCGCCGAAGCGCTCACGCGCTGGATTGACAAGGACGGCTCCCTCATTTCACCCGTCACCTTTATCCCCGCTCTCGAGGAAAGCGGTTTTGTGGTGACGCTCGACAAATACGTTTGGCAGGGCGTTGCCTCGTGGCTGCGCGGGCGCATCGATCGAGGGCTTCGCGTGGTTCCGATCTCGCTCAACGTGTCGCGCGTGGATATCCTTGCCTGCGACGTTGCCGAGCATATGGGGGCACTCGCCGACCAATACAATCTGCCGCCCGAGCTCATGCGCATCGAGATCACCGAGACGGCTTATACGGGAGAGTCCGAAGCTGTGGATAAGCTGACGGCCGACCTGCACAACCGCGGCTTCTCGACCTACATGGACGATTTTGGCACCGGCCAGTCCACGCTCGCGATGCTCAAGAACGTCAACGTCGACGTCATCAAGCTCGACCGCACGTTTGTGCCCGTCGACGGCGATCAAGGCCGTAGTGTGCAAATCATTTCATCAATGCTCGAGATGGCACAGTCGCTCCATCTGCCCGTTGTGATCGAAGGCATCGAGACAAATGAGCAGGCAGACATGCTACGCCAAATGGGCGCCCGCTACGCTCAGGGCTTCCTCTACTACCGTCCCATGCAGGCGGAGGATTTTGAGGCATTGCTCGATGGTGGCGACAGCAACCAATACGCTCGTGCGCAAACGCCACCGTCGAGGGAGCGCTTGTTCCCATGAGCTAACTAATACCCCAATCTAAACCGAATTGGGAGTAAGATACAAACCATTGTTCCATCCAAGGAGGCAATCCATCATGAACGAGTCGTATCGCCTGGGCGAGCAATCAATCATCGCTCATCTTCAGCGACTTGCGAACGGGACCTCAACCGCCGAGCTCGATGTTGCCGCGCTGCCCCCGGAGCTGTGCGCCATCGGCGAGCAGCTACAGAAGACATTTGCCATCCTGCAGCAAGAACGCGAGCTGCTTGAGCGCGGCGCCTATATCGACTCGCTCACCAATCTTGGCAACCGTGGCGGACTCGACCGCCATGTCGATCAGCTCTGGCGCAAAGGCACCCCCTTCACCTGTGCCTATATCGATATCGACCGCCTTAAGCATTGCAACGATAAGTTTGGCCACACCGAGGGCAATCGCTACATCCTGAGCATCTGCCGCGCACTCACCGAGACAATGGAGCACGATGAGTTGCTGTTCCGTATCGGTGGAGACGAATTTGTACTTATATCCCCCACGACAGACGAAGCCGAACTCGAGCAGCGCCTGGAGCGGACGCGTGCCAATCTTATCGAGGCAACATCAGGCGACAAGGCGCCCATGATCGCCAGCTTTAGCTTTGGCTGCTCGCGCGTCGACCCGCTTGCAGGCGATACGCGTCGCCAGATGACAAAGGACGCCGACCGCAAAATGTATCGCTACAAGCTCATGTACCGTGTGCAACAACCGGAAGAAGGCGATGCGCCGCAACGCCCGGTCACCGAACAACCCCCCCCCTGCAACGACCGAGTGTTCCAAGCGATCTCCATGAGCTCCGAGACACGCTATCCGTTCATCATTAACCTCGACACCGGCGAATCGCAATGGTCGGTTAATGCCGTGCGCGATTTTGACCTACCCTCCCAGCATCCCTACAACTCGCTCGATATATGGCTTGCCCGTGTTCACCCCGAGGACCGCGACAACGTACGTGCCGAGCTCGATATGGTGGTAAACGGCACGTGGCACTTCCACTGCATGCAGTATCGCGTCATGAATACCGCCGGAAAATACGCGCTTTGCGACTGCACAGGTTACCGCCTGGACGGCACCGATGCCGAGCCCAACATGTATGTGGGCATTGTCACCAACCGAAGCTTGGCAGATACGACCGATTCCGTGACCGGTCTGGGCGATATCCACGCCCTGGTCAACGCCATTGGCGAGATGCGTCGCGTGGCACGAAACGCGGGCTTGATCGCCATTAAAAGCGACGAAATCGCCAAGGTCAATGCCCGCTTTGGCTTTGATGCAGGCGACCGCGTTTTGGCAGAAAGCGCCGCCTGCCTCATGGATTGCTCGCGCGGCAAGGGTCGTCTGTTCCGCTCGACCGGACCGATGTTCGTGGCGCTCTTTGACGAGCTTGATCCCGAAGAGACCGACGCGGTTGCAGACGAAATCGAACGGTTCTTGGGATCGCCCGTGCTCCTCGGCTCATTTGAATATCAGCCGCCCCTTCGCGTGGCGACGCTTCATCTGGACGCCGTCGACCGACAGCCCGTTTCCATTTTGAACGAACTTAATGCGCTGATTAAAGAGGCGCCACAGGTACCGGGCACCAAGCTGGACTAGCGTTATGGGGCGCATGATGGTTAATTTCCGATCTCGGGCGAACACATTGGGCAAATAGGCCGTACCCGCAGTTAGCCGAACGCCCCCCCCGCAGTCCCTAGCGGGCCCGGGGGCACCGTTTCGATACTCTTGGTTTACTTTGCCTGATGCAAATAAGTGCTCAACAAGATAGAACCTATCCCCCGCCACGGATATGCCCTCGAGTAAATCTGTTAAGCCAAGCCTATCAAATTCTATTGACAATTGGCTGCATTGGTCCATTTTGTCGTCCAGCCACTTCCGCTGGCTATCGCCTCATAAACACAAACCTAACGAGCCGCACGAACGACAAAGAGGCCAAGCTGAACAGAAGTAGAACCAAAACTTCAAAAACGCTGGTATTCCAATCGCGTACCCAGCCCTCTACCGCCCACAAGAAAAACAGCAGCCCCATCCATAACGTCACAGAAGAAATCAGCTTTGCGTAGGGGCGTATATCAATCTCGCTCTCCCTTTTTGTGACATCATATCCAGCAATTGAGCAGAGCCATCTTCCTCTTCGGTATTGGATTGAAAGGACAATCAAGGCAATCGAAGTCATCAAGCAAACAGCATCCTCTGTTTCCATAGAGTTTCCTTTGCTTTCCATCCTAGTTACGCATTCACAATCGAATCAAACCAAGTATGAATTACTCGATAGCAACCGCCTTAGTATAAACCATAGCCGCCGCAGCAGCCCGCCTTCTAAGACCTCAGAGTTCGCCATCGAAGGCGACCTGCCCAGACTCCTCACAATCGGCTTGCATGAGGCCCCGAGCTCCAACATACTCTGGACCGTGTCCCTCTCGTACCTGGTGAGCGAGCCCGCCGTTGGCCCTCGGGGCCGGCTTCCCGGCCCCGAGAAACACTCGGATGAAGCTACCGATCGAGACGGGGCGCATGATGGGCGGTCGCTGGAATCGCGCCCCACGCCATCTGCCCGCTCGTGCGATAATCCTCCGCAGAAGTCACCGACAGCAGAGGGAGTTTGTGATGAAGGTTCTTTTGGTCAATGGCAGCCCCAAGGCAAACGGCAACACCGACCGCGCACTCGCCGAGATTGCCGAGCAGCTCAACGCAGAGGGCATTGAGACGCAGGTGTTTCAGCTGGGCGCCAAGCCTATTCGCGATTGCATCGGGTGCGGCCAGTACGGCAAGCTCGATTGCCGCTGCACCTTTGACGACGATATGGTCAACGAGCTGATTGCCGCTGCCGAGCAGGCAGACGGCTTTGTCTTTGGTTCGCCCGTCTACTACGCGCATCCCAGCGGACGCATCCTCTCTGCCCTCGACCGTGCATTCTATGCTGGCAGCAAGGCCTTTGCGCACAAGCCGGGCGCCGCTGTCGCCGTTGCCCGTCGCGGTGGCACGTCGACCACCTTCGATGTGCTCAACAAATACTTCACCATCAACCAGATGCCCGTGGTGGCATCCACCTACTGGAACAACGTCTTTGGCGCCATGCCGGGCGAGGCCGCCCAGGACGCCGAAGGCCTTGCCACCATGCGAAACATCGGCAAAAACATGGCCTGGCTCCTACGTTGCATCGAGGCGGGAAAGGCCGCCGGCATCGAAGCCCCCCAGGCCGATCGCGCTAGGACCAACTTCATCAGGTAGAACGGCGGAACATAGATATGAATATTCAAATTTTCGGGACTAAGAAGTCCTTCGATACCAAGAAGGCCCAGCGCTATTTTAAGGAGCGACGCATTAAGGTGCAGTTTATCGACCTTAAGGAAAGGGAGATGAGCAAGGGCGAGCTCACGAGCGTGATGCAGGCGGTCGGCGGCATCGACAAGCTGCTCAACCCCAAAGCCAAGGACGAGGAGACGCTCGCACTCATCCAGCACCTCACCCCCAGCCAGCGCTTTGATAAGCTGCTCGAGAACCAGCAGGTTCTGGCCGAGCCCATCGTGCGCAACGGCAAGAAGGCCACCGTCGGTTATTGCCCCGATGTGTGGGGAGCCTGGGAGTAGCCTGTGTTATTTGCCGGCGCGTGGGTATAAGAGCAGGCGTTTGGCATAAGATTTAACTGTAAGCCATGTCTAACAAAGGAGGGCACATGCCCAACAGACCCGTGAAGATCATCATGCTTACCGGATACCTCGGTGCCGGCAAGACCACGCTGCTCAACCACATCCTCGCTAACGACGGCGGCATCCGCGCCGCCGTGATCGTCAACGATATCGGCGAGATCAACGTCGACGCCAGCCTTATCGCCGACGGCGGCCTTTCCGAGACCGACGACCTCATCCCGCTCACCAACGGCTGCATCTGCTGCACGCTTTCGGACGATCTGGCCAACCAGCTGCAGGGCATCGCCGATTCGGGCAAGTTCGACTACATCATCATCGAGGCCTCGGGTATTTGCGAGCCCATCCCCATCGCCTACACCATCTCGAGCTTCTGCGACGAGGCCAAGGTGGGCGGCGAGCCCAAGCTCGCGCTCGACAACATCGTGGCCGTGGTCGACTGCGCCCGCATGTACGACGAGTTCAACGGCGGTCGCGACCTGCTAGCCGAGGATATCGACGAGGACGACATCGAGAGCCTGCTCATCCAGCAGATCGAGTTTTGCTCCACGCTGATTCTTAATAAGACTGACACCGTCACCCCCGAGCAGATCGCAGAGCTTAAGGCCATCGTGCGCAGCCTGCAGAAGGACGCCGTGATTGTCGAGGCTCAAAACGGCGAGGTCCCCATGGAGGAGCTGCTCGACACCGGCCGCTTCGACTTTATGCGCGCCTACAACTCCGCCGCCTGGATCGAGGCCATGGAGCATCCCGAGGAGCACGACGACCCCGAGGTGCTCGAGTACGACATCGAGACCTTTGTGTACTCGCGCCGCAAGCCGTTTGACCTGCAGAAGTTCACCGATTTTGTTGAGCAAGAGTGGCCCGACGAGGTCATCCGCGTCAAGGGTCCGCTGTGGCAGACCGGCGATCCGGACATGTGCTACATGTTCGAGCAGGCCGGCCACCAGATGCGCCTGATGGAGAACGGTCTGTTTGTCGATTCGGCGCCCGAGGGCGAGAAGCAGAAGATCATCGACGAGAACCCCGAGATCATGCAGATTTGGGACGACGAGACGGGCGACCGCATGACGAGCCTGTGCATCATCGGCCGTCACATGGACAAGGACGCGCTCATCGCCTCCCTCGATGCCTGTCTGACCGACTGGCACCGCGCCTAGGCTATCGAAGCGAGCATTTTCTGCCACGTAACCGCCAAACCACCACGAAGGTGCCTGTCCCCTTCGTGGTGGTTTTTCGTTCTGAGCCAAGGAGATTCATGTTCAATATCGTGCTGTATGCGCCCGAGATTCCGGCCAATACGGGCAATATCGGCCGTACCTGCGTGGTCACCGGTACCCGCCTGCACCTGGTGGAGCCGCTGGGCTTTTCGCTCGACGACAAGACGGTGCGTCGCGCCGGCCTGGGCTACTGGCAAAACTTGGACGTGACGACCTATGCCGGCTGGGAGGATTTCCTTACGTGCAACGGCCTCTCCCCCGCCGATGAACGCCTGCATCTGCTGACCAAAAAGGCGCGCCGCACCTATGCGCAAAGCACCTACCGCGACGGTGACTATCTGGTCTTTGGCAGCGAGAGCTCGGGGATTCCCGAAGAGCTGCTCGCCGCAGAGCCTGCGCGCTGCGAGCGCATCCCCATGCTGCGCGACTGCGACTCGCTCGATAACGCCGAGGCCTGGGAAGCCCACGAGGAGGCGCTCGGGCATAGCGAGAGCGGCCACGAGGCCATCCTTCAGCAGGATATCTGCGGCAACTTTGTAGACCCGGACGACTACCGCATCAGCGCCCTCAACCTCTCCAACAGCGCCGCCATCGTCCTCTACGAGGCCCTCCGCCAGACAGGCTTCCCCGGCATGTGACAAAGGGACTGTCCCTTTGTCACATATTGCACCTACTGATTTAAATGGAATTAACCGGTTTTAAACGCTTTTAACTAGAAAAGATGCCAGTATATTACTAACTTTTACTGAGTTGCACCGTATGGGTTTCTATGCTTCTACCCCGTAAAGGACAGGAACCCCGCAGCAAATGGTCCCCACACATCAGAATTCAACTTCAAATACAAACGATTGCCGGAGTTCTCGCTTAGCTTGGCTTGTCAGGCTCGAATTCGCCCTTATGTTCAGTTTGCTGCATGCCTCGTCGATAGCCATAGCAAGTGATACAGACATGGTCATGGCCGTTTCACTTTTCAATTCGACCCGATAGCTCTTCGCCTTGTTTTTATCCTCTCCACCACATCTCGTCTCAATTAACAAGAGAACATCTGAGTCATGGGCATACCAATGGAGCTCAGGGCGCTGTGGAACCATGTCGCCCTCAAATTCCTGTGTAAACAGAATTTTCTTCTCGCTTCTCGTTGAATCGCTCAAGGAACCGTCGATTCGAACCGAGCCCTTCTTTCCCGCCTTGGCATTTCCCTTAACCTGGCGGCCTCGCCGAGTTTCCTCGTACTCCGTCACCTCCAGCTTGCAGCGCTTCGCGCCAAGCATGAACGCAATCCGTCTCAACTCGGCCATCTTGTCTTGTTGCATGGTTGCAAAATAAGAGTCAAGGTCAACAAAGCGAGACCGATCAAAAGCATCTATGTAATATGTGGAGTAAAGAGATGGTTTAGGATAGAAAGACAATTCGCTATCCCCGATTGCCTCGCGGTACAGATTGAAAATCTGCGTGCCCTTAACAGTATCCAGCCAACCAATAGCATCTCTACAGGCGTCGATGCCCCGGCGCTCATTTCCGTCAACAATTCGAATCATGTTCGGCAAATGGAATGAAGGACTCTGATAGGTCTCCTTGGTTACCGGCCTGTATCTATTAAGCTGCTGCTGGTATGCCCAATCGTTGACCGCGTCACCGATATCCGCAGCAGTACCTGCCGCACCATCGGCCGCATCAGCAATAGCTGCCAAGGCGTCATCGACCAGCGGAGTTGCAGCACGCATTGCACCATCGGCAACTTTCTGTACGGTTGCAACCGCGCCCGCCATCGCGCTTCCGGCGCCATCAACCAACCCGGCAGCGGCCTTACGGATATCAAAACTCTGCTTATGTCGCGGCGGCTCCTCCCTTTCGACAACAGCCAGATCGTCTTTATCCTCCATTGTGACCTCCTATTTCCGATAGTCGAAATCAACCGTATATTCATCGCCAAATGCCGAGTTGAAGGTAGTGTCGAGAAAGGTGGTGTAGTGCCCGATCAGAAGCGAGCCGGCCCCAGCGATCTGTTGCCGTTTATCCAACATGCTATTCACCCCTACTCAAACGCAACGTCAACATTGACGTCATCGCCGCATAAGGCTTTGACCTGTTTTTCGATAAGGGCGCAGGCTCTATCATCAGATTCTTGGAGCATATTGCTTTCCTTGACCTTCTTGGTCTGCTCTTTCTTTGCCTGTTTCAATAACGTGTTTAGATCATCCGTGCTTACTTGATTCCAGTTAAGAAAGCCATTGTCCTCAACATATTTCTTAAGCGTATTGGGGTCTGTCGAGAACGAGGTGATCTCCGAGTGAGGCAGTATAACCTTTACGCTCTTGACCTCTGAATTCTTATCGGCCATATTAGCCCGTACGATTGTAACCTTCATCTTATCGGCATCGATCCCGATGTCAGCTTTGCCGTCAATCGTTGCGACATATCGCTTAGACGTAAAGGGGTTTTCCCACCCAAGCGGATTGCCCGCCTCATCAATTGAAAGCAGCTGGGTGAAGTTGTACTCGTACGTCACGAGCTTAACGACTGGCGTGATCTCCTCGCGAATCGAATCATCGCTGATCGTTGTAGGATTACGCGTCAATGACATCCAGATACCCCAGGCAACCGCTAGAACCGTAACAACGACTAACCCGCCAAAGGCAACCTTTTGCGGTATCGTTGTAAGAAATTTTGTTTTTGCCATCCTGTTTCACCTTTCCTTTATTGCCCCGACGTTCCCATCATCTTCCAGCGCGAGCATGATGGCACGAATCATTCCGTCAACGGCTCAATGCAAAGCGCGACCGTTCAAAGAAAACGGCCGCGCTTTCTTTTCAATTCCCGCGAACTATTCCTTGACGCTGTAACCCGACACCGTCGGCGCAAGCCTCGAGGCGTCAACCTCGCTCATTACCTCAAACTTCACCTTCTCGCCAGGCGCCCAGGCAGATGTATCTGCGTAGCATTCTTCCGCCCTCACACCATCGGCATCGTAAAGGGCAACGTTTAGATAAACGTTTTCGAACGATATGTCAGAGGTATTTTCGACGATTGCGGTGTACGTATAGAGACCGTAGCCATCATCACTTTTCTCAAAATTCGCCGATGAGAGCAAACCGTTGATAACCTCATCGTTATGCGTCTTCTCCTCTACGGTCCTACCGTTCTTAATTAGCTCGTCAAACTCATCTTGATACTCGTCATCGACTGTTAAGTCATATCGATCGACCAGTTTCTTAAGCTGTGCGGATCGTGCGTCGTAGGCCTTTTCCCATTCCTCGTAGTACTTAGGATCAGATTCCGCATACTTCTTGGTAACATCAAGCTGATTGTCAAGCAGGTTGAGATAGGCGATGACATCTTCCTGCATCTTAGCGTCTTTAAAAGGCGCCTTTTTGAGTTCTTTGTCGTTATCGATCTCGGTTTTAATTATCTCTTTTCGCACTTTATTCGAGCTTAGATCAGCATCTTCTCCAAGCGATTCGATATAATCCGACCGCTTTTGATAACCTTGAGCAATCACAGCCATTGCACGGTCATCGGCATAATCAGGTTCATCATTTTTCTTCTCAGACTGCGAACAGCCGCTCAGCAGAAGCGCCCCACAAAACACCATCGCAAATAGCGCGGTCACCAGAGCCATTCCATAACGCCTTTTCATTTCGTCCTCCTTTAAATACAAAACAAAACACGATATATAGCCCTCGTCAAAAAGCAGACGAATTGGCAACGCGGTGGCACTATTTGGTTCAAGGGCGTGAACTGGATAAACATCGAGGGAAGGAGTGGGCTCTGTGTAATTAACTCCCCTCGTCAAAATGTCTAGCTAAAGAGGACGAGCAGACGACATACGGTCAAAACTGGTCGCGTCCGCCCGTCTCCAACGATCGAACGTCGAGACGCTGACGTTCAAAAGCGCAGCAGCCTCTCGCCTCGTAACCTCTCCCCCTTCGAATAATTTGATGACATCGCGATAGCTATCTGGGCGTTCGAATGCCGGCCTTCCAAATTTCACGCCACGCAAACGCGCCGACGCGATGCCCTCCGCCTGGCGTTGCTTGATGTTTTCGCGCTCTAGCTGCGCCACATAGCTCAAGATTTGAAGAACCAGATCCGCCATGAACGTTCCCGTAATGCCATCAGGCTGCTCGCGCGTATCGAGCAATGGCATATCAAGCACCACGATGGCAGCATTCCTATCCACCGTGATGCGTCGCCACTCATCGAGGACTTCACGATAATTGCGGCCCAAACGATCGATACTTTTGATCACGAGAACGTCGCCTTCGCGCAGCCTGCGAAGAAGACGCTGGTACTGGGGACGCTTAAAGTCCTTACCGCTTGCCTTGTCAGCATAAATCTGGCTCCGTTGCACGGGAAACCTTGCCAGCGCGTCTAATTGGCGGCCCAGGTTCTGGTCTGCGGAAGAGACACGCGCATACCCAAAGATTCGATTGTCCATAATTGCCCCCATCGGCTGCCTCTTGGCAGCATCAGCTCAAGCGAGAGCCCACTCACTATAGGGCGTGCAAATTTCGCGAATGGGTTGAGGCCATTTTGACCCTCACGCGAAAACTGTTCAAGCGCCATGCCGACAGATGCTGGCTTTAACGGGAATGTGACAAAGGGACAGTCCCTTTGTCACATTCGGTTAGAGGTAGCGGCCGGTGATGCTTGCGGAGCAGGCAGCGATGTCGCCCGGCGTGCCGACACAGACGATTTGTCCGCCTGCGTCGCCGCCGCCCGGGCCCATGTCGATCACGTAATCGGCATTACGGATAAGATCGAGGTCGTGTTCGATCACGATAACCGTGGCGCCCTTGGCAACGAGACCGTCGAACACGCTCAGCAGCACCTGAACATCGAGCGGGTGCAGGCCGATCGTGGGCTCGTCGAACACAAACACGGCATCATCCTGCACGCGGCCCATCTCGCTCGCGAGCTTAAGACGCTGCGCCTCGCCGCCCGAAAGCGCCGGTGTGGGCTCGCCAAGTGTGAGATAACCCAAGCCCAGGTCGTGCAAGGTCTGCAAGCGCGCCTGAACCTTCTTGAGTCCCACCGTGGCGTCGAGGGCCTCGTCCACACTCATGTCCATAAGCTGCGGCAACGTCAGCAAGCTCCCGTCCTTGCCCTCGCGATGGATATGCGAAGCCGCATCTGCATAACGTGAGCCGCGACATGCCGGGCAGACGATCTCGACGTCGGGCAAAAACTGCACGTCGAGCGATATCGAACCCGTGCCATCGCACGTAGGGCAGCGCAAAGCGCCAGTGTTGTAGCTAAATGCGCCTGCCTTGTAGCCGGCTGCCTTGGCCTCGGGCGTGCGGGCGAAGGCGCGACGCAGTTCATCATGGATGTCGGCATAAGTCGCTACCGTCGAACGCACGTTGGCACCGATGGGCGTGGCGTCTATCAGGTTGGCACGTGCAATGCCCTCGGCATCGACCCAGCGCACGTGTTTTGGCAGGCGCTCGCCGGCTGCCTGCGCCTTAAGTGCCGGGATGAGTGTCTCGAGCACCAACGTCGTCTTACCCGAACCCGAAACGCCCGTCACCGCGACAAGGCGACCGCGCGGGATATCGACTTCGAGCGGTTTGACGGTATGGATGGCATCGGTCGCCATGCGGATATGGCCCCGGTCAAACATTTCGTCGTCAGGCACCTGCGGACGCAAGCGCTCAGGCTCCGAGCGCAAAAACGGCGCGATGCGGCTACCCCGCGATTGTTCGACCTCGTCTACCGTACCGGCGGCGATTACATGGCCGCCGCCTGCTCCCGCAACGGGGCCCATCTCGACCAGATAGTCGGCTTCTGCCAGCACGCGCGTGTCGTGGTCGACAACAACCACGGTGTTGCCGTCATCCACCAGATCGCGCATTACGCCTACCAAGCCGTCGACGTTCGCGGGATGTAAGCCAATCGAAGGCTCGTCCAGCACATACAGCACGCCCGTCGATCGGTTGCGGACCACGCGGGCAAGCTGTACGCGCTGGCGCTCACCCGTAGACAGCGTGGCACCGGCGCGGTCGAGCGAAAGGTAATCGAGGCCCAGGTCGACCAGGCGGCGGGCCGTACTCAAAAACGAATCGCAGATGTCCCCGGCCATGGGCCGCATCTCGGTCGGCAAGGATGCGGGCACCCCGCGCACCCACTCAATCGCCTCGCCCAGCGTCATGGCTGCCGCCTGCGCCAGATTGATACCGCGCACCTGGGGCTGGCGCGCGGCGTCGGAAAGACGCGTGCCGCCGCAATCGCGGCACGGTCCCTCGCGCAAAAAGCGCGCAACGCGCTTGAGCCCCTTATCGTCCTTAACCTTGGCGAGCGCATTCTCGACGGTATAGACGGCGTTGTAATAGGTAAAGTCGAGCGGCGTGGCGCCCTCGCCATTTTTGGGAACGTAGAGAATGTGCTTCTTAACTGCCGGGCCATGGAACACGATATCGCGCTCTTCAGGCGTGAGCTGGTTGAACGGCACGTCGGTGCGCACGCCCATCTCGCCGGCCACCTGCTTCATCAGATCCCACATCAGCGTGCCCCAGGGAAGCACCGCACCCTCGTTGATGGTCTTTGACTCGTCGGGCACCAGGCTCGCCTCGTCCACCTCGCGCATGACGCCGGTGCCTCCGCAGGTAGGACACGCGCCGCCACTGTTAAAGGCAAGGTCCTCGGCCCCCGGCGCATAGAACTCGCGGCCGCATGCGGGGCACGCGAGCGACAGGCCCGCGGCCACGTTAAGGCTCGGCTCCACACGCGTCCCGCAATGCGGGCACACGTGATGGGCGCAGCGGCTAAAGAGCAGGCGCAGGCTGTTGTTGAGCTCGGTCATGGTGCCGAAGGTCGAGCGCACGCCTGGCACACTAGGACGCTGATGCAATGCGAGCGCCGCCGGCACGTGCAGCACCTCGTCCACCTGTGCGTGCTCGGCCTGCGTCAGACGACGGCGGGTATAAGTGCTGAGCGCCTCCAGGTAACGACGCGAGCCCTCGGCATAGAGCACCCCCAACGCCAGCGAGCTCTTGCCCGAGCCCGACACGCCGGCAATACCCACGAGCTTTCCCAGCGGAATATCGATATCGATGTCTTTGAGGTTATGGACGCGCGCACCGCGCACCTCGATAGCACTTGGTTGTTGCGACACCGCCATCGCTCCCCTTCCTATTGATCGAATGTGACAAAGGGACAGTCCCTCATGTCACATTACTCGTGCCATAAAATGCGATCGCGAATATACTTGCCCAGCATGGGCACGGTAAACCGGACGAGACCGTATCCGGCGGCCTCGATGACGCGCTCGCGAATCAGGCTCGCGCGGTATTTGCTCACCCAGCTCTGGGTGCGGTCGCAGCGCTCAATGATATCCGCCATACGCGTCGGCTTGTCCTCGTCAACCGCCATGGCCTCGATAAAGAGGCGCTGTGGGGTGCGCAGCCCGTAATACAGAGGCGCGTCAACCGCTTCGTAGAACTCAGAGACGGCATCCGCATGACCAACCTCGACATCGCACCCTTCAATGACCTGCGAGCCACGCCGGACAGCAGACCGCCACATGTAATATCCCACCAGCTGAACCATATAGGGATGTCCCATGCTCTTGTGCGCCGCAAGGTCCGCCGTCCCCGCATCAATGCAAAGACCAGCACATTCGACCGTCTGGATATATGAATCGCGCACCTGGGGCAAAGAAATCGCCCCCAACGTACGCTGCTGGGCGCGCCGCAAAAACGTCACGCTCGGCTCTTCGAGCAGATCGTCAACCATGCTGGGCAAGCCGGCAAAGACCAGCGCAAGACCACGCTGGTCGCCATCGGGCAAGCCCGTAGCATCCTGATCTCCCAGCACCTGCTGATAAAGAACGGCGAGGGCCGCCAGCTCCTCAATAGACGCCGATTGAGCCTCGTCAATCGCAAACAGAATACCCTTGCTTGGGCCGAGTTTCTTGAGACGTTCGTTGACCAGCCCTCGCAACGTCTCGCCTTTTGCCCGCGCCGCCTCAACCGACATCCGTCCAAACGATGGGCCAAACTCCATTGACGTCACAACGGGCTTATTCGAGCGGAGTGCGTCGGCCAAGCGGTCGCATAAACCAAGCGAAGCGGAATCGGAGACAACCGCCCATCCGCGCTCACTGGCCAGACGTTGCAGCTCCCGCAGGAGAACTGTTTTGCCACAGCCGCGGTTTCCTGTAATGAGCATGAGTCTGCCCGGCGCTCCGGCACCGTTATCGAGCCCCTCCTCAAAATCTTCGATGACCGACTCGCGACCGATGAGCATCGGAGGCCGCTTACCAGCCGTTGGCTTAAAGGGATTTGGATTCATGTCGGCCTCCTCGGATTGGCAAAGGCTAGCAATAGTTATACCAACTTATACCGAGTTATACCAACTGAATGTGACAAAGGAGCTGTCCCTTTGTCACATGTGGCCGAAAAATTCCGCGTCGGCGGGGCGATAGGGGCGGAAGGTGGCGGGATCGATCTTTACGTGCGCCGCGGCGGGTACGTCGTACCACTTGACGGTATAGCCGGCGCCGTGAGAGCAAAAGACCGAATCGGGCGTGTTGGGCAGATCGGCCTCGGGCTCATAGGCGGCCGTCTCGATTACGCGCTCGGCATCATGGCAAGCCGCATAGCCGGCGAACTCCAGGTACAGATGACCGCGACCGCTCGTGTAGGCAGCCACCTCCAGCGCATAATCCTGCACCTCGGATGCCGGCACGCGACCCACAAGCTTCGCCCGGTCTCCCGCCATCGTCGGCGGCTTGTACTCGGCGCCCATGCGCGTGGCATCCGAGAGCGCCCGGCCCACGCACTCCCCCGGCACCTCGAGCTCAAAGTGATACCACGGCTCCAGCAGCACGGCTGCGCCTACCTCACGCGCCTGCATCAAACCCTGGCGAATCGCGCGGTACGTGGCCTGGCGAAAATCGCCGCCCTCGGTGTGTTTGGCATGCGCGCGGCCGCCCGTAAGCGTAATGCGCACATCGGTGATGGGCGAGCCGGTCAGTGCGCCCAGGTGATCGCGCTCCATGGCGTTGGTGAGTGCCAAACGCTGCCAGTTAAGATCGAGCTTGTCGGTCGAGGTCACGGTGCCAAACTGCACGCCCGAACCCGCTGGCAACGGCTCCAGGCGCAAATGCACCTCGGCATAGTGGCGCAGCGGCTCAAAGTGGCCCACGCCCTCGACCGGCTGCGAAATAGTCTCCTTATAGAGAATGCCGCCAGACTCAAACTCAACCGAAAGGCCAAAGCGATCGACCAACACCCGCTGTACGACCTCGAGTTGCACGGCGCCCATCAACTGCAAATGAATCTGCTCAAGATGCGTATTCCAGCTTACGCCGAGCATAGGATCTTCATCCGCCAACTCAGTCAACGCTTTGAACACCGTGTGGACGTCGTGTTCGCCCGGAAGCACCGTATAGGTGAGAACTGGCGCAATGACGGGCGCATCGCACGCGGGTTCCGCGCCCAAGGCGTCCCCTGGGCGAACGTGCGCAAGACCCGTCACGGCACAAATACCGCCAGCGGCAACTTCCTGGGCAAGCTCGTACTTCTCGCCGTTATAGATGCGCACCTGATCGACTTTCTGCTCCCATGCCTCGGCACCGGAGCGCCCCTCGATCATCTGTTTTGCACGCAGCGTGCCGCCGGTCACTTTTATCCAAGCCAAGCGCTCGCCGCGAACACCTCGGCTGACACGATAGACACGCGCGGCGAACTCCGAGGCCCACGCCTGCTCACGCATCAGCGTGCACATACCATCCAGCAGCTCGCCCACGCCCTGGTCCTTGAGCGCCGAGCCGGCAAAGCAGGGAAAGAGCCTGCGCTCGGCAACCATGCGCGACAGCGTTGCGATGGAAAGCTCACCCGTCTCAAGAAACTCCTCGAGGGCTGCCTCGTCCAACGCGGCAGCGTCCTCCCAAGCGGCGCCGCCCGCCAGCAGTTCGTTCGCATCGAGGCAGCCCTCGGAAAGACGCTGCCCAAGTTGTGCCAGCAAAACATCGCGGCCGGGATTCTCCAAATCGATTTTGTTGATATAGATGAACGTCGGAATGTCATAGCGCGCAAGCAGGCGCCACAGGGTTTCGGTGTGCCCCTGCACGCCATCGTTGGCGCCCACCACCAGAATCGCGTAGTCCAGGGCACGCAGTGTGCGCTCCGCCTCGGCAGAAAAATCGACATGGCCGGGAGCATCCACGAGCATGACGTGGGTATCGCCGTGGTCGAGCACGGCCTGCGACGAGAAAATCGTGATACCGCGCTCGCGCTCGATCGTGTTAGTGTCCAGATGCGAATCGCCATCGTCCACGCGGCCACGCTTGCGAATGCGGCCCGCGTTGAACAGCATGGCCTCGGCCAACGTGGTCTTGCCGGCATCGACATGCGCCAAGATTCCAACGACCGCTTGCTTCGACATGGCTCTCCTCTTATTGCAAGCCCATCGCGCACGGCGACAGGCATTCTCGTTCCACACTGGATGATACAATTTACGGGCCGGTGGGCGAAGCGGGCCCTATCCCCCGACCGAGCTCATCGCCCCGCGTTGCCGCGCGGCGATTTTCGTAGGTTCGCGCCTTGCGAAAGCCGGCACCTCCCCTTTTTGTCTGCCCGGGTTCATCTGGGGCGGTAACAATGCGAGTCCCACAACGACGCGTTTTACCAAAAATGGCCCCACTCGGGGCCATTTTTTATTTGAGCTGGGTGATGATACGTGCCTTGGCTCCTACGCCTCGCGCAGCCAATCAAACGCGACACGCGCCGTGCCGTCGGACACATAGACGATACCGACACGCTCGAACCCCGCCTTGGCGATGGCGCCCTGCATGGGCAAGTTGTCCTCGTGCGTGTCAATACGCAGATGGTCGGCGCATTCCTTGGCAAAGGCAAACATCGCCGCCGCGATACCGTGCACGGTGCCGTCGGATGCCACGCGATGCAGCACGGCATACGGAGTGTCGCTGCGCCATTGACCGTCCTCAATCACGTCATAGCACTCGTCCGGACCCGGTAAAAAGGCAAACGTCGCCACCACGCGGCCGTCGACTTCGCACACGTAACTGCCACCAGCGGCAATATCGGCAGCCAGCTGCTCGGCCGAAGGCGTGCCCTCGGGCCACTGCGTGGCGTTGCCATGCGCGCGCATAAAGGCGCGGGCCGCGTCATAGATAGCCATGACGGCGGGAATGTCGGTATCGAGGGTTTTTCTGATCATCACGCGGCGACCTCACGTTTATTGGTATCACTTTGATTGAGCAATGATACCAACGTTTGGAGAGGAGCGCGAAGCAGATGGGGAGCAAAAAGCGAGCCGCCTGGTCAAAAGCCAAAAGCGAGTTTTTGGGCGCTGCCACCGGCGGCGATATGGGCGACCTGTTTGCGCGCGAGGACGAGCGCCGCGACGCACTAGACGCCGAGCGCGATGAAGCCTGGCGCTACAAGTCGTGCGAACGCAAAAACCGTTACGACACGCGCGCCGAGGCAGAGGCCGTTATGGCCGACTGCGAAAACCGCGGACGGCGCGGCCTGTCCTGCTACAAATGCGAATACTGCGGCGGCTGGCACCTGACGTCGCACCCTTGGAAATAGACCCCCGCATCGGCACGGCGCTGGCGAAGCGCCAGCCATCGTGCACAAGCTACGGGCGCGGCGGCACCAAAACATCGTAACGAACGGCCTTGCCCGCAAGCTGATAGCTCGGCTTAACGCCGGCAAGCAGCGGCCCCTTCACCGGTCGCTTGATAACGACCTTGCGCGGGTGCACCGCAAGCGCAGCTTCGACCAGCGTCTCCTCGTCGGCGCACGGCTGCTCCAGATGGTGCAAGAGCTGAAACTTCTTTTTCACCGCCGCGCTCTTGGTGCGCTCGGGAAACATGGGGTCCAGATACACCACGTCGGGAGCCGCGAGCTCGCCTTGCTTGATCAGCTCGGCCGTATGGCGAAGGCCGGCAATGCTGTCCTCGCCCGCATGTAAGCGCATGCGCGCCACGGCAGCCGCAAGCGCCGGATCATCTGCCGCGCGATCCAAAGCATCCTTGAGGAGCGCCGCGATCACGCAATCCTGTTCATACAGATCGACGGTAAAGCCCGCGGCCGCCAGCAGCAGCGAATCCTCGCCAAAACCTGCCGTGGCATCGACTGCCCACGGATGCTCAACGTCTTTCGCGCGCGCGGCCTTCACCAGCAGCTCCTGCTGCAGACGACCCTGCTTGAGCCGCGGAAGCATGCGGCCAAAATCGGCACGCAGCTCCATCGTGCCGTCGGTGAGCGTGAGGCCCTCGGACTTCCCGGTCAGCTCAAGCCCCGCGGCCCGAGCAACAGAAAAGGGATCGACGACGCCCATGGACACTCCTTAACAAGCAAAACGAATACGTGAGCGCCGTTTATGCCAGCACCCAACCGTCCGTTATTGTCCCACATGCGACATGGTCCACAGCATCCCAATGCAAAGCACCGCCATCAATCCCGTGCACACGGCAGCGATCACGGAATCTCCCATACGCCTTCCTAACGAACGCGGCTCGCGCACTTGCTTGGCCCCGTACATCATGGCCCCTCCTTCGGTCCAGCTCTTGCCATGGCCCCATCATCGCAGCGCCGCGCATACGCTGCCATCGATTTTGCTTACGCCCAGCTTTCCTTTTTGAAAGGTTGGGCCGCACAGGCAAGAGTCGCTTTCAGGCGCATGCATCGCCGCGTTGAACTACAATGTGCTTCACCATATGTGCAGCACAAAGGGTGCGCCAGGTTGGCGTACTCGTATCGAAAGGACCAGCCATGAGCTTCACTCGCAAGACTCTCAAAATCCTTGCCCTGATTTATTTTGTTCTGGGCATCGCCAGTCTCGTCATTGGAATCGCCGGCATCGCGACCGGCAAGCTCGAGTCCACCTACGGATCGAACGCCATGCTCGCCGCGGCCGTGATTATCGCCAAGGGCCTCATCGATCTCGCCGCAGGCGTTGCGGGCATCAAGGGTGCCAACAAGCCTTCGCAGGTTGACGGCGCGTTTAAGCTCGGTATCGTTGCTGCAGTCGCCACGCTTGCCCAGGCGGTGCTCACGCTTCCCGCGTTTGGCGGCGACGCCATAAACTATGGCGCCTTTGTCATCGTGGTGTACGACCTGTTCTTTGTTCAGCAGGCACACGACGTTAAGGCCGAGAACAAGGATCGTCTGTAGGCACCTGCCCCCACAGCTCCCTGCAGCCAAGCAACTAAAAAGGGCCGATCGCGCATCTCCGCGGTCGGCCCTTTACGTTTGCCCAGATAAAACCTGCCAAAATAAACCTGTCCCTTTTTGGTAGGTTAGTGGCGGTACTCGGCGATGATAAAGTCGATATCGGTCTGAAGGGTATCGAGGTTTGCCAGGCGCTCTTTGTCGGCGGGGCGCGTGCGGTAGTAGTAGGGCGTCATCTGGAACACCGCCTCGATGTCAGCCTGGGTCTGGAGGGTGATGGAAGCTGTCACCCGCTGCGTTCCGACCAGTTTAAGCTCGGTGGTCTGTGGCAGCTTTTCGTCGTTGAGATATGGCGTGTCGTAGAGCACCTCCTTGAGGCCAAACAGATGCCGAGCACCCGGCACCACGGCGTAGAGCGAACCCTCGGGCGCCAGCACGCGGGCAAACTCACGCTCGTTAAAGGGAGCGAAGAGCTCGGTCACCATATCGAAGGCGCCGTCCGCCACGGGGATGTCCTTCATGTTGGCCACGAAGTAGGTCGCATCGCCGCGCTTGGCAGCCAGGCGCACCATCTCCTTGCCCAAGTCGAACCCGTAAGCATCTACGCCCGATACCGTGCCCATGGCGCTGGTGTAGTAGCCCTCGCCACAGCAAATGTCGAGCAAGGTCATAGGACCGTTCGCAGACGCAGCACGCCCAGTCGCCCGCTCGCGCACCAGCTCGACCATTGCGTCGCGCAACGGCGCGTAGTATCCACGGTTCAGAAAGTCACGACGGCTGCGCGCTTGCGACTTGGGATCGCCCATGGAGTCGCCGCTCTTGGACGAGCGCAGCAGATATAGATAGCCCTCGCGCGCACGGTCAAACCGGTGTCCGCCCGCGCATGCAGCACCGCGCTCGTCGTCCGCCAACGGTTCATGGCAAACGGGACACAACAACATGGCAACTCCTTAGCGCGAACAACACAACGCCCACCATTGTCGCACGCCTTCCCCACCTAGTCATAGAAGAGACAAGGAGTGTCCCCAGCTGCCGGCAGAAAAGGAACGTCCCTAAGTGCCGGCTGGCTGCATTAGGAGTATCATCGTCTGCGCAAATAAGCACGAAAGAGCATAATTAGAGATTGAGAGCGTATGGCAGACACCGCATCTAAGCACATTGACATGACTACCAGCTCGCTGTGGCGCAATATTCCCCTGTTCGCCTTCCCCGTAGCCGCCACGAGCATCTTGGAGCAGCTGTCGAACCTCATCGCCACGGTCATCATCGGTAACTTCTCGGGCGACCAGGGAACCCTCGCCATGGCGGCGGTCGGCTCCAATGTTCCGCTTACCAGTCTTATGCTCAACCTTTTTATTGGCATGTCGCTTGGCTCCAACGTGGTCATCGCCAACGCCATCGGCCGCAATGATCAGAACATGGTCAAACGCGCCGTCCATACCTCGATTTTAATGGCGCTCGTGGGCTTTGTCGTCATCGCACTGGGCGAGATCTTTGCCGAGCCCATGCTCGCTGCGCTCAACGTGCCTGCCGAGACCATGCCGCTCGCTTCGCTCTACCTGCGCGTCTTTTTGCTCAGCATGCCCTCGATCTTGCTCTACAACTTTGAGGCCGCGATCTTCCGCTCCGTCGGCATCACCCGCATGCCGCTGCAGGCGCTCGCCGTGTCCACCGTCCTCAACATTGGCCTGGACCTCATCTTTGTCCCCGTGCTCCACTGGGGCGTCGCGGGCGTCGCCATCGCCACCGCCATCGCCTACACCGTCAGCGCCGCCACACTCTTTGTCCACCTGCTCAAGACCGACTCCGTCGTCCGCGTCACCCCACGCGACTTAGGCTTAGACCCCGTCGCCCTCAAGCGCATCGTCAAGATCGGCCTGCCCGCCGGCATCCAAAGCGCTGTCTTTGCCGTCGCCAACATCATCATCCAGTCCGCCATCAACAGCTTGGGCACCGAGGTCATGGCGGCATCAAGCGCCGCCATGAGCTTGGAGTACGTGTGCTACAACCTGCTCAACAGCTTTAGCCAGGCTTGCACCACCTTTGTGGGACAAAACCACGGTGCCCGCCAAATCGACCGCTGCACCAAGACGCTCAAGGTCTGCCTGATCGAAGGCGGTATCGTTGCACTCACCACGATTATCGTTATCGTCGGTCTGGGGCGCGAGATCCTATCGCTCTTTAACAGCGACCCCAACATCGTCTCGATCGGCTACATCCGCGTGTGTTCGATCTTCCCTGCCTACGCCTTTAGCATGTTCTACGAAAACATGTCCGGCTACCTGCGCGGCTTTGGCATCTCGCTCATGCCCGCCCTCATCACCATGATCTGCGTCTGCGGTATTCGCTTCTATTGGGTATTCTGCGTGTTCCCGCATTTCCGCACCTTTGCGAACATCATGATGGTCTACCCCATCAGCCTGGGCACCACGGCGTTCTTTATGGTCGTGGCGGTACTGCTCTGCCACCCGGCACGCACCTATCGCGCCGCCCAAGCCAAAGCGACAGCCCGCTAAACACCGCACTCAACGCCATGCCAGTCATTAATTGACAATATGCGAGCTCATATAGTCGATAAAGTGCCTCGTGGCGATAGGCATGGTGTCCCAGCTGCGCCAGGCTGCCACTACGTCACGCGAGGGAGCGTGCACGATGGGACGCACGCGAATATCGGTCCTCATGCCCTCGACGGTACGGCGATACAGCATACTCACGCCTAGGCCCTCCTCCACCATCGCCATGATGGTGTAGTCGTCGGTCACCTCGCTCGTCACGTGCGGCGACAGCCCATGCGCCGCGAATGCATCGAGCACCAGGCTCTGTTCGCCCTCATCCAGCAGCACAAACGGCTCGGACGCCAGGTCGGCGAGCGTCACCTTTTCCTTTGCCGTCAGCGGATGCGCGGCCGGCAACAGTGCCACCAACTCATCGTGATAGACCACGCGCTTCTCGAGCCCAGCAGTAAATCCGCGTGCCGTAAAGCAAAAATCAACCACGCCATCGTGCACCCACTGGGCATTGCGCGTGTAATCGCCCTGTTTGAGCGTAAAGCGTACACCCGGATGCAGGGCACCAAAGTCGCGGATCACGCGCGGCAACACGGTGCGGCTCACGTTGGTAAACGTTGCGATACGAATATCAGTCGAGGAGAGTCCCAGCAATTCCTGGCGCTTGCCCTCAAGCTCGGCCTCGGCAGTTACAATCTGGCGCAGATACGGCAGGTACTGCTTGCCGTCGCGCGTAAGCGAAACGCCCTGCTTACCGCGCTCGATAAGCGTGGTACCCAGCTCGCGCTCGAGCGCCTTGACGGCCTGGCTCACCGCACTTTGCGTATAGCCTAGCTCGTCGGCCGCGCGTTTCAGGCTGCCGCAATCGACCACCATACATACAATCTGATATCGCGATGCCATCGTGCCTCCACATCGGTATAGCCGTAAAACGTTTTGCCAGGGCTTTTTCTACTAGCATTAGTATTTCTTAATCATACTGAAGATACATTCGCTTTACTACATCCATATCTGGGAGCAGAATCCTTTTTGCGAAACCGTTCTGTAACAAAAGGAGTCCCATGGATCGCAAAAAAGCAATCGCGCTCTCGTTTTCCGTTCCCGTCGCATGGGGCTTTTCGTACCCCCTCATGAAGATCGGCATGGACAGCATGAACGCCACGAGCATCGTTGCGCTGCGCTGCATCATCGCCTTTGTGGCCTGCCTGCTGCTCTTCCACAAGCACGCGCTGCGCATCAACCGCGACCTGATGGTCCGCGCCGCCATCATCGGCGCCATCATGGCAACCGAGCTCACCTGCATGTGCCTGGGCTCCAGCCTCACCTCCGCCTCAACCGCCGGCTTTTTGCAGAGCCTGACGGTCGTAATCGTGCCGTTTGCCAACGCGGCCCTGCTGCGTCGCGCCCCCGAGCGCAAGGTGCTCATCGGAACCGCCATCGTCACCTGCGGTATGCTGCTGCTCTCGGGCGCCGACTTTACCGGCCTGAATCCCGGCGCGATCATCATGCCGCTCTCCGCTTTTGTCTATGCCGGCCATATCATTGTGGCGAAGCGCTTTGTCGAAGATGTCGACCCGCTGGCTCTGGGCGTTTGGCAGCTGGGCTTTGGCGGCCTGTTCTCGGGCATCGCCGCATTTGCCTTTGGCGGCTTTACGCTTCCCAGCACGCCGAGCGAGGTCGCGGTCGTCGTCGCACTCGCGCTCATCTGCTCTGCCTATGGCTTTATCACCCAAACGCTCGTGCAGCCCCACGTGCCCGCCGAGACCACCGGCTTCGCCTTCTCGCTCGAGCCGGTCTGCTCCGCTGTCTTCTCGTTCTTCCTGGTCGGCGAGGTCCTGAGCCCCATCGCCTTCTTTGGCGCCGCCCTCATCCTCACCGGCGTCATGGTGGCAACCGTCGAGCTTCCGCGCCTACGCGCGCATGAACAGGCTCGTATGGCAGGAACGCCCGAGCGCGTCTCGTAGACCCCACTCTTCATACAGCCGCGGCATAAAGGCAACCGGTGCGCCTTTACAATAGATACCAACAGAGTATCTGCCATAAAGGAGCCCCATGGACACCGCAACTCGCGACCGCAACATAGCAACCTGGTTGGGCGATGCGCCGCAGCCGGTACTTGACACGACGAACCAGCTGCTCGAGCGCATCGCCCTTTTGCGTGCCGAGCAGACCATCCACCCGGCACAAGACGACATCCTCAATGCCCTCGCCTACACGCCGGCCGACCAGGTCAAGGTTGTCATCTTGGGTCAAGATCCCTATCACGGACCCAACCAGGCCATGGGGTTATCGTTCTCGGTCCCCGCGACGCAAACCAAGTTGCCGCCGAGCCTGCGCAACATCTATAAGGAACTCAAAGCCGATCTGGACTGCCCCTTTCCTGCCACGGGAGACCTAACCCCATGGGCACAACAGGGCGTCCTGCTCCTTAACACCACGCTCACCGTGCGCGAGCATGCCGCCAATTCGCACGCCAAGCTGGGCTGGAGCACGCTCACCGACTATATTATCGAACGCTGCTGTCAGCTGCCCCAGCCGGTCGTCTTTTTGGCATGGGGCCGCTTTGCCCAGCAAATGGTTGAGAGCAAGCTCGACGCGATCGGCGCGGGCAAGGCAACCGGCAAGTTCTGCCTAGCTTCTACGCACCCCTCGCCGCTTTCGGCCAACCGCGCCACGGCAGAACTCCCCGCCTTTATAGGGTCGCGCCCCTTCTCGGCAGCCAATCGGCTACTCGAACAGCACGGCTCGACCCCCGTCAACTGGACTTGCCTCGGCTAAAAATCAATACATCAAAAACGCGCCCGACGGATTTCCATCGGGCGCGTTTTCTACTCGGGCCAGATAAACTGGGTGCGGCCGGCCTCGCCGCCATCGATCAGCAGGCTCTGCCCGGTCATAAACCGGTTGGTCACGCCCACAAAGTAGATCCACTCGGCGATCTCTTGGGCGGTGGCCCAGCGCTTAAGCGGCGTGAGCTCCATAATCTGGCTCCACAGGCGCTCGTCTTCCATCACGCAACGGTTGAGCGGCGTGATAACGCCGCCCGGGTCCACGCTGTTGGCGATGGCCTGCGGCGCCAGGCGGTTTGCAAGGTTCTTGGTGTAGGCGATAACGCCGCCCTTGCTGGCGGCATAGGCGGGAAACTCCGATCCCGTATGCCCGCTCGCCGACCCCACATTGACCACGGATTTGATAGCCGGCGCCGGCTTGGCGGCAAGCCCCTCCCCCACAAAGGCATAGCGCTCGGTCACGTTGATGGTGCCACGCAGGTTGGCGGCAATGTCGTCGGCCGAATCCTGCGTACCGGCGACGTTTACGATTACCTGGGGTTCAAGGTCAACTGGAAACGAGTCCGGCTCGCGGACATCAACGATCAGATGGCGGTAGCGCTCGTGTTCGATCGCCGCCGGCAGCAGATCAAAGCCCACGACCTCGTGGCCCTCGTCCAAAAAGCATTGCACGCACGCGGCTCCGATACCGCCCGAAGCGCCCGTGATCAAAACCCGCATACTTGCTCCTTAGGCGGTTGCGTGGCGCTCGAGGTACTCGGCGCCCACATTCTCGCGCTCCCAGCCACGCACGACCTTGTAGCCCACGGGGCTCAGGAAGACCTCGCACAGCAGCTCGGCAACAGCGCCGGTCAGCGAGCACATAAGGACCTGCACCCAGGTCCAACCAAAGAACGTATGGCTCACCACAATGGCAAAGACCAGGTTGTCGATAAACTGGCCAACACCCGTGGACACATAGGAGCGGAAGGCAAAGCTCGCAAAGTTATTCTTTTTGAGCATACGACCGAGCGACTGGTTGAGTGTGGAGTTAACCACGGCAGAAACGAGCATTGCCAGCGAAGAGCCCAGCACCACGTACCAGGTGCCGCCGATGGTGGCGTTAAGGGCGGTGTTGACCTCGATCATACCCGTGTCGTAGTAGGCGCCCCACATGCCGGGCGTGAGCGAGCATGCCCAAAAGCACAGACTCACGGCCAGATTGACCAGCAGCGCGAGGATAGAGATTTTGATGGATGCCTTGGCGCCAAAGCGCTTGCAGATCATGTCCTGGCACAAAAACGAAACCCAGCTCACCACAAAGCCGCAATCGAGTGCCAGATACGGCAGGCTGATGAGCTCTTTGTTGGCCAGCAGGTTCATCATGATGACGCTCACGAAAAACAGCGAAACCGTTGCCGCGGGAATGCTCCGCAACAGGACCTTGTAGTCCTCCATGACCTTCTTGATCATTATGTACTCCTTTGGTTTTAGGTTTAACGAGCAGGATATCGGACCCGAACTGCTCGGACGTCACGGTCTTGAGACGACGATGGGTATAATAGCCGCTCACACGGCATCAGGCAAGCAAACGGCGCGGCAGCCCCACAGGGCCACCGCGCCGATGCATTAAAAGGCTACGTTGCCAAACTCCGACAGGATAAGATCGGGGTTGTGATCGGTTGCCCAATCCACGTTCCACGGGCTCGTGAACAGCAGCAGCTTACCGCCGCGCATGTCCTCGACGCGCAGCGTGTCGCGCGTGAGCGAAAGGCCCGGGATATCGATGGTATCGGGCTCGTTCTGGATCCAGCGGATGTCCGTATAGGGCAGCGGCTGGCGACGAACCTCAACACGATATTCGGCCTTGAGGCGGCGCTCGAGCACCTCAAACTGCAGTACGCCGACCACGCCCACGATGACGCTCTCCATGCCGGCACCCAGCTCGCGGAAGATCTGGATGGCGCCCTCCTGGGCAAGCTCCTCCATGCCCTTCACAAACTGCTTGCGCTTGAGCGTATCGACCTGCGTAATGCGGGCGAACATCTCGGGGGCAAACGTCGGGATCTGCGGATACTGCACATGGCGCTTGCCAGAGCACACGGTGTCACCGATGCTAAAGATACCCGGATCGAACAGGCCCACGATATCGCCCGCGTACGCCTCGTCCACGATGGCGCGGTCATCGGCCATCATCGACGTGCCCGTGGCAAGCTTGAGTTTACGGTTGCCCTGCACGTGGAAGGCGTCCATGCCACGCTCGAACTTGCCCGAGCAAATGCGCACAAAGGCGATGCGGTCTCGGTGGTTCTTGTCCATATTGGCCTGGATCTTAAACACAAAGCCGCTAAAGTCGTCGCGGCAGGGATCGACCGGCTCGCTGGTGAACGTATCGATATAGGCGCGCGGCGTCGGGGCCAGGCGCAGGAACTCCTTGAGGAAGGGCTCCACACCAAAGTTGGTGAGCGCCGAGCCAAAGAACGCCGGGCTCAGCTTGCCGCAGGCCACAGCATCCAAGTCGAGCTCGTCGCCGGCGCCGTCGAGCAGCTCGATGTCGTCCATCAGGTTCTTGTGGTTCTCCTCGCCGATGAGCTCGTCCATGGAAGGATCGCCCAGCTCGGCCTCGACCTCGGCGACCTTCTTGGTGGCATTGGCATGACCGTCGCCCTCAAAGGCGATAACGCGACGGGTCTGACGGTCGAACACGCCGCGGAAGTTGCGGCCGCTGCCGATCGGCCAGTTCATGGGATACGTATTGATTCCCAGGACATTCTCGATCTCTTCCATGAGCTCAAACGGATCGCGAGCCTCGTGGTCGAGCTTGTTCACAAAGGTGAAGATGGGAATGTGGCGCAGCGTACAGACCTTAAAGAGCTTTTTGGTCTGGGCCTCGACGCCCTTAGCGCCGTCGATGACCATGACTGCAGCGTCGGCGGCCATAAGGGTACGGTAGGTATCCTCCGAGAAGTCCTGGTGGCCGGGGGTATCGAGGATGTTGACGCAGGCGCCGTTGTAGGTGAACTGCAGCACCGAGGAGGTAACGGAAATACCGCGCTCCTTCTCGATGTCCATCCAGTCCGAGACGGCATGCTTGGCCGAGCTCTTGCCCTTGACCGAGCCGGCAGTCTGGATGCTGCCGGTATAGAGCAGCAGCTTCTCGGTAAGCGTGGTCTTACCGGCGTCCGGGTGGCTGATAATCGCGAACGTGCGGCGCGACGAGATTTCATCCGACAGGCTTGCCATGCGGATCCTTTCTTGCATTGAGTGCATTACGTCGTTGTAACCGCACCATTGTAGCCGCGAAATCCCGCCATAGGGCACCTATCAGGACAAATTCATTAGCCAAGCTCGCTGTGCACCTGGCAGTCGCCTCAAGGACTGTCTCGATCTGTAACAGTAAGACGGGTTTTGAGCCTCTACCTGTTACAGATCAAGACAAACCGGCAGGCCCGCCGGCACAATCTCGATTTGTAACATCTGACCGCCCAAATTGGGTCTAGCTGTTACAAATCGAGATAAACAGGAAGGCAGGGAGCCAATGTCTCAATCTGTAACATCTAGCCATCAAAATCAGGCCTAAGTGTTACAGATTGAGATAAACCAGCAGGAAGATCGAGGCTGTCTCGATCTGTAACATCTAGCCGCCAAAATTGACTTCAGATGTTACAGATCGAGATAAACGAACGGAGGGACAGACGAGCCCATATTTCCCTCTTGCGCAACTGTGCATAGTGTATATATACTGTGCTTACCGGTTAGATACACGTGTAGCCCAACAGCTAAGGAGCCGCTGTGGACATCATCCTATCCAATTCGAGCGACAAGCCCATCTACGAGCAGATAACCTCGCAGGTCAAAGCCCAGACCCTTTCGGGCTCACTCGCTGCGGGAGCCAAGCTCCCCAGTATCCGCGCGCTGGCGAGCGACCTGGGCGTGAGCGTCATCACCACCAAGCGCGCCTATGCCGACCTGGAGCAACTCGGTTTTATCTGCACCGTGCAGGGCAAGGGCTGCTTTGTCGCCGAGGGAAACCAGGAACTCTTGCGCGAAAACCAGCTCTGCCATATCGAAGAGTTGCTTGCGCAGGCCGCTACGCAGGCCGAAACCCTGGGCGTCACGCGCGACAAATTGCACGAGATGCTCGACCTTGTAGCCCCCGAGACCATGCAGTAGCCATCTGCAAGAAAGGCTATACCATGCAAAACTTGCTAGAACTCAAAGGCGTTTCACGCCGCGTAAGCGACCGCTTTTCGCTACGCGATGTCACACTCACCGTGGAGCCCGGCCAGATTGTCGGCTTTGTGGGCGCAAACGGCGCCGGCAAGACAACGACCATTCGCGCCGCGCTCGGGCTTATAAAGCTCGATGCCGGCGAGGTGCATCTGTTTGGACAGCACTGCGACGCCAACGCGCCCGGCGAGGCACAGCGTCACCTGCGCTCCCGCGTCGGTCTTGTCCTGGACACGTGTCCTTTCCCCTCCACGCTCAAGGTGGGCCAGATCGAGACGCTCGTAGGCCCGGCGTACCCCACATGGAGTCGCGAAACATTCGCCAGATTTATCGACCGATTTGGCCTTGATCCCAAAGCCAAGGTAAAAGACCTCTCCCGCGGCATGGGCATGAAGCTGCAGCTCGCCTGCGCGCTCAGCCACAATGCCAAGCTGCTCGTTTTGGACGAAGCCACTGCGGGCCTCGATCCCATGGCGCGCGAGGAGCTGCTCGATGAGCTGCTCGCCTTTGTCGCCGACGGCCAGCACAGTGTGCTGCTCTCGAGCCACATTACGTCCGACCTCGATCGCGCCGCCGACCGCGTCATCTGCATCGATAACGGTTCGATTGTGTTTGACCTGCCGCGCGAGGACATTACCGACCGCGCCGGCATCGCCCACTGCACCCAAGCACAGGCCGCCGAGCTTATGGCTTGCGTCGAAGGCGCTCGCGCCGCCCACCACGCCTATAGCGTGGACGTGCTCGTGCCCAACCGTCGCGAGGCGCTCGAGGCCTTTCCCGAGATTCCCTGCGACCGGGCAACCATTGATGACTATCTGCGCCTCACGCTGAAAGGGGCTTCGAAATGAAACGCGCCTTTATGTCCGAGCTCGCCATCGTTCGCTCACTTGTCCCGAGCATTGCGGGTGTCGGCTTGTTCATATTCGTCGTGCTGACCCTTGCCAACGCATCGGACGGCGATTCCGGCATGAGCGCCGGCGCCTGCGCGGTCAGCGCCATGTCACCCATCATGGTCATGAGCTCGCTGGCCGGCTTCGACAATCAAAACGGATGGGAGCGTTATCGGGCAACGCTGCCCTTCTCGCGCAAAGACATTATTTGTGCCCGCTACCTGAGCGTTATTGTCTTCTCCGCCGCCATGGCATGTGCAGCTACGCTTTTGAGTATCGTCGCCATCCCGCTCTTCAACAGCGCGGGCATTCCTTCGACGGGACAGACGGTCTTTGAGATCGCAATAGCCTCGGCAGCATCGATGCTCATCTCCCTCATGATGGTGTTTTTGGCGCAGCCGCTGTTCTTTCGCCTTGGACACATGGAGGCGCTGCGCCTATCCGTTGGCCTGTTTGCCCTGCTCGGGTGCCTTGCCATGGCCACGCTGAGCTCCTCCAACCCCATTAGCAACTGGCTTATGTCGATTGCCGGAGCAAATCCCGATCCCGCCGTCCTCGGCTGCCTGTGCGCAGGAATTGCCGTACTGGCCCTCGTGCTCTTTGCACTGAGTTGCGCCATCAGTACCAAGGTCTATCGAGCACGCGACCTGTAGGCAGGCGCGGTATCATCGGACATGCGCCACAGATCGGCGTGGCCCATTATTGGGAAGGCGCTCAACCCGTGTCGTGGATTACAGCAGCATTTTGAAAATAACGACCCGTCAAAGGGCACAAGCTCAAGTTGAACACCCTCACACCGGGCTTGAGATGTTTGTATTGACCGTGCGCCGCCGTGCTACTTGCGCAGCGGCTTGGGCAGCGGAATGCCAGCGGCGATAACGGCGGCGATGATCATGCAGACGATACCCTTGAGCGGGAAACACATGAGCAGCAAGCCCACAACCATGACCGGCTGACGCATAACGGCGCCCATCGTCGAGGCCGTGCAGACGGCGACGCAAAAGACCGGATCGGCGCCGGTAAGGATAGCGAAGCCGTAGCCCAAGCTCACGCCCGAAAAGATAACCGGGAAGAAGTGACCGCCGCGCCAGCCCAGGTTGATGAGGGCGGGCGTCAGCATGGCCTTGACCAGACCGGTCGCGATAAGCACGCCGGCGGGAATGGTCAGATAGGTCTCCATGAGCACGTCGGCTTGGGTCTCGCCGGCAAACATGGTGTAGGGCAGGACCGTGCCACAGATGGCGAGCGCCAGACCGGCTAGCATGGCCTTGACGACAGGGCGCTCCCCTATGGCATGGGACAGTGCCTCGCTTGCATGCTCAGAGACAAAGTACAGCCAGCCGCATACGGTGCCGACCAACGCCAGCGGAATGAGCCAGACAAGTTCCAGGTTGCCCACCTGAGCGGACTCGAACCTGGGCATGCCCATGCCGCCGCCCATAAGCTGGCCGAGCAGCAGGTAGGTACCCAGACCGCCGGCAATCGCAATGCCGTAGACCACGGTCTTTTGCGCCTTGGGAAGCTTGATCGTGATCTCATCGGACGCGGACTCATCGTCATTAGCGCCCTGGCCGTCGGCGCTACCGGCGAGCGGCGCCACAAAGCCAAACACGGGCGCGGTGAAGAGCGCCGTCAGGGCAGCCTGAGTACCCAGCAGTGTGAGCTGCCTAAACTCGGCGCCAAAGCGACGCATGCGGTCGCCGACCCAGCTGCACAGACCTGCGATAACGCCGGTCAGGCCGGCCTCCGGTCCAATGCTTCCGCCAAACAGCAGCGGCAGCAATGCCGCAAGCGAAAGCTTGCCCAAGTTGTCGTACGGGTAGCGGCCGTCGCGCTTTACCTTGGCCATCACTTGGTTGAGGTCATCGGTCTTGGTGCCCGTAAGCTTTTCGTACAGACCGATCAGCAGGCCGCCCAGCAGGCAGACGGAAAACGGATACGGCAAAAAACCGAACGGACCGCTCGCGAGCTCGGGCGAAGCGACGCCCAGCATATGCGGAATCTCGGTCCATAGATAGTCGATACCGTGCTCCATCGCAAAGAAAAACAGCCAGACCGCGGCGCCTGCAAACGCACCGGTCACGGCTACGCTAACTAAAAACAGCGCACGGTTTTTGGGTTTTGCAAGGTTGTCCATCGGGGCCTCCCGTGGTCAAAATCGACAAGGATACGTTTTATTGTAAGACGGGCACAGCGCGGACGTGCCGACCATCCACGCCGCGAACGGCGCCATTGGGCGCCGCACGTGCGATAGGCCTACGGCTTAGCTGCCGATAATCGATGCGATCTCGTGCAGGTCCTCGGCAAAGTAAATGCCTTGCTGGCGCCTCGGGCTCGAAAGCCCCTTATCAATCATGTGCTCGAGCAGCGCCTTGAGGTCGTTGTAGTAACCGTTCAGGTTGTACAGGATGCACGGTGCGCTCAGATGTCCCAACGACACGGCCGACATGACCTCGGCAATCTCCTCGAGCGTGCCCGTACCGCCCGGAAAGGCGACGAACGCATCGCCGAGCTCGATCATCTTGGCCTTACGCTCGGCCATGTCGCTCGTCACGATCAGGTCATCGATACCATCGTGCTGAAACTCGGCCTCGATAAAAAAGCTCGGCTCAACACCGGTCACGCACCCGCCGGCATCGAGCACGCTATCGGCGAGCGCGCCCATCAGTCCCGACTTGGACCCGCCGTATACCAGCGCGTGGCCGTTGGAGCCAATCCATGTGCCGAGCTGCCGCACCGCAGGCAGAAACGCCGGGTCGTTACCGACGCTGGCGCCCAGGTATACCGTAATATTCATATTTTTGTCCCCCTCATCGTGACGCGCGGCGCCCGCCCTAGCGTTGGCGTCGGCGATATTCGCGCACGCGGCGCGACAGGTCGGCGAGCTCATCGCGATCGAGCTCTTCCAGGTGCTCAAGATCGTCCATAAAGCGCGCCATGGTGTCCTTTTGACGCATCTTGATGAGCGTATTGCAGTAGTTCACCGCCACGCCCGTGAGCATGGCGATGTAGAAGATGCTGATGACGCTCAAAACGACGGTGATAGCGCGGGCAACCGGCGTTTCGGCCGGGATATCGCCAAAGCCGATCGTCGATACGGTCTCAAAGCTAAACCAGAGGCCATCGCCAAACGTAAGGGTCGAAGGGTCGGACAGCCAGACGACCGTCGAGCACAGCAGGCAGAAGATAAGGAACAGGCCGGTGATGCGCGCAAAGCCAGCCTGGCGCAACACGTCGGCAAGCGTCCTCAACTTGTTCATCGCGACCCCTTTTCCCAGACGCCCCATCACGTTGCTCGGTATTGTCGCACATCCGGCACTTGGGGACGTTCCTTTTGTGTCAAACAGATTGGGAACGTCCCTAAGTGCCAACTCCGGCAAAGAGTGTCCCCAGCGACTAGTCGTTTAAGAACGTCCCCAATGACTACCCATCTGCCGGGTGTTAGGGTGGCTGAGCTGGTATCCTTATGCGGTATTATCTCGACTCGATAGGATTGCCTGTGAAACCTTCCGCCGTCCTTCGCTTAGCTCTATATCGCACCCTAGCCGTCGCGCTTGCTGCGCTCACACTACTGAGCGCCGTCATGCCCACCCCGGCCTTTGCCGCCGACTCCGACCAGCAGGTCAAGACGGTCCGCGTTGGCTGGCTCGTCAACAACAAAGGCTTCCAGGAAGGCACGCCGGGCGAGCGCCTCTCGGGATGGGGCTACGAGTACCTCCAGACCCTCTCGTATTACACAAAGGGCTGGCAATACGAATACGTTAGCGGCACCTTCTCCGAGCTTATGGACATGCTCGAGGCGGGCGAAATCGACCTCATGCCCAACATCTCGTATTCGGCAGAGCGCGAGCAGAAGCTGCTCTTTTCCTCGAACCCCGAGGGCACTGAGCGCTACTACATCTACGCCAGGCCCGACCGCGACGATCTGGCCAAGGGTGACCCCCAGGCGCTCCAAGGCCTTACCATCGGCTGCAACGCCGGCGTTATGCAAACTATCGTCGGCCAGCAGTGGCTCGCCGACGAAGGCGTTACCTGCACCTATAAAGAAATCGACACCGGCAGTGCCCTCTTTGAGGCGCTTGCAGACGGCGAGGTCGACGCCGTCATCATGAACGACACCATTTCGTCGCCCGATGCGTCACCCATGTTCTACGTAGGCTCGAGCGACTACTATTTTGCCGTTCCCAAAAGCCGCCCCGATCTGATGAACGACATCAACGCCGCCATGGCGACCATCGCCCGCGATAACCCGCGCTATAACGAGGAAGTCAAATCGAGTTACTCGACCCAAAACAGTGGCTCGTCATCGCTCACCGGCACCGAGACCACCTGGCTCAAAGAAAACGGCAATACCATCACGCTCGGCTATCTTAAAAACCAACTTCCCTACTGTACGCAAAATGACGACGGCGAAATGGAAGGGTCGCTCGCCTCGCTTGCAACGACGTTGCACGACAAGTTTGGCATTACGGTCAATACAATCGCACTCTCGAACAACAAGCAAATGATCAAAGCCCTTTCCAACGGAACCATCGATGTCGCCCTGCCGTTGTTTCGCGACTACTGGCTCGCCGAGCAGACAGGGGTCATCCAGTCAAACTCGATGGGAACGGTTTCGCTGACCGCCATTCACAGTGGCAAAAACCTGAACAGCGACCTTAAGAACATCGCTTGTACAAAGAGCACAATCGTTAACCGTTTTGAGCTCGAAAGTCTCTTTCCGAACGCAACGGTAACCGAGTATTCGAATGACGGCGAGGTGCTCAAAGCCCTCAATGAGGGGAAGGCACGTTGCATCATTGTCTCCAGCACGCGCCTGGAAACTCTCCGCGACATCTACGACATCGAGGATTTCGAAACACAGGAACTCACCAACACGGCGCAACTATCGTGTTTAATTTCGCGCGGCAAGCCCGAGCTGCTGGGAATCATCAATAAGGGCATCGTCAATGCAGGTGAATCGCTCTCTGCAAACAGCTATTTCCCCACATCGTACTCGGCGCAAGAATCGGATGCGTTCCGACTTCTCTACCGCAACCGCATCGTCATTGCGGCAGTCGTCATCTGCATTTTGCTCACCGGCATCATCATCCTTGTCTGGTCGCTTTACCGCGCACAGACAGAACGGCAGAAAGCTGATGCCGCCAACGCCGCCAAAACCGCTTTCCTCACGCGCATGAGCCACGACATCCGCACGCCGCTCAACGGCATCCTGGGTCTTATCGAAATTGAGGAATTGAGAGAAGGCGACATGCAGGTCGCCCGCGAAAGCCGCGCCAAGGCGCGCGTTGCCGCCAATCACCTGCTGTCACTGATTAACGACATCCTCGAGATGGGCAGGATCGAGGAGCGCAAAGTGACACTCGAGCACGAATCATTCAACCTTAAAGAGCTGTGCGACAATGCGCTCGTACTGTGCAAGCTCCGCGCATCGGACCGCGGCATAACCATGCTCGACACCAGCGAGCCCTACGCTGTCGACCAATATATGATCGGCAGCCCCACCCATATTCGGCAGATCATTGTCAACCTGCTCGACAACAGCATCAAGTACAACAAGCACGGAGGCACCGTCACGTTCTCATCGACCATCAAACCGGTCGACGACGAGCACGCCGCGTTTTGCTTTAGCGTCTCGGATACCGGCATTGGTATGACATCCGAGTTTTTGGCACACATTTACGAGCCGTTTGCCCAGGAAGGCGACGATGCGCGCAGCAAGTTCCAAGGAACCGGCATTGGCATGTCTATCGTCAAATCACTCATCGATATGATGGGCGGCACGATTGAGATTTCGAGTGAGGTTGGCGTGGGGAGTACGTTTAACGTCCAGATTCCGCTCGAGATCGACAAGAACCCTCAGGCAAAAGAACGTACGGACGAGCAGGCATACAGTTGCTCGTTTGCAGACATGAACGTTCTTTTGGCAGAAGATAACGAGCTCAATGCCGAGATTGCCCAGGCTCTGCTCGAAAGCGAGGGCATCGTCGTAACTCGCGCCGCCGACGGCAACGAAGCGGTCGACCTATACGTTGGCCGTCCCGCGGGTAGCTTCGATGCGATTCTTATGGACATCATGATGCCGGGCATGGACGGCTACGAGGCAACCCGCGCGATCCGCCTGAGCGAAAAGGCCGATGCGGCCGACATCCCCATCATCGCGCTCACCGCCAACGCCTTTGCCGAAGACGCCAAGGCGGCACACGATGCCGGTATGAACGCCCATCTGCCCAAACCGCTCGACTTTAGCAAGCTCAAAAACATACTCGCCTGTATCAAGAAATACGGATCCGTTTCGCTATAGTTTGTGCTCAACCACCATGCACAGCCAGAAAGGAAGCCAACGATGTTTAGGCCCTTACGTCGAAAGAAACGCGCCATCACTGACGAGGAAGCGCGCGAGTTGCTCGCCACCTGTAAGCGCGGCGTCTTTGCCGTCAACGGCGATGATGGCTACCCCTATGCCATTCCCGTCAACTACTTCTTTGACGCCGAGCACGACAAGATTTATTTCCATGGCGCCAAGGCCGGCCACAAGGTCGATTCGCTCAGGCGTGACGATAAAGTCTGCTTTACCGTTTACGGCAACGAGTGGTACAAGGACGGCGACTGGGCTCCTTACGTCATGAGCACCGTGGTCTTTGGCCGTTGCCGCCTGGTAGATGAAGCGCCTGCGTTTATCGAGGACAAAGTCCGTCAGCTCGCGCTTAAGTACTACCCTTCTGCCGAAGAAGTCGAGGAAGAAATCGCCAAAGACATCAAGGGCGTCCAACTCTACGAGATTTCGATTGAGCATCTTTGCGGCAAGCAGATTCACGAAAAGTAGCGAATGCGAAAAACGCGCTCGCTACCCTCTGCGCCCCATGTGCCCACGCATTTTGACGGCGTGGGCACATGGGGCAGCACTCGAATCGAGCGCCCCCTATACCCCAAAAACGTAGCGGTCCAGGCGCTCACACGCCTCCTTTACCCGCGAAAGCGGCAGTGCCAGATTCACGCGGATGTGACAAGGCCCGTGGAACGGACGGCCATCCTGATACCCCACGCCCACGCGCGCCCCCTCGTCAAGCAGCCACTGAATATCGCGGCCATGCTCGCGACACCACTCGGTGCAGTCCAGAAACACCATGTACGTGCCCTGCGGACGCGAATAGGACACGCCCTCAAAATGCTCGTCAACGTAATTGCAAAAGTAGTCAACGTTGGCATCGATGACCTCATTGAGCTCATCGAGCCACTCGTAGCCTTGCGGCTGGTAGGCACCGATAAGCGCATGCATGGAGAGGACGTTCATCTCGTTGTAGTGAGTCTTGTTGGACACGGCGCACACGCGGTCGCGCAGCGTCTCGTTATAGATGATGTGGTAGCTGCCGACCAGGCCCGCCAGGTTAAACGTCTTGCTGGGCGCATAGAGGGCAACCGTGCGCATGCGGGCATCCTCGCTCACCGACTGCGTCGGGATATGCTTGTGACCCGGCAGGATGATATCGGACCAAATCTCATCCGAGATCACCACGCAATCGTGCTGGCGATAGATATCCATGGCGCGCTCGATCTCGTCGCGCTCCCATACGCGGCCGCAGGGATTGTGCGGCGAGCAGAACACGGCGGCATGGATGTGGTTTTGGGCGAGCTTGCGCTCCATGTCCTCAAAATCCATGCGCCACACGCCCTGATCGTCGAGCTTAAGCGGGCTGTGGACAATGCGATAGCCCGCGGCCTCGATGGACTTGGTAAAGCCGATGTAGGTGGGACTGTGGACCAGCACCGCATCGCCCGGCTGGACATATGCGCGCAACGTCGACACGACACCGCCCAGTACGCCGTTTTCGTAGCCGATATGCTCAGGGAGCAGGCCTTCGACGCCATTACGGCGGGTCTGCCATTCGATGATGCGGTCGAAGTACTCGTCGCGCGGATTGAAATAGCCAAACATGGGATGCTGGGCGCGCTGAATGATGTACTCCTGGACCGTGGGCACCGTGGCAAAGTTCATGTCCGCTACCCACATGGGGATGCGGTCGAAGCCCTCGTCGGGTGCGTTCGGAGCCATGCCGGGAATTTCTCCCCAGGAGTCAACGGCGATGGCGTCCATGCCGTGGCGGTCGATAAGCGAGGTAAAGTCGTATTTCATGCTGAGCTCCCGTGCAAAGCGGATTGTTTCGGTAGGCGTTATTGTCCACCAGCGTGGGCGGTTTTGACATGGGGTTTGGCGCTTAATTTGACGGGTGCGGACGAATGGCTGATTAGTCTTGCGCGTCGTTGACGGCGGCTACGGTTAGCTGGGTTTCATCAACCGTAAAAGATATGTCGAGCCCGGCGAAGGCCAGATGATAGACGCGGTTCGGCTCGTGCTTGCTGCCTGCGCGGCGTGGGTCTTGGCGCAGGACCTCGACCAGGCCGGGGAGCTTTGTGGGCGGGACCATATCCTGCAGCGTCTGCGGGAACTCGATGTCGAGCTCTTGCCACGGCGCGTCCTCAATCCAGCCGCCCGTCGCATCCGGGTGACAGTCGGCAAATGGAATGTAGGGCTTAATGTCGTAGATGGGCGTGCCGTCGCGCAGATCGGCCCCCAGCACATGGATGATGGGGCCATCGTCGGTGAGCTCGACACGGCTGAGCTTGACGCAGGTGAGCCCGATGGGATTAGGGCGAAACGGACTGCGTGTGGCAAACACGCCCACACGCTCGGCTCCACCCAGACGCGGCGGGCGCACGGTTTTCGACCATTTTGCGTTGGTGCCGGACCTGTCCTGCGTTTTGGCATCGGCGGCTATGTCCTTAGCCGTGCCGCCGGGCGTTCCGTTTTCGAAGCGCCACAGCAGCCATAGGTGAGAGAAGGAGCCCAGACCCTCAACCGCTGCGTTGGAGGCAAATTCCGGCTCAAAGACGATGCGTCCCTGCAGATGGGGCGCCAAAAAGCTGTTGCGCGGGATGCCGAACTTCTGCGGCAGGTCGGTATGTATGTGTGCGATAGGTTCCATGCCGGTCATTGTACGGCATGGAGGTGTGGGGCGTTGCGCGCAATTCTTCGTCGCGGTCCCCGTCGTGCAACCAACGGTTGCTTGGAAGGGCACCTACTGCCGCGTATGCTTAAGCCATCAACCAGCAGAAAGCAGAAAGGAGCCGTTATGGCCTTTGCAGAAAAGCTCATTGCTGTCCGTCGCGCCCATCACCTTACCCAAGAGCAGCTCGCCGCCAAGCTCTTCGTCACACGCCAAGCCGTCAGCCGTTGGGAACGCGGCGAGGTCACACCGGGTATCGACATGATGAAGCTCATCGCCGCCGTGACCGGCGAGCCCCTGTCTCACCTGCTCGAAATGCCCGAGCACTATTGCCAGAGCTGCGGCATGATACTCACACCCGACGACTGCGGCACCGATGCTGCGGGCACCGCGACCGATCATTACTGCAAGTGGTGCTACGACCACGGCAAGTACACCTACGACACTACGATGGAGGCAATGATCGAGGATTGTGCCCCGCGCCTGGCACAAAACACCGGTATGTCGCTCGACGAAGCTGTCTCGCTCATGGGCGCCGTGCTGCCGCAACTGGAACGCTGGCGCGCCGTGCAAGAAAACGAGGAGCGCTACGGCGCCGAAGCGCGGGCGCGCTATGGCGATGAGGCTATCGATGCAGCAAACGAAACGTTACTGGATATGGATCCTCAGACATGGAACGACATGAAGGAACTTGAACGCGCTATTCTGGGCCAGCTCTCGATTGCCATGAGCGACGGCGAACCGGATGGAAGCGAGGCTCGCAAGCTTGTCGCGATGCATCGTCGCTGGATTGCTCTCAACTGGGGATGCGAGCCCCAAGACGAGGCGTACTTGGGCCTCGCCCACGGCTATCTTGCCGACCAGCGCTTTGTTGACTACTACGACAAGCCCTGCGGCACCGGCGCCACGGCGTTTCTAGTCCAGACGATCGAGTCGTCGTCGGCTCACGCATAGACTGCAGCGGCTTTGGGTATTTCAATCGAAACCTCAACCGATTGGAGACCCATGGCTACTGATCACGAGCTCGCGCTGTACGTTATGACCGGCTGCCCGTATTGCATAAAGGTCAAGCGCTTTTTGGCCGATAACGGCGTGACCATTCCCGAACGCAATATCTCGACTGACCCCGATGCCGAGCAGACGCTCATCGCCGTCGGCGGAAAACGCCAGGTTCCCTGCCTGTTCATTGACGGCAAACCGCTCTACGAGTCGAGCGACATCATCACCTGGGCACAGAAAAACCTCCTCTAGCACTCATTGGGGACGTACTTAAATGAGTAGGTAGGAATTCAGCTTCTCAAATTTATAGAACATACGTTTGCTTTTATGCTATACTCGCCTCAAGGCATGAGACGAGTCGAGAGCTCCTGCGGAGGTCCCCAATGACACGCTGGAGCGAGCTCGGTAAGTAAGATCGGTGGTTACCGCACTCGCCCATCTCAGACAGGCTGCGCTCCTGTTCGCCGTCGCCATCAAAGAACGGCACTCACAACCAAACGTTTCCGTTATCCGTGAGTCACACAGGAGTGCATCGTTATGGCAAAAAAGATTCCAACCTTTACGTCCGACATCGTTTCGAGCGCCTGCTCAGATATCAGCGGAATCGTTGAAGCCAAGAGCCTTAATCAAAAGGGTATCGATCATGAAACTTCGCTTGAGGGGGCATTGCTCATCGGGCGCCGCCTCGAACAAGAGACCGCCGGATACCCCGTTACCAACCTCAAAGGATTGCTCTCCCCTGTCGGCGGCCATCTACACAAGCATTATGGTCCCCGCTTAGGACAATCCTATCTCACACGCTGCATTAAGTTCGCTCGCGCCGTTCCCAAAGACGTGCCACCTAGATCAGAGCTTGGCCTAACTCACTATGAGTCACTCGCTCGCATTACAAACGAGTACCTGCGTCTGGAGCTCATGAACGTCGCGGCCGACAACAGATGGTCCTCATCACGCGTCGCGCTTCACGCCAGATACCAAAGCCCACAAGATGCTCCAAGCAACAGGGAATTCCGCGAGCTCATAGCGAACCAGGAAGTTTGGCGCTTTGCACGCGCTTATACAGATGCTTGCGGAATCATCTCGCTTGAGAAGTTTGTTGAGCTTTACAATTCTTGCGCTCCCAAACCAGTCTCGATATTCGAAGTAAATGAAACCATTTGGAAAATCAAAGAGGAGTCGGGGCGTATCGACAACCCCTGCATACTTTCCAAGGACGGAGAGCTGTACCTCATAGCGCCGGAACTAGACGACACGGTCGAAAATAACCCTTATTACTACGACGACTACGGATATTCCTATCGAAAATACGAACGCCATAGCGAGTACACCCAGGAAATGCGCTCGTTACGCGAGCGACGTGTTCAGAGCAGGAGGGCAGCCATATTCACTGGCCATAAGCAGCATCCAATCGAAAAACTAGATTATGAGGACATCGTCTGTGGATATGCCAGCTACACACAATCTGTTAATAATCTCAAACTGTATATCTTGAATGATTCCAAGCTGGGTGCCGCAAGCCTTCACGCAAGAGAGGACGAGTTCGATTTCATCATGGCAAAGCTCTTGCGTTCTATTGGTCTCAACGGCATGCCGGCAGCACAACAAACAACCGAAGATGCCGAATTTTTATTGATCGTCGTACGACCCGATTTTTACAAACAAGCGGAGATAAACAAGGTCTCCAAGCTCCTCGCAATAGTCTATGAAAACACTCCCCTCTGGGAGTTCAACGGACGCTCATACACCGAGCTAAAGAGCGAAAAAACGCTAGAGCCTCTCGTGCCAACTATGCAACCAACAGTCCAACCAAAACAGGCTGCTTAACCGTATTAACTGCTTGTATTTTTGTCTACAAAACTGTATACATAAAGAGAGGTCCCTATGGAGCTCATCGCAATCCACCCCCATGCCCTCAAACATGGGCTGACAGAGACGGATATTACCTGCGCTTGGAACTCCGCTTTCGCATGGTTTAGGCGTGATCTTGAAAATGGAGGCATCGATTACGTTCTCGTTGGACTTGATGGAAAAAACCGCCTCATGGAGCTCATTGCTCGATGTTGCCCCGACCGAGATGGTTACATCATTTACCACGCCCTTGTCCCTCCTACGCGCAAGGTGCTCAGGGAAATCGGAATCGATCGATAGGAGGCGCTATGGACGCTAAACAGCTCGAAAAGATGATGGGGTTTGCTCCCGGTGAGCTAGAAAAAGCCGCAGCGGCATACGAAAAAGATGAGTGGCCGAAGGGCCACACCGTCAAGTTGGGAAGGCCGCCGATTTCCGATGAACCAAGCGTTGTTTTATCGGCACGTGTGGGCGAATCGGTTCTTGAAGCATTTGACGCAAAGGCAAAGCGCCATGGGCAAACGCGCACGGAGCGACTCAGGGAACTCATTACACTCGATGCAATGATTGCCTAGTCCCCTGCCGAACCAAACATGTACGTCAGCATCCAAAAACGATATTTTTCGACATCCTTGGATGCTGGCGTACAGTTTTTTGCATGGGTCCGGCACAGGCGATCCGTTCTTCTCCGTCCCCAAGGGATCATTTAGCCACAAAAGCGGGCGATGGGCGCAAGCTGCTGCTCGCGAAAGACACGGTCGACAGCAGCACGGTATTCATCGACCTTTTTGGTCTTGCGTACGAGTTTGTGAACGGTCGCGGGATCGGCGAAGGCGCATTTGGCGTAGAACCACCACTCCTTCATGCGAAAGACCGCGTTGCCCCCAATCTCGTCCGCATAGGCCGCAAACAGCATGTCATGGAAGCGTTGCAGCTCAGCGGCGGTAGCGGCAGGGTCGCCCTTAACCATGCGAGCCAGCGCGGGATTCGCAAGCAAGCCGCGCCCCAACATTACGTGGCGTGTTCCGGGATAGGCCTTCACCAGCGCATCCATGTCCTCAAGATCAAAGATGTCGCCGTTATAGGCCACGGGGAACGGCGCCCGTTCCAGCGTCTCGCCGTAAAACTCTTTGCGCGGTGAGCCCGTATAACGGTCCTTTTGCACGCGCGGATGCACGATCAACTCCGCCAGCGGCATTCGGCAATAGAGGTCGAGCACGCGCTCGTACTCGTCATCGCATTCGAGCCCCAGTCTGGTCTTGACCGACACCGGCAAGGGCGAGCGTTCGCACACGTCGCTCAAGAACACCTCGAGCTCATCCAAATTGCGCAGAAAGCCCGAACCCTTGCCCTTCGCGACCACCGTACCCGAAGGGCAGCCAAGGTTGAGGTTGACCTCGCGGTAACCCATATCGGCAAGCACCTGCGCCGCCCACACAAACTCGTCCGCATTCTTGGACATCAGCTGAGGCACCACGTTAAGTCCCTGGTTGTTGGCAGGATCGACCTCTTTAAACGCCTTGCCGCCAAAGCGATTGCCCACCCGCGGCGGCGGCAAAAACGGCGTGTAATAACAATCGAGCGCGCCGAAGCACTCCGCATGCACGCGACGGAACACATGCCCGGTAATCCCCTCCATAGGGGCCAGCGATAAATACATCAACATCCATTCTCAAATCAATGTGACAAAGGGACTGTCCCTTTGTCACATAATACGCCCACCGAGGGCGGGGGTTCTCTATACTGAGTCACATATGACGGTATCGCGCCAAAGGAGAACGCCATGATCACGTCGCAGATATCCCTGCTCGCGCTCATCTTGGTTGGGGGCATCGGCATCCTGCTTATCGGAGTGAGCGCGCTCATGAAAGCCGCCGCTCGCAAGAAAGCCAAGGCCTGTACCGCCGTGACCATGGGAACGGTCATCGACCATCGCTTTATGGGCGAAGGCAGGATGTATCCCGTTTTGGAATACGCCGTCGACGGCACGCAATACCGCGCGAAAAAACAATTCCGTGGCATAAAGACCAAAAGCTTGTCGGGACTCCCCATCCGCACGCAAGCCACCGCCTACGAAGACGCCAAGGGCTGGCTGCACGTGCAGACAGGCCCCATCGCCCGCCTAGGCACCCTCGCGGAGCAGCTTTGGCCCCTCGGTAGCCAAATGACCGTGTACTACAACCCCAGCAACCCAGACAAAAGCTATGTCGAACGCCCCATCGTGGGCAACTTTGCCACACTGATGTTTAACATCGCGGGCTTCTTGCTCATCGCGATGAGCATCTTGCTCTATGTTCTTATCCAGCGCTAGCTCAAACTGATGCGCCCCGCACCCCATGCGCCGCAACGACCGCCACGACACCAAGGAGCAGCTATGGCTACACTTTCCGAACAAGAACGCAAGCGCATCCAGCGATACTGCATCTGTCCCAAGGTTGCCGGCGCGGCGCTTGCCATGGCGTTTGTGCTGCCTTTTTTGATCATTCCCTTCGAAATGATTGACGATATCGTCTTCCATCATGAAAGCTTCCAGGAGACGGGCATGATGACCGCCTTGGCGCTCACCGCCGTCGAGCTCATCATCTTCTGCTATTGCGCGCTCGCGCCGCGCTTTGGCATGCGCGGCAAGCAGTGGAGGGAAATGCAGCACCGGCTCGCCGTCGAGCAGAGCGAAAAAGACCGCTCGGCACAAATTGCAGGCGTTGTTGGCACGCAGGCCGCCGCGCGTCTGCTCAAGAACAGCGACAATGAGACCGCACGCAACCTGGGCGGTGCGGCAGAAGTCGCCGCTGCCGTAGGCGCCGTCGCCACCGCGGCAGACGTGCTTGCCGAAAGCTTTGCCAACGCAAAGGCCATGGCAGAGGCCTGTGGCGTGCCTATCCCCCGTGCAAAAAAGTGGATCGTCGCGCTTGTGGCACTGCCCCTCGCAATCGTGTGCGGTGCCTATATCCCGCAGCTGGCGCAGGGAAACATCAAGATGCAACAGAACGCCGCGGCCGCGGCCGAGCAGATCGCCATCGCCCGCAAGGCATTAGAGCCCGCATGCGAGTACGTGTCCGCCGATGACCCCTACGAGCGATATCAAGATTACGGCTATCATGTCCGCGGCTACTTGCACGACGGCGACTCCGATACCCAGAAGACCTATACGTACCTGGATTTCGATAACAAGGGAACGCTCAAGGAAGTGAGTTACATAGCGGAGATCGACCCCGACGCGAGCCTTGAGGACAACCTCGCCCGCATCGAGCTCGACTTGGATGAGCTTTCCTCTGTCGTCCAAACCGTAGACGTCAAGACCGTGAGTCCCGAGCTCCTAGCACCGCAAAAGCCCCCCGAAGAGTTTAGGCAGGCTTTTTTGAACGGTTCGCTCTACGAGAGAATCTCCATCAGGACGAGTGACGACCTCATCAAAACGTACTATTCGTTTGACACGGAGCCCGAGGACGAGTTTGACGAGTACACCCATCCAAGCATCCGTATCACGTTGGTGGGCAAAACGAGCTAGGCGCCCAATGTGACAAAAGGACTGTCCCTTTGTCACATTCCATGAAAAAGGGCACCGGCGTTAGCCGATGCCCTAAAGCTGCTGCAGATTAACTCCTACAGCGTATGACTAAGACGAATCGAACTATTCGTCCCAAGAGAGGCTCTTACCAGTCTTCTTTGCCAGCAGCAAGAACAGACCGATGATGACGTTGCATGCAATACAGAAGATGAAAACGCCCTGGAAGGAGCCGACAAGCTCGTATACCTTCATCATGACGGGCATGCCAAAGGCGCCGACGATATAGCCCACGGAGCAGATGAGCGCGAAGATGCGACCAAAGTCACGGGAGCCAAAGACGTCCATCACCAAAACGGTCAGAGCGGTGCCGGCGATGACGTACATGACGTCGTTAACACCGGCAGCAAGAATGCTGAGCGTCGAGTTGCCGCTGCTCATCATGAGCATGACAAAGGAGAGAATCGAGACGGCGAGCCAGCTCAGAATGGCCTTGGTGCTGCCAAACTTATCGCAAGTGATACCGACGATCGGGTTGAGGAACAGGTCGAACAGCGATGCGGCGGAAACCATGAAGCCACCCACCATGGGGCTAAAGCCGACCTCGGCGGCATAGGTGGGGAACAGCTGGTTCATGCAGCAAGTAAGCTGAACGAGGCAGAGGAAGCCGATGCAGAAAAAGAATGCAGGCGACTTAATAGCGCGTGCGTAGCTAACGCCACGTGCACTATCCTCGGTCGTCTCCTCGGTCTCGGCGACCGTCTCGCCTTCGACATAGCCATAGGGCAGCATGCCCTTGTCCTGGGGCTTATAGCGGATAATCAGGATGGAAGCGGGAAGAATGAGCACGGCGGAGACGCCAGCGAGCACCAGATAACCAGTCCTCCAGCCAGCAGCCTCAATGACAGAGGTGATGACGGGACTCATGATGAGCATGTAAATCGAGTTCACTGCCCAAGCGAGACCAATTGCCAGGCCGCCAGATTTTTTGAACCACTGGTCAATAACATCGGACATGGCGACGCCGGTAGTGAAGGCGAAGCAAACGCCAATCAAAGCACCAGCTGCGATGAACATCCAGACTTCGGTGTAGAAGGCCATGCCTGCGCCAGCGGCGAGCAGAATAAGCTCGACGACGGGGAGCCAAAACTTGCCAACAACCTTGGGGATGAGTTTTCCGACAAACGGAAGAGCCGCTGCAAGACCAATGAGCGTTGCAGTGAAGTAATACGAGAAGATGGAGTAGTCAAATCCGAACTCCTCGCACACGGGCGCGACGAAGGAGCCAGCGATTACGCTATAGGATCCGGTCGTACCGGCAGACATGAGGCCGAGCGCGATCACGAGAACCCATGCGTAAACCTTGCTGCTCTTTAACTTTGCATTTTCCATTGATACAGCTCCTAGAGACCCAGAAGGGCGCACATAACGGCCTTGATGGTGTGCTGACGGTTCTCTGCCTCACGGAAGATGACCGACGCGTTGGCCTCAAAGCACTCGTCCGCAATCTCAAAGCCCTCGGTGATGATTTCACGATGCAGGTCGTTCTTGCACTGGTCGAGCAACATCTTGCCAACGCGGTGATTTGCGTTGTGAACAGAGGGGAGCTCGTGCATGCAGAAGATGTCGGGGTTGTTGGTGCGCTTGCACAGCTCACTGGTGACGCGATAGGGGTACAGGGACTCGGCGTCGCCAAGCCAAGAGTTGTAGTCGTCAGGGTCCAGAACCTCGTCGCCGCACTCGGGGTTGATGTAGCGCCACTCCTCGGTAACGATTACGTCGACACCGTCCAGAGCATCAAGGTCAGAGGTGATGGTGAAGGTCCTGTTAGGCGCGTACTTGGCGTAGCAGGCCTCAACCTCCTCGATCATTTCCTTGCACATCTGGTGACGGAGGTCGTCGGGGCCGATGGCGAGGAAGTCCATGTCGAGCATCGCGCACAGACGGCCATACCACACGGGGGCGCCGGCGCAGTTGCCAACGAAGGCCATCTTCTTGCCACGGCTCGTGCGCAGACCACCCCACTGCTCCTCCATCGTGAGAGCGTCAGCGAGCATCTGGGTCGGGTGATCGCCGAGGGTGAGGGCATTGATGACTGGAATATCGACCAAGTCGGCGACATCATAGAGGAACTGCTCGTCCTTTTGTGCACGATAGACAATGAGATCATACATGCCGTTGAAGACGCGCATGGCATCCTCGATGGTCTCGCAATCGCCCATGTGGGAGTTGGTCAGATAGGTGAAGCCCATGCCCAGGTCGTTGCAAGAGGTCTCAAAGGCGCAACGAGTGCGGGTCGAGCCCCACTCAAAGTTGGCGAGAACGTTCTTGCCGGGGAAGTAGCGCTGGTCGACACCGGACTTTTTCTGGGCCTTGAGGTTCCAGGCAAGATCGATGAGGTAACGGAAATCCTCAAAGGAAAGATCGTGGATGTTGAGGTAGTCGCGACCGCGAAGGCTGTTGTTCATGCCTATTTCCTTTCAATTGTTTGATGGGTAAGTGTCGAATGCGCCCCCGAGGGAAACACGGATATCCCTCGGGGACTGTAAATGTGGCGCTTGGATCAGGCAGCGCAAGTTTAAGAACTTGCTAGCAGCTGGCGGCCACGTCCTTGGTCCAGCAGTGCACGCCGCCGCCGGACAGGTTAAGCGCGAGAGAGTCGATCATGATGACCTTGCGATCGGGGAAGCAGCTCTCAAGAACCGCCTTGGCCTGCTCGTCCTTCTCCTTCACGACTTCGCTCATGCCTTCGTGGTAATAACGCTGGCCAAGAACGACGCCGTTGCAGATGAGGAAGTTGCAGTAGCTTGCTGCGGCATAAAAGTGAACGGGGCCTTCGGGCCAAGGGGTGCCATCCATGAACTTGCCGCCCATTTCGTCGATGAAGCCCTTATACAGCTCGTAGTCCTCGTCGCCGGGAGCGATGACAACCTCGATCGGCTCGGCAGTGGGCATGCGGACGATTTCGAAGGGCTTGCCCTCCCAGTCCGTCTCGGCGCGTAGAATCTCGTAGGCGGCGTCGATGCGACGATGCGATTCCGCGCCCGCCTTGCTCGAGGCGGCCTCCTCATCGGATACCTCGGCAAGAAGAATCTTGTTCGGGGTGATAAAGCGGCACATCTCATCGATGTGGGCGGCGAAGCTCATGCCGAAGACAGGAGTTCCATCTTCCTTCTCGTCGAGGATGCCCAGTCGATAGTCGTCGTCCTCAAGCATAGGCTGCGGCAGCCAGATAACCTTGTTGAGGTTGTAGATGCGCTTGTACTCGGCCTCCACTTCCTCTTTTGAGAACTCGGGATTGCGCTTGCGGCATTCCGTGTCCTCGATGGCGATCAGGGTGCCGTGACCGTCAAACTCGCGGTCGCCGCCCTCCGAAACCATTTCGGAATTGACGATATCGAAGCACCCGAGCGCAACCGCCATGTGAACAGCTGCCCTGCGTGCGGACTGGCACTCTGGGGAGTTCTTGTCCCACACGCCATAATAGGTCCAAGCGGGGTTGACCATATAGGAATGGCCTTCGTCGTCGACCATGATGCTGGGGCCGTTGTCGCGAACGTAGAAGTTGGAGTCTTCGAACTGCGTAATCTGGATACGGTCGAGATCCACCCCTTCTTCTTTAAGGCGCGAGCAGGCTTCCTCGTAGGAGCCGGGGGTGCCACAGTTGAGATTGACCGTAACGTCGCCATACTCAAGCAAAGCTTTAATTACGTCAACGCAGGGCTGGCGATTATCGAAGCCCTCTGCGCGAATGTAATCGGGAAGCCATGTCACATAGACGTTGGAGCGCTTCTCAAACTCGCCCGGCATACGATAGTTCTCGTACATGGTTGGTCCTTCCGTCGGGTTTCCCGCAATGCTGTCCGGCCGCGACAATAGCGGGGTTACACCAGCTATAGTACTACTATACCTACCGTTCGGTAGGTGTTTTTGTATAATTGCCATTCGCCTGTCGATACCTACCGTTCACCGTTTATAGTGGTCGTGTTTGGACACGAATTGATGTTCCGTTGCCATTCTTAATAATGTTGGCAATGCGGAAGTGATTTGCAATGGAGAAGTGAAGCGTGAGCACAAAGGGAAAAATATTGGACGCAATGTATGATCTTGTGGCAGAAGTCGGTTACGACAAGGCGTCCATTGGAAAAATCTGCGACCGTGTCGGTATATCCAAGCCATCGGTGTACTACTACTTTCCCTCTAAAGAGGATATTTTCACCACGCTCTTAGATAGTATGTTTCCGACTATCGACTATCAGCGCGACTACTCGCTAATAGTCGATAGGGACGGATTCAAGGCGGCGCTTATCGAGCTCGGCAATTCGGTTATAGGTGGCTATCGTAGTGATGAAAAGCGCCGTCGCGTGCTGGCCGAGGTCAGTATTCAGGCAAATCGAATCCCTGCAGTTCAGGAACGTCAGGCAACGGCGATCAACCGAACTATGGACGCGCTTAAAGACATCCTTCTCCATGGCCTAGAAATTGGCGCGTTTTCCGATGAAACAGACGTCATGCTGTACGTGCAGATTCTTTACACCGTACTTGAGGGAGCGAGCAATACCGTTGCCCAAGATGAAGACATCGATGAAAAGGCTGTTTGGGCAGGGATCGTCGAACTCATGTTTAAATAGGCGCGTAATAACAGAGGCACCTTGGCAAGCGCGATGCGACGACTTGCGGGGTCGCGGAATGGTTCGAAACCCGTGTTCGCGATGATTGCAAAAGTTGTTGAATAGAAATTGGGGCCGATTCCAGCTATGTTGGAATCGGCCCCAATTTCGTTTTAACTTGCGGAGACAAATGACAGGGCTGAAGGGCAGTTCGTTGGTCAGGTTATTTCGCGGTAGTCTTATTGAGGATACCGGAAACTAAAGCAAATGTCGCAATCAGAAGGTTGCAGATGATACAGAAGACGAATACTCCTTGGAAAGACCCTGCCATACCGTAAACCTTCATCATGACTGGCATTCCGAAAGCTCCGACAACATAGCCCGCTGAGCAAATAATCGAATAGATCCTTCCAAAATCGCGTGATCCGAAGAGCGAGAGGAGAATCATCGGCATTGCAGTTCCAACGATGGCGAACATGACGTCGTTTACGCCGGCCGCGATGATGGAAACGGTCTCGTTGCTTCCGCCAAAGATGAGAAGTAGGAATGAAAGAATGCTGACTCCCGTCCATGCGACCGTTGCTTTAATAGCACCGAGCTTGTCGCATGTTTTGCCTACGAAGGGATTTAGGAAAATATCGGAGAGCGAAGCCGCCGAAACCATTAGGCTTCCCACGATGGGATTGAAGCCGACCTCGCTTGCATAGGTCGGGAACAGCTGGTTCATGCAGCAGGTGAGTTGCGCCACGCAGAGCAGAAGGGCGCAGAGAATAAAAGATGGCGTTTTCGCGGCATCGCGGAGCGCCATGCCCGAAGAGACATCTTCCTTTTCATCGGCGCTGTAGCTCTCATGGGTTTCGGAGGTAGTCTCTCCGTACGGAAGCATATTGCGATCAGAAGGCTTAAGGCGAATGATAAATGCGCTTGTGGGCAATATCATGGCTGCAGAAACGGCCGCAAGTACGATGTAACCCGTACGCCAGCCTTGCTGCTCGATGACCAGTGTAATGACAGGACTCAATAGCAGCGTGCAGAGAGAATTAACGCCCCACGCAAGGCCGATGGCAAGACCAGACGATTTACTGAACCATTGGTCAATGACATCGGACATGCAGACACCCGTTGTGAACGAAAAGCAGATGCCGATCACTGCGGCGGAGACGATGAACATCCAGACCTCGGTGTAGAACGCCATTGCGGCGCCGGCGGCAATAAGGACGAGTTCAACGCAAATATGCCATGGTTTGCCGATTACTTTTGGAATGAAACGACTCAAAAGCGGAAGCCCAAGCGCAAGGCCAAGAAGAATCGCGGTGAAATAGAAAGAGAAAGAAGTGTAGTCAAAGCCCAGGTCTTCACATACAGGAGCGATGAATGAGCCGGCAATGATGCTGTAGGTGCCGGTTGTTCCCGCAGACATTAAACCGAGCGCAATAACGACAATCCAAGCAAATGCGCCGCTCTCACGGGGGCGGTCCTTTTCGGCTGGTGCGATGAGAGTCATGGTTACTCCGTTTCTATCGGCAATGCAACCTATATGCCTACCGATAGGTATATAAAGATGGAGATTCTTCGTCAAGTGTTAAGCGGGGAGTGGGGACCCTTAACGTGCCGAACGGTAATTGGGCCCCCAATGCGACAAAGGGACTGTCCCTTTGTCGCATTATTCGGAGCGCAGGGCCTCCACGGGATCCTTCTTGGATGCGCTGCGAGCCGGCAGCAGGCCGGCAACGACCGTCAGCAGCACCGAAATTACAATGAGCATCAGCGCGTCTTGAACGGGCAGGCTCATCAGGTTGGGCACCTGCTTGGCCGCAAGCGCCCAGGCATTAACCGGAAAGCCCACGGCCACCACGACGACAATGGCAAAGACGCCGGCAATGAGGCCTTCGATAAAGGTCTCGGCATTAAATACGTTTGCCACGTTGCGCTTTGACGCGCCGATCGCGCGCAGGATGCCAATCTCCTTTTTGCGCTCCAGCACGCTGATGTAGGTGATGATGCCGATCATGATGGAGCTCACCACCAAACTGATACTCACGAATGCGATGAGCACCAAGCTGATAGTATTCACGATGTCGGTCACCGAGCCCATGATGATGCCCATGTAGTCGGTATACGAGATTGCCTGCTCATCGTGGCCAGCAGCTTTGACCTGCTTGTTGTACGCATCGATGTAATCGAGCACGCGCTCCTTGGCCTCAAAGTCGCGCGGGAAAATCTTGACCGAAATGGGGTCCGCCTCGTCCGCATAGCCCAACGTGGTCAGATTGTTGTCGTAGGTGAGCTTCGACGCCTTGGCATAGCTCATCATGAGCGAGCTCAGGTCCTCGGCGTCCATGTTGAAGTGGATGGCACGAGCAAAGGCGCCCGCATCCACGCGCATGGCGCTCGCCAGGTTGGCAAAACTCGAAGACATCTGCGTCGCCATTTGGTCCATGAGCCCTGCCGCACCCGCCTTGAGCTGGGTTGATACCGTCGTCGCAATCTGCTCGCTGACCGCCTTCATCACCTGATCCATAGACTGCTGCAAATACGGAGCCAGCTGCTTTTGCACATAGTCGCCCATCACCTGCTGCAGACGCTCGGCCAAGGCATCGCCGCCCAACGCCTTGAGCTGAGCCAGGCATTGCTGGGCTGCGGCATCATTCTCAAGATACGCCGAGAATGCGGCAGCAAGCTTTGACGCGTCCTTAAGATCTTCGGGCGACAGCGCCTTAAACTGATCAGACTGCAGAAAGCCCTCAAACAGCTGGTTGGCAAGCGTTCCTACCTGCTGCATCTGCTCGGGCGTGAGTTCCAGACCGTCAAAGATGCCCGAGAAATCTGGGGCCGGCGCTTTGGCTATGATGTCGCTGAAGTCGATGTCCTTCCCAACGCCCGAAAGGTCAAGGTCCAGCCCGGACAAATCAAGGCTAGAAAGGTCCATGCCGCCGGCCGCACCCGAGAGCGCAGACGAATCGAGAGAGAACGCGCTCTTCAGCGCCGCCTCGTCCACACTGAACATGCTGCTCAGATCCACGCCTTGCTTGGCCTCGCCCTGCAGCTCGTCGAAGGTTTTACCCGTAAAGACATCCGTCTCGGGGTGGGCAAGCTGCTCCTGCACGATTTGCGAATCGGCAGCACGCTCCATAAGCTGGCGAGTCAGCGCATGCGTATAGGCAATGCCCGGGGACAATGCGCTCGCGTTTGCCGCCTCGTTGGGTCGCACCACGCCCACAATGCGCACGTCAATACCGTCGGCAACCTTGGCTTTCATAAAGTCGGCGTCGCCAGACATGTCAGTCCACATGCCGGTCTCTTCGTTTTTGCGATAGGCATCGGCCGGCGACAACACCTTAAACGTCGTGGACAGTGCATCGTCGTAGGTAAAGTCGCTGCCGGTCTTGGGCGTCTTGACCTTGCCGTCGGCCGTCATGGCACTGTTAACCAGGTCGTTGAGCTCATCGATATCCAGCGCGCCGATGCTGTAGAGCGTGTAGTCGCCCACCGTTCCGCGGCTCGAAAGCACCATCACGGCCTCGTTGGCGGACGTAGGCCAATGGCCGGCAACGACATCGTACTGGCTGTCGAGCAGGCTCTGGTCGTCAATCATCTCGTTAAAGACCGACGTTCCCATGGAATCCATGCTCACCGTTGCCGCCGAGCTCGCGCCTCCGCTCATGGCCTCGGTCATAGCGTTGGGAACAAGGCGAACGGGCTTCTCGTCGCCCTTACTCGAACGATAGACAACCGGCGTCACGCCGTAACCATACTGAATAGCGTTGACCTCTTTGTCGATACCGTTGCCGCCGTCGTCAAGCCATGCCTTAAAGCTCGTCATATCGTTAGATTTAACACTTGCGAACATGTCCTTTACGGCCGTGACCACAGGGATCTTATCGGTCCCCTGAGCCTTGCCGCCGGTAGCGCCATCGGACGAGTCCTCGCCCTTGGACGCCTCCTCATCCGTGGTCCCCTGTCCGCCCATCATGGACGACAGGTCGTAATCCTGCTTGGAAATGGTGAGCGGGTAGCTCGAGAGCGTATCCTCCTCGACCTTTTTGATGTAGCCGTTTACGCCGTTGGAGAGCGCCAGAATCGCCGCGATACCGATGATGCCGATCGAACCAGCAAAGGCCGTCATAGCCGTACGGCCCTTCTTGGTCATGAGGTTTCGCGCCGAAAGCCCCAGCGCTGTCACAAAGCTCATCGATGTTTTGCGCGTAGGCTTAGCCTCGCGACGCGCGGCATTGGCAACATCAAAGGGGTCGGAATCGTCGGTGATCTTGCCGTCCGCCAGGGTGACGATGCGCGTGGCGTACCTGTATGCCAACTCGGGATTGTGCGTGACCATGATGACCAAACGATCGCGCGCAACATCCTTGAGCAAATCCATGACCTGTACGGATGTCGTTGAGTCCAAGGCGCCGGTCGGCTCGTCAGCCAGCACAATCTCGGGGTCATTGATCAGGGCGCGGGCAATGGCCACGCGCTGCATCTGCCCGCCCGAAAGCTGGCTCGGGCGCTTGTCAACGTGCTCGCCCAGACCGACTGCCTCGAGCGCCTTGCGCGCACGTTGGCGGCGCTCGGCATGCCCCACGCCCGTGAGCGTAAGCGCCAACTCCACGTTTTCCAAAATGCTCTGATGCGGAATGAGGTTATAGCTCTGGAACACAAAGCCGATGCGATTATTGCGATAGGCATCCCAATCGCGGTCGTTGAAGTCCTTGGTCGAGATGCCGTCGATCAGCAGATCGCCCGAATCGAAATGATCGAGTCCACCGATGACGTTGAGCATCGTAGTTTTACCCGAACCCGAGGGACCCAGAACGGCTACGAACTCGTTATCGCGAAAAGACAGGCTTACGCTGTCGAGCGCTACCTGCGTAAACGACTGCGTAACGTACCTTTTGCAAATAACTCTGAGATCCAGCATGGACGGCAACCTCTCTCGCGCGGGCGCGCTCGCCCGCTCCCCCGCCGTTCACGTTCGGCGCGTTTGTCCTACTCTATCCTCATTTTTGGCCGATACCAGTGAGGAATGTAACGAACCGCGCCAAAAAACGAACGGGACAGCACGCCGCATGGCGCACCATCCCGCATACAACATCCCCGATGCGACAAAGAGGCTGTCACTTTGTCACATTCCAATGCGCGCTACTTTTCGAGCCCGCACGGCATAACGTTAGCGCTGCCGCGGCGAGCCTCAGTCACGGCTGCAAAGAAGCGATAGCCGCCCGAGAAGTTAAAGCACTCAAAGCCATGCTGCGCCAAAATGCGGCAAGCAATGTAGCTGCGAATGCCGCTCTGGCAAATCACGTAAACCGGCTTGGCCCGGTCGAGCTCGCCCAGGCGATTGCGCAGATCATCGACGGGAATGTTTACGAAACCATCGATATGCCCGCGCTCATACTCCCCTTCCGTACGAACATCGAGCAGCTGCACGCTGCCATCGCGTGGCAAGTTGGGCTCATCCTCCCAATGCCACTGCGCCAGTATGCCGCGATTGAGGTTCTCGATCATAAAGCCCGCCATATTGACGGGATCCTTCGCCGATGAATACGGCGGCGCGTATGCTAGGTCCAAATCCTTAAGCCTATCGCCGCGCATGCCTGCCTGGATGGCAGTCGCCAGAACGTCGATACGCTTGTCCACACCATCGATGCCCACGATTTGCGCACCCAGCAGGCGCAATCCCTGCTTCTCGAAGACAACCTTCATGGTCATGGGCGTTGCACCCGGATAATAACCCGCATGCGAACCGGGCGACAGGACCACGCTGTCGCAGTCAATTCCCGCCGCGTGTGCCGCCTTTTCGGATAGTCCCGTGCTTGCCGCCGTCAAGTCGAATACCTTGATAACCGATGAGCCCAACGATCCGAGGTAGCAGCTGTCCATGCCGGCTATGACATCGGCGACGACACGCCCCTGCTTGTTGGCGGGGCCGGCGAGCGAAATGACCGCGTCCTCGCCGGTCACCTGATGCGTGACCTGCACGGCATCGCCCACGGCATACACGTCGGCAGCAGAGGTCTCCATGCGGTCGTTGACCACAATAGCCCCCTTGATGCCCAGTTCGAGCCCCGCCTCTTGCGCCAGATGGCTCTCAGGTGCCACGCCAATGGCAAGCAGCACCATATCGGCTCCGATAGGGTCATCGCCCGCAACATGGGTGACAACGCGGCCATCAACTTCCTCAAAACCTGTCACATCGGCCTTGAGGCGCAGATCGATACCGTGCTCACGCACCTCGGTATGCAAAAGGGTCGCCATGTCGTAATCCAGGTTGTTCATAAGCTGGACGGGACGCTGCAGAAGGGTCACCTGGAGCCCCAGCTCACACAGATTCTCCGCCGTCTCGACGCCAATGAAGCCGCCGCCGATCACGACGGCACTGCTCGGTCGCCGCTCTCGAACATAGCTGTGAATACGCAGCGTGTCCTCAACGGTGCGTAGGCTAAAGATTTTATCCGAGTCGATGCCCGGCAACGCAGGGCGAATCGGCTTTGCACCCGGCGACAGGATGAGCTTGTCATACGTCTCGACAAATTCCTCGCCCGTCAGCATATTGCGAACCTCGACCGTATGCGAATCGGGATGGATGGCAAACACCTCGTGACTCGTCTTGACCGCAATGCGAAAGCGATCCCAAAAGCCCTTGGGAGACTGCAGCGTCAATGCGCTCTCTTCTTCTATCACGCCGCCAATGTAGTACGGAAGCCCACAGTTGGCATACGATACAAAACCCGTGCGCTCAAAGATGACAATTTGGGCCTGCTCGTCGAGTCTGCGCAAACGTGCCGCCGCCGATGCGCCGCCCGCGACGCCTCCAACGATAACCACCTTCATAGCTAACGCACCACCTTTCCCGTGTAGCCGCTTATGCCGCCGATATTCTTGACACTGCCATACCCAGAACGCTTAAGAAAACTCACAGCTTGGTTGCTTCGCGCACCGCTCAGGCAATGCACGAAAAGCTGCGTGCCCTTTCAACGTATACCCATGATGCTACCCCGAAGCAGAAAAAGAGTCGCTGTTTCCAGCGACTCCCCTTCAGTTGTCTGTCCCACGGACTTACTGTTCGCTCTTCGCGAGTGCCTGATCGATCAGTTTGTTGAGCGCCTCGCGCTGCTCAGCGGAGTTGATGCCACCCATGATCGGCTCTCCCACAATGTTACCGTTCTGGTCGATCACGTAGGTGGTCGGGAACGAGTACAGGTTGGAGGTGAACTTTCCGGCCTCGCTGTCCGACTTAAACCAGATGTTCTTATACGTCACGCCCTTCTTGGAAAGCACGTCCTTAGCATCGGCCACCTCGTCTTTGTTGCCATCGAGCGTAAAGGAATTAACGCCCACGACCTGGCCGCCCTTCTCGGCAAGCTCCTTGTTGAGCTTCTCCAGATCGCCCAGCTCTCCCACGCACGGCTTGCAGGTGGTAAACCAGAAGTTCATGACGGTGACCTTATTCTTGGAGAACAGCTCGTCGCTGTTTACATCGTTGCCGTCCAAGTCCTTGCCCTTAAAGCTGGGGAACTTCGTCTCCCCGCTCTCGCCGTTGGTCATACCCGCGGTCGAGGCATCAACGCTCTCCCCCTCGCCGGGCGTGCTGCCACATCCGGGGAACTCCTTCTCCAGCGCCATGAGCTTGTCCTCGATCTCCTTGACCTGCTGCGCGCCGGCCTTAAGCGTCTTAAGCTCGTCAGCCGCAAACTGATCCTTGGCGCCCTCGATGGTATCGAGCAAGAAGTCACCGTAGTTCTTGCCGTCCTCAATCATGGGAGTGTCTTTGTTGGCCGCAAGGAACACCTTTTCCCATAGGACGTTATCGCTCGCAAAGATCTCGTTTTCCTTTTGCAGCAGCTGCTGATACAGCTCGGCCGCCTCCTCGGCACTCGACGGCTTTTGCGCTATGAGCTCGGCAATCTGCGCATCGCCGCTCGCGGCATCCTTCGCGTCGCCCTTGGGGGCAGAGCACGCCGCGAGAGTCAGCGCCAGCACGGGCAGCATCAACAGAGCCGCAATTTTTGACAGTTTCATGGTTCCTCCGCTCATATCGAAACTTATATAGGTACCTATTTGTTTTCGCGGGCTTGCGTGGACTGCGCGGGTTTGTCGCCCGTCACACCCAGCCCGTAGCGAAAGCTAATAGCATCGACGGGGCACGCGCCCACGCATTTGCCGCAACGAATGCACTCGGCATGGTCGGGCGTACGCGTAACGTCCACGTCCATCTGGCACACCTTGGCGCACTTGCCGCACGAGACGCATTTACAATGATCGACCCGAATCCCCAGCAACGACACCTTGTTCATGAGTGCATAAAATGCGCCGAGGGGGCAAATCCATTTACAGAAGGGGCGGTAGAACAGCACGCTCAGCACCGCAACCACAATGAGGATCGCGAGCTTCCAGGTAAAGAGCTTTCCCAGCGCAGAGCGGATTCCCATGTTCATGATGGACAGCGGAATCGCGCCCTCGAGCACACCCTGCGGGCAGATGTACTTGCAAAAGAACGGGTCGCCCATACCCACATCGTTAACCACCAAGACGGGCAGCAGCACCACGGCAAACAGTAGCACGGCATACTTGATGTACGTGAGCGGCTTGAGCTTTTTCGTGGAGAGCTTTTTGCTGGGAATCTTATGCAGAAGCTCTTGCAGCCATCCAAACGGACACAAAAAGCCGCATACAAAACGTCCCAGTAGCACGCCGATCAGAATGAGCATTCCGGTGACGTAATACGAAAAGCTGAACTTAGACGATCCCACCACCGACTGAAACGACCCGATGGGGCACGCACCCGAGGCCGCTGGACACGAGTAGCAGTTAAGCCCCGGCACGCAGACGGCTTTGCCGGCTCCCTGGTAGATACCGCCCTTGGCAAAGTTAGGCAGGTGAATATTGGTCGCAAGCGTCGCCGCCGCCTGAATCAATCCACGAAATCGCGCTAAAAGATGCGATGCAGTGTTTTTTCTTTTATCCAATTCCGATACACTCCAAGCACAGCCTGATTGCCTTGGCCAGCACGGCATCTGCCTCGCCGCGCATAATTCCAAAGCCAACCATGGCTACCCCAACGATCAGCAAAGCCACCTGCGCCACAGGCTTAATCGCTTTGAACAATCTGACCACTCCTTTCGTTTCGCGACCCATTGGACCATACCGACTATAAAATCCGTGTTAAGCGTGAATGACTATGCAAGGAGAACGTTATGCGCATCTTGGTCGTCGAGGACGAGCGGGCGCTGTGCGATGCGATCGCACGCAGCCTGCGCAACTTGGCCTATAGCGTCGACTGCTGCTACGACGGGCAGCAGGCCCTCGATCTACTCGATGTCGAGACCTTTGATCTTGTCGTGCTCGACCTCAATCTCCCCCATGTCGACGGCATGACCGTGCTCAGGCAACTCAGGACAACTGATTGTGAGACCAAGGTGCTTGTGCTCTCGGCACGTGGCGAGGTCTCCGACAAGGTAGCGGGGCTCGATGCGGGCGCCAACGACTACCTCACCAAGCCGTTCCATCTTGACGAGCTGGCGGCACGCATACGCAGTCTCACGCTCAGGCGCTTTACGCAAAACGACGTTGTTCTAGCCTGTGGATTGTTGAGCTTTGACACCAAGGCGCGCCTCGCCTCCGTGGGCGGCGAGACTCTATCCCTCACGCGCAAGGAGACCGGCATCTTGGAATACCTGATGCTTAACCAGGGACGACCGGTGAGCCAAGAGGAGCTCATCGACCACGTATGGGATAGCAGTGTCAACAGCTTTAGCAACGCGACCCGCGTGCACATCTCGTCACTGCGCAAAAAGCTGCGCGGCGCGTTGGGGCACGACCCCATCCGTAACCGAATCGGCGAGGGCTACGTTATGGAGGACGGCGAATGAAGCGACTGTCCCTGCAATGGCGCATCACGTTGATGACAGCTCTGCTGATATGTTTGACCTGCGTACTTATTAATTGCCTGGTTGGCTACTCCGGCATGCGCTACATGGACTCAATCGGTACTGAAATGTCGGAGCATAGCAAGGCGGAGGCGGCCTCGCCCAACTCGTTCGACCCGACGAGCAAGGAGCTCGACGACGATCTGACCATCGTCGTGAGCGACGCCCAAGAATCGTTTGGTGCGACGAGCTGGTACATAACCGCAGCGGTGACGCTACTCGGTGGCGTGCTGGCCTACTTTGTGAGCGGGCATGCGTTGCAGCCGCTGCGTACCTTTGCAGCGCAAGTCGAGAGCGTGCGGCCCGACAACCTCGCCGACACAAAGATCAGCGAAGATGTGCCCTCTGAGCTTAGGCGTTGCAGCGCGTCGTTTAACGACATGATTGCCCGCCTTGACGAAGGTTTTTCTGCACAAAAACAGTTTACGGGCAATGCGGCGCACGAGCTGCGCACGCCGCTTGCGCTCATGCAAGCTCAGGTTGAGCTGTTTTGCGCCGAGCACCCCGACGCCGATGCAGATACAGCGCGTCTGCTCGGGCTGCTGCAAGAGCAGACCGAGCGAATGACGCACATGACAAAGACCCTGCTCGAGATGAGCGAGTTGCGCAGCGTCCCCTGCAACGATGCGATTGACCTGGCGCCGATGATCGAAGAAGTGCTCACCGACCTGGCGCCCCTTGCCGAGCAAAAGGGCATCGCGCTCGCAAGCGAGGGCGACGCGCAAACGACCGGCAGCGACACGCTGATCTATCGGCTGGTGTTTAACCTGGTCGAAAATGCCATCCGCTACAGCCGCCCAGGCTCGACTGTCAACGTCTCCATCTGCGACAGCGACAGCCACGTGCTCCTGCGAGTCAAAGATGAGGGCTCGGGAATACCCAAGCAGTACCGAGAGAGCATCTTCCAGCCGTTCTTTCGTCTAGACAAATCCCGCAGCAGGGCATACGGCGGCGCAGGACTCGGACTAGCGCTTGTTTGGGAGATTGCAGCGCTTCACGGTGGCGCCGTAGAGGTCGAAGCAAGTTCCGAGAACGGGACCACCATGCTCGTAAGCCTTCCAAAACGATCTGCAGCGTCAACCGAACAGTAAAACAAAAGGGGGCCCGCACACGTTTGCGCGGGACCCCCTCTCCGTCAATGCAGTTCACCCAAAAGAGTAGAAGCTTACTCCCACTCGACCGTGCCGACGGGCTTCGGCGTGAGGTCGTAGCACACGCGGCAGATACGGGGAACCTCGGCGGTGACGCGGGCGGTAATGCGCTTGAGCAGCGCCCAGTCGAGCTCGGGCACCTCGGCGGTCATGACGTCAACGGTGTTGATGCAGCGGATGATGCAGGGCCAGTCGTAGGCGCGCTTACCCTCGCGCACGCCGGTGGCGCGGAAGTCGGGCACGACGGCAAAATACTGCCAGATTGTCAGACCTGCCTTGTCAATCTCCTCGCGCACGATGGCGTCGGCTTCGCGCAGCGCCTCAAGACGGTCGCGGGTGATGGCGCCAAGGCAGCGAACGCCCAAGCCGGGGCCGGGGAACGGTTGGCGCTCAACCATGTTCTCGGGCAGGCCGAGCTCGCGACCCACGACGCGCACCTCGTCCTTGTACAGCAGCTTAACGGGCTCGCAGAGCTCAAACTGCAGGTCCTCGGGTAGACCACCCACGTTGTGGTGAGCCTTCACGCCGTCCTGGGACTCCAGAATGTCGGGGTAGATGGTGCCCTGGGCGAGGAAACTGACCTCGTCACCGACCTTGCGGGCCTCCTCCTCGAACACGCGAATGAACTCGGCGCCGATAATCTTACGCTTGGCCTCGGGCTCCTCGACGTCCACGAGCTTATCCAGGAAGCGATCAGTCGCGTCAACATAGACCAGGTTGGCGTCCATCTGATTCTGGAACACGTCGATGACCTGCTCGCTCTCGCCCTTGCGCATGAGTCCATGGTTCACATGCACGCAGATAAGCTGCTTGCCGATGGCCTTGATCAGCAGCGCCGCGACAACAGAGCTGTCGACGCCGCCAGAAAGGGCCAGCAGAACCTTCTTGTCACCGATCTGCTCGCGGATTGCGGTGACCTGCTCGTCGATGAACGCCTGAGCAAGTTCGGGAGTGGTGATACGCACCATATCGTCGGGACGCTTGTTGGGATCCATGCAGGGCTCCTTTTCGGGTCGATGGAACGCGCCGCACATATGCAAACGCGCTGTCATATGACCTCATTATATGCAGAGCGAGGTTCGTTTCCCATCGCTTCGGCAGAGCTTTTTGCAGGGGCGGCAGTTTTTCCTTATGCCAAGGTCAGCCATGCCTCGACAACCACCTTAAGAGCATCGCCAATAGACTCTTCCTTTATACGTTCGGCATAATCGTAGGCGATACCCACAAATTCCAGTCCCGAGCAACAGGAGTACAATTGCTGCTAATGTTGCCACCTGATGGGAGATGGAAGATGGACTGCGATGGCTACCCATGCATCCCCATGCCGTTGATGTGCACCGCCTTTGTGCCGGGGCAGATTGACGCTGCGGTTGCAGGCATTTCCGACCCCGATTCACGCACCATCGCCACGGCAGAAGCGCTGTACTTTCGCGGACAGGCCACACTCGCCGCCGAAACAGCACGCCCCTATCTTGACGCCACCGATCCCGCGCTGCGCTATTCCGCATGCTTTATCTGCGGATACGCCAGTCTGTCGCTCAACCGTATCGCCGACGCACGCCGGTGCCTTGCTGGCATCCTCGATACGCCGGCCGACGAGGAATCGTCCGCCATCCACGCCATGCATATCCTGTTCGCCTCGGCCGCGAGTGTCCTGCTGCACTTGCCTTCCCCGTATTCTGCCGAAGAGTTTTATCCGCTTGCGGCGCATCTGCCCGAAGGCCTGCGCCTGTTCGCCAGCTACGTGATGGCGCACGCGTTGTATCTGCGCGGCGAATACGGCCGCAGCCTGGGCATGGCGGAAAACGCCCTGATTATGAAACAGGGAAGCTACCCCATCTCGGAGCTATTCCTGCACTTGTCGGCTTCGATGGCCCGTATGAGTCTCAAAGACGTCGACGACGCAAAAGCGCATTTCGGCGCCGCTTGGGACATTGCGCGCCCCGACGGCCTTATCGAACTCATCGGCGAGCACCACGGCCTTTTGCAGGGACTCATCGAGGCATGCCTAAAATCGCAATACCCTGACGATTTCGCACGCATCATCGAGATTACGTATCGATTCAGCTACGGCTGGCGGCGCATCCACAACCCCGATTCGGGTGAGGACGTTGCCGACGACCTAACGACCACGGAATTCACCATGGCCATGCTCGCCTGTCGTGGGTGGACCAACGCCGAAATCGCACGCCATATGGGAGTATCGCCGGGCACCGTCAAAAACCGCCTATCCGGTGTATACGCAAAGCTTGGCATCGGCACACGCGCCGAGCTGGTCGCGCATATGCTGCGTTAGCGACCGGGCTGCCAAGCGCATCGAACGCGTTCCGGAACCCGGCGCTTCGCTCAATCAATTTGGACATTTTGACCCTTGAACGGCACTACCGCCACGAAGCGGCTTCTCGCAAAATTGGATTATTTCCACCGATACCTGCGGGATGGGAGCCAAAGATGCTTGATCGCCGTTCGTTACTTGTTGCCGGAGCGTCCTCGCTGGCGAGCATTATGTTGCCGCGCGTGCCGGGAAGCGCAAACGCCTTCATATTGCCGTTCGCGCCCACCGAAGCCTATGCCGACGAAAAAGACCCCTTCAGGGTGCTCGTTCTCTCGCGCACCATGTTTGGTGTGGTCGTGGTCGACGTCGCCAACAAGAATACGCCCATCACGGGCACCCAGGTCACGCTCACTTCGCGCTATGCCGCAGGCAAGCAGCTCACCGCCACGACCGACGACGAAGGCACGGCCATCTTTGAGGTCGCGCCGCTTTCGGAAGGCTACGTGGACGAGGCAACGCTCCTTGACGCGTACGACTTTAACGGCGGCATCTCCATTAGTATGGCGGGCTACCGTGATGTCGAGATTCCCCTTGCGCGCATCCAGGGCGGCACCGCCATAACCGCGCCCACGCGTCCGCTTTCCGACGGCGAGCCGTACTTCCGCCAGCTCACATTCGACGAATGGGACATCCAGTACGCTGAAGCCACGTTTATGGCATTGCCGAAAGACGACACGGCAAACGAGCAGCCCGATACGCACGCCTTTACCGTTCAGGCACATCTGCCACAGGGCGGACAGGCAACGCTGCGCATCAACAAAGTGACGTCTGCCGCGGGCAGCTCACCCGAAACCGTCACGCAGATCGGTCAGATCAAGGCCAGCGCATCGGGCGCGGATAATCTGGCGACGTTCACACTCGAAGACATGTTTCTCGACGCGGCATCGGGCCTTCTGGAAGAAGGGTGCAAACTGCGCTTTGTCCTCGACTATCATGGCAAAACCTACACGCTTTCATCCCCTATGGCCGTTGTCACCGCGCCGGCCGCAAAGGCGGAATCGGGCTCGACCACCATCATTCCCACCACCATGGACCAAGAGATCACTCCGTTTGATTTCCCCGCGGCGTTTCCCGGCATCGGCGGCAATAAGTTCACGTGCTGGATACCCACATTTCCGATCCTCTTCGATTTCTCGTTTGCTGGATACGTGCTGTTTGGCGGAGGATACAAACCAGCCAGCTATATGAACGATTCGGGCAATCCAGATCCAGAGTACTGGAAGAAATCACCGCGCGAGTCGGGTGCCAAGCAGGCAAACCGCTACCTCAACGAGATGGAGGGGAAGTGGAATCAGTACAAGAGCATGAGTGCCGGTTCGGGCACCGACCCAAGAAACACCAAGCTCCTTCGCCACCATTGCACGCTGCTGTTCACGATGGATATCGCCACACAGCTGTACGGCTCGCTCGCCTACGATTGGGTGGGCAAAACCTGGGGTGACAACAACGACCCCGCATACGGCAATATTAAGGCCCTCTTCCAGGTAAGAACCGACCTCAACTGGACCGAACAGTTCACCTTGGGACCGGTGCCGTTTTTCCTAAACGTCAACCCCTGGGTGCTGGCAAAACTGGCGCTCGCGGTGGGCGCCCACACGCACGGTAGCGGCGCGGCGTTTTTTAAAAACATTTCGCTCGATTGGTCAAACACGTCGGGCTCGTTCACCATCCAGATCGGGCTTGCCGTCACCTTTGGCGCCGGCGTTGCAGGCGTCGCCTCGTCTGCCGTGCGCGGCGCCGCGTCCCTCACGTTGTTCATTGGGTACGAGAAGGCGGATGGACACCAGCTTCCGCGACTGCGCGTAGGTGCAGACGTCGATGTCGATGTGATACTCCAGTTCGTCATGTTCAAGTGGGCCACCAAAGCTTGGTCGGGATCGTGGCCCACACTCCTCGATTCGTGGAATATGTCAGTGAACAATGGCGATCAGTATGTGCTCCAGCGCTCTGAGCTGGCCTTGGGTGGAGATACACCTTATACGCTGGATGCCCGCTTCGGCACGCCCGGCAACGCCGAGGCAGGTGGTGTGCCGCAATTTATCGCATCGGCCACCATCGTCACCAACGCCGAGCTGCTCGCACGCGCCGAGGTTGCAGCCACCGCGATAAACGTCGCGCCTGTCGAACGCGATTGGGACCGGGCGGTCACGCGCATTGAGCTCGAGGCGGATGCAGAAAGCGACGACACGGGACAGGTTGAGCATTTCGTCCACGCACTGATGGAAAACGACGAAAACGCCGCACCGATGTATGAGTACACCTATATCGGACAGGCAACGAACGCCGTTGCGGACCCCAACGCCAATTCTGCCGGCGTATCGGAGGACGAGCGTGGCGGCATCAAGCCCTCGAGCGACAGTGTGCTGTTTTCCGGCGTGCTCAGCGAAGCTCACATGAAGCTGGCAATGATTGCCGGCGTAGAATGCCTGTTCCGTATCGCCTCAGTGCGCTACGGCGACAATGGCCGCTCGCGCCTGGTGGTGCACACAAAGGCAAACGGCACGTGGTCCGCTCCCACGCCCGTGGACTATCCCCTTGGGTTTGGCGAGGGCGACGTGGAGCGCGACGGCATATTCGATTACGACTTCGACGTGGTGGAATATACGGACGGCAGAGGAAACCGGGACGCCTACGTGCTGCTGGTCTCGGGCGAGCGCCCCGCCGGCGACAACACCCTTTTCGATACGGCAAGCACATCCGGCATACTGTCCGTTGTGCGCCTGCGCATAAGCAACGGCGGAGTTCGCGTGGTGTCGCATGCGTCATGGCGCAGCATCTCGCGCGGCCGCCTGCAAGAGGATGGCTACCATTGCCTGCAGTGCCCGCGTATCACGGTGGGTAAGACGCTGGTCGACGGACGCCTGTCGGGTGCCTACCTCCACCGCCGCGGAGCCACCGCAGAGAAGGCGCTCGGCAGCGAGGCTGAGGTTGCGCTGGAGTGCTTCACCCTGTGGTCGGACGTTTCGGGCGACAGCCTCACGTTCCGTCAGGTCCTCCGCTTTCCACAAGCACCGTCGAGTATCGAGCTGGGCGAGCCCGAGAATATCAACGGCAAAATGGTGGTGCCCGTTGCGTACGAGACCGCAGACGGTTGCGGCTGCGCATCGTACGCCGTGATTGGCCAGTCCATTGCGGGCTGGGGCGTTATGCCACCAGACGCCACGGTACCCCATGCGGTGCCGTGGTCACAACATTCGGGCTTTTTGGCCACCGTCAACGAGCAGCTGCAGCATATTACTTGGACGCGAGGCACATCGGCATTTGCAACGCGGCCCGTGGGTGCCGCAGGCTGTGGCCCGGCATCGTTTAGCGTAAGCAACAACGGCAGGTGCGTGCTCTATGTAGAGAACACCGATGGCAAGGTGGGACAAACCTATGACGAAGAAGGCAACCCGGTAGCAGTGATGGGCAAGCACTTCCGCATCTTCGCCAGCACCTTGGCAGGCGATCTGTTCACGGAACCGTTCGTGATGTGCGAGCTGGACCATCCCGTCGATCAGATAACGACATTTTTGACGTCGGGAGGCATGCTCTCCGCGCTCGCCACGCACATTGTGAGCGCGGAGCAGAGCGAGGCAGAGCTGCACGGCATCGAAGTGCCCTTGGTGGCGTGTGCCACTCCGACGGGCGCGGTCGCTACCTCGGGCGCGGTGGTGCCCGGAGCAGCAGGCGAGTCCTTCATGGTCACGGTGCGAAACGACGGCAACACTTTGCTGACCGCCGGCACGATCGATCTGTACCGAGAGGGCTCCAGCCAGCCGTTCTCCAGCGCATCCATCGGATTCGGAGCGAACGCACGCATGGCTTCGATCCACGATCCAGAGCTTGCCGAAGACGCTTCGGCCAACGACATGGCACACGTGAAGTACGCGCTCGAGACGCTGGGCGCATGTTTTGCAACGCGCCCGCTGGTAGCCGACAACGGCAACGCCGTGCTGGCACCGGGTTGCACGGCACAGTTCCGCATGAGCTTCGCTATCCCCGAGAGTTGGAGCGACGAAGTGGGCAAACGCGTAACGCTGTATGCGAAGGCGCGTGACCTGGTGGCGCTCGACCCCGTAACGCTCAAGGAAATCCGACCGGGCGCAAACTCGGCGCTGGGTGCCGTACTGCACGAGCTTCATGTGCCCGACGCGGCATGCGAACGCTCAGAAATTCAGGTCGGCGTATGCGATAGCGCGGATACGACAGGACTTCACGACGCCCCGATGCCGGCGGACGGCGATGGTGGCTCAAGTGGCGGCGGTACTGACGAGGGCGGCGGCTCCGGCGGAAGCAGCTCCGGCAGTGGCAAGGACCACGACAATAACAAGCGCTCCGGAAAAGCGGGCGCACTTGCGGGCACGGGCGATGTCAACGCTCCCCTTACGGCAGCCGCTGCAGCACTCGCCGCGGCAGGCGCCGGCCTCGTCGCCTACAGCGCCCGCCGCACGGCGCTCGAAACCGACACCGCCAATGAGGTCAATTCGGATAGGCCTCGCTAGCTCCTACTTACTTTTGTGAGAGGCGCCGACTCGGCTAATCGAACATCAAAATGGGCTGGTTCTGGATACCCAGAGCCGGCCCATTGCGCATTAGATGTCGTCTGAGGAGTCGAGTTCTGCCTCGAGCTTGGCACGGCGTCTTTTCGCCGTGAAAAACGTTGCACACAGGACAGCAAACGTGGCCGCGAAAATCGTCGCACCGCAGAACACGCCCGTGGCCAGGTTCGCCAACCAAAAGACGCTTTCGAGCGGTACGATCTGCGCCTCAGCGACACAGCGCATTGCGGCAATAACAAGCGCGAACGCGGTGCCGCTAAGACCGCTGACAAGCAGGAAATATCCAACAGGAAGATGCTCGGTTTGCCCAAAACGATTGGTATCGACATAGCCCTTCCGCGTTTGCAGTCCTGCGCAAATCAACATCACGAGAATGAGCCACAAATACATGGCTGCCTCGAACGGCGTTGCAAAGCCATGCGGCATTTCACTGGCGTCGCTGTGAACCCACGCAACCTGTCGAGCTATAAACTGGTAGAAAAAGATCATCAACATGCCAAACGAAAGCAGCACGAAACCAATCTTGTAGATCTTCGCGCTCTCAGCCTCCAGGCGCTCATCCTTTGGACCGGCATATTCACGCCACTTTTGCACGAGTTTTAAATCTTCAAATTTCATAGCGAACTCCTAAAGAGCGTCAGGGTCGACGTTGCTCTCGTCTTCCCAAAACAAGTCGTTCAACGTAACGCGTAGCGCTTTACAGATTGCCACGCACAAATTGAGCGTGGGGTTGTAGCCGCCCGCCTCGATAAGGCCGATGGTTTGGCGCGTAACGCCCACGGCTTGGGCTAAGCCAGCTTGCGAAAGGCCAGCCGCCGCGCGTGCCGCCTTCATGCGTAGGTTCTTTTTGCCCGGCATGGAGTTCCTTTCGTAAATGTGGACAGATATCCGTTGCAACATGACAGAAATATATTGCATCCTTCACAAGATGTCAACTATATCTGTCATTATGGAAACCATGTTCGCCATCGCCATGTGGACATAACAATCTCGATTCGCTATTCAAACTTACTCGGACAGAACCGACTCGGTTTTGTCCGAGTAAACGTGATTGATAGTCGATCGCTGTGCCCGCTCGTGCAATCAGCATCATTCGATTTTGTTTAGTAAAACTAGGTCCCTATTAAATAAAATTCGTTTGTATCCAAATTTGTTTAACAATGCCGCGTTACCACTAAACACTATACCCGTTAATCCGAACGATTGTTCGATGGATTTCGTGTTGGGTGGAATCGTCTGTGGGCTGGGCTATGCTACCTTGACTATCTATCTATCTATATGACTTAAACGCAGCAAAGGAGCACCGAGAGAGCGAGTATGGCAAAAAACACCGCAAACTATGGTAACGACAGTATCCGCCAGCTCAAGGACGAGGAGCGCGTACGCCTGCGCCCCGCCGTCATCTTTGGCTCGGACGGACTCGACGGTTGCGCGCATGCCGCCTTCGAGATCCTGTCCAACGCCGTTGACGAGGCGCGCCAGGGCTACGGCAAGCTCATCACCCTCACCGCCTTTCGCGATGGCTCCATTCAGGTAGAGGACAATGGCCGCGGCTGCCCGCTCGACTGGAACCCCTCCGAGAAGCGCTTTAACTGGGAGCTCGTCTTTTGCGAGCTCTACGCCGGCGGCAAGTACAACAACAACCAGGGCGGCGACTACGACTTCTCGCTCGGCACCAACGGCCTGGGCTCGTGCGCGACCCAGTACGCTTCCGAGTACATGGACGTCACCGTCTGGCGCGACGGCAACAAGTACTCCCTGCACTTTAAGAAAGGCAAGGTCGTCGGCGCCAAGAAGAAGGCACTCGAGATTGAGCCCAGCGACGAGAACCGCACCGGCACCACCATCAAGTGGCGCCCCGATCTTGAGGTCTTTACCTCGATTAGCATTCCCCACGACTGGTATCGCGAGACCATGCGCCGTCAGGCCGTGGTCAACGCCAACGTGACCTTCCGCCTGCGCATCGAGGGCGACGATGGCGAGTTTTCCGAAGAGGATTTTTGCTATCCCAAGGGCATCGAGGACTACGTGCTCGAGAAGGTCGGTACCGACTACCTTACCGAGCCCTTCTTTATCGAGGCCGACCGTCGCGGTCGCGATCGCGAGGACCTGCCCGATTACAACGTAAAAATCACTGCTTGCATGTGCTTCTCGCGCACTTTCATGATGCAGGAGTACTACCACAATTCCTCCTGGCTCGAGAACGGCGGTTCGCCCGAGAAGGCGGCCCGCAGTGCTCTGACCAGCGCCGTCGACGCCTACATCAAGCAACAGGGCAAGTACAACAAAAACGAGAGCGGCATCAAATGGCAGGACGTCCAGGACTGCCTGGTACTGGTGACCAACTGCTTCTCCACCCAGACGTCCTACGAAAACCAGACCAAGAAGGCTATCAATAACCGCTTTATCCAGCAGGCCATGACCGCCTTCTTTAAGGAGCGTCTCTCGACCTATTTGATCGAGAACAAAGACGCCGCCAACAAGATTGTGGAGCAGGTGCTCATCAACAAGCGCTCGCGTGAGAACGCCGAGAAGACCCGCCAGAGCATCAAAACCAACCTGCAGCAGAAGACCGACATGGCCAACCGCGTGCAGAAGTTCATCGACTGCCGTTCCAAGGACAAAAACCGTCGCGAGATCTACATCGTAGAGGGCGACTCGGCAGCTGGCGCCATCCGAACGTCGCGCGACGCCGAGTTCCAGGGCGTTATGCCCGTCCGCGGCAAGATCCTCAACTGCCTAAAGGAGGACTACCCGCGCATCTTTAAGTCCGACATCATCATGGACCTTATGCGCGTGCTGGGCTGCGGCGTGGAGATCAAGGACAAGCGCATCAAGAACCTTGGTGCCTTTGACCTGGACAACCTCAACTGGAACAAGGTCATCATCTGTACGGACGCCGACGTCGACGGCTATCACATCCGCACGCTCGTGCTCACCATGCTCTACCGCCTGGTGCCCACGCTTATCGACGAAGGTTATGTGTATATCGCCGAATCGCCGCTCTACGAGATCAACTGCAAAGAGAAGACCTACTTTGCCTACACCGAGCTCGAGAAAAACGGCATCCTCAAGGAAATCGGCGACCAGAAGTGCTCGATCAACCGCTCCAAGGGTCTTGGTGAGAACGACCCGGACATGATGTGGCTCACCACTATGAATCCCGAGACGCGCCGCCTGATCAAGGTGGAGCCCGAGGACGTCACCAAGATGGAAACCATGTTCAACCTTTTGCTGGGCAACGACGAGGCGGGCCGCAAGCGCCATATCTCCGAGCACGGCAAGGAATACCTGGACCAGCTGGACCTGCAGTAGCAGCAAATCGATAACGACGGCCTATAAGAAGTTCAAGAGGAAATCGTGGCAAAGAAGAAGACGAAGAACCAGCCAAAGAAAAAGCAGGTCAACGCCGAGAACGTCATCGGCCTGCACTCCGAGGTCACCGACCAGCCGATTACGCAGACGCTCGAGGTCAACTACATGCCCTACGCTATGAGCGTCAACGTCTCGCGTGCATTCCCCGAGATCGACGGCTTTAAGCCCTCGCACCGCAAGCTGCTCTACACTATGTACAAGATGGGCCTGCTCAAGGGCGAGCGCCAAAAGAGCGCCAACATCGTGGGTCAGACCATGAAGCTCAACCCGCACGGCGATGCCGCGATCTACGAAACGATGGTGCGCCTGGCGACGGGCAACGAAGCGCTGCTTGCCCCCTTCGTGGAGTCGAAGGGCAACTTTGGCAAGTACTATTCGGGCGACCTGAGCTACGCCGCCTCGCGTTACACCGAGGCCAAGCTCTCCCCCATCAGCGCCGAGATCTTCAAGGACATCGACAAGGACCCGGTCGACTTCGTCGACAGCTACGACGGCGCCATGAAGGAGCCGCGCCTGCTGCCCACCACGTTCCCCAACATCCTTGTCTCGGCCAATAAGGGCATCGGCGTCGCCATGGCGTCCGACATCTGCGGTTTCAACCTCAACGAGGTCTGCACCGCCACGATGCACTACCTGCAGGATCCCGACTGCGACCTGCTCGAGTACATGCCCATGCCCGACTTCTCGACCGGCGGCGAGATTATCTACCGCCGCGAGGAGATGGAGAAGATCATCGAGACCGGCCTTGGTAGTTTCCAGATTCGCTCCCGTTGGCGTTGGATCCCCGAAGAGCGCATCATCGAGGTCTACGAGATTCCCTACACCACCAAGACCGATGTCATCATCGAGCGCATCGTCAAGCTCTCCAAGGAGGGCAAGGTCAAAGAGATCGCTGACATCCGCGACGAGACCGACCTCTCGGGCTTGCGCATCGCCATCGACCTTAAGCGCGGCGTCGACCCCGACAAGCTCATGGCCAAGCTCTACCGCTCGACCACGCTGCAGGATTCGTTCTCGTGCAACTTTAACGTGCTGGTCGACGGCTATCCCCGCGTTATGGGTGTGCGCCAGATCCTGCACGAGTGGGTCAAGTGGCGTATTGAGTCCACGCGTCGCCGCATTAACTTTGACCTTGGCAAAAAGTCCGAGCGCCTGCACCTGCTGCACGGCCTCGAGGCGATTTTGCTCGACATCGACAAGGCCATCGCCATCATCCGCGGCACCAAACTCGAAGCCGAGGTCGTGCCCAACCTTATGAAGGGCTTTGACATCGACGAAACCCAGGCCGAGTTTGTTGCCGAACTTAAGCTCCGCAACATCAACGAGGAGTACATCCTCAACCGCACCAAGGACATTGCAAAGCTTGAGGGCGAGATCGCCGAGCTTGAGGAGATCCTCTCCAGCGAGGAGAACATCAAGAAGGTCATCAGCGACGAGCTGGCCGCGGTCAACAAGAAGTACGTGATGCCGCGCCGCACGGGCAGGATCGAGCCCCATGAGGTTATCGAGGTAAGCTTGGAGCCCGAGGTCGAGGAGTACCCGGTCACCATCATGCTCTCGCGCGATGGCTACCTTAAGAAGATGACGGACCGCGTGCTCAAAAAGGCGACCACGCTCAAGTACAAGGACGGCGACAAACCCTTTATCGAGTTCCTGTCCTCCAACACCCACGAGCTGCTGGTCTTTACCAACAAGAGCCAGGTGTACAAGTGCAAGGTTGCGGCGTTTGAGGACACCAAGTCGGCCCAGCTGGGCTCGTACCTGCCGACCGATCTTGAGATGGAACCCGACGAGAGCGTCATCTGGGTCATCGACCCCGAGGACTACAAGGCCGACGTGCTGTTTGTCTTTGAGAACGGCCGCGTGGTGCGCGTCGCACTTTCCGGATACGTCACCAAAACCAACCGCAAGCGCCTGAAGAACGCCATCTACGGCGGCAGCAAGCTGCTGCATGCGCAGGTGCTCAAGGAAGACCGCGACCTCGCGCTGGTCTCGAGCGACTACCGCCTGATGAACTTCAACACCTCGCTGCTCAAGACCAAGACGACCACCAACACGCAGGGCGTCCAGGCTTTCACGGCCAAGAAGGGCCGCTCGGTCACCACCGTCGGCACGACCGAGGAGATTCTTGGTGCCGGCGTCTCGGCCGAGAAGTTCACCGCGCAGAGCCTGCCCTCTGCCGGTGCCCTCATGAAAGAAAACGACATGCCGAGCCTGTTTGACTAGGACGACGGCAGCCAAACCGTCATGGTTTAACTAAGCAGCGGGGCCCGGAGCGCAGCAACATCGCGCTCCGGGCCCCATGCATTACAGCAGCATCATCCCTATAGACAAAATGCCGCATAAAGTGGAACAGACATCAGCCCATCATTCATTCCGAAGGGCTTAGTCGATAGCCTGATTCGGCGCACGCCCGGATGGGTCTTTTTAAGTGAGGACAGGCTTCGAGATCTTGTGTTCTCTCCCGCCTTGACTTCAATCGCAGACAAGCATCCCTGCTTCTCTACTACAAAGTCGATTTCCGCACGATTATCTCGCGCCCAATAATGCAGCGGATAGCCCATGGCTGAAAGCTGTTGGGCAACGTAGTTTTCGGTAAGTGCACCCATGAACGTGCCGCCGATACCGGAAAGAATATCGGCGCGTTGAGCACCGGCCTTGGAGACGAGCAGCCCTGTATCCGCCTGATAGATTTTAAAAGCAGAAGGGTTAACGAAGGCCTCTAAAGGGCTTTCGATCTGCCCGACTAGGCTGCAGCGCGCCACCGTACCCGACAATACAAGCCAGTCGAGAGCATCTCCAAAGAGAGACGCATTGCCCCCCGCTCGCACTACCTTGTATTGAAATTTACGATTCTCTTTGGCAAGCTGCTGTGGAATGGAATCGAAGCACGCACGCGTCTTTGCGCTCAAGCGCTCATCAGCATATTTATTAGTGTCGGCGGAGTATCCGTCGAGAATAATCCGATGCTTTTCGGCCACATCAATGATTGACTGATCATCGATGTACGTTTGGACCGCCTCGGGCATTCCGCCAACAACAAGATACTGCCGATAGAGCCCAAGCGCCTTTTCATGAAGGCTTGGCGCGAGAGGACCCATAAACTCGAATGATGAGCGTATCTCGTCGACCAGCTGATCGTGCCCCATCGCCCAGAGAAACTCCTCGAAATCGAGTGGAGTCATCTCAATCAAGTCGGTCTTTCCGACGGGGAACGAATACGACTGATGGTTAATGGCAACCCCAAGAAGCGACCCAGCAGCCGCAACGTAATACTCGGGAGCATCTTCGCAAAAGTATTTAAGGGAAGTGAGCGCTTCCTCACATGCCTGGATCTCGTCAATGAACAGTAAGGTTTTGCCAGGCACGATACGCTGTCCCGTACGAGCCTCGATCGCGCGTACAATCGAATGAGGGTCAAGACCGCCCGAAAAATCCGCTCGCGCCGACCGGTCGTTCTCAAGATTAACGTAGACAACCGATTCGAAAAGATCCTGAGCGTACGTTCTGAGCAGATAGGTCTTGCCACACTGGCGCACGCCTTTGACCAGCAAAGGTTTTCTATCAGCCCTGTCTCGCCATTCCCTAAGGAGCTCGTCTGCCTTGCGACGCATACGCAACCTTCCCTCATGAACTTCTGTTTGACAATATTTTAACGCGGATTAATTTGTTTTCAGTTATTTTTCTGCGTTTAAAAATTGTTCTATACGGCACTTGAGGGAATACACCCCTATCTCTTGGTAAGGATAGCAAGCATTTCCACCAACGCTGATTGCCATGCGTTCTTCTTGTCCTTAGGCGAGCTTGCGAGCGAGCTCTCGCACCTCTTTCAACTTGGGCGAGGATGCCATGCTGTCGCGCTCGGTCATGCCGCTAATGGTGACAATGCCCTGGTCCTCCCACTTGCAGTACGCGCAGGTTGACTTGTACATAGCGATCGCCGCATCATAGACGCCCTCGCTGTGGATATCGAGTAAAAGGGCCGTCTTGGTGAACGGGAAGCCCGTAGCACCGAAGGCGTACAGGCGGTCGATGACAGCCTTCTCCTGTGCGGTGATATCAAACCAGTAGATAGGCGAAGCGAAGACGACCATGTCGGCGTCTTTCAGCGACTCAATCACGTTGGCCATGTCATCCTTCTGCACGCAGACGCCCTCATGGGCGAAGCAGTACTGGCATCCCAAGCAGCCGGCGATCTTCTTGCTGGCAACGCGGACGACCTCGACCGTATTGCCGCCCTCACGCGCGGTCTCGGCAAACGCCTCGACCATGGTATCGGTATTGGCGCCCTTACGCGGGCTGCCGCTCAATACAACGATATTCATAGGATTCCCTCTCCTTCATGCTGCAGGCGCGCAGCATTTTTTCTTGTAACCAAAACAAATGGGGTTAATCAATCGCCAGCAGGCCATATCTCTTGCTCAAGTTCCCTAAAGAAGCTCAAGGCGATTGCAATTGCCTTATACAACATCGAAAACCAAAGAGGGGCCATAGCAACGTCGCCTGCCCGAAATGGCCTGCGGTTAAAATCAACTACGGGGATCGTGACGAGCCGATACCGCCCGCATGCCCCCTTCGGAATAGGCGCTGAGCAGCTCCTGAGCGTGGGCAAACTCGGGCCCTCGCCTCCAACCGAGCAGGCGGTTGACCGCGAGATTTCCCTGGACGTTGTGGACGAAGAGCAGATAGGCGTCCTCGCGCGAAAGCCCAGTCTCCTCCATGATCGAGGGAACCATCTGCTCGGCGCCGCGCTCGACGACGCGCTGTGCCACCCGGGCGTACGCGTCGTCATCCGAGTAGAGCAGATAATAGTCATCGTTTGCCGGCGGACGCTGGCAGAGGGCACCCGCCTCCGTTCCCTCGAGCGGCGGCACCGCCGCCAAGGCCTCGTCGATAAGCGCGTCGAGCAGGGCGAACTTGTCCTCGTAGTGCAGATAGAACGTGCCACGGTTGATATCGGCGCGGCGGCAGATATCCGCTACCGTCATCTTCGCGAAGCCGACCTCGGCCAGCAGCGCGAAGAACGCCTCCCGTATGACCGAGAGCGTATAGCGCCGGCGACGGTCGATTTTCCCTGTATCCATGGCTCCTCCGTTCGATCTGCCCAACAATACCCAGCAGCTGCTCGTTTATCGACAGCATCTCGGAGCTGTTCATTGCTCTTGCGTAAATCGACATCGATATTGCTTATAGACACCTGTTCATTATAGCTGAAAGAGGGTATCGAATGACTCCGTACGAGCAGCTCGTCATCAATCTCACCAACCGATCGTTTTCCCATCAAGCAGCCTATCGAAACGGCGGCACGCCCTATGAGCTGAGTGACCGCGAGCCCGAGCCCTACGACCAGCAAATCGAGGACTTCGCCCGCATGATCGAGGAAGCCGATTGCGTGCTGGTGGGCGGGGCCTCCGGGCTCTCCGCGGCGGGCGGCGGCGACTTCTATTACGAGGACAACGCAACCTATCGCAGGCATTTCGGCAAATTCGCCGAGCGCTACGGTTTCAAGGGCGCTTTCGAGGGGTCGTTCTACCGCTGGCCCACCGCCGAGGCGCGCTGGGGATACCTCGCCACCTTCCTCGACACCACGCTCAACGCCTCGCTGCGCAAGCCCTACAGGGACCTCGACGCCATTCTCGCCGAGAAGGATTTCTTCGTGCTCACCACCAACCAGGACACGCAGTTTGTGAAGCTCTATCCCTGGGAGAAAGTGGCAGAGATCCAAGGCGACCACCGCTTCTTTCAGTGCTCCCGCTGTTGCACCGACGCGGTGTGGGATACGGTCGAGCCGGTCTCTCGTATGGTAGAGGCCATGGGAGACGGCCTAGAGGTTCCGACAGAGCTCGTGCCACGCTGCCCGCACTGCGGGGCAGAGGCGTTCCCCTGGGTTCGCGGCTACGGCAACTTCCTGCAGGGCGAGCTCTACGAGGAGCAGTACCGCAAGATGTCCGACTGGCTCGACGCGCACGCGCGGCAGAGGATCCTCTTCCTCGAGCTGGGTGTGGGCCGCATGACGCCCGCGTTTATCCAGGAGCCGTTCTGGGCCCTCACGGCGCAGTTACCGCAGGCCAGCTACATCGCCGTAAACAACAAGACGCAGTTCCTCCCCCGCGCGATCGAGGATCGGGGGCTCGCCGTTCGCGCCGATATCGCCGACGTGCTCGCCGACGTGCGCAAGACGCTGGGGAGGTAGCGCATGGAGACGGCGAAAGCAGTTCGCATAGGTAGGACGCTAGCCGAGGCGGATCTTGTCATCATCGGCGCCAGCAACGGACTCGACATGGCGGAGGGGCTCAATCTCTTCTGCACCGATGCACATTTCCGAGAGACGTACGGGGACCTCGCTCAGACCGACGGCATCGGCTGCATACTGCAGGGGCTCGCCTCTCCGGATGCAAACGTGCGACGCCGATGGGTCGAGCGGTTCCATCAAAAGGAGTATGTCGAGTATGAGCCCAGCCCGCTCATGAACGAGCTGCGGCATCTTACGGAGCACGCTGACACCTACGTGATCACGTGCAATATTGACGGGCACTTCGCACGTGCAGGGTTCAACGAGAACCGCGTGCTCGAGACGGAGGGGAGCACGCGCACGTCGATTGACGAGCAGCGTCTCGCCCATCCAGATGCCCTCGCCATGGCACAGCTCGAAGATCTCGCGCGCCTTGTGCAAGCCCATCGCAACGGCAGGGTCGCCATCCTCGAACTTGGCGTGGGACTGCACAACGGCGTCATAAAGCGCATGCTCGCCCAGATCGCGAACGCCTGCGAGCACGCCACCTACATCGTGTTCAACTACGGCCAGGCCATGGCGCCCGACGCTTTGTGCGAGACGATTCTCGTTGACGGCGATATGGCCCCGGCTTTCGAGGAGATCGCCCGATGCCACCCCTAGAAAGAGAAGCGCGTAGGCTTCGAAGCCTTATCGACGATGCCGACGCCATCATCGTCGGCATCGGCTCGGGCATGTCGAGCGCCGCCGGGTTCAACCATTACAACCGCGCAGGCATGGCGCGCGCCGGAATGACGGACTGGCAGCAAGCCTTTGGCTTCAAGAGTCTTTTCGACGGCTTCTACTACCTCTACCCCAGCCTCGAGCAGCAATGGGCCTACTACGCGCGATATATCGATTTCATGCTGCGCGAGCCGACCTCGCAGCCCTATCTCGACCTACGGTCCCTCATCGGCCATAAGGACTACTTCATCCTGAGCACCAATGTAGACACCCAAGTCGAGAAGACGTTTCCCACCGAGAGGATCTGCAACTATCAGGGAAGCTTCGCGCACCTTCAATGCAAGCAGCCATGCTGCGACGAGCTCTTCGAGGCGAGCCCCTACGTCGAGCGCATGCTCGCGGGCATGGCGGGGTTCGAGATCCGCAGCGAGGATGTCCCCCGATGCCCGCACTGCGGCTGGCAGCTTGTGCCGTGGGTGCGCGACGACACGTTTCTGCAGGGTGCGGCATGGCGCGAGAGCCTCGGACGATACGAGCGCTTCGTGCGCGAGCGCGGTAGTAGCCACGTGCTGCTGCTGGAGCTCGGCGTGGGCGAGATGACCCCCGGCATCATCACGCTCCCGTTCTGGAGCATGACCGCGAAGCTGCCGGATGCGCACCTGCTGAGCGTAAACATCTCGGGCGGCTCGGCTCCGCTGCAGCTTGGAAGCAAGGCAGGGGCGATCCAGGCCGATTTGGGCGCCCTGCTCTCGGCGGCGTGGACGAGCGGCGAGTAGCGCGGAGCGGTAGACGCGCAATGAGGTTTTAGCCGCAGCCTCCGAACGAGAGGGCTCGGAGGCTGGTATTCCTGAATCGCAGGTCACGATGGGTTATCGGAATCGCGAAGAGCGGATACCGCCAGTAAGCCCCCTTCGGAATAGGCGTTGAGCAGCTCCTGGGCATGGGCGAACTCGGGGCCTCGTCTCCAGCCGAGCAGGCGGTTGACGGCCAGATTGCCCTGGACGTTGTGGACGAAGAGCAGGAAGGCGTCTTCGCGTGAAAGCCCTGTTTTCTCCATGACCCAGGGAACCATCTGCTCCGCTCCGCGTTCTATGACGCGCTGGGCTACGCGAGCGTATGCGTCGCTGTCCGAATAAAGCAGGCGATAATCGCCGTCTGCCGGCGGACGCTGGCAAAGCGCTGCCGATTCAACCCCCTCAAGCGGGGGAGCCGCTGCCAATGCCTCGTCGATAAGCGCATCGAGCAGCGCGTACTTATCCTCGTAATGCAGATAGAACGTTCCCCGGTTGATCTCGGCGCGGCGGCAGATGTCCGCCACCGTCATCTTCGCGAAGCCGACCTCGACCAGCAGCGCGAAGAACGCCTCCTGTATGACCGAGAGGGTGTAGCGCCGCCGGCGGTCGATCTTGGTTTCTCCCATCGCCTCTCCAATCTGAGTCGTTTGACAATGTCCAGTAGCTGTTCGTTTATCGACAGGTGCACGCGTTTGTTCATTGCCCCTGCGAAAATCAACAAGGATACTGTTTATAGACACATGTTTATAATAGTTGAAAGGGAGCAAGGATGACCCTGTACGAGAAGCTCGGCATCGGGCTTGTCAGCCGATCGTTTTCCCATCGGGCCGTCTATCGAAACGGCGGCACGTCATACGATTTGAGCGATTGCGAGCCTGCTGCTTGCAAGCAAGATATCGAGGCTTTTGCCCGCAAGGTGGGGGAGGCTGATTGCGTGTTTACGGGAGAGGCAGGTAGGCAGGCGTTATGAGCATCTGCATCAAAAATCAGATTCAGAATATGAATATCGTCATCGGCTGCACGGTGGGATGTCCATATTGCTATGCCCGTAACAATGTGAAACGTTGGCATATGATTGACGACTTCGCTGATCCTGCGTTCTTCCCGAGCAAGCTCAAGATGATGGAAAAGAAACGCCCGCAGAACTTTCTCCTTACCGGCATGAGCGATCTCTCCGGGTGGAAGCTGGAATGGCGAGACGAGGTATTTGCAAAGATCCATGAGAATCCACAGCATCAGTTCCTGTTCCTGACCAAGAGACCCGATTTGCTGGATTTAGATACCGACCTGGAAAACGCATGGTTCGGCGTTACGGTGACGAGGAAAGCGGAGCTGTGGCGTATCGACGCCCTTCGGAAAAACGTCAAAGCAAATCACTTCTTCGTTACTTTTGAGCCGCTATTCGACGATCCCGGTACGGTCGACCTTTCCGGAATCAACTGGATCGTCGTCGGTACCATGACCGGGGCGCAGAGCAGGAAGGTTCATACGGAACCGGAGTGGGCATGGTCTTTGACGGACCAGGCGCACGCGCTTGGCATTCCAATGTTTATGAAGGAAGACCTCGTCTCTGTCATAGGGGACGAAAACATGATTCAGGAATTGCCGGAAGAATTCGAAAGAGTGCTGGAGGTGCAGAGAACATGGCGGAAGTGATCGATGGAATCCTCATCAATGAGGTGGAAGCAAAGAACATCATGACCAAGTCCAGCCTGCCGGTGGGCGGCTACTCGGTCAATCCCTATGTAGGCTGCACGCATGCCTGCAAGTATTGCTATGCCTCCTTTATGAAGCGCTTTACCGGACACAAGGAGGAATGGGGCACCTTTCTTGATGTGAAGCATTGGCCGGAAATCAAGAATCCGAAGAAATACGCTGGACAGCGGGTGGTTATCGGTTCTGTGACGGATGGCTACAATCCACAGGAGGAGCGATTCGGGAATACCAGGAAACTCCTGGAGCAGCTGATTGGCAGCGATGCAGATATTCTGATCTGCACAAAGTCCGATCTTGTGGTACGGGATATCGATCTGCTGAAGAAGCTTGGACGAGTGACCGTTTCATGGTCGATCAACACGCTGGATGAGAACTTCAAGAACGATATGGACTCCGCGTCGAGCATCGAGCGTCGTATCGCTGCTATGAAGCAGGTGTATGACGAAGGTATCCGTACGGTCTGCTTCGTGTCCCCGGTATTTCCCGGCATCACGGATTTTGAGATGATTTTTGAGCGAGTAAAGGATCGGTGCGATTTGTTTTGGCTCGAAAATCTCAATCTTCGGGGTGGTTTCAAAAAAGCGATCCTGGATTATATCGCCGAGAAACATCCCGATCTCGTACCGCTTTACGATGAGATCTATAACAAGCGCAACCGTAGCTATTTTGAAGCGCTTGAAGTAAAAGCCGAGGAAATGGCCAAGAAGTACGATTGCCCCTTTGTGGACAACGAAATGCCTTATGGCAGAGTCCCCCAGGGGCATCCGGTGATCGTGGACTACTTCTATCACGAGGAAGTCCGAGGGTCGGATAATAGCGGAAAAAGAAATCGTTAAACGGAAACCGACGACGATTCGCTCGAGCGATTAGCGTCCACGCGTGGCTTCTGCCGATTGGCGCAACGGGCGACGGATTAAGGGATCGCTCGGGCGGATGATCCCGCTGCAGTACAGGCGGTCGCTCAATTTAGCGGCATGAGCGTTTTCGCACGGAAAACCAGTATCCCCTGTGCCGAGTTTAATCGTAGCGAATACAATGGGCACTGAGCATCAATCGAAAGTAGTCGATGGAGATGGATATACAACTGGCAACCGGGCGGCTGATACTGCGCCCATGGGCCGAAACGGACGCAGAGGACCTGTACAGATACGCGAAGGACGACAGGGTGGGGCCGATTGCCGGCTGGCCGCCTCACTCGAGCGTTGACGACAGCGCCGAAATCATCCGCACCGTGTTTTCCGCGCCGGAGACGTACGCCGTTTGCCTGAAGGAAGACAACAGGGCCATCGGAAGCATAGGGTTGATGATTGGCGCGCGGTCCGACAAGGAGATTCCGGACACTGAGGGAGAAATAGGCTACTGGATCGGCGTCCCGTTCTGGGGCAAGGGGCTGATACCGGAGGCGGTTCGAGAGCTCGTCCGCCATGGTTTCGAGGACTTGAAACTAGACAAAATCTGGTGCGGATACTTCGACGGGAACGAGAAATCGAAACGCGTTCAGGAAAAATGCGGCTTTATTTGGCACCACACCCGTAAGGACGTCTGCTGTGAGCTGATGGACGACATCCGTACAGAACAGATCACTTGCCTGACGAGAAGTGATTGGCTGAGTCAGTCTAAAGCTTGATATGCGACCTGGGTTCTGCGAGCAGCTCGCAAACCCCAGGTCGCAAGTCTTCGTCAGCGGTGAGCAAAGTGAGTGGTCTCAGGTGGCTTGCCTATGGGCTGGCGCGCAGGCTGGGACTTCGCCATTGGAGCGATCGTTTCATGTACTTGCCTTTTCGCACAGCCCATGATTTAAAAATAATTGGTTTTCCGCAAGCAAGGCTTCCAAGTGCCAGGGACGTTTTCCCCGGCTTTTTCTTATCCAGTTGAGCGCACTTGCCGTCCAGGTCGTCAGATAACGAAGGCAAGCAGCATAGTCATTGGGATCGTTCTTAAATGACTAGTCGTTAAAGAACGTCCCCGACCACTAACTATCGCAAGTGACGAAATCGGGCAGGCGGATGCACGAGATAAAGTTGAAGTCGTCTTTCCTCGTGTAATCGATCTCGCCATCGGCGCGGTCTTGCCACCAGAAGCCCTCGAGCGGCGGCACGACGAAGTCGAAATAGCCTTCGATTTCCCGCAGGTCCTTCTTCGACATCTTTATGGTATAGGCAACGCCGTAGAGCATGGGCAACGCGTTCTGCTACGTGCCGCCTTCGGCATTGGGATCGCCCTTGCCCCGCACGGCAACGTAGCTCATAGACGGAACGATCAGGATGCTCGGCTTGTCAGGCGGTTTGCCCGTGATGTCGTAGCGCACCGTAGACGCTGATGGTGACGGCTATGCACGGGCACGGGCGCGCCACTGCATTTCACAGCTTATTTCTCAAGTATTTGGGACGCACACGCGGCGTTCAAAAATGCGGAGCGGCTCCGCATGACTCGAGACTGAGCCGAGGTGCCCTACTTCTCGCCCTCCAGCAGCCCCACGATGCGGTCGATGTCGACGGCAAAGCGAGGCCTTCCCTCGCGCTCGTAGCGGTCGAGGTATGCCTGGCACTCGGAGACAATGCGCTTGGTGTTGCCGTCGATAATGCGCTGGAGCGTCTCGTAGTAGGTCGAGCCCTCGGTCCTGAAGCGGCGCTGCCCCTACAGGTGAGCGATACTCTACGCCTTGCGGCACCCCGTCGCCCACGGAGGTTAAACGTGCACGTAAGCCGTACTCTGAAAGCCGCGGCTTCCGGCAAGTAGTTTTTACCACGAAAACTCGCCTTAGATGCGTGTAGCTCTCAAAATAACACTCGCCGAGCCGTTACTTAACCGCCGACCTCGCTTGATGCAGAAGACATTGGGGCAACGATAATGCGGATGAGTGCCGTGGATTCAAGTGGGCCTCGTGCCGTCCTTTCTGCGTTCATGCGCCCGTCTTCATTGCCTGAACTAAATTCCCCAAATAGAGCGTTATGGAGCGCATCGCGGCGTTACATGAAGAAGCCCCAGATAGCCAATTCTACCTGGGGCTTCATTGCTATTCACTACCTTTTGTGACGTGCCGTTTTAGACCCTCGGCTACTCCCACTCGATGGCGTCGGTTCTGCCGTCCCGTCATTCCAGTTACACCCAGTTTTCGGCATCGACACGGAACGCGTGCCGCCGAATGACGCGATGTCGCGTTTCGTCGGCTTCGGGGACAAAAGTTGGGACAACCTCAAAAAACTTTTTTCAAACTCAGGGCTTTGAGTTTTTATTTTTGTCCCAAGGGGCACGGAGAGCCGCCTTTGGAGGCTCGATATCGCCGAAAACGCCCGTTTTGAAACTCAACCGCCTTTGAGCCTGCAAGCCACCAGCTTCAACAGTAAGTGAGTCGACGCGGGTGGCTTACGAGCCGTTCACAAAACCGCAGGCCACAGGTCTTTGTCAACGATAAGCAAAGTGAATAGTCTCAGGTGGCTTGCCCATGAGTTGGCGTAAGCCTGTTTAGCAAAAGGCTAATCGGACACGACAGGCCGCCCGCATGGCGACGGCGTTTCCCGTGCGGGCACAAACAGCCCTGCGTGCCCTGTCGCGCGATATCCCAATGCGACGTTCAGAACCCTACCCGCCAAGCAGCCACCTCGCGAAATTCAGCACGAGCACGCCCTCCCGGGTATGGGGCTCATGCCTCGTGCGAGTGATGAGAATCTTCGGGAATGCATCCCCGATGGATAGAATCGGCGCCGATATCGTCGCTCACATACACTCTCCTTCCCGGTTTCGAAACCTGGAAGGCAGTATGCGCAAGGATGCGTCGAGGTGCGATCCCAGTCGTACCATGCCAGCAGAGATGTCGAGGCACATTCGTTCATGCTGCAATGCGGGCATCGGAGATGAAAAAAAGCCCGTCGGGTAGTCATGGGCGTGCGGGAGCCCGCATCAGTAACCTGCCTCCTCGGTTGTCCCTTCTTTGCATGGTCGTCTACATAAAGGAGGAACCAGCCATGCAGATCAGCATGCTTGCCCTTCTTGGGTCACGGACCGGGGAGGCGAGGGCCTCCGTCGGGACCGCCCCGAGCAACCGGCATATCCAAGGAATGACAAGGCTCGATCGCTGTGCTGGTCAGGATGCCGAAGCGGGCCGTCCGCCAATCGGAATGCGGGTCAGGATGCTGCAACGTGATTCCAGCTGCAGGATACGGCTCCTTTGCGGTTGCCGCAAAACCTGCTGGCAACATTCTTACTATCCGAATGATGTACGCATCCCTTGGGATCGTTTCGCCTGACCAGGGCCATCTTCAGCGCCTCATCGGCCAGCTCGGCAGGCGCCTCTTCCACGCGTAATAGCCCTGGCGGGTCACCTACGCAACCAAAGATACAAAAGGGATCGAATGGCCAGAAAGGATTGTCCTTGCCGACAGGCAATCCTTGACAAACGAGCTTCAGCCTCCTTAAAATTGCGTGGTTTGCCGAACTGAGTCAGCGAAGGAGGGGTGTCGTGGTTGGTCTTTTCCGCACGTGGATGAGCGCCTAAAAAGCGGCGCTGTTATGGCGTCGCGCTGTTTTGCACGCCATTCCACGATTGGACATAACCATGATGTTTGAAACCTCTCGGCGCAGGTCTGTTTCGCTGTGCCATTCATGGCAATTTAAGATTTGTTTCGTATGGGGCGGGGAGCTCGTGTCGACATTGACGAGCTCGATTCTCCAAATGGGTCTCATTTGGCATATCGCCCTCACGACAGGATCATCTTCCCTCCTCTCCCTGGCATCGTTAGCAGGCTTTCTGCCGATTGCTTTGTTCGGAGTCCTTGCGGGCGCCGTTGTCGACAGACTGCCTTTGAAACGTGTTCTCATCGGCGCCGACCTCTTCGTTGCCGCGGTGGGCGCCGCCTTGGCGATTGCCTCGTTGGCCGGCAGCTTACCTGCGTGGTCAATACTCATCGCCCTGTTTCTCCGCGCAGCTGGCACTTCGTTCTACACGCCGGCCTCCCAATCCCTCACGCCCCATCTCGCCCCGCCAGAGCATCTCGTTCGCCTATCGGGAGTGATGCAAGCGATTCAGTCCGCCGGATACATTCTTGGCGCCGCGCTCGCGGCAGTGATTTATCCTGTGGCGGGCATTACCGCCATGATTGCCCTCGACGTGCTGGGGGCGCTTTTCGCTTCTCTAGCTGTCCTCGCCGCTCAGATAGACGCAGGAGGACTCGACGAAGCCGACCGCAGCTCGTCCTTTTCCAATAAAGTTCGAGAACTTTTCTCTGAGATTTCGGACGGCTACAAGCTGATCAGGGGATACAGGGGGCTGTTCGCCATTCTTTGGTGCGGGTTCGTCTTCGCTTTCGCGTTCTCCCCACTCGCGGCATTGTTCCCAATAATGACCTTGGGACATTTTGGCGGTAGCACGGGGGATGCTGCTTTGGTGGAGGTCCTTTTCTCCGCAGGCATGCTGGCTGGGTCCGGCATTTTGGCGGCCACGGGAGGGTTCCGCAATAGGTCGCTCACCATGGTCGCCGCAATCGCCGGCTTCGGCGTCGTCGCAATCGCATCCGGATTGCTCGGCCCGTCGCTGTTCGCCGCTTTCCTACCGGCGAGCTTTCTTATGGGCGCATGCTCCCCGCTGTACGCGGGAACCCAGACTGCCCTTATGCAGGAGCAGATACCTCCTGAGTACCTAGGCCGCGTTTTTGGTCTCTATGGAACCATTATGGCGTGGGCCATGCCCATGGGCCTCGCAGCCCCCTCCGTTTTTGCGCACCTGCTCGGAGCTCCGTTGTGGTCCGTCGGTTCTGGAGCGACCATGACACTGCTTGCGTTGGCGATGCTTCTCGCTCCAAGCGTCCGAAACGTGGGGAAAAAAGATTCCGGGCAGATTCAATAGCCCAAGCATTCGAAAAAAGAGGCGGCAGCCATCGGTTCGCGCGTCAGCCTTCAAGCCCTTGCGACGACGAGGTATTGCGCCGACATCCCACATCGCGCTCCTTATTCGCCGCCAACTATCATTTTCGGATTTGCCGGCTTGCGCAAGGCCAAAACGCTCACGCCGGCAATCGGGCAAAGGCGAAAAATCGACGTGAACGATTCTTTATTGGCATGGCTGCGCTTCCAGAAAACGACAATACACAAAAGGTGGTTCAACTTATGGAACTCATAGTCAAAGCTAAAGACATCTTTTTGGAATATGCCGGCCGCGATATTCTGGACATCGAAGAATTGGAAATCTACCCCTACGATCGCATCGGCTTGGTAGGAGACAACGGTGCAGGCAAAACCAGCCTGCTAAAAATCCTGAGCGGCAATCTAACCATTGCGGACGCCGACGTCAGGCGCTTCGGCAGCATTGCCCTCATCGGCCAGCTCGACGAACTCGACCTTGATGCGGCTCAGGACAACGGCGAGATGCTCTCCCGTCTCAACGTCGCCGAAGTGGCGCAGGAGACGATGAGCGGCGGGGAGGAAACACGCGCCAAGATTGCCTCTGCGCTCTCCCAGCATGCAAGCGCGATCTTCGCCGACGAGCCTACGAGCCACCTCGACCAAGACGGCATCCGCCTTCTCGTCGGACAGCTCAAGGCATTTGATGGGGCCCTGCTCATCGTGAGCCATGACCGTCATTTTCTCGACCAGGTGGTAGACAAGATCTGGGAGCTCAAAGACGGCGGTATTTCCGAATTCTGGGGTGACTACTCCGACTATCTGCGACAGAAAGAAGAAGAGCGCAAAGCTCAGGCGACTCGATACGAAGAGGCGATGCGCGAGCGCGATCGCCTCGAAGCCGCCATCGAAAAACAGCGGAAAAAAGCACGGCAGGTCGACGCCAAGCGGAAGGGTGCGAAAAAAAGCAACGAGTATGCAGGTCGCTTGGGGCATCAGAAAACAACCGGCACCAAGCAGAAGAAAATGCATCAGGCAGCTAAGAACATGGAGAAGCGCCTCGAAGCGCTCGAAGGGATCGAGGCCCCAGATAGCATTCGCGCCGTGCGCTTCCGCCAGAGCAAGGCCCTGGAACTGCACAGCAAATTTCCCATCTCGGCAGATGATTTCAGCTTGAGCTTCGGCAACTGCGTGCTCTATGACCACGCGAAATTCGAGATACCGCTCGGTGCCAAAGTGGCCATCACCGGTGGCAACGGCACAGGAAAGACCAGCCTGCTGAAGGCAATCGTTCGACGCGCCGACGGTATCAACATCTCTCCCAAAGCAGAGATCGGCTACTTCGAACAGACAGGTTACAAGTTCGACGCCCGCCAGTCTGTGATCTCGTTCATGCAGAATGGTTGCGAGTACAGCATGACCGAAATTCGAGGCATCCTCGCCTCTATGGGAATCGGACCGCGCGACCTGACAAAGGACGTTGGCGTTCTCTCGGGAGGCGAAGTCATCAAGCTGCTACTCGCGAAGATGCTGCTGGGCAGATACAACATCTTGCTCATGGACGAGCCTGGAAATTACCTGGACATCAAGAGCGCCGAAGCCCTCGAGCAGATGATGAGCGCCTATGCCGGAACGATAGTGTTCGTCTCCCACGATAAGAGGCTGGTCGAGAACGTCGCAGACATTGTCTACGAAATAAAGGACACCAAGCTAGTCAAAATCTTTCAGCGCGAATAGCCCTAAATGAGCAGGAAATAATCCCCGAACGGAGACAAGGGAGTAAAACGGCAAAGAAAGAGCCTCCGTCCCAACGCAGGGAACGGAGGCTCTTTAATCGCTTTTACTCATCTCCGTCGCTGGTGGCTTTGTCATGACTCTCGTACGAAACGAAACTCAGCGGCATAGTGCGGCACTCAAAATCGCAGGTCAGAACCCTGTCGTCCTACTCCCACTCGATGGCTTTGGTTCTGTCGTCCCGTCATTCCAGTTGCATCCAGTTTTCGGCATCGACATGGAACGCGTGCCGCCGAATGCCGCGATGTCGCGTTTCGTCGGCTTCGGGGACAAAAGTTGGGACAACCTCAAAAACTTTTTCCAAACTCAGGGCATTGAGTTTTTGTTTTTGTCCCAAAGGAGCTTCCGGCCGTGATTCGGGTGCCCGATTGGGCGGAATCGCCCGTTTCTGAAACTCAACCGCAGCATCACGCGCAAGCCACTCGCAACAACTGCAAATGATTGGTCGCGGGCGGCTTCCAACGCGATTCCAAAGCCGCAGGTCAGGCGACTGCGCTGCTGACAGGGAAAGGGAGTCGTATCAGGCGGCTTGCCCATGAGTCGACGATGAGGCCTCCATCGAATGTCGAGAACATGCTGGTAAAATAGGCAATACTTTTTATGACAGGAGACCGAGCATGGCCGAACCCCACGATAGGAAGCCGATCCTCACGATCGAGCAGCAGATAGAGCACCTCAAGCAGAAGGGCGTAGCCTTCGAGCTGTGTTCCGAGGAAGAGGCCGCGGACTACCTGCGCGACAAGTGCAACTTCTTCAAGCTCGCATCCTACCGCAAACTCTTCTCGAAATACGAGGGAGGCCCGCGCGACGGCCGCTACGTAGACCTCGACTTCGGCCAGCTGCGCCTGCTCGCGGCGCTCGACCAGGAGCTGCGCCACGCCCTGCTCGGCATGACGCTCGACATCGAGCATTTCCAGAAGGTGACACTGCTTCGCGAGATGGAGGACCGCGGAGAGGACGGCTACGCCATCGTGGCCGACTACATGGCATCGCTTACCACTGCAAACAGGGAGTACCGCCTGCGCGAGCTCAAGATGAGCGGCCGCAGCCCCTACAGCTCGAGCCTCTACGCGAAGTACTCCGGCGACATGCCCGCCTGGGCCTTCCTTGAGCTCACCTCGTTCGGCACCCTCATCGACTTCGTGCGCTTCTGCGCCAGGCGATGGGGCGACAGGCGCCTCGAGGCCTCCCACTACGACCTCAAGCGCGTGAAGTCCGTCCGCAACTGCGCCGCGCACGGCTCGTGCCTGATCAACTGCTTCGCCGAGAGGGGCGCCGCCCGGGGCTCGGCGTCCAGCGGCGTCTCCCGAAGGGTCGCCGCCGTGGGAATTCCCAAGGCGACCAGGAGAAAGTGGATGGGGAATACGGCCATGCAGGAGGTCGCGACCGTGCTCGTGGCGCACTCCGGCTTGGTACCCGAGGGCTCCTCGCGCTCGCGCGCCGCATCCGAGCTCGCCGAGATGTTCGCCAGGGCCGACGGTGAAACCGAGGCGCTGCCCGACAAGGGGCCCGACGCCGCAGCTCGCTCCGCGCTCGAGTTCCTTCGCAGGTTGACAGAATCGCTCGGGTTGGTAGAATAGCCTGCAGATAGCAAAACCTTCACGGTTTTAGGGGCGGACTTGCGCAAGCGACTCTGCCCTATTTTTATATTCACTCGCTATAGGAGACGGGTGATACCTGGGTCAATGACAGAACTGAGAAGCCCAGAATAATGGAGCCAGTTAGAAACCCTCGGGTTTGCGGGGCAGGATCGTGAAAGCGGTTCTGCCCTATTTTTTTCCTCCGTCTGCCCCAAACCAAGTAGTTCGAAGATAGCCTGCAGGTGTCCTCGTGGGCGCCTTTTATTTTCAGGGAATCGGCCGCTTCATGAACGAGCGACCGGCTTGACCTAGATCGAACCGCCTTCATCTCCGCCTAGGCGCCGGCGATCAACATCGTAAATCCGCGCGTGCTACAATGCGGGCACCAGAGATGAAAACACAGTCCCCGTCGGGTAGTCGTGGGCGTGCGGGAGTCCGCATCAGTAACCTGCCTCCTTGGCTGTCCCTTCTCTGCATGGTCATCTACATAAAGGAGGAACCAACCATGCAGATCAGCGTGTCATCCACCCTGACCGTATATCATGACGGCCAATTCTGGGTCGGGCTGGCGGAGCATGTCGAGGACGGCAGATACGGCGTCGTCCGCATCGTCTTCGGTGCAGAACCGTCCAATGAGGAAATCCTGCAATTCGTTACAAGCAAATGGGCGAAGCTCTCGTTCTTCGGTGACGAGGCCACGGAAACAAGCAAGCCCGCGAAGAATCCCAAGCGACGCGCTCGCGAGGCAGCGAAAGCCCTTAAGCGGCCCGCGGTGAGCACCAAGGCACAACAGGCGCTCGCAGCACAGCGGGAAGCGATGAAGCGGGAGTCGGCTCAAGCAAGAAGCCAGCGTCGCGCGGATGAGGCGGAGGCGCGCTTCGAGCCACTGCACTTCACAGCTTGTTTCTCAAGTATTTGGGACGCACACGCGGCGTTCAAAAATGCGGAGCGACTCCACATGGCTCGAGACTGAGCCGAGGTGCCCTACTTCTCGCCCTCCAGCAGCCCCACGATACGGTCGATGTCGACGGCGAAGCGGGGCCTTCCCTCGCGCTCGCAGCGGTCGAGGTACGCCTGGCACTCGGAGACAATGCGCTTGGTGTTGCCGTCGATGATGCGCTGGAGCGTCTCGTAGTAGGCCGAGCCCTCGGTCCTGAAGCGGCGCTGGTAGGACTTGGTTATGGGGAACATCTTGATGTAGTGGATGCCGTGGCGACAGCCGGGGCTCGTCGTGGGGCGGGGTGGCAACGCAAAGTACTGGTCTTTGGGCACGTTGGGGGCGATGTTGGAATGCAGCGGCACGGCGAAGTCCCTGCGCTTCCCGCGGAAACGTAGCCTCACCACCACGATGCAGGGGAGATTGTGCTTAAGCATGAGCTCGCGGTCGCCCTCGACGAGGTCGAAGAAGTCCTGGGAGATGGATACGATCTTCATCGGTTGCGCCCCCTCATACGAAGCGGGGCCCGCATCGCTGCAGGCCCCTACAGGTGAGCGATATTCTACGCCTTGCGGCACCCCGTCGCCCACGGAGGTTAAACGTACACGTAAGCCGTACTCTGAAAGCCGCGGCTTCCGGCAAGTAGTTTATGCCACGAAAGGTCGCTTTCAACGCGCATAGCTCGCAAAATAACACTCGCTGGGCCGTCACCCCTGGCAGTTGCCCTCCAATCTTCATTGGAGTCAGCAGGTCAATTCATATAGTTATGGGGGGGTATCCTAAAGGAAATCAAATTTATACCCCCATAACTAAGGATTTTTCTATTCCCACTCAATGACTAGGGCCCTGGTGTAATTGGCTGGATCACCGTTCCGGGAACCAGTATCGACCTACCCGTCCGCCAAGCTCCTTCTTCAGCTCCAGCTTAGTATCTGACTCACACCGTTATAAGCGAAAACCGAAGAGATGCGTCTTGGCCAAGAAATAAGGTTAGCCTTATCTTACTGCATGATTCGTGTGTTATAGTTAGATTGCTCTAACTGTTTGGGGGCGATAGCCATGCACGAACGCAAGGGCTTCTGGGACAAGAATGCCGGTCGGTACGACCGTTTCATGCGAAAGGACCGGGCGGCGTATGAGAAGATGTATGGGCTGATCCGGCCGGTGGTGAAGGCAAAAACCGTACTGGAGGTTGCCACCGGCACGGGGCTTATCGCAAAGAGCATCGTGGATGCGGCGGTGCACATCGAGGCTACGGACGCTTCTGCACAGATGATCCTTGAAGCAAAGCGGGACAATCAATCCGCAAAGCTGCACTTTTCCGTACAAGATATGTTCCGCCTGCCCTATGCACAGAAGTCCTTCGAAGTGGTGATCGCGTCCAACGCGCTTCACATAGTGCCGCATCCGGAAAAGGCACTGCAAGAAATCAGGCGGGTACTGAAGGACGACGGTGTGCTCATCGCGCCAACCTTCACCCACGCGGGGAACTCGGTTTCCGGCAAGGCAAAAGCCTTTTTCATGAGTATGGCGGGATTCCCCCTCCACAGCAGGTGGACAAGCGAGGAATACCTGCGTTTCCTGCGTCAAAACGGCTGGGCGGTGCAGAAAAGCGCGGTGCTGAAGGCCTCGTTCCCGTTGACCTATGCGGAATGCACGAAATCGGAGGGGCCAGATGTCGTTCTTTGAAAACACCCGCAAGCCCGTGGGCCTCGGCGGAAAACTTATGGTTGCCATGATGAACCTGGGCCACAGCCCTGTGGCGCGGTGGGGACTTCGATTTCTACGACTTGCGCCAAATGCCAAGGTGCTGGATTGCGGCTGCGGCGGCGGGGCGAATATAAAACGGCTGCTGAAAAATGCCCGCATGGCGTCGTCAAGGGCGTCGACTATTCGCCCGTCAGCGTGGAGAAGACTAGAAAGCTCAACCGAATTGCAATTCAGGAGGGGCGTTGCGCCGTTCTGCAAGGCAGTGTGGCGGATATGGTGTTTGAGGATAGCTACTTCGATGCCGCCACGGCCTTTGAGACCGTCTATTTTTGGCCTGATTTGCCCCGATGCCTCCGTGAGGTCTGGCGGACGCTGAAGCCAGGCGGGACAATTCTCATCTGCAACGAGAGCAATGGCGATACGGACAAGGACGAGAGGTGGACGCAGATCATCGGCGGCATGACCATCTACAAGGACATTGAATTAAAGGCGTATCTGGAGCAGGCGGGTTTTCACGAGGTGCAGATACGCAAAAAGAAAAAGTGGCTCTGCATCACGGCGCGGAAGTAAGGGCATCAAGCACGGGCATTTTTGCATCCATCCTGCACATGAGTTAGGCATGCCGGTCATAGCGGCTGTGCTGGCGGCAATTATGACAGTTTTTATTCACTGAGGAAGAAACCTATGAAATGTAAAATTGAGAAAAACACCGTGCAGGAGACGCTGATCCTCCCGCTGTATTCCCGGAAGCTGTGTACGGAGTTGTACCCGAACCTTTACAAGGATGAAACAGCGGTTCGTCTGCTCGGCCAGATCGACTACGACTTTTCAGAGGCAGAGAAAAACTCCCGCAGCCTGATGCAGCGCTTTGGTGCGCTGGAGGTGGCCATGCGGCAGGGTGATCTTGCTTTCGAGGTGCGGGATTACCTGAAAGACCACCCCAATGCGGCGGTGGTCAATCTGGGCTGCGGGCTGGACAACACCGGCAGAACCTGCGACAACGGTAGATGCAAGATCTACAATCTGGACTTCCCGGATGTGATTGCCTTGCGGCAGCAGCTGCTGCCCGCCGGGGATCGAGAACAAAATATCCCCTGCGACCTGAAAGACACCGCATGGTTTGGCAAAATCGATGCCTCCGGCGGGGCGGTGTTCTTTGCCTCCGGAGTGTTCTATTACTTTCTGACCCAGCAGGTCCGGGAACTGGTGCGGGGGATGGCGGACGCTTTCCCCGGCGGTGTGCTGGTCTTTGATGCTGCCAATCGGACGGCAGTAAAGATGATCGCAAAAACATGGCTTAAGACTGCAAAAATCAAGGATGTGGGGGCATATTTTGCGGTTTCGGATGCCGCCAAGGAAATCGGCACGTGGAACAGCCGTCTGCAGGTCACAAGTCGCGGCTATATGCTGGGTTACAACGATTTGAGAGACCCTTCTGTCAGCGGCTTTTTCCGGTTTCTCGCAAGGGTCGGTGACAACGGGATGAAAATGCAAATCGTGAAAATTAGATTTTAAAAGGCAAAAATGAAGCCCATTCACTTTGACGTTGAAGAAAACGGCTTTTACGGCACATATTGGGCGTGCAAGGACACACATACAGCAGCGGACACGAATTCGATTGAAACCGTGCCCGCTATCTAATACTATATTATTTTATCGAACGTCTGTTCTATTCCCACTCAATACACAACGTTCTCTACCTAGTTCATCTATTTTATCTGATTTACAACCATCCGAACACAGCGACCTGCTGCGGTATACTGCGGCACGGCACTGGGACAGTACTGTGACAAATACCGAAACTCAAACGAAACTCGGCCGGGTTGAGTTTCGATTTTTGTCCCAGCGGGAAACGGGGTGGGGCGGAGTGATCCGAAACCCTCCCCTAGCATAGCTAACCTGCAAGCCACTTGCGATTATCCCCCGGGAATACTGGCAAGTGGTTTTGAGGTGCGGGAAGAAAACGCTGGTTAGGACTTCGTCCCTCATGCGCCGCAGGAGAGTATGGTTGCAGGTGGTTATAGCTTGTTTTTAGGGAGCAGTCGCTTGATTCGGCGTGTGCTATTCGGCTTGAGCGTCGGTTCTGCTTTGAGCAATTTTTGCATGCTGCTTAGTTATGAATTTCTCTGACCACGCTTGGAAATCCTCCGACGCCTTGCCCTCCATTCGAGAGGTCAGCGACTGCTGAATGCCCTGAAACTCGTTTGCAGTACCTTCATTTGCGGCATCGCGCAGTTTGTAGAGCAGATCGTTGCAATCGGCGCAAAGAGTTAGCTTCTTGTCTCCGTTGTCTACTGAAGCGAATGCCTCTAGTAGTTTCTTCTTTCTGCCGCAGCAATCACACTTCAATTTCACGATCCTCCTCTTTTAGCGCTTCGGCCAGGTCTTCGGCCAGCGTTTCCATGTCGCGCTCCGTGACCCTCTTGCGAGGTTTCAGGACCCTCTCAAATAGAGGCTGCAGATACTCTCTAATCTCCTTCTCCTGCTCTTTCGAGCTCACTAGTTTTTCCTGGAGCTTTCTCAGGCTCTTTTTATCGGAGTCAAGTTGGGATATGGCAGCATCCTGCTCTTCTGCAGTTAGGAGATGCTCTATTTCCATATTGACGAAGACGGCGTTGAACATTCGAGTCGTCCATAGCGCGTCGTCTTCTCGGATTATGTCTCCGACGGCCTTCGTCGCTGCTCCCGCGACGCCCCCTATCAGCAGGCCTCCGCCCATCCCGATGATCTTCACTGCTTTTTTGTCGACTTTGTCGGTGAGCTTTTTCCCTGCGATAGCCCCTGTCGCCGCCGTCCCGGCAATCGTGCTTCCGAACGACACGAGTAGAGACGCCATGTTCTTCGTATATTGCGCCCCGGACAGCCTTCCTTCAATCAGTCTGTATGTGTCCGGTGCGGCGAAGACTACGAACATGACCCCCTGGGTAATGAGGTTCGATCCAAGAAACTTCGCGAAGCTCTTCTGTGCTGCAGCGCCGTATACGGCCTTCTTCCCGGCCATCGCCCGAAATGCGTTTACTATTTCCTGTGCCGCTTTGGGCCCTATCCTCTTGGTAATGCCCGCAGCCAACGGGTTTATTGCGTTCAAGAAGCTGGTCCTGGACAGCTGGGAGGCGATGACGCTTCCGGCGAAGCTGAGCCCGTAGACCCGGACGCCCGTAACGATTGCGCACTTCGCCGCCTCCTTTGGACTTCTGGTGCTCCATAGCGCTTGGGCAAATGCGCAGACGGCGGAAATGCCCAGTGCGGAAGTGCATGTTATAGAGCACTCGGCGAAGTCGTAGACGAGCGATTCCACTGTTCCCGGCTTGGCAAGGTTGCGAACCTGCTGGTATGAGAGGTTGCTCTTGCGGATGATATCAAGCGCCGCTTCTGGATCGTTGACTCCTTTAACGGCTCCTTGCTCGATGCGCGTTTTCATATAGGCGACGGCGTCCGCGTACTGGTCCTTCGGAACCTCTATCTTCATCGGGTTGTCGTTGAGGTCGTAGTACCTGAATTCCTTGGTGCCAGCCGGCGTTTTCTTGAAGCAGGCCTCTACGGTTTGGTATGCCGTTTTGCAGAACTTGCACTGCACCGGGGATGCCCCGACTATCTTGTCGGGGCCGTTCTTGGCGTTGTCTCTTCCGACTACCGTTGACTTCTCGCCGTGAATCCAATCAAGCTTCGCGCCAGCTTCCTCCGCGTAGATTCCATGGCCCGTCTTCGTCTGTCCTGCGCCATAGGCTGCATTGAACATCACGCCCTCCACGGTGAAGGAGTTCAGGGCGCTGATCGTCGATCTCTCGGCCAACTCCTCCGCTTCTCTCTTTTGCCTTATCACATCGGAACGGTATTCCCTGAACGCTTCGTACATAGCCTTGTTCTCGAATACCGCGAGGGTCTCGTCTTTGTATTTGATCGCATATCTGCGATTTCCTTTATCCCAGCGCTCCAGGATGTCGTAGTCTTCGGGATCGAAGAAATCCCATGGGATGATGCGGTAGATTGCATTCAGTTTCTGGGCCTTCTCGCCGGTTTCCTTCGCTTTTGCTTTGGCTTCTTTGTTGGCAGCCTTCACGTCTTTCTTGGGCGCTTTGGATATGAATGCGCGATCGGTGAGGGCGATTCCGGCAGGGTATCCTCCATACGAGATCATGTCCGCCCAGAGAATGACGTGGTCGTTGGGGACGGGTAGGCTCCTTTGGATCCTCTGAGCCTCTTCATGGGTGGGTTTGCCGCTTTTGCTTTGCAGCTCTTCGATCATCGCTTGTAATTTCTGATCCATGGCGGCTCCGTAACCCCTTTTCTTTCGTCGAATTATCCCACATTCAGATTGAGTAAAAAATTTTACGCCCTTCATTGGTGGTAGAAATGGCTACTGGGAAGTCCTTCTTGCCTTCGAGGCATTCGATAAGAACAGGAACCTCCACCAAAGTGGCTCTATCAATCATGCGCAGAAAAGGCGGCGGAAGGCGTTCTATGCGCTCTCGTCAGTTGGTCTCTCTTTGCCATTGGACGGGGCTTTCGGGAATGTGACGGTGCCCTGTATGGGAGTCCCTCACCACGACATCGAAATCTCAATCTTGCCTGCGGCCTTTGCCTTCGCCAGGAATTCCAAGAACTGCTCCGTCTTCCCGTCAACGGGACCAGCGGCTTTCGAGAAGAACGCTTGCTCAAACGGGAGCTCCCCGACAGGGCTCGATCCCTCTTCCGGGCTCCCTGATAGGAGGATTTTGTCCTCGATGCTGATCACAACGCAGTTGTGTTCCGTATCGATGATATAGAAGCCATCATGGGTCTCGATTACCTCGCCAGAATCATTGACGAATCGGGCGTCTACGGCGCAGCCGGGGTCCTGCATGCGCCTTGCGGTCACTAAGTCTAGTTCTTTGAATCCCGGGATCTCATCCATCGCGGCGCCCGTCGGCGGCACGAAGCCAGCGGGTCCGACATAGACTTTGCCCACTCCGAACTCGAAGGGGCCGCCCCCTGCGGTTACCTGAGAGGTCCAGACTTCAGGCGATAGACCGAGCTCACTGACGTCGCTGATCTCCCGGATCAGCTTGAGCAGAGAGCTTATGATGAGCGCCAGGTGCGATACGAGCACCACGCCCTGGTTGTATCTGAAGTCATAAGGGAACTCGAGTGCCGCTTCCTTCTCCTGCCTGGGGTCGGCGTGGACGAGGTCGGCGTAGTACCAGCCGAGGCCCAGCAGGGTGTCGGATGCAGACGTCACTTTGTCCGAATTGAGCTCCCCTATCTCCTCGTGAGATGAGATGGCGTTGTAGGAATGAGGCGCAATGTGCTCCTTGCACCATGAGTTGACGAGCTCAAGCAGCTTGCTCTGCCTCTCATCCAGCTCGACGGTTGAGGTGAGAACGCGGATTGCCGCGACGACCTTTTCGAGCTGAATGGGCTCGCTGTCGACGATGCATGGCCGTATCCTTGCCGCTAGCGATTCGAAGATCTCCTCGTCTTCCGGTCTGCTGTTCAGTCTCATCGAAACCGTCGAGTCGTTGAAGCGGAGGGTATAGCTTGGTTGGGCAAGCTCTTTTACCTTCTTGCTCTTGACCAATGAGTGTGCCTCGATTCGACGTGCCCTGACCACGAATCGCTCGAGGGTGTCAATCGCCTCTTGGGGCTCCTTTGGAAGTTTGATGTGGCGTTCCTGTCTTGACATACGGTCCTCTCCGACGGTGTAAACCTGCTTTCCCTGTCGCATTCCCATGGGTCCCCCTTCCGCGTTACGCGGGCGTCTCGTCGCTCGGAACTGGGACAATTTGTCCCAGCGGACGAACCCTGATTCGAGGCTTTTATGGGCATCCTTTCCGCCAAAGCGACCGTTTTGCGTTGTCTTGAAAAGCGAGCCTAATCTTTCATTACATATATTAACTGGGTTAATGCAAACGCAGTGTCCGTCAACACCGTTGTGTTAGACCACTTTGGATAAGTGTCCTGCACGCAGTACACGCGACGGGGC
>CAJMOX010000004.1:0-181146 GCA_905215135.1 uncultured bacterium
GCGAACGGCGCGCCTGTTTAGCGAAACTGGTGAAAAATAGATTGACGCTAACACCAGGAACCTGACCTGCCTGTTCTCGGCCTCGACGAGCGCCGGCGGGGGCGCGGTGGAGGCGGCCGCGGCCTCCCCGGCGGCCTCGGCCCGCGGGCCCCCGGCCCCGGAGCGGGCGATCCCCCACGCCCCGCCGAAGCCGGCGAGCAGCTCCAGCCACCGCCGGTCCGACAGGTCGACCGCGGCCTCGAGGGCCGGGCAGGACTCGAGCAGCACCGCGCGCAGGCGGTTCTTGTCCCTGGTCGCGCAGGCGACGACGTGGTCGCGCTGCGACGAGAGGGCGCGGGCGGCCTCGAGGGCCTCGCCGCGGCCCGGGACCCCCGACAGGGAGTCCGGCACGCCCAGGGCGGTCCGCGCGATCACCGCGGCGTCGCGCTCGTCGGTCTTGGCCTCGCCGGCGAACAGGCCGGCGGCGCGGCTGGCGGCGAGCCCGGGCAGGTGGGCGACCCCGAGCCCCGCGGCGCGGGCCCGCCTCACGGCGAGGGACCCTATGTTGCGGAACTGGTCGACGACGACGAGCGTGCCGGCGGGCGCGGAGGCGAACAGCGCGTCGAGCTCGGCCTCCCTGTTGCGGACGGGGGCGCTGGCCAGCACCTCCCCGCCGCGGTCGACCAGGCAGGCCCAGTGGGAGGACTTGCCGACGTCCAGGCCGAGCACGGCCGCGGGTCTGGTGGATGGCGCTTTCACGGTGGTATCCTTCCGGTAGTCGTTCGACCGGATGGCCTCCCCCTCGGCACTCACATTACCAGCCGCGGCCTCTGCCCGGCACTTTCCTATCAGCCGTCGGGGGCGGCGCGTCCCGCGCCGGCAGCACCCAACGGGCCCTCTCGGGGGCAGGGACGTTCGGCCGTGCGCGGGCGCCCGGTCGGCGGCCCGTTCTGGGCGCGCCTCAATCGTAGCCCGAGACGGTCCCGGGCTGACAATTTCGACTGTAATGGACGTTCTTAAACGACTAGTCAAACAAGAACGTCCCCAACGACTAGGGGCTAGACGATGTGGAGAGGGTTAGCGGCGTCGACGGCGTCGGGGGCGTCAGAAGGGCCGTCGGGGGCAGCGTCTGTCGGGTCCTCGTCGGGGGTCTCGATCTGCTTGATCATGACCTCCTGGCCCTGCAGCAGATAGGTCTCGCCGCTACCGCAATGGGGGCAGGTCTTGCCGTGCTCGACCGTCGCGTAGTCGCAGCCGCACGCCTCGCAATGCGTCACGGCCTCGACAGGCTCCACAATAAGCTCCGCGCCCTGCGTGATAGGCTTTTTATCTGCCGCCCAGCGCCAAGCGTCAAGCAGCAGATCGGGAACGACGCCCGAGACCTCGCCCAGCAGCAACGTCACACTCGAAACGCGACGCACGCCATTGGCGCGCGCCACATTCTCAACATCGCGAATGATGTGATACACAATCCCTAATTCATGCAAGTCGAAACCCTTTCTGCAGAGGTTGATTCGATGCAAACTCAAAGCAAGGGGACGGCGAAATCTAGTCTGCGCCGTCCCCTTACCCGCCATGGTTACCTATTTACGACCGAACTTAATCTTGATGGCGCGCTTCAAAGCGTACTTGCCGAGGCTCGGGAGCTTTTGCTCGTATTTGACCATCGTGGAGCACTCGGGGCGGTCGCGATCCAGATGGATGGCGTCAAACGCGCACTTGGTGGTGCACAGGCCGCAGCCGATGCACTTGTTGGGGTCGACGATCGAGGCACCGCAGCCCAGGCAGCGAGCGGTCTCGGCGCGCACCTGCTCCTCGGTAAAGGTCTCGACGTACTCGCTAAAGGGCGCAGCCTTCTCGCGCTCGCGGTCGACACGTGCCACCTCGCGGCTTGCGTTGTCATAGCTCTCAATCACAACATCGTCGCGGTCAAGCGCGGTGTAGCGGCGCTGGTTGCGGCCGATGGTGAGCGTGGAGCCCGGCTGCACAAAGCGATGGATGGACACGGCGGCCTCGTGACCGGCGGCGATGGCGTCGATAGCAAAGCTGGGACCGGTATAGACGTCGCCGCCCACAAAGATGTCGGGCTCGGCGGTCTGGTACGTCTGCGGATCGGCAAGGGCACCCTGGCTGCGGCCGAGCTCCACCTTGGAGCCAGCCAGCAGGTCGCCCCACACAATGGACTGGCCAATCGACATGACGACACGGTCGGCATCGACACGGCGCAAGTCGTTCTCGTCATACTCGGGCGCAAAACGGTCCTCGTCGTCAAAGACACGCGTGCAGCGCTTAAAGGTGATACCGCACACACGACCGGCCTCGTCCAGGTGAATCTCCTTGGGGCCCCAGCCGCAGCTAATGTGCGCGCCGTCCTCAATGGCCTCGCGACGCTCTTCCTCGCTGGCAGGCATCTTGACCTCGCTCTCCAGGCAGAACATCTCAACGTGCTCGGAACCCAGACGGCAGGCGTTGCGCGCGACATCGATGGCCACGTTGCCGCCGCCCACCACGATGGTGCGCCCGGGCAGCGCGTCGATCTTGCCGCTGTTGACCTCGCGCAAAAAGTCGACGGCCACGGTCACGTCCTCGGCATCCTCGCCCGGAATACCGGCAAGGCGGCCACCCTGGCAGCCAATGGCCACGTAAAAGGCTTTAAAGCCCTGCGCGCGAAGCTCGTCGAGCGTCACATCGCGACCGACCTCCACGCCATAGCGGAACTCGGCGCCCATCAGGCGAATGACCTCGACCTCGGCCTCGATAACGTCCTTCTGCAGCTTAAAGCTGGGAATGCCGTAGGTGAGCATGCCGCCCGGGCGCTCGTTTTTCTCGAACACGACGGGTTTGTAGCCCTTCTCGGCCAGGTAGAAAGCGCAGGACAGACCGGCCGGACCGGCGCCGATGATGGCGATCTTCTGGTCGAAGCCGCCGGCACGCGTCGGGGTCACCACAGGTGGGACATAGCGGGTCGCGGCGTCCAGATCGCGCTGGGCGATAAACTTCTTGACCTCGTCGATGGCCACGGCCTCGTCCACGCGACCACGGGTGCAGGCGTCCTCGCAGCGGCGGTTGCACACACGGCCGCAGATAGCGGGCAGCGGGTTCTCGCGCTTAATGAGTGCCAGTGCCTCGTCATAGCGACCCTGAGCCGCGAGCTTCAAATAGCCCTGAACGGCGACATGCGCGGGGCAAGCCGTCTTGCAGGGCGCGGTGCCGGACTCATGCGTCTCGATGCGGTTGTCATTGCGGTAGTTGGGCGACCACTTGGTGTGGTCCCACTTGGTAGCGTCGGGCAGCTCCTGGCGCGGATACTCGGGCACCTGTCCGCCGGCCTTTTTGCTGCAGAGCTTCTGGCCCAGCTTGGCGGCGCCGGCCGGGCACACCTCAACGCAGCGACCGCAGGCCACGCACTTGTCCTTCTCGACCTTGGCGACATAGGCCGAGCGCGACAGGTTGGGCGTGTTGAACAGCTGCGAGGTGCGCAGGGCGTAGCACACGTTGACGTTGCAGTTGCAGATGGCGAAGATTTTGTTCTCACCGTCAATGTTGGTGATCTGGTGCACAAAGCCGTTGTCCTCGGCCTGGCGCAAGATGTCGTAAACCTCGTCGCGGGTCACGTAATGGCCACGATCGGTCTCGACCACGTAGTCGGCCATATCGCCCACGGCAATGCACCAGTCGGCCGGGTCATCGGCGCAGCCCTCGCCCATCACGCGACGGCTCGCGCGGCAGCTGCAGGTGCTGGCGGCATACTTACCCTCGTATTTGTCGAGCCAATGCTCGATATGCTCAATAGGCACCGAGGTGCTTGCGGCGTCAATGGCCTTCTCGACCGGAATGACGTGCATGCCGATACCGGCGCCTCCGGGCGGCACCATCGGCGTGGCGCGGGACAGCGGGCCCTTGGATGCCTGTTCAAAGAACTTGGCATAGACCGGGTGCTCCTCGAGCTGGCTCACGCGCATGTTGAGGAACTCGGCGGAACCCGGCACCAGCATGGGCAGCACCCACTGCTTGGCGCGCTCGGGGTTTTCCCAGTTGTACTCGAGCAGACCCGTGTAGCTCATGTCGTCGAGCATCTTCTCGATATCGGCTTCGGGCATGCCGGTGAGCTTGACCATCTCGGGCAGCGTATAGGGACGGCGCATCTTCATCTTGCAGAGCACTTCGGCCTGCTCGTCGGTTGCGGCCTCGGCAAGCGACCAGTACTCGTAGCCCAGCAGCTCGTCGCGATGCAGCAGACGGTTGGTGCAGTGCTCGCACAGCTTGACGATTGCCTCGCGCGGATGCTCCGGCAGCGGCGGCACGAACTCCGAACCGATATCGGGCTCGGTGTAGCTAATTCCCGGTCCGTTGAGAATCATGGTTGCCCCTTCTCTTGCCGCAGCCCGACGAGGCCGCGGCACCCCTCTTTTTTTGCAGGCCGGGCATGCCCCCATGCCGTTCACCCGCCATTGTTGACATTGTGTCAAAAATAGTATTGACGAACCGTCAACAATATTCAAGACTGTTAGGCGAACGGTCCGGCAAAAGAGGATGAAAGGCGGCAAAACATGGGCAACAACGCAGCAGGTACCTCTGTGGTCGATGCCATCCCCGCATCCGATAGCGCGGCGAAGCGCCTGACGGGCGACGAACGCCGTCGCGAGATCCTCGATGCCGTGCGCACCGTAAGCTCCGAGTTGGGCGTGTCCCACCTATCGGTATCGGCTGTGACCAAGCGAGCCGGCTGCACGCGTTCATTGTTCTACCACTACTTTGCCGATATGGACGCCGCCGTCACCGCTGTCATGGACGAGGCAATCGACGGCTTTATCTCCGAGCTCGAGCAGTGGAACGCCGGCCGCACCGTCGGCGATATCGAGGGCGCGCTCGACACCGTCGCCCCGCTCTTTAAGCGTCTGGTCGCCAGCGGCCACGAACTGCCGAGTACGCTCACCTCAAGCAGTGGCGCGCTCTACGGCGGCTTTTTGCACAACGTGGTTCAGCGAGTGGCTCAGTACATCTGCGACACCACCGTGGTGGATTTTGTCGCCCATCATGAGCTACGCATCGACCATGTCTACGAGACGTTCTACACCCTCATCATGGGACTGTTGATGTATATCCGCACGCACCCCGATGTGCCCGACGAGACGGTCAAGGAGATTATCGCCTCGACACTCCACATCGAGGGCTATACCGCCAAGTATCCCGAGCGCAAACCCAGGAACTGACGACATTTGGCCAAACTGCCCGCGATCGGAAGAGGGACCGCGGGCGTGTGAAAGGAGAGCAGCATGCTGTTCGATGTTTGGGGTAGCGATACCCTTATCCACTGGGCCGGCTGGGCCATGGTCTTTATTGGCCTGATTGTGCTCAACGAGGTCGGCCGCCGCACCAAGCTGGGCGCGGCCATCATCTTTGGCGTGGCTCCGCTGGCCATGACCATCTACTGCGTCGCCATCGCCATCGGCGTCTCACAAGGCGCCGAGTGGGCGCTCACCAACCCCACCCATGTGTACCAGAACAGCTGGTTCCACTACGCCAAGGTATACGCGGCGCTGGCCGGTTGCTGGGGCTTCATCGCCATTAAGTATCAGTGGGGCAAAATCGGCAAAGCGCATTGGTTCCGCGCATGGCCGTTTGTGATCGTCGCCATCAACATCATGATCGCCGTCGTGTCCGACTTCGAGAGTGCCTATCACTTCTTTGTCCTGGGCCAGTCCACCTGGGTCACCTCCGAAGGTGCTACGCAGCTGGCCGGCTGGAACAACGTGTTCAACGGCATCGCCGGTATCATCAACATCTTCTGCATGACCGGTTGGTGGAGCGTCTACGCCTCCGAGGACAAGACCGACATGCTGTGGCCCGACATGACCTGGGTCTACATCATCGCCTACGATATCTGGAACTTCTGCTACACCTACAACTGCCTGCCCACCCACTCCTGGTTCTGCGGCTTTGCGCTGCTGCTGGCGCCCACCGTCGCCGCCTTTATCTGGAACAAGGGCGGCTGGATCCAGAACCGCGCCTTTACGCTGGCTATTTGGTGCATGTTTGCCCAGGTATTCCCGTACTTCCAGGAGGAGTCCATCTTTGTGACCCACTCCACGCTCGACCCCGGCGCCGCTACCGCGGTCTCGATCGCCGCACTGGTCGCCAACATCGCCGCGATCATCTACATCGTCTACCGTGCCAAGAAGCTCGGCCGCAATCCCTACAAGCAGGACGTCTTTGAGGGCACCAGCGATTGGGAGAAGGCTACCGCTCGCCGCGCCAAGGTTGATTACGCGCACGCCGAGTAACATGCCCGGCGCAAACGCCGCTTGAATGTGAAGCAGCATAGCCGGCTCCGCGCAACTCAACGCATTGCAGAGCCCCCGGAATGTGATTCGTCCGCGTTCCGGGGGCCTTTTGCTGCCGCGAGGATGCGGCCGAACGATGCGCTCAGGTTAAATCGGATCTTATATTTCGTATGCGCTTTATATGGCTCCATTTTTGGGTACAGTGTTGAGCCGATATTGCATTGGGGGATATATGAGCGATGAGACGTATGGCCGCGAGGATGCGGCCCAGGATGCGGAAGCATGTGCCGAAGCCCTGGAGAGCCTTGACCGGATCGCGCTAGACGAGCTCTCGTTTAGCGATTCGGTCGTCGACGCGCAAGACGAGGTGCACGAAGACACTGAGGACGAAGGCGGCGACGCCAAAGACGCTCCTGACGAAGCCGAAGAGGACGATAGCGAGGCCGACGACCAGCCCGAATCCGACACGGGCGAGGAAACCGTCTTGCTCGACAGCTTACCGGCCGAAGATTCGCTGACTCGCGAGCTTCCTGGCCTGGGTTCCGCACCAGCCGTGGATGAGACCATCGCCATGGGCGATATTCCCCTGCCGTCCGTTCCCTCGGCACACGAAGCCGAGGTCCGCCATCGCAAGATGTCGCCCAAGCGCCGCAATCTGATGGTCGCCGGTGTCGTGGCCGTCGCGCTCGTCGCCGGCGGTGCAGGCTATGCTGCCTGGAACGGATATCAGCAAGAGCAGGCTGCCGCTGTCGCCGCCAATGCCCACACGATGATGTCGGTGCAGATTGGCGTGCATGCCGCGGGCCTCGACTGTTCCGCCGGCTCCAAGATTCCCGTACAAGTGAGTGGCCAGGATTCTGACGGATCCTCCGTGAGCGAAACACTCTATGTTGACGAGCACGGCCGTGGCATCAAACTGCTACCCGGTGACTACACGCTCTCCATCGCTGCCTCCCCCATCGCGTCCGACGGCACCGTCTATACCGTGCCGACCACCAAGGCGCAGGTCACGATCAAGAGCGACGGACAGGACCTAAGCAGCCAGGCCGCCTTTAAGCTCAAGGTGCCTTCGGCCGACACGGTAACCGACGACCAGATCGATGCCGCCGCCAAATATGCCGAGGAGGGAGGCGCGAGCTCCGCCGCCACCGCCAAGGTGCTCCAGCAGGCGGCAACCGCGCGGCGCGACGCCGCCGTCAATGCCGTGAGCGCGCAAAAGGCACAGGCAGCCCGCGATGCTGACGCTCGCCACAAGGCAACCGACCTCTACCAGCTCGATATCCCCGTCGAGTGGTACGGCAAGGTCGAGACTTGGCAAAATGGCAGCACGCTATGCATCTATCTTGCCGGCGACAGCGATACGCCGATTGTGACGCTCGTCGCGGTGCGCGAGGGCGAGAGCTTTACGCCCGATGAGGGCGATACGGTTTTGGGTGCGGCCAATCTAGGCAACGGTTATACCGTCTACGCCAACGGCCCCGTCTATCCGTACGTGGTGCCCCAGACCATCAACGGACGGACGCAGAATCCCGTGTCAACCTACCCCATGGACACGGCCATTGAGCTTGTCGAGCTCACGACCGGTAACCGCTACACCTATAGCCAGATCAAGAACGTACTGGTCGGCAAAGACGGCAAGGCAGACGCCGCGACCAAACTCGAGACCGACTACCTCGCCCAGATTCTCCTGCCGAGCATCAAGGCCCAGGACTAGCGGACCATGACACCTGAGTCCTGGCCTCGCAAATCCATAGACGATTAGGAAAGGAGCCACTTCCATGCGGGCACAGCATGTACCACGCCGTGTTTGCATGGAATATCGGCCTGCTCATCCATGGTAACGATTACCGACTCGCCAAGATCAAACTGGGCCATCGCGGCATCGAGCGCGGCAATTTCGCGCTCGCGCGTTTTCTCGCTTGTCATATCCACACTTACCTGAATCAGGCCGTAAGCCTGCATGAGCAGTGCATCCCCAGCCACAAAGTCCACCTCATGGCTTTTATTCTTATCTTTAATCAGCAGGCGGCAAACCGAACCGGGCCGCACGGCGGGGGTCCTTCTTCTGAGCGCATTGAACACCGCGGTCTCGAGCCTCTGACCATGATCCAATGCCGATGCGGGGGAGAACGCTCCGAACATCGCAGGATCGACAGCGTAGACCTTAGACGCAGACCGCGTATTATTTGCAAGCGAACGCGTGAACTCCGGCACCGAAAACAGCAGGTAGGCGTCCTCGTAATACTCAAGTAAGTCGCTGAGCGTATTTCGACTGACGGATATCTGTCTGCTCTTGAACTCGTTGTACACTTTGTTCACTGACAGCTCTCGTCCCGAAGATGCCATGCACCGCGCCAGAAACAGCGAGGCCAAACGGGGGTTCTTGACGTCGTAACGTTCAACGACGTCCATGGCGACCGTTCGCGACGCATATTCCTGTAGCAGCTGAATCGCGTCTGCGGGCGTCTGCTCAAGTGTCGCGATGAATCCCCCTCGCTCGAGATATCCGACCAGATGGTGTCGGAGCAACGCTGCAGCGCTTGAGGAGAAGGGCGCGTTCGACTCAGGAACGCCCCCCGTCTTATATCGGACGTATTCCGAAAAACTCAACGGAAAAAGCTCTCGCACAAGAGAACGGCCCCTGAACTCGCTCTTAAGTTCTGAGGACAGCATCTTAGAAGAAGATCCCGTCACGTAAACGGTCGCCTTCTCCGTATCGACCACGCGTCGCAGAAACGCACCCCATTCGGGTATTTCCTGGATCTCGTCAAAGAAAAGGTAGGCGCCCTCGCCTCGAGCAGCAGGATATAGTGCATAGAATGTATCGAGCACGTCCGCTAGTAGCGATGGCTCATACGGACGCAAGCGCTCATCCTCAAAATTGAAATATAGCATCCGGTCAAGCTCGACGCCTTGGCCCTGAAGCCGCCGTATCTCCTGATACAGGCGATACGTCTTTCCACAACGACGGGCGCCCACAATCACATATACGATGTTGTCGCGCTTTGGCTCCTGCGGGTTGCCCAGATCAAGGTCGCGCTCAAAGACCTGCGGAATCCCCTGTTGCTCAAAGTCCTTTATTTTTTGAGCCACCAAGTCGTTGAATGCCATAATTCTCCAATCTTGCTCTCCTGCTAATCAAGATTATAACGATTCTTGATTAGCAGGAGAGCAAGATTATGCGTATCTTGATTAATGGATAAGCAAGTTTTCTATTAGTGGCCCCTCCCGGAGGATATCGAGCGGCCGAGGGGGCAGGCATGAACGCCTCTAGCCGAAAACAAAGTAGCTAAAAAAGCCCCGTCCCAAATGAGCTACTTAACGCCAGGGGTCGGCTTCGAAGAGGGGCTCGCGCTCGGGGCGACGATCGCTATAAGGATCGTAGCCGTCGTCATCCTCGTTCTCGGCACGGATATAGGGGTCGCGCGGCTTGGGCGCCGGTTTAGGCGCAGGCTTAGGTGCGGCGGGTGCGGCATCGGTCGCCGGCGTGTTCGTCTTGTTCTTGTCTGTCATCTGCATAGCTCCTTGCCATGTACTCACGTTCAACACCATCGATTGTCGCACGAAAAAGGGCGGCGGACCCGATTGGATCCGCCGCCCTTGGCGTTTTGCGATGAGGGGCGGTTTTAAAGCCGGCCCAAAATCTACTCGGCGTCGGGGACTTCGTAGGTGGCCGCCGGCGTGTTGTCGCACACGACGGTAAAGCCGCCGTCCTTGTCGACATCGACCGTCACCTGATCGCCCTCGCGCACCGTACCGTCGATGATAGCGGCGGCAATGGCATCCACGACCTCGCGCTGCACGAGACGCTTGAGCGGACGGGCACCAAAGACCGGGTCCAGGCCGCCCACGGCGAGCATCTGCTTGGCCGCCGGGGTGATGGCCAGCGTCATGCGCTCCTTGGCCAGACGCGCGCGGACGTCGGCGAGCTGGATGTCGACGATCTTCTCGATCTGCGCCATGCCGAGCGGATGGAACACCACGATATCGTCGATACGGTTGAGGAACTCGGGGCGGAAGGTTTGAGCCATGGCCCCGTCAACCTGATGGCGCATCTCCTCCTCGTCCTTGCCGGACAGATCGGCGATAGCCTTGGAGCCCACGTTGGACGTCATGATGATAATCGTGTTCTTGAAGGACACTTGGCGACCCTGACCGTCGGTCAAACGGCCGTCGTCGAGCACCTGCAGCAGCACGTTAAAGACATCCGGATGAGCCTTCTCCATCTCGTCGAGCAAGATCACGGAGTAGGGACGACGGCGCACGGCCTCGGTGAGCTGGCCGCCCTCGTCATAGCCCACGTATCCCGGGGGCGCACCGATCAGACGCTGGACGCTGAACTTCTCCATATACTCGGACATGTCGATACGCACGAGCGCGCGCTCGTCATCGAACAGGCACTCGGCCAGCGCCTTGGCGAGCTCGGTCTTGCCTACGCCGGTGGGGCCCAGGAAGAAGAAGCTGCCGATGGGCTTGTCTGGGTCGGAGAGACCCGCACGGCTGCGACGCACGGCCGCGGCTACAGCGGAGACGGCCTCGTCCTGACCGATAACGCGCTTATGCAGCTCGCCCTCCAAGCCCTTCAACTTGTCGAGCTCGCCCTGCATCATCTTGGACACGGGCACACCGGTCCAGGCGCTCACGACCTCGGCGATCTCGTCGGAGGTCACCTGTTCGTTGAGGCCCTCGCCGTCCTGCTGCTTTTGCGCCTCGAGCGCAGCCTCGGAATCCTGAATCTGCTGCTGCAGACCCGGGATCACAGAATAGCGAAGCTCGGACGCACGGCCCAGATCGCCGTTGCGCGTCGCGCGCTCCTCTTCGCTCTTGGCCGCGTCAAGCTGGCCCTTAAGCTCCTGCACGTGGTCGATGGCGTTCTTTTGGTTGAGCCAGCCGGCCTTTTGCACGTTGAGCTTTTCCTGGACTTCGGCAATCTCTTGGCGCAGAGCCTCCAAACGCTCCTTAGAGGCGTCGTCGGTCTCTTTCATGAGCGCCTGTTCCTCGATCTGCAGCTGGGTGAGCTGACGCGTGGTGGCGTCGATCTCGACCGGCATGCTGTCGAGCTCCATGCGCAGGCGGCTTGCGGCCTCGTCGACCAGGTCGATGGCCTTGTCGGGCAAGAAGCGGTCGGCGATGTAGCGATCGGAGAGATCCGCGGCGGCCACGAGCGCGCTATCGGTGATGTGCACGCCGTGGAAGATCTCGTACTTCTCCTTGAGGCCACGCAGGATCGAGATGGTGTCCTCGACGGTAGGCTCAGAGACCATCACGGTCTGGAAACGACGGGCGAGTGCCGCGTCCTTCTCGATGTACTTGCGATACTCGTCGAGCGTGGTCGCGCCGATCGCGTGCAGGTCGCCACGGGCAAGCGCCGGCTTGAGGATATTGCCGGCATCCATGGAGCCCTCGGTGGCACCCGCGCCCACGATGGTGTGGAGCTCATCGATGAACAGGATGACCTTACCCTCGGATTTTTGTACTTCCTTGAGCACGGCCTTCAAGCGGTCCTCGAACTCGCCGCGGTACTTGGCGCCGGCGACCAGCGCGCTCATGTCGAGCTCGATAAGGTCACGGTCGCGAAGCGTCGACGGCACGTCGCCGGCAACGATACGCTGGGCGATGCCCTCGACGATGGCCGTCTTGCCCACGCCCGGCTCGCCGATGAGCACGGGGTTGTTCTTGGTGCGACGGGACAGAACCTGGATGGTGCGGCGAATCTCATCGGTACGGCCGATGACCGGGTCGAGCTTGCCGGCGCGGGCGAGGTCGCAGATGTTGCGTCCGTACTGCTCCAGCGCCTCAAACTGGGTCTTGTCCTCGGCAGACGTCACGCGGTCATCGCCACGCAGCTCCTCGTAGACCTGCTCGATGCGCTCCTTGGTGACGCCGGCGTCGCGCAGTACGCGGCCCGCCTCGCCCTTGTCCTCGGCAAGCGCCATCAGCAAATGCTCGGTCACCACAAAGCTGTCGCCCATCTTGGTGGCCTTCTTCTCGGCCTTCTCGATGACGCGGACGAGCTCATTGGACAGGCCCATCTGCTGGCCCTCGCCCGAAACCTTGGGCGCGCGGTCGATGGCATCTTGTGTGGAGCGCGCAAGCTGAGCCGGGTCGGCGCCGATGCGCTCGATGATCACGGAGATATTGCGCTCGCCGGCACCGAGCAGGGCGGACAGCAGGTGAATCGGCTCCACCGCGCCGGCCTGCGCGTCGGCAGCCGTGCTCATGGCGGTCTGCAGCGCCTCGCGCGACGTCATTGCTAGCTTATCGATTCTCATGGAATCACCTCTCTTGGGGCGGCCGCCCTACGGGGCGGCTTCACGTTGTTCGAGAAGTATTGTTGCCAGCTTTGTACGATCTTATACACAAATCTAAGTCTCTATATATAAGATTTTCTGAGTGATTGATGGATAGGGTACTGAGATGTCAGCCCGCCGCTGCCCAGGCGCACTACCGTCTCGATCTGTAACATCTAGCAGCCATTTTTGATCCTAGATGTTACGGATCAAGATGAAATGACCAGCGGCAACCGTTTGTCTCAATCTGTAACATCTACTCGGCAAATTAGGGTCTAACTGTTACAAATCGAGACGAACGAAGACACCTGAGTCGAAAATCTAAATCTGTAACACCAGGCCCACTTTTAGCGGCCAAGATGTTACAGATCGAGACAAACCGAGAACTACTACAAAGGGGACGGGTACCTTTGTGGTAGTCGCGGTCTCTACTCCTTCGCCGAACCCGTACTTCCCGATTCGACGGTCCAGGGCATCTCATCCTCGAACAGCCATGTACGGGCAGACCCACTATCGCGTGCAGTCTGCGGGTCAGGCAAGCAGGTCTGTTTATAGGCATCTTGGATACACTGACCCATAAAATCGTTGAGCTCGGTCTGGTCGCCCTCCATGACATAGGCGACATCGCCGTCCATGATGTAGATGCCCGGACCCTCATTGCCCTCGTAGCCCGGATCGTACGAGACATCACATAACTTTGCGCCGTTTGCAGTGTCCAGCTCGATGGAAGAGTGGCATCCGCCAACCATGTCGTTCGCTTTTGCCCGATAGGACGCATATCCGTACCAACGCTTAAATGTTTTGCCCTTGAGTAGCTCGGACGCCTTATCGATCAGGCTTGTATCCGTGGTATAGCGCATGGCCCCAAGCTGAATACGCGGATAATTGCTAATACCCAGCACAGCCGGCTGCTCATCAAAATCAACGGTAATGGTCTCGGGCTTGTCGTCGCCGGTCAGAAGTTCGACAGATTGAGTCACAGGCTTGACCACCGGCTCCGTCACCGCAGCAGGTAGAAATGCCATACCGACAGCGCCCGCGCCAACCACAGCGATCGCAAGCGCCAAGACAATCAATCCAATACGGGCAGAACGGCTCACGGCAAAACACCCCACAATGCAAACCTTCGCCACCTGCACTAATGATACCGCCAGCTAACACTATTACCAAAAGAAGCCGCGCGCTCCTCACCACCACAAAGGGGACAGGCACCTTTGTGGTGGTTTTCGACGCTAACGGTCGACCATCTCGCGCAATGAGATTAAACTTGAATTGCTCTCTGAACATATCCATTTCTGCCTATCCTCAACAGATCTTTGTCTCGAGGAACGCATATGAAGCCGCCTCATTCCACCGGTCGCAACGTCATCGCCATTCTCGCCATACCCATCGTGATGCTCTTCCTTATCGTCGCCACGCCCTTTTCCCTTGGTATCACCTCGCCCTTCGATTTATGCGGAATGGTCGACGCCGGCTCGCGTGCCACCTCGCTCTCCTTTATCTGTCGCGGCGTGTTCTACGAAGATGGAATTCCCACCGGAATTTGGCGGTCAAAGTTACCGCTGCTCGGAACGATTGATGGATGCTTCCCCTATTTCAGCCTTGAACCTCAGACGATGAATTATTTGATCGACGACCAGCCACTCGACTCCATCACCCTCGCCTACGACTACGCACCAAACACCGGTGAGCGCCACATGAACCAAGTCCTCGACAAGATGCTTGGACAGTGCGGGCTCACCGAGGAGGCCGGTCGAACCATCTATAGCAACCAGAAATTAAAGCGAACAGAACTCCGCCGTGTCGGAAAAATCAAAGGGCGAAACGGGGCCGCCTACTGGGATGCCTGGGCAACACGCGACAAGGGCGAATTCGGACACAACACCTATATAGTCACTGTCTACACCAAAGACGGAATTAAGGACAATGTTGACGATTTCGCGTCATCCAAACTCGGCATCCCCAAAACAACCAAGACTCCCGGCTTGGATGAAATCCTGTAGGGACGCCCATTAACATGCCGCTCAACGATCACAACAACATCGAGCTCGTCCCCACCACCACAAAGGTGCCTGTCCCCTTTGTGGTGGTTTTCGACAAAAAGAAGCCGCCCCGATAGCAGAGGAGGCATCAAGCAAGTCTATTTTTGGCGTCCCTCAAGACCCAACGAGAACGTCGCGGTAGCCCCGGCCACACCTTTCCCTCGGGCGACCCTCGCGAAGCGCGTGAGCGCGAGGGAAAGGTGCGGCCGGGGCGTACAGCAGAGTTACTCGGCAGCGGCCTTGAACTTGTTGTAGTTGATCAGGCAGCCGGCCTTGACGATGGCACGCTCCTCGGCCGTCATATCGGCAATGTAGAGCTCAATCTGCTCGACCGCACCGTCGGCGCGCACCACGTAGGCGGCGATGTTCTTGAGGTCGCCATCGAGCGCGGCACGGATACCCGGCACAAAGACGTAGTCGCCCACCTCAAAGTTGGGCTCCGTCTCCATCTGGAAGGGCACCATGCCCCAGTTCATCACGTTGGAGCGATAGCGCTTGGTGGCGTACTCGTGAACGATGTTGGCTAGGCCGCCGATCACGCGCTGGCAGCTCGCGGCCTGCTCGCGAGCGGAACCGTCACCGGGCTTCTTGGCATAGAGCATGGAGCCGTATTCTGTCGCCTTGGCATCGGCCGCGACGCCCGCGCCCGCCAGTGCCTCAAACACGCCGGCAAGCTCGGCATCGAGCGCCGCCAGGTCGCCCGCGGACTCGCCAGCAACGCGGCGCTTCTCCACGGCGTCGACCTCCTTGGAACGGCCCACGTAGGCCGGGTCGCGGCGGCTGAGCGTAAACTCGGCCAGGCCCAGCGGATTGGAGCGGAAGGAGCTCGTCTCGCCCGAAGGAATGAGCTCGTCGGTCGTAGTGACCGGGTCCATGATCTTGGAGCACACCTTGAGCAGAATGTCGTCGCCGAGAGGCTCCATCGCGGGCCACGGCTTGATGTTGGGGCCTTCGACCAGCTCGTCGGCAGGCTCCGCCTTGCCAAAGCCCCAGTACACGCGCTTCTTGTACGGCGCGTCGTCGAAGGTGTACTCGCAAGCCTCGTCCCAGGTGTCCTCGGGCAGGTCGGTCGCCGGCGTCAGGATGCCGCCGTTGGCAGCCGTCGCCGCAATGGAACGGGCGTCCATCAGAGCCACGGCGCTCAGCTGGCCATTGCCCGGCTTGGAGCCCTCGCGGTTGGGGAAGTTGCGCGTAGTGTGGCGGATCGACAGGCCGTTGTTGGCGGGCGTGTCGCCGGCACCGAAGCACGGGCCGCAGAATGCCGTGCGCACGATCGCGCCGGCCTCCATAAGGTCGTAGATATAGCCGCGGCGTGTAAGCTCGAGTGCCACGGGCTGGCTCGTGGGATAGACCGACAGCGAGAACTCGCCGCAGCCGGTGTTGGCGCCCTTGAGCACGCGGGCAGCCTGGACCACGGAGTCGTAGTTGCCGCCCGAGCAGCCGGCGATAACGCCCTGCTGCACGTGCAGCTTGCCGTCGACAATCTTGTCGAGCAGGCTAAAGTGCGTCTTGCCCTCGCCGATCTTAGCGGCCTCGAGCTCCACCTCGTGAAGGATGTCCTCGAGGTTCTCGTTGAGCTCGTCAATCTCAAAGCCGTTGGAAGGATGGAACGGCAGCGCAATCATGGGCTTGATGCTCGACAGATCGACCTCGACGCAGCCGTCGTAGTAGGCAACATCGGCAGGCTTGAGCTCGCGGCAGTCGTCGCCGCGGCCGTGCATGGCCAGGAATGCGTGCGTGTCCTCGTCGGTGGCCCAGATGCTCGACAGACAGGTGGTCTCGGTGGTCATGACGTCGACGCCGTTGCGGTAGTCGGTCGTCATGCTCGCGATGCCGGGGCCCACAAACTCCATGACCTTGTTCTTGACGTAGCCCTTGGCAAAGACAGCGCGGATGATGGCGAGCGCCACATCGTGCGGGCCGACGCCGGGGCGCGGGGCACCCGTGAGGTAGATGGCGACGACGCCGGGATAGGCGACGTCGTAGGTGTCGCGCAGCAGTTGCTTTGCCAGCTCGCCGCCGCCCTCGCCCACGGCCATAGTGCCCAGAGCGCCGTAGCGGGTGTGCGAGTCGGAACCCAGGATCATCTTGCCGCAGCCCGCGAAGTTCTCACGCATAAAGGAGTGGATAACGGCGATATGCGGCGGAACGAAGATGCCACCGTACTTCTTGGCGGCCGAGAGACCGAAAACGTGGTCGTCCTCGTTGATGGTGCCGCCCACGGCGCACAGCGAATTATGGCAGTTGGTGAGCACGTAAGGCAGCGGGAACTGCTCCATGCCCGAGGCGCGCGCCGTCTGGATGATGCCGACAAAGGTGATGTCGTGGCTCGCCATGGCGTCGAAGCGAATCTTGAGTGCCTCGGGATCTCCGGACGTATTGTGTGCCTGGAGGATCGAATACGCGATGGTGCCGCGCTTGGCATCCTCGGGCGTCTGCGTAATACCGCGCTCGGCAGCCTCGGCCGCAGGCACAACCTCGCTGCCGCCGCGCAGGTAGATGCCGTCCTCGTACAGCTTGACCATACTGTCTCCCACTCTGCCCAAAACGATTTGGGCGCATAGCATACATTCGTTCAATATCGTGCCATAGAACGGTTGCGAGTGGGTTACGAATCTGCACGTTCACTTTATCTCAGTAAAGCAAAGAACGAGTTGGGTGCCGGGGGCAGACTTAGACGCCGAAATGACGAGAGTGGATAATCTCCCACTTTGAGCCTGCAAACAGGCCAAAAACGGGAGATTATCCACTCTCATTCTGCGGGCACTCATTTAAGTCTGTCCCCAATGAGTGCCCGGCAGCGTCGGCGGAGCTATAGGTCGCTACCCGTACCTAGCAGCTTGCGCATGACTTGCTCGGGGTTGACTGAGCCGTCGCGCGGGGCCAGGGCGGTGATCTTCTTCTGCATCTTATACTCGTGCAGCTCGTCCTCGAGCTGGCGCACGCGAGCGCGGAGCTTCTCGTTCTCGCGCTCGCGCTCCTCGGAACGCTCCTTCATATCGAGGATGCGCACCACGCCGGCAAGGTTGATGCCCTCGTCGGTCAGTTGGTTGATGAGTTCCAGACGCTCGATATCGGCACGCGAATACAGGCGCGTGTTACCGCCCGAGCGCTGAGGATTCACCAGGCCCTTGGACTCGTAGACGCGCAGAGTCTGCGGGTGCATGCCGGTCAGCTCGGCCGCCACGCTGATCATGTACAGCGGTTTGTTCCTATTGTCCTCGGCCATGCTACCTGACCCCTTTCCGTCTCGTTATCGTCCATCATAAGCCCGCGGGCGTGGGCGTGCGCCGCGACCGCCCTAGTACGTCGCCTTGTAACGATTGACCTTCTCGCGATAGTCGCGCGTGTCGGCCTCGCGCAGCTTGGTCATGGCATCGCGCTCATCGTCGGACAGGTTCGTGGGAACCTGCACCTTGATCTCGACGAGCAGCGCGCCCGTGCGGCCACGGTGCTTAACATCGGGCGCGCCCATCTCCTTAAAGCGGAACTTCTTGCCCGTCTGGGTACCCGCGGGCACTTTCAAACGGACCGTCGCACCGCCGGGCGTGGGCACGTCCACCGTGCAGCCGAGCGCCGCCTCGTAGACCGAGACCGGTACCTCCATGGTCACGTCGGCGCCTTTGCGCCTAAACAGCGGATGCTCCTCCACATGCGTGGTCACGACCAGGTCGCCGCGCTCGCCGCCGGCAACGCCATACTCGCCGCGACGTTTGTAACGCAGCTTGCCGCCGTCGACCGCGCCTGCAGGCACCGAGACCGTAATGGTCTGCTGCTCGCCTGTCGAGGGAATGCGGTAGGTGACCTTGTGCGTCACACCGCGAAACGCGTCCTCGGCCGTCACATCGACGGTCAGCGACAGGTCGCCGCCCTTGCGAGCGCGGCTGCGGCCAGCGCCGGCACCGGCAGCGCCCGCAGCCCCGGCAAAGCCCGAGCCCCAATCGCTGCCCCAGGCGCCGTTGCCGCTAAAGATGCTGTCGAAGATGTCGCCCCAGCCGCTGGCACCAGCGCCGGCACCGTAGCCGCCGCCATACGCGCCGCCCGCGCCCGGCATGCCGCCAAACATGAGCATCTGGTCGTACTCTTTGCGCTTCTTCTCGTCCGAAAGCGTCTCGTAGGCCTCGCTAATCTCCTTGAACTTGGCCTCGTCGCCGCCGGCATCGGGGTGATATTTTTGCGCGAGCTTGCGAAACGCGCTCTTGATCTCTTTGTCGGAGGCGCTCTTGGATACGCCCAGGATGTCATAGAAGGTTTTGCCTGCAGCCATCGTAGCTCCTCTCCTGTTTCATCCGCCGCCCAGCGGGCGGCGGCTCATGCTTTCATATGGCACTAGGCCAGAAAGGGCCCCGGGTGTTGCCCCGGGGCCCTTCTCAATTACTCCTCGGTGCTCTCGGCCGTATCGGCCGTAGCATCCTCGGGCGCCGCTTCGGGCTCCGGTGCGGGGCGCTTCTCGCCACCGTAGGTCACCGTCACCATCGCGGAACGCAGGATGCGATCCGCCATGCGGTAGCCCTTCTGGTACACGTCGTTGACAGTCTCGTCGTACTGCGATGCGTCCTCGACACGCCCCACGGCCTGGTGCTCGAGCGGATCGAACGCCTCGCCCTTGGGGTCGATGGGCTCAACGCCCTCGTGCGCAAACACATCGAGCAGCTTGGCATGCACCGCATCGACGCCATCGACGAACTGCTTAAAGTCGTCGGAAAGCTCCTGGCTACGGGCATGGTCGATCGCGCGCTCGATATCGTCAACCACCGGCAACAGCGCGGTAACAAGCTTCTCGGTCGCGCGCTCGCGCTCGGCGATACGCTCATTGGCGGTGCGGCGACGGAAGTTCTCCCAGTCGGCCTGCAGACGGGCGGTACGCTCGGTGGCGTCCTTTGCCTTGTCCTCGGCGGCCTTCTGAGCCTCTGCCGCAGCATCGAGCTCATTGCGCACGTCGGCAAGCTCTTTCTGAGCCTGCTCGAACTTGAGCTTAAAGTCGTTGTCGGCGGCTTCCTCACCGGCGCGGATAGCGGCTTCCACCATCTCGTCCTCGGTCATCGTCGCCTCCTTGTTGGAATCCTCTACCTGGTTCTCGGCAGCCTCGGCGGCCGGGGCCTCGTTGGCCACGGTATCGTCAACGGCCTCTACGGGAATCTTCACGTCCTTCTCCTCAGAGTCAACGGGGGCGGCGCCAGCGGCGGCCGCCTCCGTGCGAGCTTTACGGGCGGACATGATTATTTGTCCTCGTCGTCCACAACCTCGTAGTCGGCGTCGACAACGTCATCGTCGACAGGCTGGGCGCCAGCGGCACCGTCGGTCTGCTGCTGAGCGTCGGCGTAGACAACCTGGGCCAGCTCGTAGGCCACGGACTGCAGGGACTCGCCGGCGGCCTTGATAGCCTCGACGTCAGAACCCTCGAGCGCCTTCTTGGCGTCGGCGATAGCGGCCTCGGCCTTGGACTTCACGTCGGCGGAAACCTTGTCGCCCAGCTCGTTGAGGGTCTGCTCGGTGGAGTAGCACAGGCTGTCGGTCTGGTTGCGGACCTCGACCTCTTCCTTCTGCTTCTTGTCCTCCTCGGCATGAGCCTCGGCGTCCTTGACCATACGATCGACTTCGTCGTCGGACAGAGCGGTGGAACCGGAAATGGTGATCTGCTGCTCCTTGCCGGTGCCCTTGTCCTTAGCGGAGACCTTGACGATGCCGTTGGCGTCGATGTCGAAGGTAACCTCGATCTGCGGCACGCCGCGGCGGGCAGCCGGGATGCCGGTCAGCTGGAACTTACCGAGCGACTTGTTGTCGCGGGCAAGCTCGCGCTCGCCCTGGAGCACGTTGATCTCGACGCTGGTCTGGTTGTCGGCAGCGGTGGAGTAGACCTCGGTCTTGGAGGTCGGGATCGTGGTGTTGCGGTCGATCATCTTGGTCATGATGCCGCCCATGGTCTCGACGCCCAGCGACAGCGGGGTAACGTCGAGCAGCAGGATGCCCTCGACGTCGCCGGTGAGCACGCCGCCCTGGACGGCAGCGCCGTCGGCAACGACCTCGTCGGGATTCACGGACATGTTGGGCTGCTTGCCGGTCATGGTCTTGACCAGATCCTGGACGGCGGGCATACGAGTGGAGCCGCCGACGAGGATGACCTCGGTCAGATCAGAGAGCTTAAGCTTGGCATCGCGCAGGGCGTTGGTGACAGGCTGCTTGCAGCGCTCGAGCAGGTCGCGGGTGATCTTCTCGAACTCGGCGCGGGTCAGCGTGTAGTTGAGGTGCAGCGGGCCGGACTGGTTCATGGTGATGAACGGCAGGTTGATGGTGGTCTGCTGGGCGGCGGAGAGCTCCTTCTTGGCGTTCTCGGCGGCCTCCTTCAGACGCTGCAGGGCCATGGGGTCCTGACGCAGGTCGACGCCGTTCTCCTGCTGGAACTTATCGGCCATCCAGTCGATGACGCGCTGATCCCAGTCGTCGCCGCCCAGGTGGTTGTCGCCCGAGGTGGACAGAACCTCAAACACGCCGTCGGCGAGGTCGAGGATGGAGACGTCGAAGGTGCCGCCGCCCAGGTCGAAGACCAGGATGCGCTGGTCGGTGCCCTGCTTGTCCAGGCCATAGGCAAGAGCAGCAGCGGTCGGCTCGTTGACGATACGCTTGACGTTGAGGCCGGCGATCTTACCGGCATCCTTGGTGGCCTGACGCTGGGCGTCGTTGAAGTAGGCCGGGACGGTGATGACGGCGTCGGTGACGGTCTCGCCCAGATACTTCTCGGCGTCGGCCTTCATCTTTGCGAGCGTCATGGCGCTCACCTGCTCGGCGGTGTAATCCTTGCCCTCGATGTCGACGACGGCACGGCCACCCTGGCCCTCCTTGACCTCGTACGGCACGGTCTTGATCTCGGAGGTGCACTCGGAGTACTTGCGGCCCATGAAGCGCTTGATGGAGAACACGGTGTTCTTGGGGTTGGTGACAGCCTGGTTCTTAGCGGCCTTACCCACGACGCGGTCGCCGTCGGCACGGAAGCCCACGACGGACGGGGTGGTGCGGTCGCCCTCGGCGTTCACGATAATGGTCGGAGAACCGCCCTCGAGAACGGCCATTGCGGAGTTAGTAGTACCAAGGTCGATACCAAGAATCTTACTCATTAGAAATTCCCTCTCTCTTTTGCGTTCGCGCCGCCTCGACGATCTGTCGCGCGGCGCTTCGGCTTGTCTTTCAGGATGTAGTGTATCCCCTTATGGGCCGGAATATACAAAATCTAAGTCAATTCATATAAGATTTCTTATTGCTGAGAGTTTAGGTTCTCAAATGCGCAGGTAGATGCACCGTTTGAGTTCTCGGCAGATCTATTGAGATCTATGTAGAGATGGCTGAGGTTTGGACCGGAGCCACACGGAACGATCTTGGGGCACCCCCGAGGAAAGCGCGACCCGTTTTGAGCGTCGGTTCCGGGATGCGCTTTCCAAAGCGCGCTCAATAGCTCAATATTTCAAGTCACCTTTAGCTAACATTTGCGCAGCTCAGCGGCCCCACCTGCGCGTTTTTTAGTAAACCTTGGCATACTCGGCGAACGGTATGAAGATGCCGGCCAGAGGGTATTGCAAACGGTCGCTCCCGTGGTATGTTTTTGCCCGAATCAAACCGGCGCGCATCGCCTGTAGCGTCGGTCAACAGAGAGGAAACTACCATGGCTCATCCCGTAATTGATGCCGACGAGTGCATCGCTTGTGGCGTTTGCGTCGACTCCTGCCCCGCTGGCGTTCTGGAGCTCCAGGACGTCGCTACCGTCGCCGACGAGGACTCCTGCGTCGCCTGTGGCGCTTGCCAGGACGCTTGCCCCGCTGGCGCGATCACCGAGATCGTCGAGGAGTAACAACTCCCCCACCTGCACACTCAAAAGTACACCGTGCACAAACAAAAAGGAGGCCTCCGCATCGCCGCGGAGGCCTCCTTTTGCATGTGTTCTAGGACAAATCATCCTCGTAGGGCATTAAATCGGCAAGGTAGCCCTTCTCCTTGAGCATGGCCTCGATCTCGTCGAGGGTTTGCTCATCCTCTGCCGCAATGCGATGGAAGTGATAGCCGCTCGTCACCGTTAATAGTGGAAAGCTCTTGCCGCTCTCGATATCGTGCAGGTAGCGCTCAACATCGCGACGATTGCGAATGTCCAGGTCGGCCGTGATCTTACCGTACACGCGGTGATTGACGATCACGTTGAGCACGGCGCCGCCGGCGTCGACGATACTCGTGAGCTCATCGCCTGCCTGCTCAACGCTGTGGCGAACCTTAACAAGACGCGTGGGCACGGCGGGGCTACTCGCGGCTTCCTGCAGCACGTAGCCGCGGTTGGTCGCCACGATATCGTGCCCATCGGCACGCAACAGGGCAATATCCTGAACCACGACCTGACGGCTCACGCCAACCTCGCGGGCAAGTGCGCTGCCCGAAACGGGCTCCTTGGCTCCTTCGAGCACGCCCATGATGGCACGGCGACGCTCGCGGGCGTTCATTATTTACCGTCCAGCAGACGCAGGTGCTTAAGCGAGAGGTCGAGGATCGGCGCAGAGTGCGTCAGGGCGCCCGAGCTAATATAGTCGACACCCAGATCGGCCAGGGCGCGAATGTTGCTGGCGTCCACGTTGCCCGAGCACTCGGTCTTGGCGCGGCCATCGATAAGCTCAATCGCGGCAGCCATGTCGTCGTGGGTCATGTTGTCGAACATGATGATGTCGGCGCCGGCTTCCACGGCCTCGCGCACCATGTCCAGGTTCTCGCACTCGATCTCGACCGTCGTGGTAAACGATGCATGGGCGCGCGCCATCTCGATCGCACGCATCACGCCGCCGGCGGCATCGATGTGGTTGTCCTTGAGCATGACGGCCGTCGACAGGTTGTAGCGGTGGTTGCTGCCGCCGCCGATCTCAACCGCCGCCTTCTCAAACACGCGCATGCCCGGCGTGGTCTTGCGCGTGTCGACGAGCACGGTCTTGGTTCCCTCGAGCGCCGCGGCCATGCTGTGCGTGTAGGTAGCGATGCCGCTCATGCGCTGCAGGTAGTTGAGCGCCACGCGCTCGCCCGAAAGCAGCACGCGCGCGTCGCCGCGCACCTGGCCCACGTGGTCGCCGGCATGCACCTCGTCGCCATCCGAAACATCGAACAACACGGAGCTCTGCGGATCCAGCAGCTCAAAGGTGCGAGCGAATACGTCCAGGCCGGCGATAATGCCATCGGCCTTGGCGATGAGCTCAACGGTAGCGGGGCGCGCCGTGGGGCACACGCTCGCCGTACTCACGTCCTCAAACGTGATGTCCTCGCGCAGAGCCTGCAAAATCAGATCATCGACGACGAGCTTCATGGTAATGGGATTCATGGTCTACTCCTCCACGGCCTGCGTGCCGGCGGCACGGGCCAAATCATCGATTGCAAGGGTATCGGCGCTCAGGGCGCGGTGACGCCCGTCAAGTGCGGGCTCACCGGCCTGCTCCACGGTCAGCGACTCGCCGGTGCGCATACGCCAAGCAGCGCGGCGGCCCCAAACTAGGGACTCGAGCAGGCTGTTAGAAGCCAGGCGGTTCTTGCCGTGCACGCCATTGCAAGCCGTCTCGCCGGCGGCGTAGAGCTCGGGCATCGAGGTGCGGCCGTCCTTGTCGACCCATACGCCGCCCATAAAGTAGTGCTGCGTGGGTGTGACAGGGATGGGCTCGTCCAGGATGTCGCGTCCGTCCTCCAGGCAGCGCGCACGGATATTGGCAAAATGCCCGGTCACCACGTCGCGCTCGACGGGGGCAAAGCTCAGCCACTCGTGCTCGGTGCCGTCGAGCTTCATCTGCTCGCGAATAGCGGCGGCGACAACATCGCGCGGCTGCAGCTCGTCGGTAAAGCGCTCGCCGGCGGCGTTGAGCAAAATTGCGCCTTCGCCGCGGCAGCTCTCGCTGATCAGGAAGGTGCGGCCCGGCTGCGGCGAGAACAGTCCCGTGGGATGGATCTGCACGTAGTCCAGGTGCTCCATCTTAATGCCATGCTCCTGAGCGATATAGCAGGCATCGCCCGTGAGCTGCGGGTAGTTGGTCGAGTGGTCGTATACGCCGCCGATGCCGCCCGTTGCCCACAGCGTATGGCGGGCATGGATCTTAAAGGGCTCGCCGGCATGCACGTCCTCAGCGGCATTTGTCAGCTCGTCGGCGGGGCGAGCTGAATCGTCCTCGTCCACGGAAACGGCGACGACGCCGGTGCACGCCGTGGCGCCATCGCGCTCGGCAGTCAGGATATCGGTCATGGCAACGTGTTCGAGAATCTGCACGTTGTCCAGCTTGCGGACAGCCTGGAGCAGTTTGGTCGTAATCTCCTTGCCCGTAATATCGGCATGGAAGGCGATGCGCGGGCGGCTGTGCGCGCCCTCGCGGGTAAAGTCGAGGCTGCCGTCGGCCTTGCGCTCAAAGTCCACGCCCATGGCCAGCAGGTCATTGATGACCGAACGGCTCGAGCGAATCATGATGTCAACACTCTCGCGGCGGTTCTCGTAATGGCCGGCGTGCATGGTGTCCTCAAAGAAGGCATCGTAGTCAGAGCCTTCGGGCAGCACGCAGACACCGCCCTGCGCGAGCATCGAATCGCACTCGTCGACGGCGCCCTTGGAGAGCATGATTACGCGCGTGCTCGTCGGCAGATTGAGAGCCGCATACAGGCCCGCCACGCCGCAACCGGCAATGACGACGTCGCACTCCATATCGGGGTATTGTTTGGTTTCCACAGGAATCCTCTCCCTTGTAATGTGACATAAGGGATGGTCCCTCATGTCACATTGGCTTAGCGCGCCGCGTACTCGAGCATGCGGTCGAGCGTGAGCTTGGCCTGATCGGCGGCCTCGTCCGACACGCCAATCCGCACCTCGCCCTCGCCCGTCTCCAGGCAGCGCACGAGCTTTTCGAGCGTGATGAGATCCATGTTGACGCAGGTGGGCTGCACCGCAGGGAAGTAGAACTTCTTGCCGGTGCCCTGGCAGCGGCGCTCAAGTTCGTAGAGCACGCCGCGGACCGTCACGATGATGAACTCGCTCGCGTCCGACTCCTCGGCATACTTGATGATGCCGGCGGTGGAGCCGATGTAGTCGGCCTCGGCCAGGACGTCGGCCTTGCACTCGGGATGCGCCAGCACGAGCGCGTCGGGGTGGGCCTCCGTCGCGTCAACGATCTGCTCGACGGTGATGATGTGATGGCGCGGGCAGTAGCCGTTGTTGAGGATGACGTGCTTTTGGGGCACCTGCTCGGCTACGAAGCGGCCCAGGTTCTGGTCGGGAATGAACAAGATGTGCTGCTGCGGCAGCTCGGAGACGATCTTGACGGCGTTTGAGCTGGTAACGCACACGTCACTCCAGCTCTTGATCTCGACCGTGGAGTTGACGTAGCAGACCACGGCCAGGTCGTCGCCGTACTCGGCGCGCGCCGCATCGACCGTCTCGCGCTTGACCATGTGCGCCATGGGACAGTCCGCGCCCGGCTCGGGCAGCAGCACGGTCTTGGTGGGATTGAGCAGCTTGGCGCTCTCGCCCATAAACTCCACGCCGCACAGCACGATGGTCTGCTGCGGCAGGCTCTTGGCAAGCTTTGCCAGGTAGAAGCTGTCGCCGACGTAATCGGCCACAGCCTGAACCTCGGGCGCCACGTAATAGTGCGCCAGGATCACCGCGTCGCGTTGGGTTTTAAGTTGCTGAATGGCCTCGACGAGCTCTGCGGGCACCAGTGCCGCGCGCTCCGTTGCCGTCGTTGCCGATGCTAGGCCGGCCGCGATATCGCGTGCAAGCTCCGACGCATCCATGTTCGCGCTCTGTGCCATCAAGGCCCCTCTCTTTTGGCGAATCTTGGGGCTTTAGTATGACACCTAGGTTTACAGCTGACAAGACAGCTGTAAACCTAGGTGTAAAGTTGAAATAAAGATTCAATCATGCGGCAGGTCCATTTTCGAACTGGCAAGCTGAGGATAGCCGAGCTCTCGATAGCGCAGGAGGCATCTTTCGCCACCGCAATTCCGCTCGGCGCGAGTTGCACGCCGTGGGGCGCAAACGGGACACGCCTCCGCGAGCGGTCCGCACCCAATGTGGCAAAATCGAACTACTAAGGGGGCTCAGAATGCTCAAGATTATTGCCTGCGACGATGACGTCGCTTTTCTAGATAGACTGCACCGGATGATCGACCGTTGGTCGATCGAGACGGGCACGGCGGTCGACGTTGTGCTCGTCACGCGCGGCGAGGACCTGCTGGCGCGCCATGCCGCGTCGCGCGCCGACATCATCCTGCTCGACATGATCATGCCGCTCGTCAACGGCATGGACACCGCACGCGAATTGCGCCAGGCCGATACCGCCGTGCGCCTGGCGTTTCTCACCTCATCGCCCGAGTTTGCACTGGAGTCCTACGAGGTCCGCGCCTTCGACTATCTGCTCAAGCCCGTGACTTACGAACGCCTGGCGCAGTTACTCGACGAGCTTTCGAGCATGCGCCCGGCGGCAACCGACGAGCTCGTGATCAAAACGTCCTTTGGCTACCACGCCCTGCGCCTGTCCGACATCGAATATGCCGAGGCGCGCAACAAGCACGTGGTCTTCCACCTGCGCGACGGACGCGATATCGAGGCACTCGAGTCGTTCCGCAGCGTCGAGGACCGTTTGGCGCAAAATGCCACCTTCTTTAAATGCCACCGTAGCTACCAGGTCAACTTGCGCAACATCGACCACTTCAATCGCACGGACATCGTCATGCGCTCGGGCGCGTGCATTCCGCTGTCGCGCAGCAGCAAGCAGGGGTTCCAAGACGCCTACTTTGCGGTGCGCTTTGAGGGCGGGAGGCGCTGATGATCTCCTCGGTCGAAATGGTCCTTTGGGCAATCCACCACGCCACGACGCTGCTCTTTGGCGTCTTTGCTTCGGCGGCGCTGTGCGGTATCGAAATCAATCGACGCCATGCACTCGAGTTGGTGGGGGTCGGAGCCGCAACCGGCGCTGCCTTTTCGATCGCCAATGTCGTTGGCGGAGAGCTTTTTGCCCGTCAGGTCTATCCGCTCGTCGTGCACTTGCCGCTTACCGTCTACCTATGCGCGCGCTACCACTTGAGTCCGCTACTCGCGACGTTGGGCGTCACCAGCGCCTATCTGAGCTGCCAGTTCAGCAATTGGATGGGCATCGCCGCATTTGCCGCAACCGATTCTCAGATCGCGTACTATCTGGCACGCATCGCTACCACGCTCGGCGTCTTTGCCGTCCTGCTGCATTGGGCCGGCGACATTGGACCCCGCCTGGCGATTAAAAGCCCCACCGAGCTGGGCATCCTTTTAATCCTGCCGCTCGTCTATTACATCTTTGACTACGCCACCAACGTCTACACCACGCTGTTCCACTCGGGCTCGGTGGTGACAGTTGAGTTTTTGGCATTTGCGCTCTGTGCCTTCTATCTTATGTTTCTTGCCGTTTACCTGCGCGAATACGAAGAAAAGGAAACCGCCGAGCGAGAGCGTTGGATGCTCGAAACCCGCGACAGCGCCGCCATCAAAGAGCTCGAGGCTTGGCGTCAATCTGGGCGCGAGCTGTCGATTCTTCGCCACGATATGCGCCACTTCCTACGCGGCCTGGCCACTTTAATTGAGGAGGGCCACACCGACGAGGCGCTCAACCGCATCGACGAACTCTGCGAAGCCGGCGACCGCACCGCCGTACGCCGCTTCTGCGCCAACGAGACCGTAAACATCGCGCTTTCGTCATTCAACTCAGATATCAATAGAAACGGCATTACCGCCAACCTGCGCGCCGCCGTACCCGAAACCGTCCACGTAGGTGACGCCGACCTGTTTAGCGTGCTCTCAAATGCCTTGGAAAACGCTATCACCGCCGCAAGCGCCGCACCCCAAGGAAAGCGATTCGTCGACCTTGACCTGCGACTTGAGGACGGCCAGCTGTTGCTGTTAGTTTCCAACACGTTTGACCGCGCGCCGCGCATGGTCGACGGCATGCCCGTGACCCGGCATGCGGGCCACGGCTTTGGAACCAAGAGCATCAAACTTGCCGTGGAGCGCATGAACGGCAACTGCCAGTTCCGCATTAACGGCGATCGGTTTGAGCTGCGCGCTGTGATGTAGAAGTACGGCGCCGATCTCGCGGCGCGCCTCGCCCGCCAGGCAATCGCTCGCCGGTGCCGATCCGCTACAGTGGAGCGACCGCCGGGGTCAGCTGCTTGATGTAGGCCCACATACGCTGCTTGGCCGCTTTGTCGGTCAGCGCCGCCTCAAAGCCATCGAGCGCGAGCACGCGGCGGCCCTGCACATGGGCGACCAGGCCGGGCTTGAGCATGGCGGTGTCGAAGTCATCAATCGCCACGAGCATATCGGCGTAGGTTTCGCGCATGACATCGGCCGCACTGTTGTCGAGCAGCAGCACCGCCTCGGGGTCCAGAGCCTCCAGCGCCTCGCGGAACAGGTCGCACGGCAGAGTCTCGCCCACCGCGACCGCTCCGTCACCCGCGCCGGCGACGCTTGCCAGCACGCAAAAGTCCTCGGGGGCATATCCGATGGCGCCGAGCGCCTTGCGCAACGCGGCGCCATCCGCGCCGGCAGCCAGCTCGCCGCCCGAGCACTCGGCTTCATCCAAATCGCCTTTGACCAGCACAATCGGCGAGCACGCGTTGCCCGCGATACGCACACCGCGACCTGCAAGCGACGCGAGCTCCTGCTCGGCCGCCTGAGCGATGGCTTCTTTTTTCTGGCTTTGTGACGTGGGCATGCGCTCTCCAATCGTTTGCGTGCCCACCATTATATAAAAGAGCCGCCCGCGAGTGGTTGCTTTGCGGGCCGCTGGGTATAAGCACGGTCGTACTGAGTTTTACGCGGCCGAGCCGCGTCGTATTATGGAGGTCACCATGGCTGACATTAAGCAGATTACCCCCGAGAACTTCGATTCCATCGTTAACGACAGCCTGCCCGTACTGGTTGATTTTTGGGCCCCGTGGTGCGGCCCCTGCCGCTCGCTCTCGCCCATCGTAGACGAGGTTGCCGACGAGCTGGCCGGCAAGTTGGCTGTGGCCAAGTGCAACGTCGACGACAACCAGGACCTGGCCATGAAGTTTGGCGTCATGAGCATCCCCACGCTGATCGTCTTTAAGAACGGCGAGGAGGTCGACCGCTCGGTCGGCGCCTTGCCCAAGGCAAGACTTCAGGCACTGCTGGAGAAACATCTGTAATACGCTTGTTACCCATCTGCCGTCCATGAGCGGTTTCGCACCGCTCGCCGGAGTGCCAAACGCAAGGTATGCGACCACGGATAGTATGGTAGATACAAACAGCCCCCAGTGAACGGGTGCGGGTCAGACGGACTCGCACCCGTTTTCTTATGCGGCGGCGCCCAAGGCGGGCGTAGTAGAATCTGAACCACCATATCGCCCCGTACAAAAGGAGACTCCCCATGCATGACGTCGGAATGAACATGAGCCAGCTTGCCATGAGCGTCAAGCAGGTCGACGACACCATTGAGCTCGCTCACGAGTGGAGCCATCAGCTGCTGCATGCGACCGAGAACTTTGACATGGAGCGCATTGGCGCCAAGCTCGAGGCCGCCATGGCGGCACTCCACGAGGCGCACGATGCGCTCGAGGGCTACGAGGAGGCCATCGAGGCCGACCACAACTCCGTCGGCTCTGTGAAACTGGTGTAACGTGGCCGAGCACGAGCACGCGCACAATCACGGTGCGGACGACGATGCAAGCTGCCGCTACAGCGGCTCCAGCTCCGAGCTGGTCCGCTTTTCGGTCACCGCGCCCGACGACCTGCTGCGCCGCTTTGACGAGCAGATCGCGCGCCGCGGTGACGTGGCTAACCGATCCGAGGCCGTACGCGATCTGATTCGCGCCTCGATCGCCAAGGAGCAGATGCGCACGCCCGACGAGCATGTTATCGGGTCGCTCACCATGATCTACGACCACCATACCGGCGACCTGACGCGCCGTCTGGACGAAGTGCAGCACGACTACACCGACGAGATCGTATCGACCATGCACGTGCATCTGGATCACCACAACTGCTTAGAGATTCTGGCGCTCAAGGGTCGCGGCGAGCGCGTCTACGAACTAGCCGACCGCCTGCTGGGCCTGCGCGGCGTTAAGCACGGTGAGCTCACGTGCGCCGCCACCAAGCAGAGCCTGGGGCTGTAGCGCACCTGTCCCTATTTGGTCGGTTTTGATGAGGGGTGTCGCATGCGACATGTGCATATTCATGTGACGGGCATTGTGCAGGGCGTTGGCATGCGGCCGTTTGTGTATCGCGAGGCCATGGCGCATGGCATTTGCGGATGGGTGCTCAACGCGGGCGACGGCGTGCATATCGAGGCGCACGCCCGTGCCGAGGCGGTTGACGGATTTGTCGCTGCTCTTTCTGAGCATGCGCCCGCGGCGGCTCGCGTTGAGCGAGTCGATATTGCGGATTTGAAGCCTAGCGGCTGGAGCGCTGCCGATGAGCAGGGCTTTCGTATTGTGGCATCGCAGGACCAGACCGCGCACACGACGCTCGTCTCGCCCGATATCGCCACCTGCGATGATTGTCTGCGCGAGTTGTTCGACCCCGCCGATCGGCGCTATCACTACCCTTTTATCAACTGTACCAACTGCGGACCGCGCTTTACCATCATCCGGTCGCTGCCTTATGACCGAGCGGCCACGTCGATGAATTGTTTTCCCATGTGTCCTGAGTGTGCCGCGGAGTATGCCGACCCACTCGACCGGCGTTTTCACGCGCAGCCCGATGCCTGCTTTGATTGCGGGCCGCATATCACGTGGCGCGAAGCGAGCGTGGGCGGTGAGCCGGGCGAAGCCGCCGCGTTGCCGGCCGTCGGCACCACACGCGAAGCCAGCGACGCTATCATCGAGCGCTGCATTGAGCTGCTGGCCGGCGGTGGCATCGTCGCCATCAAGGGCCTGGGCGGATTTCACTTGGCATGTGACGCCTCCAACGAGCAGGCGGTAGCCGAGCTTCGTCGTCGCAAACGCCGCAGCAACAAGCCGCTTGCCGTTATGGTGCGCGACCTTGCCGACGTTGAACGCCTGTGCCATGTCAACGACGTTGAGCGCGGCTTGCTGGCCGGCAGCATTCGCCCCATTGTGCTGCTGCGCCGACGTGCTGTTTGCGAGAGCGGCGGCTCCCCCGACGCCCTCGCGCTCGCGCCGTCCGTCGCGCACGACCTTCCCGAGCTCGGCGTTATGCTCCCCTACACCCCGCTTCAGCATCTGTTGCTTGCCGCAGCAGAAGCCCGCGGTGTGCACGCACTCGTCATGACCAGCGGAAACCTGAGCGAAGAGCCCATCGAGACCGATGACGACCTTGCCTGGGAGCGCCTCGTTGCCGCCGGCATTGCTGATGCGCTACTCGGCAACGACCGCGCGATCCTCTCGCGCTACGACGACTCCGTGGTGCGCGTGGTCAACGGCGCCATTATGCCCGTGCGCCGTGCCCGCGGATATGCACCCCAGCCGCTGCCGTTGCCGGCGCTCGACGGCGCTCCGTCCTGCGTGCTCGCCTGCGGGCCACAACAAAAGGCCACGATTGCGCTCACGCGCGAAGGGACGAACGGCGAGGCAACCTGTTTTGTGTCGCAGCATATCGGCGATGTTGAAAACGGCGGGACCTTCGATGCCTGGAACGCCGCGCGCACGCGCTTGGAAGATCTCTTTGACTTGGCGCCCGCCGCCTTGGCCTGCGATTTACACCCCAGCTATCTATCGGACCAGTGGGCGCGCGAGCAGGCGCGAAAATGCAATCTGCCGCTCGTCGAAGTGCAGCACCATCATGCGCATATCGCGAGCGTAATGGCCGAGGCCATCGCCGCGGGCCAGCTTACAACCGACACGCGTGTCCTTGGCATCGCCTTCGACGGCACCGGCGCCGGCACCGATGGGACCATTTGGGGCGGCGAGTTTCTTGTTGCCAGCCTTGACGGCTTTGAGCGCACCGCGCATTTGCTCACCTGGGCGCTCCCCGGCGGGGCGGCCTCCGTACGCGACGCTCGACGCAACGCCTTTGCCCTGCTCAGCGAACTCGGCCTACTCGAGCACCCAGGCGCCGCTCAGCTTTTGGACAGCCTCGACGAGCAAACGCGTAGCGTGACAGCCACCATGATCGAGCGCGGCATCAACAGCCCGCGTACCAGCAGCATGGGACGTCTCTTTGATGCCGCGGCAGCAATTCTGGGCATCTGCGACAAGGCAACCTACGAGGGCGAACCCGCCATAGAACTCGAAGCCGCCGCCTGGCGCGCGTTCAGCAGTGAAAGTGCCTGCCCCACCGGCAATATGGTCAGCTTTTCCGTAACCGAATCATCCCGTCCGGACGACTGCCATGTTCTGAACTCCAGACCGCTTTTTGAGGCGCTTTTGGAGGGAATCAGGACCGGCGTGCCCGCCGGCAAGCTCGCGCTCGACTTCCACGTCACCATCGCGCGCTCCTCGGCACGAATCGCACGCGAAATCTGCGCCCGTGAAGGCCTCGACACCGTCGCGCTCTCGGGCGGCGTGTTCATGAACCGACTTTTGCTTCAGCTCCTCACCCGCGAGCTCAAAAGCATGGGTCTCACTGTCTTGATTCCCCGCTCCGTGCCCGTCAACGACGGCTGTATCGCCTACGGTCAGGCCGTCATCGCTCGCGCTCGCCTCGCGCAGACAGCATCGCGATAGGCTGTTTTGCCAGCCTGCGCGCCGCCGTCTCACAGGTGTAACGCGTTTGCTCGTGACTCCTGCGAGCGCTACCATCAACTGATGGGTAATTAGGCGCCTATCCAGCGCAAAACGTATAAAAGGGGAACATTATGTGCCTTGCCGTTCCCGGTAAAGTGGTCAAACGCGACGACGACCTTAAGGCGACCGTCGACATGATGGGCATCGAGCGCCCCGTTTCGCTGCGCCTCGTGCCGACGGCACAGGTAGGCGACTATATTCTCGTGCACGCCGGCTTTGGCATTCAGATTGTCGACGAGCAGGAGGCGCAGGAGACGCTCGACCTGGTCAACACCATGACCGAACTGGTCGAAGAAGACCAGCTGGCCACCAACCCGGCCGAGGCTTACTAGTGGCGGCCGGACAGCCGGCTCGCTCCGGTATCGACTTCTCGGCATTCCGCGATCCCAAGCTGGCTCGCGAGCTCATCGAGCGCATCCGTGAACTCGTCGGCGACCGCACCATCAACCTTATGGAAGTCTGCGGCACGCACACCGTGAGCATCGGTCGCTATGGCTTTCGCTCCATTATGCCTGCCGGGCTCAAACTGCTGAGCGGTCCGGGTTGCCCCGTCTGTGTTACCGCCAACCGCGATATCGACCATGCAATCGCGCTCGCCAAGATGGACGGCGCCATCATCACCACCTTTGGCGACATGATGCGCGTGCCCGGGTCGTCTACCTCGCTCGCCGCGCAAAAGGCGGCGGGGCGCGATATTCGCATTGTGTACTCCCCGCTCGATGCACTCGATATCGCCGAACACAACCCCGATCGCCCGGTCATCTTTATGGGCGTCGGCTTTGAGACCACGACGCCCACCATCGCCGCCGCCATTTTGGAGGCCGATGCACGCGGACTCCAGAACTTCTCGGTCTATTGCGCCCACAAGACCACGCCGCCGGCGCTGCGCGCCATCGCCAACGATCCCGAGACCACTATCGACGGCTTTATCCTTCCGGGACACGTCGCCACCATCACGGGCTTAGCCCCCTTTGACTTTTTGGTCGATGAGTTCGAGACCCCAGGCGTAGTCACCGGATTTGAGCCGGTCGATATTCTGCAGGGCATCTGCATGCTGGTCCAGATGGTTGTTGAGGGGCAGCCCGCAATCGACAACGCCTACCGCCGTGGCGTCAACGCAGACGGCAACCCCGTGGCGCGCCAGCTGGTCGAGCAGGTGTTTGAGCCATGCGACACCACGTGGCGCGGGCTGGGGCCGATTGCCAACTCGGGCCTTTCCATCCGCCCCGAGTTCTCGCGCTTTGATGCCCGCACTCGCTTTGACGTGCCCGTTGAGACGACGGTCGAGCCGCGTGGGTGCCGCTGCGGCGACGTGCTGCGCGGGGCCATTACGCCGAGCGACTGCCCTCTGTTCGGCCGCGCTTGTACACCCGAGCATCCCATCGGCCCCTGCATGGTGAGTTCCGAGGGCAGCTGTGCAGCATATTTCCGCTACCGAGGCTAATGGGTTCCGCCGCTCTAACGAACGGCGGGCCGGTCGACGCTGCGCGCCATTCAGGCGAGCGATTTGCCTTTCAATCGTCGGCTGCGGGCAAAAGCCCAGCAGCCTCCTCTTTCAAGGCAACTCACTTCGCCTGAATGGCGCTCGCTGACTTTTACTTAACATCGATTCTGCCACACTCAGCTATTGCCGACCCCCCACGATTGGAGTTTTCGATATGTCCCGTACTGCCACCGATAGCACTGTCCTGTTGGGCCACGGCTCTGGCGGCCAGATGATGAAACGCATCATCGATGAGGTCTTTTTGGATGCCTTTGGGTCGCCCGAACTGCTCGAGGGCAACGATGCCGGCGTCGCTGCGCTGCCCGCGAGCGGGCGCATCGCCATGTCGACCGACAGCTTTGTAGTCTCGCCGCAGTTCTTCCCCGGCGGCAATATCGGCCGACTCGCCGTGTGCGGAACCGTCAACGACGTCGCGACCTCGGGCGCCAACGTGCGCTACCTATCGTGCGGCTTTATCCTCGAAGAGGGCTATCCCATGGACAAGCTGCGTCAAATCGTGCAGACGATGGCCGAGACGGCGCGCGAGGCGGGCGTGTCCATAATCACGGGCGACACCAAGGTGGTCGAGCGCGGCGGGGCCGACGGCGTCTACATCAATACCGCCGGCGTGGGCGAGGTGCCCGCGGGCGTGGCGCTCAGCGGCGCCAACTGCCGGCCCGGCGATATCATCCTGGTGTCGGGTACACTCGGCGACCACGGCATCGCCATCATGAGCCAACGCGAGGGCCTGGCGTTTTCGAGCACCATCGAAAGCGATGCCGCGCCGCTCAACCACCTGATTGCCGATGTGCTTGCCGCAGCACCCGACACACGCTGCTTCCGCGACCCCACGCGCGGTGGCCTGGCGTCCACGCTCAACGAGTTTGCCCAGGCCAGCGGCGTTGCCATGGAGGTCGACGAGGATGCCGTGCCCGTGCGCCCCGACGTGCAGGCAGCCTGCGAGGTGCTCGGCTACGATGTGCTGCAGGTGGCAAACGAGGGCAAGATGGTTGCCGTGGTGCCGGCCGAGCAAGCCGATGCCGCGCTGGCAGCCATGCGCGCCGCCCGCTACGGCGAGAACGCCGCCATCATCGGTCGCGTGCTGCCACTTGCCGAGGGCGCCCGTCCCGCCGTGCGCGTACGCACCGGCTGGGGCTCGACCCGTATCCTCGACATGCTTGTGGGAGAACAACTGCCGAGGATTTGCTAACGACAAAGGCTCAGGGCTATTAAAGATATTCAGATTCCAAACATGCCCGGCACGCATGCCCAGTATCATGGGGTGCGTTTTACAACTCAAGCGGCAGGAGCACCCATGGCAGCAGCTTTTTCCCATGTGATCTTTGATCTGGATGGCACCATCCTCAACACGCTCGAGGACCTGGCGGCCGCCAGCAACCATACCTGCGAGATGCACGGCTGGCCCACGTTTGCCGTAGACGAGTACCGCTACAAGGTGGGAAACGGCATGCTCAAGCTGGTCGAGCGCTTTATGCCCGCCGAGTACGCGGGCGACGGCCGTATGTTTGAGCAGACGCTTGCCGAGTTTAGGGCCTATTACGGCGAGCACAAGGAGGACCACACCTCACCCTACGCCGGCACGATTGAGATGCTCGACCGTCTGCGCACAGCGGGCGTTCAGCTTGCCGTGCTCACCAACAAGGATCATATTTCGGCAGCCCCGCTTATCGAGAAATACTTTGGCCCCGATCGCTTTGCGCTGGTACAGGGCCGTGTGGGCGCATTTCCGCCCAAGCCCGAGGCACCCGTCACGTTGCATGTGATGAAAGAGCTGGGCGCCGATCCGGCAACCACGCTCTATGTGGGCGATTCGAATGTCGATGTTCTGACCGGCCACAACGCCGGCCTTAAGAGCGCGGGCGTCAGCTGGGGCTTCCGCGGCCGCGCAGAGCTGGAAGCCGCCGGCGCCGACTACGTGGTAGATACGCAGGACGAACTCGCCGAGCTAATCTTGGGCGAGTAGCGAGCGACACCGCTTAACGCAGCTGCGACAATTCTTCCACGCGGAAAGTGCATCCCGTTTTGGAGCTCCGAAATGGGATGCACTTTCCGTTTGAGGCGCGTCGGGGAAACCGTATCCCGTTTCAGAGCAATATTCCGGGTCGCGGTTTCCGCAACCCGCCCCATCCGGAAACCGCGACCCGGAATTCGGCCAAAAAACCGGGTCGCATTTTCCCGAGCATTTGATACGGCGTTGATACAAGGAGTGTCCCCAACTGCCGGCAGAAAAGGAACGTCCCCAAGTGCCGCCTCAATGACTACCATGGCAACGCCGCAGGTAGAGGACGGGCAGCGAGCGGGCACCAGTGCGAACAAATTGGCATGAAAAGAGGACGGTATAGACCTTCTGGTCATGCCGTCCTCTTTGAATGACAAGTTGTCGCTCTGGTGCCCGCGCAGCGTCGGGCAGTTACGGCGTTTGGTAAAACGCCGTAACGAACTACCGCGTAACTCCCCTAGCTCATCATCGCATTCATCATCTCGGTGGTTGCGGAATCGTCAGCAGACCACTCGCCATCGTCATTGGCGGTGTACTTGAAGGTAACCTTGGTGTCCTTGGTCTTAGCGGCCTTGGTCACGTCGACCATGACCTGGCCGGCCATCTTGTACAGGTCGTCCTCGGAAGGCATCGTATCGAGCGCCGCGATCTTCTCCTGATACTGGGTGGCGAAATCTTCAACGATCTTGTTCATGGACTTGCAGGTAATGGTGACATCGGCAGTCGCGGTGCCCTTGTCCTCGTCGACCGTCACATCGCCGATCTTGTAGTCAAAACCCTCGAGATAGCTCTTGGCGTACTCCTTGGGATCGATGCCCAGCTGCTCGAACTCGTCGCCCGAGGCCTCTTCCAGGCCGGCGAGGAAGTCGTCGCCGCCGTTCTTGACCTCGTCAAACTGCGTCGTAAGATCCTCGGTGATGAGCTCCTCAACCGAAGGACCTCCGCAGCCGGAAAGCACAACCACGCACGCGACCAGAACAGCCATCAGGGGCGCAAGCAGCAGCTTCTTCTTCATGACATTCCTCCCAACAAGCGGCACCGCGCTTCCCGACGCGGTGCGCGTCGTAACAATAAGGCCATACTAGCCGATAACGAACACCCCCGGCAAAGCAAAGGCGCAGTCGGCTCGATTTAACGTCCGAACGGTTTACCGGTCCGCCCAACGCGCAATAAAACGTTCCGCCGCATTGCAATAAAAAAGGGCGGCCGGATAACCCGACCACCCCAAAACACCCTTATGTTGCCGCAGACTACTTGCGGACGACCTTGACGATGGCATCGCCAGCGGAGACAGCGGAGTCAGCCTCGACGGCGAGCTCGACGTCGGCGAACTCGGCGGTGTTGGACACAGCCACGACGACGCAGTCCTTGTAGCCGGCAGCGGCGATCTTGGCGCGGTCGATCTTGAGCATGGGCTGGCCAGCCTTAACGACATCGTCGGCCTTGACGAAGCCCTCGAAGCCGTCGCCGTTCATGTTGACGGTATCGACGCCAACGTGCACCAGAACCTCGATGCCGCTATCGGACTGCAGGCCCACGGCGTGACCCATGGTGACGGTCACCTTGCCGTCGCAGGGAGCGTAGACCAGATCGTCCTCGGGCCACACGGCGCAGCCCTTGCCCAGGACCTCGCCGCCAAAGACGGGATCGGGCACATCGGCCATCTTGATGACCTTGCCCTTGACGGGCGAGCACAGCACGTCGGCGCCGGCAGAAGCAGAGATGGAGGACGGAGCAGCGGCAGTCGCGGGCTCAGCCTTCTTCTTGAACATGTCAAACAGACCCATACGTTTTCTCCTCTTGATTAAGCGCAACGTTGTGCGCATGCCTATGGTGATTATAGTGCCAAATGGTTCAAATGCTAAGGTGGGGACTCGAATCGCGAGCCCATCCCAACGCTTTTCCCCGGTGGCACTCATATTGTCGATTAATCCAGGCCCTCGGCACCGTTGGACTTGATGATCTTCTGGTAGGCGTAGAAGCTGTCCTTGCGGCGGCGCTCGTAGGTACCGGTGCCGTCGTCGTACTTATCGACGTGGATGAAGCCATAGCGCTTGCGCATCTCGCCGGTGCCGGCGGACACCAGGTCGATGGGACCCCACCAGGTGTAGGCGATCAGGTCGACGCCGTCGGCAATGGCCTCGCCCATGGCCTTGATGTGGCTCTGCAAGTAGGCGATGCGGTACGGATCGTGGATGGAACCGTCCTCCTCGACCTCATCGTAGGCGCCCATGCCGTTCTCGACCACCATCAGCGGAATCTCGTAGCGGGCGTAAATCTCGTTGAGGGCGATGCGCAGGCCCAGCGGATCGATCTGCCAGCCCCAATCGGTGGACTCCAGATAGGGGTTCTTGCCGCCAAAGGTCATGTTGCCCTCGGTCATCTCGTGATCCCTGTGGGTGCCCACGGTGCCGGACATGTAGTAGCTAAAGGTGTAGAAATCGACCTTGCCGTCGGCGATATCCTGCAGGTCACCGTCCTCCATCACAAGCTCGACATCGTTCTCGGCCCAGAAGCGCTTGGCATAGAACGGATACTTGCCGCGCACCTGCACGTCGGAGCAGTACCAGTTCATGGTATTCATCTCCTGCTGCGTGGCGAACACGTCGGCCGGATCGCACGTGGCGGCATAGGAGAGGATGAAGCAGTCCATGTTGCCCATCTTAAACTGCGGATAGTGCTCGTGGGCATAGCGCACGACGCGGCCGCTGGCGACAAACTGGTGATGCAGGGCCTGCATACGGGCCTGCGGCGTGGTGTGGACCGCCGAAGCCGGGCCCTCAAAGCCCTGGATCATGCTGGTCTCAAAGAGGTTGCCCATGTCCTGAGTGCCGCAGTTGATCTCGTTGAAGGTGAGCCAGAACTTGACCTTGTCCTGATAGCGGTCGAAGACGGTCTGGCAGTACTTCTCAAAGAAGCCGATGAGCTCGCGGCTCGCCCAGCCGTTGTATTTCTCGACCAGGTGATAGGGCATCTCGTAGTGCGACAGGGTCACGAGCGGCTCGATATTGTGAGCGCGCAGGCAGTCGAAGACGCGGTCGTAGAAGGCGAGGCCGGCCTCGTTGGGCTCGGCGTCGTCGCCGTTGGGGAAGATGCGGCTCCAAGAGATGGACATGCGGAACATGGTAAAGCCCATCTCGGCGAACAGCGCGATGTCCTCCTCGTAGTGATGGTAAAAGTCGATACCGTCATGGTTGGGGTAGAAGCGATTAGGGTCGATGTCGATCGTAATCTGGCGCGGCTCCTTGTAGCTGCCGCCCAAGAAGTGGTCGTCGACCGACGGACCGCGGCCGTCCACGTTCCAAGCGCCCTCAAACTGATTGGCGGCGGTAGCGCCACCCCAATAGAAACCCTCGGGGAATCCCATAAGTGTCTCCTCGCTCATGCGTGTTGCTGATGAAACGAGTATGCCGCCGAGTCGCTCCAGGCCAGGGCGAAGGCGCCGATTTGGACACTTCTTTTCGCAGACGCGCGCTGCAACAGCGCTGCAGCTGAAACTTTTTGACACCGAAGGAGCGAAGACGATCCGCCCCGCGCTTACCGGCGGTATGCCGCGGGGGTACAGCCATACTTGTCGTGAAACTTACGGTAGAAGAAGCTCATGTTTTCATAGCCCACCGCATGCGCAGCCGCCCCGGCCGTGGCGCCACCGCGCAGAAGCTCGGCCGCACGCACCAGGCGTCGCTCCTGCACAAGTTGCCTAAAGGTCTTGCCCACATGTCGCTTGAGGAGCGCCGTCGCATAATTAGGGCTCAAGCCAAACTCCGCCGCCATCCCCTCGAGGGAGCATGCAGCGAATTCGCGATCGATATAGCCAAGCATTCCCGTCACCAGGGCAGTGGGCCCCGCCGCGCCGTCCGCCGCGCCGCGCACCAGCTCGCGCTCGTAGCAATCCATGAGCTCGGCCAAAAACAGCTGAAACAGACGCAGGACGATCTCGGAACCGTTGGGGCTCGGGTCGTACAGCTCGCAGAGCATCTCCTGCATGTAGCGCCGAATCCGACGGCTCTCGCCGCAATGAAAACGGACATGGCCCCGATGGTCCGTCTCGCTGTTGAGCGCGTTGAACAAAAACCGCGAGACCGCGCTCTCGCGCGAGAGGCTCGACTCGAGACTCCGGCGCAAAAAAGAGCGTGAAACGGTCATGCTCAGCATGATGTCGTCCTCGCCGAGCGCCGCCACGGCATGAGGGCAAAGGGCGTCGAGCAAAAGCACCTCGTTGCGGCGCAACTCGAGCCTCTCCCCCGCCACCGTCTGCGGGCAGCGCCCGCGATACACATAGCTCATCTCCACGTAATCATGCACGTGCTCGGGAACTGCATTAAAGCGCGAGTTTTTCCTTATCGTCAGGCCACGCGGCATGCCGGGCTGGGCATAGGCAAACCCTGGCTGCCCAATCTTGCGCACTGGGCATCCGTCGATTTCGACATGCTCGGTCATAATCGACCAATCAAATGCCATGCCGTCTTTATAAGCGATCTCACTGGTGCTCAGTTCGCTGAGCCTACGCTCGAGCTCGTCGATCTCCATGGCTTGCCAATCGTTGATTTGGTCATAGTTCGTCGTGATTCAGATATTAGCAGAACGCGCCGACGCGTCCATAATCTGTGCTATGCAGCAGACCGATCGAGCCAAGGAGGATCCATGACCGCGTACTATCAGCAGGTGCTCGAGGGCACATACGACAACCACGTGCTTCCGTTTTTGTGGATGAAGGGCGAGAGCCATAAGACCATTGCCGAGTATCTGGAAAAGATCGCCGGCGCCGACATCCACGAGGTCTGTCTCGAAAGCCGCCCACACCCCGATTTTTGCGGCGAGGGCTGGTGGCGCGACTTGCGCTTTGTCATTGACGAGTGCAAGCAGCTGGGCCTTAAGCTCTGGATCTTGGACGATGCGCACTTCCCCACGGGCTTTGCCAACGGCGCCGTCGAGGAGGCCGTGCCCGAGCTCCGCAAGATCGTGCTCACGCACCGCACGTTCGACATCGTGGGCCCCACGTCCGCCGCGAGCATCGCGCTCGCCAACATGCTCGACAAAACGGAGCGCTTCTACGGCGTGACATTTATGCAGGACGGCAGCCCCGTCGACGTCGCTTACCGAGTAATCGACGATGCAGACGGCAACCCCAGCCGCCTGGTCTTCGATGCACCTGCGGGCCTCACGCAGGCATGCGTGATGTTCACGAGCGGCAAGACCTCCTACAACGAGGACTACATCAATATGGTCGACCGCGCCTCGGTGGCGCAGCTCATCGATGCTGTCTACGAGCCGCATTTTGAGCATCTGGGCGATGAGTTTGGCAAGACGATCCTGGGCTTTTTCTCCGATGAGCCCGGATTTGCCAACGAGAAGGGCACCACGGGCCCCGACGGCATCTCGGATACGCTCATCGGCAAGGCCACCGCGCCCCTGCCCTGGTCGGCCGAGCTTGAGCGTCGCCTGCGCACGGCGCTGGGCGAGCGCTACCTGGACGAGCTCCCGCACCTGTGGGACCGCGAGCCGGCCGGCGCGCATGTACGCCACGTCTATATGGACATCGCGAGTACCCTCTATAAGGAGTGCTTCTGCGACCAGCTCGGCGACTGGTGCCGCGCGCACGGCGTGCAGTACATCGGTCACGTAATCGAAGACAAGGACTGCCACGCGCGCCTGGGCGTGGGCGCCGGGCACTACTTCCGCGCCGTGGGCGGTCAGGACATGGCGGGCGTCGACATCGTGATCAACCAGCTTGTGCCCGGCATGGACCGCGGCCTTCACAGCTACGGACGCGGCGTATGGGACCTCGAGTTCTATAACTACGTGCTGCCCAAGCTGGGCTCCTCGGCAGCACACCTCGACCCCAAAAAGCAGGGGCGCTGCATGGCCGAGGTCTTTGGCGCATTTGGATGGCACGAAGGCCTGCGCGAGATGAAGTGGATCGCCGATCATTTTTTGGTGCGCGGCGTCAATTGGTTTGTGCCGCATGCCTTTAGCATGGCCGCCTTCCCCGACTGGGACTGCCCGCCGCATTTCTATGCGCATGGCCAAAACCCCCAGTTTGCACACTTCGGGCAGCTCATGAGCTACATGAACCGTACGGCGAGTCTGCTGAGCGGCGGGCGTGCAACGACCCCGGCGGCGCTTCTCTACCATGCGGACGCCGAGTGGGCAGGCGAGGCGAACTTTATGCAGCATGCCGCCTCCGAGCTTATGCGCGCGCAGGTCGACTTTGACATCGTGCCAGCAGAGGCATTTGAGGACGCAGGGCGCTATGCCGTTGAAATTGCCGCAGACGGTAGCGGCTTTAGCGTGAACGGCCAGGCATACCGCTGCCTGGTGATGCCCGGAGCCGAGTTTGTCGGCGGAGCCGTGCTCGACTTTGCCGCGCGCGCCGCAGCCGCGGGTGTTGCCGTGTACGCGCTGGATAAGTTGCCGAACAAGCGCTACGACGGCGACACTGCAGGCCGCGAGGGCTTTGCCTCCCTGGATGCAACCGCGCTCGCCGGCATCAAACTCCTGGCGACCACCGGGCTCGCAGGCACACTTGCCAATACCGGCATGCAGACCGTGGTTTGCGCCGAGCCCCAGCCCTGGCTGCGCGCACTGCGCTACGAGCGGGCGGGCGAGAGCTATCTGATGCTCGTCAACGAGCATCCCAAGCAGGGTATCTCCACTCAGGTTGCGCTTGCCGACGGCACACCCGTTGCAGGCGCGCGCCTCGACCTGCTCAACGGCACCGAGCCCGCCGCCTTTGACGGCACGCTCGAGTTGGCTCCCTACGAGAGCTGCATCGTGGTCCTTGGGGCTACAGGTTCCGCCGGCGCGGCAACCGTTGGAGACGAAGCCGCATGCATCGACGGGCCCTGGGCGGTTGCCTTCTCTGCCCCTGGCACCGATGCCTTTGGCGAGCCTGTTGAGCTTGCAGACCTGCACGACCTTTCCTCGGCCGAGTTCCCCGGCAAGGCCGGCACATTCCGCTACCAGGCCTCCTTTGTCCTGGGCGAAGCGGTCACCAGCACCGTCATCGACCTTGGCGAGGTCTTTGAGACCGCAACCGTCGCCCTCGACGGCAAATCCCTCGGCACCCGTATCTGTCCGCCTTACCGCTTTGAGGTCGGCGCGCTTTTGGCCGGTGAGCACGCGCTTACGATCGACATCATCAACACCCTCGATCACGCCGTCCCCGACATATTCGGCATGACCGAGCCCTCCGAGCCCAGCGGCCTCTTGGGGCCCGTACGTGTGCTCGGGTAACGCCCCGGGCGCAAACGGCCCAACAAGGACAGTGCCCCCATGTTGAGCCCGCACGGCGTCGAGCGGTCCGTCGTTCATAGACCGGCGGACCAAAACTCCCAGCCAAGGCGAACGTTTTATTTATCGTTATGATTGGTTTATCGCGACGCAAACGCATAGGAGCCATATGGATATCAGGCGAAAGATCACGCAGGGCAAAAGCCTCACCCCCACCGAGCAACAACTTGGGCAAACGGCCCTCGCCATGGGCGAGGATGTGCGCGGGCTTTCCATTAAGGAATTTGCCGCGTGCGCCAACGTTTCGGTCGCGAGCGTGCACCGCTTTTGCAAAAAGCTCGGCCTCGAGGGATTCAAAGACCTCAAGGTCGAGCTCATCCGCCAGGCGACCGAGGCGGGCAATCGGCGCGACGTGGACATCAACTTTCCCTTCGATGCCACCTCCACCCCCGCACAGGTAATGGAGCGCATGGAGGGGCTCTACCAGACCACCTTGGCCGAAACGCAGGAACTGCTCGACCCCGCACAGCTCGACTACGCCGCCAAGCTCGTCATGCGCGCCGACACCGTGGACATCTACACGGGCTCGCATAACCTGTATCCAGCGGGAATGTTCCGCGATCGCTTGCTTTCCGCCGGTAAAAGCGCGACGTGCTACGGCAGCGTCGAGGCGCAGGTGCGTACGGCGCTCGCCTCGGGCCCCGACCATGTGGCGATTGTCATCTCCTACAGCGGCCTTGCCCCCAACCTCAGGGAGATCTTGCCGATCCTCAGCAGTCGACGCGTCCCGGTCATCGTCATCGGCACACCGTACTGCGCCCGCATTCACCCCGGCTTTGCCGCCTATCTCATGGTGAGCGACCACGAGAGTATGACGCACCGCATCACGCAGTTCGCCAGCCACATCGCCGTGCAATACGTGCTCGATTCGCTCTACAGCAGCTACTTTGCCAAAGATTACGCCCGCTGTTCCGAGTTCCTCGAGCGGTCGTTTCCCTACACCCGCCTGCCCGGGCTCAAGTAACGACGAGCGTGGATTTTTGGACACTTAAATGACGAGGGTGGATAATCTCCCACTTTGAGCCTGCACACAGGCAAAAAACGGGAGATTATCCACCCTCATTCTGTAGTCGTTACTCGGGCCTTTTTGCCGCTGGTCGCGTTGGAACCGCGCGCTACTGAGCGGGCGAGACCACCAGGAGCGCATCGTGCTCGAAGGGATGCTGGGCCACGCGCACGGCACCGTCGACGGGCACAACCGGCAGGTTTGCCACGCGCTTGTTCTCTAGGTCAAACGCCACAGCATTCCAGGCGGTGGTGCCGCCCTCGAGTTTGAGCTTGACGGCCGTGGCCCTCGGCAGATAGACCACCACGCGTTCGCCCACGCGCGCCACACGGATGGCTTCGCGCGCATCGTCGAGCAGCTCCTGCGCGGGCTCAACGGCTGCCGCCCCGTCCGCGCTCGTGGCGCCCAGGCCGCGCAGCACGTGCTCGATCAGGCCAAAGTCCCACACGCCCGCAAACTGCAGGCACTCTTGCCAGCGGAACGGCATGTCAAAGCCCTCGCCAAGGACGCTGCCACGGCTCTGAGAGGTCTGCCAGTTCCACACGCCGTGCGCACCGTAGGTAATGCCGGCACTGGCACCGGCCAGAATGCTCGACCAAACACTCGCGCGACAATCCTGCGCGGTAAAACGCCAGTACACGTTGCGGCTCGCGCCCATTTGCTCGTAGCAGGGCTCGGAATTGACCATCGGCTTTTTGGGATACTGCGCGCGAAAATCCTCGGGCAGCTTCCAAGCTTCCTCCTGACCGCTATAGTTGTGGCCGGGCTGGAACATGTAGAAGTCCAAGCGATCGGCAAACTGCTCGGGCAGGGCGCGGTTGCCACGGTTGATATGCATGGTGTGCAAGGACTCGGGAGCCAGCTTGGTGACCTCGTCGAGTGCATCCCCGTAATAGGCGATAGCCTCGTCGGTCTTAAAGTCGGTGTCGCCTGTCACCACGTAGACGGGGTCGAACTCGCCCAGGTTCTCGACGACGCGGGCAACGTGGGCGCGAACCTCCTCGCGCGGCATGACCTCGGCACCCAGGCGCTCGGCGATCACGGAGCCCCAGGTACCGGGCACGTAGTTGCACCACATGAGCACGAGCGCCGGGCGAATGCCGTGCTCCACGGCTGCCTGGCACATGCGGCGGGCGCGGTCCCAGTACTCCTGGTTGGGTGCGCTCCAATCAAAGTGCACGCCGTCCTCGCTCGCGTAGGGCCAAATGCCCAGGTCGGGCAGGCAGCGGTCCCACTGCGGCAGGGTATTGATCTGCAGCACGTTCATGCTCTGCTCGGCACGGCGGGTGAGATAGTAGTCCCAATCGTCCTCGATGATGCTCGTAAAGGCGCTCCAGCACGTATCGGCAAACCAAAAGAATGGTTTGCCGTCGCAGAGGAACCCGTCCTCACGGGTATTGACGGTCAGTTTTCCCAAGCTCATATGGCACCTTTCTCTTGGGGAGACTTGCTAGGAGGGAGGTAAAGAAGTCGCCTGCCGCATTATCACAGTAGGGTCTGCGGCTGCAGTTGCTCAGCTCAAATTGAACGCACGCGAAGCACAGGGCCCTTACGTCTCTCCTAAAAAGTCTACAGGAAGGCCCCGCCGGGCTTATGCCAAGCGGAGCCCTGTCGTGTAGGGGTCTTATTTAGACCAAGGCTGGGGCGACTAGGCCTCCATCTCGGCGAGCTCCTCCTTGGAGAAGCCGGTGAAGTAAACCACGGCGGCGGACACGATGCACGCGACAGCCAGGCCGGCAACGGCACAGATGGTGTTCTCGAGACCACCCTGGAGGTAACCAAGGAATACCAGGAAGTTCGTGGCCATGGCGCCAACGTAGAGAGTAACGTGGAGCAGCGCGGAGACGAGGGCGCCAGCGGCACCACCGATAATCATGCCGATCATGGTGCGACGGAAACGAAGCACGGTACCGAAGAGCGCAGGCTCGGTAACGCCACCGAGGAGTGCGGAGACGACGTAGCCGGCGCACAGGCCCTTCTCCTCCTTATTGCGGATGCGGAGGAAGGCACCGATGGCACAGCCCCAAACGGCGGTCATGGCGCAGTTAGTAGCAACGAACAGGAAGGGGTCGTAACCAACCTGCATGATGTGGACCATGGCGATCATGAGGACCGGCATGTGCATGCCGGCAACGACGAACAGCTGCCAGAAGGCACCAAGGATCATCATGGCGAGGATGGTAAACACACCGCCGAAGTTCTGCAGGCCGAAGAGGACGGCAGCGACGCCCTGGCCGAGCAGGTCGCCGATAGGAGCGAGGCACAGGAACATGATGGGGACGACGACGATCATGGTGAAGAAGGGGGTGAAGAGCGTGGACAGAACGTCGGGCACATGCTTCTTCATGAACTTTTCAACCACATAGAGCACAGGCACGGTGAGCATGATGGGCAGAACCGTCTGCGAATAGTTAGCAGCAGCGATCTGGATACCGTAAACGCTCATCATCGAGCCCTCGGCAGCGGCCGAGACAATGCTCGGGGCAACAAGGATGCCACCGCAGAGCAGGCCGAGCATCGGGTTGGTGCCGAGCTTCTTTGCGGCTGCATATCCCAGGTAGATTGGCAGGAAGTAAAAGCCGGCCTCGTACAACGTGGTATTAAAGAACGTGTACGTGGGATCGGTTTCAGACAGAAGACCGAATACCTGCGGACCGAGGACGACAGCAAAGGTACGGAACAGACCAGCAGCCATAACCAGCGGGATAAGCTGGACCATCGTGCCGGAGAGGTAGTCGAGAGTCGCGTTGCCGATGCCCTTGAGCGTAAGCTTCTCCTTGGGAGCGTCGTCGAGGTTCTCGTCGACGGCGGCACCGCGTGTAACACCGGAGATGGCGACAAACTCTTCAAGAACCTTGGGCACATTCTGGCCGATGATGACCTGGAGCTGGCTGCCGGAGAACTGGCAACCCAAAACGCCCTTGATCTTCTTAATCTTCTCGACCTCGGCCTTGTTGTTGTCCTTGAGCGTAAGGCGCAGACGCGTCATGCAGTTGGTGGCGATCTTGACGTTCTCGGCGCCACCAACGAGCTCGAGGACCTCGGTGGCAATCTGCTTGTTGTCTGCCATGGGACCCCTCCTCAATAATTATGCGGCGTACCTAACGCCGCGACTTGCATGGACCCTTACCGCTATAACCCCTTACGGCGGCCCGGGCTTTAACGTTGCAGTAAACAATTTGTTTACTGAACGTTTACTGGCTTTAGTTTACACGGAGTGCCTGATTTGTGGCAATTTTGCCGTCTGAAGTCCGGTGAACGGTAGGAAATGGGGGGTAAGCGTATTTAGACGGTAGAAGATGTCTATTTGACCAGATATTGATATATGGCTATTTACGTGGGCTTTTATTTTGATAAACACCTTTGTAACGAGCTAGCTCATCAACAAAAGTCCTGCTAGTTAATAGTAAACGTCTGTTTAGCAGTTCATTGCGTGTTCAGTTTTACCGTTTACCGAGTTCATCTGCTCATTCTACAGTTCTGCATTAAACTAAACATGTTTAGTCTGTATTGCCGCCCTTGTTTAGTACTTGCGGCACAAAGGAGTAGCTCATGGAACTCAAATCGTGTACCTACGCAACCGTCACCACGCTGGGCGATTTTGGCCCCTGGATCAACAAAGTGGTGCTCGACCTGCCGTGTGTTGTGCGCGCCAACGACGTGAACGAGCACACGTTCAATATCTACTGTGCCCGCCACGAGCGCGCCGGCGAGGTTCTGATGCGCAAGGAGCACGGGGCCGATCACGCAGCGCCCTCCGTAGGCTACGTGCCGGTGCTCGCCGCCTACCCCTGTGATGAGAACGGTCAGCGCCTGCCCAAGGGCACACACGTAGCGCTCGAGACGCCCGAGGTGCGTCTCACCAAAGAGATCGAGGGTGGCGTGCTGGGTTCGCGCTATATAGAGAACCGCCTGCGCGTGACGCAGCTTGTGGCGCTCCCGGGCGAAGACGGCGACGACCCCACCGCGGGCCTCGTCTTCGATCGCAGCCGCGGCGACATCTGTCCCGCGCTCAAGGGCTGGCATAACGCCGTGCAGCAGACGCCCGTCGACGGCATCGCACTCGAGTACGGCTATTTTGAGCCGAGCTTTGAGCCCGCTGACTCCGCGCTCTTCAACCCATTTGCGCCTGAGGACACGCCCGCCGTCGGGAAGGCACCGCTGATCGTGTACCTGCACGGCGCCGGCGAGGGCAAGGGCGCCACGCAGGGCGAGGGCGCGACGCGTGCCTACACCGGCAACCGCGTGACAGCGCTCTCGCAAAAGCAGATCCAGCGCTACTTTGGCGGCTTTGCCTGGGTGCTCGTGCCGCAGTCGCCCACGTTTTGGATGGACAACGGCGTCGAGCAACTCGGTCGCTCCAACCAGAGCATCTACTCCTCCGTGCTCAAGGCGCTTATCGACGAGTTTGTCGCCGAGCATGCCGACCGCATCGACACCGACCGCATCGTGGTCGCCGGTCTTTCCAACGGCGGCTTTATGACCCTGCGCCTGTGCGCCGACTACCCCGATTTCTTCGCCGCGGGCCTTCCCTGCTGCGCCCCGTGGTACAACGCCACGGACGAGGACGTGGCCGCGCTCGCCAAGACGCCGCTGTGGTTTACGCACTCCAAGGGCGACGAGCTCGTGTCACCGCAACAGACCGTGCTGCCGCTCACGGCGCGCCTGCGCGATGCCGGCGCCAACGTGCACCTCACCTACTTTAGCCATGTCGAGGACCTGACCGGCGTGTATCGCGAGGCCGACGGCTCGGCCAAGAAGACGTTCAACCACGGCGTGTGGATCCACCAATTCAACGACCTGTGTTATCAAGACTTCGACGGGGGCAACGTACTCATCGACGGCGAGCCGGTGGGCTGCTGGGAGTGGTCGGCCAGGGTCGACCGCTAAGCCCTCCCATCGCGGGGACCGGGGTTTAGTCTTGCCTTGCGCGTAACTGGCTGAATTGATTTTGATTGGAGCTGTTCCTATGTCCCAGAAGTTGACTCGGGTGATTGTTACCACTGATATGGAAGTCGATGATATGAACTCGCTTGTTCATTTGGCTCTGTATCTCAACTTGCTTGATGTTCAGGCTGTGGTGTATACGGCTTCGCAGTATCACTTTCTTGGGGATGGGGTTCATACGCTCGGCGAGGTGAATTCGCATTGGCGGACCAAAGGGCGGCGCTCTTATGAGTGGGCTGTTGTGCCTCATGAGCCCGATCCGCTAGCCGGCGAGCTTCGTGAGTATCGGCCGTTTCCCGAGCATTGGATTGAGAGTCTCTGGAGTAATGAATATGCCCAGGCTTGGCCGCAGTTGCAAGCAAATGCGGCCGCTGCCGGTGAGCCGCCGTTTCCCACGCCCGCCCAGATGATCGAGCGCACCTTTGTGGGAAATGTTGCCTTTGAGGGTGATGTGACTGAGGAAACTGAGGGGTCTCGCGTAATTGCGCAGGCGATTTTAGATGATGATCCGCGTACGTTATGGTTGCTCAGCTGGGGTGGTATGAATACGATCGTTCGCGCCCTCATGAGTATTGCCGAGCGCTATCGCGCCACGCCCGAGTGGCCCGCCGTGCAGCAGCAGGTCTATCAGAAGGTGCGCGTGATGGGCGTTGCCGATGGCGTGGGACAGGACAACTCGTGGCTCGACCATGGGCGCGAGCTCTTTCCCGAGCTCATCTTTTGGCGTACGCCCTATATGTATGGCAACTATTTCGACGCCAAAACAGCTCAGCCCGATACGCTGCCGCTGTTTAAGGCTCCCTGGCCCGAGCAGAATCTCACGCAGGGCAACGGCCCCCTCATGGCACGCTATATGCTCTATGGCGATGGTAAGGTCTACGAAAACGAGCCTGAGCGCTTTCAGTTTGGCAAGCATGCCCGTCTGGATTGGGGCCTGGAGGGCATGCCCGCGATGCAGTTTGAGCGCGGCGACTTTATGGCCGAAGGCGACAGCATGACCTATATTCCGCTGCTGCCGTTTGGCCTGCGCGGTATCGATGACCGCGGCTTCGATACGCTGCTCGGCCGCATGTTTCATGATGGGCGCCCCAATGCAGGCGCACCCACCGATTTTGCCGCCATCAGCACGCCTGCAGACGACAACCCCAATCCCTACCTGCGCGCCTATCAGGAAGACTTTGCCGCCCGCGCGCAATGGTGCGCCCATGATCCGGCAACTTGCTCGCATCCGGCGCATGTTGTCGAAGCTGCGGCCGATCGCAGCGCTATAGCCGGCGAACGCGTCGCCCTTGCAGCGACCATCGTCGACCCCGACGACAAGGGCTTCGATGCGCATTGGGATGTCGCCGTGGACCCGTCGAGCTATGCGGGCGCCCAAGACCTGTCGCTGTGGCAAGAATGCACAGTGGACACCACTTTCGTCGTGCCCACCGACGCACGGCCCGGCGATCGCTTCGTGCTCACCCTCACCGTGCAGACACGCGCCGAGCGCCCCTGCAGTCGCTACGCCCAGGTCGCCATCACCGTCGCGTAGCAACCGACGGCGCCCACATTCGGCAAGGAGTGTCCCCAGGTGCCGGCACAAAAGGAACGTCCCCAAGTGCCAAAATGACGAGAGTGGATAATCTCCCACTTTGAGCCCGCAAACAGGCCAAAAACGGGAGATTATCCACCCTCATTCTGACTAGTCATTTAAGTCTGTCCCCAATGAGTACCCCACAGCAACGGCAACGCCGATGTTTTGGCAACGACAGCGAGCGGGTCGCATTTGGGACAAGGTGACGTGAAACGAAAGGGCGCTGACCTTCTGGTCGCGCCCTTGAAGTTGAACGTCAGATTGTCCAAATGCGGCCCGCGCAGCGTCGGCCGGTTACGCGGGTTGGTAAACCCGCGTAACTACTTGACTCCGTACTGCTCGTAGTAGGCGTCGATGGCGGTCTTGAGCTCGTCGTCGATGACAACCTTGCCGTCGATCTCGTGGTTGTAGAGAGTCTCGACGACCTCGGCCATGGAAACGATGCTCGCGACGGGGAAACCGTACTTGGCCTCGATCTCCTTCTGCGCGGTGGTCACGCCACCCTTGCCGACCTCCATGCGGTTGAGCGAGACGATCAGGCCCTTAATCTCGACATCGGCAGCAGCCTTAACCTTGGGATAGGTCTCGTCGATGGACTTGCCGCTGGTGGTGACGTCCTCGACCATGACCACGCGGTCGCCGTCCTGGGGCTCATAACCCAAAAGGTTGCCCTTGTCGGCGCCGTGGTCCTTGGCCTCCTTACGGTCGCAGCAGTACTTGACCTCCTTGCCGTACAGCTCGTGGTAGGCAATGGCGGTCACAACGGCCAGCGGAATACCCTTGTAGGCCGGTCCAAACAGCACGTCAAAGTCGTCGCCAAAGTTATCGTGGATGGCCTGGGCGTAATACTCGCCCAGCTTCTTGAGCTGGTAGCCCGTCACGTAAGCGCCGGCGTTCATAAAGAACGGCGACTGACGGCCGCTCTTGAGCGTAAAGCTGCCAAACTTAAGAACGTCGGACTCAACCATAAACTTGATGAACTCTTGCTTGTAAGCCTCCATGCGGGCTCCTCTCGTAATCGCGTACGTGCTCTTCAGTTTAGCGCAGGCGAGGCGTCGATGTGGGCGTGCTTTGAGGCCACGTCATTCTGTAAAGGCTTTGTCAGGGGCGATGGTTTTCCGAACAATGGGGTTGACACGGCAAACCCCCTCATCAAGAATACGGGCGGATTCAAACGGGCACGAGATGCCCGAAGCGCGCTGCGCCCGGTCTTAAGGAGGTGTGCCATGGAAGGCAGTCATAGTCGAAAAACCTGCATGTCGCCCTCGGCACGCCGCGAGGATTCCGCACACGTATAAGCGCCACGAATCGATCGTCAAAACCACCACAAAGGTGCCTGTCCCCTTTGTGGTGGTTCGCGAGTATGACGTGAGCGACATCTAGGTTTTTTAAAGCAAATACGACACGTACGCTAACTCCCTTCAACAAGGAGGACCCTATGCTGATGCTCAAAACCGCCACGGTACTCGAAGCCATCTCCAAGCGCCGCCGCACGGCGCGCCCCGCCGCTCACACCGGCATGCCCAAGAACACCATATTCGCCGCTGCCCACAGCGCCGAAGACGCTCTCGTACTGCTCGACGCCACCGCCGACGGCCTCACCGCCGAGCAGGCAACCAAGCGCCTGGACGTCTCCGGCCCCAACACCATCGAGGCACCAACCAAGACGCTCGCCCGCCGCATCGCCGACGCCTTCATCGATCCCTTCGCCGGCATCCTCGCCGCGCTCGCGCTGGTCTCGCTCTACATCGATGTGCTCGCCGTACCCGAGCCGCAGCGCGACCCCTCCACGGTCATCGTCATCGGCATCATGCTGCTGGTATCGGGCGGCATGAAGTTTATCCAGGAAGCCCGCAGCGGCAATGCGGCAGAGGCTCTCAAGGACCTGGTCTCCAACACCTGCTGCGCCCTGCGCGACGGCGAGCGCGTCGAGATCCCCTTCGACGAGCTCGTCCCCGGTGATGTGATCCGCCTCTCTGCCGGAGATATGGTGCCGGCCGATGCCCGCGTCATCACCGCGCGCGACCTGTTTGTGATCGAGTCCGCGCTCACCGGCGAGAGCGAGGCCGTCGAGAAGACCACCGCCGTCACCGCCGTCGAGGGTGCCGACGGCTCCGCGCTGCCGCTCTCTGCCTGCAAGAACATCGTCTTTACCGGTACCTCCGTGCAAAACGGCACCGCCATGGCGCTTGTCGTTGCCACCGGCTCGGACACCTACCTGGGCGGCATCGCCAAGATGCTCAACGGGCGCGGCGAAAAGAGCGCGTTTGATCGCGGCGTCTCGAGCGTCTCCATGTTGCTCGTACGCCTCATGCTCGTTATGGCGCCGGCCGTCTTTGCCATCAACGCCACCACCAAGGGCAACGTCATCGACGCGCTGCTGTTCGCCACGAGCGTGGCCGTGGGCATCACGCCGCAGATGCTTCCCGTTATCGTGACCACGAGCCTATCGCAGGGCGCCAAAGGCCTCGCCCGTCGCCAGGTTATCGTCAAGGAGCTGCCGGCGATTCAAAACCTCGGCGCGATGGACGTCCTGTGCTGCGACAAGACCGGCACCCTCACCGAAGACCGCATCGTGCTCGAGCGCTACCTCAACACCGACGGCAACGAGGACGCACGCGTACTGCGCCATGCGTTTTTGAACAGCTTCTTCCAGACCGGCCTCAAGAACCTTATCGACCTGGCCGTCATCGACCGTGCCGACGTGACGCCCTCAACCGTCACGCCCGATTCCATGCTGGGTCAGAGCCTGCGCTACCGTTATACCAAGGTCGACGAGGTGCCCTTCGATTTCTCGCGCCGCCGCCTGAGCGTAGTTGTCGCCGACGCCCAGGGCAAAACCCAGATGGTCACCAAGGGGGCTGCCGAGGAAATGCTCGAGATCTGCTCCTTTGTCGAGGTCGATGGTTTCGCCCAGCCGCTTACCGGCGATAAGCTCGCCCGGATTCGCAAGCAGGTGGCCGGGCTCAATGCCGAGGGTCTGCGCGTGATCGCCGTGGCGCAGAAGACCAATCCGCGCTGCGTGGGCGAGTTTGGTATCGCCGACGAGTGCGACATGGTGCTGATGGGCTTTTTGGCCTTCCTCGATCCGCCCAAGGCAAGTGCCGCCGGCGCCGTCGCCACCCTCGAGGCCAAGGGCGTGGCGGTCAAGGTCCTGACCGGCGACAACGATCGTGTCGCTGCCACCGTCTGCGAGCAGATCGGCATCGATGCGAGCAACGTCTTGCTCGGCTCCGAGATCGATGCGCTCGATGACGCCGAGCTTGCCGAGCGCGCCGAGAAAACCCATCTCTTCGCCAAGCTCTCGCCGCTGCAGAAGGCGCGTCTGGTGCGCGTCATGCGCGAGCTGCTCGGCCACACCGTGGGCTTTATGGGCGACGGCATCAACGACGCCGCCGCTATGCGCGCGAGCGACTGCGGCATCTCGGTCGACTCCGCCGTCGACATTGCCAAGGAATCCGCCGATATCATCTTGCTCCAGAAGGACCTGGGCGTGCTCGAGCGCGGCATCATCGAGGGCCGCCGTACCTACGGCAACCTGCTCAAGTACCTCAAGACCACGGTGAGCTCCAACTTTGGCAACGTGCTATCCGTGACCGTCGCGAGCCTGTTCTTGCCGTTTTTGCCCATGAGCGCGCTGCAGCTGGTGCTGCTGTCGCTGGTCTACGAGATCGTGTGCATCGCGCTGCCGTGGGACACCGTCGACGACGCCTGGACCGCCCGCCCGCGCGCCTGGGACGCCGCGTCCATCAAGGGCTTCATGCTCGAGCTGGGCCCCGTGAGCTCGCTGTTTGACATTGTGACCTTCGCCGCGCTCTTCTTTGTGGTGTGCCCCGCCGCCGTGGGCGCGAGCTGGACCGAGCTTGCCGCCGCGGGTAACGTCACAGACATGGCGGCCTTTGCGGCGCTCTTCCAGAGTGGCTGGTTTGTCGAGTCTATGTGGTCACAGACGCTCGTGATTCACATGCTGCGCTCCCCGCGCCTGCCGAGCCCGCGCGATCATGCCGCCCCCGCGCTGTGCGTCCTCACCGTGCTGGGCCTGGCACTCGTCACCTGGCTACCGGCAAGCCCCATTGCCGATGCGCTGGGCCTCATGCCGCTGCCGCCGAGCTTCTTCGCGCTGCTCATCAGCATCGTCGCCGCCTACATCGCGCTCACCCAGCTGGCCAAGCACCGCTACATCGCCCGCCACGGCGAGCTGCTGTAGCCACGCCGGCACCATCGTCAAGAATGCCTGGGCCGCCGCGACCCGCCCCTACTGGTCGCGGCGGCCCAAAACAGCTAAAAAGCCCCGTCCCAAATTAGCTAGTCTTGGGGAGTCCAGGACCAGAAGAAGTTAATGAGGGCCACACGAGAGGCGGCACCGGTCTTTTTGTTGATCGAGGCGATATGACGGTAGAGCGTGGAGCGCGAAAGGAAGAGCGTTGCGGCGATGTCCTGAACGCTCTCGTGCGATGCGACCAGGGCCTCCAAAACATCGCGCTCGCGCTGCGTAAGCTCAAAGGTAGCAACGAAGGCGTCGAGACGCTCGTCGAGCGTGAGCTCCGGCACCTCCGTGGGGGCGGGCTCGCTCTGGGCGGATACGGGATCCGTGCCAAGGTCGCTAGCAGCAAACACCAGGTCGCCGCGCACTTCAACGTCATAGGCCTGATGCCCAGACTGTCCCAGCAGCGAGATCGCAATGCCCACAAGCAGCACAAGCCCCACGCCCATCGCCAGCAGCACGTTCTGGCTCGAAACAATCACCGCTGCCGGTGCCGTCACGAGCATCGCGCAAACGTTGTTGATGACGCGGCCCATGCACGGCCATAGATACGACCAGTGCGCATACACCGAAATGGCGGCAAATTTCTCCGTGAAAAACACCACGAAGAAGCCCGCACCCAGATAGAAGATGATGGTAGCGGCAAGTATGTTGCCGCCGTTGGCATCGGTGATAAGCACAGCGAATGAGAGCGTGGAAAGCATGGCGGCACAGGTCATGATGATGTTCATATACGAGCGCCCGTGCAGGTCAAACAAGACGCCGGCGACCAGAGCGCTCACGCCCATCAGCGAGCGCGACCAATCGCCCAAGTCAACGGACCCGGCGGCGTGCGAGATCGTGAGCCCCGCATTGAGGGTGGCAAACACCCCGGTAAAGCAGGCGGTTGCAATCGTCAGACGCACCACGGCGCGCCGAAAAGCCGCCGTTGACTCGGGATCGTTTTGCCATTTGGCGCCAAACTCCGATGCATCCACCGAAAGCTCGGCGATATCGGATTCGCTCCCGACCTCAGGCTCACCACGCAGCTTGGCGCGGCGGACGTCGTGGAGGAGCGCCACCTGCGCGACCGCACAGGCAACAAAAACAAACTGCTGCGGAATCCCCGCGGGTATCACCATGTGGCTGAACACCTGCACCAAAATGCCCAGAGCATATGAAAGCGCCGCCCCGCGCGCCAAGTACGGCGTCCGCGCAAAGCGCCGTGCAAAGTTAGCATGGGCGGTCGATCCGCAGTAGCCCAGCGTGCAGAACGCCATCAAACCGCCGGCAATGAGCATCTCAAACCGAACCGCCATAATCAACAGCAGCAATGCCGATGCCAGCAGCACGCCTGCTATGTCGCTTGTCGTATCGATCGCATGAGGGCGACGATAGTACAGAAGGGGACGCACAAAAAAGCCGATCACGCTCGCACCGACGATGAGACTCTCGTAGACAACGACCTCGCTCGGCGGCACAAACTCGGCAACGCGCACGTCAAAAAGATACTCGCCAGCCAAATACGTAAAATAGAACAGCGCCAGGCATATAATCTCCCGAATGCCCCGACGCAAGCATGCGGCTGCGTCTCCCATGCCTCTCATGAATCCCCCCTCCCCCCCGCACTCAAATATCTGGAAATCAATTCTAATAGAGAACCAGTCCCAATATCAAAATCGAGCTCGAAATGCCGCATATTTGACCCCAGCAGTCCACGGCGTGCAGCGTTTTTGAGCCGCATGGCCCAGAAAGGGCACGGCGTAGACTGCCAACCCGGCAAAGAGTGTCCCCGGCGACCAGTCGTTTAAGAACGTCCCCAATGACTACTGCCATCCTGCTTTCACTTCTTTTACAAGTTTTAACTTCTTTTGCTTTCTTTCACTTCTTTTAACAAGGCGCCCGGCGGGCATAAGCTGCTCGCCGGGCGCCTTGGTTAGAAAGCTATTGCTGTTGAGAAACCCTAGGCCAGGTCTTCGCCGTTGGTGGCGATAACCTTCTTATACCAATCAAAGCTCTTCTTCTTGGAGCGCTTGAGGGTGCCGTTGCCCGCGTCGTCGCGGTCCACGTAGATAAAGCCGTAGCGCTTGGACATCTCGCCCGTGCCGGCAGACACCAGGTCGATTGGGCCCCAGGTGGTGTAGCCCAGCAGGTCAACGCCGTCCTCGGTCACCGCATCGCGCATCGCGGCGATATGCTGGCGCAGGTAGTCGATACGGTAGTCGTCGTTGATGGAGCCATCCTCCTCGACAACATCCTTGGCGCCCAGACCGTTCTCGACCACAAACAGCGGCTTCTGATAACGGTCGTACAGGTCATTAAGGGTGATGCGGAAGCCCAGCGGATCGATGGCCCAGCCCCACTGGCTCTCCTGCAGGTAGGGGTTCTTGGCGCCGGCGAAGGCGTTGCCCTGGGTGCGCTTGACATCGGGGTTGTCGGCACCGGCAGAGCAACGGGTGCTGTAGTAACTAAAGCTGATGAAGTCGACGGTGTTGGCAGCCAGGACCTCGCGGTCCTCGTCGGTCATGCCCACATCGATGCCCAGGCGCTCGAGTTTCTTGACGGCATAGGCCGGGTAGTAACCGCGGCTCTGGACGTCGACGAAGAAGTAATTGTCCTGGTTGTCAAGCTGAGCCTGGCGTACATCGCCCGGACGGCAGCTGTAGGGATAGTAGGTGCCCGCGGCGAGCATGCAGCCGATCTTGACCTCGGGGTCGATCTCGTGGGCGATCTTGGTTGCCCAAGCGCTGGCGACGAGCTCGTTGTGGGCGGCCAGGTACTCGACGGCCTCCTTGTTCTCGCCCTCCTCAAAGACCAGACCGGCACCCATAAACGGCAGGTGCAGGATCATATTGATCTCGTTGAAGGTAAGCCAGTACTTTACCAGGCCCTTGTAGCGGGTGAAGATCGTGGTCGCGAGGTTCTTGTAGAAGTCGATGAGCTTGCGGTTGCGCCAGCCGCCGTACTCCTTGATGAGGTGAATCGGGCAGTCGAAGTGCGTGATGGTCACGAGCGGCTCAATGCCGTGCGCCTGACACTCGCGGAACACGTCCTCGTAGAAGGCCAGGCCGGCCTCGTTGGGCTCAGTCTCGTCGCCGTTGGGGAAGATGCGGGTCCAGGCCAGGCTCATGCGGAAGGTCTTAAAGCCCATCTCGGCAAAGAGGGCGATGTCCTCCTTGTAGTGGTGATAGAAATCGATGCCGGTCTGCGCGGGGTAGTAATAGCCGTCCTCGAAGTCGAGCATCTTGCGCTGGCCGGAGACCACCGCATAGCGCTCAGGGCCGTGCGGCGCCACGTCCACGTTGGCCAGGCCGCGGCCATCCACGTCGTAAGCGCCCTCGCACTGGTTGGCAGCCGTTGCGCCGCCCCACAGGAAGTCATTACGGAAAGCCATGCATCAATCCTTTCGCACGCTGTTGTCATAGGCTCAGTATCCCTGCAAACAACGCGTCGCTCAACGGCAACGGCGCAGGCCGACACTTCTTTTCGCACACGGCGGCCCGGCAGCCGCCCCTGCCTGACACTTTCTGATACCGCCGCCCCAAACCACCACAAAGGGGACAGGCACCTTTGTGGTGGTTTGGGGCGGTTTGTCTCGATCTGTAACAGGTAGGCAGCCAAAACCGGGCTTGGTGTTACAGATCGAGATTTTCGGGCAGCCCCCCGCAGTTTGTCTAAATCTGTAACAGGTAGAGACGATTTAGCCCGCTAGATGTTACAAATCGAGACGGAAGATGCTAGTCACAGGCGATGTCGAGGTTCTTGCCGATGAGGCCTACGTAGCCGCCCTCGGCAGCCTTGGGGCTATCGGCGTGGCAGAGAACCCACTTGTCGGCCTTCCAGTAGCAGTAGCTGTCACCGGCGGCAGGCATGTCGGCTGCAGCCTCGGGGCGCGGGCCGTTGGTGCCCGCCGGCAGCGCCACCATCACCTGAAAGCCGCCGTCGTCGACCATGCAGGGCGTGTAGTGAAGCGTGGTGGCGTAAACCTCGACGAGCGTGCCGGCGGGCGCGCGAAAGGCCTTGACCTGAGCGGTGTCGAGCTTGCCGTCGACAATTTGCTCGCGCTTGGCCAGCAGCAGAATAAAGTCGCGCGCACCCAAATTAAACTCACTGGCACGGTGATACTCCAGACAGTTGAGGCGCGTGTTGTGGCCGTTGCACCAGCCCGGCTGGAACGGACGGCCGCCGTACATGAGCAGGCCGAGCGTGTCGACACCCTCAACCTGCTCGAGCTCGGGTGCGGAGGCCACGTACTTGGTGCCCTCGGGAATGGGAGTAGCCGCAAGCGCCTCGACAAGCGGGGCGGTCAGGTTGGACGGCACGTCGTCCCACACGCGACCATAGGATTTGAACTCGGGATCTGATACAGAGTAGATATGCATGTTCGCTCCTGTTCGTTTATGTGACAGTATGAACATTCTAGAACATCATTCATCCACGACCACGATCAATACCGAAAACATTGCATGACGAAATCACCCGCTCAAAAAGCGACATGCAGCTTCCTAGTCGAGATAATCTTTAAGAAACTCAATAACGCTCATACACCAGTAGTCGGTCTCCGGCGCATGGGGCTTCATCAATGCGTGCCCCCCTTCTGAATACATGACTCCCTCATGGTGTACTCCAGCTGCATCCAGAGCATCGACCATCTTTTCATAATTGTCGGGCGATACAATATCATCGTCAGCGCATTGCCAAAGATATGTCGGAGGATACTGCTCCCACACATGCTGATTAATACAGAAATCATCGAGCGAGTCGCGACCAGCCCCGCCGCACACCGAATCAAGAAATCTATTGTCTGATGCGTTCTCAAAGCCACGAAGATCAATCGGTGCATAACACAGGACCAAGGCTTTGGGTGCCTCGCATCCGTAGGACGCAAATCCCTTGTTGTCCGTCCCCCACTCGGCAGTTAAATGCGCACCAGCAGAAAAGCCGATAACTGCATAACTTTTTGCGACATTAAATTTCGCTGAATTCTCGAAGACAAAACGGACAGCTCGATTTAAATCGTCGATTGGACGCGGCATCAAAGGCTCGACCCTCACCCTGTATGACAGCACGAACACGTTATAGCCCGCATCGTTGAGCTCGGGGGCAACGGGAAAGCCTTCCATTTGATGACAAACGCTCTGATAACCTCCGCCCGAAACCGCAATGATAAAGGGAGCCCCGGGTCTCCCGGGAAAGAAGAACAGTTTCGTGTTGCGTCGAGTCGGATCACGGATGCAGTCGGCTTCATCCCATATATCGTAGGCAACTTGCCTCCCGTCATCCACGAGCTCGACAATCCGATTCAATCCACGCAAAACGCGAGTAGTTTCATATGGATTAGCATCAGAATTCATATGAGACACGATGGGTTTATTCCACATGCGCTCCCAAGTTGAAGGCCGGCAAAGCATAAGGTGCTCGCCAAAGCCAGCGAACTCAGGAAGGAGCGCGATTTCGCCAAACGTCATATCGGCTGTAATTGTCATAGCTAGTCACTCCAAAAATGAGGGTGGGCTCGCGTGAATCAACGGCAAGCCCACCACATGCAATCTGCCGCGGGGTTTTCGGCAGCTTACATCCCAAATAATTGTCTACTCCACTACTGCCTCTTCATCAGGGCGATACAGGATGTAAACGAGAACGAAGTTAAGAATTAAACCGACGACATTGCAAAGAATTGCGCCGATGAGGCTGCTCATATCACCAGAAGGATCCATATAACCGGGGAAGCTAAAAATGCCGCTCGACGTCATAACGAACGTACAGGTGTTGAAAATCGCCGGGATAACAGCACTGATTGCTCCGGCGACCATGGAAGCGATAATGATCTTCTTGTGCTCCAAGATGATGCCGTACAGCGCCGGTTCCGTAATCCCGAAAAAGCCCGTAATGGCACAGCTGAACCCAAGACTCTTTTCACTCGGGTCCTTCGAGCGGAGGGCAAACGCCAAACAAGCGCCGACAACACCCATGCTGCAGCAGAGAAGTCCAAGGATAGGATCGGAGCCGACGGTCATAATATTGTTGATGGAAAGCACGATCAGGGCCCAATGGAGTCCAAGGGGGATCATAACGAGACCGAATATCGGCCCGAGAATAACGCCGCAAAGGACGGGGCTGAACTGATAGACCGCCAGCACTGCAGTCGCAAGCAAAGAGCTCGCCTGCTGAATAACGGGGCCGATCACAAGGAGCGAGACGGGGGCGGCAACAGCAACCGTCAGGAACGGGACGAGCGCAAATGCCACAACATCGGGAAGAACCGCCCGCAGCCACTTATTAAGAACGGATGCGAACCAAGCCGCCACGATAGCAGGAAACACCGTGGAGGAATAGCTCACCATTGTGAACTTCATGCCGAGCAAATCCAGCGCATCGCCCGCTCCGGCCGCAGCAACGAAAGTCGGATAAATCAGGATTGCACCGAGTACCGCACCGATATATCGATCGGTTCCAAAGAACTGAGCAGCAGATGATCCGACAAGAACGGGCAGAAAATACATGCAGGCATTTCCCATGCCGTACAGCAGAGTGTATATTCCGCTCTCGGCGGAAACAGCACCCGCCGTCGTCAGAATACTAAGGACGGCGTTTATCATTCCGCATGCGATCAAGGCAGGAAGAACGGGCATCATGATGCCGCTGATGAGCTTCATTAGCTTTCCCAGAAAGCCCTTAGTCTCTCCTTCGCTTGCCTCGGAATCTCCGGCATCAATCCCGGTTTCCTTGGCAACGACTTCATAGACCTTATCGACCTTAGGTCCCACAATCACCTGATATTGCCCCGCGGAATGGCGAATGTCGATCACGCCATCAGTCGCCTTGACTTTTGCATCGTCTACGATGCTTTCGTCCTTAAGGTTGAACCTTAAACGAGTCATGCAGTGAGCTACAAATGTAACGTTGTCTGCGCCGCCCACCATCTCGAGAATCTCGGCAGCGAGCTTGGTTGTATCTGCCATAAATACCATTTCTCCCATGTTGAGTTTTATATGTAACCATCAGCAAAGCGCGCGCCTTTGCCAACTAATTACCTTGTTTTCGATGCAATTCGATTGATGTGCATCATGAGGTAGAGTCTTTCTTCGTCTATAAGTTCCCGCCCCGTCAGTCGGCTGAGAACAGAAGCAATATCATCGGCGCACATTGATGCCACCGGATATTCTTTTTTGAGCGAGAGGTACATCTTGCGGTTGTCGCTCACGATGCTTTTGCCAGAGTTCAACCTATTGAATAAGTACTGAAGATGGGTTGCGAACCTTGCGTAATCGAAACCTTCCCGATCAACTTGAATGCCAAGCCGATTTTCAACAGCAACGGTTGACTCCTCCAGAACACGATCGTAGATATCCGCGCTAAACTCTTTAACTACTTCGCATGAGTCCGAATCGGCCATGTTATTGATAAACGCCATGGCAATTCCAACTGCCTCATGAGCTGGAAGCCTAACGTTAAGACGTTTCCTGATTATCTTAAGTGCATACTCGCCGATTCTAAATTCGACGGGATATTGTTGGCGGACATCAAACGATAAAGGCATGCGGACAACGATATTTTGCTCTTTGCGCTTAACCGCATACGCGATATGGTCCGCAAGGATAAACGGCAAATTAGGGCTCACCTCATAAGACAGCAAACCTGTCGACATATCAATAACATCCGAGGTAAGCTCGAGAAGCTCGTCGGGGACCTCGTCAACGAGAGCGATGTAGCGAGAGCTAACGTTATAAAACGTTCGTTGAATCTCCGAAAGAGGGACCTCGTCTCCGACATTCTTAAACCCCAGACCACGGCCGAATGCAACCAACTGTCTGCCATTTCCATCGACGCAGAGGACAGCGCTGGTATTAATTCGTTTAACAATTTCCATGTGTCCCCCCCTAAACAGAACAAGGCTCCCGAAGCAGAATCCGACAATCAATGTCGACAGATGCTGCTTCAGGAGCCTTGCCTGAATATCACTCTGAGGACTAGTTTAAGCGAGCTAGTGCTAATGACCTCGAATAAACACTTCTAAACAGTTAAACGGTCGATATCTCCGTGTGAACGGTTTGGAGGCAGAGGGCGGCCCTATGCCTGCTGATAGTGCAGGTGCTTCTCGTCGATATCGGCCAGGTCGCGGTCGAGATAACGACGCGCAAGCCAGTTGGCCATGGGGAGGTTCTGGTCCAGGTAGTTACCGCACTCCTCGGGAGCGGCACCGGGAACATCGCCCTCAAAGCCCGCGACAAACTCGAACAGCTCGCGCACGAGCGGCAAGATTTCCTCGCTCGTCAGCTCACCAAAAACAACCAGGTAAAAGCCCGTGCGGCAGCCCATGGGACCAAAGTAGACAATGCGGCTCGACCACTCGGCATGGTTGCGAAGGAACGTGGCACCCAGGTGCTCGATGGTGTGGCACTCGGCCGTGTTCATGACCGGCTCCTTATTGGGCGTGGTCAGGCGCAGGTCAAAGGTGGTGACGGCGGCGCCGGTCGCCGGATCGCGGTCGATGCGGCTCACATACACGCCGGGCTCGAGCAGCAGATGGTCAACGGAAAAACTCGCGATACGCTCCATGGCAGTTCCTCTCGGTAGTTAAATTGGGACGGGGCTCTTTTAGCTGGTTCGAATGGTCGCACCAATCATACCAGTCAAAAAAGCCCCGCCCCAAATGAGCTGCCTAGGACGGGGATCAATGAGTTTTTTATCCCCGTCCCAGAAAAATCCTTGGGCGCCGCGCAGCCGCCTAGGCAGTGTATGCAATTGTGGCGTCGACAGCATGGCGCCAGCCGGCGATCTTTTTGGCTCGCTCGTCGGCAGGCATGGCAGGCTCCACGATGCCGCGGGCGCCGTAGACGTCAACGACATCGCGCGTGTACATGCCCAGCGCAATGCCGCAGGCCCAAGCCGCACCCAGGCCGCTCATCTCGTCGTTGCTCGCAATGCGGATGGGCGAGCCGACCAGGTCGCTCTCAAACTGCATCAGGTACGCGTCGCGCGTGGGACCGCCGTCAACACGAAGCTCGGCCAGTGCCGCGCCCGAATCCTCGACCATCGCATCGATCACGTCGAAGATCTGATAGGCGATCGACTCGTCGGCGGCCTTTACGAACTCCGCACGGCCCGTGGTGCGCGTCATGCCAAAGACGCAGCCCTCGGCATCGCTCGCCCAGTGCGGCGCGCCCAGGCCAGTGAACGCCGGCACAAAGTAGACGCGGCTCGCCGGATTGGCGGCGTAGCACAGGTCGGTGACTTCCTCGGGATTGTTGATGAGCTCCAGGTCGTCGCGCAGCCACGTCTTGACGGCGCCGGCGTAGCTCACGTTGCCCTCGAGCACATACTCGGTCACACCGTCCATACGCCACGCAAGCGAGCTCGAAAGCCCGTGCGAGCTGGCGACGAACTCGTCGCCGACGTTCATCATGACCGAGCTGCCGGTGCCATAGGTCGCCTTGGCCATGCCGCGGCTATGGCAGCCCTGGGCAAACAAGGCGGCATGGCTGTCGCCGAGCACGCCGTGAATGGGCACGGGCGCCGGCAAAAAGCCGCCCAGGTTCGTCATGCCGAACAGGCCATCGGAATCGGTCACCTGCGGCAGGCAGGCTGCATCGACGCCAAAGGCCTCGCACACCGGCTCGCTCCAGCAGCCACGGCGCAGGTCAAAGAGCTGCGTGCGGCTGGCATTGGACCAGTCGCAGCGAAACTCCGCGCCGCCCGTGAGCGTCCAGACCACCCAGGCATCGATGGTGCCCAGGCACAGCTCGCCCGCCGCAGCGGCCTCGGCAGCCGCGGGAACGTTCGCGAGGATCCAGGCCATCTTGCCCGCCGGGTAGTAGGGCGAGAGCACCAGACCCGTCGTGTCGCGCACCAGCTCGGCCACGCCTTCGCGCGCAGCAAGCTCGTCGCACAGCTCGCGGGCGCGGGCGCACTGCCACACCACGGCGTCGCACAGCGGCTCGCCCGTCGTGCGCTTCCAGGCAACGGTAGTCTCGCGCTGGCTGGAGATGCCGATGCCGGCGACGTCGGCCGGATCGACCCCGGTCTCCTCCACCACGGCGCGCGCCACGGCCAGCACGTTAGCGGCGATCTCGGCTGGATCATGGCTCACCCAGCCGGCCTCGTTGACAATCTGGCGATGCGGGCGATCGGCACGATGAATCAAATGGCCGCCCTCGTCCACCAGCAGCGCCTTGGTGCCCTGCGTGGATTGATCGATTCCGATGATGTAGCGGCCCATGGCCACCCCTTTCAAAACGAATGTGACAAAGGGGCGGTCCCTTTGTCACATTCCAGTTACTCTGCGGGCAAGAACTCGGCGACGGTCTGCGCGATTCCGGCACCCGTCAGGCCGTAGTGCGCAAAGACCTCGGGGCTCGTGCCGGTGATGACCGGCGCATCGGGCAGGGAGAGGCACTTGACCGGACACGGGCAATGCTCGCCCACGACCTGCGCGACCATGGAACCCAGGCCGCCGAAGGGGCTGTGCTCCTCGACGGTCACGACGGCGCGCGTGGCACCGGCGGCCTCGATCACAGCCTCAGCATCGAGCGGCTTGACGCAATACATGTCGAGTACCGTTGCCGAGATGCCCTGCTCGGCCAGCAGATCGGCGGCGTCCACGGCATGGCGGACCATCTCGCCGGTGGCGACAATCGTCACATCGGCGCCGCGACGCACCCAAGTGGCGCGATCCATCTGAAACGGGCACTCGTCCTCGGTGTACACGTCCTCCACCGGGTTGCGGCCCACGCGGATGTAGGCCGGCTTGTTGTCGGCGACCAGGGCACGCACGAGCTCGGCGGTCTGGAATCGATCGCTCGGCAGATACACGCGCATGTTGGGAATCGCGCTCATGGCGGCGATATCCTGCGCGGAGTGATGGCTCATGCCCAAGGCGCCATAGGACACGCCGCCCGAGATGCCGATGAGCTTGACGTTGGTGTTGGAGTACGAAACGTCGACCTTGCACTGCTCATACGAGCGCGTGGTCACAAAGGACGCCGGCGAGGCGGCCCAGGCCTTCTTGCCGCACGAGGCCATACCGGCGGCGATACTCACCAGGTCCTGCTCGGCGATGCCGACCTCAATGGACTGCTGGGGATACTGATCGAAGAACGGCGTGAGCGATGCGGAGCCGCGGGAGTCGGAGCACAGGACGACGATGTCTTTATCGGTTGCGGCGGCCTCGAGCAGCGTGTCGCAGATAGCCTTGCGGTTGGCGATCTTGTTAGCCATTGATAGCCTCCTTATGGGCAGCGAAATCGGCGATGATCTGGGCATATTCCTCATCGTTGGGCAGGTGATGATGCCAGGCGGCCTTGTCCTCCATAACCGGCGAGCCGTAGCCCTTCACCGTGTTGAGGATGATGACCGTGGGCTTACCCTTGGTCTCGGCGGCCAGCGTCAGCGCGGCGTCGATGGCCTGGACGTCGTTGCCCGGAATGGACAGCACGTTCCAACCGAAGGCGGCCCAGCGCTCCTCCTGCGAATCCTGCTTCATGACGTCCTCGGTGCTGCCGCTGATCTGCAGGCGGTTGCGGTCCACGAGCGCGCACAGGTTATCGAGCTGGTAGTTGCCGCCGCTCATGGCGCCCTCCCAGACCGAGCCCTCGGCAAGCTCGCCGTCGCCCATGATGGTGTAGACGCGGTAGCCGCGGCCATCCATCTTGCCGGCAAGTGCCATGCCCACAGCCACGGGCAGACCGTGACCCAACGAGCCCGAGTTCATCTCGATGCCCTTGAGCTTGTTGTTGGGGTGGCCGATGTAGGGGCTGCCGAACTTGGAGAAGCGGGCCTTGACGTCATCAAGGTCAAGATAGCCCTCGTGGCAGAGCACCGCGTAGTAGGCCTCCATGGCGTGGCCCTTGGAGAGCACGAAGCGATCGCGGTTGGGATTGTCGACGGTCTCGGGCGAAATGTTGAGGTGGTTGGCGTAGAGGGTCATCAGCGCATCGATGACCGACATGTCGCCGCCGATGTGCCCGCCGGCGCCAGCCATGATGATATCGACGCAATCGCGTCGAAGGTCCCAACGCAGGGACTCAAGCTCTTCGATAGTTGCCATTTCTACTCTCCTCGCAGGTAAGCTTTGACGTCTTCTTCGATGGGGTCGTACAGGTCGGGGACAATGCCGATGTACTTGCACGCCTCGTAGAGCACCGGCACCACGTTGGCGTGAATGGCGACGCAATGGTGGATGTAGGGACCCTCGACGATCTTGGCCTCGAGGCGCTTGAGGTTGTCGACCTCGACCCACAGGTAGGTGCCCATGCCGGCCGGGCCGTCGATGCCGCGGGCGTTACCCAGCAGCAGCGAGTACTCGCCGTTGTCGCCGTCAAAGCGGGCAAGGGTGAGGTCGCCGTGCTTGGCCTCGGCCGTCAGCGCGCCGGGGTGATCGAAAGCCAGCGGGTAAGTGAGCTTGGGCTTGACGGCCGCGCAGCTGCAGGGCCAGGGGCCGCAGTGCTGCAGCAGCTCGCCGTTCTCGTTATCGGGATGACGCACGGTCCAGTCGGCGAACATGCCGCGGTGACGGCCCAGGTCGGCGGCCTCGACCATCAGCGCGGTGATAGCGCCATGGATGTCGGTCTCGCAGACGATGGGGATGCCCATCTCGTTGAGGATTGCGTTGGCGGCGCAGGGCATAATGCCCAACTCGTCCTGCAGGGCGTTCCAGCACTGGATGGCGCCGGCGTTGCAGCCGTACTTCTCGACCAAGCGCTTCATGGCAATGGCGAGTCCTGCGACCGCAGGAACCTTGTCCTCGGGGATGCAGATCTCAAAGCTGTCACCAATGTGGGCGAGCATGGCTGCCATGGCCTGCTCGTCAGCCTGGGCGTCGCGCACGGCCTGGACAAGCTCGGTCATGGGGATGGGCGAAAGCTGGATGTTGAACTTCTCGAGCAGCTCGCCCTCGTTGCACATGGTCGACCAGAAATCGAACGGACGGGTGGCCATCTGCAGGATGCGGGTGTGCTTGAAGGTCTTGACCACGTTGCACACGGCCAAAAAGTCCCAGACGCCGCGCTCGAACTCGGGATCGGTCAGACGGCAGTTGGTCATGTAGGTGAAGGGAACCTGGAAGCGGCGCAGGACCTTGCCGGTGGCGAACAGACCGCACTGGCTATCACGCAGACGGGTGCCGTCGGGCTCGGGGCGCTCGTCGCGCGGCCCCCACAGCAGCACGGGCAAACCGAGCTCGCGGGCAAGGCGGGCGCAGACATACTCGGTACCAAAGTTGGCGTGGCAGAGCATGATGCCGTCGACGCCCTCGGCGCGGAACTTCTCGACGATAGGCGCGATATGGCTGTCGTCGAACAGCAGGCCCTCGTCGTTGATGTCGTCGATATCCACAATCTCGACGCCGATCTCGCGCAGGCGATCAGCCGTCAGACCGCGATACTTGATCGCGTCCGGCGCGCTAAAGATACTGCGGCGCGTGGGCACAAAGCCGAGCTTGATCTTGTCCATGTACGTCCTCCCCTAGTCACATGTTCAGTAAACAGACGCATGTTTCGTTTTGTTCTGTTTACTAAATGTTTTACTCTTTTGTTTAAAAGTTTAGCGCGAAAGTCTCGTAAACGGTAGAGAAATCAGCCTAAACGGTATGTAAACAATCTGAACATACAAGGGCAACAAAAAGAGGGCCCCGAAGGACCCTCTTTTGAATAGCGCTATGTTTACTGCCCTAGCGAGCTTTGGCACGCTGCAGGCGATGCCGTCTCCGCCTAGATTTCGCGCACGCTCTGGCGCTCGACAAAATAGGTCGATACGGCCGTCTTGCAGGTATAGCTCTTGGGGTTGCGGATGTTGCCCACCAGGCGGCGCACCGCGATCTCGCCCACCTCGTGCTTGGGAACATGCACCGTGGTGAGCGGCGGGTTGGAAAAAGCGCCCAGAGATAGGTCGTCAAAGCCGATGATCGAGACATCCTCGGGCACGCGAATGCCGTGCTCGTTGAACGCGCGCATGGCACCCACGGCGAGCACGTCGTTCTCGGCAAAGAAAGCCGTCGGCAGGTCGTCGCGTGAGACGCTGTCGAGCCATGCACCCATATCGCGATAGGCACCTTCGAGCGTGGTGCCCAGCGTGACGTGCCATGCCGGATTGGCCTCGAGGTCCGCATCCTCAAGCGCTTGGCGATAGCCGCGCTCGCGGTCCTTAAAGTTGCGGATACGAAGGTCGCCCGCCAGATAGCCGATTTGCCTGTGACCTTTCTCGATAAGGTAGTCCACGGCACGCAGCACCGAATCGGTATTGGCAATGACCACGGCATCAAAGTACTGGCGGTCGCTCCAGCCATCGAGCACAATCAGGTGGGCGGCGGCGTTAGCGAACAGGGCGTAGTCCTCCTCGCCCAACTCCGTACCCATTAGTACAATAGCGGCGGCCGGATCGGCAATCAGGCCCTCGACCTGCGGACGCACGGCGTCTAGGTCGCTAAAGTCGAGCGAGACAAAGCTCGTGCTCATGCCGTGGCGACGCGCCTGGCGCTCCACGCCCTCGATGACCGCGGGGTGGAAGGTGCTCTCGTCCAGGATGGCGCCCGTCTTGCGCGCGAGCACAAACTGGATGCTCTCGAGCTGCGTCGACTGCTGATAGCCGAGCGACTGCGCGCACTCCAGGATGACTTTGGCGGTCTCCTCGCTCACGCTGCGCTTGCGGTTGAGCGCGTTGGACACGGTCGCAGGCGAAAAACCGGTGATGCGGCTGATTTCGCGGACACTTGCTTTGGCCATTGTTCCCCCTAGTAACGGTCGCGGTCGAGCATCGTGGCCTGACCGCCCCGTGACTCGACAACTAAACGACCGCAAATTCAATCTAAACAGAATAGTAAATGTTTAATAGCTAGTTTAGCCTGTTGTCAAGCGAAGCGACGCGACTATTCCCCCAACGGGCGTATTTACTCGGTAGCTAAAAAAGCCCGTCCCAAATTGACTACATGGGACGGGGCGTGAAAATCATTTAGCCCAGGACACGAGCCATACGGGCCTTGAACTCGGACAGGAAGCGCGGGGCGTCGACGGTCAGCGCCACGAGCGCGCTCTTATCTGGATCGGACAGACGGTGCTCGTCGCAGATGGTGCGGCCGCGATACTCGCCCAGCAGGTCGACACGCAGGTTACAGCCGAGCGCACCCACGAGCGTGGGATCAATCGCCACGGCAACCGCCAGCGGATCGTGCAGCGCGCAGCCGCCCAGGTAGGGCGCGTTCATTTCGTACGAACCGATATAGTGCTCGACCATGCTCGCAAACGCGCAGCCAGCCATAGTGCCCGAGCCCGTCCAGCCGGCAACGTCGCGACGTGTGAGCACCACGCGGTGCGTCACATCCAGGCCCACCATGGTGAGCTTGCGGCCCGAGCGCAACACAGCGTCGGCAGCCTCGGGGTCGCCCGCCATGTTGGCCTCGGCGCCCGCGCTCACGTTGCCGGGCACGGTAAGGGCGCCGCCCATCACGACCACGCGGCCGATAGACATCATCGCCGCCGCATCGCGCTCCAGGGCAAGCGCCAGATTGGTGAGCGGGCCGGTCGCAACGTAGACCAGATCGGGACCATAGGTACGCGCGGCATCAATCAGGTAATCGACCGCCGCATTGCCGTCGGCCGACGTCGCGCCCACCGGCTCGTACGGCGAGGCGGGCACGCTTGCGCCGCCGATGCCGTTCTTGCCGTGGATAAGCGTGGTGGACGCCGGCGGCGTGTAGGGTTCGGTCGCCTTCATGGGACGATCGGCGCCCAGGTACACCGGCACCTCGGGACGACCCAACAGGTCGAGCACCGCCAAGCAGTTGTGCGCCGACTGCTCGACGCGCACGTTGCCAAAGCACGTGGTGATGCCGACGAGCTCCACCTCGGGGCTCGCGATGGCATAGGCAAGCGCCATCGCATCATCCACACCCATATCCAGATCAAGGATCAGCTTCTTGGTTGCCATTGTTCTACTCCGCTTCTCCGTCTACATCCAAACCGTCTAAACCAAACTTGTGCTCGACTTCCGCACGCGTGGGAATTGATTGCTGAGCGCCCAGGCGCGACACCGTCACCGCCGAGGCGCGAGCACCCGCCGCCATGCACTCAAAGAGCGGCAGACCCTCCAGACGAGCTGCAGCAAGCGCACCAATAAACGTATCGCCCGCGGCCGTCGTATCGACCACCGCGCTCGAAAGCGCCGGCATGCGCAGCGGCTCACCGCCATCGCCGAGCGTAACCGAGCCGGCGCCGCCCAGCGTGATGACCGCGGCGCCGGCGCCCTTGTCGAGCAGCGCATTGAGCGCGGCGACGCAACTCGCATCATCTGTGGGCAGAATGCCCGTCAGCATCTGGCACTCGGTCTCGTTGGGGCAGACCAAGTCGACCGCAGGCCACGCTCCTGCCGGCAAATCGCAGGCGGGCGCAGGGTTAAAGACCGTATAGAACCCCAGCTCGTGAGCGCAAGCAAGCGCCTCGGCCGTCGCTGCAAGGTCACATTCGCCCTGGGCGATAAAGACGCTTCCGGCAGCCGGGGCAAACTCGCTGGCATCGCCGTCGAGCTCGTCGGCCACCAAGCGCCTCAGTGCGCGGGCAACGTCCTCGCCCGCAAGCGCATGGTTGGCGCCCGGCGACAGCACGATGCGGTTGTCGCTCTCGCAGCGAATGATAGTCGCGGTACCGGTCTCCACGTCATCGCGACGCGCCACAAACTCAACGCCCACGCCGGCATCCTGGAGCCCTGCCACAAGCGCATCGCCAAAGGTATCGCGCCCAACAGCGCCAATCATGCACGTGCGCGCACCCATGCGCGCAGCAGCGACGGCCTGGTTAGCGCCCTTGCCACCAGCGTTGGTGATAAAACCGCTGCCACCGACTGTCTCGCCCGCACGCGGCATGCGCTCGCACGCCACCGAAAGGTCCATGTTCATGCTGCCGAACACCGCAACGATGCTGTGATCCGCCATGGAAACCTCCTCGTCTTCAGGCTTTGCGCCCACCGTCGACCAACGATTGTGCACTCTCGCACCCCCTATAACTTTAGTCCACTTTGATGTGGACGCGCGCTTGAGCTTACGCCAGCAGCAAGCATTCACAGGGGCAGGCAGCTACAATGAATACGTGCTGATTATTCTCGTCATTGGATGATGTTTTATGGAACAATTCTCGCAATCGGGCTCGCGCGGTCGACGCCGCACGGGCAACGAGCCGGCGCCGCACGAACGCGTGAAGGGCGAACGCCGTGCCAACGAGCCGCGACGCACCGCGAGCCCCCATCGCGCTTCTGCCAACAACGCGGGCCGCGCCAACACTCCCGCCGCGGAGCAGACGCCTGCTCGCCCCAAGTCCCGCTACATCCCTGCCCTTGACGGCCTTCGCACGCTCGCCGTCGTCGCGGTGGTGCTCTATCACCTCAACCTCACGTGGGCTCAGGGTGGCCTGCTCGGCGTCACGATCTTCTTCGTGCTTTCGGGCTATCTGATCACGCGCTTGCTGCTCAACGAAGTCGCCAAGACCGGCCGCATCGACCTTAAGAGCTTCTGGATTCGCCGCATCCGTCGCCTGGTTCCCGCCGTGGTAACGGTAGTGTTCGTGACCTGCGCGCTGTGCACCGTCTTCAACCACGTGATGCTCACCAAGATGCGTCCCGACATTCTGCCGTCGCTGCTGTTCTTTAACAACTGGTGGCAGATTATGCAGGACGTCTCGTACTTCAACGCCCTGGGCGACCCCTCGCCGCTTACGCACTTTTGGTCGCTCGCCATCGAGGAACAATTCTACCTGGTTTGGCCACCGCTGCTGTTTGCCATGGTGTCCATGCATGTGAGCAAACCCAACACGCGCCGTGTGGTCCTGGGCCTGGCTGCTGTCTCCGCCATCGCCATGATGGTGCTCTATAACCCCGCCGCCGACCCCAGCCGCGTGTACTACGGCACCGACACCCGCGTGTTCTCGCTGCTGCTGGGCGCCTGGATGGCCTTTATCCCCGATCGCGACCTGGCTCCGGTGCGCCTCGCCCATCGCCTGGGGCTCGACCGCTTGGTCGGGGCCGCCAAGCATGACAAGAACGCCGAAAGCAAGCATGACGCTACGACCGACGGCGCAGCCGAGACCGTCCCGGCACAGCCGAGTACGCTCGTGCGTTTTTGGTCCTCACCTGCATCCATCGATGTGCTGGGCGTCGTGGGTCTGGTTGGCCTTGCCGCCATGGTCGCGCTCACCAACGGCTACACCGCGTTCCAGTATCGCGGCGGCACGCTGCTATGCTCCATCCTCACACTCATGGTCATCGCGGCCTGCGTGCAGCCCCAGGGAATGGTTGCCCGCGCACTGTCCGCCGAGCCGCTCGTGTGGGTTGGCAAGCGCTCGTACAGCATCTACCTGTGGCACTATCCGCTACTGTTGCTCATGAACCCGGTCGCCAACATCAACGATACGCCGTGGTGGCAGTACATTTTGCAGGTGTTGTTGGTGGTCGCCGTGGCCGAATGCTCATATCGCTTTATCGAGACGCCGTTTAGAAAGGGCGCCTTTGGGCGCACCGTATCCGAGTTCCGCGACGGCACCACCACGCCCACCAACTGGGTGCGCGCGCACGTCCCTGTCTGCGCAGCCTGCGCTGTCGTGTTGGTCGTTGCGCTGGGCGGCCTGATCTTTGTGCCGGAGACCTCCGCACTGAGCGGTGAGGGCGCCGAAGTCCTCAACAAGGAAGCCAAAAACACCGCGCCCACCGACCAGCAGGCGGCCGACGACACCGACAAGGACAACGACGGCTTCCCCGATGGATCCTACGACCTGCTGATGATCGGTGACTCCGTGTCGCTGCGCGCCGTTGATTCCTTTGACGGCGTGTTCCCGCACAGCCATATCGATGCCGAAAAGGGCCGCCAGTTTGATGCGGGCCGCGCGACATTTGAGGGCTATCTCCAACAGAACCTTGCCGGCAAGATCGTGGTCTTTGCACTGGGCACCAACGGCTTGGTAACCGACGACCAGATCGACGCCATCATGGCCGATGCAGGAGATAAGCGTATTGTGGTGTTTGTGAACACGCGCAGCCCGCAGCCGTGGGTTGGCTCTACCAACCAGGCCATCGCCAACGCTGCTACGCGCTACAAGAACGTGCGCGTTATCGACTGGTACGGATACAGTGCCAATCGCAACGACCTGTTCGATGGCGATGGCACGCACCTGTCGACCACTGGCGTGACTGAGTACCTCAACTTGATCCACGATGCAGTCAAGAAGGACCTGCCCGTGCATCCCGAGGATCACGTCAACGATCCGCAGCCGGCAGCCGTCAAGTCTGCCACCGACGCGCTCGTCAATGCGCTCGCTCTCAAGCCGCACAAGCTGGGCACCGACAAGTAACCTGCAGCGCAAACTTCCCACATCCGGAGGGGGTGCCTGCCACGGCAGGCACCCCCTCCGGCAGTTAGGGACGTTCCTTATATGCCGGCACCCAGGAACACTCCTGACACAGCCGAGGAACGCCCTCCTTGCGACCGAATTCTGGGCGCCTCGCCACCCCGGACGTTGTTTCCAAGCCCACACCCGCAGCAAACAACCCAAAATCACTCTTTTCGAGCCGACTCCAAGAGGTCGTGGACAAAAAGTGGCAAATATGAGTACTGTTACCATTTTAGTAGCAGGCAAAACCACCCAAAATGGCGCTCATGCGGTAGCGCACGACCCTTCCAGTTGACCAGAATGGCCGGCTTAGGACTTGGAGACCCGCTTTTAATAAACAGATTCTTAACTATGTTCATTATTTTCTTGGTCGTAAATGCTATCGGCAAGGCAACAGTACTCATATTTGGCATTTTTTGTCCACTGCCATATAACTAACGCCCTATAGCGGGCAAAAAACAGGCCGCAGTCCATCGCTGCGGCCTGTTTGGAGTCCAAAAGAGGCGCTAAGCGCTGTAACCCATCGCCTGCAGAACAAACATGACGACCGTCAGCACCGTAATCACACCGATAGTCGCCCAAGTGAGCACATTCCACACGCGGCCATTGCGGTTGGCGCCCATAATGTGACGGTCGGCAGCGATAACCACCTGGAACACCAGAACCACGGGCAGTAGCACGCCATTGATGACCTGCGAGGTCATCATGATCTGGAACAGATCGACGCCGGGCATGAGCACCAGCACGGCAGAGATGCCAATGATGGCAGTAATGATGCCGCGATAGACCGGGGCCTCGTCCCAGCTGCGGTCGGCACCGCGCTCCCAGCCAAATGCCTCGCAGATAGCGCTCGACGTAACGCCCGGCAGCACGCAGGCAGCCAAGAAGCTCGCCGCGACCAGGCCCGAGGCAAACAGTACCGTAGACCACTGACCCGCAATAGGCTCCAGCGCGCGGGCAGCATCGGCAGCATCGCTAATCTGAATACCCGCCGGGAACAACACCGTGCCGGTCGTGATGATAATAAAGCCGGCAATGATATCGGCAGCAAGCGAGCCGCTCACGGTATCGATGCGCTGCAGCACGATATCGTCCTCGCCCGCGTTCTTATCGACCACGTTGTTCTGCGCCAAGAAAATCATCCACGGCGCGATGGTGGTACCGATCGTTGCGACCACGAGCGACACGTAGCTGGGGTCATTTTGAATGTTGGGCACGACCAGGTCGACCGCGACCTCGCCCCAGTTGGGGCCAGCCATAAACGCGGCGACAATATAGGTCACGAACACGCAGCTCACCAGCAGCAGAATCTTCTCGATGCGCTGGAAACTCCCCGACATGGTAAGCATCCACACCAGCAGCGCCACCAACGGCACCGAGATGCTCGCCGGCACGCCAAAGAGGGCAAGGCCGCTCGCAATACCCGCAAACTCCGAAATGGTCACAGCCGTGTTGGCGATCAACAGCGCCGCCATAGCAAGCACACTCTTGCGCACGCCAAAGCGCTCGCGAATGAGCGATGCCAGGCCCTTGCCCGTCACGCAGCCGCAACGCGCCGCGGTCTCCTGCGTCACGATGAGCAGCACAGTCATGACGGGAAGCATCCAGAGCATCTTGTAGCCATAGCTGGCACCCGCACTGGAATACGTTGCAATGCCGCCGGCGTCATTGCCCGAAAGCGCCGCCAGCAGACCGGGACCCATAGCGCCAAAGATGGCCGCGATGGTCAGCTTTTGCTTGGTGCCCGACTTTTGCTTGGTATTTTGCACGCGACCACCTAGCCCATGACTGACATGGCGAGCAGCACCGCGGCGATGCAATACGCCACACACGAGATCATGACGGCAATAACGTTCATGGCGGTGCCCGACGTGTTGAGGTCATGCTCGTCACGCCAGAACAGCACCATCAGGTAAATCACAGCACTCATGTTGCCAACCAGGCAAATGATGGCGGCAATGTTAAAGCAGCCGGTAAAGAGCTGCTCCTCAAACATAGAGGCATCGGGGAATGCAGCGGTGCGCACCAGCTGGGCGCACAGGTAGGTCACGAGTGACAGAATCAGGCCCATGCCCGTGCTCTGGAAGAAGAATCCCAGATACGGCTTGGGCTCGTCGTCGTGACCGTCATACTCCAGGAAGTAGTTCTTGACGAACGACACCATGCGCGAGGCCGCCAGCAGCACGAGCGGCATGGCGCACATGGGGAACACCACCAGATGCGCGGAGCCGAGCGCCGTTCCCAGCACGGTCGCCATGATGCACGACGCGATGCCCCATACAACAACCCAGTACTGGCGATGCACGAACCAGCTGAGCACGTTCGTCGAGTCGTCCGACGCGCTATCGCCCGAGCCGACACCGGCGATCTGCAGGTCCTCCTGATGCTCCTCGGCGATAACGTCCATGGCGTCGTCGAAGGTCACGATACCAAGGATATGACGGTTCTCGTCGCAGACAGGGATGGCAACCAGGTCGTACTTGGTCATCTCGTCCGTCACGTCTTCCTGGTCCTCGTCGGGCGACACATAGACCAGGTCGCGATAGGCCAACTGACCCAGCGTGGCGTCGCGGTCGGCTACGATCAGCGTGCGCAGCGAAAGCACGCCGGTCAGCATGCCACTCGGATCCTCGGTATAGACGTAATAGACGCTCTCGAAGTCCTCGTCGAGCTCGCGAATCGCCTCGATGGCGTCACCGACCGTTGCCGTAGCGGGCAGGGAGACAAACTCCGAGGTCATGATGCGGCCGGCGGTGTTGTCCTCATACCCCAGCAGGTTACGAATCGCCTTCTCCTCCTTGACGCCCATCAGGCGCAGGAGTTTCTCGGCCTTCTCGTAATCAAGCTCGTCGATCAGGTCGGCAGCGTCGTCCGGGTCCATCATGGCCAGCATCGACGATGCGTCGGTGTCGGACAGGCCCTCGAGCATCTCGGTCATAAGCTCGTCGTCATCGAACTCCGAGATGGCCTCGGCGGCCTGGGCAGTATCGAGCTGCGCAAACACCTGCGCACGCAAGCGCGGGTCGAGCTGCTCGATAATGTCGGCGATGTCGGCAGGGTGCAGCTCGCCGAGCGTCTTGTGCGACACCGAGAGTTGAATGTTCTTGGTCGAGCGGTCGAGCAGGTCCATGTAGGACCAGGCGATAATGTCCTCGCTGAGCGGCTTGCCCAGGTGCTTCATAAAGCCCTCGACGACGTGCTCGAGCGCGGGGCTGATTGCACGCAGCAGACCGCGGGCGCCGACCTCGGCACCCAGCAGGCGCAGCTGATTTTCGCCCGACATGGAAAACTTGATGTCGTTGACGCGCACGACCTTCATGCCCTGCGTGTCGACGATCTGCTTATTGAGAACGTCGCGCGCCAGCAGGAGCTCGGTCGGCTGCAGGTACGAGAAGCGAATATTGGTGGCAGACGTATTGAGATACACGCCCGTCTCGTCGATGCGGTCGACCCATTTGCGCCAGCTGATCATGAACGGCGTCTTGCCGGGACCGCGGAACGCGAGCGACGTCACGTGCGGAAAAACTTCGCCGGTTGCAATGCCAAAATCGTTGACCACGCCGAGCTTTTCGCCGTCGACGTCCAAGACTGGCAATTTGAGCATCTCACTCAGATAATTCAATGGTGCTCCCCATCATTATTCCTCCGGACGCGGCCGCGCGTGCGGCGTCCGGGGGCTTCTGGATATGTATACGCATGCGCGGGCGGCACGCCGCTCGACGCTTACACCCCGTGCATGCGCAAAAAGCACCTGCATGGGGTCATCGACTGTATGGTCGAGGTTTGGATTTCACCTGTAACCTTTCTCTTGACCCTCATTAACCGCAGTAACTATAGCATCAGCATCGCCCTGCGGCATCGAATTTATGCGCTGCACATTGCAGGCATACCAAACGCTGACGTATCCGTGACATAGCCATTGGGGACGTTCTTAAACGACTACCCAATGACTACTCTGTGGTGTCATCGTCCTCGGCAAGTTGGGGGAACACGGCGTCCTTGGGCATGGTGACCTTCGTCAGCGAGGTGAGCTTTTTGCTCAGCGACGTGTCCGTCTTGACCAGGTCGCTGAGCGTCACGATCTTGTAGCCGTCGGCGACAAGGCCGTCGATGATCTGCGGCAGCGCCTCGAGCGTCTGCTCGGCGCATTCGTCCCTATCGGTGAGCAGCACGATATTGCCCGGCGTCACCGAATCGAGCACCGTTGAGACCTGCTCGTCGGCACCGTTGAGCAGCCAGTCGCCCGAGTCAATATTCCACGAGACCACGGCGGAGACCAGGTCCATCGCATCAATCCAGTTTTGCTCGTCAAAGGCAGCGTAGGGAGCACGCAGCAGCATCGTCTTCACGCCGGTCGCCGACTTAATCGCATCGGTGCCTTTCGTGATCTGTTCGCGTACCGTCTCACGGTCCTGACCCTTGAGCGAATCGTCGCTGTAGCTGTTGGATCCGATCTCGCACCCGGCATCGACAATCGCCTTGGCCGTGGCAGGCGAGGCCTCGGCCGCATCGCCCGAAAGGAAGAACGTCGCGGTAACGCCCTTTTCCTTGAGCACCTGCAAGATCTGTTTGGTGGCGCCGCTCGGACCCTCGTCAAACGTCAGCGCCACGTACTTTTTGTTGCCCTTGGGCGCCACGCTGGCGCACGCAACGACGCAATCGGTGGCGGGCACAACCTCGCCGCGGTCCTGCGTCTTTTCCGACTGCTCACCAACCCACACCTCGGAGCGGCCCTGGACACCCCATGTCTGCACATACTCGATAGCGCCCGTGCCCTCGACCTTGAGCTTGGGCTCGATAACCGTAGCCTGAACCTCGTGCTTCTCGTAGGTGTTACGGCCATCCTTGACCGTCACCTTCTCGCCGCCCTCAAGTTCGCGGCTATCCCATTTGCCCTGTTTTATGCGCTTGCCGTCCACCTTAACCGACAGCTTTTCGCCGCCATGGCGCTTGAGCACGCTGTCATCGACGGCCAGCAGGTCGCCTGCGTCGTAGGTATCGGTCAACTCCTGGTCGTCGATGAGATTCTGCAGCGTAGAGCCCACGCGCACCGCGGTCTTTTGCCCGTTGAGTTCCACGTCCACGCTGCGGTTGACGTAGCCCACGACGGCAGCGATAAACAGCACGAGCGCACAGCCCACGGCAATGAGCGCATAGGGCAGACGGGACGGTCGGCGCGGCGAGCGCCCGTTGCCGATGCGCGCGCTGCGGTCGCTAAACCCGCGGCTATGGTTGAGGTACATCGCGCCGGGCTTACGGCGGCGACGGCGCTGACCGCTGGGCAGCTGCCCCAGGTCGCGGCGCGCCGTCGGACGCGCACCCGAACGCCCGTTTAAGTTGGATCCGTTTTGGCGCATGTGCCCTCCCCCATAAACACAGCAAGCCGGAGCAACAGGTCTCCGGCTTGCCTCCCATCATTTGGTACGTCGCTATTTTGTAGCTTTTGACGAGCCTCCGCTCGCCTTTTGGTATTCGTCCTTAAAGGCCTTGAACATGCCGCGCGTCTTGCCGAGCTGCTTGCCCAGTGCGCGACTGCCTTTGTCCACGGCGACCGATCCCTTGTCGTCGAGCACCTTGGCGCCCTTTTTGACCTTGTCGCCCACCACGACGCTGGCCTCGGCGGCCTTGGCAGCCGCACCGCCCGAATACCCGAGCGACTTGACCTCGTCCGAGACGACCATCGCGCCGTTCTCGTAGCCGCGCAGCATCGTCGGCGGCACCTGCGTGTCACCAACCAAAACACTCGAAGCAGCACCGGCGGTCACATAGAATGCCTGCACGATGCCCGAGCGCGGCTTGAACTCAACGTCCGAGCAGTAGCCCACGACATCGCCCGATTCCGTGCGCACGTCCATGCCGACCCAGATGATGCAATCGTCCAGGTTGATATCGAGGCGCTTGGCCGCGGCGGCATCGTAGGTGCCCTTGACGTCGTCGACCGCGACAGCACCCTCATAGACGCCGATGGCATCGAGCGCCACAAAGCGGTCGGGACGCTCGATCATACCCGCGATATCGGACTGGCGGACCATAAAGCCCACCACGCGCGTGCCGCCCGGGGTAAAGACGGGAAAGTGAATCTTGCCGAGCTTTTTAGGGCTGCGCGGCGTGCCGTCCTTTTTGGTGCGCTTGTCTTCGGCGGGTTTGCGGTAAACCTTGACGCCGACAAAATCCCCTGCGCGCATTATGCCTCGGTCGAGGGCTCCGTGGCCTCGGTGTCGGCCTCGGCGACGTTCTCGACCACGACGTCGGCAGCGGGCGTCACGTTGCCGCCCGAGATGGCGTCGTTGAGCTGCTCGCGAAGCTGGTCCATGCGCTCGCGGGCCAGGTCAACCTTGGCGCGCAGGTCATCGGTCTTGGCGTCGACCATCGGACCAAAGTCGTTGACCGCGGCACGAGCCTCCTCGGCACTGTGCTCGTAGGTGTCACGCATGTTGTCCCAGGCATCGTTGGCGATATCGGCGGCCATGGCGCGGGTCTCGGCACCCGAGCGCGGGGCCAGAGCAACGCCGATGATAGCGCCGGCGGCAGCACCAAAGAGCGCACCGGAGACAAAGCTGAAAGTCTTTCCCATGATCATTCCTCTCCTGCGGGCACCTCGATGCCCACCGTTTGAATGCTGTCCATTATACCCGCAGCGCAACACTTGCCGTCGCGCTCATCTGCGTACGGTAAAAGCACAGGTACATGATGGTGATAAACGCGTAGGCCTACTCCTGAGGCATAGCCGGCATGGCCACCGTGGCACCCGGGTCCTCGCCGGCGCCGTCCACGAGCGGCAGGCCGCCCTCATGCGCAGGTCCCGCCGGAACCGTCGCCGCACCGCCAAAGACGGCAGCGGAGGCCTCGTGGTTCTCGGCAACCGCGCCCTCGGTATCAATCGCCACCTGGGGCTCGTCGTCAAAGTTGGGGACGCCCTGGGGCTCGGTGGAAACGGGCTCGGCGGTCGCATCGGCAACGGGCTCGGCGTCAACTGGCACATCGCCCTCGTCAGCGCCCTCGTCCTCGGCAGTATCTTCGCCGTTCGCAGCGGCGACGGCCTCGTGAGGATCCTTGCCCTCGGCCTCGGCGCGCATGCCCAGCACCAGGTTGCGTAGGCCCGCGACCGTGCCTTCCACGTCGGGGGCAGGCTGGTCGGCGTGCAGGTACGCCCAGTCCATCATAAAGGTGGCCGACGACAGCGCACCGATGGCCAGTGCGTCATCGGGGCACGAAAGCTCGACCTCAAAGACACGCTCGTCATGCTCGCTTACGCGCGTGCGGCCGCACGAGATGCTACCGGCAAGACCGGTCTCGTTCATGAGCTCGACCGTCACATGCTCCAGCAGGTGGCAGAGCTCGGTCTGACCCATGCAGTCCTGGAACTCGCGGCCGGAATCGCCCAGGCACAGGTGCTTGGCAATCGCCGGTACCAGGTAGTACACGCGCGCCGTGGCCTCGATGTCCTCCGAGGTCATGAGCGGCATGCCGGGGTTCACCAGCACATGCGCGCAAATCTTGTCCTCGCTGACGGTGACCTTAAGGATGTTGAACAGGCCTGCCATAACTCTCCCCTACTCTTCCTTGTCCTACTCGTCGCCGTCGTGCGGATTCGCGGAACCCGCACCCGACGTCGTCGGCTCGTCTACCGAAGACTCGGAATCCTTCTTATCGGTTTCGGCCGGAGCGATCACGCGAATGAGCGAGATGCGCTGGCCACGCATCGACTGCACTTTAAACTTGTACCCCGCGACCTCAAACACCTCTCCGATGTCGGGCACCGAGTCACAAAGCTCCAAGATCCAGCCGGCGATGGTCTCATAATCATCGCTTTCCTCGAGCGGCCAACCAAGCTCAATCGCGTCATCGCACGAAAAACGCCCATCGACGAGCCACTCGCGGCGCGAAAGGCGCGTGAGATACTTGTTGTCGGGGTCGAACTCGTCCTCGATCTCGCCGACGATCTCCTCGACGATGTCTTCGATGGTGATGATGCCGGCCGTGCCGCCGTACTCGTCCACGACGACCACGATCTGGTCGTGCGAGGTCTGCATCTCTGACAGCAGCGGCAGGATGTCCTTGGTGTCGGGCACAAAGGTGGCATCGCGCAGGTAATCGGCGATGGGCTGGTCGCCCTTGCCGTCGAGCGCGGGCTGGATCAGGTCCTTGATGTGCGCGATGCCCGCGACGTTGTCGGGGTCCTCGTGATAGACGGGGATGCGGCTAAAGCCGGTCTGGCGCATGGTGGATAGCACGCTGGCGACCGTCTCGTCATCCTCGCACATGGTGGTGTCCACGCGCGGCACCATGACCTCGCGGGCAACGGTGTCGCCCAGGTCGAAGATCTCGTGGATCATGCGCTTTTCCTCGTCGAGCAGGTCATCCTGCTCCGAGACCATGTACTTAATCTCTTCTTCCGAGACGTTCTGACGGTCGTCGGCACTCTTGATGCGCAGGATGCGGGCTAGGTCATCGGAGCAAGCGCCAGTCAGCCACACGAGCGGACGGGCGATCTTTTGGAAAAACGACAGCGCCCCCACGACCTGCTTGGACACGCCCTCGGCATTGGCCAGGCCGATGCGCTTGGGCACAAGCTCGCCGATCACGATGGACACGAAGGCGACCGCGACGGTGATGATGACCGGCGCCAGGCCGCGCGCGATGGCGGAGAGCGGCGCGATGCCAAAACTCATGAGCCACGTGGCGAGCGGGTCGGACAGACTCGTCGAGGCGACGGCGGACGAGGCGAAGCCCACGAGTGTGATGGCGACCTGGATGGTGGCGAGCAGCTGGTCGGAGTCGGCAGCCAGCTTAATGGCACGCTCGGCGCGCTTGTCGCCTTCCTCGGCCTCATGCTCCAGCACGGCGCGCTTGGCCGTGGTGAGCGCCATCTCGGACATAGAGAAGTAGCCGTTGATGAGGGTCAAAACGAGGGTGGTGATAAGGGAGATGGTTATGTCCATCGGGAGTTTCTCGAACCTCCAAGATTCGGGACGTTGGGTAGTAAGCGTAGGTGACGGATAGGGCAATTGCGCCGGTCGCCCGTGGAAGCGAGGGCATGGGCGCGGTCGCTAGATTACGAAGAGGATCACCGCCATGAACTGGAAGATGCTGCCGGCGAGCACCCACAAGTGGAAAATACTGTGCAGATAGCGCACGTTTTTGGCGATATAGAACGGCACGCCCGCGGTGTAGCACACGCCGCCGACGGCGAGCAGGGCAAGTGCCACGGGGTTGAGCAGTGCCACAAGTTCGGGCAGCTTAAAGACAACGAGCCAGCCCATCAGCAAGTAGACCAGGCCACTTACCCAGTGCGGTTGACGTTCGCGCATAAAGCACTCGAGGGCGATGCCGATAATGGCGATGGCCCATACGGCAAAGAACAGCGCAGGGCCGCCGTCGTTTGCGAGCGTGATGAGGCAAAACGGCGTATAGCTGCCGGCAATAAGCAAGTAGATGCAGCTGTGGTCGATGATGCGAAACACGCGCTTGGCGCGCGCGGGCTGAATCGCGTGGTAGAGCGTGGAGGCTAGGTATTCGAGGATAATGCTGACGCCATAGACAATTGCCGCAGCCATGTGGGCCGGGCCTCCGCCGCGCAGGGCAGCGAATACAATCAGGAGCACCAGGCCCGCGATACCCAGCAGACAGCCGACACCATGGGTGACGGAGTTCATGATCTCCTCACCCACCGTGTAGTGTGGAACGGCCGCGGTCTTGGGTCGCGGCTTAGAACTGTCGCTCGAATCGGACATGCCGGTTACATCCTCCAACGTAAAGAGTTCTCAACACTATATCAAAGCGTCTGGGTGCGTGCGAAATTTGCACCATACGTGACCCTTTGTTTACCCATTCTTTGCCTGTTGACGCATCAACGGTGAACGTCCATAATGCGCTTGCATTAAATGTTGATGTATTAACATCTTTAAGGAGAGCCGTAAATGCCTCAAAGCGCACGCCCCCATCGAAAGTTCAAGATAGCCGGCATTGTTACGTTGGTAGTCGTTGTCGCGCTGCTGGGGTTTGCCGGCAACTTTCTGTTTGACTTCGCGCTGAATCCCCGCGCGCCATACACCATGAAGATGATGCAGGACGGCAAGGACGCCGAAAAGGACGAGCAGATTGACGCCGAGGAGGGCGAGGCACGGGCGTGGTTTAAGGAAAACCGCGAGAGCAGCAGCCTCACCGCGGACGACGGGACCGAGCTTGCCGCCTGGTATTTTGCTGCGTCGGAGAGCACGCACGACTACGCCGTCTGCCTGCATGGATATACCAACGAGCCCATCGGTATGGCCCGATACGTCAAGCGATTCCACGACCGCGGCATGAACGTACTCGCACCCGCCGCCCGCGCCCACGAGCGTTCCGGCGGTGACTACATCGGCATGGGCTGGCCCGAGCGACTCGATGTCGTCGCGTGGATCGGGCGGATTGTTGCGGCCGATCCCAAGGCGCGCATCCTGGTCTTTGGCGAGTCGATGGGCGCGGCGACTGCCATGAACGTAGCGGGGGAATCTCTGCCCGCAAATGTGAAATGCATTATCGAGGACTGCGGCTATACAAGCGTTTGGGACGAGTTTTCTCTGCAGCTCAAGGATGTATTTGGCCTGCCCAGTTTTCCCTTGCTCGATGTGGCCAACCTGGTATGCAACGTGCGCGCAGGCTACGACTTTCATAAGGCGAGCAGTGTGGAGCAACTCAAACACGCGACGGTTCCCATGCTGTTTATCCACGGCGACCAGGACACCTTTGTGCCGTACAGTATGCTCGACCAAAACTACGAGGCGTGCGCCAGCAAGGTTAAACAGAAGCTCACTATCCACGGCGCCACCCACGCCAAGAGCGCGCAAGTTGACCCCGAGCTCTACTGGAATACGGTCGACGACTTCCTCGATAGGAATTTTTAGGGAAAAAGCGGCGTCTGGGGATTTATCTAACCCCCTATTTTCGGAAGTATGCGGCAAAATCTGGAACTGCCGACCAGACCGCAGTTTTACCAACAATTTATCAGGGGTTTTGTTGCCAAAAAATGTCGTGTGCTCGGCGGTCTCGAAATTTGCCGCATACTTCCGGAAAGCCGCCCGCAAGCGCTGTGCTCACGGGCGGCTTTTGCTAACGTTGCGCTACAAAAGCGCTTGATATGTCCAATAGACAGGTGCTACTTGACCTCGATGAGCTCATACTTGCTCGTGCCCAGGCCGATCTTTTCGGCATGCGCGATGCACGCGCGCCAGTCGGTGTCGGGATGCGTGATGCAGAAGGGGTCCTTGGCCTGCTCGCCCTCCAGATGCTCGTGGTTATGCTCCATCTTGGCCGCGCTATCGGTGAGTTCGGTGTTGGGCAGCGGCTCGGATGCCATGACGGCATCGGCGCAGGCCTGATCGATAGCGACCGGGTCGAAGCTCGCGAACATGCCGATATCGTTAACGATAGGCGTGTCGTTTTCGGGGTGGCAGTCGCAGTTGGGACTGATGTCCATGGCGAGCGAGATGTGGAAGCTCGGACGGTCCTGAACAATGGCCTTCGTGTACTCAGCGATCTTGTAGTTGAGTACGTCGGCCGCGGCATCATAGTCGGGCTTGATGCAGTCCTGGTTGCACGCCGCAATGCAGCGTCCGCAGCCCACGCAGCGATCGTGGTCGATGGCGGCCACGTGCACCGTGCGGGCGTTGCCGTTGGCAAGCTCGCGCTCGCGGGTATCGTCAAACGAGATGGCGTTGTGCGCACAGATCTTTTCGCAGGCACGGCAGCCAACGCAGTGCTCAGTCGCGACGTTCGGCTTGCCGGCGGCATGCTGCTCCATCTTGCCGGCACGGCTGCCGCCTCCCATGCCCAGGTTCTTCATGGCGCCGCCAAAACCCGCCTGCTCATGGCCCTTAAAGTGGGTGAGGCTGATCACGATATCGGCATCCATGAGCGCCTGACCGATCTTTGCCTCGCGCACATACTCACCGCCCTCGACCGGGACGAGCGCCTCGTCGGTACCCTTGAGGCCGTCGGCGATGATGATCTGGCAGCCTGTGGCGTACGGGGTAAAGCCGTTCTGGTAGGCGGTGTCGATGTGCTCGAGCGCGTTTTTGCGGCTGCCCACATAGAGCGTGTTGCAGTCGGTGAGGAAGGGCTTGCCGCCCAGCTCCTTCACCACGTCCGCGACGGCGCGGGCGTAGTTGGGGCGCAAAAAGCTCAGGTTGCCCAGCTCGCCAAAGTGGATCTTGATGGCGACGAACTTATTCTCGAAGTCGATCTGCTCGATACCGGCGCGACGAATGAGGCGCTTGAGCTTGTCGAGCTGGCTCTCGCGAGCATGCGTGCGCAGGTTGGTGAAGTACACCTTAGCGGGTGCTGCGGGTGCAGTTGCGGTCATAGTTATATCCCCTCGGTCTATATGGCGTTACAGACATAGAGGATGGTACCCGTTGAAGTGGGGTTGAAGTCAAGCGCAACGCCGAGTCGCTAGGCACTCATTGGGGACAGACTTAAATGAGTGCTTGCCGCCCGGCCAGCGAGCCGGCGATCCGGCAAAGACTGTCCCCAACGACTAGTCGTTTAAGAACGTCCCCAATGACTACTCCTGCACCTTGAGGGCTTCGGCCAGACCGACGCGCTTGATAGAGCGCGTGTGTAGCAGCGCCACGACCAGGTAGGTCGCAAAGCCGATGCCGACGCATGCAGCCATGGACCAAGCGGGCACGTAAATCTCGATATTGCCGTTGTAGGCGAGCAGCATCGAGCGGAAGATGGCCGTGAGCGAGCCAATAATGACCGGCAGGCTCAGCACGAGCGATGCCGCCACGCACAGTGTGATCGAGCGGATGTACAGATGCGAGATCTCGCTATCGCGATAGCCAAAGACTTTCATGTAGCTGATCGAACGGGCGCCGTGGTCGATCACCGCCTTGGTCAGCAGGTACATAAACAGCAGGAAGATGAACACCGCGAGCCCGATCATCATTCCGATCATTTTACTCATCATGCCGATGAACTGGTCACCCACGGCGCGCATGTCGTCGGGCGTGGTGTCGCCGGCAAAGTAACGAGCATCGAGGTCGAGCTTCTCGTCGCTCACATAGCCGTTAAAGTAGGCGGCATCGTTGTCGAACAGCTCGTTAAAGTCATCGATACTCATATAGATATTCATGTCCGACTTTGAGCCCCAGGCACAGTCCTTGCCCGTGTACTCAAGGGAATAATGCTCGCCCTCGTACTTGTCGCCGAGCATGACCTTCTGGCCCTCGATCCAGCCAAACTTATCGAGCAGACCGCCGCCAAAGACGACGCGCCCATCGCCGACGTTGAGGTCTTTCCAATAGCGCGAGTTGGGCGAGATGCCGTAGACGGAAATCGTCTCCTGCCCATTACCATCGCCGCGGTCGTATTGCAGCTGGTAAACGGCATATTTCTCGGCCTGTGCGATTGCGCCCGCGCCGTTGTCGGTCGTATTGACCGGGTGAATGTCATCGTTGTCTGTGTCGATCTTAGAGGCCTTATCGATCAGGTCGATAGCCTCGTCGCGGTTGCAGCCAAGGGCATCGGCAAGGTCATCGAGGCGCGCATAAAGCGCATCCTTCTTGTCCTGGACCTTGGCAAGCGCGTCCTGCGCCGCGGCCAGGCTCTCGGCAGACGGAGATGCGGTCGCGGCATCGGCTGCTGCCTGCGTCGCATCGGCCGCGTCGTCAAGCTCGTCATCGGCATCCTGGGCGGCAGAAAGCAGTGCGCCGTCAACCGACTGCAAGCGCTCGAGTGCCGACCACTGCTCGCGCTCCTCGGCAGTGCCCTCGAGCTCCAGCGGCGCCTTGAGCGTGTACTGGTGCTCAGCGACCAGGCTCGTCTCGAGGTTGTCCGCATAGTGCGTCATCGTGGGCAGGATCGCCAGGCCAAAGAGCAGCAGCAGCGAGGCAAACGCAATGCCCACGAAGAGCGTGGCGAAGTTGCCCAGGTTGCGCAGGAAGATGCGCAGGCGAAAGCGCGAGACAAAGCCCATGCGCTCCGGCAGCTGCAGGCCGCGCTTGGTGCCCGATTTGCCGCTCGCCTCGTGACGAAGGAACTGCAACGGCGTCTTGCCCATCTTGCGAAGCAGGCCCACCAGCGTGATGAGGATGAGCGCGGCAGCGGGAACCACGGCGCACTTCACAAAAATCTCCCAGCTCCAGTACACCTGGAAGGGAGGCAGGCTGTACGAACCGTAATAGAGGCCGCGCATGGGCTCGGTAAAGAACGCGACGCCGAGCGCGGTGCCCAAAAGCGCCGCGACCACGCCCACGATGGCGGGAAGTGCCAGGTAGTGCAGCACGATCTCGCGGCGGCGATAGCCGCTGGCGAGCAGCGTGCCAATGATGGCGCTCTCCTCCTCGATGGTGGCGTCGGTAAGGACCACAAAGACGAACGCCATGATCACGATGATAATGTTGAGCAGCGTCATCCACATCATGGAGTCGCCGTCCACGTCATCGCGCGCATAACCAATGCCCTGATTGGAATCGGCGTCGATCAGATCGTCCACGCGCGCATCGGCGTCGGTCAGTGCCTCGACCATACCTTGCTCGGCGTCGATGCGGTCCGCGGTGGGGAGGTCGCGATCGGTAAAGGTGAAGGAGTAGGTGTAGGCGGGTGCGCCGCCGGCATCTTCGAGCGCGGCAAAGCCGCCATCGGTGACCTCGGCCACGCCGTACGTGATGGTGTTCACCGTAAAGTCCGAATTGTTGAGGAACAGCGCCTGGCTATCGGGCTGGGTCATGATGCCGCAGATGATGTAGGTGCGGCCCTCAAGCTCGACCTTATCGCCCACGACGAGGTCGTTGTTGGTGGCAAAGACACGGTCGATGGCCACCTCGTCGTCTGCCTTGGGCTGTTTGCCTTCGCAGTAGGACGCGATATCAACCTCGGTGCGGTGCGCATAGGTGCGCAGTGTGCGCTTGGTGCCGTCGTCGCCGGCGGTCTTTTTGATGATGGCGTCGATGGAGAAATTCTTGTAGAGCGTGACACCGCCGACGTCGCCGGCTGCATCCTCGGCCGCCTTGAGCTGATCTTTGGTGGCCTCGAAGGAGGTGGTCACGCGGCCGTCCTCAATCGTGTACGCATCGCGCATGTCATCGATAAGGCAGCCGATGGAATGCGCTGCGAGCAAAAAGCCCGAGGTAAGGGCGATGCTTCCGCACATAAGCAAAAAGATGCCCAGGTACTTGCCGATATTGCGGCGCAGCTCGCGCGGGAGACGTTTTGCGAGAGGTGTCATGGCGCCGCCTACCAATCGAGCTCGGCGGCCGCAACGGGCGACTCGTTGAGCTCATCCTCGACGATGCGCCCGTCGCGCAGGCGCAGCACGCGATTGGCCATGCGCGCGATGGCGGCATTGTGGGTGACAATGATGATGGTGCAGCCGTACTCGTGATTGACATCCTCCATAAGCTGCAAGATTTCCTTGGACGTCTTATAGTCGAGCGCACCGGTGGGCTCGTCGCACAGCAGCAGGCCCGGATTTTTGACGAGCGCACGGCCGATGGCACAGCGCTGCTGCTGGCCGCCCGAGACCTGGCGCGGGAACTTGTTGCGGTGCTCGTAGAGGCCCAGCGAACGCAGCAGCTCGTCGATGTTGAGCGGGTTTTTGGACAGGTGCGCCGTGACCTCGATGTTTTCCTTGATGGTAAGGTCGGGCACCAGGTTGTAGAACTGGAAGACAAAGCCCAGCTCACGGCGGCGATACTCGCCCAGGTCGGTAGGTTTGAGTACCGTGAGGTCGCAGCCGTCCACCATGATGGAGCCGCCGTCGGCATCCTCCAGGCCGCCGATCAGGTTGAGAAAGGTCGACTTGCCCGAACCCGAGGGCCCCAGCATGACGCAGATCTCGCCGCGGTTGATGGACGTGTCGATGCCATCGAGCACCGTCAGGCGCGCATCACCGTCGCCGTAGTGTTTCTTGAGCCCGCTGACCTGGACATAGGCTTGCTTTGTCGCCATACTATTCCCCGTTGTTAGCTTGCTGATACTTTTCTAGGCTAATAGTAAACCCAGGCGAACTATTTTTAAGCGACGTGCGCGAACTATTTTCCAAACCAGTCATTGGGTACTCATTGGGGACAGACTTAAATGACTGAAACACTCATTGGGGACAGACTTAAATGAGTGCCGCCAGGGACAGCCCTTGCCAGCCCGGCCGGCGAGCCGGCGAATCGGCAAAGGCTGTCCCCAGCGACCAGTCGTTTAAGAACGTCCCCAATGACTAGGCGGCTAGGCGTGGGATTTGTTGTGCGCGAGGGCTAGGCCTACGGCGGTGATGGCCGCGGCAAAGAGCACCGTGATGCCCAGGTCGCAGGCGATGTCGCCCAACACAGCAGACGTCAGGTCTGCGGCGAGAGCCTTGCCGATCGCGTCGTTCACCCAAAACGTCGGCACAAAATGCGCCACGGTCTGCACGGCCGAGCCCATCATCGAAAGCGGCATCCAGGCGCCGCCCAAAAACGTCATGAGCAAGCCAAGCAGGTTGCCCACACCGTTGAGCAGCTCTTCGCGCGCGCCCAGGCTCGAAAGGGCAAAGCCAACGGCCAGCGGCGTGCACGCTAGGGCAAACGTTGCCGCCAGCGCCAGGCACACACGGCCCACGCCGACCTCGGCGACCGCGCCGGCAAAGCCCACGACGCCCATCATGCTCGACACAAGCCAAATACAGACAGTGAGCACGGCGGCGGCCGCGAACACGGCAAGCGAACGCTGGCGCTCGGGGATTGGGCCGGCATCCATACGACGCACGCGCTCGGGCTCGTTCATGCCCGAGAACACCAACCCCACCGACACGATGACCGACGAGATAATCGCGTACGCACCAAAGTTAAAGTACGACTCGAGTGTGGCGGCGGCAGTCGAGTCGACCTTGACCCGCTCAATCTCGACCTCGGCGCGCTTGGCGGCAGCATGCTCGGCCGCCTCGGCAACGCCACCGTTGGAGGCAGCGGGCTCAAGCGCCGCCGCGGCGCCCGCAAGCGAGATCCACCGCGAGGCCTCGGCAGACGAAAGCGCCGCCGCCATGGTGCCGGCACCGTAGGTCACATCGAGCTTGGGCAGGGACTCCCCCGCGCGGGCGGCTGCAACGAGGTCGCCCTCAAACCCCTCCGGGATAAAGAACACGCAGTCAGCGCTGCCCTTGGCGCTATTGCTCTTGGAAAGCGCGTCCGCAAGATTGTACGTATCGTCGCCGACGCCCGTGACCAGGTCAAAGCGCGAACCCAGGTGCTTGGTAAGCGCACGCGAAAGGTCACTGTCGTCGCGGTCGACCACGACCACGTTGGCATCGTAAGGCTTGTAGTCGGTGAGCTGCGACGAGTTCGAGCTCACCGATGCCGCGATAAACACACCCAACAGTGAAATAAACACCGTATAGATGAGCAGGTAGAGCGGGTGCGCGAGCGCCATGCGAAGCGCAGTCTTAAAGGTGCTCATAGCGGCTCCTTCCAAAGATCAGCGTAGCGGCGGCGACAAACACCAGGGCCATCAGGACGAGCGCGCCGGCGCGGACGGCGAAGGGCCCCAGGTCCTCAAAGAAATACAGGCGATTGAACATGTCGCAGATGAGCTTGACGGGGTTGAGCCAGCACTCGGCCGGGAAGGCGCGGGCGACGTCGTCGGCAAGCGCCATCGCCGGCTCGCCGTAGAGGCCGGCGAACAGGGCGCACGTGGTGGCAAAGCCCGTGAGGATGCCCGACTTGGACGCCTTGCCGCCCTTAACGGGAAGCGTGCCCACAAAGAGCCCCAAGCCCGTGGCGGCAAGCGCGGAAGCGGCGGCGCCCACCAAACACAGTCCCTCGCGCCCGCCAAAGTCGATGCCGACCACCAGGCGCACGTAGCCGATCGCGATCGCCATCGAGGCAAATGAGACCAGCCACGAGCCGACAAAAATGCCGGCCAGCGACGCCGTCTTGGAAAGGCCGCCCACGCAGCGGCGCGCGCCAAGGCCCGACAGATTGGGCTGCAGGTCGACGACGCTCAAGGCGGCAAACTCGGCAGACATCATCGCGACCAGGCCAAAAAGCGCGTAATAGTAGATGACCGTGCCATCGGGCGTGGTGCGTGTCAGGCTCACACGGCGGGTGCCGCCCTCGAGCGACAGGGCGCGCGCAACCGCCTCGGGGTCGGCGAGCGCCGCCGGGTTGTCCTGGGCAATCTGGGACATGAGCTCGGCATTTTGTGTATACGAGCTTGCCACCGTCTCAAGGATGCTGCGGTCGGTGAGCACCGACGAGGCGCGCGAGCCGTCATAGCTCGAGAGCAGCGTGAGCTTGGGCGTGCCCGCAGCGTCGACCGTATAGATGCCCGCGACCTCGCCGGACTTGAGCGCACGGTTCGCGGCGTCCACATCCTCGCACTCGTGGATCTCGAGCAGCTGATCGTTGTCTTCCTTGGCAAGCGACGTCGCCACGCCCTTAAAGGTCGAAGCGTCCCAAGCCTCGTCCGCCACGACGGCAACCGGCACCGGGTCGATCTTGCCGTCGGAGCTGAGGTTAGCAAACATAAACATGAACATCGTGGAAAGTGCGACGGGAAAGAGAGCACCCCAGACCCACGTGCTCGGCCGGCGCAGCAGCGTCTTGACCGTAGTGATGATGGTGTTGAACATGGCTGCCCCCTAGTCGCGCAGCTCGCGGCCGGTGATCTCGAGGAACACGTCGTTGAGGGTCGGCGGCTCGCTCCACACGCGGCCGAGCGCCACGTCGGCGGCGCGCAGCGTGTCGAGGATGTCGACCAGATTGTGCGGACTCGCTTCGCAGGTGCAGACGAGCTCACCGCCGGACAGCTCGACCGAAAGCACGTGCTCCAGAGCGCGCAGCCGCTCGACCGTGGCGGGCTCGACGGCGCCGACCTCGACGGTCACGCGCTCGCCCATCTGAATCATGCGCTTGAGCTCGTCGTTGGTGCCCTGCGCCAGCACGCGGCCGCCGTCCATGATCATGATGCGGCTGCAGATCTGCTCGACCTCCTCCATGTAATGGCTGGTATACACCACCGTGGCGCCCTCGTCGCGCAGGCGGCAGATGCCCTCCAGAATGGCGTTGCGGCTCTGCGGATCGACTGCCACTGTGGGCTCGTCAAAGAAGATGAGCTCGGGCTTGTGCGCGATGCCGCAGGCAATGTTGAGACGGCGTGCCAAGCCGCCCGAGAGCTTTCCGGGGCGAAACTTGGTAAAGTCGCCCAAGCCGACAAAGTCGATCGCCTCGTCCACCAGCGCGCGGCGGCGCTTGCGGTCGTTGACGTAGAGGCTGCAGAAATAGTCGATGTTTTCGCGCACGGTGAGCTCGTCAAACACCGCCACCTGCTGTGGCACCACGCCGACGCGACGCTTAAGGTCGTAGCGGGTGGGCGTCATGGGCTCGCCGAACAGCTCGATGGTGCCCTTGTCGTAAGCGAGCAGCTGCAGGATGCAGTTGATGGACGTGGTCTTGCCCGAGCCGTTGGGGCCCAGCAGGCCAAAGATCTCGCCGGGGGCGATATGCAGGTTAAAGTGGTCGAGCGCGATAAGATCGTCGTAGCGCTTGACGAGGTTTTCGACGTGGACGATATCTGTCATGAGGCGGCCCTTCTGTTGGTCGTGGCCCGGTACGATTGCATCATCGCAGGAGCGGACGGCGCGCACCAGTGAGCTTTGTCACGAGTGCGAGGGGGCAGAGGCGAAACCCCCGCTCGCGCGAGCGATCGACGCCGCTTTGCCGCGCGGGAGGAATGTCACAGTTGCGCAGGCGGTCCCTCCACCACGCGCGGCTTCGCGTACAATACTCGTATGAACAGGCTTTTCGACAAATCGATCGTGCTGGCGTGCTGTATTGCGGCCGCCATGGGTCTTGCCGTGGACGCTCGTCTGGTTGTGGCGTTTTGCCTTGGCGTTATTGCCACCTCGCTGGCTGAGCTCGCGCAGGGGAAAAGCGCCCGGCGCGCGAGCGAGACCGCGAGCTGCGCCTACATCATCGCGGCTGTCTTCGTGCCGCCGTTTGTGCCGTTTGCACCCCTCGCCCTCTATGACATCGCGCGACGCGTGCGCCGCGAGTACGCCTGGGTCACGCTGGGCATTGGCGTCGCCTTTGTCTTTGCGCTCGTCGCGGACCTTCGCACCAACGCGCTTACCGCCCGAACGCTCCTGCTGACCGCCATCCTTTCGGTTGCCGCCACCTTGCTATCGCTACGTACCGCCCAGTTGGAGCGCGAGCAGCAGCGCATGCGCCGTACCCGTGACGAGCTGCAGGAACGAGCCCTCGCGCTCGAAGCGCGCAACCGCGATCTTGCCGATCGCCAGGACCACGAAGTCGAGCTCGCGACGCTCGCCGAGCGCGCCCGCATCGCGCGCGAGATCCACGATAACGTCGGACACCAGCTCACGCGCGCCTCGCTGCAGACCGAGGCCCTGCGCATAGTCCACGCCGATGAACCCGGCGTCGCCGCCGATTTCGCCGACGTCAAGCACACCGTTGACGAGGCGCTCCAGCTTGTGCGCACCAGCGTCCACGCGCTCAACGACAACGCCGTCGACCTTTCCGTGCAGCTCGAACGCATTGTTGAAGGCGCGCGCTCGGACGGCGGTCCGCAGATTGAGCTTGAAGTTTTGGCCGAGCATGCGCCCGCAAACGTCGCCAACTGCTTTGCGGCGGTCCTGCGCGAGGCGCTCTCCAACACCATGCGCCACGCCCGCGCGCAAAACGTTGCTGTGCGATGCTTGGAGCATCCATCGTTTTACCAGCTCATCGTCACCGATGATGGCACGGGCGGGGTCCAAGCAAGCGGCCGCGGCGCCGCGGAGGGCATGGGGCTCGGCTCCATGCGCGAGCGCGTCGAGGCGCTTGGCGGCACTTTCACCGCCGGCCCGCGTGCCGGCGCCGGCGGCTGGCGTGTGTTTGCCACCGTTCCCAAACCGCAAGGAGATGAGGGCCGATGAGGCTCATTGTTGTCGACGACGACCGCTTGGTGGTCGATTCGCTCAAGATTATCCTGGGCGCCCAGCCGCAGATCGAGGTGGTGGGCGCCGGCGCCAACGGCGACGATGCGGTGGCGCTCTACGCTGAGCACACGCCCGACATCGCGCTGCTCGACATTCAGATGCCGGGGCGCGACGGACTTTCGGCGGCACGCGAGATCCTTGAGCGCGACCCTGCGGCGCGCGTGGTGTTTCTGACGACATTCTCGGATGACGAGTACATTGTGTCGGCGCTTAAACTGGGCGCCCGCGGCTATCTGATCAAAACCGATGTCTCCGCCATTCCACCGGCGTTGGCGCAGGTCATGGACGGTAAACGCGTGCTCGAGGGTAAGGCGATCGAGGATGTCGACTTTGATGGGGCGGACGCTGAAGCCGGTGCGACCCGCCGGCCCGCGGCCTTTGCCGGTCTGACCGACCGCGAGTTCGAAGTCGCCGAGCTCATCGCCCGCGGTCTCGACAACAGGGAGATCGCCGCCACAGCCTACATGGGCGAAGGCACCGTGCGCAACCACATCAGCTCGATCCTGACCAAAATGGACCTGCGCAACCGTACGCAGATCGCCATCGCCTACCTGCGAGGGCAGTTGCCCGAAGATTGACCGCCCCGGCAGAGTAAAATGGCTGTTACCGATTTAATGCCATTTCAAAACTATGTCGGTTTACTACGATGAATCGCCCACCTTCGATCACGGCAAATTGAGCGCTTGCAAAACCGCAGGTAGAACGCTTGCGATATTTAGAAAAATGCAGTCATGGTCGGGAATGTCGAATTCGTCGTAGTAAACCGGCATAGTTTTGTTCGGTCGGCCCTGCACGAGCGCCTCCGCAAGGCTCGCGGGACCAAAATGATCTGCTTTCTTCCGCCCGCGGAGATCGGCTGACGGCGCTCGCCACGAAATGGGCCCATCTACTACGTTTGACTCGATACCCCCGACCATAACCGCTATTCATGAAAAATCGCAGGCGTTCTACCTGCGGTTTTCATTTCGCATTGCTTGCCGTGGTCGAGGGCTGCCGCCTAAACGTAGTAGATGGGCCCATTTCGTGGCAGACGAGTCACGCGATAGCCCTCGCGAGGCCAAAATAGTCCGTTTTCCTCCGTCCACGGGAGTTAAAGGGCTGTTACGGATATGCTACCATTCCAAAACTACGCCGGATTACGGAGCTAAAGTCGGAGCCCTCATCCATACCCCCTATTTTTGAAAAACAACAGGCTATCTACCTGCTGGTTTGTTTTTGCGATTTTCTGTATGGTCGGAGGTTCGCTATCCAGTCCCGTAATCCGGCATAGTTTTGTTCGCAGCGGCACAACCGCGCGCTCACGCGCGGGGCCGGCGGGGCATTTTTGCCCCGCCGGCCCCTATTCCAGTTCTACCCCTGCGCTACTCCGGCTTGGTTTCTACTGTGGGAGTCTTGTCCGCTGCGACTGGGGTGCGGGCGGTGTCCATAGTCAGGCAGTGCTTGGGGCAGCTCTCGATGCACTCACCGCACACCACGCAGGCATACGGGTCGATCGACCACGTTCCACCCTTGCGATCGACTGCGAGCGCGCCCGCCGGACAGCGACGCGCACACATGCCGCAGCAGATGCACGCGTCCATGTCGTTGACGATATGCCCGCGCAAGCGCTCGGGTGCCGCGAGCTTCTCCTGCGGATAGCACACCGTTACCGGCTGCTTGACCATAGAGCCCAAGGCCGTCTTGGCAAATGTCAGCAAACTCATGCCGCGCCTACCTTTCCGTGCAGCTAATGCAGGGGTCGATGGTCAGGATAATCATGGGCACGTTGGCAAGGAGCACGCCCTGCAGCGCATGTGTCAGACCCGCCAGGTTCTGCGACGTCGGCGTGCGCACGCGGAAGCGGTCCAGGTTCTTGGTGCCGTTACCGCGCACATAGTAATACGCCTCGCCGCGCGGCTGCTCAATCACAACCTCGCCGCGTGTGCCGTCGGCCGGCGTAAGCTTGGTGCGCCCGCCGATCCCGTCGTGCGGAATCTTGCCCACAAGCTCCTTAATGATGTCCATGGCCTGCGTGACCTCGGCACAGCGCACCTGGCAGCGGGCATAGCAATCGCCATCGGTGGCGACAACCGGCTCAAACGCAGCCAGGTCCGCATAGGCACCGTCGCTAAACATGCGCACGTCGTAGTCCACGCCCGAGGCGCGCCCAAACGGGCCGACCATCGACAGATCCAGCGCGTCCTTCTTGCTGATCACGCCCACGCCATGCAGGCGCTCGCCACAGCTGACGTCGTCCAAAAACGTATGCACCAGGGCCTCGTAGTCGGGACGCATGGCATCGAGCGTCTGGACAATGCCAGCCAGCTCGGAGTCCTCAATGTCGTGCTTTAGGCCGCCGATCTCGTTAATCGAAAGGATCACGCGGCCACCGCACGTGCTCTCGAAGATCTTGAGAATCTGCTCGCGCAGGGTCCACGACCGATAGAACAGCGCCTCGAAGCCAAAGGCATCGGCGAGCAGGCCCAGCCACAGCAGGTGCGAGTGGATGCGCGAAAGCTCGTGCAAAATAGTGCGGATATACTGCACGCGGCCGGGCACCTCGATGTCGAGCATGCGCTCGCAGGCGCTGGCATAGCCGTAGCTGTGGCCCACGGCGCAAATGCCGCAGATGCGCTCGGCGATGTAGCCAAACTGGTGCATGTCGCGCTTTTCGGTGAGCTTCTCGAGTCCGCGGTGCACAAAGCCGATCTGCGGAATTGCCTCGATGACGCGGTCGTCCTCGATCACCAGGTCCAGATGAAGCGGCTCGGGCAGCACCGGGTGCTGCGGGCCAAACGGAATTACGGAGCGATGAGCCATGGACCTTACGCCTCCTTTTTCTGCTTGTCGCGGGCGGCCTTGGCGGCAAGCGCCGCACGGACCTTGGCCGCTTTCTCGGGATCCATGGCGGCGAGCTTTGCCTCCATCTCGGCGGCCTTGAGCGCGGCCTTCGCAGCGGCATCGTCATGCTGGGCATCGGAGCCGGCAGCAGCAGCGGGCTGAGCAGCGGCAGTGCCCGCAGCATCGCCGGCACCCGCGGCACCCTCCCCCGCAGCAGCCGCAGCCGCGGCGGCCTTCTCGGCCGCGGCCTTGCGCGCCTTGGCCTCGGCAGCCGCGCGGACTTTCATGGCCTTCTCGCGCGCAGCCTTCACCTCGGGCGTGATGACGCTCATGGGTTCGGCAGTCGAGACCTGGTAGAAAAAGCCCTTAAAGTCGATCTGCATGTCGGTGATGGCAAGACCAAACAGGTCGTGAGCCTCATTTTCAAACGGGAACACCGCGGGGTAATACGAGCTGATGGACGGAATCTCCTGGTACTGGTCGATGCCCTCGACCACCAGGTTCTCGATCGCATAGCTGCCGTCCTGCGCAATATGCTCCTGAGCAGCACGGACGTTGATAAACGTATAGACCAAGCGATACGAGCCGTCGTCGACGTTGCGCTCGGCATGCATTTGCACAAAGCGCGCGCCGACGCCCTTGAGCGCCTGGACATGCGACAGGAGCTTGTCGATCCCGACGGTGGTATAGATAGCCTTTTGCATTACTCGGCCTCCTTTGCAGCGGCGGGCGTCTCAACAGGTGCGTCGCCAGCGGCGGGCGCAGCAGGCTTCCCGGCAGGCGCGTCACCGGCACCGTCAGTCCCGGCCCCCGCAGCCACAAACCCGTCCTCGCCCAGCTCAACGCCACCGTCCCAGGTAGCGGCACCGCCCACGGTGAGCGGATCGCCACCGGCGCGCAACACGGTCTCCTTCTGGTCCAGGATGCCGCACGCCTCCACGATGGCATCGATCACCGTCTCGGGGCGAATGGCGCACCCGGGCGCGTACACGTCCACGGGAATCGCGTGGTCCACGCCGCCGATCACGTTGTAGGCATCGCGGAATACGCCGCCCGAGCATGCGCAGATACCGCAGGCCACCACGCACTTGGGCTCGAGCATCTGGTTGTAAATCTGACGCACGACGGGCAGGTTCTGGGCATTGACCGACCCCGTCACCAAAAAGATATCCGCATGCTTGGGGTTGCCGGTGTTGACCACGCCAAAGCGCTCCGCATCGAACAGCGGCGTGAGCGAGGCCAGCACCTCGATATCGCATCCGTTGCAGCTCGAGCCGTCGTAATGAATAACCCACGGCGAGCGCGACATTTTATGATCCATGGATGCCGCCTCCTAAATAAACACGTCGACGAGGATGGGCATAAGGTTGAGCAGGCCAAACACCAGCGCCACGCCCCAGCCGAGCTTAAAGCAGCTGCGCCAGGTGCTGCGTGCGAAGGTGTTGTCGATCAGCACCTCGACAAAATACGTCGCGGCCATCACGACCAGGGCTACGACCCAGCTCACCGGGTTGTCCCAAACAAAGAACATGCCCACCCACATCAAAAACAGCACGGTCTCGCACCAGTGCATAAGGGTCATCTTGGCCAGCGTGCCGCCGCTCATCTCGGTGGCGACGCCCTGGACAATCTCCTGATGCGCGTGATGCGAGTACGAAAGGTCGAACGGCGACTTGCGTAGCTTGATGGTGAGCACCGCAAGCAGCGCCAAGAAAATGGGCGCGCTGTACACGATGATGGGCGCCGACTGTCCGGTCACGGCGATGGAATCAAAGCTATCGGTGGCAAGGTACAGGCCCACGCTCATCAGCAGAACGGCGGGCTCGTAGCTCATGACCTGCAGCAACTCGCGGTCGGCACCGACCTGGGCAAACGGGCTTTGCGTCGAGGCGGACGCCAGCACCACAAAGATCGCGGCGAGCGTAACCATAAAAGCGCACAGCAGCGTGTTGGAGCCCGACACAAAGATGCCGCCGCCCACGACGGTAAAGATGAGCGCGCACGCCATATAGGTATCGTCCATGGTGTTTACGCTGGCAGGGGCCTTGCGCAGCAGCTTGGCAACGTCGTAGAAGGGCTGCAGCAGGCGCGGGCCCACGCGGCCCTGCATGCGAGCCGAAAGTTTGCGGTCGATGCCGTCGATCAAGCCGCCCGCAAGCGGCGCCAGCAAGGCAAACGCCACGGTGCCAATAAAGATGCCCACGACGCCCGAACCTTCGAAATACTTGCCGCGCAGCACCGAGGGCGCGCTCATGGCAAGCCGCTCGGGCCCAATCCATGCGCAACACAGCAGCGCAAACAAGATAATGCTGCAGCATACGACGCTACCCGCGGGGCCAATACGCTTCTCGCCAAGGGCGTCCTCCGAGTACCAATTGCGCTTTTCGGCCTTCACCTCGTGTCCCATCGAGCCGCGGAAATGGCGATATTTGTCGGTTCCCACGCCCGAAAGGTACACGTTGACGTGCGGTTTGTTGCTCACGCGGAATGACGTCAGCAGCACCACGGCGATAAAAGCCACGATAACCACCATCAGATACATGGCGTCCTTGCCAATAACGTACGGCACGCGGCCAAACACCATGGCCAAGTAAGGCGACACCAGACCGCTCGAGATAACCGGAAACGCCACGCAGCACAGAATCAGCAGCGCGGCGATGGTGTTGAGGGCCATCCATTCGGTCTTATGGACATTGACCTCAACGTTTTGAGCCGTGGGGTCGACGCCCGAAAGCTTGGCAAGCCACTTGCCCCAGAAGTAAAACGTCGCGGCCGAGCCAAAGGCAAGCACCATGATCATGAGCACGTTGCCGGTCTGCGCAAACGCCACCAGGGCGCCCCACTTGGACACGAGCATGCCAAACGGCGCCACAAACATGCCCATAATGCCCAGCATCATCAGACGCGTCAGGTGCGGCATGCGGCTGAACATGCCGTCCATGTCCTCGATATTGCGGCTGCCGATATGATGCTCGGCCGTGCCCACGCACAGGAACAGCAGCGACTTGGCCACCGTGTGGAACAAGATCAGGAAGATGGCCGCCCATACGGCCTCGGGCGCGCCGACACCCAAGCAGGCACTGATGAGGCCCAAGTTGGAAATGGTGGAGTACGCGAGCACGCATTTGGCGTTGCTCTGCGAGATGGCCATGAGTGCAGCGAGCAAAAACGTGATGGCACCCACACTCGTGACCATAAAGCCGGTCACGGGGTAGATGGCATAGAGTGGGCTCAGCTTGACCATCAGGAACACGCCGGCTTTGACCATGGTTGACGAGTGCAGCAGGGCGCTCGTGGGAGTGGGTGCAACCATGGCACCCAACAGCCAAGTGTGGAACGGCATCTGTGCGGCCTTGGTGAGCGCGGCGAGCGACAACAGGATGACCGGCATCACCAGCAGCGCGGACTGCGCGGTTCCGGTGCCGGAAAGCTCGATCATGCCCGAGATGGTCAGCGGCATGCCGTTAACGTGCAGATACATAAGTCCGGCCAAAAACGCGATGCCGCCCAGCATGTTGAGGATGATTTGGGTAAAGGCGTTCTTGATGGCCTCGGGCGTACGCGTGTAGCCAATCATAAGGAACGAACACACGGTGGTGATTTCCCAGCCGCAGAACAGCCACTCAAGGTTGTCGCTCGTCACGATGACGAACATGGCCGAGAGGAACAGGAACATGAGCGCCAGGAACTGCGGGCGACGGTCGGGCGCGGTCTGCCCGCGCAGCGCGGCCTCGTGCTCGTCATGGGCCTGGAAGTCCTTCATGTAGCCCAGGGCATACAAGCAGATTAGACTGCCAACGATGCCGACGGCGAGGACCATGATCACGCTCATGTAGTCCAGGTAGAGTGGCGTTGCCGTGACGGCTTCGGCCGCGGGCAGCGTCATGGCTGCAAAGGCGAGCGAGCCCACCAGCTGGACTATGCCGAGCACCGTGGTGAGCGCGTTCCTATATTTGTACGCGTTGTACAGGATGACAGCGCACAGGATGACGTCGATAACGGAACTGATGATCGAGAGCACATGCGAGGTGCCGGGGGCAACCTCAAAGCTCTGCGGACCCGTGCCAAAAAACATGACGGCGACTACAACTGTCACCGCCATAATAATGCCGGAGCCTATGAGCCCCGCCGCATCGCGGGCGCGGTCACCGCGCGCGAGCAGCATGCCCAGCGCCGGTACCAGCGGAAACAGGGTAAGGAAATACAGTAGCGTCATACCATCACTCCCCCATGCTAAAACGCTGCAATTGTTTAACGTTATAGCTCAATTGAGGAGTAGCGGCGGCGGGTTTTCGGTCAACTGGGGAGTTTTAGGCGTACGGGGTAAGGGCACGCCCGCATTGGAGCAGAGGGGCGGCAAGAAAAATGCGCCCCTGTGGGTGCACCATCCCGTTTGCTATTCCGCCTTTTTAACGCGCGGCTTGCGACCGCGCGGCTTATCGACCAGTGCGGACTCACCGCTCTCGCGGTACTGACGGCACCAAGCCTTGACCGAAGACTCGCTAGGAATCTTGTGCTTGATCATGGCCTCGCGAACCGTTAAGCCGTTTTCCAAGCGGTCCTTGACCACGGCGAGCTTAACTTCGTACGAATAGGTGTGATGATGCGAACCGGCGTTGAGAACGGCGTCGGCACCGCCCACGGCATATGCGCGGGCCCACTGACGAGCCGTGGCCTGGGGAATGCCGAGCTCCGCGGCGAGGGCGCGATGACCGACCCCCTCTTGGAGGACCTCGACGGCGCGCTGCCTAACCTCGGGCGCATGCGTGCGAGTCCTTGTTGCTTCCGACATACCTGCCACTTCTTAGCCTTAACCGTTAATCTGCTTTCTTACGTGCATGTTAGATAGTAGCATTTTGCTGTTTGCGCGTAACAGTTAATTGAAAATCGTACGGCGGCATCTGGGCATTTGCCATTAATTTGCAACAGTTCTTTAGGTTTTATTTACGCAGCTAGTTAGCTCGCGGCTCATTGACGGTGTTTTACCAACCAGATTGGTATCTTTTTGTTTGGCTGGTATGGTTTGTGTAATTATTAACCCCTCTTCAGCCCGCACCTACATGTCAACTTTCCACTTACTTTCCAGCTTTCCACCTAGCTTTCCAGCTTTCCACTTAACTTACCACCTAAGGTGGAAAGCTGGAAAGCTAGGTGGGAAGCTGGGGCAGCAGCAGGCCAGGAGAACAAGAAAAGGGGCGGCAACCGGGTGGTTGCCGCCCCCTTTGCGAAGCCAGTTGGCTTCGGAACTAGTGGTCGATGCCGTTGAGGTTCACCCTCGTGAGCGTATAGGTCACATAGTCGGGCGATTGAGGCGTTGCGCTCGCCACGTCACCCTTAACCAGGCTCGCTGTCATCACCAAGCGATAGTTCGCGTAGAACTGCTCACGCTGTTCAACCTGCGTGTTGACCTTAACGGTAAAGGGCAGGCTAAACGTCGTATTACCGTTCTTCGTTTTGAACTTGCCGTTCTCCTTCGAGTCAGTGAAGGTGATCGTGCTACCGGAGGGAGCGACCGCGGCAAGCTTACTCTCCGTCACTGTTACGTAGTTTGAGATATCATCCGTTACGCTCTCATACGTGCCGTCGGTTCCGCGGCGCTGAAGCGAGAGCGTGTACACAACAGAGTCTGCGTTCGCAATTGCCTCGGCGGCGTTGCTGAGTCCACCCAGTTCATACGTGGCACCCAGACCAATCGTGCCATTCGCGATCGGACGCAGGTCGTCCACGTTAATGCCAAGCTGCGACTTATCTGGCGCAGAAAGCGTAATGGTCGTATCACCCGTGTCCATGCGATAGTACCCGACGTTACCGCGCTTCGTCTGCGTCAGGCTCGAGGTATTAAGGCCTTCCTTACGCGTCGAAAGCTTGGCGGTATAGGACATCTTGGTACAGGCGTCCTCGCCAGACTGCTTGGACAGGGAGATAACCTTGTTGCAGCCGTCCGGCGTAAGGCGAATCTCTTCCACTACCGTACGCACGGTAAAGGATCCGCCCGCTGCACGCTTGCGGATTCCGGCAAGGTCATGGTCGAGCGTGAGCCTCAGTGAGTCATCACCCGTATCCGTCACAATCTGTGTAAACGCAGGCGTCGAAGCGTCATACGGCTCCCAATCGCTGCCACTCCACCTGTAGTTCTGATTGCCGATGGCAACATAGAACTTCGCAATTGCCGAAGTTCCGCTCGGGAAACTGCTTACTCCCATTAGGTTGTTGTTGGCGCCATAGCGACACAGCGATGTATCGAGCTGATAGAACAGATGGTCGCTCTCTGTATAGTATTGGCTCGGGCTAAACGTAACCGTATCCATGACATCGAGAGAAAGAACGTAGGCGGCACCGTCCTCCGACTTCGAAACCGGAATGCGCGCCCCATCTTTTTTGTCGACTACATTCTGCTCATAATTGGACAAGATGCTGTATGTCGATGCCGTACTGTTTTGAATATCGTCGCTGCCATCGGTGCGTAAAACATGATGCAGATTCCAAGATATGCGGCCACCCGAAGAATTCGAGTCAATAGACGAAGCCGTAAAACCGTTGATACTAGCTTGCGTCACGCCGTCGCCCGACTTGGGCACGTTGACAACTAGGTAGACGCTCTCCGATGCACGCTTCTCTCTGCCGGTATCCTTCTCCTTGGGTACCTTTAGCGTATAGCGACTGTTGCTGGGAACGTCAGCACCCGCAACCTTAAACAGCGTCCACTTGCCATCGAGTTTCGCTTTAGCGGTCGCCTCTGCCTCGTTATCACACACGGTCCATGTGCCGGCGCCATCCTGCGTGGCCGACACACCCAAGATCTCGCTCAGCCATCGCTCCTGATATGGATTGCCCGCAGAATCCTTAAAGCCGTCGTTTCCGCTCAGGGAAACGCTCGTTGCTCCGCCTTCGCCCACCGTATAGTGATACTCTCTGCCACCGGCCTTGCCATCAACGTTCGCATCGATGAGCGTAAGCTGGGTGCCCTGGGGCAACCTTCCGTCGGCACCATTGAAGAGGATACTCTTGCCGAGCCCCTTCATCGAGCCGCCAGCAGCCATATAGCTGTCCCAGCCAAAGTCGACTTCCTTCCCATTGGCAGAATTGTATGTCCAGGTAAGCAGACCCGTCATCGGCTCGCCAAAGCTCGTAAGCACGTGTGCATCTTTTCCAAGGTTAGCGTAGTCTTTTTCTTTAAATTGAGTGCCGTAATCATACGTTGCAGTGAAATCGATCTCGAGCTTGCGCTTAACGATGATCGGCACCTGAACGTTGTAGCTCTGACCCGCCTCGGTAAAGGTAACGGTCAGGAGCGTAAAGCGACCTTTGCCGTTGTCCCAATCGGAGCTTGGGCTAAACGACATATTGTTCTTGCCATTGTTCACTACGCGAAGCGTGGGATTGTTCGACGCGTCACCGTCTTTAACGAACACACCGTCCTTGAGTTGGAAAACCTCTGCTTTGGCCGTCACGTGCGGATTGGTGCCATTCTCGTTATTCAATCTGCAGGCATCGGAGAAGCCGCCGTTCGTGACGATGTTTAGATAGCTCTTGACCGTCGTGTTGTCGTTGCCAGAGATCACCAAAACGGGGAAATCCGCTGTGGCTTGGTTGCTGCTTGTATCATTATTCGAATTGAACTTACTGGCCACGGATGAGGCATCGTAGCTCGACTTATTTTGATAGGCGCCGTTGTCATTAATGCCGCCGATATTCGTGTAGGTGTAGCGATCGGCAACACCGGTGCCTGCCTCGCTCTGGACGGTCGCCGCGGTGTCGATGGTGGCGCCGTCGCCAAACAGGTAGCGATCGGTGGTGTCGTTGTCGGAGGCACGCGCCGCCAGCGTGCTTACGGGGCTCGTGGTCACATACGGGCTCGCTGCCGTGGTGGCGGTATTGTCCGCGCCGTAGAGCGTGATCCCCTTGTCAGGTGCTTCCAGTGTGTCGTTATAGTCACCAAACGCGATATACGACTTCATGTTTACGGCGGCCGCATTGGTCGTGTAAACCATCGGCGGCAGATCACGCGTGGTCTTGCCGTTGCCGAGCTTTACGTTCACGCCCGCTGCGGAGAGGCTATAGCCGTTTGTGTCCACCTCGCCTAAGAGCACGCCCTGCTTAGAGCCCAATTTGTAGGTATTGCTGTCCATGAGCACGTTTACCAGATGGAACTGGCCGCGTCCGTCGCCCGCAATGCCGCCGTTGGAGGTTCCGCCAAACGTTGTGTTAGATACCTTTGTGTTGGTGACGTTGATGACGTCGGCACCGCTGTTAATCGCGCCAAGTAGACCGCCGCTCCACCTGCCCTTGATCGTGGCGCTCTCAATCGCGATATTGTTGCAGGCTATGTTCACATTGCTGAAGTAGTAGCCGATAAGTCCGCCCGAGCATTGGTCGGTGCCGGCAATGTTGATATTCTCGACGCTACAGTCCTCAAACCAGTACGTGTTGGGGCTGCCACTGCTCGTGACCTCGCCAATCAAGCCGCCCGCATTACGGATGCTATTGTTCGTTCCGGTGGCATCGCCGATGATGGCGCTCTTGGCATCGCCTCCGGCATCAATGCGCACGTTGCTTATAGAAATAACGCCTCTATAGGCGCTTCCGACCACACCGCCGGCGCCCATGTACTTATCGGTGTTCGACCCGGTGGCGAGTACATTTACCCCAGAGATGACTGCCGTGCTCGATGCGACGGCTTCCGTGATGCCAATTTTGGTGTTCACCGATACGTTACTGGAGGTATAACCGAACACGCCGCCCACGTAGGGTGTTGTACCCGTGGCGGTTATGGTCGAGTTTTTGCCAATAGTCTTCTCGTATACCCCTGTGGCCGCGGTTGTCCACACGCCGCACGGCGAGGCGATCGCACCCACATAGCCGCCAACGTACTTCTCGCCCGTGACGCTAAGGCCAGTGTATGAGCAGTCACAGAGATTCGCGGGCGCCTGCGTGCCGGAGCCGAAATTGACCATATAGGTCACGTCGTTATCCGTCCTTCGGCTGGTACGGCCCGAGCTGCCAAGAAGCCCTCCTACGCTCTTTGCGCCCAACACGGTGCAGTTCTTCATCTGTACGTTGCGGTAGACGCCACGCGTGTTGCCGTCGTAGTTGGCCGTTGCGCCCGCCAAAAGGCCGGTGCCGATGAGGTCGTTCGATGCCGGTCCCGAGGCAATGCTACCGTTGGCGTCTTTGTACGTGAGCGATACGTTGCAGTTACTAAAGGTGAGGTCTTTGACCTGAGCGCCGTCATTCGCGGTGACGCTCTGCCCCACATTGGTTGAGGTGAACATCACGGTGCTGAATAGGCCGCCCACGCCCGAGACCTTATAGTCGTCATCGGCATATTCGACGACGCCGTAAGTGGCATCTTTGGTGCCCACCGTGATGGTGGCCCCGTTGCCGTCGATCGTTGCCACGTGCGGCGTGATGCGGTCGCGATCGGTGGACGCCTCGTTCGAGCTGCAAGCATTGGAATAGTAACGGCCGCTGAGACCCACGTATCCCGTGCCGTAGCCAGTCATATCATAGGTGGCATTTTCCTTGAACTCCAGGCTCATGCCGATCGATTTCGACGCGCACACGTAGCCCGTTTGGTAGTCGGCAGCGTAGGACGCCACCAGGTAGGGCGAATTTACATCGTCATCATGGTTGAGCGGGCCGTGCCACCCCTGTTTGCCCGGGGCCTTCTGGTCATCGTTTTTGGCGGTTTCGAAATCGCCGGAAGCGCTCGCAGGCTTGCCCACGCAGTCGTAGCTGGCATTTCGCACCTTACCATATTCCTTGTTGCCAAACAGGTAGCCGTTTATCGCCGGGTCCTGCTTATCGCTGCCCCAGTACGCCTTGGAGCCGCGGAACACGCCATAATTAGCGTAGTCAGTATGTGCCGCTCCAGCACCCGCACCCGAGCTAATGATGGCCGAGAGCACCAAAAGGCCCTGGGCGTTTTCCACCGTGGTCACGGGTGCCTCGGCATCAGTGCCGATATACTTGTTGTCGGTGCCCGTGGTAGTGACGCAGGCAGCTCCCTTGTTTGTGAGCTCGTTGATCTTGTAGTTAGCGTTACCGTTTTCGACTTTGCAGCCCTCGCTAAAGGCATAGCCATCAATCACACGACCAACGTAGGGATTGTCGTACTGCCGGAAGTTGCCCGTTCCAAGACCCTGAGACTTGTCGCTGGTTCCAGCGCGCCAAGACGTCCCTGACATATTGCGGAAGATCACACCGCCGCCCGCAATGGCACCAACGTAACCGCCGATGGGAACAAGATGTGGCTTAGTTCCGCCACCAGCAACCGTAAAGCCGGTTGTGGAGTTATCGGGCGTTGTCCCATTCACGGCCACACCGTCGATAATGTTATCGCCGCCAAGGATGCAGCCGATAACGCCACCGAAGAACGACGTCGGAACACCGTCGGCATCCTTGGCAGAATAAGTAATAGTCGCCGACGCGTTCACATAGCGAATATTCAGATCGCGCACCACGCTGCCGTAACTATAGGGAATAAGGCCGCGAAGCGAACCCTCGTTATTCTCTATCTTGATGGTTGCCTTTTTATCACCTTTAGGGTTGCCAACGATGACGCCACGGAACGGGTTGGCTTTGTTGCCAAAACCGCCAAACGATGCGCCGTCGAGGGTGATCGTATTACCCCCGGTAGGTTCAATACTGTAGTACGCGCTTTGGATATAGCGGTGCATCATCTCGTCGGAAAGTGTGGCCGAAGGATCTGTGGTGTCGCCGGTCTTCTTTTCCCACTTCTTCCCAGTGTCTTTCGCCTGCTTATAGACGTACGTAACCTCATTGTCGGTTTTATTGTCGCTGCGGCGAGTACAGAGCGTACTCTGGTTGACGGCAATGGTGACCTCCCAACCGTCGAGCGCAGTTTGGTTGTTGATGTAGTTGGCGATGGCGTTCATCTCAGTCGCGTCCTTAACGGCATACGGATCGCCATATGTGCCGCATCCCTCTACCAGCTTTGGAATGCGCTGGTTGACTTTAATTTCATGATATTGGACGCCGCTCTCGGTGGCCTTTCCCTTATAAACATAAGGAAGATAGCCACCAAACCAAGGCCTGACGTCACCGTCCTTCTTACCATCAACCGTCACATAGCCGCTCACGGCACCATACGTCGCTTCGTCGTAATACCAAAGCTGCTTGCCCGGGTACTCCGTACTCCCATCAATCTCAGATCCGTATGTCACCTTGCCTGCATCGGCATCGGCATCGGCCTTAGTAAAGGTGTAGTCCGCAGAGCCCGTGCTCGTGCTTCCGTAGCCAAAACTCTCCAGCAGGCTCGCATGGGTGAAGATCGTTTTGTTCTTTTGGCTGGGCAAGCTGATTTGCTCAAACTTTGCCGTCACCTGATCGGCCTCACTGCCTACACCAAGCTTTCCGAACAGCGACGTAGCCGCCTTGGTGTCACTCGTGTACCCAGTAGTCTTGATATTCTTCGCGTTCAGGCTCACGTACTTCTGCATCTCGTTGATGAGCAGAGGCATATAGGCGTTAGCATCCGTGGCGCTGTTGGCGCCGTCGACAATCAGATTGTTGAGCGTAAGACCATCAATTGAGATCTTTCTAATCTTGGTGCCATTGCCGTCGCTGGACCCATACACGTAGCGGCACACGAGCGCGCCCGAAGAGCTTCCGCTTGCTCCACCAGCGTCTTCAGAGCTCTTTCCGTCATTAATAACGGGCCCAACAGTACCACGCAAAGTGACGTTTTTTACTGTGAGATCGCCGTTTGCCACCGTTCGAAAAAGACCGCAGTGCATGTTCTCGTGCTGGGTAGCATCGGAATTTAGCTTGTTGCCATTCTGCTCGGCCTTGATCTTGGAGTAACAGAAGGTAATGGTCGCATTCTCAACCGTCACCTCTCCGCTCGGCTGAGTGGGATAATAGCTGTAGCCGGCCAAATCGATTGTACCCGTTATGGTTATGGAATCATCGAGCCCTGTCGTGCCATTGGGAACGATTGTCGAACGAATACCTTCGGGAGCATAACGGTAAGCAGACCATAAGAGCAGCTTTTCCGCTGTATCGATTTGACTGCCACTAAAGCCGCCTTCACAATTCTTAGAGGCTATGTCGAGGTTGTAGAAGTAGCGGGTATTGCCGTTCGTATTCTGGCTTCGACCGAAAGACGAGCGATTATGGTAGCTGTTGTCTTTTGTGGAATCGCCGTCCATGTCCAGCTTGTTTTTCTGTGTGTGTAGCGAAACGACCGTGTTCCAGTCGGCGTCCATGAGCTTGCTGCCGTTGTTTGGTTTTACACCGCTGCCAACCCATTCATCGAAGGACGTTACGCCCGACGCAACGATGGCCCCCTCGCCGGTGGGCACCCTATAGGCGGTATCCCAATAAGCCCTGTCCTCCAAGTACAGGCCTAGGTAGCTCTCGACGCCATATGTCGTCTTATCATCCACCTTGCAGCCGCGGCAAACTAGAACGCCGAGCGTCTGAGCGGCGCCCGCATTAATGGTTGTGCCCGAGAGATCGATGGCATAGTTGTTGATAATCCAGTGGCCGCTCGCGGCGTATACAAGACCACCGAGTTCCTTGGAATCATCCGCAGTCGCGGTTATAGAAGCGTTGGTCGTTTTCAGAGCATAAGAGTTTTCATTCTTGTTAATGCTCTCATCTCCGATAGTTACGACCGCGTTGCCCCAGCTATAACCCAAGAAACCACCCGTGCCATTGAGCTTATCGCCGTTCCTGCCGACTTTCATTTCGAATGAATTGAACGAAAGGCCCGAAATGTTCACGTACTTATCAGCTGAGTTGGCTATTGTCCCTGCATTGTAGGTACTCTGTGCGATGCAGCCGATAAGACCACCGACTTGGGCAATCTTGCCGCCGGCGCAATCGCCAGTTTCGATTGATCCGGCGACTTCGAGGCCCGCAACATTGAATGACGAGCCATAATCGCCCGCATAACCAATGGCGCCGCCAATGCGACTATTGCCGTTAAGCGTTTTAGTTGCAGCGATGGTCGCTTGAGCCTTGCTGTTATCCTTAAACGCAACCGTAGAAGCCGCCAGCACGCTGCCCGCAATACCGCCAATGTTCACGTCATTGGCAAACGTATCATCGCACGCGATATTCGTTTTGCACGTTACGCCAGACAATGACAGGTTGCCGACGATGGCACACGCAAGCGACCCGGCATCGATAGCCGAACCGTTATCGAACTTCATGGAGCCAGCGATTGTGACGTTGGAGATGGTTGCACCGTTGACGGCCGCGAACAAGCCCAAGCGGCCGTGGCGGTAGATTTTGCCGTTGCCGTTGCTCGTGTTATTGCCGTCGAGCACGTCTTCACCACGCTTGCCGTACGCCTCGCCGACGGCAAGATTGATTGTGCCGCCACCGTTCAACGTTCCCGAGAAAACTTGCGAGCCGTCTGCACGATCCTGCGTGAAACCCGTCAGGCCCGTGCCCTTGAGATCAATAGTGCCGTTCACCGTAATGGTCGAGGACTGCAAGCCGTTAAGGTTGTTTTCGGTAACGCCGTCAACCATCGAGTAGTAGCCGTTGGTTTGCCAGGTAATCGCAAGCTTGGCGAAATCCTCAGCTGTGGTTAGGGCGTAGGCACCGTTAGCTGCCGTCAGCGAATCCGGCAAGGTCAACTTATGAGTGTCCACATCAAGCTTAATGAAGTCGCCGCCCAGACGAACAACTTCACCGTAGGTCGCGATGTCGTCCGTCTTTGAGGCTGAGTTGCTACGCTTGAAGGTCCAGACCGCAGCGCCCTTGTCTCCCAGATCACCATTAGAGCCATTGCCGGCAGCGAAGATCAGCGCGTTGTGGTTCTCGTATACGAGCTGACCCGTCGTGGCGTTCTCGGCAAAACTTGCGCCCGACAGATCCGTGATGCCGCTGAATTTGATTACAGCATTCCACGCGGATCCCGCAATTCCCGCGGCACGGTTGCTTTGCGCCTTACCGATAGGATTGTCGCTTGTAAGTTTGAAATCTCGCACGTCAAGGACATTGCGCGTATCGACAACGCCCACGGCGCCACCGAACTTTCCGGTACCCGTTCGCGCCGAAGCATCTCCCTTGCACGCAACCGTCACGCCGTTGAAGACAACGGCAACGGGCTGCGAGTTAGGATTTGCGCTATCGCCAACATAGCCAACAACGCCGCCTGCGTCGGACAACTTGCTCGCAAGGTCAAACTCAATTGAGCACGTATTCTTATTATCTGCATCCTTTTCAACAACAAAGGCGCGCAAAGCGCCGTCGTCGTCCGTTTTCGTCGCGAACACCTTGCCGACAAGGCCGCCGTAGCTGCCGTTGACACTAACATCTTCTGGTAAGGCGAGTTTGCTCTTATACGTCCCGCCTTGCACCACGATGTCTCCATTAGAGATATCGGCCATGCCAAAAAGAGCGCCGGCGCGCTGCGACGCACCAAGAGTCACAAGGTCGCCCAGGTCGAACATATTGGACGTAACGGCAAATCCTTGCGCAAAGCTCACGTCGCCGATAACGCCACCAGAGCAAGCGCTGTTCTCGTCGCCAATATTTAGAGGACACCCAATCTGCTTATTATCCGCGCCCAGTGTGAGCACGGTCGCTTTACCAATAAAACCGCCGCTGGCAGTTGTGCCCTTGACGGTGAGCGCGTGTAGGTCGAGAGCTTTCGCGACGTTGACCATGGCACCCGTGCTCGAGCCAACGAGTCCTACAACGCCACCGGCGGAGCCGTTCGTAGACTGGACGGTGGCGGTGGGAACGTTTGCCAGAGTGCCAATGCTCAGGGTCGCACCGTCCTTGACTTCGCCTACGAGCAGGCCAGCGTTGCCAGAGCTCGTTTTGACGGCTCCGCCTGAGGTCAGATCGTTGGGGAACGTGACGGACTCAACCGTCAAGCTCCCGCTCTCGACCGTGTTGGCAATCAAGCCAATGTTGCCCGTCGCATTCGCGTTGAGATTCTTTCGAGAATCGGTGAGGCTATAGGTAACGTTCGCAGCAAGGTCGCCCGTCGTCGCACCCAGGAGGGGTGCCGTCAAGGCGGAAGTCGCATCCTTCACATCAACGTTCACGGGTTCCACGATGTCAACCGACGCGATGAGTGTCTTGCTCTCTTCGCCGTTTTCCGCACCGCTGACCTTCGAAGCGACCATCGGTGCGCTATAGCTAGTCGCGCCTACCCACTTTATCCTGACCGTTTTGTTTTGGTCAGACAGCTTGAGGTTATTAAAAACCGTCCGATCAGTCGTAAGCTCGACGGGACTATCAACGTCCCTATAGATCCTGCCTTCAAACGGACATTCATCACTGCCAAGACCCTGGAAAGACATGCCGTTATTAGCCGACTCGGTGAGCTTCGCATCGCCCGTGATGATAACCTTGATCTGCGCATCATAGTAAAGCGAAGCGTCGGCGTTAGACAGGACGGCGAACGCCTCCGACGACTTGACATCGAGGCTTCGGATTCCGCTCTCGTCGTCTTTGCGCACGATGCTTTCCGCGCCGTTCTTCTCGAGCAGCTCGACGAGCTTATTCAAATCCGTGATCGTCGCACCCGCCTGGGCATCAGCGTCCTCCGAAGTCGCATCATCGGCATCTTGCTCGGCGTCGTCAGCGGCGGCATCGTCAGCGGCATCGTCGCCTTCCGTCTGGTCGCCCGTGGAATCGGAACCAGTGGCGCTATCGGTGGTATCGCCTGCTGCAGCGTCATCCTTCACCGCGTCATCCCCAGCACTGTCGCTGTCGGCGCCGGCATCACTCGACCCAGACCCGATCGTGACATCGCCGTTGGTCTCGCCGCTCTCGGCAGTATCCAACGCCTTCGCAGATGCGGCAGCAATCTCGTTCGAGATATTCTGCCAGCCTGCCGCCACAGCAGCCACCGTGGGCGAGCATGCTTGGAGCACCATGACCACCGTCATGAACTCTGCGAATATGCGCTTTGCCGTTCTCATCGATTCCGTACCTCTTATCCTAAAACTCCGCTTCCAGAGTTATCGAGTCTCCGTCGCGCCCGTCAGAGTAGTTCCGCTCACGCTAATGTCCAGGTCGCCCCAGCCACCGGGCGTTTTGCCGTCCGCTCGGTAAAAGTTGACGACCATCGAACCCGGCTCCATGGTGAACGTAGCCTTGCGAGCTGCAGCATCCACCGTCGCGCTATGGTTGGTCTCAAAGAACGGGTCGATCTCCACGTTCTCCCCCCACGTGAGCGTGACGTTTGCCAGTGCGCCCGTAACCGTCACGCGGTAGTTGTATGCAGCGTAATCAGCAAACTTGCCAGCCTCATCGACCAGCGCGCCCTCAACCGCAGCGGTCTTGACCTCGGCCCTCTTTGACGGCACGACTTTCGCCGCCAGACAGGCTAGCTCGGTGCCGGGGCTCTTCTCCGATACGACCGTGGCCTTAATCACAAAGTATGCTTGTCCCAACTTAGCCTCGGGGAAGGTCACGGTGTAGTCGTTCTTGGTAGGTTGATTCTCCGGAAGCGTGACGCTGCTACCGGGCTGGGGCGCATAGCTCCACGTGGCGCCATCGAGCCCGTGCCCCTCGACCGTCAAGGTGTATGTCACATTTTTGTCGTTGCAGAAGTTGCTGTTGCCCAGCAAGTAGTTGTAGATGCTAAAGGTAAAGTTGCACTGCCCGTTGTTGGGATACACCGTAACGGAGCGCTGGGCACGGGCGAGCTCGTCGGGGCTAGGCGCACTCATATAGCCCGTGAGCAAATCGCTTGCAAATAGGCTCTGCGCAGTGCCCGTTGCGGCGACGGACTTTAGAAATCCGTTGGCGGTGTAGGCGGAATAGGTAAAGTAGCCACCCGTCACGAGCGCCACGGCGCAAATAAGTGCGATTGCCGCCACAACCAGCTTGTTCTTGACTAGGCTCTTGCTTTTTGCCAGCTGCTCGCGCTCGGCATCCTGCTGTTTCTCTTGCTTCTCCATGTGCGCCCCCTCTCCTACTTGCCGCTCGTGTTGCGCGCGATCAGGTAAATCACGTCGGTCTCTTTGGCGCTCTCGTCCCACGAAAGCTTGATGATAAAGTTAAGCGTGTCATTGCCAGTCGAGTTGTCGAGTGTCTTAGCGTTGAGGTCGCCTTTGCCGAATTTCTTGTATCGGTAGAGCGGGCGCGCGTTGCGCTGGACGTTTTGATAGTCCTTGAATGTAGGGTCGCTTGCGCCCTCGCCCGGCACGGCTGCCAGACCGTCGTTCTCCTTGTTGATATATTCGAAGCTCGTCAGCAGGTTCTCTCCGGTTGCTTTCCAGCTATAAGATTTGCCGTCTGCGGTACCGCTCACGTCGGGCGTCTGGAGCGCAGACGTGTTCTCGGCTCTGTACAGCTCAATAGTGAGACCCGTAATGTTGGTCGTATTCGCGAGTTGCAGCTCAAAACCGTCACCGCCCGTCTGCACGCAAAACGCACGCTTGAGCGTCACCGTGTTGCCGGTCTTGGTATCGCCGTATTCGGGGTTGTAGCTCAGGTCGACCTGCTCTGTTGCCGTAGCGTTGGGGCCCAGCACTTTGAGCTCCGCCGGCTCCTTGATCTTGCCAACGGTGGAGCCGCGATTGGCATCGACGAACCATCCGAGCGTCAATCCCAGCAACACGAGAAGCACGGCCACCAGACCCACGATGGCCAGGGATTCGCGACGGTGGTCGCTCACCCAAGCCTTGATGCGCTCGATGCGGCCAGCCGGACGCGCTTCGCCGTGCGAGCCGAACCCGTTGCCGCCGGGGTTTGCCGCTCCTTCGTTGTGTTTGATATCGCCCTGCTCGCGGGCATTAAGCTGCTCGTCCATTTATTTATCCGCCTCCTTGGCGGTGAAGCGCACGCGAATGTACTTGACGTTCTTGCCGATAATCTCGTCGGCGTTGTTGTAGTAGCTGGCGCAGGTTTCCACATCCGCAGAGGACATGCCGGCTCCGACAGGCGGAACCGCGCTAGGCGCCTGACCTGGCACGCTCGTGCTATCGGCGCGGAAATAGCGCGCGTGGTTATTGTTGATGTCGCCGACGAGGGTTGTGTATCCCCCCTCGTCGCCTGTGTTAGCGAAAAGGTTGCCACCGTAGCCGGCGTTGCCCGTGCGAACATAGCTCTTGAACTGCTCCGGCCAAATCCAGTAGAGGGTTTTGGTTGCGGTTTTGGTCGTGCTATTTGAGCCCTCAGCGCAAAAGCTCCGCGCCGGGATGGTAAAGCTCTGCGTAATGACGGTGACGCTCGCTCCGTCCTGGGTCACCGTGGTTGTCGTGGGAACCAGCGGATTGGAGTAAAAGCCAGAGGTGTCTTTGCCCTGGAAAACCAGGATATGACCGCGCACCAAATCTTTAAGCGAGTTGATGATCTCTTCGTTTGTCGATGCGTCCACAACGGAGTCCGTGCCCGCAACGCTCGTCTGGACAGAAATCTCCCAGGTCATCTCCACCGTAATATCGTGCAGGTCGTTGCAGAGCGGCTTGACGTTGAGCTGAAGCTGGCCCGCCGACCCCGGAGAAAGACTGCCATCGGCACTCATGTTATTGAGGTTGAAAAGATTGTTCACGGCAAGGCTTGTACTGTCCGACGCGTAGTTGTCCTGGGCGTCGTACTTACCTGCCGTGCCGCCCTGCGTTCCCGAGAGCACAAACCGTGGGCCCTTCGCCCCGATCGTACTCCCCGTGGCGCTCACTCGATTGTTCGCGGCAAACCAGGCAAGGCATGCAAAGATGGCAACGATGGCGGCCAGCACAAACAGACCGCTCACCAGGAAATCCTTCCAGAAATCCTTGAGGGTCCGCACATGCTCGTCGGCAGCTTGGCGGTACTCGGCCGCCGTCTTGTGCTGCTGGAGCTCGCTATGTCGGTCCATGCCACTCATCGTTTGCGTTTGCCCTGCTAGCGGGCGTGCCGTCCTTTCCGCTTGGTCGCGATCAATCCGTTGCTCGTAGGCATAGAATTCAGGCAGAATACAACACCATACGATAAGGTAAAAGAATAGCATTGACCTGCGGTTTGCTCCACAGCGCAAGCCTTAATGATGTCTTAAAGATTACGAATAGCAGCTTCTTCCATATGCCAAGGACATGGTGCAAACAAACCTGACCACTTGCACCAATCCGCAGCACCGGGCAGCGGGCACACGGCGTGCCGCCCCTTAACACCCCAACGCGCGCACGGGTATCACGTAGATACCGTCCTCGACCTCGCGGGCGTACTCACCCACCCCCACAATCACGGCCATAAACTCCGGTTCGCGTGTGCGTGAACGAAGATTTCCACAGACCTTCTTGCGAACGCGCTTGAGGCTCTCAACGCCGGCGCTCGCCTTATCTTCGCTCACCTTAATCTCAAAGGCGGCCCACCGTCCATCGGCTAGCTGCACGATGGCATCGCATTCAAGGCCCGAATCGTCGCGATAATAGCGCACGGGCGTGCTATCCAGCAGGTCGAGCGAACGTGCGTAGACCGAAAGATCGCGTATGACCAAATTCTCAAACACCAGACCAAATGTCTGCCAGTCGGCAAGCAGCGCCTGCAAGGACATACCTAGCAAGGCGCAAGCAAGGCTCGGATCTGCCAGATAGCGCTTGGGCTTGACGGTAAAGCGTCGTTTGTCGCGCGCGGCGGGAACCCAACCGGGGACCTCCTCGAGAATGAACATGCCTTTGAGGGCATCCAGGTACCTGCGCACCTTGGTCTCGTCGGCAAACGCTGCGGGCTCCTCCTCGGCACCGAACATATCCATAAGAATCGTTTTATACGTGGTCGCCTGTCCCAGATTGCGCGCGATCGATGCGGAGACTCGACGAGCAATATCGGGGTCGAGACCAACCGCCGGGAAGCTGCTCGAAAACGTAGTGTTGAGATATTCGCGAGCGATGAGCTGGGCGTCAGCCGAAACCATATCGATCGCCTCGGGCCAGCCGCCGCGGCAGGCGGCTTCGACAAGCCCCGGTGTATCGCCATTGCACCGACAGGGCTCAAAACGATGCTCAAACAAGCCCGCCAGGCTCACCTTGCCGTTGGACTCACCTGTCTCGGCAAGTGTCATGGGGTGCATGCGGACGCGACCGATGCGGCCGGCTCCACTATGCGCGGGCGCCTCCGCCTTTGAGCCAAACGCAGGCGTGGCGGAACCCGTGAGGATATAGGCGCCGCGCGTGCCCCGGGTGCGGTCAACCTCGTGTCTAACGTAGTCCCAAATTTGGGGAACGCGCTGCCACTCATCGATAATATGCGGACGGTCTCCCAGCAACATCATCGCCGGGTCGGCACGCGCGAGGTCGAGATTCTCGTCGACATACGAGGCGGACGCCCCGTGCTCAAGCGCGGCCCACGTCTTGCCGCACCACTTGGTGCCCGCAATCTCGACCGCGCCAAAGACACGAAGGTAGCGCTCGATTTGCGCATCCACGATACGTGGGATGTATCCGTCCCGATGTAGCCTCTCGCCTGCCATGAGCCGCCCCCGCAGATTTCCAGGTCCTGCTTTCTGATTCTTCTATTCCACTGTAGCAAATTCGGATTTTCGGGTAGTTGCGATTCGGATTTTCGTGTTCATATAGTTCGGATTTTCATGTTCTAAGGATTCGGATTTTCGGGTGCTCAAGATTCGGATTTTCTGAACCCGCTGATCAGGGACACTCTATTGGCAAAAAGGCGGGGAGCACCGATACGGCACTCCCCGCCCACTCAATACGCGATAGCTTTCTTGCTTAGAGCTCGTTGGCCGCGTGATACGCCGTGCGAATGGCGCTCGCAATATCGGCGGTACGCTCGCCCGAGCAGTCGCCCACGCAGGTCACGGGCACCGTCACGCCGTCCAGGTCAAACGCGTTGGCCTTGGAGCCCACGGCCATCACCACGTAATCGCAGGCGATCTTCACCGGCTCCTCGGCGCCGTCCTCGGTGGTGCGAATGGCCTCCACGCCCTCGTCGGTAATGGCGGTCAGGCGGGTCTTCACGTGCTGCTCCACGTTGTGCTCTGCGAAGTCGCTCATGATCAGCGGCAGAATGGTCTCGGACTCGCCCGCGGCAATCTTGTCGAGCATCTCCACGATCGCCACCTCGCAGCCGTGCTGCAGCAGGTACTCGGCAGTCTCGGTGCCCACCAGGCCGCCGCCGATAACGGCGACGCGGCCCGTAAGCTCCGCCTTGCCGGCCAGCACGTCCCAGCTCGAGACGACCTTCTCCGAGTCAGCGCCCGGAACGGGGATGACCACGTCGTGCGCACCCACAGCCACAATCGCGGCGTCGGCGGCGTTGAGGTCTGCGGGGCTAGCGGCGTGGTTGAGCTCAACCTTCACGCCCAGGCCGGGCAGAATCTTCTCGTAATACTCGACCGAACGCATGATCTCGTCCTTGCGCGGGGGCGCAGCCGCCAGCACAATCTGGCCGCCCAGGTGATCGCTCGCCTCGTAGACGGTCACGTCGTAGCCGCGCTTGGCCGCCACGCGCGCGGCCTCCAGGCCGGCGATGCCGCCGCCCACCACGGCGATCTTCTTGTCGCCCTCGCCCGGCTTAATGGCGATAGTAGCCTCGTCGCCGTTCTCGGCATTGAGCACGCACGAGATGTACTGGCGGTTTTGAATCGCGTCGACGCAGCCCTTGTTGCAGTTGAGGCACTCGCGAATGGGCTCACCCGTGGCGGCCTTCAGCGCAATGTCGGGGTCGCACATGAGCGAGCGGCCATAGGCGATGATGTCGGCCGCGCCGTCTTCCAGGATCTTCTCGCCGGCCTCGACCGAAACAACACGGCCGACGGTGGCCACCGGCACGGAGACCAGGGCCTTGACGCGCTCGGCCACCGGCAGCGTCCAGTTGTAGGGCATGGCACCCATGGGCGGAATGGTGTCGCCCATGTTGCCGGTGTGGTTGGCCTGCGCGACCTGGATCATGTCGATGCCCGCGCCCTCGAGCAGCTTGGCGAACTCGCAGGCCTCGTCGGGCTGCAGGCCACCCTTGCCGCGCGGCGTGCCGTCGGGGTTCTCCATGATCACGGGGAGCTTGTACTCCACCATCAGCTGCGGCGCGGCTTCCTTAATGGCGGCGACGACCTCGAGCGCATAGCGAACGCGGTTCTCGAACGAGCCACCGTACTCGTCGGTGCGCTGGTTGAGGATGGCCGAGCACAGCGAACCCACCAGACGGTCGCCGTGAACCTCGATGGCGTCGATGCCGGCCTGCTGCGCGCGGGCGGCCGAGGCGGCGATGGCCTCCTTGATCTGGGTGAGCTGCTCTACGCTCGCCTCGTTCACAAAGTGCTGCATATCGTGGTGCAACTTGGCGTAGGCCTGCTTGCGGATCTCGTTGGACTCGGCCATCTTGGCGGCGAAGGTCTCCTCGTCGCCGGCGGCCTTGGCCTCCTGCGCGGCCTTGGCGGCGGCCATGGAACCCATGACCATGCGGCCGACACCGGGCACGTCGTACTCGGGGTGGAACAGCTGCAGCGCGACCCTGGCGCCGTGCTTGTGGACGGCGTCGGCCAGCGCCTTAAACGTGGGAATCTGAGCGTCGGTCGCCAGCTTGGGCGTGGGGCTCGCGGTCATGACGGGAGCGACGTCGCCGATGACGATGTAGCTCACGCCGCCACGGGCCAGGCGCTCGTAAAAAGCCAGGCTGCGCTCGCCAATGGAACCGTCGCGCTCCTCGTAGCCGGTGGTAAGCGGCGGGAACATAATGCGGTTCTTGAGCTCAAGGGGGCCAACCGTAATGGGCTGGAGCAGCTTGGATACAGGTGCGGTCATGGATATTCCTCTCTTGTAGGCGCGGCGGCGATGGTGCCGCGTAGTTGTCTAGAGGATATGGCATGGGAGCACAGTGGCGCAACGGAAATCGGCGAATATCAGGTGGCGGCGGGTGGATGGGGATGGGCGGGGCGGCCCGTCGGTTTATCTCAATCTGTAACAGTTACGCGGCAAAATCGGGTCTTACTGTTACAGATCGAGACAAACGGGACCCGCCTGCTAGAAAATCTCAATCTATAACAACAACTCGGCGAAATCCGTCCCTCGTGTTATAGATTTAGACAAACGGGACCCAATCCACCGGTATATCTCGATCTGTAACATCTAGCCGCCCAAATCGGGTCTAGATGTTACAGATCGAGATCTTTGATTGAGAGGTTGGGAATTGGACCGAAAACACGGTCCCGGAATAACAAAAAAGCTCGCCGGCTAGGCCGACGAGCTGCAAGTTCTTGGTCGCGGGGGCAGGATTTGAACCTACGACCTCCGGGTTATGAGCCCGGCGAGCTACCAGACTGCTCCACCCCGCAATGTCTGGGCGCCTCATGTGCGCAAGAAAGAATATTACGCGGGAGTTCGGTAAACGGCAAGGAAAATCTCGTAGAGCATAATTCCTTCATATTTAAACCCCTCAGCCCATATCACCGTAAGCGAATCGCAGCCTGTCGCCGACGGCACGTATACAATGGTGCGCGTCCTTTTACGCCGACACCTGGAGTAGACATGCTGCTCGCTATCGATATGGGAAACACGCAGACGGCCATGGGCCTGTTTGACGGAGACGAGCTGGTGCAGTCGTGGCGCATGCCCACCGACCGCTCCTACACCGCCGACGAGATCCATGTGCGCCTGATGGGCTTCTTTAAGATGTACGACCTCTCACTCGACGCGGTCGACGCGGTCGCCTTTGCCGGCGTGGTGCCGCAGCTCTCGCGCGAGTGGCACGCCGTGGCCGACCGCATCGCGGCGGACGCCATCGTCATTGGACCGCAGACGGCGGCCGTGACCAAACTGCGGGCGGCGAACCCCCAGGCCGTGGGCGCCGACCGCGTCGCCAACGCCGTTGCCGCCGAGACCTTCTACGGCGCGCCGGCAATCGTGGTGGACTTTGGCACCGCGACCAATATCGACGTTATCGACGAGAACGGCTATTACATTGGCGGAGCAATCGCACCGGGCATCCGCATCTCCATGGATGCGCTCGCCGCCCGTGCCGCCAAACTCGCCAGCGTTCCGCTCGAGGCGCCCGAGCATGCCATCGGCCGCGATACAGAAGAGTGCATCAAAGTTGGCGCCGTCGTGGGCGCCGCCGCCATGGCCGAGGGCCTGGTCGCGCGCATGAAGCGCGAGCTGGGCCGCGACGATGCCACCGTTATCGCCACGGGCGGCCTCGCCGGCATCGTCGCCGATTCGACCGACGCCTTCGATGTGATCGACGGACAACTTACCATTAAGGGCATCTGCGAAATCTACCGCCGCATGCAGGAGCTGGGGTAAGGCAGGGGCTTAAGTCGAGCATGCCCGATGCCACAGCCCCCGCAAACGTTCGCCAAGCCTATTCCTCAAAACTGAATTATTTTCAATTATGAGGAATAGCAGCTCCTCGAATACACCCAGCACAGCGATATCGTGCATGTTTCCTATTCCTCAAAAACGAAAATTTTTCAGTTTTGAGGAATAGGGCGCTGGCAACCCATTCCCCAGATAGGCGAAACCCTCCCCAGCACAGGCCGAAGAGGGCTTCGTTGTCATCGTTATCTTTGAGCGCGGGCGCCTCGCGTTACAGTCCGCGAATCCGTACGGCCTCGGGCGGAAACTCCTGCTCGCCGGCATCGGTCTTGATGGTCGCGCGACCCCAGATGTCCAGGCCCGCAAACACACCGACCGCAAGCGGCAAACCGTTGGGCGACACCGCCGCGACCTGACGACCCAGCAGTGGCACCATGTCAAAGTACTCGCCCAGCACCGGAGCCAGCGGGCCGGCAGCGCCCTGCGGCGTGTTGGCGGCAACCGCCCAGGCGTCAACGCGGGTCAGCACAGCGGCGGCCAATGCCTCGATCAGCGCCTCATCTGCCATATCCACGCCAAGCTCACCCAGCGCCGCACGCTCAATATCAACCGTCACCGCGGCAAACATGCCCGCAGCACCGGCACCGCCGTTCACGGCAACACGCGCGAGCGACGCCTCAAACGCAGGCGCACCGCACACGATATCGCTCGGCCACTGGATACCCACTTTACCGGCAAGGCCCAACCCCGGCGTCGAAGCCGTGCCCACGAGCGCGTCCATCATGCCCATCGCGGCCACAAACGGCAGGCCGTGGAAGGCGTGCATGTTCACATCGGGGCGCACAACCAGCGAAAACGTCAGCGAAGCATCGCCCACGCTCCACGCGCACCAGCCCGCGGACACGCCCTCGCGGCCCGCGTCACGCGCCGCGTCGAGCTCGGTGCCAGCGGCAACAGCATTCATCTCGATCATCTACATACGCCCCAATTCGCCCACGATATGGCCCACGCGATCCTCGGGCTCCTTGACCTCGACGCCGTTGTAGCGGAAGAACCGAGCCGGGTCGTGCATCAGGTCCTCGAGCGGCACCAGCACAAAGTCACGCTCGCCGATCAGCGGATGCGGCAGGCGCAGCTTCTTGCCGCCGTGGGTCTCGCCGTCCATCCACAGCAGGTCCAAGTCGATGGTGCGCGGGCCGTTGGCCTTGGCCTTCTTGGAACGGTCGCGGCCCAGCTCGGCCTCGATCTTCATGAGCTCGTCAAGCAGCACCAGCGGAGCCAGCTCGGTCTTAATCTCGATGACGGCGTTGGCAAACGCGTCCTGGCGCGTCTCGTAGGCCGGCTCGCTCTCGTAGATCTTGGAGGAGTTGGACACGCAGGTGAGTGGAATCTCGGCGATCATGTCGCGTGCGGCGCGGATGTTGTCACAGCGATGCCCCAGGTTGGAGCCCACGGCCACAAACGCGCGGCGCGGCTGCGGCTTGGCAACCGCCCAGTAGCCGTTCAGGAACTGCGCAAAGCCCGCGGCGTCGTGCACGCGCACAATGTTGGCACCGGCCTGGATGGCGCCCAGGCACACGCCAAACGTAGCGGCATCGCGCTCGGCGGCCTCGGTCACGCCCGAGACGGCGCCCACAAAGCGCTTGCGCGATACGGCGCACATGAGCGGATAACCCAGTGACGCCATCTTGGCAGTCTCGCGCTGGATGACGATGTCCTCGTTGGCCGTCTTGCCAAAGCCCGGACCGGGATCAATGCAGATGCGGTCGCGCGACACGCCGGCGTGGATGAGCGCGCGGGCCTGGTCGGACAGAAAGCCCATGACGCGGCGCATGATGGGCGCCGAATCGGGCAGGGTGAAGCGGCGGAGCTGCGAGGTGGGCACGTAGGCTTCCTCGCGGCGGGCGCTGCGGCGCATCATGGCGGCCAGGCGGTCATTGGGCTCCGATGCGGCCTCGGTGGCCTCGGGCGCGGGCGCGACGGTCTCGGCGGCAGCAGCCTGCTCGGCGGCCGGCGTCTCCTGCTCGCTTGCAGGCTCGGTCGCGGGCTCCGGATCGCCAAACGGCAACGAGGGCTGCACCACGCCGCCCGGAAGCTTGGCCTCCGGCTTAGGCTCGCCCAGCAACTTGCCGCGACGGCGGCGAGCCGGCTTCTCAGCCTCACGCGCGGCCTCGGCAGCCGCCTCGCGCGCCTTCTCGGCAACAAACGCCGCAGCCGAGGTATCGAGCTGCACCGTTGCGTGCGTGCGTGTAGGCGCGGCGACCTCGCCGGCATGCATCACGATGACGCCGCAGGTGCTCGTCTTAACAAACTCGACCATCTTGGGGTCGGTGAAGCCCGTCACGTCGTTGACGATCGAGGCGCCGCAGCGCACGGCCGCCTTGGCAACCGCCACGTGGCGCGTGTCGATCGAGACGATGGCGCCCTCTTTGGCCAGCGCGCGCACCACGGGCAGCACGCGGCGAGCCTCCTCGTCGGGATTAACCGGGGTAAAGCCGGGGCGCGTGGACTCACCGCCCACGTCGATGATGTCGGCGCCGGCGTCAAGCATCGCCAGGCCGTACTCGATGGCGGCATCCGGGTCGAAGTGCTCCCCGCCGTCGCTAAACGAATCGGGCGTCACGTTGAGGACGCCCATGATGCGCGGACGGTCAAAGCTGAGCTCATACTTTCCGCACCGCCATGTCTTGCTGTCGTTCGCCATGAACATCCTCCTAAAATGCCCACGCCGCCGAGCTTGGGGAGCTGGCGGCGGGGTCGCTTTGCACTCAGTCTTTCTATTGTATCCGCGCACACGGGCTAGAACGCAAACGCGGCCGCGATGTCGCAAGAAATCAGCAGGTCGGCATTTGCATCCTGATCGGTAGGCGCCAAATTGCAAATGGCCAGCGTATCGCCAGTAAAGTAACGCGTAAGGCCTGCCGCCGGATACACCACGAGCGAGGTCCCACCCACAATGAGGGCATCGGCCGCGGCAATGGCGGCAACGGCACCGGTCAACACATGCTCGTCGAGCGGCTCTTCGTAGAGCACCACATCGGGCTTGATGCGACCACCGCACGCGGGGCACACGGGCACGCCCGCGGCGTCCTCGTGCTCGCGCGAGCAAATCCACTCGGCGCTATAGACCGCGCCGCACGACTGGCAAATGTTGCGATGGACCGATCCGTGCAGCTCGAACACGCGCTGCGAGCCCGCCATCTGATGCAAGCCGTCGATGTTTTGCGTCACCACGGCATCAAGCTTGCCGGCGCGCTCCAGCTCGGCCAGCTTGGTGTGACAGCGGTTGGGCTTAGCGTTAAGCGCGATCATCTTGGTGCGGTAAAAGTCGAAGAACTCGGCCGGATGTGTCTCATAAAAGCTATGCGAGAGCATAGTCTCGGGCGGGTAGGCAAACTGCTGGTGATACAGGCCGTCCACGCTGCGGAAATCGGGGATGCCACTTGCCGTGGAAACACCAGCGCCGCCAAAGAAGACCACGCGCTTGTGGGTGTCAAACAGATCCGCCAGCGCGGCGGACGCCTGCCTGGGGTCCGATATTGCCTGCGTCATATGAGCCCTCCGTCCTTGTTGATCGGGCGGCGTCGGGCGATGTCCCAGCATGCGACCTTTAAGTCAGCATGCGCGGAGCCCACCCCGCCCCTGTTGCGCTAATCTTAAGCCTGCCAACCCCGTCGAAAGGACACCATGCCTCAGACTTACACTTTCGCCTCGTGGAACGTCAACGGCCTGCGCGCCGTGCTCAAAAAGGACCCGAGCTTTATCCAGATCGCGCAAGAACTCGACGTCGATATCCTGGCGCTGCAAGAGACCAAGCTGCAAGAAGGCCAGGTCGATATTGACCTGCCCGGCTATCACCAAACCTGGAGCTACGCCGAGCGTAAAGGCTATTCGGGCACTGCGGTCTTTAGCCGCCAGGAACCGCTGCGCGTGCTGCACGCCGACGCGCTGCTACCCTACGCCGGCGAGGGTGAGGCGGCCGCACTCGTCGCCCAAGCCGTAACCGAGGGCCGCGTCTGCGCGCTCGAGTTCGACAAGTTTTGGTTTGTCGACGTCTATACGCCCAACGCCCAAAATGAACTCGCCCGCATCGACGTGCGCATGGCCTGGGACGATGCCTATCGCGACTTTTTGAGCGCGCTTGAACGCGAGACCGGCAAGCCCGTCGTAACTTGCGGCGACTTTAACGTGGCGCATGAGGAGATCGACCTTAAGAACCCCAAGTCCAACCGCGGCAACGCTGGCTTTTCGGACGAGGAACGCGGCAAGTTCACCGAGCTGCTCAACGCCGGGTTTACCGATACCTGGCGCTCGGCAAACCCCGACGTCGAGGGCGTCTACAGCTGGTGGAGCTACCGCTTTAATGCCCGCAAGAACAACGCCGGCTGGCGCATCGACTACTTCCTGGTAAGCGACGCAATCGCCGACAACGTACGCGACACCGGCATCCGCGGCGACATCTTCGGCAGCGACCACTGCCCCGTCACCCTCACCCTAGAGCTCTAGCCCCAACTAATCCCCTGGGGACGGAGGAAAAGGGATCATTTTCACCTCGCAAGGGCATCCACGCGGCCCGCTTGTCACGAAACTGGCCCATCTACTACGTTTAAGCCACTACCCTCAACCACAGCGAACAACGCAAAAAGAAAACCGCAGGTAGAAAGCCTGCGGTTTTTCATAAAACGCGGTTGTGTTTGGGGGTGTCGGGCCAAACGTAGTAGATAGGCCGATTCCGTGGCGGGCGGGTTCAGCTGATTCCCTGGGAACGTCTGGAGGCGAAAGAAAACGGATCAATTTGGCTCTCTGAGGGCCACGATGCCCGTCGTATCAGCCGGCTATTTCAAAACTATGCCGGTTTACGGGGCTGAATCGCGAACCCCCAACCATACGCAATTCCGAAATAATAAAACCGCAGGTAAACGGCTTGCTCTATTTCAAAAATAGCCGGCATGGTCTGCTTGTGCCAATCTGGCCCCGTAAACCGGCATAGTTTTGAAATGGCGCTTCGGCAGTATTGATTCCCGCCCCGGCGTAACCAACCCTACAGCCCGTATTTCACGACGACTCGGTTGATGCGGCGACACCAAGGCTTGTACAGGGCGACCAAAAACACGCAGGTCGCAAGGCCGTGCGTAATATCGAACGGCACTGCCGTGGCAAGACGCGCCACGGCACCCGCCCAAGTAAGCGGCTGTACAAAACCAATGATGTCATATGCGTTGATCACGACGCCATAGAGCAGGCCCGACGCAAAGCCGTACGCCAGCAGTGCTGGCATGCGCACGGTGCCGTCGACGCGGTCGAACGCACCCGCATACGCTAGCGCGCCGCCAACATAGCCAACCAGCCCCCAGGCATACATCTGCCACGGCGTCCACATGCCCTGTCCAAAAAAGAAATTGCTGGTCAGCGCCGCCAGCGCGCCAACCATAAAACCATTGCGGCGACCAAGCGTCGCCCCCGCGATAATGGCGATGGCACTCACCGGTTTAAAGTCGGGAATGGGGCCAAACAGAATACGCCCCGCCGCAGCCAACGCCGCCAGAACCAGCGTGGGCATAAACTGGCGCAGTCCCGGGCGCGACGCCTCGTAACCCGCAAAGAACAGCGCGAGCACCAGCGCCACCACGACAAGCATGGCAAGTGCCGCCTGTTCAACGCCCGCCAGCAACGCCGCAGCCATCACGGCTGGCACCGCCAGCAGCAGCGGTATCTCCAGTTTTGCGAGTAGGCGCACGATGCGATAATCCGCCATCCCATCACGCCCTATAAAACACGTTGTCGGCAAAGAAGTCGGTCGGCGGCTCCATGCAGGCGATCTCGCCATCAAACATCATGGAAATGTCATCGGCAACCTGCTCGGCAAAGTCCAGGTCGTGCGTCGCCATGACGACGGTGCCGCCAGCCTGCGCATGGTCGCGCAGGGCGCGGGCGATGATGCGGCGGCTGGCCAGGTCCAAACCCTTGGTGGGCTCATCGAGCAATAGCAGTTCGGGGCCGATCAACAGCAGCTTTGCCAACGCAAGCAGCTGACGCTGTCCGCCCGAAAGATCGTACGGATGGCGCCCATCCAGACCCGACAGCCCCAAGCTCGCCGCACGCTCCCGCGCCAAGTTCTCGTCATATCCGCAGGTCGAGGCCCATTCCGTCAGCTCATCGCGAACCGTCTCGGCAACCAGCAATGCTTTGGGGTTCTGAGGCAGCAGCGCCGCCGAGGCCGCTCCGCGCACCATGCGACCGCGCTGCAGCTTGGCGGTCTTCGCCAGCACCGAGAGCATCGTCGACTTACCGCATCCGTTGCCGCCCACGATCGCATGCACCGCACCGGCCGAAAACGCCACGTCGAGCCCGCGCAGAACCCAACCGCCCGCGCGATCGTAGCGAAACCAGCTCCCTGCCAGGGTGGTAGCCGACCCGCCGTGCATTTTTTGGAGTATTCTGCTCCCATCCGTGCGCGGGAAGGCTTCCGAGCCGTTCTCGAGCGACGTTTGCGCCACAAATTCGGACGATTTGTCCAATTCCGAACTTTTTTTCGCGCTCGATACGTCCCCGGGCGGCTCCAGAGAGCCCAAATTGTCCTCACGCCTGCTGAATACTCCGTTTTTTGCACATCGGACGGCACCCCACCCCAACATGTCGTCGGAAAACAACGATTCTCGGCGTCCCAAAGAAGCCATATCCGCCACCTCGCGCACGCGACCGTCCTCAATCCGGTACGCACACGTCGCATACTCGAGCATTGGACGCGGTTGATGCGTAGCCACAACAACCGTGCAGCCCAACTCACGGTTCACGCGAAACAGCGCGTGCAGAAAATTCTTCTCGGCAACGGGATCGAGCTGAGACGTGGGCTCGTCGAGTAGCAGCACACGCGGACGCAGCGCCAGGACGGCGGCAAGCGACAGCAGCTGCTTGCGGCCGCCCGAAAGCGTATCGGTATCGCGATGAAGCCAGTCCTCCAGACCAAAGAAATAGCTGGTCTCAGCTACGCGACGGCGCATCTCATCACGTGCTAGCCCCAAGTTTTCCAGGCCAAACGCCATCTCGTGCCACACGGTTTCGCACACGATCTGGTTCTCGGGATCCTGGAACACATAGCCCACGCGCTCCGCCGATGCCCGCACGTCCATGTCGGCAACGTTCTCGCCCAGCACGCGCGCATCACCAGTGCGCTCGCCCGCCGGCGCGATCTCGGGCTTGAGCAGCGACAGCAGCGTCGACTTGCCCGAACCGGTACCGCCAACAAGCAGCGCAAATGCACCTTGGGGAACACGCCAATCAAGCCCCTCGAGCACCGGTGCCTCGGCCCCGGGATAGGCAAAACTAAGGCCCTGCACCTCAATCGCCGGAATATCCGGGCCGCACGCCGCGCCCGACACCGGGCCCCTATCCAACCGAGCCATCAGCCAAACCTCTTCTCATCAATCGCGTGCGACGCGCAAGGCAGCATCATCCAGGCAGCGTACACGACATAGCCCCGCCACGGCGCCGGCACCGAGAGCTGCGGATAAAACGAATACTGCGTTGTCGCGGTCCATGCCACCGCCACCGCGGCGGCACCAAACACCGCAAGCCCAGCCAGCGCGGCAACGTCGCTGCGCCCCAGTCGATACCGCGCATACGTCGTACGACGCGTCGCGGCACCCCACCCGCGCGAGCGCATCGCGTCCGCGCGCTCCAGCGAATCTTCCATGCCCCAGCCCATCAACACACTCGATGCCCGCAGGCGCGAGCGCACGGGGTCGGCCGGCGCGCTGCCCGGCACATCAATCGCATCCTGCACCGCCAGCACCGTACGACCGCGGCGCAAAAACTGCGGGATAAGCCTCATGCACATCGAGATCATGAGCGCAATCACCGGCGCGGCATTGCCCAGCAGCGCGAGTACCTTGTCGTATTCGAGCATCGATGCCGCCGCCTCAAACCACAACACGCTCGCCACAAACAGCCCGCCCATGCACAGGCCGTATACCATGCTCTCCAGATACACCGCGCGCATGCCAATACGGAACAGCTCCGTCGAACCCGAGGCGCTAAACAGCGGATTGAGCAGCGCGACGATCAAAATCACCGGCAGCTGCCAGCGGAGCGCGCCCAGCGTGCGGGCAGCCCCACGCGTCGCAAATCCATACGCCAGCCCGCCTGCGAGCGACAGCGCGATCAGTACCGGCTGCATCGAGAACATAGTGAGCCCCAGCGTCAGCACTATATAGAGTGCCGGCACAGCCGGATGCGACATCGAGAATGCCGCGACGGGCCCGCCGCCAAACTCCTCTCGTATGTTATCCACGGGCACCCCCGTTCCCTCGCTCAAACAACAGCTCCGCAGCACCGCCAACGCCGCACGCACGCAGTGCAAACGCCACGCCGGCGGCGCAAGCCTCAACCGCCGCAAACCAATCGTTACGCGCTCGTCATATGCCTGCGGTATCATATTGCGCCGTGTATCGTTTCCAAACACACGTCTCTATAACGTAACAGGAGATCACATGGACGCAACCGCAATTATCCTCGCTGCCGGCGAGGGCACCCGCATGAAGTCGAACCACTGCAAGGTTTCGCACAAGATCCTGGGTAAGCCCATGGTCCAGTGGATCGTCGACGCTACCATCAAGGCCGGCTGCAGCCGCGTCGTGGTCGTCATCGGCAGCCACGCCGACGAGATGCGCGCCCTTATCGACGGCGCCTACGCCAACAGCGCCACCAAGGTCGAGTGCGTCGAGCAGACCGAGCGCCTGGGCACCGGCCACGCCGTAAAGGTCGCGCTCGAGGCCTGCGGCATCACGCAAGGCCCCGTCGTCGTGCTCAACGGCGACCTGCCGCTCATCACCGCCGGCACCGTCGCCAAGTTCGCGCAAACCGTCGCCACCGGCGAGCTCGCCTGCACCGTCATGACCATGACCCCGCCCGATCCTTTCGGCTACGGCCGCATCAAGCTGGGCGCCGATGGTCAGATCGAGCGCATCATCGAGCAGAAGGACTGCACGCCCGAGCAGGCCGCCACGCTGCTGGAGTGCAACGCCGGCTGCTACGCATTTGACGGCACGCAGCTCGCCGCCCACATCAACGAGATCGGCAACGACAACGCGCAATCCGAGTACTACCTGCCCGACATGCTCGAGATCCTCAAAGGCCACGGCCAGGCAGCCTCCATCTTCCACTGCGACGACTACCGCGACGGCCTGGGCGTCAACAGTCGTATCCAGCTCGCGCAGCTCACCGCCATCGCGCGCGACCGCATCAACGAGCACTGGATGGCAGAGGGCGTCACGTTCATCGACCCCACGCAGGCTTGGATCGGCCCCGACGCCACCATCGGCCGCGACACCGTCGTGTGGCCGCAGACGCACCTGATCGGCCACGTCACCGTGGGCGAGGAATGCCAGCTCGGCCCCAACAGCCGTCTCACCGACACCACCGTCGGCAGCGGCTGCACCATCGATGAGACCATCGCCATCGAGGCCGTCATCGAGAACGGCGTCGACTGCGGCCCGCGCGCCTACCTGCGCCCGGGCACCCACATGCTCGACGGATCCAAGGCCGGCACGCACGTGGAGATCAAGAAGTCCACGATCGGCGAGGGCTCCAAGGTTCCGCACCTGTCCTACATCGGCGACACCACCATGGGCTCCGGCGTCAACGTGGGCGCGGGCTCCATCACCTGCAACTACGACGGCGTGCACAAGCACAAGACCGTCATCGGCAAGGATGCCTTCATCGGTTCCGACACCATGATGGTCGCGCCCGCCCAGATCGGCGACGGCGCGCTCGTGGCCGCCGGCTCCGTCATCACCGAGCCGGTCCCGGCCGACGCACTCGGTCTGGGCCGCGCCCGTCAGGTAAATATTGAGGGCTGGGCCGCCGATTATCGCCGCCGCCTGCACGAGGACGACGAGGTATAACGTTTTACCAAGCATCTAAGGAGCTGTTCCCATGGGGACGGCTCCTTTTTCTATCGTGACCTGCGCGACAGGATGAGTGGTCGGTTCGTGTCCGTTGACGGTAAAGACGTTATCAGGACCCGATAAACCCCGCCGCGCGGTTACAATGCAACAAGGCATCTATATGGCATTCGATATAAAGGAGAAGGGTAATGCCGATTAATGATCCCGAGAAGTCGGAGAATATGCGCAAGTCCATCCGCGTGTATTCCGGTTCCTCCAACCGTCCCCTCGCTCAGAAGATTGCTGAGTACCTTGGGGTCGAGCTTTCGGGCCTTACGCTAAAGCAGTTCGCCAATGGTGAGATTTACGCCCGCTACGACGAGACCGTCCGCGGCGCCGACGTCTTCCTGATTCAGTCCGTGGCCGGCGGCAACGTCAACGACATGCTCATGGAGCTGCTCATCGCCACCGACGCTGCCAAGCGCGCATCCGCCCGCTCCATCACCGCCGTTATCACCCACTACGGCTATGCCCGCCAGGACCGCAAGGCCGGCCCGCGCGAGCCCATCACCGCCCGCCTCGTCGCCAACCTGCTCGAGCGTGCCGGCGTCAACCGCATCATCACCCTCGACCTGCACCAGGGCCAGATCCAGGGCTTCTTCGATATCCCGGTTAACCACCTGTCCGCACTGCCGCTGTTTGGCCAGTACTACAACGACATGCACTTCGACACCGACAACCTGGTTGTCGTCTCCCCCGACGTGGGTCGCGCCAAGGCCGCCAAGAAGCTGTCCGACATGCTCGGCTGCGACCTGGCCATCGCCCACAAGGGCCGTCCGCGCCACAACGCCGCCGAGGTCATGGGCATCATCGGTGACATCAAGGGCAAGACCTGCATCATCAACGACGACATGATCGACACCGCTGGCACCCTGTGCGCCAACGTCAAGGAGCTCAAGGCTATGGGCGCCGGCGACATCTACGTCTGCGCCACCCACGGCATCTTCTCCGGTCCGGCCATCGAGCGCCTGAACGATGCCCCCATCGTCGAGTGCGTCGTCACCGACGCCATCCCCGTCGAGGTCGGCGGCAAGATCAAGACTATCTCGGTCGCCGAGGAGTTCGCTCAGGCCATCTCCGCCGTTTACCACGAGGAGCCCGTCTCCACGCTCGTCGGCGGCGACTTCGCGCTGTAATCGCATCGTCCTTGCAACCCGGCGCATCGCCGTCGGAACAGAAGAAACCCCCGCGCTCCCCCTTGCTTCGCAAAGGTCGCGCGGGGGTTTCTTCTGTTCCGACGGCTCGCTCTGCCGCGGCCGCGCTTTTGTCTGGTGGGATTTCGCTGAAACGAAGTCTCGCCTTCGGCGGGCGTGGTAGCCTTTGTCGTTGATTAAACTTTTATGTGTAACGGAAGGACAAATATGGCAGCTGCACAGCCGCTTAAGATTCGCATGGTTGCCGGACTTGGCAACCCGGGTGAGGAATATGCCGAGACCCGCCACAACGCCGGCTTTAAGGCGATCGATGAGCTGGCCCGTCAGGCCGGTGTCACGTACTGGAAAAACCAGGCCGGCGCCGAGGTCGCACTCATCAACATCAACGATCCCGAGGAAGAGGGTGGCAAGCGCCAGATCGTGCTGGTCAAGCCGCAGTCGTATATGAATACCTCGGGTGGCCCCATCTCCAAGCTCTGCCGCGAGTACAAGATCAAGGCCGAGGAGCTACTCGTGATTCACGACGAGCTCGACATCCCCGCCGGTGACGTGCGCGTCAAGGTGGGCGGTGGCCACGCCGGGCACAACGGCCTGCGCTCCATCATCGACAAGATGGGCAGCCGCGACTTTAGCCGTATCCGCACCGGCATCGGCAACCCTCCCGGCAAGATGGCCGTGGCAGACTATGTGCTCAAACAGCTGCGCGCCCGCGAGGCCGATGACTTCCAGGACACCTGCGCCCGCGCCGCCGACGCCGCGGGTCTCGCCATCGTGCACGGCGTGATCTATGCCCGCGACCACGTCAACGGCGCCGCCTCCGCCAACGGCAAGCACTAAAACCTACCGTTTAGGGACAGGTTTATTTTGGCAGGTTTTATCTGCGGAAACGCCCCGGTGGCCGCATCGCAATAAACCCCGCGCCGCCATACACGCATAACACCCCAAAGGGGGCCGGCCTCATCACAACCCGAGGCCGGCCCCCTTTGCCGTTTTGCCTGATAAAACCGACCAAAATAAACCTATCCCTATTTGGTAGGTCGAAGTGGATAAACCCTTTTCCCAACCGCCGAAGACACACGTAAACAGCATGTCCATGAGGGTATAATTTGCACCGTATGTCTGCACAACGCCTGTGCGCGTACGGTTTTACTCGGGCTACCGTCCATTTCCGTGGAGGCACGGTTCGGCGGCCCTAACAAGAGAGGGGTTCTATGTATAAGATCCTGGAGAAGACGCAGTTCTCGGAGAAGGTGTTCAAGTTCCGCATCGAGGCGCCCGCGATCGCCAAGCATGCGCACGCTGGACAGTTCCTCATGGTTCGCGCCAACGAGACGGGCGAGCGCGTCCCGTTTACCCTAGCTGGTTGGAACGGTGACGAGGGCTGGGTCGAGTTCATCTTCATGGTGATCGGCAAGACCACCGAGATGCTTTCCACCTACGAGGCCGGCGAGTCGCTGCGCGACGTCGTGGGCCCGCTGGGCGTTCCCACCGAGATGGCTGAGGGCCCCTGCGCCGTCATTGGCGGCGGCGTCGGCCTGGCAATTGCCTTCCCGGTCGCCAAGCACCTGGTCGAGACCGGTCACGAGGTGCACGCCATCATGGGCGCCCGCACCAAGGACCTCCTGCTCATGGAGGACCAGTTCCGCGAGCTCCTCGACGAGGACCACATCCACATCACCACTGACGACGGCTCCTACGGCGAGCAGGGCGTTGTCACCGCTCCGCTGGAGCGCCTGCTGCAGGACAAGGCCGTGAGCCAGGTCTTCTGCGTCGGCCCCGTTCCGATGATGAAGTTCTCGACCCTCACCGCCCAGAAGTACGACACCCCCATCACCGCGTCGCTCAACCCCATCATGGTTGACGGCACCGGTATGTGCGGCTGCTGCCGCGTCGAGGTGGGCGGCGTGACCAAGTTCGCTTGCGTCGACGGCCCCGACTTCGATGCCACCCTGGTCGACTGGGATGACCTTCGTGCCCGCCAGGCCGCTTACCGTTCCGAAGAGGGCGAGTCCCTCAAGGCCTATGAGGAAAAGAGCTGCGCATGCCACTAGTTAACGGTCGTTTCGTTGCCGATATGAAGTCGCCCCGCACCCCCGATAACGAGGAGCCGGCTGCCGAGCGCGCCTGCGACTTCCGCCCCGTCGACAAGGGCTTCACCGAGGAGATGGCGCTGGCCGAGGCCGAGCGCTGCCTCAACTGCAAGAAGCCGTTCTGTGTTGAGGGCTGCCCCGTCAACATCAACATCCCCCGCTTTATCGAGCAGATCCGCGCGAAGGACTTCGGCGGCGCTCTCGATACCATCCGCGAGGACTCCATGCTTCCCGCTATCTGCGGCCGCGTCTGCCCGCAGGAGAACCAGTGCGAGGGCAAGTGCATCCGTGGCAAGAAGTCCGAGCCCGTGGCCATCGGCCAGCTCGAGCGCTTCCTGGGTGACCGCCCCGAGCTCGCCTCCACGCCCAAGATGGCTCCCAAGAACGGCAAGAAGGTCGCCGTCGTCGGCTCCGGCCCGTCCGGCATCACCTGCGCCGGCGAGCTCGCCCGCAACGGCTTTGACGTCACCGTCTTCGAGGCATTCTTCACCGGCGGCGGCGTGCTGGTCTACGGCATCCCCGAGTTCCGTCTGCCCAAGGCGGTCGTCAAGCGCGAGATTGACGGCCTGGAGGACATGGGCGTCAAGTTTGAGTACAACTCCGTCGTGGGTAACATGGCCACGGCCGAGGAGCTGTTCGAGCAGGGCTTCGACGCCATCTACGTGGCGACCGGCGCTGGCCTGCCCAAGTTCCTCAACGTTCCCGGCGAGAACCTGCCCAACGTCTTCTTCGCCAACGAGTACCTCACCCGCGTGAACCTGATGAAGGCCAACAAGTTCCCCGAGTACGACACCCCCACCAAGCACGGCAAGAACGTCGTTGTCTTTGGTGGCGGCAACGTGGCTATGGACGCCGTCCGTACCGCCAAGCGTCTGGGCGCCGAGCACGCCATCATCGCCTACCGTCGTACCGAGGACGAGATGCCCTGCCGTCGCGCCGAGCTGCACCATGCTAAGGCCGAGGGCGTCGAGGTTCTGCCGCTCGTCTCCCCGCTCGAGTTTGTCGCTGGCGAAGACGGCTCCGTGTGCGCCGTCAAGGTCCAGAAGATGGAGCTCGGCGAGCCTGACGAGTCCGGCCGTCGCCGCCCGGTGCCCATCGAGGGCGCCATCGAGGAGATCCCCTGCGATGTCGCGATCTCGGCCATTGGCACCAACGCCAACCCCTTCGCTGCCAAGATCGGCGGCAAGATGGAGCTCAACAAGTGGGGCTACATCGTTGCCGACGAGGAGACCGGCCAGACCACCGATCCCCGCATCTGGGCCGGCGGCGACATCGTCACCGGTGCCGCTACGGTCATTCTGGCGATGGGCGCCGGCAAGAAGGCCGCCGCTTCGATCACCAAGAGCCTGCTGGGCGAGTAATCACCCACAGCGCTAGCCATCAAACGGCAAAGTCCCCGTCGAGCACACGCCCGGCGGGGACTTTTTCTATACCGGCCGCCCAAACCACCACAAAGGGGGCAGGTGCCTTTGTGGTGGTTTTGAACTAGCCTGGTCGCTCTGTCTCGATCTGTAACACCTGGAGCCTGTTGAGCATCGTAGTTGTTACAGATCGAGATATTGTACGAACATCCGCCTGTTCATCTCAATCTGTAACAGTTAGAGACCAAATTCCCCGCTACGTGTTACGGATCGAGACATTAGATTGGCGGCCATTCGGTTCATCTCAATCTGTAACATCTAGAGCCGTTTTGGGCAGTTTGGTGTTACAGATTGAGATTTTGCTGAGGCCGAGAACGAGAGCCGTCACCCAGCTCTAACGCTTGCGGCGCTTGGTCGCGGCGAGGCCGGCGGCGGCTACGGTTGCGCCGGCGATGCCTAGGGCGGCGACCGTCATCGCGGTGGTATCCCCCGTGGCCACCAGAGCAGCATCGCCCTTCTTGGCCTGCGTGGTTTTTTCAACCGTCTTGATCGTGGCGGTTGTCGTGGCCGGCTTGACCGCGGACTTGGTCTCGGGCTTCACCTCGGGCTGCGGCGTCGGCTTGGGTTCCGGCGTAAGCTGCGGATCGGGAGTCGACGTGGCTTCGGGCGTAAAAGTCAGATCGGTGTTGAGCCACAGGGTGTAGATCCAGCCGCTCTCGGGATCAACTACACTCGCTTCGCCCACCTGGTAGCCGCACTCCTGGCCGTTGATCACCAGCTTGGTGTCGGGTGTAAAGTAGAAGCCGCGCGCCGGCTTGAGGTAGATACCGTAGCGATAGGTCACGCCGGGCTTAAAGGCGTCGATGTGATTCGTGATGTTCTGATCCCAGAACTTCTGAGAGTTCACTTCGCTGCCATCGCTGCCCGTCCAGAACTCACACTGAGGAAGGGAGTTGGAACCCGTCGGAACATTCGCCGTAAAGACCGGCTTATCGCCCGCCTTGAAGGTGGTCGTGGCGCCGTTGATCTCGATAACGTCGATGGCCCGCCATTCGTCGATCGGCTGCTCGCACAGCATATTGTCAGCGTTTGGCGCGAAGACGCCGTTGACGGTCTTGATGTGGTGCGCCCAATGACCGTTGACGTACATCATGCAGTCATCGGCCACGGTATTGTCGCCCTTGAGCCTCAGCTCAACGGAGTACATGTAGAACTTGCCCTCTTCGAAGTGTTCGATCCTCCTCGCGCCCGTCGGATACTTGGCAGGGTCGGAATACCAGAAGGCAACGGGCGTGAGCTCCGCAGGGTCGCTGCCATCCATCTCTTCCCAGCACTCATAGGCGATCTCATACTTATCGGCATCGGCGGCAGAAATCGTCGCGGTCGCACGCGGCGCCTCGCCGGGCGCGTAGTCGATTTTCACATCGTTGACGTTTAGATTCTCAAGAGCTTCGTTTTCCGACGAAGCAGGCATCGTAATCGTTTTAATAGCAGGGACACACAGGAATTCTCCGCTTAGACTCGACTTTACGGTTTCCCCGTTTACGGTAACAACGGTTTCATCGCTGAAGGAATATCCGTCTTTTGGCTTCAGCATAAGAGAATACACGTACTCTTTCCCGCTTTTAAACTTTGTAATAGTCGGCAGGGAACCATGTGATCCGTTATCGGAATACCAGGCAGCAACGGGTTCGTTGTTTTCAAATTCCTGCCAGCATTCATAAGCGATTTCGTATTTATCTGCATCGTAGTTAGGGACACCTGCCGTCGCCTGCGGACCAGTATCCAGCTGCCAATTGAAGTTCGTATTCTGAACATTGGCAAAGGAGATGGATTCCGATTCTGATTCCGCTGCCGGGACAACAAGGCACGCCCTCTCGTAGACATGGGTGCGGGTGTAGTAGTCATCCCGGATCTCGTTAATAGTGGGTTTCCCGGTCGCCTCGGTGTCTCCTTTAAAGGCGTCGTCCGGATCACCGATGATGATATTCCCGGGCTCTGTACCCGTATACGTAAGCTTGGATCCATCATAGGTGGTCGTCATCTTGGACTTATTCTCCTTGTACTCCGTAAAGTACTTCTGCTCCTCCTTCTGTCTCTGAATCTTGCTGATATCCAGGGTAAGCGTTGTTTTATTGCTCGCACTGTCATACGCCGCATGGACGATCAAGTCCCCCAGGCCGATAAAAGTCAAAGCGCTACCATCGAGAGCAGACTGGTCTCCATCTACAAGGGCAATCCCCTTCACATACTCAATCGTTTCTTCTTTCTTGATGTCGGTGTAATTGTTCCGCACCGTAATATTGACCCTAACGCCGCTGCCGCCAACAACATCGGTCACACCGCAGGGCATGATGGCGTCATTCGCCGGCGTGGCGGCGTTGTCGCTGGGAGTATTTTGTTCAGCGGGTGCCGCATCGTTGGATTCATCGGTGGCGCCAGTCGGGGCCGTCTGCTGAGGCTCAGCGGTGGCTTGCGCCGCCGGAGCAGCATCGGTTGCAGGCGCGGTCGAAACAGCTGGTGCGGTCGTTGCAGCCGTATCCTCCGCAACCGTCGGCGTTACCGGAGCCGCGGCAACCTCATCCGTCCCAGCGGCGGGATCGGCGCATTCCGTCGCCAGCGCCACGCTCGGCAGCAGCAGCTGGCCGACCATAAGCGCACACGCGCCAGCGCAAGCGATTTTGGCACCCACACAACGCCAAGTACCGTGAACCAGCGAGCAGGTACGCTCGCGTTGGGTTTGCTTGTCAAAGTGGTTTCCGTACATAACGGCCTCCTTGGTCGATGGGCCATACCACCACAAAGGTGCCTGTCCCCTTTGCGGTGATTCTGTACCACCAAGATGTGTCAAATGACTCCGTATGCCTAGGTTCGTAGATGTGAACCCAGGCCTCTACCTGCGGTTTAAGTCAATATGATTTCGCCATCGCCACACTCGTCCCGGGAACGCTACAATCGAGGACACGATTATTCGTCCATCCAAAGGACCGTCCTTGAACCTAAGCAAGCCTAAAATCAACGCGCTTCTGGCACTCGCTCTTTTTACCTTCGCCTTTCTTTCCGCCGAGTTTCGCTTCGATATCAATGTCGGGCTGCTCTCCGGTGCCGAACGTGTTGTAATCGCACAGGGCTTTATTCTGGGTGCGAGCGTGCTCGGCTTTATCGGGTACGCGCCGCTGTTCGGGCTCGCGCAGCGCAAAGGCCACTCACTAGCAGCCGTCAACGCCGCCGCCGTCCCTATCGTCATCATGGGCCTGACGCAAATTCAGTTCCCTACGGCCCCGCTTGTGCTCGAGATTCTGGGCTGCGTGGCATTCTTTGGGCTCGGTCTGCTGGGTGCCGCTGCTCACCACGCCTTTTCGTTGGCATTCCAGGATGACCCCAAACTCGCCACCGGTGCGGGAGCAGCCTATGCCGCGGGCATCCTGATGCAGTTCGCCATCAACCTGCTCAATTGCGGTGGCATCGTCGAGCTCATCATTCTTGGCGCGGCAACGATCGCCATCTCTGCCCTCAGCGTCGTTCCCCAAAAGGCTGCCGAGAGCTCCAGCCCCGCCATCAATCCCTTTGTTGAGCCATCGCACGCCCTTGCCAAGCAGGCGTGTTGGAGCATCGCGCTCGTCCTGATTCTTGCCTGCTTGTTCTCGACCCTCGACAACGTGGTCACGCTCCCCAACGCCCACGGCACCATTGCCGTGCAAACATGGCCGCGCCTCTTTTTGGCGGCGAGCGGCCTTGCCGCCGGCATTATCTTTGATCTTGCCGAGCGCCGATACATGGGACTTGTCATGCTCGGCATCGCCGTGCTCTCGACCATTTCCATCCTGGCCGTGGAAGCCGGCGCCGATCCCAACCTGGGCCTTGTCGTCTTTTACCTGAGCTCGGGCTTTTTCGTCACGTTCTTTACCGCCACGTTTACTCAGCTGGCACCGCGCATGCACGTGCCCGCCTTCTGGGCCGGCATGGGCCGTGCGGCCAATAACGTGTGCGCGTTCACCACGTCGGGCGTCTCGCTTGCGCTTGTGACCTCTGGCAACGTCGCCCTCATCATGATTGGCGCGGTCGTGCTTCTCGTCGCCGCCTGCGCAGCATTCGTGGCAGCCGGCTTGTTCCGCCTGCCCCAAACCGAGCAGGAGCGCGAACATCAACAGCTTGCCGAGGAGGCACTGGCAGCACCGAGTATCGAGGAGCAGCGTCAGGTCTTCATCGTCAACCACGCTCTCACCCCGCGCGAAGTCGACGTGCTCATAGCCGTGACCCAGGATGAACGCCCGCTCAAGCAGATCGCCGAGGAGCTCGGCATCTCGATGCGCATGGTACAGCGCCACCTGAGCTCCATTTATCAAAAGACCGACACGCAGACGCGCGCCGGTCTCACCAAGGCCTTTCCCTCGGCCTAAAACAAAAACCACCACAAAGGTGCCTGTGTCCCCCTTGTGGTGGTTTGGTCGGTTAGTCTTCGAGCTGCGCTACTTTGTAGCGGTAGGCAGCGGCGATAACGTCTTTGCAGCCCTCGCGGCCCAGCTTGGCGCGGTTGACGACGATGTCTTTACCGCTCGTCATCTTCCACTTTCCGGCGCTGTAGCGCTTGTAGAACGCCTCGCGCGCCTTCTGCTGCTGCTTGACCAGCTTGGCGCCCTTCTTTTTATTAAGGCCACGCTTCTTGCGTACGATCTCGACGCGGTCCTCAAAGGGTGCGGTCACCAACACGGCAATGTGGTTGGGGTTGTTACGCAGCAGGTAATCGGACAGACGGCCTTCGATAATGCAGCTCTCAGTCTCGCCCAAGTCCAAAATCACCTGGCTCATCTTTTGGAACAACTTGTCCGAGTACGAGCGCGCGTCGTAGCGGTCGGGCAGAAACGCCATGTTCTCCACAGCCAGACGCTCGTCATAGGCGGCCATCTTATCGAGTGACTCGCCCGCACGCAGCGACGCGCGCACCAGCAGCTCGTTGTCGTACAGAGGAATCCCCAACTCGTTGGCGAGGATGCGTCCGATCTCGTGGCCCTCGGCACCAAAGTCGCGCGCGATGGTAATGACCACAGGACTCTTCTTGTTCTCCAGATCGCTCATCGCGATTCCTTTCTCTATGTGACAAAGGGGCTGTCCCTTTGCCACATTCTACGCTGCCACCATTCGCCTCTGATATGCGCGAACCAGCAGCGAGATACCAAAGTTGAGCACGAAGTACATCGCAAACACCAGGCCGTAGAGCATAAGCACCTGCGACAGGTCGATCGCATGGGCCATCACGACGTTTGCCGTGTACATGAGCTCGGCCACGTTAATGCCCGAAAGATACGAGCTGTCCTTAATGACGGTCGTGCATTGGCTAAACAGCGCCGGAATGATCGTCTTAAACGTCTGCGGCAGAATGATGTAGCGCATAGTGGCAAAGAAGCCAAAGCCCTGGCTCTGCGCTGCCTCAAACTGGCCGCGCGGAATCGAGTTGAGACCGCCGCGCACAATCTCGGCCATAACAGCGCTGGTAAAGAGCGTAAAGGCGATGGTCGAAATCACAATATCCAAACCCTGCACCGTAAAGTAGATAAAAAGGATCCACAGCAGGTTCGGCGTGCAGCGGAACAGCTCGATATAGGCACTCACCAAAATACGGAACGGGCGGGGCGCATAGCTCTTAACGAGCGCCAGCACCGTGCCAAAGATGAGCGAGAAAAAGATCGACAGCGCCGAGATCTCGATCGTCTTAACAAAGCCGCCCCAAATGTAGAGCAGGTTGGTCGCGTTGAAGATTTCCATGCGCTAGGCCTCCTCTACGTTGTCGAGCCCCAGCTCGGCCAGGCTCACGCCGCGCGGACGCTCCTTGGAGCGGCGCTCGAGCCACTGCACCAGCATGGCGAGCGGAAAGCAGATGATGAAGTACATAAGGCAGCAGACGATATATCCCTGCAGGTAACCGTACAGACTCACAAAGTTGTCGGAACGGTACATAAGGTCGCCGCCGGCCACAAGCGCCAGCACCGACGTGTTCTTGACCAGGTTGAGTGCCTGGTTACACAGCGGCGGCAGAATGATCTTGAACGTCTGGGGCAGCACGATGTACCAGTACGCCTGGGCACGGGTGAAGCCCTGGCTCTGGGCCGCCTCCATCTGACCGCGCGGAACCGCCTCGATACCGGTGCGGATGACCTCCGAAATGTAGGCCGCGTGATACAGGCCCACGCCCAAGAAGCCCAGCACGAACGGCGCGATGCGCACCGGCTGGTCGGCACCGGTTATGGCTTGCAAAAACTGCGGACCGGCCATGTACATAAAGAGCACCTGCACGGGCAACGGGGTGTTCTGGTAAAACTCCACGTACACGCGGCTTATGGCGCGCAGCACGCGCGAACGGGTGGTGGAGAACACGCCCAGCAGCGTGCCCAGCACCAGCGACAGCAGCAGACCGGCAACGACCACCTGTAGCGTCACGCCAAAGCCCTCCCAGAAGGGCCCCATGTTTTGAAATGTCGTCGACCAACGGTCGGCGTCAAATAATCCTTCGAGCATTTGATTCCTTCCTTGGACGATGCGCCTATACAAGACCCCAGGTCTTGACCTCTTGGTCGAGCCAGCCGTCGGCCAGGCGATCGCAAATCACCTGATCGACCACGGCCGAAAGGTCGCAGCCCTTCTTGGTCGCCACGCCGTAGCCCTGCTCGCCAAACTTGACCTCGGGCTGCAGCAGCTCAACGGTCTCGTTCATGTAGCCGGCCAGCGTGGAGCGGTCCATGGCAAAGACGTCGATATTGCCGGCGTCGAGGGAACTCTTGATGATGGGATAGCCGCTAAAGGCCCTAAACTCGGGCTTACAGCTAAAGCCGTTGTCCTTGATCATCTGCTCGATCAGGCCCTGCGTGGTAGCACCCTGGCTCACGCCAATGACCTTGCCGTCCAGGTCCTCAATCGAGGTAAAGCCCGAACGCTTCTTGACCATGAGTCCCACGTAGTCGGTACGGTACGGCGTCGAGAAATCCCAGCTCTTCTTGCGCTCGTCGGTGATGGTGTAGGTCGCCGCAACCACATCGAGCTGGCCGTTATCGATCAGCGGGCCGCGCGTCTTGGGCGTTACGTCGGTAAACTCGACAAGCTCCTGGGCACGGGCGTCCTTGTAGCTCACGCCAAAGACGGCAGCGGCGATCTGGTAGCACAAATCGACTTCCATGCCCTCAAAGCGACCCTTGGCGGTGTCGTAATAGCCGTAACCGGGAACGTCCTTCTTAACGCCGGCATTCAGATGGCCACGCGACTTAATGGCCGCAAGCTTGGACCCCTTGTCGGAGCCCTCGCCGCTGGTAGAGTTGCCGCAACCGGTAAGCGCGGTCCCCGTCAGCGCAAGCATGCCGGCGCCAGCCAGCTGCAAAAAGTGACGGCGCGACACGGCCGCCCTCGTCATATCCGTCATGTCTATCACCGCGCCTAGTGCAGAATCTTAGACAGGAACTCGCGGCAGCGCGGGTTCTCGGGGTTATCGAAGAAGTGCTCGGGCGTGCCCTCCTCCAGAATGCGGCCGTCCTCCATAAAGACGACGCGGTCGGCCACCTGGCGCGCAAAGCCCATCTCGTGCGTCACGCAGATCATGGTGATGTCCTCCTGCGCGAGCTCAATCATAACGTCCAGGACTTCCTGGACCATCTCGGGGTCGAGCGCCGAGGTCGGCTCATCAAACAGGATGATGGGCTGCTTGGTGCACAGGGCACGGGCGATGGCGATGCGCTGCTGCTGACCACCCGAGAGATTCTGCGGATACTCGCCGGCCTTATGCGCCATGCCGACGCGCTTGAGTGCGGCGATGGCGATCTCGGTCGCCTCCTCCTTGCTCTTCTTTTGCAGCTTGATGGGCGCGAGCGTCAGGTTGCCGAGCACCGTCATGTTGGGATACAGGTTGAACTGCTGAAACACCATGGAACTATACTTGCGAGCCATCTCCAGGTGGTTCTTTTTGGTAAGCGGCGTACCGTCGATGATGACCTCGCCCGACGTGGGCTCCTCCAGATAATCGACGCAACGGATGAGCGTCGACTTACCCGAGCCGGAAGGCCCGATCATTACGAGCTTCTCGCCGCGCTTGACGGTGAGGTTGATATCTTTGAGCACATGCAGGTCGCCAAAGTACTTGTTGAGATGCTTGATCTCGATCATGTCTGCCATGAATGTCCCTTCCCTGCGTTTACACGAGTTGAACTATTGTACGGAAAGAACCACGTTTCCGCAGCCCACACTACATTCCCGTAAAGAACCCGCAATCTTCCACCCACTCATTGGGGACAGACTTAAATGAGTGCCTGCTCATTGGGCACTCATTTAAGTCTGTCCCCAATGAGCGCTCAACCGCCCTTGTTGAGCATAAGTCAGCGAAAACCCGTACACGCGAGCAAGGTGACGTGAAATGAAAGGGCGCAGACCTTATGGTCGCGCCCTTGAAATTGAACGTCAGATTGCCGTGTGTACGGGTTTGCAGCGTCGAGCCGTTATGCGGTTTGGTAAAACCGCATAACAAATTACGCGAGTTTGGCTCCAACGATCTTTGCCGCGGCCGGCTTGTCGAAGTTGCCGCCGGTGGCCTTGCCGAGTGCTCCCATGACCTGGCCCATCTGCTTCTTGGACGTGGCGCCCAGCTCGGCGATGACCTGCTCGATCAGGGCCTCGAGCTCCTCGCCCGAAACCTGCGCGGGCAGAAGGCTCTCCAGAATCTTGACCTGCTCGGTCAGGTTGTCGGTACGCTCCTGGTCGGTGCCGGCCTTGATGGACATCTCCAGCGTCTCGCTCGTCTGCTTGATCAGACGCTTGATCATGTTGTTGACGTCTTCCTCAGTCACATCGCGGCGCTCATTGACCTCGATATTCTTCACCTCAGCCTTAACCTGGCGAATGATGGACAGGCGAACCTTGTCCTTGGCCTTCATGGCCGCGATCATTTCCTGCTGCAGCTCTTCGTTGGTCATCTGCAAATCCTCCTCAATAGTGCGGGCGGCACTCGCGCGAGCACCGCCCCATGATTACTCAGTCGTCGACGAATCGTCGGTCGAACTCTTGGTGACGCCCTTCAGGCTCACGTTATAGGGTACGTCCTTGGGCATGGGATTGACGGTGATGTCAGCATCCTTCTTGTACTGCTCTAGCCACTCGCTATATGCAGTGCTGGCCGCCTGCGTCTTCACCACGTTGGAGACGTACTTCTTGATGGCCTTGGGTACCTGCTTGATATCATCGACCTGGCTATCGACATGGAAGTAGTCAGTGCACTTGATAATGTGATAGCCGTACGTCGACTCGACCACGCCGCTCACATCGCCCTTGTTGAGCCCCTCGAGTGCCGTCTGGTAGCTGTCGACGAAGGTGGTGAGCTTGTCCCAGCCCACGTCGCCCTTCTTCTCCTTGGAACCGGTGTCGTCGGAATACTGCTTCACAGCGTCTTCGAAGCTCAGCTCGCCGGAGTTAATCTTGTCCAGGCACTCCTGCGCCTTGGCCTTGGCGGCAGCCTTGTCCTCGTCGGATGCCTCGGAATCGACCTTGATCAGGATGTTCGACGAGCGGCGGGCATCGTTGTACTTCGACAGGTTCTCGTTGATGTAATCGACGATCTCGCTGTCCTCGGGCTTGCTGGTAGGCGCCACGGCTTCCTTGAGCTTTTGCTGCGCCAGGCTCTCCTTGAGCGAGCTCTTATAGCTGTCCTCGGTGAAGCCGTAGGTCTTAAGGGTCTTCTTAAAGGTCTTGGCGCCGCCCGCGCTCTTGCACGCGTCCTTCCAAGCCTTCTCGACCTCCTCATCCGACACCGTCACGCCGTTCTCCTTCTGCGCCTGCTGAAGCAGAATCTGCTGCGTGTAGGAATCGATGAGCTGCTTGCGATACTTCTTGGGCGTAAGGTCGTTGTTGACCAGGTACTGCGCCCAATCCTTGTCCTTGGTATAACCATAGGACGTGCGCATGCTCATGATCTGCTTGGTCACGGTATCCTCGGTGAGGTTGGTGCCGTTGATGGTGGCGGCAACGCCGCCGGTGAGCTTGTAGCCCGAGGTGTCCTCGGTCTGCGACATAAGACCGGAGCACGCCATGGCCGAGACGGAAAGCAACATTGCCAGCACGCCGATAACCACCAGAACAATCTTGACGGTCTTAGACACGTACGTCTTGCGCTGCTTCTTACGAGAGCTGGAGGCAGCGCGAGTCTGCTGCTCGGGCGTCGGCGCGGCCTCGGAGTTCTTTTTCTTATTTGCCATAGTTGGCCTTTCGCATAACGAATCGAACAAACGCCATTGTGTCACAACGCGGCCCCCGCGACAAAAGGAACGTCCCCAGGGGCCGGATTTAAAAGTGGCGGCGGATGGCTTCGACCATGCCTTGGGGCGTGGTCTGGCCGAGCACATCGGCCGCGGTGTCCGCGTCCATAAAGATATTCATAAGCGCTTGCAGAGCCTCGACCTGGCCGCCCGGCTCGGCAATGCCCAAGTTGATGACGATCTGCGCCGGCACAGGGGCACCCATGCCCGCCATAGCATTGAATGTCACGGGCGTGGCCGGCTTCACCACCGCGATGTAGGGCTTAGCCACAAACCCCGGATCGGTATGCGGGATGGCAATGTTGGCCGCCGGCATGGCAAGCCCTGTGGGATAGGCATCCTCGCGCGTGCGGACGGCGTCGAGCCAACCGGTGCCAATGTAGCCGCGTGGAGCAAGTTCGCCTTCGAGTCGCGCAAACACCTCATCAGGCGTCGCACACTCCCAATCAAAAAACACCAGCTCAGGCGTAAACAGCGCTTCGTTATCCGCCATATCGTCCTCCAAAGTTGCATGAGGGCCACAATGCTCAATATGATAGCGAAACGGAGTATGCAAGGTTAGCCGAGGATCCCGATGAGCTCGAGTGCGCGCGCGGGCGTCAAGCATACCTCGGGCATCGCCTCCAACATGCGTCGGTCGCTCGTGATTACGTAGTCGACATCCGCCGTATCGCCCGATGCAATGATGAGATTGTCCTCAAGGTCCGGCATACGCTTGCCAAGCATACGCGCCATCTCGCATTCCGCCAACGAAAGCGGAGAAGCCGTTGCCACCTGCATCATATGCTCGATACAGGCCCATGCAGCCGGACCGAACGGAGCGTTAACCCCATTCACATTCCGCTGAGCTAGACGCCGCGGCACAATGTAAAACAGGTCCTTTGCCGTCGTTGGCGCGTACAGAAGGTCAATCTTTCCCGCCTCGGCCAACTCAATCAATCTTTTCGCCTCGTCGAACGCTCCCTCTTGCAGGTAATAATCGAGCCAAACGTTTGTGTCTACCAAGAGTCGTTTTGCCGCAATCATCGGCAATTCGCCTCTATGCCAGCGATCATCGCATCGTACATGTCGTCGCGTACGGCACCCCAGTTGTCTGCCGATGATTCAGCTGGCGCAAAATCCGCCGCGCTCAACCCCAATGAGAAAAAAGCCAGCCCGCATCCCTGCTCGGCCAGACTCTCCGCACGGGGTGCCTCGCACCTATCCTCCACCATAAATCCTGGCAACGTCTGATGCTCGACAAGGTAGGTCCAAAGCGCACGAATAGCGTCACTCGGCCCCAGCCCATTGCGAGTCAGGACCGCATCGCCGCCAGCCTTGAGCATAGGGTCGATTCGCGTGTTGAGCTGCACTGTTGCTGTTGCCATGGCGACTCCTCTCTGCTTGCTAGCAGTATAGCAAACTTGAGAGGCCACACAAAAAGAGCCCCGCCCGCGTACGGACGGAGCCCTATCAACTTTTTTCGATCGCTTGCGTCCCAGAGAGCGCTCAGCGAACTCTCTTACACGCGACTAGCGTGCCGCATCAATTGCCACTTTGCCGCTCTCCAGCACGTGGACGCGGCCGTCGGCGAGCATCTGCACGACCTCGGGATACAGTACGTGCTCAATCGCGTGGATGTGTTCCTCGAGCGTGTCGACATCCCAGCCCTCCTCGACAGCCAGCGCGCGCTGGGCGATGATGGGGCCGTTGTCGTAGACCTCGTTGGCAAAGTGCACGGTCACGCCGGTCACCTTGACGCCGCGCGCAAAGGCATCGTCGATCGCATACGCGCCGGTAAAGCTCGGCAGCAGCGCCGGATGCAGGTTCACCACGCGGTTGGGAAACGCCGCCAGCAGCGGCGTGTGCACCATGCGCATGTAGCCGGCCATGACCACATACTCGCAGCCGCGCTCGAGCAGCTCGTGCGCGATGATCTCGTCGGCGGCGATGGGGTCGGCATAGACATCCTTGGACAGCGTCAGCGTCTGGATACCCGCACGCTCGGCACGCTGCAGGCCCTTGGCCAAAGGACGGCTCGACACCACAAGCTCAATCGAAGCGTTGAGCTTGCCGGCGGCGATCAGATCGATCAGCGCCTGCAGGTTGGTACCCGAACCGCTGATGAGCACACCGATCTTGAGCGGCTCGGCCGTATCGGTGCCGGTCGGACGGGTGTAGGGCACAAAGCCCAGGCCCTCGGCAGCAGCCATCTGCTCGCTAGCGCTCATCGGAGTACACGACCTTACCGGAACCCTCGACGCACTCGCCCACGCGGAACGGCTTCTCGCCCAGCGCGACCAGGGCCTCGGTCACGGTAGCCTCGTCCTCGGGGGCAACGATCAGGCACAGGCCGACGCCCATGTTGAAGGTCTTGCATGCCTCGTTGGGCGCGAGCTCGGCCTGACGCGACACGTAGGTGATGACGGGCGGAATATCCCAGCCCATCTCGGCACCGTTGCGGGTGACCACGGCATCGACATCGTCGGCGAGCGCGCGGTTGAGGTTCTCGGTAATGCCGCCACCGGTGATGTGAGCAATGGCGTGCACGTTGACGTCGCCACGCAGCAGCTCCAGAATCGGCTTCACATAGATGCGCGTGGGAGCCAGCAGAGCGTCGGCCAGCGAAGCACCGCCGAGCTCCTCGAGCGGACGGCTCAGCTCCTCGGCCTTAGCGGCGGCCTCGGGCGTGCCCGGTTTGATGCCGTCGACGCCGATGACCTTGCGCACGAGCGAGTAGCCGTTGGAGTGCACGCCGGTGGAAGGCAGACCCAGGATCACATCGCCGGGGCGAACGTTCGCGGGGTCGAGCATCTTGGGACGGTCGACGACGCCCACGGTAAAGCCGGCGAGGTCGTAGTCGGCGGGAGCCATGACGCCGGGGTGCTCGGCCATCTCGCCGCCCACGAGCGCGCAGCCCGCGAGCTTGCAGCCATCGGCCACGCCCTTGATGATCTTTGCCATGTGCTCGGCCTCGATGTGACCGATGGCAACGTAGTCCAGGAAGAACAGCGGCTCGGCGCCCGAAGCCAAAATGTCGTTGACGCACATAGCGACCAGGTCCTGGCCCACCGTCTCGTGACGGTCCATGATCTGGGCGAGCACGAGCTTGGTGCCCACGCCGTCGGTACCGCTGATCAGGATCGGGTCTTCCATATCCTTAAGCGCGGCAGCCGAGAACAGGCCACCGAAGCCGCCGATGCCGCCGATAACTTCGGGACGATTGGTGTCCTTGACCATCTGCTTAATCGCGTCGACGGCGCGACCGCCCTCGGCGGTATCGACGCCGGCGTCCTCGTACGTCACATGCTTACTGTCGCTCATCTGAGCCTTCCTCTCCCACTACCGTGGCGCCGCGCGGGCGCCAAACGGTGCTCATAATTGCGTTCATTTCGGCGTGTGCCATAACAGCACCCGCCGTCATATCAACAAAACAGCAGGTAAAACCTACCAAAATATACCTGTCCCCATATGGCAGGTTTTAGGCCTCGCCGTGCTCCTCTTCCCAGCTGCGGTCGTCGTATTTCTCGACCACGGCGTCGTCGTCAAAGTACAGCGGCTTGTCCAGGTTGCGGGGCTTAAAGCCCTCCATAAACTTGTCGCGGCCAAAGCTCTCGGGAATCGCCACGGGATAGCGGCCGGTAAAGCACGCGTCGCAGTAGCCGCCCTTGGGCATGACCTTAAGCAGGCCCTCGACCGAAAGGAAGGCCAGCGAATCGGCGCCGATATACTCGCAAATCTCGTCGACCGTCTTGTTGGCGCTGATAAGCTGCGACTGCACGTCGGTATCGATACCGTAGAAGCACGGCCAAATGACCTCGGGCGAGTTGATGCGGATGTGAATCTCCTTGGCGCCGGCGTTGCGCAGCATCTTGACGAGCTGCACCATGGTGGTGCCGCGCACGATGGAGTCGTCGATGACGACCAGGCGCTTGCCCTCGATATTGTCGCGCAGCGGGTTGAGTTTCATGCGCACGCCCATGGCGCGCAGCTCCTGCGTGGGCTCGATAAACGTACGGCCCACGTAGCGGTTCTTGATGAGGCCCTCGCCAAAGGGAATACCGCTCTCGTGCGAATACCCCTCCGCGGGCGGCAGGCCGGAGTCGGGCACGCCGATGACCAGGTCGGCCTCGACGGGCTCCTCGTGTGCCAGCTGACGACCCATGTCGTAACGGCAGGCGTAGACGCTCTTGCCGTTCATGATGGAGTCGGGGCGGGCAAAGTAGACCTGCTCAAAGATGCAGTTAGCAGGCTCTTCGGCGGCAGGCACGCCCTGCTCGGACACAAGACCCTCGGCGCTGATGCGCAAGATCTCGCCGGGACGGACGTCACGGACGTACTCGGCACCCACGATGTCGAGCGCACAGGTCTCGGAGGCAACGACCCAGCCGCCGGCACGGGTGACATGGACGGCGGAGTCGACCGTCGCGGCGCCGTCTTGCGAGGGCAGCTGCGAAACAGAAGCAGCGTCGGCCTGATCCAGGCCCTCGTCCACGAGCTTGCCAAGCACCAGCGGGCGAATGCCGTGAGGATCGCGGAATGCGTAGAGCGCCTGCTCGTTGATGAGCGTCATGGCGTAGCCGCCGCGCACGAGCTCCATGGTCTTACGAATGCCCTCGCGCAGATGGCCTGTACGCTGAGTAAAGTAGCCGATAAGCTTGGTCGCGACCTCGGAATCCGAATTGGAGAGGAACGGCACGCCCAGCTCGATCAGCTGGCGGCGCAGCTCGTCGGTGTTGACCAGAGTGCCGTTGTGAGCAAGCGCGATAATGACGCTGTTGATGGTAGAGAGATGCGGCTGCGAGGCTTCCCAGCTCTTGGCACCGGCGGTGCCATAGCGCACGTGGCCCACGGCCAGCTGACCGGAGAGCGTCGACAGGTCGGCGTTGGAGAACACGCGATCGAGCAGTCCCAGGTCCTTGCGAACCATAACCGTGCCGCCATCACCCACGGCGATTCCCGCCGATTCCTGGCCGCGATGCTGTAGCGCGCGCAGACCAAAGTACGTCAGTCGAGCCACGTCGCGATCGGGCGCCCACACACCAAAAATGCCGCATTCCTCATGCAGCTGGTCGGAGTCCGGATCATACGTCGACATGGCGTTCACCTGTCCCGCGGCACGCTCGGCCGCGCGGATGGTTTCTTGAGACATGGCATCCCCTCAGAGCCTCGTATTTTGGCGTTACCCGCCTTATTATACGCACGGTGCGACGCGCTCCTCAGCGCATGAGCAGCGCTTTTTAAAAGCCCACCGAGCTAATAATCCGTTTTGCGGCCAAACATTTTATCGGTCTGTCCAGCGCAAGCGCCCGCGCCCCCAGATGGCCGCCGCGTCCGCCGTTGGGGATTACAAAGTTGCAATTGGGACGTTCGTCCTGTCTTTTGGCAGGTCGGCGACGTATCCTTATAACCGACAGCAAAACGAGAAAGGTTATGTATGGATCGAAACGAACTCGACCCCAGCGTCCCCAGCGCCACGGAGGTCAAGAAGATCCCCCTCATCATTAAGGTGTACGCCGTCCTGTGCATCCTGTCCGGCGTGGGCACGCTCCCTTCGGTCGGCGCCTTTATGTGGCAGGTCATCACCGCGCTCATCAACGGCAACGCCGCCGCCAAGCTCGGCGACAACACGCTCGTCGCGGTCGGCCTTATCGTCGCCGGCATCATGCTCTCTGCGGCAAGCGCCGTCATCCTGATCATCTTTGGCCTGGACCTTATCAAAAACCAGCGCCGCAACGCCGCTCGCCTGTCCTATATCCTTATCGCGTTTACCGTCGTCGAGCTTTTGGTTGACGTGATGCTCCAGGGCATCGGGCCCTTCTTGCTTCGCCCTGCCATCCAGCTCGGCATCCTCGTCGCGCTTTCGGCCACCGTCGACCCCACGCTGCGCCAGGAGCGCGAGCTGCAGCGCCGCCTGCAGGAGATGCTCGATCGCGACGCCGCCGCCGAGGGCATGCTCGGGCGCGATGAAACCGGCGAAGGCTACATTAAGCTCAACTACTTCAACCTGTTCTGGGTATTCTTTGTCTGCTGCATACTCGGCCTGATCGCCGAGGACATCTGGCATATGACGGTCGATGACCCGGGCGTTTACCAGAACCGCGCCGGCATGCTGTTTGGCCCCTTCAGCCCCATCTACGGATTTGGCGCCGTGCTCATGACCATGGTGCTCAACCGCTTCTATAAAAAGAACCCCATCATTATCTTTTTGGTGAGCGCGCTGCTCGGTGCAAGCTTTGAGGTGTTCGTGGGCTGGTTTATGCAGACCTCGTTCGGTGTGGTCTCGTGGAGCTACTCGCATATGAAGCTCTTTGGCATGCCCGATCCGCTCGCCGTCCTTACCGGCGGACGTACCTGCACGGACTTCGCCTGCCTGTGGGGCCTGGGTGGCCTCATCTGGATCAAGCTGCTGCTGCCGAGGCTGCTCAAGCTCATCAACATGATTCCGTGGAAGAGCCGCTACTCCGCTACCGTCATCTTCACCATCATTATGCTGGTCGATGGCGTTATGACGCTGCAGTCACTCGATTATTGGTATCAGCGCGTCAACGGCACGGAACCGGATATTCCCGTTGCGCAGTTCTACGGCAAGTACTTCGATAATGACTTTATGGAGAATCGCTTCCAGAGCATGACCATGAGCCCCAAGGATGCGACGCGCGTGTAGCACCCACCGCGCCCAAAACGCAAAATGCCCGCCGGTATCACACGTACCGGCGGGCATTTTTATAAACGAGCCTTCTATCGACGCAAGCCTCTACGCCTCGCGCTCGACCTCACTCACGCATTCGTTCTTGATGGTGCCAACGAGCGCCTGCAGCGCATCGACCACGTGCGGGCGAATGTCCCCGCCGATGAGCACGAGCATGATGTCGTCACCTACGGCAAGCTCGCCGCTCGCCAGCCACACGCGCACATAGCCGATACCCGGCATCGCGCGCGTCGCCTCGATGGCGGCCTGTACCTTGCTGGCGTCGTAGCCAAACACCATGCCGCCCACCTTGTGGCCCGGCGCCACGCCATCGGTCTCGACACCGCGCGCCTCGGCCTTGGGCGTCGCGCGCACCACACCGTTATGCGTCAGATACATACCACAGCCTGCCGCCGAAGCATCGGCCTTGGCCTCGCGCAGCCAAACATCAACCGAAGGCATCGTTTTGCCATTCTCGAGCATCATTTCCCCTTTCACCGTCATTGAGTAGCCCATTATCTATTCCTCGACCGGCGTGAGCACCATGACGGCGCGTGTGTTGCTCAGCGACAGCGAGCGACAGGTCACAAGCGTTACGACCTTGGTTGCCGAAGCAGCACGATCGGTGGCATCGCTCGCCACGGCAGAGGCACCGTCGAGCATCTCGGACAGGTAGTTCTTGAGCCCGTCGTCGCCCTCAAAATTGGGTGTGCGCGCCTTGGCATACGTGTCCTCGACCACTTTGGTCGCCAGCGGACGCAGCTTATAGGTGGCGTCGCGCGTGATGTAATACACGTACTCTATGCTGTCGAACGTCGCCTGATCGGTCGTGTCCGAGATCACATTGAACATCGATCCGTCGTTCATGTGGTGACCATAGATCGTGGTCTGCTGGTCGACCATTCCCGGCGCGGTGTCATCACTATCCAAGAAAATGGCACCGGACGCGTTAGATGTACCGTCAAACAGCGTGTTGAGGTATTTGGAGTTGTTGTTGGTCTGCACCACGGGATAGTTGATGTTGGTGCCGGGCGCGTAAATCCAACCCACAACCTCGGGGTTTGTCTGGGCAAGCGCATTAAAGTCGATAATCGGCACGCCACTGGCGTCCTTATCGCTTACATATTGCTTCTCGATTTTCTGATACGAATCGCTCGCCTGCTTATAGCCAATCTGGGCATTAATAAAGATAGCGGCGGCGGCGACAATCAGGCCGATGCCCACGATGATGAGCAAGATGGGAATGATGGATCGGCGTTTCTTACGCGGCTGCTCGGCATAGTTGGACGGCGCGTCACTCAGCCGCCTCGTCGTCCGAGCCTGCTTCTTTGCCGTGCCATATGACGAAGGGCGATACGCAGCCGGCGTATCCTGGCGGCGATGGGACGTCGGCGTTACGGAACGCGGCGCGCGCGGCTGCTGAGGAGAGGATGTCCGACCCTGCTGTGCCGCATGGGCAGCACCCGGCTTCGACGGATCGGGAATCTGAGAAGCCTTGAATCGTTTTCCCTGATAATCGGACATGGCTCTCCTTATACTGCGGTGAAACGGCGGAACGCCTAGGCGTCGGCCATCTCCTGCTTCATCTTCTCGATAACCTTGCGGTACTCGGGGTCGCAAGCACCCAGAATCTGCGTGGCATAGATGGCGGCGTTCTTGGCACCGTTGATGGCAACGCAGGCCACGGGCACGCCCGAAGGCATCTGCACCATCGACAGCAGCGAATCCATACCGCCCAGGTCACTCGTCTTCATAGGCACGCCGATAACCGGCAGCGGCGTAAAGGCAGCCACGACACCACCCAAGTGGGCGGCCTTGCCGGCAGCGGCGATAATCACTTTGATGCCGCGATCGGCGGCAGTCGAAGCCCACTCGTGGACCTTCGCCGGTGTGCGGTGTGCGCTCGCAATGACAAGCTCATAGGGCACGCCCAGCGCCTCGAGCTCGGCGGTGCAACCTTCCATAACACCCAGATCGGACTTGGAGCCCATGATGATCCCGACAACCGGCTTTTGATCTGCCATAAACAAAGACCTCCTGTTGAGAGCGGTGACGCGGCGAATCCGCGACCCTTAACTACTGAGAGTAGTATAGCTGCTCCCGTCCCTGCGGTCTTTGTGGTGGCGGTTGAGCCTTTCCCTCGGGAACTGGGCTTCGCGAAGTTTCCCGAGGGAAAGGCTCAACCGCCACCCTGCGACCTACCGGGGATTGCTATGACGTACGTTGGCTGATTTGGGTTGGAATGAAAGGTTTGCGGAGGGTTGTGGACAGTTAGTTCAGATACGTATTTTTTGGCCGTGCTTCTTGGCGCTAATAGAGTGGTTTGAAGTCACTTTGAGCCCCATGACAACCTTTCTCCCCCTTATATGAGCGTCTCCACCGGTTCAGAAAGTCAAATTCAGCCCAATCGGGCTCAGGTCGGCCTTTACACACCCTCTGAAAAATACGTATCTGAGCTAACTGTCCAGCGACATTCTCGATCAACAGCAAAAGGCCTCCTGGCGAATGAAAATTCGCCAGGAGGCCCCTTACAAAACGTGGGCTCCTTCGTTCGAATGAACGAAGGAGCCCATACTCTTTTTTTAGGACAGGAGGCCGCGAGTCGGGCCACCAGCCGCCAATCAATCGCACTCGCCAAGCGAGCGGCGCAGCGTGCGCACAGCGCCAAGCAAATTGGCATCGTTGCCGTTCTGTGCTGGCTTGATGCAGGGCCTCGGTATGATGGGAAGAACGTGAGCCTGATCCATCATGCGCTCAAATGCCTCAAACAGCTCGGGACGGGCGCTGATTCCGCCGCCGACCACGATGACCTCAGGGTCGATGACCGACTGCAACCCCATCAGCATGTTGTCGAAGACCAACGCGTATGCATCCAGACCGCGACGAGCGTCCTCATCCCCCTCTTCAATCCAAGAGAAAATCCGATATCCGTCGATATCATCGGTCGGATCAATCCCCTTCGCCGCACACACCTGGTCTCGGAGCGCCCGCCAGCTGGTGACATCACCGTACACCGACCCAAAGGTCACGGGCTTGCGCACATCGTTGCTCACAAAGCACACGGTGCCGGCGAGATTGTGCGCGCCTCGCAAGATGTGACCGTCAACAACGATGGCACCGCCGAGACCCGTACCGATCACCACCATCAACCCCAGGGAGACCCCCTTCAGCGCGCCGACGGCATATTCTCCCAGTGCCGCGCACATCGCATCGTTCTCGATGGTTACGGGAAGCCCCGTGCTCTCGCGCAAGATGCGACCGAGCGGATATCCGTCCAAACAGTGAAGGGCGCCGCCTCCCCCAACCACGCCATCGGAATCGCCTTCGGAAAAGACTCCGGGCATACTTATTCCCACACCCCTCACCCGAGCGCGATGGGGCTCGATCACCGAGCGGAACGTTTCGATAACCTGGTCGGCGGGCGAGGTGCATGTTGGGATACTTCCGTGCTCCTCAATGTGATAGTCGGCGTTCACCACCGCCCATTTCACCTGAGTGCCGCCCGCATCTATACCGAAATAGCAGTCCATAATCTTATCCCCTGTCCCATAGGGTTAGTCCAGGTCCTCGCCGTTGCTCTCGATGACCTTCTTGTACCAATAGAAGCTGTCCTTGCGGCTGCGCGCGAGCGTGCCCTTGCCCTCGTCGTCGCGGTCGACGTAGACGAAGCCGTAGCGCTTGCGCATCTCGCCCGTGCCGGCGCTGACCAGGTCGATGCAGCCCCACATGGTGTAGCCCATGAGGTCCACGCCGTCGAGTTCCACGGCATCCTCCATGCTCTGGATGTTCTTGCGCAGGTAGTCGATGCGGTAGCCGTCATGGATGGAGCCGTCGGCCTTCACCTCGTCGCTCCAGCCGATACCGTTCTCCACGATCCAAAGCGGCTTGTGATAGCGGTCGTAGAGCTCGTTCAAGGCGATGCGCAGGCAGTACGGATCGGTCGCCCAGCCCCAGGCGTTGGTCTCGAGGTAGGGGTTTTTCACCATGCCGAAAGCGAGATTGCCGGACGCGACCTCGAGCTCCTTCTGGCGCAACGATACCGTCGAGCCTCCGTAGCACGAGAACGACAGGAAATCTGCCGGATAGGTTGCGAGAAGCTCGAGGTCGTTCTCGCCCATTTCCAGCTTGATGCCCGCGCGCTCCATCTCCCTCAAGCGATAGGCGGGATAGTGGCCGCCCACCTGCACGTCGGCATACCACAGCGCGTCACGCTCGCGTTCCATGGCGAGCAGATGATCGGCGGGGTCGGCGGAATAGGAGTAGATGGGGTTGTACGCGAGCATCTGACCCACCATGATCTTAGGGGAGATTTGGTGCGCCGACCGAACCGTAAGGGCAGACGCCACGAACTGGTTGTGCGCCGCCTGGGCCTTCGCATGGGGGCTCCCATCCGTAAGCCCGCCCGCCATGAAGCTCCCCATGCTCATCATGTTGATCTCGTTGAAGGTGAGCCAGTACTTCACCTTGCCCTGATAGTGCTTCATGACGCAGGTGGCGTAGCGCACGAACAGGTCGATGAGCTCGCGGCTCTTCCAACCGCCGTACTTGTTCACGAGCGCGAGCGGGGTCTCGTAGTGCGAGAGCGTCACGAGCGGTTCGATGCCGTACTTAGCGCACTCGTCAAACACGGCGTCGTAGAACGCTAGACCCTCGGTGTTGGGCTCAGCCTCCTCGCCCGTGGGGAAGATGCGCGCCCAGTTCATGGACAGGCGGAAGCACTTGAAGCCCATCTCGCCCATGAGGGCGATGTCCTCGGCGTAGTGGTGGTAGAAGTCGGTGGCCGTGTGGCTGGGATAGTAGTAGCCATCAACCACCGCCACCTCCAGCCCTTCAGGAAGTCCCTCCTCGCAAACCGCATACACGGGAAGCGCGCCGGTTTCCCCTGTCGCGGTATTACGCCACGTTATCTGCCGTGACACCGTATGGCTACCGCTGGTCATGGCGTCCGAGGTGTTCGGTCCTTTGCCGCCCTCTTCCCAGCCGCCCTCATACTGGTTGGCGGCGGTGGCGCCACCCCACAGGAAACCTTCCGGAAATGCCATTGGGTACCTCCTCGATCGTGAAAACATCTTCATGAAACGGGAAGACGGGCTGCATGGCAGTCCCGGCTTCCCGTCAGATAATCAGTTAGGCGCTTGCACCCATGCGTTGATAGACCGTGATGAAGCGCTCGGCAAGGATACGGAAGCCCTCAGCGCTCATGAGCTGATCCTCCGCATGCAGCAAGATGATGCGAAACGGCAGCTCCTCGCCGCTGGCCTCTTGCTGAAGCAGTTTCATGTGAGCGTCGTGGCCTGCGTTGAACACCACGTTGCCCTCGTCGATAAGTTTCCGGGCGGCCTCAAAATCACCATTCTCGGCACAGGTTATCGCTTCGAGGTAGCAGCTGCGCGCGCTCCCCACCTGAGCGACGATAGAGAAGCACGTCATTTCAAACTGATCGATCGCTTCTTGTTTGATCTCTGACATGGCTATGCCCCCAGCAACTTTCGAGCCTGTTTGAGCACGGCCTCGCCGTTCATTGTCCCATACGCTGTCATATCAATCGGCTCCACCGGACAGTTCACTTGATTCTTCACCTTGTTGAGTTCAAAGCGAACCTGCGGTCCCAGCAGGATAACGTCGCTATCCGCATATTCCGCCGCTTGGTTGACAGGGTGCGCCTCGATGGTGCACACGAAACCGTCTTTTTCAGCCGCCTGTTGCATGCGCTGTACCAGCATGCTCGTCGAAGCGCCCGCGGCGCACATAAGTACGATATGTTTCATCCTACGCTCCCAACCTCATGGAAAATGATGGTGTGAATATGAAAATCCCTATGCGGCCGATTCCTCGAGAGCGGCCTGCTCCTCTCGCAACGCCTGGCGATCAGCCATAAGGGTGAAGGGGGTATACATGAGCACCGACACCGCCAAAACCGCAACCGAGATCACCAGGCACCCGATGCCGCCCTGCATGAATGCGATGACCGGCTGGGGAAGCACCCAGGGAAGCTGAATCGTGGGATTGAACGCAGCCCCAAGACCGAGGGCGTAAAGCGCCTGGACCACGATGGCGCAGACCGGGATGTTCAGCACGAACGGGATGAAGTACGTGGGATTCAGCACGACCGGCAGACCGAACATGAGCGGCTCGGAGATATTGAAAAGCGACGGAACAAGCGCGATGCCGCGAATCGCCTTGAAGCGCTCGGACTTGGTGAAGAGCAGCGAGATGCTGATGCCCAGGGCGTTAGCCTGGCCACCGATGGCGGTGCCGAGCGCGACGACGGCCCAAGCGCCATAGGGCAGTGCCTCGCCCGCGATGATGGCCTCGGTGTTAGCAGCGCTGCAAGCCATGATTACCGGAGCGTAGAAGTTGAGCATCACGTTGGGGTGGACACCGAAGAACCAGAAGATCGACTGCAGCGAGCACACGATGATATAGGCCAAAGGAGAGGCACCGACCATCGTGACCGGCGTGCCGATCAAGGTGTTGATCATATCGAACAGGTTGCCCCACGGGGTGAAAGAAAGACCCCACTTGGCGAACCACACCGCAGTGAATAGCACGATGGCGGCAAACATCGGCGACAGCGAGTCTGCAACCATGGGCGGAACCATATCGGGGAGCTTGATTTCAAGCTTGCTCATCAAAATGGCTGTCACCTTCGGCACGATCAGGCCAAGCAGAATGGCGACGAAGATGCCGTTCGATCCCATGTACGACGTGTTGATGAAACTCGCCATGGGAATATCCTCGAACGATTGCTGCGGCATGAATGCCAAAAACACCGCGCCGCTCACGATGCCACCGGTATAACCGCTAAGGCCGCATACCTTACCCCACCTCAAACCGATGAAGAAGGAGATGTATATACCCATCATGTTCATGGTAACGGTGAGGATGGAGTTGCCGGTCGCCATGAGACCGCTCGAAACCACCCAATCGGAGAACCCCGGAATGGGGAAGTTGATGAGAATCGCGATAACCGAGACGCCAAGGGTCATGGGCAGCGTGCACATCATGCCGCCCATGAGGGCGTCGAGCATCTTGCTGTCAGCAACCTTGCTTGCCACAGGTGCGATTGTCTTATCCATTATGTTTTGGATCTTGTCGAATACCGCCATGTTTCAGCTCCAATCTTTGCAGTGAACTCTATCGATGCCCGTGTGCGGCATCTTCCCCTCTAGATAGCGCATCCACCTCTCTTCAAAATCACAACGACGTGCTTCAGGCAGTACGCCATTCAGCGTGAATTGGCGAGATTGCCCCAGCGGACGCTTACGTCAGGTCCGCGTACGTCACGAGCCCCACGTCCTGCTCTGCAAGCCATGCGGCGACATCAGGGTCGACAAGCATCGCGGCTTCCCGGATGCGGGCCTCGAGCATGGTCGAGTTATCTCGCAAGTACGCGTCGATATAACCTGGGTGAAACACCATGAGACGGCATATCCCTTCCGGTGTCGTTTCAAGCGCCTCTCGAAGCGCCGCAAAGGGATCCGCTTCATATGACGAGAAATCCTTGGGAACATAGGAAAGCACCGGCGTCGAGCGAAAGGTGACTGGCTCGCCCGGAACACCCATCGCGAAATAGGGCAGGCCGTGACGCTCGGCAACGATCTCAAGGCCGCGGAAGAACATGGGGCTTGCGACCGCATGTCCCTCGAAGTAATCGGGCTCACGCCCGACGAGCTCAAGGAATCGCCGATACTGCGCCTCGATTTCGATAATGACCTCGTCAAGCACCACGAAGTCCTCCCCAGCCCGCGCGGCGGCGCGATATGCTGAGCTCCGCTTGAAATTGCCATCATCGTCAACGATGCTCGAGATGAGCGAGGAATCGCTGAGGGGCCTACCCGTGCAGATATTGGTGTGCTGACCCAAGCAGAGATCCTTGATTTGCAGGCGCGCCAAACCGCTTTCTGCAAGCGGCATGTTGGTCATGACGCCCACCGAGCGAATGAGCCCCGCTTGGACCGCGGCCGCTATCCCGCAATTAACACCGTCGCTGTAACCTAAATCGTCGGCGCGCAGCAATAACCGCTTCATCCGATCCTCCTCAACCGATATCTCGTCGAGCGGCAAAGCAACGAAGCGATGCCCTGTGTAGAGCCGATGCCGTGTTCCGGCGGGGCGGCAAGCTTCGTCGTCTCTTCTTGCATTAAGTATGACGCCGGCTATATCCAAAATCGGTTACATGCTGTGCCACAAGGTTGCGAGATGGCTACGCGAGTTTCATAACGTGAAACTCCGCAGGAATACCGGCATGTTTGAGCTATAGTTTGGTCAAATGAGGCCCTCTTATTCGGGCCACTGAGCATAAAGGGGACAGCCATCATGGAAAAATCCATCTCGATGGGATCGGTTGCCGAACGGTTGCTTGACTACATCGACACCGCAATGCAGCACGACACCAACTACGAGATAGCGACCACGCTGGTGAAAACTACAGCAAGCTGAGCGAGCTCTCGATTGGAGAAATCGCCGACATGTGCTTCGTCTCGAAGGCTTCAGTGTCGCGATTCTGCCGGTTTATGGGTTTCGCTGATTTCAAGGACCTGCGCAACCAGCTTGAACATGACATCCTCAAAACCGGGTTGTTTCCACATGCCTTTGTAGAACAGCTGTCAAACGACACGGAAGGCGCTCTGGCATCCTACCGGGAGGCGATCCTGCTCAATATCGAAACGACCATCTCGGCGGCAAACATCGCGAAACTGCCCGCCATTGTCGATGATTTGCACGACAGCGGGCATGTCGCGTTCTTCTCCCACCACTTCCTCTGGGACGTGGGCCGCTACTTCCAAAGCAGGCTCACCATCATGAACCGCCTCATCGAGCTTTACCTCGATTATTCATCGCAGCTCGCCTGCGCGCAATCGCTCACCAAATCCAGCCTCGCCATCATTTGCAGCATAGGGGGAACATACCCCATTCGTTATCCAGAAATCGTCAACGCACTCGCCGCCTCCGGCTGTCGTCTTCTCGCCATCACACAAAACACCTCAAGCGCCTACTGGAACCATGCCTCCTGCATACTGAGCTGCGGAGTGACCAACAACATCGACACGGGCAAGTTCGGTGCGCTTGCCGCCATCGACTTGATAGTCATGGAATACCTGAGGCGTTATGGAGCCGATTCCGGTACTGGCGAGTAATCTCGTCGGACCACCGACGCTCAGCAGGGCAAGCCGTTTTCTCTAATCACGTCCTGATACCAGAAGAAGCTGTCCTTCCTGAAACGAGCGCATTGCTTCGCTTCGGTTTCCGTGCGATCGACATACAGAAGGCCGTAGCGCTTAGTGAACCCCTGATGACTTGAGCATAGATCCATGAGGCTCCAAACGCAGTAGCCGAAGACGGGATAGCCTTCGCGAATGAGCTCCTCGACCTCGCCCAAATGTCGTGAAAGGTATTCGATGCGCACGGCATCATGCACCCTGTTCTCCTCGTCAAGTGACTCGGAAAGAGCCATGCCGTTCTCCGTGACGATCATCGGAAGCTGGTAGCGATCGTAGAGCTTGCGCATACCCACGCGAAGCCCAAGGGGGTCGATGCCGTTCGACATCCACTCGGTCGGCGCGATCGCAGGGTTATCGCAGAGTTCGAAATCCCCGCCCGACCACGGAGGGAACCGGTCGAAGCGGATGGGCTCCGTGCGCTCATGCGCACAATTGCTGAAATAGTAGTTCACCCCAAGAAAATCGGGCCTCGTCGCGACCAGGATGTCGTGGTCCCCGCACTCAACAACAGGGTAGAAACCTTCGCGCTCCAGGTAATAGCGCGCATAAGGCGAGATGTCGCCGCGCACACTCAGGTCGAGCAGGTAGTTCTGCATCATCTCCTCGGCGTTCATGGCCGCAAGCACATCCGCCGAAGCGCTCGTCCGCGGGTTGACCACCTGCATGGCGACAACGGGGCCGATCTGCGCATCGGGGTCGATCTGTCGCAGGCACGCGATGGCGCGATGCTCGGCAAGAGCGACATGATAGCTCATCTGGTAGGCGTTCTTCTGCCGTTGGCGCGGATCGGTTTCGGTGTCACCCGTGTTGCTGGGCGCGGAGGTCGCAATTAGCTGTTCATTCACGGTAACCCAGCGCTTGACGCGCCCCTTGAAGTGCGTGAAGCAGATTTCGGCATAGCGCACATAGAAGTCGATCATCTTACGGCTCTTCCAGCCGCCGAAGGCCTCGACCAACGCACTCGGACATTCGAAGTGATACAGGGTGACCAAGGGCTCGATCCCTCGCTCCAGCAGGTAGTCAATCAGCTGGTCATAAAACGCCAAGCCCTCAGGATTGGGATCCCCCGAGGCATCGGGCATGATGCGGCTCCAAGCGAAACCCATCCGGTAGACCTTGATGCCGAGCTCGGCCATGAGGTCGACATCCTCACGCCAGTGATGATAGTGGTCCGAGGCGATCTTGTTATCGGCGATGCCGGGACGCCCCGGGCCGCGATCGGTGGTTGCCGGACCTTTGCCTCCTTCATCATACCCACCCTCAACCTGAAAAGCGCTGGTGGAAGCACCCCAGAGGAAACCTTCGGGAAACCGGTGCTGAGTCATGAGTTCAACCTCTCGTCACGGATGTCACTTCTTGCAACTCCCGTTATAACGGATGTACGAACCAAAGCCTGTTACTCATTCCCGGGCAATGTTTCACGATTTGAAAACGGCCGTGCCATCATGCACCGCAAACTCTAAAGAACATGCCGTCGCGAAGGCCAAGCCTCATGCCCGCCACCGTCACGTGCCGGCGCCGCACACCGCCAAGCCGCTACTCCCCGTCGCGGAAGGTCAGGAGGTCGCGGTAGTCCGTGTCGCGCGTGCTGCCCGTCTTCGAGAACGGGTTCACCGAAGCAGGACACCTCATCCTCAAGATCTACCTCCTCGACGAAACCAAGGTCGATTTAGGAGACGCAACGTTACTACAGCGCAGGGAAAACGGCCCGCCGAATAAAATCGGATCGATCCCCCGTCTTTCGGTCGATTGCCACCACCATGGATGCCGGAAAGCGCACGGTAACTGCAACAAGCGGCTCATCAGCAACAACGCCAGGCCTGACATGGATGCGCTCAAGACGACCCGTCCAAGTCTCTTGCTCAAACTCTACGCTCTCGCGCTCGATATCTTCGTCTGTCAGGACCGATCCATCAGCTAGTTTGTACTCAGTCATTATCTAGAACCTCCCTCTCAGACAAACCATGCTTGAGAGCATTGCGGTGGACAATTGCCATGGAAGTATCCTCTCCTCCAGGCAGAGTTTGTCATACTCATTGCATGACAAACTCTGCCTTGATACGTTCCCCACCCCATGCTCATCGGCAAAGCTCAAGGCCATAAGCGAAATAAGCTTCTAACACCGAACAATTCCTACCGCTACCCATCAGACCTCTCCAGCAACATCCGTAAGTCATCGATGGGCGGCAGAGCATCGAGCAACTCTCGTGGCATATCCTTCGACGTCTTATAGGTGGCCACACCCATGGGTTTTGTGAAGTCTTGGATCACATAGTCAACAAATCCCTTGTCCATGTCTTTGCAAAGCACAAGGCCTATGGAGGGATTCTCGTGCTCGCGACGCTCAAAGTCGTCCAGGATGCGTAGATAGCCAGAGAGCTGGCCGAGATAGGCCGGCTTGAAGGGGCCGCTCTTGAGCTCGACTGCAACTAAACAGTTGAGGTCGCGGTTGAAGAACAGGAGGTCGATGTACTGATCGATGCCAAAGGCGTCGAGATGGTACTGGTTTCCCACAAACGCGAAGGCTCGACCGAACGTCATGATGAACTGCTTGATATTCTGCACGATGCCTTGCTCTAACACGTGCTCGTCGACATCCTCCGCATCGCGCACCCCGAGTTCCTCAACATTGATAAAGTCGAGCAGATACTCGTCCTTGAACGTGGCGATAGCGCGCAGCGCCTGCTGACCCTTTGGCAGCGTTGAGAGGAAGTTGTTGGAGACCTCTCCTTGATGATGAAAGTCGTCCGCCTTCAGCGAGCGTTTGAGCGCCTCCACACTTAAGTGCTCAAATGCGCACTTGTGAATGTAGAAGAGCCGCTCGTCAAGGGTCTTAGCACCTGCAAGGATATACCGATGATGGGTAAACCCAATCGCTAAAAAATCATCGAGAGAACATGTGTTTGAATTCGGCACTTGCAAGTGACGAATTTGCAGAAGGCCACCGTCTGAAGATTCGTCACTCACGAGTGACGAATCGAGAAACGCCTGTTCATCGCCCGGAGCAGACCAAGCTTCAAAGAAGATTCGCATATATTTGAGACTTGTTGTGGAGAAGCCCCTGAGTCCTGGCAGCTCCTTCCGCAATTGTTCGCTGATGGTTTTGAGCGCGTTGGTTCCCCACGTGCCATTGCGCGTGTTGGCGGAGACGTAGCCTCCCACGGCGAAATAGAGCTGCAGCTGCTGAGCGTTGGCGCTCTTCGCCGCAGCATACTGCGCACGCAATATCGCCGTCTTGATGGTCTGAACTTCCTCACGATAGCCCGTAATCTCTGACATCATGGCGTCCTCCTCTTCTTACGAACTTGTGTTCCATGACGCGTTCTATGCTATCAACGCGTGCGGACACAAAATTGCGCGTACCATAGAGGCGTTTTCTGCTTCGCCTCGTTTGGGAGATGTATGTCCAAACCCTCATCCGCACTCGACGCCAGCTCTTGCGATGTTTACGCCGACTCCGCGCGCCACCCTCTCACGCGCACATGGTGCGTAGCTGCGCTCGCCCTCATCTGCTGCGCGCTCTGGGGCAGTGCGATCCCCTGCATCAAGATCGGCTACGAGCTTCTCGGCATCCAAAACGGCGACGTACCATCGGAGTTTCTCTTCGCTGGCGTGCGCTTTATGCTTGCCGGCGCTATCGCACTTGCCGCTGCAGTCATAACAAGACGTCGCTTGCCTCGCGTCTCACGCACGGGATGGCCACTCGTTATCAGACTCTCGCTTGCCCAAACTATCGTGCAGTACGCCTTCTTTTATATCGGCGTTTCAAACGCTTCGGGTGTGCGCGGTTCAATCGTCAACGCTATGAACACGTTTCTCTGCGTGTTGATGGCAGCGCTCGTGTTCCGGCAAGAACGGCTCACTGCGCGCAAAGTCCTCGGCTGCGCTATAGGTTTTGCCGGAGTCGTTATCGTCAACCTCACCGGTGGCGATAGCGGCGGCGCCGTCACGCTCACAGGCGAGGGCTTCATCCTTATTGCCGCTGTCTCCTACGCTGTCTCGTCTGCCCTCATCCACACCTACTCCCAGCGCGAGGACCCCGTGGCGCTCAGCGGCTACCAGTTTATCAGCCCTAGTCATCGCGCAAAGCCCCTTCGGCAGCACACGGTGCAACCGAGTCACCGTAGGCCGGGGCGGAGGGGGCTGAGTTTCCCCCTTCGCTCCGGCTGCAAGCAGAGTCGCTCAGTGAGAAACTCAGCCCCCTCCGCCCCGGCCGGCCAGCTCAATCTACACCGTGTACTGCGGCAGGTCCTGCAGGGCGATGACGTCCATGCCCATGTCGTTGGCGCTGCCGTGACCCTGCTGGTCCTCGCGCACCGCCTCGATGGCACTCACATACGTGTTGGCGGCAGACATCGCGGTCACGCAGGTCACACCGCGTCGCACTGCCTCGGTGCGCAGCAGATAGCCGTCGCCGCGCGAGCCCGGACCGTACGGCGTGTTGATGATCACCGCGATCTTGCCATCGGCGATGAGGTCGCCGATGTTGGGGCGCTCGCCGTCGTGCGGGCCGCTAATCTTCTCCACGACCTCGCACGTCACGTTGCCTCCACGCAGCACGCGCGCCGTACCCTCGGTGGAGCAGATGTCAAAGCCCAGGTAGCGCAGGATACGGGCGACCGAAAGGATGTGGCGCTTGTCGCGGTCGCACACGCTGATGAACACCTTGCCGACGCTCGGGTCGGGCAGCTTGTAGTCAATCGCCAGCTGCGTCTTGGCGTATGCCTCGGGATAGCTCTTGGCGATACCCATGACCTCGCCCGTCGACTTCATCTCGGGCCCCAGGATGACGTCGGCGCCCGGGAAACGACCCCAGGGCATGACGGCTTCCTTCATGCAGAACCAGTCCAGCTGACGTTCGTCGCTCGGCAGGCCCAAGCTCGCGATGGAATCGCCTGCCATGATGCGCGCCGCGCATTTGGCCAGCGGCACACCGGTGGCCTTGGAGATAAACGGCACGGTACGGCTGGCGCGCGGGTTGGCCTCGATCACGTAGACGGTCTCGCCCTTGATGGCATATTGCACGTTGACCAGACCGCGGACTCCCAGCGCCATCGCGATGCGGCGCGTGGTCTCGCGGAGCTTCGCCTGCAGGCTCTCGCTAAAGCTGAACGGCGGGATGCAGGTCGCGGAGTCGCCGGAGTGAATACCGGCTTCCTCGATATGCTCCAGGATGCCGCCGATGTATACCTCTTCGCCATCGCACAGGGCGTCGACATCGGACTCGATTGCGCCCTCCAGGAAGCGGTCCAGATACACCGGGTAGTCGGGGCTGATGCGCGCAGCCTCTGCCATGTAATCGCGCAGATGCTCGGCATCGTAGGCGATCATCATGCCGCGGCCGCCCAGCACGTAGCTCGGACGCACCAGCAGCGGGTAGCCGATGTGCGCGGCCACGGCCTCGGCCTCCTCAAACGAGGTGGCCTGGCCCGCCGGCGGGTACATGATGCCCAGCTTGTCGAGCAGGGCGGCAAAGCGCTCGCGGTCCTCGGCAAAATCGATGGCGTCGGGCTTTGTGCCCATAATGTTCACGCCGCTCTCCTCGAGCATGCGCGCCAGCTTAAGCGGGGTCTGGCCGCCGAGCGTCACCACGACGCCGTCGGGGCGTTCAACATCGATAACGTCCATGACGTCCTCGTAGGTGAGCGGCTCAAAGTACAGACGGTCGGACGTGTCATAGTCGGTCGAGACGGTCTCGGGGTTGCAGTTGACCATGATGGTCTCGAAGCCGCGGGCCGCCAGCGCGTAGCTCGCGTGCACGCAGCAGTAATCGAACTCGATACCCTGGCCAATGCGGTTGGGGCCGGATCCCAGGATCATCGCCTTGGGCTTGTCCGCCGGCGTGGTCTCGTCGGGAGCCACGCACTTCTTGGCATCCGGACTCGTGCGGTAGATGTTCTCGTACGTCTTGTAGTGGTACTCCGTGGCGCTCGAGAACTCCGCAGCGCAGGTATCGACCGTCTTCATGCTGGGAACCACGCCCAGACCCTTGCGATAGGCGCGCACAAAGCGCTCGTCCGAGCCGGTCAGCGCGGCGATCTCGGCGTCGCTCGTACCGTACTGCTTGAGCAGGCGCATCGCGTCGGCGTCGATATCCTCCACACGCAGGCCGCGGATGCTCTCCTGGACCTGCACCATATCGTTGATACGGTTGAGGTACCACGGATCGATACCGCAGATGGCATGGATGCGAGCGATGTCCCAGCCACGGCGCAGGGCCTCGACCACAAAGAAGATGCGATGCTCGGTCGGGGTTGCCACGGCCTGAGCAAGCTCGTCGTCGCTCAGCTTATCGGCACCTTCCTTGCCGCCGGCGCAAATGCCCTGGTGGCCGTCCTCCAGCGAGCGCATAGCCTTGCCAAAGGCCTCCTCAAAGGTGCGGCCGATCGCCATGATCTCGCCCACGGCCTTCATGCGCGTGGTGAGCGTGGGGTCGGTACCCTTGAACTTCTCGAAGGCAAAGCGCGGCACCTTGACCACACAGTAGTCGATCGTGGGCTCAAAGCAGGCGGGCGTGGCCTTGGTGATGTCGTTGACGATCTCGTCGAGCGTGTAGCCCACGGCCAGGCGAGCGGCGGCCTTGGCGATGGGGAAACCCGTGGCCTTGGAGGCCAGCGCGGACGAACGGCTCACGCGCGGGTTCATCTCGATGACGATCAGGCGGCCGGTCTGGGGGTTCACGGCAAACTGCACGTTGGAGCCGCCGGTCTCGACGCCGATCTTCTCCAAGATGGCGAGCGAGGCGACACGCATGCGCTGATACTCCAGGTCGGAGAGGGTCTGCGCCGGCGCCACGGTGATGGAGTCGCCGGTGTGCACGCCCATGGGGTCGAGATTCTCGATGGAGCACACGATGATGCCGTTGCCGGCGTGGTCACGCATGACCTCCATCTCATACTCTTTCCAGCCCTCGATGGACTCCTCGACCAGCACCTCGTGGGCAGGCGAGAGCTCCAGGCCCTGGCTCACGATGGAGACAAGCTCCTCGTGGGTGTGAGCGATGCCGCCGCCGGCGCCGCCGAGGGTAAAGCTCGGGCGCAGTACGCAGGGATAGCCCACGCGCTCGGCGATAGTCTCGGCGTCGGCCACGCTGTAGGCATAGCCCGAGCGCGCGACCTCCAGGCCAATCTCGGCCATGGCCTCGTTAAAGAGCTTGCGGTCCTCGCCGCGCTCGATAGCGGCCAGGTCGCAGCCGATCATCTCGACGCCGTACTTGTCGAGCGTACCGTCCTTTGCCAGCTCGACGGCGGCGTTCAGACCGGTCTGGCCGCCCAGCGTGGGCAGCAGCGCGTCCGGGTGCTCTTTCTTGATCACGCGCTCGATAAACTCGGCGGTGATGGGCTCAACATAGGTGCGGTCGGCCAGACCCGGGTCGGTCATAATGGTCGCCGGGTTGGAGTTGACCAGGATGACCTCAAAGCCATCCTCCTTGAGCACCTTGCAGGCCTGGGCGCCGGAATAGTCAAATTCGCAGGCCTGGCCAATGACGATGGGGCCCGAACCGATGACGAGGATACGCTTGATGTCAGTACGTTTCGGCATGTTAGTTCTCCTCGGTCGCAGCGTTCTCGGACTCGGCGAAATTCCAGCCGGCGAGGCGGTCCTTCGCGGTGTCGATGTCCAGGTAGTTCTCCTCGCCGTCCATGAGTCGCGTAAAGGCGGTAAAGAGATAGTGGGCATCGGTGGGGCCAGGCGAAGCCTCGGGGTGGTACTGGACCGAGAAACACGGGGCGTCGAGCAGCTGGATGCCCTCGGCGGTGCCGTCGTTGAGGTTCACATGTGTCAGGCGAATGCGACCAAAGCGCTCGTTCATCACGACCGGCGCGATGCCGCGACGCACCCAGGCGCGCAGGTCACCGTCGGCCGCATGCTCGGTTTCGCCGCCGGAAAGCTCCGGAATCAGTTTGCCCAGACTGGGGAACAGCAGGCCAAAGCCGTGGTTTTGCGCGGTGATCTCCACGCGACGGCTCACCAGATTCATAACCGGCTGGTTACCGCCACGGTGACCGAATTTAAGCTTTTCCATTTGGGCGCCGCAGGCCAGGCTGATCATCTGGTGACCGAGGCAAATGCCAAAGACCGGCACCTTGCCGATCAGCTGCTGTACCTGCTCATAGGTCTCCACCACGGCATCGGGGTCGCCGGGGCCGTTGGACAAAAAGACGCCATCGGGATTCATGTCGAGTACCTGCTGGGCGGGCGTATCCCACGGCACGACGGTGAGATCGCAGCCGGCACGGACCAGGCCCTCCAGAATACCGCGCTTCACACCGCAGTCGTAGGCGACCACTTTGTGGCGGGCAGGAGCGGCAGCCGCAAGCGCAAAGTCATGCGTGGCAGGCAGGTCGGCGGCCACAAACTCGTGAGGCGCGGGGCAACTTACGGTCTTGACCAGGTTCTCGCCTACCAGCGTGGGCGCAGCGGACAAGCGCTCGGCAAGCTCGTCGACGTCGAAGATCTCGGTCGAGATAATGCCCATCTTGGAACCATTGTCGCGCAGATGGCGCACCAGAGCGCGGGTGTCGACGCCCTCGATAGCGACGATGCCGTGAGCGCGCAGGTACTCCGGCACGCTGACGGCCGAGCGCCAGTTAGAAGGCGTGGCGCACATGTCGCGAACGATCATGCCACGCATGGCCGGAGCGCTCGCAGGGCGCACGGCGCCGCCGGGGAAGGCCGACTGGACATCGGTCTCGTCGATACCGTAGTTGCCGATCTGCGGATAGGTCATGGTTACGATTTGGCCGGCATAGCTCGGGTCGGTCATGACCTCAAAGTAGCCCTCGAGCGAGGTGTTGAAGCAGACTTCGCCGGTCGCGGTGCCCTCGGCGCCGCATGCGCGTCCATAAAAAATGGTCCCATCCTCAAGATACAGGGTGCAGGGACCGCAAGCGCCCTTGCTGGTTTTGGCCAGCATACGCTGGCACAGCTCGCTGGGCGCGATGGTGCGGGCGGCAGCGCCCGCAATATGGTTGTTCGCCATAGTTCTCCTTCCCGGTCTCACAGGACCGGCTTAAAGGTGTGCAGTTAGGCCTCGCGGTATTGTAACCGCAAGCATGCCTCATGGCGTTAATTTCATCGAAATGTTTACGAAATGATAATTATGACTTTCTATGCATAATGATTTTTTAATCCCCGTCCCGGAAAAATCATCCCGCGGGGCTTGTGGCTCACGCGGGATGATGGCGTCTTATTTTATCTTGTCCTGCTCCAGCAGTTCGGACGGTGTGCGATCGGGCTTGCCGCCGCGGAAAATCTCGCGGCCATGCAGACGATGCTCCAGGTCACGTTCGGCCTTTTCCTCGTCAATCTTGGTCTGGCTCACCACCGGGTCCTCAATCAACGACGACACCGAGTTCACCTGCTTCTGAATGCGCTCGGCGATGGTGTCATCCATACTCACGATGCGCATCTTCCAGTCGATATTCGTGGCGTTGGATGAGCTCTTGGTCCACACGAACGTCAGGATGGCGCTCTGGTGGCCTCGCGCGGGGAACATGCCAAAGAAGGAATCGTGCTGAATGTTGCTATCCTCGTCGATATAGGCGTGAACGTTATACACCACGCGGTCGATCTTATCGTTGAGCAGCGCGTTGGTCGCAAGTGCCGCGGCCTGGATCTGCCCGTTGGACAGCAGCTCGAGCTCGTTGGCAGACGATGTGTCCAACACCGTCACCTCGACCGTGCCCGTACGCTCATCGGCTTCATCGACGGTAAAGTCGAGCGGGAACTGCGTAAAGCCGTTGCCCCACTCAAGGCCGCCCTTCAGCGCCGTCGAAACGGTATCGACCGAAACGCTCTCGGACAAGTTGGCGGTGTTCAGACGACGCATCACGCCGTAGCCAATCTGCATGCCCACGATCAGCACCAAAATACCAATGACCACGGCCATCGCGGTCTTCGTAATGGTATGGCTCACCTGCGAGCCCGAAGGATCGTCCTCGGACAGCGGGTCGATATGTTTTGCCTGGCTCGCGCGGTCCTCGCTGCGCAGCTGCGCTAGCGCAGCTTTGTCACCGCGCTTGGCCGCAGCCTCCTTCTCACGCATGCGCTCGGTGCGCTTTTTGGCAAGCGTGGGATCCAAGACACCGGATGCATCGATTTCGGAGAATAACTCCGTCACTTCTTCCGGAGTCAAAGGGTTCTTGTCAGCCATAAACTTCCTGTCATATCAATCAGTCGAGCTCGTGCGCACGCGCACCTTCGAACTGCATTCGATAGTAACGGGCATAGGTGCCGCCACGGGCGAGAAGCTCCTCGTGCGTGCCACGCTCCACAACGCGACCATGCTCAACGGTCGCAATCTCATCGGCATGCTTAATGGTCGAAAGACGGTGGGCGATGATAATCGTGGTGCGGCCGCGCGCCAGTTCTTCGAGTGACTCCTGCACCGCCTCCTCGCTCTCGTTATCCAAAGCACTCGTCGCCTCGTCCAAAATCAGGATCTTGGGGTTCTTGAGAAACACACGCGCGATGGCAACGCGCTGCTTCTGTCCGCCCGAAAGACGGCTGCCGCGCTCGCCCACGACCGTGTCATAGCCCTGTGGAAGCGACTCGATAAAGGCATCGATGTTGGCGCGACGGGCGGCCTCGGCGATCTCTTCTGCCGTAGCACCCGGCTTGCCGTAGGCGATGTTCTCGCCGATCGTACCGTCAAATAGATAGACATCCTGCTGCACCAGGCCGATGGCACGGCGCAGGCTCTGCTGCGTCACATCACGCACGTCCTGGCCGTCGATGCTAATGGATCCGGTAGCCACGTCATAAAAGCGCGGCAGCAACGAACAGGTCGTGGACTTGCCGCCGCCCGAAGGGCCAACCAAAGCGATGGTCTGCCCGGGCTTGATGGACAGGTCCATATGGTCGATAACGGGACGCTCGTCGGCATCGCCCTCGCCCAGCTCAACATCCTCGTAGTTAAAGCACACGTCGTGATACTCCACGGCGCCGGCGATCACCTGCAGATCCGTAGCGCCCGGCTTGTCCTGGATATCCGGCGCAGTCGAGAGCACCTCGTCCATACGCTTAAACCCGGCGATAGCCTTCTGATACGTTTCGGCCGAATTGACGAGTGTCTCGAGCGGCGTGCAGAACAGCGAAATATAGAGTGCAAAGGTCGCCATATCGACCGCCTGCAGCTGTCCCTGGGCGACCAGCCAGCCGCCCAGCAGCACCACGATCACATAGAGCACACCCGAGAGCAGGCCATACGTCGCGGTATAGACGCCCATGGCGTGATACATGTTCTCCTTGGACGAAAGATAGCGATTGTTTGAGGCGCGGAACTTAGAGCGCTCGGTCTCCTCATTGGCAAAGCTCTTGACCACGCGCATGCCCGCCAGCGAATCCTGCAGCTGCGCATTGATGCCGCTGATCTTTTTGCGGTTGTCGCTAAAGACCTCGCGCATGCGCATGTTCTGCCAAAACATGATGACCGCAAACGCCGCCGTCACCACGGCCATGGCGAGTGCCAGCACTGGGGCGATGGTAAAGAGGATCACAAACGAGCCGATAATCTCGATGCCGCAGATGATGATCCACTCGGGCACGTGATGCGCCGCCTCGCAGATATCGAACAGGTCGTTGACCACGCGGCTCATCATGTCGCCCGAGCTGTTGCGGTCGAAGTACGCAAAGCTAAAGCGCTCATACTGGTCAAACAGGTCCTCGCGCATCTTGGACTCCATACGCGCGCCCATCACGTGGCCCCAATAGCTCACAAAGTAGCGGCAGGCGCAGCGGACGGCATACATCAGCACCAAGCCCACCGCGATCATACCGAGCGCCCGCATAATGGCAGCCTGACCCTGGGTAAATAGCCAACCGGTCAAATTGCGCAGGATAATGGGGAACGCCAGGTCAATGGCGGCAAGCACCAGAGCGCAAACAGTATCAGCAACAAAAAGCCCCATCTGGGGCTTGTAGTAAGAAAGAAACCTCTTCAGCATAATCACCTTACGCGGTTTTACCAAACCGCGTTTCGTCTCGACGCTGCAAGCGCCCCATTTAGACAATCTGGCCTTCAATCGTCGGTCGCGTATATCCATACGCTTCCCTCCTCTTTTAGACCACCTTGTCTCAAATGGAGCACTTTCGCTGACTTACACAAACCTGCGGGATCATCCCCGCTCGTTACAACTCTGCCCCGCCTAGTCGGTGCGCGATGCTATCGCAGGCCAAGGCGCCCACGACGGTCTTGGCGTCTTCGATCTTGCCGTCGAGCACGGCGTCGATCAGCTCGTGCAGCGGCACCAGGTCCACGTTGACAAACTCGTCATCATCGGGGTTGGGCGCATCAAACTCGAGCTTGGTAGCCAAGTAGATGTGGATGATCTCATCGCAAAAACCGCAGGACGTGACAATCGACGTCAAAAAGCGAATGCGGCCGGCCCTAAAGCCCGTCTCCTCGTGCAGCTCGCGCTTAGCGCAATCGAGCGGATCCTCGCCCGGGTCGAGCTTGCCGGCGGGGATCTCGACCGTCACGCGGTCGATGGCGGTGCGGTACTGACGCACCAGCACAATCTTGCCGCTCTCGGTCAGCGCCACAACGGCCGCCGCGCCCGGATGGCGAATGATGTCGCGGGCGCTACGGTGGCAGTTGGGCAGCTCAACCTCAAGACGGTGGACGTCGAGGATCTTGCCCTTCCAGGCGCACTCCTCCGAAAGAATCTTCTCGTGCAGCTCGGCATCGTGCGGGTCGTCATCGCCCAGCACCAGCATCGGCTCGTCGACAACCTCGCCACCCGGCTCGCCCTCGGCGTGTCCGTACGCGCGGCTATCTTCCTCGACGATCTGCGCGTCCACGAGCTCTTCGTTCTTCTCGTCCATCCGTCTCATTCCTCTCGGACTTTAGGCATCCCAGGCGTCGCGGCCGCGCAGCGCGCGCAGACCGATGTCGTGACGCAGAGTCTTGCCCTCAAAATCAATCTTCTCGCAGGCCTCGTAGGCAAGGTTGCGAGCGTTCTCGAACGTGTCGCCCAGCGCGGTCACGGCAAGCACGCGGCCGCCGTTGGTCACGAGCTGACCGTCCACCACGGCGGTGCCGGCATGGTACACGGTCACGTTCTCCATGGCCTCGGCGTCGGCGATGCCGGTGATGACTTTGCCCTTCTCGTAGCTGCCGGGATAGCCCGCGCTCGTCAGGACAACGGCCACGGCCCACTCGTCGCGCCAGTCGAGCTCAATCTGATCAAGCTCGCAGTTGGCGCAGGCGAGCATAACCTCGACCAGGTCGTTCTTGAGGCGCGGCAGCACGACCTGCGTCTCGGGGTCGCCAAAGCGGGCATTGAACTCCAGCACCTTGGGGCCGGCGGGGGTAAGCATAAAGCCGCCGTACAGGCAGCCGCGGTAGTCGATGCCCTCGGCAGCAAGCTCGGCCACGGTCTGCTCCATGACCGCCACCATGGTGGCGTGCTCCTCGTCGGTCACGATGGGCACCGGGCTGTAAACGCCCATGCCGCCGGTGTTGGGGCCTTTGTCGCCCTCAAGCGCGCGCTTGTGGTCCTGCGAGGTGGCCATGGGGCGCACGGTCTTGCCGTCGGTAAAGGCCAAAAGCGAGCATTCGGGACCAACAAGCATCTCCTCGATAACCACAGTGTTGCCGGCATCGCCAAAGGTGCCGCCAAAGCACTCGCGCACGGCCTCCTCGGCCTGCTCGAGCTCAGTCGCCACGATAACGCCCTTGCCTGCGGCCAGGCCGTCAGCCTTCACGACCAGCGGGGCACCCTGCTCACGCACATAGGCGAGAGCCGAAGCCTCGTCAGTAAACGAGCCATAGGCGGCCGTCGGAATGCCGGCACGCTCCATGAGCTGCTTGGAGAACAGCTTGGAGCCCTCCATCTGGGCGCCCTCGGCACCCGGGCCAAAGCAGAGAATACCCGCCGCGCGCACGGCGTCGGCCACACCCGCCACGAGCGGAGCCTCGGGGCCAATTACCACGAGTCCGCATCCGTGGCTCTGCGCAAACGCCGCCACGGCCGCAGGATCGCAGTCGTCGAGAACAACGTTCTCGCCGCAGCTCGCGGTGCCGCCGTTGCCCGGCGCGATGTAGAGCTTGCCGGCGCGCGGTGATGCTGCGAGCTTAGCTGCCAAAGCATGCTCACGGCCGCCGCTGCCCAACAACAGGATGTCGATGGTTTGAGTGTCCGCCTTCAAGGGTGCCTCCTCTATGGATGAATGGCCCGCTCCGCGCGAGCCCTTTGCAAGCAAATATACCCCTCGGCCGCCCGCTTGGGCTGCAAAGGGGTATATCGCAATAACCAAATAGTCCCGATTACTTCCAGAATCGGTTGATGATCTGCTCGCGACCGGCGCCGACGCCAATGAACGTCACGCGGGTGTGTGCCAGATCCTCGATAAACGCCACGTAGTCCTGAGCCTCCTGCGGCAGCTCATCAAAGCTGCGGCAACCGGTGATGTCGCACTTCCAGCCGGGGAGCTCCTCGTAGATGGGCTTGGCATGCTCAAAGCGCACCTGATGCTCGGGCACGCTGGTGTAGCGCTCGCCATCGACGTCGTAGGCCACGCACACCTTGATGGTGTCGAAGGCCGAAAGCACGTCGAGCTTAGTCAGGGCGATATCGGTGAGGCCGTTGACGCGTGAGGCGTAGTTGGCGATGGGGCCGTCGAACCAGCCGCAGCGACGACGGCGACCGGTGGTCACACCGTACTCATAGCCCTCCTCGGTCAGCGTGTGACCGGCCTCGGACTCATAGGAAAGCTCGGTGGGCATGGGGCCCGAACCGACGCGGGTGATATAGGCCTTCATGACGCCCAGCACGCGGTCGACGTTCTTCATGCCCACGCCGGAGCCGGTGATGGCGCCGCCGGCGGTGCAGTTGGAAGACGTCACGTACGGATAGGTGCCGTGGTCGATGTCGAGCAACGTCGCTTGGGCGCCCTCAAACAGCAGGTCCTTGCCCTCATCGATCATGTTGTTGAGCAGCAGGCTCGTCTCGGTGATGTAGGGACGCAGGCGCTCGGCCATGGGCAGGTACTCGTCGCAAATCTGGTCCACGGTGTAGGTGGGCAGGTTGTAGATGAGCTCAAGCTCGGGGTTCACGCGGGCGAGAGCGGTCTCCAGCTTGTCGCGGAACAGCGCCTCGTCCAGCATATCCTGCATGCGCAGGCCAATGCGGGCCATCTTGTCCTGATAGCACGGACCGATACCGCGCTTGGTGGTACCGATGTTCTTCTTGCCGAGCTTCTGCTCAAAGGCGCCATCCAGGTCGATGTGGTACGGCATGATGACATGCGCGTTGCCGCTAATCTTGAGGTTCTTGGTGGTGATGCCGTCGGCCTCGAACATGTCGATCTCCTCAAGGACAACCTTGGGGTTGACGACGCAGCCGTTACCGATCACCGACACATGGTCGGAATACATGATGCCGGAGGGCACCTGGTGCAGGCCGTACTTCTTGCCGTTGACGACGATGGTGTGGCCGGCGTTGTTGCCGCCCGAGTAGCGCACGACGGCATCGAAGTCGCCGGCGACCAGGTCGCAGATCTTACCCTTGCCCTCATCGCCCCACTGGGCACCGACCAAAACGGTTGACGGCATGTTTACTCCTTACATTCATGGACTGTCTACGCGCCACGCCGGCACGCAGAAGCACAAAACATTCCCAGTATACCCGTGCAACGGGCGCCTGTCCTACTCCTCGGCATGTGCCCCATCAAGCTCATAGAACTTGGTGGATGCCGGCAGGAACATCAGGTCGACGTCGCCGATCGGGCCCGAACGGTTCTTGGCCACGACGATACGCGTAACGCCCTCGTCGGGTCGATCGTCGCGCGAGGCTTCGGCCTCGTCGGCGGAGCGGTCCAAGAACATAACGATATCGGCGTCTTGCTCGATGGAGCCCGATTCACGAAGGTCGGAAAGCTGCGGGCGCTTGCCGGTACGGGATTCGACCTGACGCGAGAGCTGCGACAGCGCGATGAGCGGGATCTTGAGCTCCTTGGCCATGATCTTCAGACCACGCGACATCTCGGAGACCTCGACGGTACGGCTCTCGGAGCGGCGTCCCGGCGGAGGACTCACCAGCTGCAGGTAGTCCAGGATGATGATGGCCTTCTCCTTGTTGTGGAGCATGCGGCGGCTCTTGGCGCGAATCTCGGTCACTGTGGTGCCGGGCGTATCGTCAATCAGAATATCGAGCTTAGACAAGGTCTGCGTGGCCTCGTTGATATTGGCCCACTGCTCGGGGCTAATGCGGCCCATGCGGAAGTCACTGATCGAGATCATGGCGTAGGCGCAGATCAGACGCTGGGCAATTTCCTTGCCCGACATCTCCAGCGAGAAGAAGCCGACGGTATAACCAGCGGCGGCAGCGTTGAGCGCCAGATTCAGGGCGAACGACGTCTTACCTACAGCAGGACGGGCACCGATAATGATGAGCTGACCCTCGCGAAAACCCATGAGCATGCGGTCGAGCGACGGGAAACCCGTGGGCACGCCCGCAGCCTGGCCACCGGCCTGGCACACTTCCTCGGCCTCGTTATAGGCCTCGACCATAAACTCGGTCAGCGTCTTGTAGCTCGACTTGACCTCGCGCGCCGTGACCTTGAGCAGCTTGCTCTCGGCCAGCTCCACGACCTCCTTGGTGTCGGTAGGGGCGTTATAGGCCAGCGCGTTGATCTCGTTGGTGGCGCCGATCAGCTCGCGCAGCATCGAGTCGCGACGGACGATGGCGGCATGGTGCTGCCAGTTCACGAGCGACAGAGTCTGGCCCATCAGCTCCAAAATGTAGGCCTCGCCGCCCACGGCATCGAGCTTGTTGATGCTTCGCAGGTAATCGATCAGCGAGATGGAGTCGATGGGAATGCGGCTGTTGTACATATCGACCATCGCGGTATAGATGGTCTTATGAATGGGCCGGTAGAAGTCATCGGGCTGCAGCTCGACCTGGGCTTCTTCGACCACCTCGGGCGATAGCAGCATGGCGGCCAGTACGTTGGCCTCTGCATCTTGGTTTTGGGGGAGACCCAACTTGGAGCCGCGGTCCTCGACCGTCAGCCATGTCTCCCTATCGTCATATGCCATGAGCATCCTCATTCATATCGCTTGCGAGCATCCATAGTATCAGCCACAGCTTTAAATCGAGGCGCGCCTTAACAATCATCACCGAACCAAACGGATGAACGGTCCCTTATGTGCGTTGTGTTAGACCGCTTTGGATACTGGGACTTTTCCTATAATCTTTCTTGCTTA
>CAJMOX010000005.1:0-179852 GCA_905215135.1 uncultured bacterium
ACGCAACAATATCAAACGTGCCGCCAAATACGCCTTAGCAGCACTCGTTGTCTGGTTGGCAACAACACTTGTCTCAGTCGACGATTCGGTTAATTATGGTATCATCTACTGCATGGCCGCATGCACCGGCATCGTGGCGTTGACCGATCCCGTCCTTAAGAAGATAACGGCGAGATGGGGCATGCCCCTATGCCTTATGTTGTTCGCAATCACCTGGAGCATCCCCAAAACGATCTACCCTGTCCCCTACCTGGCGTGGCTGGGATTTCCGAGCCCTGGGTTTATCTCAGGTGATTACTACCCCATCATCCCGTTTATCTTTATGTATCTTGCAGGATACTTCGCCGCACACATAGCGCAGGGAATCGATAAGACCGTCCCTAGCTGGGCCTACGCCAACCCCCTGCCGGCGCTCGCCAGCCTTGGACGTCACGCTCTCCCCTTTTATCTGCTGCATCAGCCCATCATTCTGGGCATTTTGGAGCTCGTCTACTCGGTGCGATAACGCTCGAGCCGCGGTGCAATACGAGCCGGCAACTTCGCCACAATGCGAACGCCGTCCTCGAGATATTCCTCATGCAGAAGGGTTCCCTGCTCATGCACCAGCGTGATGAGAGCGCCCTCACGATACGGGATATCAGCGGAGAGCAGCACATCGGTGGCAGCTGCCTCGCGAGCAATCCGGTCGACGAGATCGTCGAGCCCCTCGCCCGTTTGGGCCGAGAACAGAACGGCCTCCGGATAGCGACGACGGAAACTCAATCGATCGACGCTATCGAGAAGATCGATTTTATTGAATACGGTCAGCGTTAAACGCTCTCCGGCGCCGATCTCATCAAGCACGCGGTCGACAGCCTCCAGCTGCCGCTCATAGTCCTCGTCAGACGCATCTACGACTTTGAGAATTAGATCGGCACCCAAAACCTCGGACAGCGTCGATTTAAAGGCATCGACCAGACCATGGGGCAGCTTTTGAATAAAGCCGACGGTATCGGTAATCGTCATGCCGCGACCGCCGGGCAGACGATACGAACGCGTCGTCGGGTCGAGCGTAGCAAACAGCTTGTCCTGCGAAAGTACCGTAGAGCCGGTCAGACGATTGAGTAACGTCGATTTACCGGCATTGGTATAACCGGCTAACGCGACGCGAAACGCCGGCGACTCAATGCGACTCTTGGATTGAACATCGCGACGCTGTTCAACCTGCTTGAGCTCACGACGAAGCGCAGCGATCTTATTACGAATGAGGCGACGGTCGACCTCGAGCTGACTTTCGCCCTGACCAAAACGTGAGCCGATGCCGCCGCGCGTCTGCTCCTTGGCGAGATGGCTCCACATGCCACGCAGGCGAGGCAACAAATATTGAAGCTGTGCCAGCTGTACCTGCAGGCGTCCCTCACGCGTCTGAGCATGCAGGCCAAAGATATCCAGGATCAGTGCTGTGCGATCGATAATCTTTACCGGCTCGCCCACGGCTTTCTCCAAATAGGATTGCTGCGAGGGGGTCAGGTCGTCGTCAAAAATAACGACATCGGCATCCATGCGATGTACCAGGCCGCACAGCTCTTCAACCTTACCGGAACCGATAAACGATTTAGGATACGGCTTTACCAAACGCTGCGACAAGCGTGCCACGCACCGGGCACCAGCTGTGTGGGCAAGACGCTCCAGCTCATCAAGCGAGCGATCGAGCGGCCATGCATTGTCGCGCCACTCAACACCAACTAAAATGGCACGCTCGGGCTCGGGTGCCGTGGGAACAAGGGGGAAACGGGCCATTAGGCAGCCTCAATACGATGCAGGATATCCTCAACGACCTCATCGATCGTACATTCATCCATATCAAACCACACGATACGGTCATCGCGCTTAAACCACGAAAGCTGACGCTTGGCATAACGACGCGAACGCATCTTAATGAGTTCGCGGGCCTCATCCATGCTCATCACGCCATTGAAAGCATCAATGATCTCTTTATAGCCAATTGCCTGCATCGACGTCAGGGCATCTCCCAGACCCTGGGCCATAAGACCGCGGACCTCATCGACAAGACCCTGCTCAAACATCAGATCGACGCGCAGATTAATGCGCTCGTAGAGCACCTCGCGATTACGCGTCAGACCAAACCATAGGGCATGATAATGCTCGCGCGGAACACTAAACTGACTTTTTTGCTGTGCATAGGAGATACCATCATCATGCATCTCGAGCGCACGAATCACACGGCGCACGTTATGGGGATGAATAACAGCAGCCGATTCTGGATCGCGCTCGGCAAGCAGGGCATGCAGTTCTTCCTCGCCAATACGCTCGGCAAGCTCCTGATAGCCCGCACGGCGATCGTCCTCAAGTTCACCCGAGGGAAAGTCCATCTCATCGAGGGCTGCCTTGAGATATAGCCCCGTACCTCCGCAAAAAACCGGCAGGCAACCCGAACCAAGGAGACGTTCAACATGCGCGCGAGCGTCAGCCTGATAAAGCGCAGCAGAATATGCCACACCCGGCTCTACAATGTCGACGAGACGCAGCGGCGCCGTGCACTCATCGGGCGCCATCTTTGCGGTACCGATGTCCATGCCGCGATAGATTTGCATCGCATCACACGACAGCACTTCGGACGAAAGACGAGCTGCCAAACGGTCGGCAACATCACTCTTACCAACCGCCGTCGGACCGACGATCGCAACGGCGGAAAGACCTGCCCCGGAAGAAACCATTAGCGCGGCTCGCCCACAACGGAACCGGATAAATACCAGGTCTTGGCAACGTCAACGTCAACATCAACGATCTTGCCAACAAGCTGATCGATGCTGTAACCCTCGGGGATAGGCGCATGCACGGTCTGATTCTTGGGACTCTTGCCCAGCAGGACCGCATCGTTCTTTTTACTCGTTCCCTCAATGAGCGCGGGAACCACAGTATGAAGCTCGCCCTGGTTATACTCGTGTGCCGTGGTCTCGATAACCTTAACCAGGCGGTTGAAACGCTCGAGAATAACCTCATGCGGCGTAGGATCGTCAATCTCGGCGGCCGGGGTACCGGCACGCTTGGAATAGATGAAGGTATAGGCCTGAGCATAGCGGACCGTCTCAGCAAGCGAGAGCGTCTGCTCAAAGTCTTCTTCAGTCTCGCCCGGGAAGCCAACGATAATGTCGGTCGAGAGCGCGATATCGGGCATGCGGTTGCGAATGCGATCGACCAGGCCCAGATAGTCCTCGCGTGTATAACGGCGATTCATCTCTTTGAGGATCCGCGTCGAACCTGACTGGACGGCCAGGTGCAGTTGCGGCATTACGGCAGGCGTCTCGGCCATGGCGTCGATGGTCTCGGGCAGCAGGTCCTTAGGATGCGAAGACGTAAAGAAGATACGCTCCACACCCGTATCGCCCACGGCACGCAGCAAATCGGCAAAACGCGGCTTGCCAAACAGATCGCGACCATATGAGTTAACGTTTTGGCCCAGCAGCGTAATCACACGCACGCCCTGGCGCACCAGACCGGTCACCTCGTCGACAATCTCCTCGAAGGGGCGGCTCTTTTCGCGACCACGTACGTACGGCACGATGCAATAGGTGCAGAAATTATTGCAGCCCGTCATGATGGGCACCCAGGCGTGATACTGAGTCTCGCGATGCCACGGCATGCTCATGGCATCCGTATCCTCATGCTCATTGGTGCGGATATGACGCTTACCATCAAGGAACGCCTCGGCAATGAGCTCGGCCACATGTGCAATGGAATGCGTGCCAAAGATGACATTGACGTTATCGACGTTGGTGAGCAGGCCCTCGCCATCGCGCTGCGCGATGCAGCCACCAACGGCAACCACGCGCTTGCCCGAAGGCGAAGGCGGCAGGCTTTTGCAGGAATTGCACTGACCGTACAGGCGAGTATCGGCGGCCTCGCGCACGCAGCACGTCATGAAGACAACGATATCGGCATGCGCGGGATCGAGCGCCATGAGGCAGCCATACGAATCAAGCAGACCGCTCACACGCTCGGAGTCGTGCTGATTCATCTGGCAGCCAAAGGTGCGGATAAAGTAGGTTTTACCGGCAAGAATATCGCGTACGGAACGCTGGTCCATGTGCATAAGTCCTAACGATGGGGAGCGAAACGAGGCAAGCAGAAGCTATGCCACAGGCTTAACATCATCCATGACGACGTTATCCATAGCAGCTCGATTGATCTGGTGAACGTAGATAGAAAGGCGGATGGCCGTGCGCGACTCCCCGTTAATGAGGATGTCGGAGAACACGGGCGCGCAGGAAATATCAAAACCGGTTGGAATCAAAAAACCGCGCGCGATAGCAACGGCCTTAATGGCCTGGTTGACGGCACCGGCGCCGACACACTGGATGTTGACGGGTACACCATCCTTGACCATGCCGGCGATGGCGCCGGCAACGGACGCGGGCGATGATTTGCTTGATACCTTCAGGCAATCCATGAAGAAACTCCTGCATTTAAAAGTACGTTTTAACTGCAATAACTGTATCGTACCGAGTGGACTCGGTAAAGGCACTATTCCTCTTTGGCAAGATCAAAGGTCACGGTGATTCGATCACGCGAAACACGGATCTTTGGGTCGCCGCAAAGGTTGAGATAGTACCGGGCGGCAAGGTCATTAAAGTCGCGCTCCACAGCGCGCGAAAACTGTGCCATGTCATCCTTGGCAATACGTAGCCCGCGACGATCCTTCGCGAGATCGACAGGAGCCGGCGCATGCGAGGACGAATCACGCTCGTGCAGCAGACGCGCGGTCACACCGCGAACGGGCTTAATCTGCCCTGCCAAAATGCGATGGGCCGTGCGCTCGGACATCTCAAGACCCAAACCCGAACAAATACGGATAAAGTCCTCGGCATCAGAAGCAAGGCCTAAACGATCGACAACCGGAAGCTCGCTCTCGTCATCAATGAACAGGAGACGAGACGTATCGAGCCGACTTGACGCTTGAGCATAAAGGGTCGCGGCAATCTCAGACGGAGAACCGAGATAGACATCGCAACCACGCAACTCCTCGAGCGCAAACTCACAAGCAGCGCGAATAATATTATGTGGGCCGCGAGCGCAGACATAACGTCCGTCCTCATCCTTGACGGCCTGGGGCCAGCTGGACTGATCGGCACGCTCACTGAGGCGGTCGACCGCAACGCTCACCTTGAAGGCTGAACCAAGATCGACGCCGGACGTGACCACACGGGCCTCGTCGGTGTTCTGCTTAATCGAAAACAATGCCATGCCACGACCGTGAACGCCCCAACGGTCCATCTTCATGCTCTCGAGCTTGGAGGTAACGCGGGCATCAAAGATTCGCTCTTGCATATCCTGCGGAACGCCAGAACCGTTATCCAGAAAGACAAGCGTGCGGACGCCATCTTCCTTGGTCGTGGCGAGATAGACCTTGTCGGCGCCGGCATCGCGAGCATTACGGAGCATTTCGATGACGATGTCCTCGACATGCTGAATGTCGTGCTTAGCCTGGCGCCGCTCGGCCTCCGAAACGCGGAGGCGGACATACCCCTCGCCAAGGTTCTCCTCGACGCGAAGGTTGCCCTCCCCCGACATCGACGCGATAAATGAGATGAGCTCGTTCGCGTCGCTCATGTTATTTAGCGATATCGACAGCGCGGCTCTCGCGAATCACGACGACGCGCACCTGACCGGGATACTCCATCTCTTCCTCGATCTGATGGGCGATATCGTGAGCCAGGACCGTGGACTGGGCATCGGAGATCTTGTCCGGCTGGACCATGACGTGGACCTCGCGACCGGCCTGCATGGCATAGGTACGTTCGACGCCGTCATGGGAGTTGGCGATCTCCTCAAGCTTCTCAAGACGCTTGATGTAGTTCTCGGCAGACTCGCGACGGGCACCGGGGCGAGAGGCAGAGACAGCATCGGCGGCCTGCACCAGGACATCGAGCACCGTGTTGGGGTCGACATCGGCATGGTGAGCCTCAATAGCGTGGACGATAACGGGCTTCTCGCCATAACGGCGGGCAAGCTCGGCGCCGATGACGGCATGCGGGCCCTCGACGTCGTGGTCGATTGCCTTGCCCAAGTCATGAAGCAGGCCGGCGCGCTTGGCGGTCACAACGTCCAGGCCAAGCTCGGAAGCCATCACGCCGCACAGATCAGAGACCTCGAGGGAATGCTGAAGCACGTTCTGACCAAACGAGGTACGGTAGCGCAGGGCACCAAGGGTCTTGACGATCTCGGGGTGCAGATCGTGGATGCCGGTATCGAAGGCAGCCTGCTCGCCAGCCTCGCGCACGCGCTGCTGAACCAGGTCGGCGGCCTTGTGATACATCTCCTCGATACGGGCAGGGTGAATGCGGCCGTCGGCAATGAGGTTCTCGAGGGCGACGCGGGCGGTCTCACGACGGACCGGGTCGAAGCTCGAAAGAACGACGGTCTCGGGCGTGTCGTCGATCACGAGGTTGACGCCGGAAACCTGCTCGAAGGTCCGGATGTTGCGACCCTCGCGACCGATGATACGGCCTTTGAGGTCATCAGAGGGAATGTGCACGGAGGTAACGGTGACCTCGGCAGTGTGATCGGCAGCGCAGCGCTGAATCGCCAGAGACAGAATCTCCTGGGCGGTCTTGTGGCACTCGGCGCGAACCTGCTGCTCAGACTCGCGAATGATCGTGGCGGCCTCGTGGGTGACCTCGCCGCGAACCTTATCAAGGAGCTCCTTGTGCGCGTCCTCGCGGGTAAGGTCGGCGATACGCTCGAGCTCGGAGGTCTGCTTTGCGCAGAGCTCCTCGAGCTCACGGGAGCGCTTCTCGACCTGACCGGCCTGGCTGGACAGCTGATGCTCGCGCTTGTCGAGAGCGTCGTTGCGGCGATCGAGAGATTCCTCGCGCTGCATCACGCGGTTCTCGAGCGTACGAATCTCGTTCTTACGCTGCTTGTCCTCGGCCTCAGCGGCCTGCTTGTTCTTGATGATCTCCTCTTTAGCCTCGAGCAGAGCCTCTTTTTTGAGGGTCTCGGCCTGACGCTTAGCATCACCGATCAGGGACTCAGCCTGTGCGTGTGCCGACTGGATTTTTTCGTCGGCCTCGTGAAGACTACCCTGCTTGGCGGTGCGCATGTAGGCAATGGCGGCGATGGCACCCAAAATGATGCCAACGAGCGCTGCGATGATAGGCATGCTCACTCCTTTTTATGGATTCGTTACACAACAAAGCGAACCGTCCTTACGAACGGCTCGCGACATTTGAGTAATATGGGCGCAGCTTATGCGGGTCGGATACAGATAAACATATAAACAAACTCATCACAGATGAGCACATATCACAAAGCAAATGACAGTGTTTATCGTACGTTGAACCACAACAACTGTCAAATAAATGGCCCCAGCACGGCGGCTAAAACGCGGTGAACGGCAGGGCCACAAAACGCATACGCCTAAACCGCACATTCCTCACGTTCGGCATCGAGACGTGCCTTAACGGCATCGGCGGCGATGTGATACGAGAAGCCCTTGCCCATCAAAAACCGAACCAGTTTTTCGAATCCGCGCGTCTCTGGAACACGCCGCTTGGCGAGCAGGGCTGACGCACGCGCCAAATCGTCTTCGACGGCAAAATAATCCTCGGGATAACCGGGAATGTCATCGAGCACGACATGACGGCGCTTGAGCTCGGTCTCGATTTTACGCTGTCCCCAACCGCGCCGCTTGCGTTCCTCGATAAAGTACGAGCAAAAGCGGTTCTCGTCTAAAAAGCGATACTCGGTGGCGCGCTCGACGGCGAAATCGATCGCGGGCTGGCGAAAGCCGTAGCGTGCCAACTTGTCACGGACCTCACCCGTCGCATGGTCGCGTCGCGATAGCATCTCGGTCACCATGGTAAGTGCACATTTACGCTCGATGAGCTGAACCGCCTCACGAAAGTTATCCCAATCACAGGGAAGATCAGGGCGGTTTTTGACATACAGGCGCGCGGCCCGCACGGGAATCCAAATGGACCGCTTAAAACCGCCCTCAAGCTCGCAATCGATACGTGCGCAAGGCTTTTTGGACGCATACCCGCTCGAGAACGAGGAGGCCGCCTTCTTATCGGGAAAGACGACCGTGGCCTCGGTCACCGTATACGACATGAGCGTAACCGCTACTCGTCGTCATCATCAAGCATGGCGGAACCATCGATGGCGTAAAGCTCGTCAAACTCCTCAGGCGCAGGCTGATCGGTCAGCTCGACTTCGGACGGAGCATCGTCATCAAACTCAAGCCCGCAGGCAAGGCGGACCTTATGCTCAATCTCATCAGCGCAATCGGGGTGTTCGCGCAGGAACGCCTTGGCGGCCTCGCGACCGTTGCCGAGCTTGTCCTCGCCATAGGCAAACCAGGAGCCCATCTTCTTGCAGATGCCGCACTCGACAGCCATGTCCAAGATCGAGCCCTCCTTAGAGATGCCCGTACCGTACATGATGTCGAACTCAGCAGAACGGAACGGAGCTGCCACCTTGTTCTTAACGACCTTGGCGCGCACGCGGTTACCGATAACCTCATCCTTAAGCTTAATGCTGTCGATGCGGCGAATGTCGATACGCACCGAAGAGAAGAACTTAAGGGCACGGCCGCCCGTCGTAGTCTCGGGGTTGCCGAACATGACGCCGATCTTCTCACGCAGCTGGTTAATGAAGATGCACGTCGTGTTGGACTTGGACAGCGAGCCGGCGAGCTTGCGGAGCGCCTGGCTCATCAGGCGAGCCTGAAGACCGACCGTAGTGTCGCCGATTTCTCCCTCGATCTCGGCACGCGGGGTCAGCGCGGCGACGGAGTCGACGACGATGGCATCGATGGCACCGGAACGCACAAGCATGTCAACGATTTCGAGCGCCTGCTCACCCGTATCGGGCTGGGAAATGAGCACCTCGTCGATATCCACGCCGATGCGTGCGGCATACGTGGGATCGAGCGCGTGCTCGGCATCGATAAATGCCACAACGCCACCCATTGCCTGGGCCTCGGCCAAGATCTCGAGCGAAAGCGTCGTCTTACCGGAGGACTCGGGACCGTAGATCTCGACGATTCGGCCGCGCGGCACACCGCCGATACCCAGTGCGGCATCGAGTGCCAGAGCGCCCGTAGGGATGGCCTCGACCTCGAGCTCGGGGCCACCGTCGCCGTACCTCATGATGGAACCCTGGCCGAATTTCTTCTCTATCTCGGCCTTGGTGGTGGCGATCATCTCATCGCGCTCTTTACCCGTCGTGCGAGCATGAACGGTACGTACGGGACCTGAATTCTTGGCCATGAATAGCCCTCCTCTTAACAACCTGCATCGATAATAAACGAACGGCTGTTCGTGGTCAACCGTTCAGATAAATCATATGCAGCCGACCTTTCCAAAACCCAACCAAACGCCGACCAAACACTGACCAAATGCTTGACCACAAAGGACCAAATATGAACAAGGCAGGCAAAATTACGTCTACAACCAGCACAAACGCCAAATAAGCCTAAGGTCCCTATCTCCACAATTAAGGGGCCCGAAGGCCCCTTAAAACACGTCTATTCCATAGAGTTGAGCACAAGGGCAATGCGACCCAATGCCTCCGTGACCGCATGGGCACGAACACACGAACGGTCGCCCTCATAGTGGCAGCGCACAGAGTCCACGACCGGCACTCCCCCATCGGCGGAACGATGCGCCCAGCCAATATAGAAAGTGCCCGCAGGATCGTCCTCAGTACCGCCGCCGGGGCCGGCATAACCCGTTGCGCTCACTGCAATATCGCTCTGGTACAGCTCCAGCGAACCCGACGCCATCTCGCGCGCAGTTTGATGCGACACCGCGGTGTAGCGGTCGAGCGTCTCCTGCTCAACACCCAGCACGCGATGCTTAATCTCATCGCAGTAGGTCACCGCACCGCCACGCAGCACCGCCGAGGCGCCCGGGATATCCGCAATCGTCGAGGCGATCATACCCGCCGTCAGCGACTCAGCCGTCGAAACCGTCACCCCCCGAGCGCTCGCGCGCTCGACGATATCGCGCGCCAACTCCTCGTTATGTGCGGAAATCTGCTCAAAAGAGTCCGTCATACCCACCAGGACCTAGACCGAAAAGACGATCTTGCGGCAGTTCCAGAAGTACTGGGCGCCCGAGATAACGGTCAAGACAACGGCAACGGCATACAGGAAGCGCGACACCGAGTAGATGCCGAGCGTCAGCGCCACCGGGCCAAGGTGCAAGCCGGCCATCGCAAAAACGCACAGGTAACCGCAGATGGAGACCATCGTGGTCGCCGTCTTGTACTTGCCTAGCTTGTCGGCGGCAACGACCACACCGGCCGCACTCGCGACCATGCGTAGGGCGCTCACCAGCAGCTCACGGAACAGGATGATGAACACCGACCACACGGTTACGGCGCCAAAATCCAAGAACAGCAGCAGGGCCGAGAACACGAGCAGCTTATCGGCGATGGGGTCCAAGAACTTGCCGAAGTCGGTGATCTCGTTGCGCGAGCGCGCCAGATAACCGTCAACCTTATCGGTGCACGACAGGATCACATACAGAATGAAGGCAGCGGCGGCGAGCGGGCCGTCGAAGGTGCTCCAATTCGTACCGGCAACACTCGTGTGAGACAGCGCCGAGACGATCATGAACACCGGGATAAAGACGATGCGCACGCACGTCACGATGTTGGCGGGCGTCCAGACACTCGTCAGTTCCTTATTGCTCTCGTTAGCCACGACGCTCTCCTACTCCACAACATGGCCGATAAGCTCATAGCAGAAGCTATCGGTAAACTCGACAGTCAGAATATCGCCCACGGACGCCTCGCTGGCGTCCAAGTGCACCGCGCCATCGGAATCGGGCGCCTGGAACCAGGCATGGCCGATCAGCTCAGCGCCGTCCTCGGTCTCCTCGATGCCGTCGACGATCACCTGGGCGCGCTCGCCCACATGTGCGGCGGTGGCGGCAAAACCGAGCGACTCGGCCAGGTCCATGGCCTCCTGGGCGCGCTCGAGCTTGACCCCTTCGTCGACCTGACCCTCCATCTTGGCGGCCAGGCTGCCCTCCTCACGCGAGTAGGCAAAGACACTCGTGTAGTCAAAGCCGACGGTGTCCATAAAGTCGATAAGGTCGCGGAACTCGTCGTCGGTCTCGGTCGGGAAGCCGACCATGGCCGTGGAACGGATCACGATGCCGGGGATGCGCTCACGCAAATCGTGGAACAGGTCCTCGAGCTCCTGACGCGAACCGGAACGGCGCATAGCCTTGAGGATGCGCGCGTCGCAGTGCTGCACGGGGATATCGATATAGGGCAGCACCTCGGGGGTATCGCGAATCGTCTCGATAAGCTCGTCAGTCATGCCCTCGGGCTGCAGGTAGAGCACTCGAACCCAAACATTGTGCGGGCGCACGGCCTCGGCAACGGCGCGCAGCAGCTGCGCCAGATTGCGCGGCGAGCCCTCGGCGACGTCCTCGTCGGCAAAGTCGGTGCCCCAAATGCCCGTGTCCTGACCGATCAGTACGATCTCGCGCACACCGCCGGCAACCAGGTCGTGCACTTCGGAGATAATGCTCTCGGCACTACGCGAGTGATAGCGACCGCGGATGTAGGGAATCATGCAGAAGCTGCAGAAGCGGTTGCAGCCATCGGAAATCTTGACGTAGGCGACAGCGCCCTCGACAGTGCGCTTGACCTGCGGAATATAGACGGCGATCTCACGCTCGACACCCAGCACGCCATCGATGACCGCCACGATGCCGTCCTCCTCGTCGGCCTTCACAAAGGCAGCGACCTCGGGCAGCTCGTCAGGCAGGTCGTCGCCATAGCGCGACGGCACACAGCCGCACATGACGATGGGACAAGAACGAACGCCGTCCTGAACCTCGTTGGCGAGCTCGAGCGTGGTCTCGATGCTCTCGGACGTTGCGGAGGCGAGGAACGAGCAAGTGTTGACGATAGCGATATCGGCATCCCGCGGATCGAATGCCTCCTCGTAGCCTGCGGCGGTCAAAAGAGAACGCATGCGGTCGGTGTCAACCTCGTTCTTAGCGCACCCGAGGGTGATGTAGAGCACGGAGCCCAACGGTGTATCCATGTTGGAGAGCGGTCCTTTCGAATGATATTAGCGGTAGTTGGTGAACTGCAGCGGCTGGCCGTAGTCCTGGTCGCGCAGGAACTGAATCACGGTCTGCAACGCGTCCTTCGAAGCAGAGGAAACACGCAGCTTGTCGGCCTCGATGGTCACCTTGACCTTGAGCTTTTGATCCTTGATGTCCTTGTTGATCTTCTTGGCGGTCGCCTGGTCGATACCCTCGACGATATGGCCGAGCACGCGCACGGTGCCGCCCGATGCCGCCTGCGGAGCATCCCACGAGACAGCCTTGAGGTCGATGCCGCGCTTGATGAGCTTGGAACTCAGCACGTCGATAATCTGCTTGGAGACAAAGTCGGCCGGGGCGTTGATCGTAAAGAGCTTGTCGCCCTTCGAAAGCTCGATCGTGGCGCCGGAATCCTTCAGGTCATAGCGCTGGGAAATCTCGCGCGTGGTCTGCTGGAAGGCGTTGTCGACCTCTTGCATGTTGACCTCGGACACGACGTCGAAACTGGAATCTTTAGCCATGATGTTTCCTTTCGCGTACGAGCGACTTAGTAGCTATCGTACGAATAGTCGGTAGAATCGGTGAGCGTCTGACCATCAGTTGCGGTATCGGCGCCATCCGTGGACTGGGCATCGGTGCCGTCGGTGGTATCGGTACCATCGGTGGTGTCGGTACCATCAGAACTTTCACCATTCTCGGAATCAGTCGTCTCCTTCTTGGGAACGGTAATCGTCACACGCGCCACGCCCGAGGTCTTGGTATCGTAACGGACCTTTTCACCGTTCTTGGTAACTGTGACATCGGAGGGCTTGGACGTGGTGATCTCGATCGAGGACTCGGGCGTGTACTCCTGCTCAAAGGGGCCAGTCGCCTGAGCGCCATAGACCGACTTGCCGTCGACCTTGACCTCAATCCACGCGGTCTTTCCCTTGGCAACGGAGACTTTGACCTTCGTGACCTCGTTCACTTCCTTCTTGGCCGTCGTCTTGGTAGCGTCCGAATCGGTCGACTCATCCGTCGCCTCATCGGCGTCTTCGTCCTCGTCGACCGTTTCGGTCTTCTTAGAAGACTTCTTGGTCGTCGTCTTGGTAGCAGTGGGCGTCTCGGGCGTGGTCTCGGGCGTCGAAGATGCGCAGCCGCGCAGAAGTACCACGATGAGCACGATCAGCAGCAGCGCCACGGCACCAATGCCAGCGTAGACGATACGCGGATCGAGCCCGTTGTTTTGAGGAGTTCGAGATCCGCCGCGTCCACGACTGGAACTGCTGCGGCCGCCTCCCTGAGGCATACGACCACGATTGCTATCGGGACGACCACGATAGCCACCCTGGCCCTGAAGGCTGCGCTGACCCGAGCGGGGCGCAAGTTCACCGCGGCCTTGATAGCCACGCTGGCCCGAACGCGGAGCCGAAGGGCGCTGGCCATACGGCTGTGATTGAGAGCGAAGACGCGGCGTCACCTGCGTGGTATCGGCATCCGCATAGCCGCCGCGAGAGCGTCCCGTAGAGGCACCACGGTAACCGCGATCGGAATAGCCGCCGTCGCCGTAGCCGGCACGAGGGTCACGCGCCACGCCGCGGGCAGCGGGAAGTGCACGGTCCTCGGGCATCGGCGTACTGCGGAACCGGTCACGCTGTGAGCGAATCTCTTCGCCCGAACCCGTCTCGGTAATATAACCGGCCTGCTGAGGACGCTGTCCATAGCGAGTCGAACGACCGCCCTGAACCATCAGGAAGCGCCCGTTATCGACCGAGGAACGCGAATTGACGTAGCCGGCGGCGTCCTGAAAACGACCGCCCTGCTGCGACGTCTCGCGTTCGTATGCCATCAGGTCGTCAAAGTAGGCATTGACGACCTCGCGCGAATTGAGGCCCAAAAAGCGAGCATAGCTCGAAATCATGCCCTGCGCATAGCCGCGCGGCGGCATCGAAGCAAAGTTACCGGTCTCGAAAAACTCGATGATCTGCGGCCTGATTTTGATGGTGTTGGCGACCTGCTGAATGGAAAGGCCCATTCGGCGACGCTGCTCGAGCAGCATGTCACCAAAGCGTGCAGCCATCAGAATCCTCCAAACTCACGATCTTCACGTGCCATCTCGGCATCGACAGATTCCAGCGCGGCAAGCCCCTCCTCGTCCAGCAGGACCTCGCGCGGCTTGGAACCGTCGGGCGGACCGACGACACCCTTTTCTTCCAGCATATCCATAATACGCCCGGCACGCGCATAGCCAACCTTCAGGCGGCGTTGCAGGCCAGATGTGGAGCCAAGCTGCGAATCCACCACAATATGGGCGGCTTCCCAGATGAGTGGATCATCGTCTTGTGGCTCGGCGACTCCGGTGCGGACAATGCCGCCGCTGCCCGCCATGGACATGGAAGCGGGCGCCACGGCAGACAGGATCTCCTCGTGGTAGTCGGGCTCGCTCTGCGACTTGACGAACTCGACAATTTCGTTGATTTCATCGTCCGAGACAAAGCAGCCCTGAATACGGCGAGGCTTGCCCCAGTCGACCTTGGAGAACAGCATGTCGCCCAAACCGGTGAGCTTTTCGGCACCCATCTGGTCGATGATGACGCGCGAGTCGATGCCCGTGGCGACGTTAAAGGCGATGCGGTTGGTGATGTTGGCCTTGATGAGGCCCGTCACCACGTTTGAGCTGGGACGCTGCGTGGCCACGATAAGGTGGATACCGGCGGCACGGCCCAGCTGTGCAATACGCACGATCGAGGCCTCGACATCCTTACCGGCGACCATCATCAGGTCCGAGAGCTCGTCAATGATGATGACCAGGTAGGGCATCTTTTGCGGCGGGTTGTCGTAATGCTCAAACTCGCCGGCGGCCTGCTTTTCGTTGTAGGTCGAGATCTTACGCACGTTAAAGCGCTCGAAGACCTTCAGACGACGCTCCATCTCGGACACGGCCCATTGCAGAGCGCTCGCGGCCTGCTTGGGCTCGGTCACTACAGGCACGTAAAGATGCGGCAGACCGTTATAGCCCGCAAGCTCGACGCGCTTGGGGTCGACCATGATCAGGCGAACGTCCTCGGGAAGAGCGCGCATGAGCAGAGTCGTGATGATGGAGTTGATCATGACCGACTTACCGGAACCCGTGGTACCGGCGATCAACAGGTGAGGCATCTTGGCGAGGTCGGCGACGACCGGCGTGCCCTCGGCGTCACGGCCGATAGCGAGCTCGAGCGGACCGCCCTTCACATAGGGCAGCACGTCGCCCAGATTGACGTTCTGGCGCTTGCGGTTGGGAATCTCGATGCCCACGAGCGAGGTGCCGGGGATCGGGGCAAAGATACGCACCGACTGGGCAGCGAGCGAAAGCGCGATATCGTCCTCGAGGCTCGAGATTTTGCTCACACGCTCGCCCTCACCGGGTTGCAGCTTAAAGGTCGTCACCGTGGGGCCGGCGATCCAGCCGACCACGCGGGCACTGCGGCCAAACTCAAGCAAGGTGGATTGCAGTGACTCAGCGGTCTGCTCCAGCTCCTTGTCCGAAGACGCAGCGGAAGCCGACTGCGGGTTGGCATGCAGGATTTCGAGCGGCGGAAGCTTGAGGCCGTCCTCTTCTTCGCCCTCGGCGTCAGTTGCGGTGTCGCTCGCTCCCCCATTGTCAGCCGCAACAGGAGCGGCAGAGGCCGTAGAGGTTGAGGCGTCAGCGACCTTGGGGTGCTTCAGGAAGTCGGGGATCTGGGGGGCGGCCGAGACGGGATTCACGGAAAACGGCGGCTCGGACTCGTCAACCTTGTCCGGATCGTCCTCCATCGAAAGCTGTCCGGTGACCTGGCCGCGCTTTGCATGGCGACGCGGCAGCAAAGTTGTCTTTGCGGTCTCAATCGGAGCCTCGTCGTCCTCGTCATCGCCCTCGGTGAGCTCAATCTCGCTATCGGACCAAGACGGGTCGGGCTCACTCGTATTGAGCTTGGGAACCGTCTTGCCCTTCTTGACATGGCGACGCGGCAGCAGCGTGGTCTTGGCCCGCTCGGCTTCAACCGACTCGGATACGTCGACAAACGGGTCATCGTCCTCGTCGTCATCCAAAACCGGGTCGACATCGCCACCCATGACCGTGGTCACCGCGGCGTCAGTCCCCTTCTGGCGCAGAATGCTCAGGTGCGGACGAGCGACGCCGGGAACAGACAGGGCCTCTTCATCGCCCCACGGGCTCGCATTGACATCGGCACGTCGACGCTCGGCAAAATCGGCAGCGCGATCGCGTGCGGAGCGCAAAACGCCACCCACCGAAAAGCCGATAATGACCAAACCAACGACGACAAGCCCCAGCAAGACAACCATGGCGATAGGTTTACCCAGGGCGTTTTGCAAGGCACTTGCGATAAAGGCGCCAATGTAGCCGCCCGACACGGAAAGGTTCTGCGGCGTAAACATAAGGTCGCACGAGTCGCTCGTACCCGGCACCATCAGCGAAAGAATGGAGACGACGGCGACAAAGACCACGGCGCCGCCCGCAACAGAGCGCACGTTGAGCGGCGAGTCCTCGCCCAAAAAGAGCGTGGCGGCAAACAGCAAAATGACGATCGGCAACACGTAGGCGCCCAGACCAAAGCCCAGGTGGTAGAACCCGGCAACGGCAGCCGTAACGGGCGCTGTTGCCGGAGAAATCACGGCAATAAAGGACGCAATCGCCAAAACGGCAATGACCACGCCGGCGATATCGCGATTGGCTGAGGGCTCGACCAAGGGCTCAAAATCGTCGAAGTCTGCCTCGTGGCCCTTATTGGCACGCAGATGGGAACCGGCACCCTTAGCAGATGCCGGTTGGTTATTGGCCTTATTGCCTTTGGCGTTTTGTGCTGATCCGCGCGCCAAACTAAACCTCCATGACGACCGGGATGATCATCGGACGAGTGCGCGTACGGCTCCAGATAAAGTTGGAGAGTGAATCGCGTACGGCCTTGCGAATGGCATCGGAACCGCTGCTCGTAAAGCTGAACTTGCCCTTCTCGATCGTCTTCATAATGGATGCGGAGGCATCCTCGGAGAACTGGTCGTCGATGGCAAACGAGACACCACGGCCCGAGAACTCGATGGCCTCGATCTTCTTGTGCTTAAGCGAGACGATGGCAACAGCGGTAACCATACCGTCGTTGGCGAGCTTCTGACGATCGCGCAAGACGATGGGGTCGGTATCGCCGATACGCAGGCCGTCGACGTAGACGACGCCGGACTCGACGGGCGTACCGCGCTTAACGATACCGCCACGCATCTCGAGCGTGTCGCCGTTGTCGAGGATAAAGATATGATCGTCCTTGAGTCCCATCTTGCGGGCCAGCTGGGCATGGGCGCGCAGATGCACGGCTTCACCGTGAACCGGCATAAAGTACGTGGGCTTGGCCATGGCCATCAGGAGCTTGAGCTCCTCCTGGCTACCGTGACCGGAGACGTGAACGAGAGCGCGGTTCTTATCCCACACGTCGCAGCCGAGCTTGGCCAGGCTGTTGACGACCTGCTGAACGGCCTTCTCGTTACCGGGGACCGGCGTTGCCGAGAGGATGACGGTATCGCCCTCGTGGATGGAGAGCGTCTTGTGCTCGCCGTTGGCCATGCGCGAAAGGGCCGACAGAGGCTCGCCCTGCGAACCGGTACACATGACGACAATCTTGTCGTCGGGCAGGTTGTCAATGTCGAAGGCATCGATGATATCGGCGTCGTCGATGTTGAGGTAGCCAAGCTCACGCGCCACGCGGGTGTTCGTGAGCATGGAGCGACCGGTCACGACGACCTTACGGCCGCACTTGCGGGCGGCATCGCAGATCTGCTGCAGACGATGGATGTGGCTCGAGAACGACGCGACGAACACGCGACCCGGGGCGTTCTTGATGGCGTGCAACAGGTTGGGACCAACCTCGGCCTCGGACTTGGTAAAGCCGGGAACCGTGGCATTGGTGGAGTCGGAAAGCAGCAGGTCGATGCCCTGCTTGGCAAAACGGCTGATAGCGGCATAGTCGGGCGTGACGCCGTCGATGGGCGTCTGGTCGAGCTTAAAGTCGCCGGTGTGCATAACAGTGCCCTGGTTGGTGCGAATGAACACACCCAGAGCGCCGGGGATGGAGTGCGTCATCGAGAAGAAGTCGAGCGAGATGCCGCCGAGGTTGACATGGCTGCCGCCCTTGACCTCACGGAACTTGGGTGCGCGGATGCGGAACTCGGAGAGCTTGCCCTCGATAAAGCCAAGCGTCAGCTTGCTCGAGAAGATGGGCACCTTATTGTTGAGGTCCTGCAGCAGATACGGAAGCGAACCGGTGTGGTCCTCGTGGCCGTGGGTGACGATGATGCCGCGGAGCTTCTCCTCGTTCTCAAGAACATAGGTGTAGTCGGGAAGCACCAGGTCGATACCGGGCTGGGAGTCATCCGGGAACATGAGGCCAGCGTCGACGAGCACCATGTCGTCGCCGCACTCGAAGACCGTCATGTTCTTGCCGATGCCGTCAAGGCCGCCAAGCGGGATGATCTTCAAGGGAGATGATTTTTTAGCTGCCATAGGTTAGTGTGGTTTCCTTTCTTCGAAACGGGTCTGAAACAACCGACGGGGCGCTTCTGGCAAACCGACCGTCGGGAACGTACAAATATGCATCGCAGAGTCGATGCAATAACCACAGTATGATACCCATTTGCACAACAACAGACCACCCATGCATCAAAGCCCCATCTGAACTGGTCTATCCCGCCGGTTTCCCGTGGGGCGGGCGCTGATGAAGTTTCCTGCTCTACAGTCCTGCTCACGACGGAGGCCACATTAAGTGGCCTCCTGTTCGTGCGGAACTCGCGATAAACATCATCAGCGCCCGCCCCACGGGAAACCTGCCAAAAAGGGACAGGTTTGTTTTGGTCGGTTTTATCTGGGAAGATGCTGCTGCGGCTATCTACAGATCTGAAATCTGACTACTGAATAGACTGTCTAGCTAAATAGCGAGCGGCACTAACCAGCCCTTTTGCTTGCGACCGGGAGGGGCGCATATGAAGTTTATCGCGAGTTCCGCACGCAAAGGAAAGCACTTAATGTGCTTTCCGTCTTGCGCAGGACTGTAGAGCAGGAAACTTCATATGCGGCCCTCCCGGGCGCAAACAAAAGGGCGACCCCTTAGGAGTCGCCCTTGCATGAGCTGCTTATGTACGGCTGTTACTCGGCGTCGTGGTGACGGCGGGGCTTGCGGCCTCCGTTGTCGCCGGGACGGCGCGGACGGTCGCTGCGCTCGGAGCGCTCGCGACGCGGACGCTCACGGCGCTGGAAGTGCTCGCCGTCACCCTCGGAGGCACCCTCGGCGCGAGCCGGGGCCTCGGGCTTGTCGAGACGATCGAGCGAGATCTTGCCGCGATCGTCGACCTCGATGACGACGACCTTGACCTCATCGCCCACGTTGAGGACGTCCTCGACCTTCTCCACACGACCCTTTGCGACGCGGGAGATGTGCAGCAAGCCGTCCTTACCAGGCAGCAGGTTGACGAAGGCGCCGAAGGGCTGGATGGAGACCACGCGACCGGTGTACTCCTCGCCCGGCTCGGGAACCTTGATGATGAGCTTGATGCGCTCGACGGCCTGGTCGACGGACTCGCCGGTGCCGCCGACAAAGACGGTACCGTCCTCCTGGATGTCGACCGAAGCGCCGGTCTCGTCCTGGATGCCGCGGATGACCTTGCCGCCGGAACCGATGACGTCGCGGATCTTATCGGTCGGAACCTGGATGGATACGATGCGCGGAGCGGTGCTGCGCGTGGTATGACGCGGCTCGGGGATCACATCGAGCATCTTCTGTAGGATGAAGGCGCGACCCTCCTTGGCCTGCTGCAGGGCGCGGGCCAAGATATCGAAGGTAAGGCCGGTGGCCTTGTTGTCCATCTGCAGAGCGGTAATGCCCTCGGTGGTACCGGTGACCTTAAAGTCCATGTCGCCCAGGAAGTCCTCGAGACCCTGGATGTCGGACAGGACCACGGTCTTGCCCTCCTCCTGGATCAGGCCCATAGCGATACCGGAGACCGGGCGCTTAATGGGCACGCCGCCGTCCATAAGGGCGAGCGTGGAGCCGCAGGTCGAAGCCATCGAAGAGGAGCCGTTGGACTCCATGACCTCGGAGACGACGCGGATGGCGTAGGGGAACTCGTTCTCGTCGGGAAGCACCGGAAGCAGAGCGCGCTCGGCCAGATTGCCATGACCGATCTCGCGGCGCTTGGGGCTGCCCATGCGGCCGGTCTCGCCGGTGCAGAACGGCGGGAAGTTGTAGTGGTGCATATAGCGCTTGCCCTCGGTGGGCTCGATGGTATCCAGACGCTGGCCCTCGTTGAGCATGCCGAGCGACAGGACGGAGAGCACCTGAGTCTGACCACGCTGGAACAGGCCGGAGCCGTGAACGAGCGGCAGGTAGTTGTCCTTCACCATGATGGGACGAATCTCGTCGGCGGCACGACCGTCAACGCGCTCGCCGGTCTCGACGACCATGGTGCGCATGGCCTTCTTCTCGAGCTTCTTGAGCGCCACGGGGATCTCGCGCTCCCAGGCGGCCTGCTCCTCGTCGGTGAACTCGGCGCGGATGGACTCCTTCAGAGCCTCGACCTTACCGATGCGGGAAAGCTTGTCGGCGTCGCGCAGGGCAGCGGCCATCTCGTCGTAGTGGGCGAAGATGCGCTCCTGGACCTCCTCGACGGGCTGGTCGAGCGGGTACTCCTTCTTGACGATAGCGCCGTTGACCTGCTCCCACTCGGCGACGAACTCGTCTTGGGCCTGGCAGAAGGCAGCGAGGGCCTCCTGGCCAAACTTCATAGCGGCGAGCATGTCGTCCTCGGAGATCTCCTCGGCGCCGGCCTCGACCATCGAGATGAAGTCGGCAGAGCCGCCCAGCTCAAGGTCCAGATCGGAGTTCTCGCGCTCCTCATAGGTGGGGTTGACGATAAACTCGCCGGTCTCCACGTTACGGCCGATGCGCACGCAGGCAAGCGGGCCCTCGAAGGGCACGCCGCCGAGCGTCATGGCCAGCGAAGCACCCATGACGTTGATGACGTCAAAGGGGTTGACCTGGTCGGCGACGAGCGAGGTGGCGACGATGTGCACCTCGTTGCGGAAGCCATCCGGGAAGCTCGGGCGGATCGGGCGGTCGATCATGCGAGCCGTGAGCGTGGCCTTCTCGCTGGGACGGCCCTCGCGCTTAAGGTAGCCACCCGGGATGCGGCCGGCGGCGTACATCTTCTCGTTGAAGTCGACGGTCAGCGGGAAGAAGTCGTAATTCTTGCGCTCCTTGGAGACGACCACGGTGTCGAGCATCGTGGTGTCGCCCTGCTTGACCAGACAAGCGCCGGTGGCCTGCTTGGCAAGCTCGCCGGACTCAAAGGTGTAGGTCTTGCCGTACAGCTCAAAGGTCTTGGATACGAGTGTCATTGTTCTCCTTTACCCCACAGGCCCCTTGCCTGCGGGCTTCTCATGTGACGCGGGCCCCCTGCCCCCGCCACGCTTCAGAGCGTGATTGTTCACGCCCTTACACAAAAAGAGCGCCCCGCTGCGCAGGACGCTCTTAGCATGTACAAATCCTTACTGGATGTTGTCGCGGATGCCCAGAGCCTTGATGAGCTCACGGTACTCGACGATGTCGTTCTTCTTGATGTAGGAGAGAAGACGACGACGACGGCCGACGAGCATGAGCAGGCCACGACGGGTGTGGAAGTCCTTCTGGTGGGACTTCATGTGCTCGGTCAGCTCCTTGATGCGCTCGGACAGGATGGCGACCTGAACCTTGGGGTTACCGGTATCGACCGGGGAGTTACCGAACTGGGCGGTCAGCTCCGCCTTGCGCTCTTTGGAAACAGTCATTGTTTCACCTTTCGTTTCGCGTCGCCTGTGGGCGACTCCATTCGCCTCGGACTGGGAAGCCGCCGGTGGAGCGAACATCCAAGGTCGAGGTACCAACAGGTCGGTATGTTACCACAAGCGGCGCGCGCCTGCGCATCATCACCGACCCAACATGAATTCCATCGCACGGAGCCGCTGATCGGTGTGCGTGGCGGCCCAAACATGCGAAAGCCCCAGCAAAAACGCAGCCGTATGCGGATCGATCTGCTCGTCCATAAGGGCATCGAATGTCATGGACATCAGAGCGCGCAGCCATGCGACCTCGCCGACCGATACCAACTCGGCGCCAGGCACGCTCGAGGCGCACGACCCGCACAGAAGCCCGCCGGCCTGGGCCGAGAAATGCGAGAGCATGGGATCGCCGCACGAGACGCATGCCGAGAAATCGGGGCGGTAACCAACGTGCGACAGCAGTTTAAAGACAAAGGCCGCCACGAGCAGGTCCATATGTGCCGAGTCGAGCCCGCAGCCGACAAGCGTGAGCGCCCGCTGCGTGATGGCAAAGGTAAATGGATCCTCGGCATCCTCGAACGAGCACACGCGCGCAACCTCGGCAATCGCGCTGGCGGCACAGATCGTCTCGTAGTCAGGAGCGGCACCGAGTGGCGCCTCCATAAGCTCCGCCTGAGAAACCACGTCGAGCGAGCGACCACGCGCGAGCAGCATATCGACGGTACAGAAAAGCTCGCAGCGGGCCGCAAGGCGACCGCCGGGCTTACGCGCGCCCTTAGCCACGGCACGCACCTGCCGTCCCCGTTCGTCGAGCATGGTCAAGATCAGGTCGGTTTCCTTGAGCTTCGTCTTGTCGAGGACGAGCACCTTTGTGCGATATGTGCGAGAGCCTGCCATGAACGCCGAGGCTTAATCTTCGGCATTGTAGCCAAAGCGGCGGATCTGTGCCTCGTCATCGCGCCAGCCGGCCTTGACCTTCACGTCGAGCTCCAAAAAGACCTGCGTGCCAAAGATACGCTCAAGGTCACGACGGGCATCGATGCCGATATGCTTAATCATCTCGCCGCCCTTGCCGATGATGATGCCCTTCTGCCCCTCGCGCTCGACGTAAATCGTGGCGTGCACGCGCAGAACCTTCTTAGTCTGCTCGAGCGCGTCACAGATGACGCCCACGGAGTGAGGGATCTCGTCGCGGGTGCGACGCAGAACCTTCTCGCGTACAAACTCGGCCACGAGGGTCTCGTCGGACGCGTCGGTGCCCATGTCCTCAGGGAACCAGCGCGGGCCCTCGGGCAAAAAGTGAGCGACGGTCTCGATAAACGCATCGACGTTGAAGTTCTTGACCGACGACGTCACGATCTCGTCGTCATATTCCATGAGCTCGTGAGCGGCCTTGAGCTGTTCCATAACCTGGGCGGGATCGGCCTCGTCGGCCTTCGTGAGCACCAGGACCTTTTTGGAACGGGCGCTCTTGACACGCTCGGCAACCCAGGCGTCTCCCCTGCCGATGGGTTTGGTGGCGTCGATCAGAAACGCGACGACGTCTACGTCATTGAGCTCAAACAGGGCGCTCTTGTTGAGCTCGGATCCCAGGCCGTCCTTGGGCTTGTGGATACCCGGAGTGTCAACGAAGACCAGCTGGTAACCGGCGCGGTTGACCACGGCGCGCATACGGCGGCGGGTCGTCTGGGCCACCGGAGAGGTGATGGCGACCTTCTTGCCGTAACAGGCATTGAGCAGCGTGGACTTGCCGGCGTTGGGGCGACCGACCAGGGCCACAAAGCCGCTGCGGAAACCGGGTTCCACGTCGCCAAAGCCCGCGAGGCTCTCATCCTCGTCGCACAGAGCATCGAGTTCCTCGTCGCTCATACCCTCAAACGGATCGAACTCCTCGACCTCGTCAAACGAATCGGCACCTTCAGCCTCGTCCAGGACCTCGTCATCCAAAACTCCATCGGTAGGCTGCATATTGTCGGACATGGGAATCCCTTTCTAAATAAAGTCGAGCGCGTGGGCAAAGACAAGCAAGCCAACGATCGCGGCTGTAATGGAAAGAACGTATACAGAGGCAGCGGCGATATCCTTCGCGCGCTTGGCCAGCGGATGCAGCTCCTGGGTCGCCAGGTCCACAATCGCCTCCATGGCGGTATTGCACAACTCGCCGTGAATCACCAGGCCGCAGCAGATGATGACCGTAGCCCACTCGGCAATGTCGAGCCCCACGATACAGCCGGCAATGACGGTGCACACGCCCGCAACGAGCATGACCTTAATGTTGCGCTCGGTCTTGACGGCAGTGACGAAGCCCTCCATGGCGTATGAGAACGACTTTAAAAAGGACGGATGGTCCTTGTTCGATCCGGGAATCATAGACGGCTCCTAGTCGTGGGCATGATTGGTTATGGGGCCGACGTGGACGAGTTTGGGGTCCTCGCCGCGCTCAAGCGCCAGGTCGCGCAGGATGGCATCCTCGCGTGCCTCCATGACCTCGGCCTCATCGTCCTCGATGTGGTCGTAACCCAGCAGGTGCAGCATTCCGTGCACGAGCATCAGTCGGCACTCATCGGCGGGGCTGTTGCCAAAGCCGGGGGCCTGGCGGGCAATAACCTGCGGGGCCAGGATAATATCGCCGAGCTCGAGCGTCTCGTCGGCGGGAATGTCCTCGTCAAAGGCCGAGTCACATTCAAACGAGAGCACGTCGGTCGTGCGATCGATGCCGCGCCACTCGTGGTTGAGCTCGTGCATCTCGTCCTCATCGACATACGAAAGGGAAATCTCGACCTCACGCTCAACACCCTCGGCGGCAAGCACAACTGAGCAGATGTGCTCCACCTCCTGGGCATCGAGCAGCGTATCGAGCTCGGCATCGTTGCTGATCAATACACTCAACGGGACTCCTTTCGATCGTGTGCGCGCTGCTCACGCGCATCGTCGTATGCATCATAGGCCTCAACAATACGGCCCACCAGGGCATGGCGCACCACATCGGCGCGCTCCAGGTGAGAAAACGCCACATCGTCGACGCGACCCAGAATCCTTTCGGCATCGGCAAGACCGCCGCGACGACCCACCAGGTCACGCTGGCTCAGGTCGCCGGTAATCACAAACTTGGAATTAAAACCTAGACGCGTCAGGAACATCTTCATCTGCTCGGGCGTCGTGTTTTGCGCCTCATCGAGCACCACAAAGGCATCACTCAGCGTTCGACCGCGCATGTAGGCGAGCGGCGCGATCTCGATCACGCCACGCTCCATAAGCTCATCGGTGCGTTCGCGATCCATCATGTCAAAGAGGGCATCATAGAGCGGACGCATATACGGGTCGATCTTTTCCTCGAGGGTGCCGGGCAAAAAGCCCAGGTTCTCCCCCGCCTCGACAACCGGGCGCGTCAGGATCAGGCGGCCTACCTCATGGCGCTTAAGCGCGGCGACGGCGAGCGCCATGGCCAGATAGGTTTTACCGGTACCGGCGGGACCGAGGCCAAACGTGATGGTAGAAGAGCGGATGGCATCCACATAGCGCTTTTGACCGAGCGTCTTGGGGCGGATAACGCGACCGCGATACGATAGCAGCACGTCATCGCGCAGCGACGAGGCATCATGCTCGCCGTCGCGCAGAACGGCAAGACAGCGCGAGACATCATCGGCAGAAAGCGTACGCCCGGCAGCAGCCTCACGAAAGGCATGTTCGAAAAACCGCGCGACCAGCTCAACCTCATCCGGATCACCGCTCACGGCAACGCTGTCACCGCGGGCAACCACATGGGCGCGCACCAAGTTCTCGAGTGCACGAAGGACGCCGTCGCCGGCGCCCAAAACGCGCGAGGGATCAATACCCTCGGGAACGGTAAGTCTAATCTTCGAGGCTTCCATGAACCTCCCTGCGTGCATGGACCAAGCCGGAATCATCGACTCCGATGATAGCAACATCGAGCAGGCACGGGGCTGTGAGTCCACAGGTATCATCAAGACGGGCATGATGGAACGATCCGAGCGTCAAATTGTCACCGTACTCAAGCACGGCACGCTCGACGGTACCCACGCGACGGCGGGCATCGGCAACCGCGAGCTCCTGAGCCGCCGCGCGCATGCGACGGCTGCGCTCGACCATAACCTCGGGGGGTACCTGGTCGGGCATGTCGGCGGCGAGGGTGCCGGGACGCTTGCTGTAGCGGAACACGTGCATGCGCGAAAAGCCCACGCGACGGCACAGCGCCAGCGACTCCTCGAACTCCTCGTCCGTCTCGCCAGGAAAACCGACGATAACGTCGCACGAAAGAGACGCCTGGGGCAAGTTGGTGCGAATCATGCGCACCGTATCCTCAAAGGCATCGGCGCTATAGGGACGACCCATGCGATGCAGCGTCGCCGTGCAGCCAGACTGCACGGGCAGGTGCAAAAACGGCGCGATACGCTTCGGATAGCGAGCCATCACCTTGAGCAAGCGCTCGGAAATATCCATGGGCTCCACCGAGGAGATACGCACGTGGGCGATCTCGGTGCGCTCCATGATGGCCTGGAGCAGCTCATCGATCTCGACATGCTCGTCGGTCGCGCTCTTGCCGTCATAGGCACCCAGGTTCACGCCGGTCAGCACGACCTCGGGCACGCCGGCCTCCTGGGCTTCACGTACCTGTTCGAGCACGGACTCGACGGGCACGGAACGCTCGGGGCCGCGGGCCTTCCACACGATGCAATAGGTACAACGGTGGTTGCAGCCGTCCTGGATCTTCACGCCCAGCCGCGAACGACCGAGCGCATCGACAACGTCGCCATCGCTGCAGGCGGGCACGCTATCGGATTCGACACCCAGCACCTCGCAGACGCGCTCGGCGACATCAATCTTGGACGGTTCGGCAATCACGCGATCGGAGAGCTCCAGCAGCTCCTCGGGATGCAGGTTGACGACGCAGCCAGTTACGACCACGTAAGGCTCGCCCGGATAGGCCAGGGCGTGACGAACGGCCTTGCGGGTCTTGGCCTCGGCCTCCCCCGTCACGGCACAGGTATTGATAACGATCAGGTCGGCGTCCCTGGGCTCCACCATCGCAAAGCCCAGGCGCATAAGATCGGCAGTGATACGGTCGGACTCAACCCGGTTGACACGACAACCGAGGTTGACGACGGAAATATGGGGTGCGAGCACACGGGCTCCTTAATCGAGGATGTCGTCGAGGGCACTCTTGATACGGTCGGTCACCGACTTCTTACCGGATGCTACGTCATCGCCCATCTCGTCGGCAAAGGCGCGAAGCAGCTCGCGCTGCTTGTTGGAGAGATTGGTGGGGACGACCACGCGCAGCTGCACGATCAGACGACCGCGCGAACCGCCACCGCCGATACGCGGCATGCCGTAATTGTTGACGCTCACGGTGTCACCGTACTGTGTGCCGGCGGGGACGCACACCTTGACGACCTCGTCAGGCATAATGCCCTCGACCTCAATCTCGCAACCGAGCGCGGCCTGTGCAATCGAGATATCGCTCACCAGATACAGGTCATCGCCATTGCGCTTAAAACGCTCGTGGTCGGCGACACGCACGTTGACGATCAGGTCGCCCGACGGCTCGCCACGAAGGCCGGCCTCACCAAAACCACTCACGCGCAGCTGGCGACCGGTCGAAACACCGGCGGGAATATCGATGTCAATCTTTTCGTGAGAAGGCGTGCGGCCCTGGCCATCACAGGTCTCGCAGGGATGATCAATGACCGTGCCTTCGCCGTGGCAGTCGGGACAGGGCGAAGAGGACTGAACCTGGCCCAGGAAAGAACGCTGGACCGTCGTCACATAGCCCGTGCCGTGGCAGCGGCTGCACTGCTTTTCGGCCGCGCCCTCGGCCTTGCCGGTACCATTGCAGTCATCGCAAGGGGCAAGACGGTCGTAGCTGATCGTCTTTTTGCAGCCGAGCGCCGCCTCTTCGAGCGTCACCGAAAGGGAGATGGCCATATCACGACCGCGACGGCGCTCGCGACGGCTGCGAGCGCCACCACCGGCGCCACCGCCAAAGAACGACGAGAACAGGTCGTCCATGCCCATGCCGCCAAAGATATCGTTGATGTCGACATAGCCAGAGCCACCGGGGCCGTCCGCGGTGCCGTAACGGTCGTAGTTGGCACGCTTCTGCTCATCGGAAAGAACGGAATAGGCCTCGTTGAGCTCCTTGAACTTGGCCTCGGCCTCGGGGTCGTCCGAAACATCTGGGTGTACCGTACGGGCTTTCTTTAGAAACGCGCGCTTGATCGTCCGCGCGTCGGCATCCTTGTCAACGCCAAGTACCTCGTAGTAATCCCTATTTTCCGACACGACCGAATCCTTCCAACTTTCATTATTGTCACAGTGCGTCCTATACCCAAGCTGGGCCGGGCGCAAACAGAGGGTTTGATGTTATTGCATTCCGTACGGCGAAAGCACGGCCCGCTGCGAGCAGCTCGCGAACCAAACCGACACGAGCGCGAACATAAAACCGTTGGCAAAACCATTGGCAAACTGCATCGCGCCGCGCTTCCACCACAGCAGACTGCGATGAAGCACGCCGTCCGACAGTACCATGAACAAGCCCATGGCAAACGGAATGAAGCACATCATGGCAAAGGCGGAGAACACGCCCGAGATGGCCGACAGTACCAAAAACGGCGCGATGATACCCATGAGGTAGAAGCCGGTGCGAGCCTTACCCTCCAGGCGCTCGGCCTCAACGTGCGCACGACCGACCAGGTCACCGCCCGAAGCGCCGTTCGTGCCGGCGTGGCCCATGTTAGGGATGCGCACCTCATCGCCATCATGCGTGCCGGCGGGAAACTCAATCGTCTGCTCGGAGGTTACGCGGGTACGGCCGCTGCCACCGCAATCGGGGCACGGATCGGCAACGACCTTGCCGGAACCGCCGCACTCAGGACAAACCGTCTGGAACGTGCCCGCACCAAACAGGAAGGACAGGTCGACATCGATGTGGCCGCGACCACCGCAGCTCGGGCAGGTGTGGGCATGCTCTGACGAAACGGAGCCCGATCCGCCACAATGTCCACAGGTGTCAAAGCGGGTGTAGCGAACGGTCTTGCGGGCACCGCTCTTGGCCTCCTTGGCGTCGAGCTTGATATCGACGACCACGTTGGCGCCACTCTCGGGGTTGTAGGCCGCCTGGCCGCGACGGGGCTGGCCCCAGGCGCCCCCGAAGGGGAAACCGCCGTCAAAGGGATTACCGTAACCGGCGCTGCCGGCATAGCCACCGCCATAGGGCGAAGCCGTCGGTGCACCGGCAAAGGGATTGCCCGACCGCATGGCGTCGTAACGCGCACGCTTCTGCTCGTCCGAGAGCACGGCGTAGGCCTCGGAAACCTCTTTAAACTTCTCCTCGGCATCCGGCTCTTTATTGACGTCCGGATGGAGCTTACGGGCCTTTTGCTGGAAAGCCTTTTGAATATCACGCGAGGTGGCGTCCTTGGAGACACCCAAAATCTCGTAGTAATCTTTTTCGTTCATCGTCGCCATGCGCGGCAACCTCCTGCTCACAGCAGCGTATATATTGCGGTAATTCTACCCGAGCGGCCTAAGCTAGACCCCAAAACAGCTCGAACAGCACATTTCCATCGAGCCAACCCAAGTGAGTCGGCGCAAGGCGGGCACAGGTGCGGCCAGCGAGGACATCGACAGAGGCGATAGGCCCCGCATGGGTATCACCGTGCTCGGGCACCCAAGTGGCAAGCCCAAGTTCAAGAGCGCGGTCACAAGCCGCTGTCAGTTCATCGGCAGGGATGACACGAGCCGCGCGAACCAACAGGTCGGACGCGAGACCGCGCGTCATGCGACAAGCGAGCATCAGATCCTCGGCTGCCGCCTCGCGATGCGTCAGGTACTCGGCCTCAAACGCCGTCGCGGCATCGTCGCGTTGCACCAGACGCACGCGGTGCGCATCGCCTCGAGAAGACACGCCGAGGAACAAGCCTGCAAGACAGTCGAAATCCTCGGCGTCGAGCATGCCCGCGGCAGAACGGCCCAGGCCCAGATAGCCCTGTCCGGTCCAATAGGCAATGTTGTGGGCACACTCATGGCCGTCGAGCGCGTAGCTCGCCACCTCATACGGGTGATAGCCGGCCGCAGTCAGACAATCACGCGCCACGTCCATGCATGCGGCCTGGAAATCCTCATCGGGCTCAAGCGACTCGTCACGGCACGCCATACGGTACAGCGGCGTGCCCTCCTCGAGCGTGAGCGGATAGACCGACACATGGTGCGGGGCCGCCGCAAGCACGCCATTAAGCGTGTGCCGCCAGCTCGCCATAGTCTGTCCGGGAAGCCCACACATAAGGTCGCACGACACATCGAGCCCAACATCCTTCACCGTCGCGATAGCCTCAAGCGCCCGTGCGGCATCATGGATGCGGCCAATGACAGCCAACTCGGTATTGTCGAGGGTCTGCACGCCCAAAGAGATGCGCGTGACGCCCGCCTCGGCAAGCGCGGTGGCGAGCTCAGCGGTCAGCGACTCAGGATTGGCTTCGCAAGTAAACTCAACGGGCTCGCACCACATGGAGATACGACGGGCAAGCTTCACCAGGCGCTCCCCTGCCAGCGACGGCGTGCCGCCGCCAACGTAGACCGTGCGGATCTGCCTGAGTGCCCCAGCGTTGCCAAAGGCATAGAGCCGAGCATACAGGTGCTCAAAATAGACATCGAGCGCTGCGTCCAGGTCGCACGGGGCAAAGCTTTGCGAGTCAAAGTCGCAATAACGGCATTTTTGAGCGCAAAACGGCACGTGCACATACAGCGCGGTAACGGCCACCCTTAAGCCTCCAGCGGATGAGCGGGCACCGACTCACCGGCGGCAAGCGCGGCCTCGCAGGCCACCACGTCGCGCTCGATATCATCGACCAGCGCCATAAACTCCTCGTACGTGGAGCAGCGCACCACCTGAGCGCGCCAGGCGGCGGCGTGGGGCATGCCCTTTAAGTACCAGCTTGCATACGTGCGGGCGCGCGACATAAGCGGCAGAAGCTCGTGCGTCAACGTCAGGTGCTCACGCAGGGCCTCCAGGCGCTCGACCGAGGAGCGAGAAGGAACCGGCGTGCCATCGAGTGCAAGGGCTCGGGCATCGCCGAACACCCACGGATTGCCGTAGATGCCGCGCGCGATAAACACCGCGCTGGCACCCGAGCCGCTCAGATGCTCGGCAGCGTCCTCGGCCGAGAACACATCGCCCGAACCAATCACGGGAATCTCGACAGCGTCGGCAACCTCATCGACGACGGACCAATCGGCCTGGCCCGTATAGAGCTGCGTGGCACAACGACCGTGCACGCCAACTGCAGAGGCGCCCGCCCCTTCGAGCATCTGGGCAAACGTTGCAGCGTTGCGATCCTCGGCATAAAAACCCTTGCGGATCTTCACGGTCACGGGAACATGCGCCGCGCCCACTGCTGCCTCGACGATTCTTTCGGCCAGGTCGGGCGTGCGCATCAGCGCCGAGCCCTCGCCCTTGGTAACAACCTTGCGAGCCGGACAGGCCATGTTGATATCAATCAATGACAGACGATCGCCCACGCGTTCCTCGACGGCGGCGACGGCACTCGCAAACTGATCGGGCTTGGAGCCAAAGAGCTGCACGCAAATCTGCTGCTCCTCGTCGGCCGGCAACACCAGGCGCCACGTCTTGTTGCTGGCATAGGCAAGGCCTGCAACGCTCACCATCTCGCTGTAGGCAAGGTTGGCACCGCGGCGGCGACACATGATGCGATAGGCGGGGTCGGTTACGCCCGCCATGGGAGCCATAAGGAACGGCTGCTCGGCATAGGCACCCAGCAGCCGCTTGCTGTATTCAGAAAGCGCCATGGACCTACTCGTCCACCTTGAGGATCGCCATAAAGGCCTCCTGCGGAACCTCGACCGAGCCGATGGCCTTCATGCGCTTCTTGCCCTCTTTCTGCTTCTCGAGCAGCTTGCGCTTTCGCGAGATATCGCCACCGTAACACTTGGCCAGCACGTCCTTACGACGCGCCTTAACGGTGGAGCGGGCGATGATCTTATTGCCGATGGCGCCTTGGATAGGCACCTCGAACAGCTGTCGCGGGATGATCTCCTTGAGCTTGTCACACAGGCCGCGGGCCAGGCCATAGGCCTTGTCCTTGTGCACGATAAACGACAGCGCGTCTACCTCGTCGCCCGAAAGCAGGATGTCGAGCTTGACGAGCTCGGAGGGGCGATATTCGTTGAACTCATAGTCGAGCGAGGCGTAGCCCTTAGTACGGCTCTTGAGCTGATCGAAGAAGTCCAAGATGAGCTCGGCGAGCGGCATGTCGAAGCGCATCTCGACCGATTTGCTCGTCAGGTGGATCATATCGGTCGTGACGCCACGGTGTTCGATGGCGAGCTGCATGACAGCACCCGTATACTCGGGAGGGCAGATGATCTTTGCCTTGAGGTAGGGCTCTTCGATACGCTCGATGCGCGTGGCCTCGGGCAGATCCTGCGGGCTGCGGACATCGATCATCTCGCCGTCAGTCTTGTACACGTGGTAGTCGACCGAGGGGCTCGTGGCGATCAGGTCTAGATTGAACTCGCGCTCCAGGCGCTCCTTGACGACCTCCATGTGCAGCAGGCCCAGGAAGCCCACGCGGAAGCCAAAGCCCAGCGCCACTGACGTCTCGGGCTCCCACACCAACGACGGATCGTTGACGTGCAGCTTATCGAGCGCGTCGCGCAGGTTCTCGTAGTCCTTGTTGTCGATGGGGAACAGGCCCGTGTAGACCATGGGCTTGGCCTCGCGGTAGCCCGGCAGCGGCTCGGGGCAGGGGTTCGAAGCCCACGTAAGGGTATCGCCCACGCGCACAGCCTCGGGGTCCTTCAGACCCGTGACCACATAGCCAACCTCACCGACGGTCAGAGCATCGACCGGCGTCTCGGCAGGGCGCTTGACGCCCACACCGTCGACCAAGAAGTCACCCTTGGCCTGCATCATGCGCAGGGTATCGCCCTTTTTGATGGAACCGTCAAAGACACGCACCGTGGCGACGACGCCGCGGTACTCATCGAAGTACGAATCCAGAATAAGTGCCTTGAGAGGGGCATTTGCATCGCCCTTGGGAGGCGAGATCAAAAAGACGATGGACTCCAGCAGATCGTGGATGCCCTCGCCGGTCTTGCCCGACACGCACACGGCATCGTCGGCGGGAATGGCCAGATCGTCTTCGATCTCGGTCTTGACCTCGTCGGGGTGCGCCGAGGGAAGGTCGATCTTATTGATGGCCGGAACAATGTCCAAGTTGGCGTTCATGGCGAGCGTCGCATTGGAAACGGTCTGCGCCTCGACGCCCTGAGTGGCGTCCACGACGAGCACCGCGCCCTCGCAAGCTGCCAGCGAACGCGAGACCTCGTAGGTGAAGTCCACGTGGCCCGGCGTATCGATCAGGTTGAACTGATACGTCTCGCCGTCGTCGGCGTCATAGGACACGCGGACGGCATTGGACTTGATCGTGATGCCGCGCTCGCGCTCAATGTCCATCGTGTCAAGCAGCTGCGACTCCATGTCGCGCTCATCGACGGTATGGGTGAGCTCGAGGATGCGGTCACTGATCGTGGACTTGCCATGGTCGATATGCGCAACGATCGAGAAGTTGCGGATGTGGGAAATGTCAATTGAAGTATTCATGCGGACTATCTTACCCGAGCGGTACAAAAAATGGAGCCTGTTCCATAAAACAGGCTCCATTTATGCGCGTAATCTGTGTGGTGTGAAATTTACAACTTAGGCGTTGATGCTGTTCACGAGCTTGGCAAGACCGGACTTGCGGTTGGAAGCCTGGTTCTTGTGGATGACATGCTTAGCGGCAGCCATGTCGAGACGCTTGGTGACGGTCTTGAGGGCAGCCTGGGCCTTCTCGGCGTCGCCCTCGGCGACGGCGGACTGGACGTGCTTGGTCAGCGTCTTGAGCTCGGACTTGACAGCCTTGTTACGCATGCGAGCTGCCTCATTGGTGCGGATACGCTTCTTCTGAGACTTGATGTTTGCCACTTCTGGAGTTCCTTTCGAGTTCCTTGCAAAAAATGTATGACACCTCTGAGACACGGTGAGGTCATGCAAGCGCCTACTATAGCACGCTCCCCCTCAAAGGGATAGAACGAATTTGTCAAATAGGCAGGTATCATCACGATTTTCTCAAGATGTTCGTAATCCAGAGCAAAAGCGCAGTCTCCGAATCGGCCGAACCCTTGAGCGCGAGCTCCACATCGACGGCGCCCTCGAGCGCGGCAACGAGCTCGGTCATCGAAAAGCGACGTGCCCAGGTAAGGTGATTCTTGACCTGCCAGGCCTGAAGCTTGAGCGTCGAGGCGAGCTCACGGCCCTGCCCGCGAGAGTCGAGCGCCTTGGCGACGATCAGCTCACGGATGCGACCGCATAGCAGCGTGTAGGTCCACACATAGCTCTTAGAGGGCAGAAGCTTAAAGAGCTCGAGCGAACGCCGCATATCGCGAGCCGAGACGGCGTTGAGGAAGTCCCAGGGCTGAACCTCGGCCGTACGCACAATCCAACGCTCCACGTCGGCAAGCTCAATCTGGGGCGCCTCGACCATCTGGGCGAGCTTTGCCAGATCGTTATCGAGCATGCGCGTGTTTTCGCCCGAACGCGAGACGAGCTCCTCGGCAGCAGCCGTCGAGATGGACTTACCGTGCTGCGTCGCCATCTGCTGAACGCGGCGCGGTAGTTCCCAGCGCTTGGTACCCGAGCAATCGACGATAGCCTTCTTGTCGATCTTGGCGATTGCCTTATACAGGCGCGTATTCTTGGCAAGTGAGTCGGCGATAATGAGACAGACCGTCGTAGGGCTGGGACTTGCGAGGTACTCGACGAGCGGTTCCGAGACCGCCTTGGCAAGCTTGGAGCAGCCGTCGAGGATCACCAGGCGAAACTCGCTACCCATGGGAAAGGTATTGAGCGAGCCGATGATCGACTCGATATCGGGATCTTTCGTCATGTCGCGTTCATCGAGGTTGAACTCAACCATACCCGACTTTTCCAAGCGAGCTTTCATACGCGAGACAGCGTGGTCGCGCTTGACTCCATCGGTACCGACGATCAGATATGCCGGCAGCAGACCGGTTTCGGACATTGCGCTCCCCTCTCGCACACACTCGAATTCGTACCGTGCCATTTTAGCCCAGGGGCACACCGCGCGCCAACGATGTCATCACGGTCGCTGGCATCGCATGGCAAAACCGGTTGCGGTCGGCGAGACGGTAATGTCTCCATGTTCGATGGTGCAAGCGAAAGCGCCGCCCGCATCGCGAACCGCATCGATGCAGGCATCGGATGGATGGCCGTAGCGGTTGCCCTCGCCCGCGCTCGCGATAGAGAGCTCGGGCTTTAACGTGCCCAGCAGGTCTGTGTCGACGGAAACTTTTGAGCCATGATGCCCCAGCTTGAGTACATCGATATCGCCCACTTCCTGGACAAACTCGCGCTCCTGATCGAGCTCGGCATCACCAGTGAGGAGCACGCGCAGGCTCTTACCCTCCTGAGCGTAGGAGAGCAGCAAAACAAGAGAGTCCTCATTGCCCTCGCCATCCACGGACTCGAATGGCCACATCACGCGGGCGCAAAATGAGCCGATGTCGACCGTATCCCCACGGCGCACCTGCCGATACTCCACGCCAGGTCGGTTCAATACCTCGGCAGGAGCATCCTCCAGCGCATCCGCCGCCACGGCAATCGTTCCGACCGAAAACTGTTCGAGCACGGCAGGCAGACCACCCCAGTGATCCTCATCCCAATGCGTCACAAAGACGGCATCGATATGGTGTACGTTATTGCGGACCAGCGCGCTCACCACGCGCTCATCGAGCCCACAGTCCACGAGCGCCACTGCGCCGCCCTGGCGGATAAGAATCGCATCGGCCTGGCCAACATCGAGGACCGTAACCGAAGACGGAGCGAATCGATCCCAGTAGACGTACGGAATCGCAGCCAAGAGCACCAGGCATGCAAGCCCCACCGCCATAGGACGTGCACGGGGACGCGGCCACCAGACCAGCAGAGCCGCCAGCAAACACGGCACAAGGTAAATCCACATGCTATCGGGCGGCACGCTCACGGATGCACCTGGCACGGCGGCAAACAGCTGCTCGAAGAACAACGCGCACCGGGCGACAATCATGGGTACGACGAGTGCCCAAGCCTGCAACGGCGCCACGAGCGAAAAGGGAACCAGCACAATCGACACAGCGAGCAGTAGACTCACCACCGGACCGATGACCGCATTCGCCAGCGGAGCAATGAGCGAGAACGTACCAAAGGCAGGAATGGTAATGGGAAGTGTCGCCAACTGCGAGCACAGTGTGACGGAAAGCATGCCGGCAATGCCCGTCGGCACACCCAGCTCACCCAAAGCATAGGTGGCGTACGGGCAAAAGCACAGGATGGCAAAGACACTGGCACACGAGAGCTGAAAACCCATATCGAACAGCACCGTTGGGCGGAGCAGCACAAAGATGGACATGGTTACGAAGAGTGCCGATGCGCCATGCCGGCGACGCCCCGCGCCGTTTACGACAAGCGTCGCGAACACCATGCAGCACGCGCGCACGGCCGAAGGAGACGCGCCCGTAAAGGAGGCATACGCTACAAGCGTGAGCGCCAACAGTATCCGTTGCAACCCACGTGAACAGCGAGTTTTTTGCAGAACGCCCTCGATTAAATAGCCAACGATAGCCAAATGGCTACCCGAAACGGCAATGAGATGCGCCGTTCCCGTCACCGAAAACCAATCGCCAGCAGGCAGAGCACGCAACTCCGCCGAACGACCGCAGACGACACCGGCTATGAGCGCACGCGCCGGGTCGGTCGCAGGCGAGATGGACGCAAGCAGCCCATTTCGCAGCCGAAGTAGCGGCCCCGGAGAGCCCTCATCAACCGACACAATCCGAACGGCTTTAACCTTGCGCACCTCACCTCGGAGCACGCGCGAGCGTCCATACGAATCGTTCTCAAAACGCGAAACGCGGCCGATAACACGCACGTGAAACCCGGCACCAAGCTCGCGGTCGCACGAAAGGCGAACCGTTGCCAAGTTCTTACCGTCCGCGAGTACCTCACAGGTATAGGAACACACGTCGTCGTTTATGGATGGATCACCCTGCACGACAAACTCGAGGCTGCTTGCCGCTCGACCGTCGAGCACCTTCGAGGCACTTAGCGCACCCGCAGCCCACCACGCCGAGACGACCGCTCCCGCCACGAGACCAACGGATGCGGCATACAGCCACCGCTTCAAAGGGGCAAGCCGCGCACATGATTGAACCAGCACAACGAATACCGCCGCCGCAACAGGAATAGCCCATAGCGGCCCGACCGCCGGTGCCCGCTCCCTCAGTATCGCATCGGCGGCCACGTTGAGCACCAAAACACAGCTGACGCACAGGCCGGCACACAAGGCCATCGTCCATGGCATGAGGGGCCGCGGGGGCATCACATGCTCGCGCTTGGGCGTGCTCATACGCAGATACAATCTTTGATTTTGGCAAGCTTCTTCTCACCGATGCCAGATACGCGCATCAGATCATCAACCGAGGCGAAGGGGCCATTCTTCGAGCGCTCGTCAATAATCGACTGTGCCATAGAAGGCCCAATGCCCGAGAGCGTCTGCAGTTCCGCCGCGCTCGCTGTATTGATATTGACGAGCCCCGCCATATCATTCGCGCCCGAAGTCAAGACAGCTCCGTCATCGGCTCCACCGCCCGCGGCAACCGCCTGCTGCTCCCCCACCTTTGGTACGTAAATTTTTTGTCCGTCTGCGACCTTGGATGCCCGATTGAGCGCTGTCACATCTGCCTCGGGTGTCAATCCTCCGGCGGCATCAATTGCCTGCGCCACCCGCGCGCCATCCATAAGCCGGTACACACCGGGTGACACAACGGCGCCATCGACATCGACATAGACCTCCAATTCGGCAGAAGCTTTGTGTGAAGATCCATCGGACTCACGATCATGCGAATCAACGCCAGAACCCGGCTCCGCCGATGAGCCCGAGCCCCCAGCCCGCTCAAACGACACGCCTCCGGACTCGCCGCCAAAACTTGCCATCGCTAAGCCGCTCGCGGCGGCAATGACAACCAAAATCGCCACCACCACCGCCTTGTGTCCGAGCAGCTTTTCTGCCCACCGGTCCATCCGTTTAACCCGTTCGTGTTGTTCGCGCTGCGCCATAGCAAAACCTCCCAACACCATCGTGTCAGGAAACGAACGCCGCAGCTTCCGCACGTCCACACCAGTTTTCGCGGTCAAACCAAAAGCTGACCAAAACCTTGCGAAAAAATGTCCATTTATTCAGACACACGTCAGCGAATGAACATCTTGGCATCATTTGCCCAGATAGCAAAAGACCGACGATACAGGCGCATCGTCGGTCTATGCAGGCAATTACTCGTGATCTTGGTAAATCTCACGCGGAGCAAGCTCCGAATGTTTGCGTTTTAAGGTCTTAGGGGCCTTATACGTGTTGCTGGAGAAGTCGATATACTCGGTCTGCTTAAGCAGGCGCTCGATCATCTCCTCGTGGTCGAACAGCTCCCAGGCCTCGTGCACGGCATCGAGTTTGGCGTGCGTCTCGGGACGACGCGGCATAAACAGCGTGCAGCAGTCGGGCGCCGCCTCGGTGGAAATATCGAACGTGCCGATTTCCTGAGCGCGCGCAATAATCTCCTGCTTATCCGAACCGATCAACGGACGGAACACGGGAATTTTCACGGCCTCGTTGACGGCCATGATGTTCTCGAGCGTCTGGGAGGCAACCTGACCGAGCGACTCGCCGGTCACGATGGCCTTGGCGCCCTCGATATGCGCAATGCGCTCGGCAACCGAATACATAATGCGGCGATACATGATCACGCGCAGGTTGCTGGGGCAGGTGACGGAAATCTCACGCTGGCAATCGCCAAACGGCACCACGTACAGGCGGCCGATCTGGACACCCGGCTCAAACGCACGGATGATGTCCTGCACCAGGTATTCACTCGTGTCGGGCGTCTGCGGACGACCGGAGAAATGCACCGGCACGCACACCGCGCCGCGACGCGCGAGCATCCAGGTCGCCACCGGAGAATCGATGCCCGACGACAGAAGCGTCACGACCTTGCCGGCAGAACCCACCGGCAGACCGCCCACGCCGCGCTCGGAGCGCGCGTACACGTAAACGCTACCCTGGACCACCAGTACGTGCACCATCGCATCGGGATCGTGCATTTGAACCTTTTTATCGGGGAAGGCCTCGCACAGCACCTCACCCACCTGACGATTGATATCAATCGAGGTGAGCTCATAGTCAGTATTGGAACGCTTGGCGTGCACTTTAAACGAATCGAAGGGGCCAAACTCGCGCAGCGCCTTGACAGCGGCGGCGCAGTACTCCTGCGGGTCGCGGTTGGTGTGGTACGCCAGGGACACACGGGCAACGCCGGGGACGGTGCGGATGACACGCGCCGCCTCGTCGGCCTGATGTTCGTTAAAGGTCACGAGGATATAACCGGAAATTCGAGACACGGCGTTCACGGAAAAGGCGGCCAAAGCCGCCTTAATGTTATCCATGAGGATATGCTCAAAATGTGCGCGGTTCTTGCCCTTCAGTCCAACCTCGTGATAGTGGACTAGGCAGACGCGAGCTGCCATTTAGGCTTCAGCAACCTTATGGCCGAGCGCCTTCTCGTAACGGGCCTCGTCGTAAGAGATGTCGCCGTCGACAATCTCGTCCATAGCCATCGAGATGGTATCGGCACCGGAAAGCCCGATGGTGATGTCATCGACATCCTGGACGGCAAGCACGCGGTTGTGCTGGCCACGCAGCATGCTATTGATGTCGCAGGCGCGCTTGGAGGCAAGCGAAGCGAGCAGGAAGCGGTTATGATCGGTCTTCTCCAGAAGATCGTCAATACAAGGCTTTACAACGGACACGGACCTCAGATCCTTTCATGCATATCGAGAACGCGAACGAGCTCATCGGTCGCGCGGTCGAGATCGTCATTCACCACGACGTCGTCGTAGCGGTCGGCAAGGGCAAGCTCATCGGCGGCGTTTGCCATACGCAGCTCAATCGTCTCGGGCGTCTCGGTACCGCGACCGACTAGACGCTCGCGGAGCACCTCAAGCGAAGGCGGCTTGATAAAGATCAGCACGGCCTCGGGGAAACGCTCCTTCACCTGCAGGGCGCCCTGGACATCGATCTCCAAAATCAGAGACGAGCCCGAGGCGAGCTTGGATGTGACCTCGCTCACCAACGTGCCGTAGCAGTTACCGTGGACCTCGGCCCACTCAACAAACTCACCGTTTGCCACGCGGCGGTCGAACTCCTCACGCGTCAGAAAAAAGTAGTTGACGCCGTCGACCTCACCTTTGCGTGGTGCTCGCGTGGTAGCCGAAACCGTCAGACCCAGGTTCGAGCGGCGCTCGCGCACACGAGTGACGAGCGTACCCTTGCCTGCGCCTGACGGTCCAGAAATCACAAAGAGCTTGGAATCCTGAGCGCTCACTTATTTGGTCAGCTGCTCGAGGAGCTGCTCGCGCTGACGGACGCCGAGGCCCTGGACGCGACGAGTAGCGGAGATACCGAGCTCCTCCATGATCTTGGCGGCCTTGGCCTTGCCATAGCCGGGGAGAGACTCGATGAGGGTGGAAACCTTCATGCGGGAAGCGATGGGGTCATCGGAGTTGAGCACGGACTCGAGGGACTTCTCGCCCTTCTTGATCTGCTCGCGAAGCTCAGCGCGGGCGTGACGTGCGGCAGCAGCCTTCTCAAGAGCCTGCTTGCGCTGCTCGTCGGTAAGCTGAGGGAGTGCCATTCGTACCTCCAAATAGTTGGGTTATATCTGATTCAATAATTGGCATTTTAGCACGTAGAACGTACAAAATGCCTAATCGCGGCTCCATAGGTTAGACGATACCCGCAAAAAGTGCAATATACTGCGCCCAAAGTTAAGCCCCTGACCTGCGATTCCACACAAAGGATGGGAAAGTTTACGCAGGCACAGGGGCTATTTTGTGCTAATGAGACCCAAAAGTGGTGACTTAGGGGAATCTTTTACGCGACGTTTTCGACCAGCTCGGCGACGATGGCGTCAAAGGCGGCAACCGGATCGTCGGCACCGGTGATGGGACGGCCCACCACAATGTGGCTTGCGCCACGCTCGATAGCCTGGGAAGGCGTCGCCACGCGGGACTGGTCGCCAAGGGCGGCACCCACCGGACGCACACCCGGAGTCACGATCAGGGCATCAGGACCCAGCAGCTCACGCATGTCGTGAGCCTCCATCGGTGAGCACACGATGCCATCGATGCCGTTGGCCTGAGCAAGCTTTGCCAAGCGGGCGGCCTCCTCGGCCACGGGCGACTCGACGCCGATCTCGCTCAAGGCATCCTGATTCATGCTCGTGAGCACGGTGATGGCGACGAGTTTGGCGCGGTCCCCACGCGCCTCCTCGGCACCCTCGCGGCAGGCAGCGAGCATAGCACCCGAGCCCAGGCCGTGGACCGAAAGCAGGTCGGCACCGGCAAGCGAGGCCGAGCGGGCAGCGCCGCGCACCTGATGCGGAATGTCATGGAACTTAAGGTCGAGGAAGACCTTAAAGTCAAGGTCCTTAAAGGTCTTGACGATCTGGGGACCCTCAGCGTAATAGAGCGTCATGCCGACCTTGAGCCAGGCGGCATGGCCCGAAAGCTCGTGGGCGAGCTCGAGCGCGCGCTCACGGTCGCAGTCGAGGGCGACGATAACACGGTCGCGGGCATCATTCTCTAGCATTCGAAAGCACCCACCAGCTCGTTGATGTCCTTTACGCCCTGGGACTCGGCCCAGGCCTCGAGCTCATGCGCGATCTTAAGCGAAGCACACGGATCGACGAAGTTGGCCATGCCGACCGACACGCAGGTGGCGCCGGCCAGGATAAACTCAGCCGCATCCTCGCCAGTCATGACACCGCCGACACCGTTGATGGGGATATCGACGGCCTGGGCAACCTCCCAGACCATGCGCACGGCGATGTGGTGGCACAGCGGGCCCGAAAGGCCGCCCTTGGGCTTGGCCACGCGGGACTTGCGGGTATGAACGTCGATGGCCATGCCCTGGATGGAGTTGATGACCGAAAGGCCGTCGGCGCCGGCGGCCTCGAGAGCCTTGGCAATCTCGGCAACGTTGACCGGAGCCATCTTTACGAACAGCGGCTTATCGGTCACCTTGCGGCAGGCAGCCATAACGGAAGAGGCGCCCTCGGGCGTTGATCCCATGGCGGCACCGCCGGCGGCAATATTAGGGCAGCTCACGTTGATCTCGTAGCCGGCAGCCCAGGGGCACAGCTCGACATACATCTCGAGTGCGCGGACAAACTCGTCAACGGAGTGGCCGGCAACCTGACAGATGACCTGGCAGCCGTCCTTGGACAGCTGTTCGAGCCAAGGACCGGACTCACGGGCAAAGGCGGCCACGCCGGGGTTCTGAAGGCCCACGGAGTTGATCATGCCGCCCGGGATCTCGGCCATGCGAGGCGCGGGATTGCCGGGCCAGGGCTCGGCAGCGCAACCCTTGGTGGTGATGGCGCCCAGCTGGGAAACATCAAAGAAGTTCTGGAACTGCCAACCGTAGCCAAAGGTACCGGCTGCGGTGTTGATGGGGTTCTGCATCTTGACGCCGCCGAAATCGACGGCCATGTTCACGGTACCCACTAGAAGACCACCACCTTGGAAGCATCGAACACAGGGCCGCACATACAGGCGCCCTTCATACCGTCGACCGTCTCGACATTGCAGGTGTTGCAGGCGCCAAAGCCACAGCTCATCATGCGCTCGAGCGACACCTCGCAGTACGCACCGGCCTCGGCGGCTGCGGCGGCGACCTTCTTCATCATGACGGCGGGACCGCAGCTGGCCACGTAGTCGTAGCCGCCCTCGCCAAGCAGCTCGGCGGCAGGATCGGTGCAAAAACCGTGCGTGCCGAGCGAACCGTCGTCGGTGCACACGTTAACCGTGGCGCCCAGCGCACGGAACTCATCGACACCCACGACTTTGGAAGCGGTGCCAAAGCCCAGGCACACGTCCACATCAACACCCTGCTCGGCAAGCATGCCGGCAAGACACAGCACAGGCGGAACGCCGATGCCACCGGCGACGAGCAGTGCCTTCCTGGTGCCCTCGGGTACCATCCAGCCACGGCCACCGGGGCCCAACAGGTTAGAGGTGGAGCCAGGGCCCATCTGGGACAAACGGCGGGTATCGTCGCCCACGGCGGCGTACCACAGCTCGACGGTGCCGGCCTCGGCGTCGGCGCGGTAGAAACTCAAGGGCACACGAAGCAGAGAAGACGCATCGCCGGGGACGGCGATGTTCACAAACTGACCGGGCTTGAGCGCACTTGCAAGCTTGGGGGCCGAGATGACGAGCGAGAAGATGCCGTCGGCGATCTCCCGGTTCGAGACGACCTCGAAGTCGTGCATGCGTGCAGTGGAAGGTGTGGGCATAGACGCTCCAATCCCCCATGCGGTTGCATGGTCTAAACGAACAGAAAGCGCGGCACCGCAAGGGCGCCGCGCACAAAAGCGATAAGGCTATGCTAGCAGATGCAGCCGTCGGCGAGCGTCTGCTTGCCACCGACAAATACATCGGTGGCACGACCGGTGAGCGTGCGGCCGGCAAAACCGGAGTTCTCGGCGCGCGACTCGTAACCGTCCTCGCCAACCGTCCAGGTTGCGGAGGGGTCGAACACGGTCAGGTCGGCGACAGAGCCCGCCTTGACCTGAACCTGATCGAGGCCCAGAATCTCACGCGGCTTGATGGCCATGAGCTCGACCATGCGGCTCACGCTCATCTTGCCCGTGTTGACCAGCTCAGTGAGCACGAGCGACAGCGAGGTCTCGAGGCCGATCATGCCGAAGGGCGCAAGCTCGAACTCGCGCGCCTTCTCCCACGGAGTGTGGGGAGCGTGGTCGGTAACGATAGCGTCGACGGTGCCGTCGATGACGCCCTGGCGGATGGCCTCGGCGTCCGCCTCGGTACGCAGCGGCGGGTTGACCTTGAGCGAGGTGTTGTAGGTCTCGTCCAGGTCGTTCTCGGTCAGGAACATGTGATGCGGCGTGGCCTCGCAGGTAACCTGAACGCCAGCGGCCTTGCCGGCACGCACGAGCTCCAGGCCATGGGCGGTGGAGATGTGCTGGATGTGCAGCTTGGCGCCGGTCAGCTTGGCAATCTCGATGTCGCGGGCGATCTGGAGCTCCTCGCCGACAGCCGGCCAGCCCTCGAGAGCCAGACGGGTCGAGACCTTGCCCTCATTGATCTGGCCGTGACCGACCAGGTCCTCGTCCTGGCAGTGGCTCATAAAGACCTTGCCGAACATCTTGCCGTAGTCCATGCAGCGACGGAGCATGCCCGCGCCCTGCACGCCACGACCGTCGTCGGTGAAGGCGACGGCGCCGTGGGCGACCATATCGCCCATCTCGGACATAGCCTCGCCCTTAAGACCGCGGGTCATGGCGCCCGACGGATAGACGCGGCAGTGACCGACCTCGGCAGCGCGGGACTTGACGAACTCCACGACGGTGCCGTTATCGGTGACGGGATCGGTGTTGGGCATGGCGCACACGCCGGTGAAGCCGCCCTTGGCAGCAGCGCGAGTGCCACTCTCGATGTCCTCTTTGACCTCGTAGCCAGGCTCGCGCAGATGCACGTGCATATCCACCAGGCCGGGGACGAGATACTTGCCGGAAAGGTCGCGGACCTCGGCTCCCTCGACGGCGAGATTCTCGCCGACCTCGGCGATCTTATCGCCGTCAATCAGGACGTCAACGACACCGTCAAGCTCGACGGACGGGTCGACGACGTGGGCATTCTTAAGAAGCAAGGCCATTATCGGCACCTCCAAGCAGCAGATACAGGATAGCCATACGCACGCAGATACCGGCGTAGACCTGCTCCAGGATGACGGAGCGTTGCGGGTGGTCGGCCATATAGGAGTCGAACTCGACGCCGCGGTTGATGGGGCCCGGGTGACAGATGATCGCGTCGGGCTTCATGAGCTTCTCGCGGTCCTTGGTCAGGCCGAAGAGCTTGTGGTACTCACGAATGGTCGGGAACGGGGCACCCTCGAGGCGCTCCTGCTGCACGCGCAGCATGTAGACGACGTCCAGCTCGGGCAGGACGGAATCGAGGTCGCTCGTCACGTGGTCGCAGCCCAGGACCTCGGGCGCCGGCGGCAGCAGCGTGCCGGGGGCGACGGCGTAGGTCTCGCAGCCCATGATCTTAAGGGCGGGGATCAGCGAGCCGCAGACACGGGAGTGCGCGATATCGCCGACGACGGCGACCTTCAGACCGTGGAAGTCGCCCTTGTGCTCCCAGATGGTGTACAGGTCGAGCAGGGCCTGCGTGGGGTGGTTGTGCTTGCCGTCGCCGGCGCAGATGACGCTCGCGGGCGAGTTCTGCGTGACGATGTAGGGCGCGCCGGCGTGCTTGTCGCGCACGACGATGCAGTCGATCTTGTAGGCGTTGAGGGTCTCGACGGTATCGACGAGGCTCTCGCCCTTGACCGTGGAGGTCGAGGAGCCGCCAAAGTTGAGGCTGTCGGCCGAAAGACGCTTCTCGGCGAGCTCGAAGGAGCTGCGCGTGCGCGTCGAGGGCTCGTTAAACATGTTGACGATGGTCTTGCCCTTGAGCGTGGGGACCTTCTTGATCGCACGCTCGTTGACCTCGGAGAACGCCTTGGCGGTCTCGAGGATGAGCTTGATGTCCTCTTCGGAGTACTCGGTAATGTCGATCAGGTGCTTATGGTTGAACGCCACGGTACTACTCACCTCCCAGCGGCGCGGAGCCCACGTGGGAACCCGGCGCGACGTCGTTAATCTCAACGGCGGTGTGGCCGTCGACTTCCTTCATATATAGGTGCACGTTCTCCTCATGCGACGAGGGAACGTTCTTGCCGACAAAGTCCGGCGAGATGGGGAGCTCACGGTGGCCACGGTCAACGAGAACTGCCAGCTCAACACGGCTCGGACGGCCCAGGTCCATAACGGCGTCCAGAGCGGCGCGGATGGTACGGCCCGTATACAGGATGTCGTCCACCAGCACGACGCGCTTGCCGTCGACGCTGAAGGGAATGTTGGTAGCGTGGATCGCGGGAGCGAAATTGGTCGCATAGTCATCGCGGTAGAAGCTGATATCGAGGCTGCCGAGCGGAACGTCGACGCCCTCGATCTCCTTGATCTCCTCGGCGAGCTTCTTTGCCAGAAGGTCGCCGCGCGTGACGATGCCGACCAGAGCGAGGTCTTCACAGCCCTCGTTGCGCTCGAGAATCTCGTGCGCGATGCGGGTCATCGCTCGATTGACGGCGGTCTCGTCCATGATGACCGCCTTGGGGGAAGTCGTGCCCATCGATCTCCTTCCTCACATGTCTTGACTGCTGACACAGTCAAAAAAATAGATGCCCGACCGCTCAAAGCGGACCAGACACCCACAGGAAGGGCTGCTCTTTGGCAGCTATGTAATTCCATGTGGGTATCTCGTACCCCTTTAATGGTCAAGGGATAGTGTAGCCAACCTTGAGCTTAATTGCGAGCATAAATACAGAGCAATCCGTAAACGGAGCCCTACGCTCAATAAACCTATATATATTTGTGGGACGAGCTTGAAAACCTTGTTGCGAGCTGGCATAATCCCCCCTGCTGCACGCAAATCGGATCTACGTCCAGGGCCGTAGCGTGGGCACTATCGCCAAAAGAGGAATATCTCTGTGTAGATTGCGCACAGGGAGTGACTTCTGTGCTATAGTTCAGGCTTGTTTGTTAACGCGACATGTTCGTTTGTCGCCCAAGGAGGGTCAGTTATGTCCAAAGTTTGCGAAGTTTGCGGTAAGCACCCCGTTGCCGGTCGCTCCATCAGCCACTCTCACCGCGTCACCAACCGTAAGTTCCGCCCCAACATCCAGCGCGTCTACGTCGTCGTCGATGGTCACCGTCGCAAGATGAACGTTTGCTCCACCTGCCTCAAGTCCGGCAAGGTTGCGCGCTCCTAAATAAGGTCTTACCAACAAGTACCTCGGACTCTCCGGGTCAAAGACCTCGCGTTCACATAGAACTTACCAAAGGCGTCCTCCACTACGGAGGGCGCCTTTTTCCACTCATTGGGGACAGACTTACATGAGTGTTTTCATGCATTGGGGACAGACGTAACGCATGCCGGCAGCGGTTCGGCCCCTGCCTCACGCCGCCTCGTTCCAGCCTGCGGTGGCCTTGGTTACGCTTGTGGCGCCGATACCGGTGATACGGGCAATTTGCTTGACCGTGAGATGCGCCCGCCTGAGCCTCAGCAGACACGCATCACGTTCGGGGTGAGGCAGGGCCTTGAGCAGCGCAGGATCAATGCTCGGCAGGGCCTCGCGTGCGACGGTAAGGGCATCCTCGTCGGGAATCCGTCGACGCGGAAGAATCTCAACTGACCAGATCCGCCCGGCAACTTCCTTAAGATGCTCGCAATAGCGACGAGACCCCCCGACAATATCGAGCATAGGGGCCGCATCGCAGATGTCAAAGGGATCGTAGCCCAGCTGGTATGCCCTAAAGCTTGACAAGCGGTATGCTTCAAGTGAGTCGATCGCCCCTTTCACAGGATTGAGATGGATATAATCGAGTAGCTGCACCGCCTGTGTGTCAGACTCAACCGCAACACGCGAATAGCGATTGTCAAACAGGTGGTCCGTTCTCCCCGTTTTCCCGTTGAAATATTTAGCGTACGCCGTCAGAGCACACTGCATCGCCCTTGAAAGGTTGTCATATGGGTCATCAACCATCAAATGGAAGTGATTGTCCATAAGGCACCAAGCCAACACCGCCACTTTATGGCGTGCAAACCTGTCCGAGATATCCGATAAGAAACGATAGCGGTCGGAGTCATCTTCAAAAATAATCTGTTTGGAATTGCCGCGGTCATAGACGTGGTAATAGCCGGTGAGCGAAACGGCGCGGGCGCATCGGGGCATAATCTCTCCTTTCAAAACTGTACAGGCAACACCTAAAAGGAGAGAAGCAACGCGAAATGCTGAGCCTGTGACCTATTTATATACAATGAACGACAAAAACATGCCCAAAACGACAAAATGACAAATCGATGTCTGTCCCAAATGAGTGAAAGCACTCATGTAAGCCTGTCCCCAATGAGCGGGGCGATGCAGCAGGCAGATAATTAGTTGAAACGTTTCAGTTTATTGAAGCGTTTTAGTGTGCCTTTTACGGGAATCTTACCGTTTACCGAATTATTTCTTGCTATCATGCAAGTCGTAGGGTAAATCTCCGATCGCAAGGAGACACAAATGGTGAAAAAGTCACCGGAAAACACTACTCCCGCAATTGTGGACAACGTAGAGGCGCTTGAGGCTAAGCTCGCTCAGATGCGAGAGGCCCAGGCGCTTTTTGCTACGTACACGCAGGAGCAGGTCGACAAGATCTTCTATGAGGCCGCCATGGCCGCCAACAAGGCTCGTATCCCGTTGGCGAAGATGGCCATCGAGGAGACCGGCCGCGGCGTTCTTGAGGACAAGGTCATCAAGAACCACTACGCCGCAGAGTACATCTACAACGCTTACAAGAACACCAAGACCTGTGGCGTTCTGGAGCGCGACGAGGCTTACGGCATCACCAAGATCGCCGAGCCCATCGGCATCGTGGGCGCCGTCATCCCGACGACCAACCCCACCTCCACCGCGATCTTCAAGACGCTGATCAGCCTGAAGACCCGCAACGGCATCATCATCTCCCCGCACCCGGCAGCCGCCAAGTGCACCATCGCCGCCGCCAAGCTCGTGCTTGACGCCGCCGTCAAGGCCGGCGCCCCCGAGGGCATCATCGGCTGGGTCGATGTCCCCTCCATCGAGCTGACCAACATGGTCATGCGCGACGTCGACATCATCCTCGCAACCGGTGGCCCGGGCATGGTCAAGGCCGCCTACTCCTCGGGCAAGCCCGCCCTGGGCGTTGGCGCCGGTAACACCCCGGTCATCATCGACGACACCGCCGACGTGCTGCTCGCCGTCAACTCCATCATCCACTCCAAGACCTTCGACAACGGCATGATCTGCGCTTCCGAGCAGTCCGTGACCGTCATCGACACCATCTATGACCAGGTCAAAGCCGAGTTCCAGAAGCGCGGCTGCTACTTCGTCAAGCAGGGTGCCGAGATGGAGGCCCTGCGTGCCGCCATGTTCAAGAACGGCGCTCTCGATCACCGCATTCCCGGCATGGCTGCCGCCAAGATCGCCGAGCTCGCCGGCATCGAGGTTCCTGCCAAGACCAAGATCCTGATCGCCGAGGTCACCTCCACCGACCCCGCCAAGGAGGAGTTCTCCCACGAGAAGCTCTCCCCGGTCCTGGCCATGTATCACGCCAAGGACTTCCAGGAGGCCGTCGACAAGGCCGAGCACCTGGTGCTCGCCGGTGGCCCGGGCCACACCGCCTCTCTGTACGTGCACCCCGCCCAGGCCGAGAAGATCAGCCTGTTCGAGCACGTCATGAAGGCCTGCCGTATCGTCATCAACACCCCGTCCTCGCACGGCGGCATCGGTGACCTGTACAACTTTGGCATGAAGCCGTCTCTGACCCTGGGCTGCGGCTCCTGGGGCGGCAACTCCGTCTCCGAGAACGTTGGGGTGAAGCACTTGATCAACGTTAAGACTGTGGCCGAGCGCCGTGAGAACATGCTGTGGTTCCGCGCTCCCGAGAAGGTCTACTTCAAGAAGGGTTCCACGCCCGTCGCCCTCGACGAGCTCGGTACCGTCATGGGCAAGAAGCGCGCCTTCATCGTCACCGACCAGTTCCTCTTCAAGAATGGCAACACCCGCGCCATCGAGGCCAAGCTCGACGAGATGGGCATCGCCCACGACTGCTTCTACGACGTCGAGCCCGATCCGTCGCTGCAGTGCGCACGTCGCGGCGCCAAGCAGATGGCTCTCTTTGAGCCGGACGTCATCATCGCCGTCGGCGGTGGCTCCGCTATGGACGCCGGCAAGATCATGTGGATGATGTACGAGCACCCCGAGTGCAAGTTTGAGGACATGGCCATGGACTTCATGGACATCCGCAAGCGTATCTTCACTTTCCCCGAGATGGGCAAGAAGGCCTACTTCGTCGCCGTCCCTACCTCTTCGGGTACCGGCTCCGAGTGCACGCCGTTCGCCATCATCACCGACAAGGAGACCGGCATCAAGTGGCCGCTCGCCGACTACGCGCTGCTCCCCAACATGGCTATCGTCGACGCCGACAACTGCATGACCGCCCCGCGCGGCCTGACCGCTGCCTCCGGCATCGACGTCATGACCCACGCCATCGAGTCCTACGTCTCCATCATGGCTTCCGACTACACCAAGGGCCTCTCCGAGCGCGCTGCTAAGCTCGTCTTCGAGAACCTGCCCTCCAGCTTCACGAACGGCGCCAAGGACCCGCATGCCCGCGAGGAGATGCACAACGCCTCTTGCATGGCCGGTATGGCCTTCGCCAACGCCTTCCTGGGCCTCAACCACTCCATGGCTCACAAGCTCGGCGCCTTCCATCACCTGCCCCACGGCCTCGCCAACGCCGTCATCCTGACCCGCGTTATGCGCTACAACGCCGCCGAGGCTCCCGTCAAGATGGGTACCTTCTCCCAGTATCCTTACCCCAACGCGCTGCACAACTACGCCGAGATGGCCAAGTACTGCGGCATCGAGGGCAAGGACGACAAGGAGGTCTTCGAGAACTTCATCACGAAGCTCGAGGAGCTCAAGGACTTCATCGGCGTCAAGAAGACCATCGCCGACTACGGTGTTGACGAGCAGTACTTCCTCGACACCCTCGACGAGATGACCGAGCAGGCATTCAACGACCAGTGCACCGGCGCAAACCCGCGCTACCCGCTCATGAGCGAGATCAAGGAGCTCTACCTGGACGCCTACTACGGCCGCGAGCCTCAGGACTACGCCGTCTGCTAGTTTTAGCACGGTTTTTAACGGCGGGGGTGCACGGGTGTTTCACACACCCCCGCCGTCGCTTCTATCGCATCGTTGAAAGGATGCAACCATGCTGCTACCCGATTCCAAGACCGAGCTCGTCCGCCGTGGCAACAAGGTCGTTTACGACCTGGGCGACAAGATCGTCAAGGTCTTTAACGAGACCAAGCCTGTCTCCGACGTGTTCAACGAGGCTTTGAATCTTGCCCGCATCAATGAGTGCGGCATCCGCAGCCCCAAGGCTCTCGAGGTTTCCCAGCTCGAGAACGCCAACGGCTGGGCGCTCGTGACCGAGAAGGTTCCGGGCACCACCCTTGCCGAGAAGATGACTGCCGAGCCCCAGCGCTTTGGTGAGTATCTCGAGATGTTCGTCGACCTCCAGATCGAGATCCACGGCTACACCTCCCCGCTGCTCAACCGTCAGCGCGACAAGTTCGCCCGCATGATCGACAGCCTTGATCAGCTCAATGCCACCACGCGCTACAACCTTCAGGAGCGTCTGGACGGCATGACCAAGGAGTTCAAGGTCTGCCACGGCGACTTCAACCCCTCCAATGTCATCGTCGGCGACGATGGCCAGCTGTACGTCTGCGACTGGGCACACGCCACCCAGGGCTCCCCTGCTGCCGACGTTGCCACCACCTACCTGCTCTTTGCCCTCAACAGCAAGGATCAGGCCGAGGCCTACCTGGAGCTCTACTGCGACCGCGCCGACATGCCCATGCAGGTCGTGCGTCAGTGGACGAGCATCGTAGCCGCTTCCGAGCTCGCTCGTAAGCGCAACGTGAACGATGAGTTCCTTAAGAACTGGATCGACGTCGTCGATTATCAGTAATATCTGAGCGATTTATTTCGCATCGGAGGCACAAAGAAAACCCCGCAGCTCACATGGGCTGTGGGGTTTTCCTTTACCCATCGAGTTTATTCACGCAACAAAATAGACTGCTCCGCATCTCTTCCTAAGAGAGATACGGAGCAGTCCCGCAATTACATCTAATAGCAGAAACGTCGATTAACGGCGGGCCGCCTTAACAAGCTCGGCAACCTTGGCGACGACCTCGTCAATCGCCACGTCCTCGCGCTCGCCCGTGGCACGGTCCTTGAGCTCAACGGTGCCATTCTTAAGGCCACGCTTGCCAAGCACCACCTGATACGGGAATCCCATAAGGTCGTTATCGGCAAACTTAAAGCCGGGACGCTCGTCGCGGTCGTCGACGACGACCTCGATACCCTCGGCGCACAAGCCCTCGACGATTTGGTCGCAGACGGTTGCGCACTCCTCCTTCTTGGGATCGAGCGGAATCACAGCGACCTCGTACGGGGCAACGGAAACCGGCCAGACGATACCGTGCTCGTCGTTGTGCTGCTCCACGACGGCAGCAAGCGAGCGGGACACGCCCACGCCGTAGCAACCCATGATAAGCGGCTTCTCCTTGCCGTCCTCGTCCATAAAGGTGGCGCCCATGGCCTCGGAATACTTGGTACCCAGCTGGAAGACCTGCGAGACCTCGATGCCGCGAGCAGCAGAGAGCGGCTTGCCGCAGTGCGGGCAGGGATCGCCGGCAACGACGGTGACCAGATCTGCCCACTCATCGACGGTAAAGTCGCGCTCGGGGCAGGCACCGGTAAAGTGATAATCGACCTCGTTGGCACCGCAGGCCCACTGCTTGGACTCGCGCAGGCTCTCGTCGCACACCAGACGGATGCCCTCGGGCAAGTTAACCGGTCCGATAAAGCCCTTGTGCAGACCGTAGGTCTGGAGCTCCTCGTCCGTCATCATGCGATAACCCTTGCCAAAGACATGCTCGGCCTTGCAGTCGTTGAGCTCATGATCGCCCGGGACGATGGCCACGACGGGCTTGCCCTCGGCATCGATGAGCGCCAGGGACTTGCGCGTGCCGTTCTCGGGGAACCCAAAGAACTTAGCAACGGCCTCAATGGTGCCCATGCCCGGAGTCTCGACCTTGGTAAGCGTACCGTCGCCGGGGCCCTCGGTCACGACGACCTTGGTGCTTGCAGCCTCATCATCGGCGGCAAAACCGCAGTCATCGCAATAGACGAGAGAAGCCTCGCCGGCGTCGGCCAAAGCCATGTACTCGACGGAGGTATCGCCACCGATCTCGCCGGAGTCGGCAACGACGGGCAAGGCCTTGATGTAGCAGCGCTCGCAAATGTTAGCGTAGGCCTGCTTCATCTTGTCATACTCCTCCTGCAAGCTCTCCTGCGTGGCGGAGAAGCTGTAGGCATCCTTCATGATGAACTCGCGACCGCGCATCAGGCCAAAACGGGGACGGAACTCGTCGCGGAACTTATCCTGGATGTGATAGAGATTCACTGGCAGCTGCTTATAGGAGCGCAGCTCGTTGCGCACCAGGGCCGTGACGGTCTCCTCGTGCGTGGGGCCCAGCACGAACTCGCGACCATGACGGTCGTCAAAGCGCACAAGCTCCTTGCCATAGGCATCGATACGGCCGGACTCACGCCACAACTCGGCATCGACCATGATAGGCATCATAAGCTCCTGGGCGCCGGCGGCGTCCATCTCGTCGCGCACGATGTTCTCAATCTTGCGAATCGAGCGCCATGCGAGCGGCAGGTAGGAATACAGACCGGCGGCCTCCTTGCGGATCATGCCGGCACGGAGCAGCAGGCGGTGGCTGGCGAGCTCAGCGTCCGCCGGATCCTCTTTAAGCGTCGGCGCATAGAGCTTAGACATATACATTGCTCGGGTCATTTATTTCTCCTCAATAAGCTTGTCGACCTCTGCCATAAGCGCGTCGACAATTTGGTCCTCAGCTACTTTACCAATGATCTGGCCATGCGAAAAGAGCAAGGCCTGACCACGTCCGCAAGCAACGCCTAGGTCGGCATCAGAAGCCTCACCGGGGCCATTAACGGCACATCCCATGACGGCAATCGAAAGCGGCGCGGAATAGTTCTTAAGCCGCTCGGTGACCTCCTCGGCGATGGGAATGAGGTTAACCTGGCAGCGGGCGCACGTGGGGCACGAGACAATCTCGGGACCACGGCGACGCAGGCCCAGCGACTGTAGAATTCCCCAGGCGACCGGCGGCTCCTCAACCGGATCGGCCGTGAGCGACACACGCATGGTGTCGCCGATGCCTTCGGAAAGCAAGATACCCAAGCCTACAGAGCTCTTGATGGTGCCCTGAAGCTTGGTCCCCGCCTCCGTCACGCCCAGGTGAAGCGGAACGTGGGGAATCTCACGTGACAGGGCTCGATAGGCATCGAGCGTCGTTTGCACGCTATGGGCCTTGGCCGAAAGCACAATGTTCGTAAAGCCGCGATCCTCAAAGTGCTTGACGAAGCGCTCGCTCGACATCACGAGCTTTTCGGGCTGCGTGAGGTCGTCGCGCTCGGCAATATCTTGCTCAAGCGAGCCCGCGTTCACGCCAATGCGAATCGCACAGCCCGAGGCACCCGCAGCATCGATCACCGCGTCAACCTTGGCCCAATCGCCGATATTGCCGGGATTGATGCGCAGCTTGGCGGCACCGGCCTCAACGGCACCAATGGCGAGCTTATGGTTAAAGTGGATATCGGCGACAATCGGCACCGGAGACTCGGCACAGATGGTGCGGAAGCCCTCAAGCGCGGCCTCGGAGGGCACGCTCACGCGCACGATATCGCAGCCAGCCTGCGCCAACGCGCACACTTGCGCAAGCGTTGCCTGGGCATCAGCGGTATCGGTGCAGGTCATAGATTGGACCACCACCGGCACGCCGCCACCGATCTGCACGCCGCCCACATGCACGGGGCGCGTCAGCTCGCGAGGCAAAGGATGGGATAAAGACAATCCAAACACTCCCCTACAGAATAAATCGAAGGATGTCGGAACGAAGCATATAGACAAACAGCAGCGCAAAGAGCGCGATGCCCACATAGCTCACAATCGTCTGGACCTTGAGCGGAAGCTCGCGGCCCGCAATCATCTGAATGATCTCGATGACTAGCTTGCCGCCATCGAGTGGCGGGATGGGCAGCAGGTTCATAAAGCCAAGCGAGAATGAAATGAGGGCGGCAAACGAAAGGAACGTGGCAGGGCCGGCAGCAGCAGCCTGTGAGGACATAACGCTAATACCCACGATCGAAGAGGACTGATCGAGAATCTCCATCGTATGCTGCGGCTGGAGCAGGCGCATCACGCCCTCCGCTGTCTGCACAACATAGGAGAACGACAGGCGAGCCGACGTGATGGGGTCTAAACGGACCACCTGCGTAGAGGCATACACACCTAGGCGATCGTCCTCTTTGAGCGCAACCGTGGTCGAATGCTGCTTGCCGTCACGCTCGTACTCAATGGCGATATCGTCCTTACCGGCAGCCTTGCCGATGGCATCGTAAACGTCCATCCAGGTAGAGCACGATACTCCGTCGACCGAAAGAATCGCGTCGCCGCCCTCGATTCCCGCCGAGGCGGCAATCGAGCCTTCGTCAACCTGGCCAATCACATTGGTATCCACCGGCACGGTGACACCTGCGATGGAATAGATGCTCATAAGGAGCAAAAAACCCGTCAGGATATTGACGATAATGCCCGCAAGCAGCATAAAGGCACGCTTGACAAAGCCCTGGCCCAAATAGGTGTGCGAGCGCTCTTGCGCAAGGAACTCGGCCTCGCCGAACGGCAGCTCCCACACATCGCCCTCGGCAGTCGCATGTTCGTGATCGAAACGGCGACCATCAAAGGTGGTATAGCCTGCCGTGTCTCGCGGCAACGTCTGATATTTGGTGGGATAGTAGCTCGGCGAGGGCTTCTCCCCTTCCTCATACCAGGGCGCGATGGAGCCCCAGCCCAGCAAAAGGGCGCATGCCTCGAGCACAACCTCCTCGGAAAGCTCGAGCTCGACAGCAAGGTCGGCCACGGTCACGCGACCATGACGATAGATAGCCGCGAGCACGCGATCGGCGCACGAAACATCGGTCGGATCCATACCGCAGATGGCAGCGTAGCCACCCAGCAGCAGCGGGGTCACGCCAAACTTGGTTCCAATGCGACGCGACGTGTAATGGATGTCAAAGCGGCACGGCAGACCCAAAAAGAACTCGGTCACACGGACGCCGCAGGCACGCGCCGCCAAAAAGTGGCCGCCCTCGTGCAAAAACACGAGGACGGAAAGCACCAGCAGGCCCCAAAAGACCGATGAGAGAACGCTCAGAACAGTATCCATAAAACGAAAAAGCAATCCTTATGGGTTAGGAACGGGTTGCGGCGAGCACCTGCGCAGCCTTTTCACGCGCCCACGCATCGATGTCGCGAAGCTGCTCAAACGAATCGACCGCCTGCATATCGTGGGCGTCCATGCAGGATTCCACAATGCGATCGATATCGGTAAAGCTGCAGCCATCGTGCAGGAAGGCATCGACGGCAACCTCGTTGGCGGCATTGAGCACGCACGGCATGGTGCCGCCCGTCTTGCCGGCACGCTCGGCCAGTGCCAGACAGCGGAAGGTATCCATGTCGGCAGCATCAAACGTGAGCTGCCCCAGCTCGCGGAAATCGATACGAGGCGCCGGGGTATCCCAACGCTCGGGATACGAGAACGCGAACTGGATGGGAATACGCATGTCGGATGCACCGAGATGCGCCATCACGGAGCCGTCGGCGAACTCGACCATAGAGTGAATCTTGGACTGACGCTGCACGACCACGTTAATGAAATCGAGGTCGCAGTTAAACAGATGCATGGCCTCAATGCGCTCCAGGCCCTTGTTCATGAGGGTGGCGGAGTCACAGGTGATCTTGGCACCCATGGCCCACGTGGGATGCGCGAGGGCATCGGCACGCGTCACGCGATCGAGCTCGTCGCGCGTGCGGCCAAAGAACGGACCGCCCGAGCAGGTGAGCCAAATGCAGTGGGCCTCGCGCGGGTTCTCCCCCAGATAGCACTGGTAGATGGCGGAATGCTCAGAGTCGACCGGAATAAGCTGGCCCGGTTGTGCCAACGGCATAAGCAAGTCGCCACCGACGACGAGGGACTCCTTGTTGGCAAGGGCAAGGCGCTTATTCGAGGTCAAGGCCGCATGGCTCGCCTCGAGACCGGCGGCGCCCACAATAGCGACGAGCACGCAGTCGACATCGTCGCGACGCGCGAGCTCGCAAACCGCCTGCGCGCCAACGCCGAGCTTCGTTCCCTCGGGCAACTCCTGCAGCACGGCGTCATCGCCATGAGCGGCATCGGCCACGGCAACCGCCGGAACCGAGAACTCACGGGCAGTGGCAACGAGCTCAGAGGTACTGGAGTTAACGGACAGCGCCGTCACCTGCAGGCGATCGGCATGCTGGCGGCACACATCGAGCGCCTGGGTGCCGATAGAGCCTGTACAGCCCAGGATGGCAACGCGGAGACGTCCATCGGAGCCATACGTCGTCTGGAAGGACATTACAGCACGCCTCCGATCATCAGCAACAGCTGCGCGGTGATGCAGCCGAAGATAAGCGAATCGCTACGATCGAGCATTCCGCCGTGGCCCGGGATAAGGTTGCCGGAATCTTTGACGCCCACACCGCGCTTGATGCGCGACTCGATAAGGTCGCCGATAACGCCCAGAATGGACACGACCACGCCGCACAGCAGCGCATAGGGCAGGCTGAGCTTGTAGAAGTGCGTCGCCCACAGGATGAGCCAAATCAAAACCGAGCCCAAGATGCCGCCGGCAAACCCCTCCCAGCTCTTTTTGGGAGAGATCTTGGGAACCATCTTGTGCTTGCCGATACGGCTGCCCACGATGTAGGCAAACGAATCGGAGACCCAAAGGGACGCGCAAACGCCCACTGAAAGCAGGGCGCCGGCAAAACCGGGCACGGCATCGCGCAGCAGCACGATAGCCGACAGCATAAAGCCAGTGTAGATGGGACCCATGAGCGTCACGGCCACATCAGAGATGCGGGTACGCGGCGACCAGACATACCAAATGCCCACAGCGAGCATCAAGGCAAAAAGCAGGGCATTCAGCAACATCGAATCGCCCAACGCCGACAGCGGAAAGAGTACGGCGGCAGCGATACCCATGCGCTCGTTAGCCATCTTGCCATCGAGCCTTGTCATACGGAAAAACTCATAGCAGCACAGACCGCTCATGACGGAAACAAAGATGGCCGTGGGCACGATACCCAAAACCAGGCACAGGATAAAGACAACGGCGTAGACGATACCGGCGGCGGCGCGGGTAATAAAGCCCGCCAGCCACGAACCGGTGCCGCTCTTCGCTGCAGGCGCTCCCGCAGTGGCAGCTTTGCGCGCAGGCGTCTTGGGAGCAGATGCCTTGGGACGATCGGACACGATTAAGCCTCCTCGGTCTTGCTCAGTCCACCAAACCTACGGTCACGGCCCTGATAGGCCAAAATGGCGTCGACAAGGCCCCAACGATCAAAGTCGGGCCAATAGGTATCGGTGACGTAGAATTCGGAATAAGCCACCTGCCACAGCAGATAGTTCGAAAGGCGCAGCTCACCAGAGGTGCGAATCACAAGCTCAGGATCGGGAAGGCCGGCAGTATAGAGGTGGGAAGCCACCATGTCGTCATCAATTGCGGCAGGATCGATCTTACCGGCGGCAGCGTCGAGTGCAATCTGACGGACAGCACAGGTAATCTCGGCACGCGCGCCGTAGTTGACGGCAAGCGCCAGCGTCATACCGGTGTGATCGGCGCACTCGGCAAGACCGCGTTCAAAAACGTCGCGGGTCTTCTTGGGCAGCGCGGAAATGTCGCCCAAAAAGACAACACGCACATTTTCGCGCTTCAGAAGCGGCAGCTCGTCGATAAACGTCTTGGCAAACAGATGCATCAAGACGTTGACCTCATGCTGCGGACGGTTCCAGTTTTCGGTAGAAAACGCATAGGCAGAAAGCACGTCGACGCCCAGGCGCACGCAGGCGGTAATGATCTCGCGCAGCGAGAGGATACCTGCCTTATGACCCTCGGTGCGTGCAAGACCGCGCGACGTGGCCCAACGACCGTTGCCGTCCATGATGCACGAGATATGGTGCGGAATGTTATTGAGGTCAAGGTCGGAAAAACCGACGCCCGCAGGGGCGTCGGCAAAGTACTCGACCAGTTTATGCTCGTCGTATTGCACCTTAGATCTCCATGACCTCGGCTTCTTTTTCCTTCAGAAGCTCCTCGACCTTGGCGACATACTCATCGGTGTGCTTCTGGACCTTGGCCTGCTCACGACGGACATCGTCCTCGGTGAGCTCCTCATCGCGCTCGAGCTTATTGTTGAAGTCGCGACGGATGTTACGGATAGACACCTTGGCCTGCTCGGCGTACTCGCGGCACTCCTTGACGAGTTCGCGACGGCGCTCCTCAGTGGGGGCCGGGAACGGCAGACGAACGACGGTGCCATCGGAGTTGGGGGTAATGCCCAGATCGGAAGCGCCGATGGCCTTGACGATAGCGTTGATGAGCGCCTTGTCCCACGGCTCGATGAGCAGCATGTGAGCCTCGGGGGTCTTGACGGCGGCAACCTGCGTGACCGGCGTGGGGACACCGTAATAATCAACGGTGATGTCGGACAGAATGTTGGCGTTGGCGCGACCGGTACGGACCTTGGAGAAGTTATGCTTGAGGGACTCGAGCGACTTGTCCATATGGGCGGTGATGTTCTCTGCCATGCTTAATCCTCCTGATAGACGAGCGTGCCGACGGGCTCACCCGCGAGCGCGCGCTTGACGGTGTCCTCGCCATCGATGTTGAGGACCAAAATAGGCATACGGTTATCCTGGCACAGAGCCGTAGCCGTGGAATCCATAACCTGCAGGCCGCGAACGAGAACCTCGTGATAGGTAATCTTGTCAAAACGGACGGCATCGGCGCACTTGACGGGATCCTTGTCGTAGATGCCGTCAACCTTGGTGGCTTTAATCAGAATCTCGGCGCCGATCTCGCACGCACGAAGAGCCGCGGCGGTGTCGGTCGTAAAGTACGGATTGCCCGAACCGGCAGCGAAGATGACGACGTTGCCCTTGGACAGATGGTTGATAGCGCGGCGACGAATATAGGGCTCGCAGATCTCGTTCATCTGGATAGCGCTCATCACGCGGCAAGGAACATCGTTGTGCTCGAAGGCATCCTGCAGGGCGAGCGCGTTCATAACGGTTGCCAGCATGCCCATGTAGTCGGCCTGAGCACGCTCCATGCCACCGGCAGCGCCGGCCATGCCACGGAAAATATTGCCGCCGCCGACAACGACGCCGACCTCATGGCCAACGGCGAGCAGCTCCTTGACCTGCTTGGCAAGATGGTCGGTAACCTTGGGGTCGATGCCATATTGGCCGTCGCCCATCAGTGCTTCGCCGGAAAGCTTAAGAAGCACGCGTTTATATCGGATGTCGGACAAAGCGATCCTCCTTTAATTAGACTCTCAATATGATAACAAAGGCTTAACGGGGAGCCATGAAAAAGCAGGCTGTGAGTAAAACCCACAGCCTGCTCATTACCAGCTACAAGAGCTTATTTACTCGCCACGGACCAGACGATCGAAGGCAACGACGGTAATGGTGTCGCCAAGCTCCTTGGAGACCTGCTCAGCGTACTTCTTGATGGTGAGGGAGCTGTCCTTGATGAACTCCTGCTCGGTGAGCACGGACTGCTTGTAGAACTTCTCCAGACGGCCGACAGCCATCTTCTCCTGGATAGCCTCGGGCTTGCCGGACTCGGCAGCCTGAGCCATGTAGATCTGCTTCTCGTGCTCGACGGTCTCGGCCGGAACCTGATCGCGGGTAGCGCAGATCGGGGCGACGGCGGCAACCTGAAGGGCAACGTCGTGAGCGAAGGCCTTGAAGGACTCAGCCTGAGCGGTCTCGGCCTTCTCGAAAGCAAACTCGACGAGGACGCCGATCTTACCACCCATGTGGATGTAAGAAGCGAGCGCGCCGTTCTCGGCCTTGCGGGCAGCGAAGCGGGAGATCTTCATGTTCTCGCCCATGATGTGAATCATCTCGGTGAGCTCGGAGGAAACGGTCTCCTCGCCCATCGGCTTCTCGAGCAGAGCGTCGACGTCAGCAGGCTCGGTGGTAGCGACAACCTCAGCGACCTTGGAAGCAAAGCCAGTGAACTTGGCGTTGGAGCCAACGAAGTCGGTCTCGCAGGAGAGCTCAAGCAGAGCGCCGGTCTTGCCATCCTCGGAGACGAACGCGGCTACAGCGCCCTCGTTGGTCTCGCGGCCAGCCTTCTTAGCAGCCTTGGCGAGGCCGTTCTTGCGCAGAACGTCGACAGCGGCGTCCATGTCGCCGTCAGCCTCGACGAGAGCCTTCTTGCACTCCATCATCGGGGAGTCGGTCATCTCGCGGAGCTGCTTGACCATAGCGGCGGTAATCTGGGCCATTGTGGTTCCTTTCAAAGAGATGAAAAAGAATTAACTAAGACTGATTTACTCGGCCTTGGGCTCAGCGGCCATCTCGGCCTCGGAGACCTGCTCCTTGCCGGAGCCAGCGAGGCAGGCGTCAGCCATGAGCTCGCACATAAGGGTGACAGCAGAGATAGCGTCATCGTTGCAGGGGATGCCGTACTCGACCTCGTCGGGATCGGAGTTGGTGTCGATCAGAGCGACGACGGGGATGTTCAGGCGCTGAGCCTCCTTGATGGCGTTCTCCTCGCGCTTGGTGTCGATGACGAAGAGAGCCTGGGGCAGACCCTTCATGTCGCGGGCGCCACCGAGGTTGGTCTGGAGCTTGGTGAGCTCCTTGCCGAGAACAGCCTGCTCCTTCTTGGGGAGCACTGCCATGCGGCCGTCCTCGACCATGGCCTCGAGCTCCTCCATGCGGTTGATGCGGGAGCGGATGGTGACGAAGTTGGTCAGCATACCGCCGAGCCAACGCTGGTTGATGTAGGGCATATTAGCGCGCTCAGCAGCGTTCTTGACGGCCTCCTGAGCCTGCTTCTTGGTGCCGACGAACAGCACGTTGCCACCCTTGGCGACGTTCTTGACGAAGGTGTAGGCCTGGTCGGCGTCGAGGATGGTCTGCTTGAGGTCGAGGATGTAGATGCCGTTGCGCTCACCGAAGATGAACGGCTTCATCTTGGGGTTCCAGCGACGGGTCTGGTGACCGAAGTGGCAGCCAGCCTCGAGCAGGGTGCGGATATTAATCTTGGTAGCCATGTTAAACCTCCTGTGGTTTGCCTCCGCGCGGGGTCATCCTCCAAAACCAACCCGGACATGTGCTACCAAAGCCCGGGCACCACGGTATGAAGTAGCCGCGCGTGCGTGATAAAAACATGTTGCCGTGAAGCAACCCGATGAATGATAGCAGGAATGCATCTTCGTGCCAACCCGCAATCAAAACCACACACCTGAGTGCGGCGCGGGACGTCCCAGCCACTATTCGCCTCGGGGATGGGCTTGAGCCACGGCACGTTTGAGCCGATCGGGCGTGAGGTGCGTGTAGATCTGCGTCGTGGACAGGCTCGCATGACCCAGCAGCTCTTGAACCGAGCGCAGGTCCGCACCGCCCTCGAGCAAGTCGGTCGCAAAGGTATGGCGCATCGCATGCGGGGCGATGTCGGCCGGAATGCCGGCGAGTGTCGCCAGAGTATGGAACCGCCGCCTGAGCATGGCGGCACTCATGCGATTACCGCGCGCCGATATAAGCAGCGGATGCGGCCCGGTAGTGGGGTCACGGCGCTTTGCCTGAGCGAGCAACTCCGGCCGCCCCTCCTCAATATAGAGACGCGTCGCCTCGAGCGCGCGACGATACAGAGGGACGATACGTTCTTTGCTCCCCTTGCCCCACAGGCGCAGCGTGCGTTCGGACCACACAATGGACTCCACATTGAGTGCTGCGAGCTCAGAGATACGGGCGCCCGAGGCATAGAGCAGCTCGAGCATCGCCGCATCGCGCAGTCCCGCGGGTGTTGAGGTATCAGGCGTCTTGAGCAGCGCCTCCACCTGTTGGGTCGTCAGCACACCGGGTAGATCGCGCGGGAGCTTGGGCGAGGAAATTGCCGAGACCACATCGCCCTCCACGACCCCCTCGGCAGCCATCCACCGATAGAGCGAGCGAATGGCAGACAGGTGTGCCGCAAGCGTTCGGGGAGCCACCTGCTCACGCGAAAGTTCGGCAAGATAGCGACGAATGGTGCGCACGTCGGCAGCGAAAGCATCTATATCCTCACGCTCGCACCAGGCAGCAAAACGCTCCAGCCTCGAGCCATAGGCCGTCACCGTGTTGGGAGAAAGTCCCTCGACACGTGAGATATAGGCGATAAACGAGTCGACGGTGTCGTACAGGTCAAAGGCTATGACCGGTCGCCTCCAAACAAATCGGGGCGAGTGGCCAGATAGGCATCAAGGGCCTCGAGCGCACGGTCCGCATAGGCCTGGTAGCGGTCGCGCTTGCTGCGGCGCTTGCCATCCTCGAGTGGCGGCACCAGGCCAAAGTTGACATGCATAGGCTGATAGCCCACGGTGGCAGGATCGGTCGCATAGCCCACGAGCGCACCCAGGGCGCCCACACGCGGCAGCTCGACGCCCGCGGCCCCGATAGCCTCGGCATAGGTGTTGAGCGCCGCGAGCAGACCCGTCGCCACGGCTTCCATGTACCCCTCGGTGCCGGTGATCTGACCGGCCAGGCGCACGCCGGTGCCGGGCACGGCAAAGGTGCCATCGAGCACGTGCGGGGCGTCGACAAAGGTATTACGGTGCATGACACCGTAGCGGAAGAACTCAGCGTTCTCCAGGCCCGGCACCATATGGAAGACGCGCTTCTGCTCGCCAAAGGTCAAGTTGGTCTGGAAGCCCACCAGGTTATAGGCGGTCTTCTCCTTATTCTCGGCACGCAGCTGAATCGCCGCCCAGGGACGACGACCGGTTCGCGGATCGGTGAGGCCGACAGGCTTCATGGCGCCAAAGCGAATGGCGTCCTTGCCGGTGCGCGCAACTTCCTCGGCAGGCTGGCAGGCCTGGAACAGATCGCCGCCCTCAAAGTCCTTGAGCACCACGCGGTCGGCCGTGGTAAGCGCCTCGATAAAGGCCTCGTACTCCTCCTTATTGAGCGGAGCGTTGAGATAGTCGCCGCTCCCCTGCTCCTCGTAGCGCGACTGCGAGAACAGCACGTCCATATCGAGCGTGGAGGCATCGACGATCGGCGCCGCGGCATCGAAGAACGCAAGGGCGTCGCCACCGACGAGCTTCATGACCTCTTCGCTCAGCGCCGGCGAGCACAAGGGGCCGGCGGCAATGACCACGTGACCTTCGGGAATCTGCGTGACCTCGCCGTGAATGATCTCGATATTGGGACGGGCGGCAACCTCGGCCTCGACAAACTCGGAAAACTTGACGCGGTCGACCGCCAAGGCGCCACCGGCGGGAACAGCGGCGCGATGGGCGCAATCGAGCAGGACTGAACCCATGCGCTCAAGCTCGGCCTTCAGCAATCCAGCCGCGGAATCCGGACGGGTCGACTTAAACGAATTGGAACAGACGAGCTCTGCCAGGTGATCGGTATGGTGGGCCGGGGAGCTAACCTGGGGGCGCATCTCGCACAGCCTTACGGCGAACCCGCGATCTGCCAGCTGAATCGCGCACTCCGAACCCGCCAGACCGCCACCGATAACCGTCACCTGATCAAACAGCATCTGCAAACACCTTTCTAATTGACATGTTTTCCATTGTGACCGAAGGGTGTCTGAGCGTGAAGGGCAAACTTGGAGGGCGCATACCTTCCATCCATCATGCGCTCGATAAGACCCTCGAGCTCAAGCGAACCCAGGAGTTTGAGTACGCCGACGGCATCGAGCGAGACGAGCGCCGCGATGTCGTCGACCTTGAGCGGAGAGGCGATGAGCGCATGCATCACGGTCTGCTGTGTTTGATCCAGGTCGGCAATGCCGGGAGCATCGGGGCGCGAGTAGCGCAGGGTGCCGTAGATGCGTGAGATAGCCATCTCGATAGATTCCTCGTCGATGATGCAGCAGGCACCGTTCGCAATGAGGTAATTCGTGCCACGCGACTCGGGCGATAGGATCGACCCTGGCACGGCAAGAAGTTCTCGCCCCAAATCCATAGCAGCCTCGGCTGTAGAAAACGTCCCGGAAGGCATACCCGCCTCGGATACAAAGAGGGCTTGCGACAGGGCCGCGATTACGCGATTGCGGCGCGGAAAGGCAAACTTGCGCGGACCCATGCCCCACGGAGAGATCGACACGACCGCGCCACCCGTATCGAGCGTGCGCGTAATAAGCCCCGCGCTCGAACGCGGGTAGACCACGTCGGCGCCCGTCCCCAGCACCACGACGTGTTTGCCGCCGGCATTGACCGCAGCCCAACCCGAGGCCTGGTCACAACCGACCGCGCCGCCCGAAACTACCGTCACGCCCGCCTCGACCGCAACCTTTGCCGCAAGCTCTGCCACGGCAAGACCATACGGAGAGGCCTTGCGCGCGCCGATGATGGAGAGCGCGGGCGTCGAAAGCACCTCGGGGTTGCCGCGCACATAGAGTGTCTGGGGTACATCAGAAAGCTCCAAAACGGTCTCGGGATACAACGCGTCACCTGGATGCAGCTCGAAGGTCCCCTCGGCCATCATTGGTCCCTCCTTCCCTGGTACATCGCCGCCTCGAGCACGTGGTCCTGCGTCACTTGCTCGCTCTCGGCGACGTCGGCGATGGTACGCGCGATACGCACCAGGCGCACGATGCCGCGGCCCGTGAGATGCGTGCGCTTCGACAGGCCGAGCACACACTTCTCCGCCGCATCATCGAGCTCAAAGGTCGAAACGACGCCGTCAATGGACCGTGTCTCGTCATCCTCGGCCTCGGCATCAGCATCGTCCATACGGGATTCGCGCCAAGCGCGAAAAGCGCGACCGCGCACAACGTAGTCACGTAACTCAGCTGACGACATACCCTCCGCGCCCTCGATAATCACCTGAGGGTCGGGACGGGTCACATCGATCATCATGTCGATACGGTCGGCCAAAGGACCGCGCAGTTTAGACCGATAGCGCTCGACCATCGCCGCCGAGCAGCGACACGGTACCTCACGATCGCCCAAAAAGCCGCAGGGGCAGGGATTGCTCGCAGCCAGCAGCTGAAAGCGCGACGGGAAGGTAAAAGCCCCGTCGACGCGTACGATCCTGACGTAGCCGCGTTCGATGGGCTGACGCAGCGTCTGCAGCACACCCGTGGGAAACTCAGCAAGCTCGTCCAAAAAGAGCACGCCGCCATGAGCAAGGCTGATCTCACCCGGGTGCACCGGGCGCCCACCGCCGATAAGACCTGCGGTCGAAATACTGTGATGGGGGCTGCGGAAGGGCCGGTGCCCCGCCAACAAGCCATCAATGTTCTCACCCAAAACCGAATGGATGCACAGCGCCTCCTGTTGATCCTCAACGGAAAGCTCGGGCAGGATGCCGGTCATACGACGCGCGAGCATCGTCTTGCCCGATCCCGGGGACCCGATCATGAGCAAGCCGAGTTCTCCTGCCGCCGCAAGCGCCATGCCGCGCTTGGCGACCTCCTGCCCCAGTACGTCGGCATAGTCGAGCTCGGGCTCAAAGGTCGCCTCGAGCACTTCAGAATCCAAGTAGTGCCGCGCGGCATCGCCCATGCCATGGGCAAGCTGAGACAAATGATCGATAAATCCGCAATCCACGCCCGCAAGCGGCACATGCTGATCGGACCTGCCGGCGATAAAGGACAGCCCCATATCACGCGCCAATAGCTGAAACGCCACCTCGCCCTTGACGGGAAGCACCGTACCGTCCAAGCCGAGCTCGCCGGCGATAAGGCAGCGATCGAGGTTGTCACGGGGAATCTGCCCATCGGCCGCCAGAACCGCGATGGCGATGGGCAGATCAAAGCCGCTACCGGTCTTGCGAATATCGCCAGGCGCCAGATTGACCGTAATGCCCGAGCGCGGGATTTCGAACCCGGCGGAGCGCATCGCGCAGCGAATACGACCGCGTGACTCCATCACCTCCATACTCGGAATGCCGAGCATCTGAATGCCCGGAACGCCGCCGGCAAGCGAGACCTCGACCGTGACGTGAATCGCCTCGACGCCACGGATGCAGGCCGCGTGAACGGCAAACGTCTCGAACGCCATCACGACACCTGCCAATCGAACGCGTTGTACTGATGCTCGATCTCAGCGATATGCCCGCCGCGAATGGTGACACCCACGGCATCGAAGCGAATCGCCTTGAGCGGATAATGATCCATGAGATAGCAACTTGCGATGCGGCGGTAGCGGCGTTGCTTTTGGGCGTCCACGGCCTCCTCGGGAAAGACCCGCGTGCTGCAATCCAGTGCGACGCGTCTGGTCTTGACCTCGGCCATCACCACGACATCGTCGAGCTCATCGAGCAGCACCAGATCGGCCTCGCCCTCGGTGCAACGATAACCCTGCTCCAGCAAGGTGTAGCCGCGCTCGTTAAAGTAGTCGATGGTGATCAGCTCGCCCAGCATGCCCAGCTCGCGGGGACTGAGCCCCTTGATAAACTCGGGCGTCATCGCCCCGCAGTCGAGCTCGCCGTTTTCCCAACGCTCCTTGAGCTGCTGCGTCTTGCTCTTTTTGCTTGCGGCACTCATGGGGTCTCCTTTCCAGCACGCTGCATTGCCCCGATGATGAGGGCACCTTTCATGCGGGTAAGTACCGGAAGCAAACCAAAAGCTGACCAAATGCCGTCAAAAAACGGGCCGTACGCAGCAATGGTGTTGCATACGGCCCGCTACCAGCAGGTTTATAAAACCCCTGAGGTCCCTGTCTCCACAATTGACCTAGAAAAGGCGCTCAGTCTGCAGAAAGTTTCCGCAAAAGCTCACGCGGTGCAGTGGACAAAGTCCATGTTTGCGAATGGCCTCGATATGCTCGGGGCTTGCATAGCCCTTCGACTCGGCCAGATGGTACTCGGGATACTCGGCGTCGTACTCGACCATCATCTCGTCACGCGTGACCTTGGCCATGATGGACGCCGCGGCGATGCAGGCGATTTTGGCATCACCCTTCACCACATCGCGCTCGTTAGGAACGGCGCCCAAGGGGTTGCCATCCATGAGGACGCAGTCGGGTTCAAGTCCCGTATCGGCCACGGCGCCCGCAACGGCAGTACGGATAGCACGGGCCATGCCCATCTCATCGATATCCTTAGGCGCGATATGGCAAAAACCGATCGCCGTCGCCACCTCGGCTATCTTCACCGAGAGCAGCTCGCGGCGCGCGGGCGTGAGCTTTTTGGAATCGTTGATGCCCCAGATGCGCGGCTCCATAGGAAGGCAGACGGCGCATACCGTCAAAGGACCGGCCACCGATCCGCGACCCACCTCGTCGACACCAACGACCACCCCATTGCCGCCAAGCTCATGCATAAGCTCGTACATGTCATTGACGCGCTCGCGCTCGGCAAGTTCCTTGGCATGGCGCTTAAGAGCACGCTCGCAAGCCTTGATCACCTGCTGGCGCGGGTCCTCGCGATAATGCTCCACGAGGGCGGGGATCTCCTCAAACGTTGCGCTCGCCAGCTCTCCGGCAACCTGCGATGCCGAAACCGAGCTCGTCATATTGGCCATACCAGGCCCTCCTTGTATGCAAATCAGATAAAAAGAAGGGCCACCCGAAGGTGACCCTTGTGTCCAAACGAGTGGACAGACGCTGCGATCTTCTTAGCGCTTCTCGGGGATGCGAGCAGCCTTGCCCACCTTGTCGCGGAGGTAGTACAGCTTGGCGCGACGGACGCGACCATGACGAACGACCTCGAGCTTGGCGATCTTGGGGCTGTGAAGCGGGAAGGTACGCTCAACACCGACACCGAAGGACATCTTGCGGACGGTGAAGGTCTCGCGGGCACCGGCGCCGGCCATGCGGATGACGTCACCCTGGAAGACCTGGATGCGCTCGCGGTCGCCTTCCTTAATGCGGTAGTGAACCTTGACGTTGTCGGCGACGCGAACCTGAGGAATGTCCTCGCGGATCTGCTGACGCTCGATTGCGCGGATGTAATCCATGTGCAATTCCTTACTCTTCTAGAGGTGCCGTACCACCTTGGCCGGCACGTAGTTGAACAAACGTATTCGAGTATACACGCGCGGGTTTCTGCTGCAAGAACAATTTTTTACGCAGACAAAAAGACAAAACCCGCACATGATAACCGCCCGCCTCACGAATGAGACGGGCGGTATGAAGGGGCGCTACGCTAGGCGTCGATGCGCAGGGGGCTAGGCGTTGCGCTTGGCCTCGAGCTTGGCCTGAGCGGCAGCCAGGCGCGCGAGGGGCACGCGATAGGGCGAGCAGGACACGTAGTCCACGTCGGCCACGTTAAACAGGCCCTTGATGGACTTGGGGTCGCCGCCGTGCTCGCCGCACACGCCAAAGTGCATGTCGGGATTGGTGGCGCGGCCCTTCTCGACGGCCAAGCGCACGAGCTCCAGCACTGCCGCGTCGATGGTCTCGAAGGGGTTGTCTTTCAGGATCTTTTTATGCATGTACAGCGGGATGAACTTGGCCTCGGCGTCATCGCGCGAGAAGCCAAAGGTCGTCTGGGTGAGGTCGTTGGTGCCAAAGCAGAAGAAGTCGGCATGATGGGCGATCTCGTCAGCGACCATGCAGGCACGCGGCAGCTCGAGCATCGTGCCCACGGGAATATTGAGCTCGACGCCTTCCTCGGCGGAAACCTCGGCGATCACGCGCTCGATAACCTCGCGGGTCTGGACATGCTCGGCCGTGATGGAAACGAGCGGAACCATGATCTCGGGGCGCGGGTCGACACCCTCCTTGATAAGGCGGGCAGCGGCCGTGGCGACGGCGCGAACCTGCATGAGCGGCAGATCGCCAAAGACGACGGACAGGCGCACGCCGCGCAAGCCCAGCATGGGGTTGGACTCGACCATGCCGTCAATGCGACGCAGGCGGGCGCGCAGGGCAGTGAGCTCCTCCTCGGGAGCGCCGGCGGCCTCCTTCTTGGTGATGGCGACCTCGAGCTCGCGTGGATTATCCAGGAACTCATGAAGCGGCGGATCGAGCAGGCGAACGACCACATCGCGACCGGACATGGTCTTGAACATCGCCAGGAAATCCTCGGTCTGAACCTTGAGCAGGTCGGCCAGGGCCTGCTGCTTCACGGCCTCATCATCGGACAGAATGAAGCTCTGGATGATGTTCTTACGGTCGCCCAGAAACATGTGCTCGGTACGGCACAGGCCGATGGCCTCGGCACCAAACTCGAGTGCGAGCGCGGCATCCTCGGGGTTGTCGGCGTTGACGCGCACATGGTTGGCGTGGCCGCCGGTCTCGTCCAGACGAATCTCGTCGGCCCAGGACAGGATGGTGTCCAGATCGCCGGTAAGCTCGGCCGAAACCAGATCAACGGCGCCATCGACGACGATACCCTGGGTGCCGTCGATGGAGATGACATCGCCCTCACGCAGCACGCGATCGCTGCCCTCGATGCGCACGACCTTCTCGGCGGCGTCGATGTGGAAGCGCTCAACGCCGCAGACGCAGGGCGTACCCATGCCGCGAGCGATAACGGCGGCATGACTCGTCTTGCCACCGTGGCTGGTCAGGATGCCCTCGGCGGCGACCATGCCCTTCAGGTCATCGGGGTTAGTCTCCCAGCGAACCAAAATGACCTTGTGGCCCTCGGCGGAACGCGCGACGGCATCGTCGCTCGAGAACACGACTTCGCCCACGGCGGCCCCGGGGCTGGCGTTCAGACCGCTGGCCAGAGCCTCGTACTTCTTGGAGGCATCGAACTGCGGGTGCAGGAGCTGGTCGAGCTGCGCGGGATCGATGCGGCTCACGGCCTCCTCGCGGGTGATGAGGCCCTCCTCGACCATCTCGATGGCGATGCGCAGGGCGGCGGTGGCGGTGCGCTTGCCCACGCGAGTCTGGAGCATCCAGAGCTTACCCTGCTCGATGGTGAACTCGATATCGCACATATCGCGATAATGATCCTCGAGCGTCAGGAAGACGCGCTCGAGCTCCTCACCTGCAGACTCGAGGCCCGAGGTGGTCTTGAGGTCGGCGATGGGCTCGGTGTTTCGGATGCCGGCGACGACGTCCTCGCCCTGGGCGTTAACCAAAAAGTCACCGTAGAACTCCTTGGTGCCGTCGGCCGGGTTGCGCGTAAAAGCGACGCCGGTCGCAGAGGTCTCACCCTTGTTGCCAAAGGCCATGGCCTGGACATTGACGGCAGTACCGAGCTCGTCGGAGATGCCGTGCTGTTTGCGGTAGATGCAGGCGCGCTCGTTCATCCAGCTGCCAAAGACGGCCTGGATGGCAAGGCGCAGCTGGAGCTCCGGGTCGTGCGGGAAGAGGGGCTTGCCGTCGGCAACCTCGAGCTCCGGATACAGGGCGGCCTCGACGTTCTCGGAGAAGATGCCCTTAAAGGTCTCGACGAGCTCCTGCAGGTCCTCGGCCGAAAGCTCGGAGTCGACGCGAACGCCGGCGACCAGACGGGCCTGGGTCAGGGCGTTCTCGAACAGATCGGCGTCGACGCCCATAACGACGTTGGAGAACATCTGGATAAAGCGGCGGTAGCTATCCCAAGCAAAACGCGGATTTTGCGTCTGGGCAATGAGGCCCTGAACGGAGTCGTCGTTGAGGCCCAGGTTGAGGACCGTGTCCATCATACCGGGCATGGAAAACGGAGCGCCCGAGCGCACCGACACGAGCAGCGGGTCGTTGGCGTCGCCGAGCTTCTTGCCGCAGCGGGCCTCGAGGTCGGCCTCGGCGGCAACGATCTCATCGAGTGCGCCTTCGGGCCAGACGTTGCCGGCACCGGAGTACTCGACGCAGGTCTGGCAGGTAATGGTAAAGCCACCGGGAACCGGAAGTCCGATGCGGCTCATCTCGGCAAGGTTTGCGCCCTTGCCGCCAAGCACGAAGTTCATGGACTTGTCGCCCTCAGTGACACAGGTGCCCTGGGCGTCGGTTCCAAAACGGTAAACCCTCTTGCAATCGCTCACGATACTTCCCCTTCCATGCGCTCTCGCGCACGACCGTGGTAACGAATCGACCCGCCGGATGCGAGCCGTGAGGGTACTATACGGCGGGCGTTGAGCGGGCTTGCGTAGAGGGCGCGGGGTTTGGTAAACGTGGTAAATGTAACGGTAAACGGTAGGTAAAGGTGGTCACATTATGAAGATACCAATGCAACGAACTTGCAGGTCAAATGCAAGTATATTGCTAAATCGCTTTACCATTATCGTGCATTATTTTTAGGTAACCTTTTTAGGACGGGGCATTTTTAGCGCCCCCATGAGCTAGCTTTGTTGGGCTCGGCGGGCGGCACGGCGGGCGCGGGCTTCTTCGACCTCCTCCAAGTGACTAATGATCTCGGCAGCGCTTTCCTCGATGGCTTTGCCGTCGGTACGCACTACAAAGCAGCCCAGGCGTTTCATGAGCGCGCGGGCTTCCGCAAGCTCACTACGCACACTCTCGGGCTCGGCATAGGAGCCGGCGACGGCACGGGCATAGTCATCGCCCAAGCGGCTATCGCGAATCTCGGAGATGACGTCGACGGTCGAAATCAGGCCAAACAACCGCATCGGATCTACCTCGTAAATCGACTTCGGCGGCTCCATGCCATGCGCCAGTGGGACATTGGCGACCTTGTAGCCCTGATAGGCTAAATACATCGACAGCGGCGTCTTGGATGTACGCGACACACCCAGCAGCACGATATCGGCACCCGACAGATCGTCGCAACCGCGCCCGTCATCGTGCTCAACGAAATACTCCATGGCCTCGATACGATGGAAATAGCGGTCATCGGTCTTGTGAATCACGCCCGCAACGCACTTGGGCGGCACACCGATGAGCGACGACAGCACGGCAAGCGTCGGGCCGATCAGGTCGACCGAACGGATATGCAGCATACCCAGGTAATCGAGCACGCGGGCGCGAAGCGCCGGATCGACAATGGTATGGAACACGGCGACATCGCGATGGTCGGCATCGACGCGCGGCCCCACAAATGACTTGACCTGCTCAACGGAGGTCACCTTGGGCAGGCGCAAAACGCGAAAAGCCCCTTCATCAAATTGCCCGGACGCCGCAAGCACCACCTCACAAGCGGTATCGCCGAGCGAGTCGGAGATAACGATAACGGTGGGACGAGCGGTGACCGGGCAATCCATGCGGGGCTCCTTTTGCGCTTATGCGCAGGCTGGCTTACTTTTTGCGGGCAAGCTCACCGATGTTGGCAATGCCGGAGAAAACGGCCTCGAAGCGGTTGAGCAGCTTAAGGCGATTATCGCGAAGCAGCTCGTCCTTGTCCATGACCATGACCTCATCGAAGAAACGGTCGATGGGCGCGCGCAGGGCGGCGAGGGCGGCAAATGCGGTCGGGTAGTCCTCGGCAGCAAGGGCGGCATCGACGGCGGTCTGAGCAGCCTCGGAGGCGTCGGCGAGCGCAAGCTCGACCTCGCCCATCAGGCTGCGGTCATACTCCGCACCCAGCTCGGGCTTGGAGATATGCGCGGCGCGGGCATAGGCGGTCGCCAGGTTGTCGAACGTCTCAGCGTCGTTCTTGCGGGCCTCGTCGAGGGCGGCGCAGCGGGCGAAGAAGACGGACGGGGCGATGATGTGCACCGCGGAGACGGCGGCGACGGTATCGGCCGGAATCTTTTCGTCGCGGGCCATGCTCACCAGGCGGCCATGGAAGAAGTCACGAACCTGCTGGGCGACCTCGGCGGCGTCGAACTCAATGCCCTGCTCACTGTAGAGTTCGAGGGCAAAGTCGATGAGCGACGTGGGGTCGATCGGCAGACGGTCGCGCAGGATGTTGATAATGCCGATAGCGGCACGACGCAGCGCGTAGGGGTCGGAGGAGCCGGTCGGGGGCTCGCCGATGGCAAAGATACCGGCGATGGTATCGAGCTTGTCGGCGCAGGCCACGATGCAGCCAGCGGTGCCCTCGGGCAGCTCGTCACCGGCAAAACGGGGACGATAGTGATCGCGAATAGCATGGGCGACCTCGTCGTTCTCCCCCATCGCGGTCGCGTAATAACCGCCCATCACGCCCTGCTGGCTCGTGAACTCGACGACGGCGTTGGACACCAGGTCTGCCTTGCACAGGTGTGCGGCGCGAGCAGCGTCGGCGGCAAGATGGGCGCCCAGGTGAGCCTCGCGGGCGATAGCGAGCGCGAGCTGCTCGATGCGCTCGGACTTGGCGAGCACGCTACCGAGCTTCTCCTGGAAGGCAACCTTGGACAGACGCTCACGGAACTCGTCGAGGGAGATCTTCAGGTCCTCCTCGTAGAAGAACTTAGCGTCGTCCAGACGGGCGCGCACGACGCGCTCGTTACCGTCGATCACTCGCTCGGCGTTCTCGGGCTTGCTGTTGGAGACGACCACGAACTCACGCGTCAGCTTGCCCTCGCCGTCATAGATCGGGAAGTAGCGCTGATTGGTGAGCATGGACTCGCAGATAATCTCGTGCGGGACCTTGAGGAACTCCTCGTCGAAAGTACCGACGAGCACCGTCGGCCACTCGCAGAGGTTAATGACCTCCTCAAAGACCTTCTTGGGCGTATCGACATGGCAGCCGGGGCGAGCGGCCTCGACCTCGGAGATACCGGCAAGGATGGCCTCGCGACGGCGCTCGGCAGAAAGCACGCCGGCGTCCTCGAGTACCTGCTCGTAGGCGGCGGGGCTGGCGACAACGTGGTCACCGGGGCCGAGCACGCGATGGCCGCGCGTGGTGTTGCCGCTCGTCACGTCGGCAAATGACACAGGCACAACATCCTCGCCCAGAAGGCAGCAAATCCAGCGGACCGGACGCACGAACGTCGCGTGCTCGTGGCCCCAGCGCTGGGAGCGGTAGTTGGGCCACTGCAGGCCGGCAATGGTCTTCTCGCACAGGGCCGTCAGGATCGGGGTTGCCGGTGCGGAGGGAATGTTCTTCTCGGCAAAGACATACTCGCGACCGTCGGTATCCTCACGACGGACCAGGTCCTCGGCAGCCACACCGCACTTGCGGGCGAAGCCCTGGGCGGCCTTGGTGGCGTTACCGTCAGCGTCGAAGGCGATGTTTGCCGCGGGGCCACGCTTGACCTCGTGAACCTCATCGGTCGCGGTGGCAACGTCGGCAACGAGCGCAGCCAGGCGACGCGGGCTCGAGATCACGCGGACCTCGCCGTGGGCCAGACCGGCCTCGTCGAGACCCTTGGCGATCATGGTACCAAGCTGCTTGACGGCATTGTTCAGCGGTGCAGAGGGCATTTCCTCCGTACCGATCTCAAACAGGAAATCCTTAGCGTCTGCCATGGCTTACGCCACCTCGCCTTCCTGGTCGGCATTCTCGTTGACTCCGGCGACCTCGGCCATGTAGGCCTCGCAGCACGCCTTGGCGACGGCGCGGACGCGCAGGATGTAGTTGGCACGCTCGACCGCGGACAGGGCGCCGCGGGCATCGAGCAGGTTGAAGGCGTGGCTGCACTTCATGACACAGTCGTACGCCGGCAACGGCAGCTTGCGCTCCAGGCAGGAATGGCACTCGGCCTCGTAGTCGTCAAACTTCTGACGCATCATCTCGACGTTGGCGACCTCAAAGTTATAGGCACTGAACTCGCGCTCGTTCTCGAGGAACACGTCGCCGTAGGTCATGGGCGTGCCGTCGGGCAGATAGCTCCACACCAGATCGTAGACCGAGTTGACGCCCTGAGCGTACATGGCGATACGCTCCAGGCCATAGGTAATCTCGACGGGCACGGGGTCGACCTCGATACCGCCCACCTGCTGGAAGTACGTAAACTGCGTGACCTCCATGCCGTTGAGCCAGACCTCCCAGCCAAGGCCCCAGGCGCCCAGCGTCGGGCTCTCCCAGTCGTCCTCGACAAAACGGACGTCATGGTCGTTGGGGTCCAGGCCAATGGCAGCAAGAGACCCCAGGTAAAGCTCCTGAGCATTAACCGGAGAGGGCTTAATGAGCACCTGAAACTGATAGTAGTGCTGCATGCGGTTAGGGTTCTCGCCGTAGCGGCCGTCGGCGGGACGGCGGCAGGGCTGCGCATAGCAGGTGCGCCATTCGGCGGGACCGAGCGAGCGCAGCGTGGTCGCGGTATGGAAGGTACCGGCACCGACCTCGGAGTCATAGGGCTGCATAATGACGCAGCCCTGCTCGCCCCAGTACTGCTGGAGGCGCAGGATGATGTCTTGGAAGGAAAGCGATGAAGCGTTCATGCCTCTAATATCCCCTCGTCGAAACGATTACACGGTTAGGTACTGTACTATAGCGGTTTTTAGTCGATAGCGCCGATGCGGTTGAGCGGCCAGTAGCGCACAAGCGCCACAGCGATCAAATCAGAGCGATCGACGGGACCAAAGTAGCGCGAGTCGGCAGAGTTTTCGCGGTTGTCGCCCATCACCCACACGCACCCGTCGGGAACGGTGTAGGGATAACTCACCTGGGCGCCAGGCGCTTGGACCGAAAGCGGCCAACTCATGCCGGTCGTATAGTCCTCATCGAGCGCCTGGCCGTCGACGACGACCTTGCCGTCCTGCAGGTCGACCGTCTGGCCGGCCGTGGCAATAACACGCTTGACAAGAACATCATGCTCGGAAGTGGCATCGGGGTTGTGGAACACCACGATATCGCCCTGTTTGACGGGCTGACCGAGCTCGAGGCTCACCTTTTGTGCCAGGATCTGGTCGCCAATCTCGATCGTGTCCTCCATGGAGCCGGTGGGTACCACAAAGGGCTCGACCACAAAGGTGCGGATCAGGAAGGTGGCCACGAGCGCGATCGCGATGACCGCGACCCACTCAAAAGCGCCCCTCAACGCGGAATGCTGCGATGGAACCATTCTCACTCCTCGCTCTGCGAATACGAAGCGTCCAGAATCTCCTGCGCGTATGCGCGCTCCTGGGGCGTAAGCCGTGCCGTCTCGATCAGGTCGGGACGCCAGCGGCAGGTGCGCTCGATGGCATTCTTACGGCGCCAGGCATCGACCTTGGCATGGTCACCGCTCACGAGCACCGGCGGCACGCCCTCGCCGTTGAATTCAGCAGGGCGAGTGTACTGCGCATACTCGAGCAGGCCTCCGTCCTCGGCGGTCGAGAACGACTCGTCGACGTTGCTCATCTCGTCACCAAGGGCGCCGGGAATCAGGCGTACGACAGCATCGGCAACGACCATAGCGGGAAGCTCGCCGCCCGTGAGCACGTAATCGCCGATCGACAGGCGCTCGTCGGCATACGCATAGGCACGCTCGTCGACACCCTCGTAACGGCTGCACACAAACAGCAAGCGCTCGCTTTTGAGCAGGCGCTCGGCCACATGCTGCGTAAAAGGCTCGCCGCACGGGGTGAAGAACACCACCGTCGGCTTGGGGCCCTCCGCGCTAATGGCCTCGATGGCCTCGGCGATAGGCTCGACCTTCATGAGCATGCCCTGCCCGCCGCCGTACGGCTCGTCATCGACGGTACGATGGCGGTCGTGCGTCCAGTCGCGCAGGTTATACGCCTTAAAATCAAAAAGGCCGGCCTTGCGGGCGCGGCCCAAAATCGACGTGGACATAACGGGCTCAAACATCTCGGGAAAGACCGAAAGGGTCTCAATCAGCATGTTGTCCTCCCTACTTGTCCATATCGATCAGGCCGTCCATAACGTGGACGGAAATTGTTCCTGTGTCGGGAAGATCGAGCACAACCTGCTCGATCACGGGAATCAGTACCTCGCCGTACCGATCGCCCTCGACATCCCAAACATCGTTAGCGGGCGTCGACATGATCTCGGCAATCGTGCCGAGCGAACCGAAGCGCTCGTCAACCACCTCGCGACCCATCAGGTCGGTATAGGCGGCGTCGAGTGAATCGAGCTCAAAATCGTCACGATTTGCCAGCACATAGCATCCCGTGATGCCCTCGGCGGCCGTCAAGTCGTCAATGCCCTCAAATGAGACCAGATCGCCATCGCCCGTATCGGTGACGGACACGACCGTGCAAAAGCGGTCGCGCTTGAGCGCCGGCGGCGTCAGGGCGACGCGCATACCCGGCTCTAATACAGAAGGAAGCCCCCGCAGCGGCTGCGCGAGGACCTCCCCCTTCCTTCCGTGCGGCTTGACCACACGGGCGATGTTTTTGTACTGGGACCTCAAGGTCCTAGCCCAGAACCTCTACCTCGACAGCAGTGTCGAGGCGAGCGGCCAGCGCACGGGCGAGCGTGCGAATGGCCTTGATGGTACGGCCACGACGGCCGATGACCTTAGCGACGTCATCCTCGGCGACCGAAACCTCAATCGTAGAGGCGTCGTCACCATCGATGACCTCAAGGCTCACGGAATCCGGGTCGTCGACGATCTGAACAACGAGATATTCGACGAGATCGGCGATGCGATCTGAGAGCATTGCCTCACCCTCGAGCTGTGCAGCGTCAACCTCAGGCACGATTTACTCCTCGGCACCCTCAGCGGCCTCAGCGGCAGCCTTAGCTGCCTCGGCCTCTTTGGCGAGCTGCTTCTTGGACTTCTTGACGACGGTCTCGGTCTTCTCGCCCTCGTTGGCGGCCTTGACCAGAGCGGCGACGGCGTCGGTGAGCTGAGCGCCCTTGGACTGCCAGTCGGCGATCTTCTCGAGGTCGAGGTTGATGGTCTTGGGGGCGGTCATCGGGTTGTAGCGGCCAACCTCCTCGATGATACGACCGTCACGCGGGGCGCGGGAATCGGCGACGACGACACGGTAGTACGGACGCTTCTTAGCGCCGTGACGAGCAAGGCGAATCTTGACTGCCAAAGGAAACTCCTCCAACCAAGCAGCTTTAGGCTGCAACTACAAACAAACAGTTGAATATAATACGCCATCGACGCGGGCAGGTGAAGTCCGTGAGACCAACTTCTTCGGTGTAGTCGAGGGCAAATCCATATCTTAGACAAGAATTCGGGATTTGCAAGCACATACACGCACCCCACATGAGCAGCGCGGTATACTCATGACATGGAAAGACGCGAACATACATACGGTTATAAGGATGCCATGGGCGTCACGCCACCTCCCTGGACGGGTCCGGCGGTGGGCCTCATGGACCTCGATGCGTTTTTTGCGAGCGTGGAGATGCTCGATCATCCCGAATGGCGCGGCAAGCCACTCATCGTGGGTGGCGATGCCGATTCCCGCGGCGTTGTGTCCACCTGCTCATACGAGGCGCGTCGCTTTGGCGTGCACTCCGCCATGCCCTCGGCCGAGGCACGGCGCCTCTGTCCGCAGGCCATTTGGACGCATGGGCACTTTGATCGCTACCGCGAGGTGAGCGCGCAGGTCATGGCGATTCTTGCCGAAGAGACGCCGCGCGTTGAGCGCGTATCCATCGACGAAGCCTTTATCGATATCACACCGGGTCGTTTTGCGCCCGAGGACCCGCTGCTGGTTGCACGGCGCATAAGCGACCGCGTGGCAGCGCTGGGAGTGACCTGTTCCATTGGCGTGGGCTGCAACAAGACGGTCGCAAAGATCGCAAGCGAGCGGGATAAGCCGTTTGGGCTGACCATCGTGCGCCCCGGAACCGAGCAGCGCTTTTTGGCCGCGCTGCCGGTATCTGCCATGAGCGGCATCGGGCGCTCGGCCGAGGAGCGACTGCGCCGTATGCGCATCTACACGCTCGGCGAGCTGTCACGCGCGCCGGAATCCACCTTGGCCTCTATTTTTGGCGTCAACGGCGAACGTATGCGTCAGCGTGCGCTGGGACTTGAAATCTCCGAAGTCACGAGTCTCGATGAAGAGCGCAAGATCAAGTCGGTCAGCAATGAACGCACCTTTGCGAAAGATTTGACTGAGCGCGGGGACATCGAAGCGGCGATTGCGCTGCTGGGTGAGTCGGTTGGACGCCGCCTGCGCCGTCAGGGACTGACGGGCGGCACGGTAACGCTCAAGCTTAAGTATTCGTATGGCAGCGGGCGTACGGCACAGCGCCGGCTGCCTCATCCGACCGACGATGAGAACATCTTCGTGGCGGTTGCACTCGAACTGCTCGACAACATCTGGCAGGAAGGCATGCATGTTCGCTTAGCGGGCATCGGCATGAGCGACTTCGACCACCAAGGCGGCATCCAGACCGACCTGTTCTGCGAAGTCGACGACCGCGGAGCCCAATCAAGCGACCGTCGCGACCTCTCGGTCGCTATCGACGCCGTCCGAGACAAGTTCGGCGACACCGCCCTATCTTTCGGCCGCCAATCCCGCTTCAACGATTAACCGCCTTTAGGCAAAAAGAAAGCCGGGCAGGTGCGGAAAACCGCAACTGCCCGGCGAAATGCGCGAAGCTAGCTAAAAAGCCCCGTATCAAATGAGCTACTAGAGGAGATTGAGGGGGAGCTGGGGGGCGTCACCCCAGAGCTTTTCTAGGCGGTAGAAGTCGCGGGCTTCGGGAGTGAAGACGTGGACGACAACCGAGCCGTAGTCAATGAGCATCCAGGTCTTCTGCTCGCGGCCCTCGATGGAGAACGGATGCTCGCCGCAAGCCTCGGCGACCTTCTCCTCGATCTCGTCGACAATCGAATCGACCTGGCGGTTGTTGGTACCGGTGGCAAGCACAAAGTAGTCGCACACGTCGGAAAGCTCGGTCAGGTCGAGCACCTGCACGTCCTCGCCCTTCTTGTCGTAGGCGGCCTGCGCGGCGGCGCGGGCGACATCCTCGGCGGCGACACCGCTCGCGGACAGCGAGGCGGCGGTGCGGTCGGACGTGGCAACGAAACTCTTGTGCTCCACACCTTCAAGAATCTGCTCGTCAGTCATGGTCTCGTCGGCCATGGAATACCTCTTTCTAGACACACCCGAGCTAGCGCAGCTGGGCGTAATGGTTGTAAATCGTAATAGCCGTGGGATAAAGATAGCGCCCGGACTGGATCACATAGACCAGACCCTGCGCAAAACAGGAGAAGAACAACTCATCGAGCGTCGACTCCCCCACCATCTTGCGCAGCGCATGGGCATAGTCGCCGTGACGGTTGGGCTCGATGGCATCTGCCACAAAGACCACCATATCGAGCGGCGTCATGTCGCAGGCACCCACGGTGTGACGGTCGACAGCCTGGAAAACGGCCGGTGACAGCTCGGGAAAAAGCTGCGGAAGCTCATAGGCGGCAACAGGGCCATGCAAAAGCGGCGTCGCGGCGGAAGGAGAGCCGGCAACCTTGATGCCATAGTGAAGCGCGCGGGCCACGAGCTCGTCATCGGAAAGAACCTTGTCCCAGTCGTGAATTAAGCCGGCGGCAGCCGCATCAAAGCGGTCAACGCCGTAGACCTCGGCCAGATGAAGTGCGGTCTCGGCAACACCCAGCGAATGCACATAGCGCTTGCGCTTATCTTTCATGCGAACATCGAGCAGCTCTTGAATGCGCTTGAGCAGCGCGCGCTCATCGCCCTCAAACTGATCCTCTACCGACAACGTAGCCCCCATCACTCAAAATCTTCTTGGCCCAAATCGGCATATAGCCTGCGCTTGCGAATGTAGCCGAGCACGGACTCGCTCGTAAGATAGCGCACGCTCATGCCGCGGGCAACTCGCTTACGAATGTTCGTCGAGCTGATCGCCAGCGCCGGAATCTGAATATAGCGCACGTCGAACGGCAGCCCCGACTCTTTGATTCGGGCACGCGCCGTATCGATATCAAAGCCCGGTCGCGTCGCCGCAATAAAGGTAGCAAGCTCAGCGATTCGTTCGGCATCATGCCAGGTCACAATATCGATAATCGCATCGGCGCCCGTAATAAAGTAGAGCTTTACCTGCGGCGGGTAAAAATCGCGAAGGGCATGAAGCGTATCGGCCGTATAGGTTACACCCGGACGGTCAATCTCGAACCGGCTCGCCAAAAAGGCCGGGTTCGCGGCGGTGGCGAGGACCGTCATGGCATAACGGTCCTCGGCAGGCGTAACCGGCTTGTCCAGCTTAAAGGCGGGAGAGCCCGCCGGCATAAAGAGCACAGCGTCCAAGTCGAGCGACTCGCGCGCCTGCTCGGCAGTCACCAGGTGCCCGTAATGAATCGGGTCGAATGTGCCGCCCATAATGCCAAGCCGAAACTCCTTACCCTCTTTTATGGGAAGCTCGGGCAATCCGATTCCACCGCGCAGCGACATGGCTTACTCGCCCTCCGGGGTCTCAACAACGTCGACTTCGGTAGTGCCTTCGGAGCCTTCAATGGCATCAACCACGTCCGCGTCCTCGGCCGCTACGTCAATAACCTCAACGCCAGCGTCCTCGAGCTCCTCGTACTCCGAGAAGTCCTCAGCGCCCTCAAAGTCAAAGGCACGCTGGCAAATGCGGACCTCGTCGCCCGCACGGCAACCGGCCTTCTCGAGCGCGTCGTCAACACCCATACGCGCAAACTTATGCTGCAGGTAAATGACGGCTTCCTCGTTTTCCCAGTCGGTCTGGATGACCATGCGCTCGATGGCACGACCAACCACACGGAAGGCACCGGGCTCCTCCTGGACAATGCGGAACCGCTTCTCGCGCTGCAGACGGCGGCGCTCCCACTCCTCGTCGCGAAGATCGACCGGCTCATCGGAAACCGCCAGCTCGGCGCGAAGCTTAGCCACCTGCTCGCCCACGGCAAGCATCAGCGTATTGAGCCCGGCGCCCGTCACGGCGGACACGGCAAAGAACATATGTCCATCGTCGAGCGCGGCGCGCTTGAGGTCGGCAATCTTGTCGGCCGTGCCCGGCGCATCGCACTTGTTGGCGACAACGATTTGCGGGCGCTCCGAGAGCTCTGCGCCATACTGCTCGAGCTCACGGTTGATGATGCGGTAATCCTCAACCGGGTCGCGATCCTCAAAACCGCCCGTCATGTCGACGACATGCATGATCAGGGCCGTACGCTCAATGTGGCGCAGGAACTGGTGGCCCAGGCCCTTGCCCTCGCTCGCGCCCTCGATCAAACCAGGAACGTCGGCAACGACGTAAGAATACTCACCGGCACGCACCATGCCGAGGTTCGGCACGAGCGTGGTAAACGGATAGTCGGCGATCTTGGGACGGGCGGCACTCATGCGCGCGATGAGCGAAGACTTACCCACCGAGGGAAAGCCCACGAGCGCGGCATCGGCCATAAGCTTCATCTCGAGCTCAATCCAGTGCTCCTCGGCCGGTTCGCCCAGCTGAGCGAACGCGGGCGCGCGACGCACCGACGTCACAAAGTGGGTATTGCCCAGACCGCCGGCGCCACCGGGCGCCACGACAACGCGCTCGCCGTCGTGCACCAGGTCGGCAATCTCGAACATCGGGGTCTGCGTCTCGGGATCGAGCTCGCGCACCACGGTGCCCATGGGAACCTTCAGGATCAGGTCCTCGCCGCTCTTGCCATTGCGACGAGCGCCCTGGCCGTGCGTGCCGCGATCGGCGCGGAAGTGATGCTTGAAGCGGTAATCGATCAGCGAAGACAGCTGAGCATCGGCCTGGATGACAACATTGCCGCCACGACCGCCGTCGCCGCCATCGGGGCCGCCCTTGGGGACAAATGCCTCGCGCCTAAACGACATGCATCCGGCTCCGCCGTCGCCGCCGCACACGTTAATGCGGCTGATATCGGTGAACTGTGACAACAGAATCGCCTCCTACAAAAAAGAGGGAGACCCTTGAATCCTAAAACTCAAGTGCCTCCCACATATGTGCTCTATGAAGGGTAAATTACGCGTTCGCGAGCGGGCGTACGCTGACCCTGTGCTTGATACCCTTGTGGAACTCAACGGTACCGTCGACCAGCGCGAACAGCGTGTCGTCCTTGCCACGGCCAACGTTCTCACCCGGGTGGATGTGCGTGCCGTGCTGACGGACGAGAATCGTGCCCGTGGTTACCGTCTGGCCGGCATAGCGCTTCGTGCCAAGGCGCTGACCGCGGGAGTCACGGCCATTACGGGAGGAACCGAGTCCTTTTTTGTGTGCCATTGTGTATACCTACTCTTTCGTTACGAGTGTAATCTACTCGGCGACGGGAGCCTCGGCAACAGCCTCGGCCTCTGCCTTGACAGCCTTCTTGGCGCGGGACGTAGCCTGGACCTTCACGATCTTCAGCTTGGTGAGCTGCTGACGGTGACCCTTCAGACGACGATAGCGCTTACGCTTGTGGAACTTGAAGACCAGCTGCTTCTCGCCCTTGAACTGCTCAACGATCTGAGCGGTAACCTTGGCCTTGGCCAGCTTGTCGGGATCGGTGACGATCTTCTTACCATCGTTGAGGAAGATGACCGGCAGGGTGACCTTGTCGCCCTCATTGCCCTCGATCTTCTCGACGGTGATGACATCGTCGGTGGCGACCTTGTACTGCTTGCCGCCCGTGTTAACGATTGCGTACATGTTTACTTGCCCTTCATGCATCAGTTAGTGCAACAGCCGAATATAGTAGCAGGCGAAAATACCCCCGTCAACGAGTATGTGGAGCAAATCCACAAGTTCGCACAGGTATGGGGCTGACGAGTCGGCCCTCGTCGTCCTCGCATGCTTGATTCTGACGCTCGACATCGTAGGAGCAGATGGTCACGAGGTCTTGCATACCGGTGGAAACAATAGGTGCATCGACGCCCGGGGTCAAGCCCTGCAACAAAACATCAGCAGCAGAAAGCAAAATCTCCGGACGCATGGAGCCCTCGTTGTCGGCATGGGTGTCGAGCATGAGCACCAGATGGTCCGGACGCTCCCCCGCCGTGAGCTCATAGCCCACCAGTGTGTGGTCAAGGTCTAAGCGCTTACTCTTCTTACCGCGTGCGTAGTCGATGCCATGGCCTGCACGCAACGTATCGATCGCGGCGCGTACCTCGTCGGCGCTCACGGGGGCCTCGGAGTCCAGGTGCAAGTCGATGCGGTACGACAGACGCGTAAGCTGAGCCGTCAGAGCCGGCGTGCGCACGTCGATGTAGGCGGCCTCGATAGGCGCCAGATCGGCCGGGGACGCGGAGGCCAGGCGCTCAAAAGCCTCGTCAAGCGCGACGAACTCAGTCATAAACAGGTCGTACCACTCGCAGGTCGACGACGTGCCCACGGGCAGCGCCGACGAAAAGCCCACGCGCATATGCGGCGAGAAACCCTGTGTCACGGCATAGGGCAGGCCCGCACGGCGCACGATGCGCTCAATGGTATGGATTAGTTCCAGATGGCCCAGGTACTTAAGGCGATCACGCTTGCCGTAGCGAACGCGCAGCCTAAAGAGCGTGGGATTGTCGGTCAAGCGCTCACTCATGCGCGATCACCCATCAATACGTTCTTGGCGTGGAGCGTGGGGCAGATTCCGCAACCGGTACACGACGTGCGGGTGCAGTCGGGCGTCGTGACGCCCTCGAGCGAGCGACGGTACTCGCGCTCGAGGAAGCCGCGCGTGCAGCCGGGGCTCACATGCTCCCACGGCAGGCGCCAGTCCAACTCGTAGGGCAGGTGCACCAGCTCGTTGAGGTCGATGCCGTTTTTGGCAGCGGCCTCCTTCCAGTTGTCGAGCGAAAAGTGCTCCACCCAGGCGTCGAAGCGCGAGCCCGCACGCCAGGCATCGATGATGACCGGCGTCATGTCACGACCGGCGCGGGAGAGCGCGGCCTCGATGAGCGAGGTCTCGGCATCGTGGTAATGCACGCGGACGGCACGGTTGCGAACGCTCGTGATAAGCAGTTTCTGGCGGCGCTTGACGTCGTCGTAATCGAGCTGCGGGCACCACTGGAAGGGCGTTGCCGCCTTGGGGATGAACACCGAAACCGAGATAGACACCGAGATGGACCCGCGGCGCGCCTTGGGCACCACGGAGCGGCCAAGCTCCAGCACGTGATCGGCCAGGTTGGCGATAGCCACGATATCCTCGTCGCGCTCGCCGGGAAGGCCCATCATGAAGTAGAGCTTCATGCGGTTCCAGCCGGCCTCGAAGGCCGCCTTGGCCGCTCGGTCCAGGTCCTCCTCGGTCACGTTCTTGTTAATGATGTCGCGCATGCGCTGGCTGCCCGCCTCGGGCGCGAACGTCAGGCCGCCCTTCTTTTCGCCGGCGACCGACTCGGCCATATCAACGCCAAACGAATCCAAGCGCTGCGACGGAATAGACACGCGAATACCCGTGTCCTCCAGACGACGGTTGAGCCTACCGAGCACGTCGCGGATGCAGGAGTGGTCGGTCGTCGAAAGCGAGGTAAGCGACACCTCGTCATAGCCAGTCTTTTCCAAGCCCTGGATCACCGATGACACGATCTGGTCGGCCGAGCGCTCGCGTACCGGACGATACGTCATGCCTGCTTGGCAAAAACGGCAGCCGCGGGCGCAGCCACGCAAGATCTCGATAGACAGGCGATCGTGGACGAGCTGCGCATACGGCACACACGACTGAGAAAGTGGATTAGTGGCACCAAAGTCCTCGACGACGCGCTTGTAGACTACCGGCGGGACGTCCTTGCCCTCGCGCGGCACGGTGTAGCCATGCGGGGAGCAGGGCTCGTCATAGCGCACCTCATACAGGGACGGCACATAGGTACCGGCGACCGTCGCGAGCTGCTCGACAATATGAGCGCGCGAGACGCCCTCGTCGCGCAAGCGGCGATGCAACTGGCAGATCTCAAGCAGCGACTCCTCGCCCTCGCCAATGAGGATGGCATCGAAAAAAGCCGCATATGGCTCGGGGTTATACACCGAGGGACCGCCGGCGACGATGATGGGATCGTCCTCGGTACGGTCGGCCGCAAGCAACGGAATGCCGGCGAGATCAAGCGCTTCGAGGAAGTTCGTCACAGCCATCTCGTGCGGTACGTGCATGCCGACGATGTCGAACGAGGCCACGGGCGCTGCACCCTCGAGCGACAGCAGCGGAATCCCCGCCTCGCGCATCGCATCGCCCATATCGGGCCACGGCACGTAGCCGCGCTCGCAGGAGATGCCCTCGGCCTGATTAAGGATGTTGTAGAGAATGGCGATGCCCTGGTTGGGCAGACCGACCTCATACACGTCCGGATAGATCATGCAGCAGCGATAGTCGGCATCGGCCTTTGAGAGCGTGCCCCACTCGTGGTCGATATAGCGACTCGGCTTTTCGACCTTGGCGAGCAACGGCTCGATCAGATGAAAACAGTCTTGGTATGCAACGCGCAACGGAAAACCCCTAAGCAGCGAGATCGGATGCGTCTTGGTAGGACGCCATAGGACGGGTGGCACCGGCGACCGTGGTCACCAGATCGCGAACGCGCGAGAACGTGGCGGCAGCGACCTCGTTGGCGCGGCTGTAGTCGACATCGCGCTCGTAGAGCGACACGAGCGCGCGACCCATGCCATAGGTACCCGCGGCGGCGGTAAGCGCCTTAACGACAAAGCCGATGTGCGGCGTCCGCTTCACCAATGCGCGGGTAACAGCGCGAATCACCAGACCGCCGGCGAGCACGCCTGCGACCTCGTAGCCGCGCTCGGGCTTAATGCCGCGTCCAAAGATGGCCGCGAGCTCAAAGAGCATTCCCACCTGCGCCAGCGCCATCACGGGATAGTCGGCACCCGGCAAAAACACCAGGGCGCCCGTCGCCATGTTGGTGAGCGCGCACGAGGTAATGATGCGATTTGCCGCCGCGATGCGCATAAAGGCAAAGTTGGCAGCAAAAGCCGTCTCCTTGTCCGTACGATCGAGAATCCAGCGGGCAAGCGTCTCGAGCAGATACGTCTTATCGGTTGCCGCCACCACGCCGAGCATGGGTGTGGACTCCTCGATAAACGGCACCTCCACAGCAGACTCGGCAAGCACGCACACGGGCGCGCCGGCGATCACGAGCTCCTGCACGGCACTCTCCAGGCGGTCGGAGCCGCACGAGAGGACCAACACCACATCGGTATCGGCCTTGGGAACGATACGGTCCTCCCCCAGGCGATCAACACGCACAATGCCCGAAGTCGTCTGCGGCACAAAGGCATCGCGCACCGTCTCGACCAAAAAGCGAGACGCAGTCGAATCAAGGTAAACCGAGACACGCACCGGTGTATCGGAATCCTTCTTAACAGACGCGCCCATCTTAAAAGCGCTGGTCAACTTATCTACGGGAATCTTCATGGCAAACCCCTCCAGCGGTTACGCGGCGCCCGAACGATGCCGCCATATGGATTGTACGATACCCACCGTCAGCAACTGAATCATCATCGACGACGAACCAAAACTAATAAACGGCAGCGGAATACCGGTAATCGGCATCATGCCAATGCACATGCCGATGTTCTCGAAGGTCTGGAACGCCCACATGCCGACGATACCCACGCACGATAGGCGCAAGAACAGCGACTCGCACTTAAAGGCAACGCGGATCGTCGAGAAGATCAGCAGCACGTAGAGGCACAGGAGCAAAAAGGAGCCGCAGAAGCCGAAGGTCTCGGAAAGGAAGGCAAAGACGAAGTCGGTGTGGAACTCGGGCAGAAAGCCGCCGGCCGACTGCGTCGCGTGGCCCAGGCCCTTACCAAAGAAGCCACCCGAACCGACGGCAATGAGCGACTGCTGCAGGTTGTAGGCATCATCCGAATTGGCGTTGTCGGGGTCGATGAAGACCGTCAGACGGTTCATCTGATACTGCTTGATAAGCACGTCGTGGCCAAGGAGCGAATCAAAGACCGAGTCGAGCGCCAAGATGAGCGCAATCAAACCAACCAGCAGGGCCAAGGTCGACAGCACCCATTCGCGACGTGCACCGCTCATGCAGATGACGATGGCACACGAGACCAGCACGACCAGGCCCGAGCCCAGGTCGCCCATGGCGACGACGGCCAAAAACGGGATGGACAGCATACCGCAGAGCTTGACGTAGTCGCGAACGGAATCGATGCGGCCGTTGTATTGCGAGCCAAGCGTGGCGATAAAGAAGATGGTGATGAGCTTGGCGAGCTCAACGGGCTGGAAGGTCAGGCCGATACCGGGGATCTTGATCCAGCCCGTCATGCCCAGACCGCCCGTATAGGACAGGCCCGGAATCTTGGGCGAGAAGATCACGATCAGGTCAATGACGAGCAGCGCCGTCGAGAAATTGGAAATGCCACGCAGGTCGGTGCGCCAGACGAGCACCGCCAGCACCGCGCCAATGCCAATACCCAGCAGGTGGCGCGAGAACGAGGCATCGGCCTTAAACTGCGAGGCCGACCAAATAATGATGGCGCCATAGGCAACGAGCGCGACGGTAGCCAGCAGCACACCGATGTGTACCTTCTGGCGGAACGTGCCGCGCGAGGCCGAGAGCTGCTTGTTAACGCGGTCCAGGCTGCTGCGGGAGCCGGTCTTGGTTGAGCGGAACAGGTCCGCCGGCGAAAAGTCCATCGCAACCTCCTATCGAACCGAAGAATCGCCCGAGGCCGAAGAGGTATCGGGCTCGTCATAAATCACGCCGAGCACGTCGCGCACGACATGCATCGCGGTATCTGAGCCACCGCCGCCCTGCTCCAGGACAGTAGCGATGACATACTTGGGATCATCGGCCGGCGCATAGGCGCAGAACCACGCGTATTCGTCCTCGCCGCTTTTCTCGCCCGTGCCCGACTTGCCGTATACCTGCGGCGTCAGGGTGCCAAAGTGAGCCGCCAGGGACGTCGATGCCGTGTAAATCACGTCGTGCATGCCGTTGCGAACAAGAGCCAAATCCGAATCGCTGTTGATCTTGGCCTCCAGGCGCTTCTTCTTGCCTTTGCCGTTGTACTTATAGGCATCGCCGTCGCCATCGCGCGACACGGCAGACAAAAACACGTGAGGCACGTACTGCTTACCGCCGTTGGCAAGGCCCATGTAGGCGCATGCCATCTGCAGAGGCGTCACCAAAATGTCGCCCTGGCCGATAGCGATGTTGGTCATATCGCCGGCGTTCCATTTGCGGTCCTCGGCAGAGGCGTCGGTAAAGTACGACTCTTTCCACTCGGCATCGGGAATACGGCCCGCGCCCTCACTCGGCAGATCGATACCGCAGGCCTTGCCTAGGCCCCAGCGACGAAAGACCTCCTGCAGGCCCTCGGAATGTTGCTCGTCATAAAAGAACGCCTTGCCCATGTCGTAGAAGACGGGGTCGCACGAGTTGGCGATACCCGACTGCAGCGTCATGGTGCCGTGGCCAGACGTCAGCCAGCAGCGCTTGCCCCAAGCCTTGCCAAGGCCCGTCCAATAGCCCGTGCAGTTGGTTGTCTGCGTTGAGGTGTAGGTTCCAAACTCAAGACCGGCCAGAGCCGAGAGCGGCTTGATGGTCGAAGCCGACATATACTGGCCGCTAATGGCGCGGTTGAGCAGCGGGTGCGAACCCTCGTCGTCGTTGAGCTCGGTCCACACGTCGTTGGAAATGCCGCCGATGAACACCGACGGATCAAACTTGGGCTCGCTCGCCATGCCCAGAATCTCACCATTGTTGGGATCGAGGCACACCACGGCGCCGTTGCCGGCATTGCTATGGCCCGTGGTCTTGGCAAGCTCAATGGCATTCGCCAGAGCCGTCTCGCAGGCCTGTTGAATCTTAAGATCGAGCGTAAGCTTAATGTCGGAGCCGGCCTTGGCGGGAACGGCGCCGGCTTGTCCGGTCACGTTACCCGAGGCGTCAACTTTCACGGTCTGCTCGCCACGAATACCCTGCAGCAGGTTTTCGTAGTAGCTCTCAACACCCGCCTGGCCCACGATATCGCCCGACTGGTACGTAATCCGGCCAGCAGAAGCATCATCATCGCCAGAGGTTTTCTTATTCTGGGCCTCAAGCTGCTCGGAGGTAATGGTGCCGGTATAGCCCAAGATATGGCATGCCGTCTCGCCATATGGATACTGGCGCTCGGTGCGCTCGGCAATCTTCACGCCAGGGAACTCGCCGGCGTGCTCCTGAATATAGGCAACTGTGGAGCGGCGCACGTCCGTCGCGATGGTATGCAGGCTCTGGGCGCCCTCGGAATTGTCCTGGATATTGCGCAGCACCGCGACGTAGGGCATACCGAGCACGTTGGCAAGATGGCGAACCAGCACAGTGTCATCGGCCAGGTCGCGATAGGCGACGACGGCAAGTGAGGGACGGTTTTGCACAAGTGCCACGCCATTGCGATCAAGGATTCGCCCGCGCACAGCCGGCGTGGTGACAGTACGGGTCTGGTTGCTCTTGGCCTGCTTGTCGTAGTAGTCCGACGAGACCATCTGCATACCCCACAGCTTGACGGAGAGCGCGGCAAACATCGCGCCCACGCCGGCGGTGAGGATGGAGAAGCGACCCTTGAAGGCGGTAGCGGCGGTATTGCCCTCGCCCTCGGTGGCACGCGGGGCCGTTCCATGCTGCGTGTCGTAGGTAAAACGGGAATCGCCGCGGCGCATGATGACCAGTGCGACCACGATGGCCACAACCAGCACGATACCGGCGATAATAACCGTCATCTGGGAAGACATCTACGAGCCTCCCCTATTTGAGCTTACGGGTCTTGGGCTTAAAGCGCATGCCCGTCTGGCGTCCGCCACGTGCGGAGAATCCATAACCGGACTGCGGCACGACGCCGGACATCAAAAACGGAATGGCAACCAGACCCGTCAGGATCGAAGACGGCAGTGCATGGCCGAAGATCGCCACGACAAAGCTCGTCTCCAAACCCATAAACAGCAAGATGATGCTGTAGATCACATTAATGACGAACGCGAAGGCGCCCACAGTGATGCCGCGCGCACTCGGGGTACCGCCCGTCTGACCGGCAGCGCTATGCACCAGGGCAAAAGAACCCACGGTCAGCAGGAGCGACATAACGCCCACCGGCACGGCAGCGGAAAGGTCATAGAACAAGCCGCTGCAAAAACCGCACACGACGGCACGGGTCGGGTCGCCCGAGAACACGCTTAGGCACACCAGGATAATCATAAAGTTGACGCGACCGCCCGCAATGGAGATCTGCGGTGCCAGGCCTGCCTGCAACAGCACGCACACGATGGCGGCGATTACAAACGTGCGGGAGCTCATCCCCTGCTCATGTAGATCCATGGACATGCCCCCTATTCGCTCGAGCCGGAATCGGTCGTCTCGGACGTGTCGGAACTGTCATCCGGGCTCTCGTCCTTCGTCTTGGTCGCAGCATCGCGCGACGTTCCCTGCGGCGTGCTGTTGGCCGTGTTCACGTCCTCATCCGAGGCCGACTGTTCGTCGGTCAGCGAGGTAATGACCAGCACTTCCTCGTTGTTCTCGGCCGTCGTCTGGGCGCGCACCACAATGGTGTAGTACACGTCGTTTGCCGATTTCTCAACCGACGAGACGGTGCCGAGCGGAAGGCCCTTGGGGAACACACCGCCAATGCCCGAGGTCACGATGATGTCGCCAACCTTAACGTCGGAGTCGACGCTCACGTACTCAAGACGCAGCGTGCCGTCAGCCTGACCCTGCAGCATGCCCTGGGCGCGCGTGTCCTGCACCATAGCGGACACGCCCGAGTTCTCGTCGCCAATCAGGCGCACGGTGGACGTCTTGGCCGAGACCTCGATAATCTGGCCTATGACACCGGCAGAACTCGTCACAGGCATGTTGATGGTAAGACCGTCGGCAGAACCCTTATCGATGGTGACGGTCGAGGTCCAGGCATCGCCCGAAGCGCCGACGATACGAGCAGCGGTCGACTTAAGGTTGTAGGTCGATTGCAGCCCGACCAGCCCCTCCAGTCGCTCGGCGGTCTTTTGAGCCTCGGAGAGCTCGGCAACCTTAGAGGTCAGTTCCTCGTTTTGCTTCTTAAGCTCGTCAAGCGTGTCCTGCGACGCCGTAAGGTTAGAGAACACGTTACCGATCGCATTGAAGGGAGCCGCCACAGCCGAGCCCACAAAGCGCACCGGCGAGGTAATCGTCGTCACGCCCGAGCGCACGGCATGAATCGGTCCTGCCTCGCCCTCGCGGATGTAAAACGTGAGCAGCAACACCGAAATCAGGCTGAAAACAATCAACGGGCGCATACCCGTTGATTGTCGCTTGGTATTCAGATTTGTGGAGAAACCCGAAGATCGTGCCAAATGGAATCCACCTTTTGGAAATTAAGCATTGGTCTGGACGAAGCCGCCATCAAACGCATTGGCCTCGAGCACGCGGGCACAGCCGTTAACAACGTTATCGAGCGCCGTAGGGCTAACATTGACCGAAACGCCGGTCTCATCGCGCAGGCGCACGTCGAGACCGCGCAGCAGCGCGCCGCCACCAGTCAGCAAAATGCCGTAGTACATAAGGTCCGAGGCAAGATCGGGAGGCGTAGCGTCGAGTGCGTCCTTGACGGCCTTGGCCATCTCGTCGAGCGGCTTGTTGAGTGCGCGACGAATCTCCTCGCTCTCGATGCGCACGGTCTTGGGCAGACCGGTGATCACGTCGCGACCGTTGACCTCGACGTCGAGCTCATCCTTGAGCGGCACGGCGGAGCCGACCTTGATCTTGATGTCCTCTGCCGTACGCTCGCCGATGGCCAGGTTGTAGGCATCACGAACGTGCGTGAGAATGGCCTGATCGAACTCGTCGCCGGCAATACGAATGGACTGCGAGACGACGATGCCGCCCATAGCGATAACGGCGACCTCGGTGGTACCGCCGCCGATGTCGATGACCATGGAGCCGGTGGGTTCCTCGACGGGCAGGTCGGCGCCGATAGCGGCTGCCATAGGCTCTTCGATCAGATAGGCCTGGCGGGCCCCGGCCTGGATCGTGGCCTCAAAGACAGCGCGCTTCTCAACCGACGTGACACCGGAGGGAACGCAGACGACAACACGCGGACGCGGAGTCCACGGATAGCGCTTCTCGGACGCCTTATCGATAAAGTAGCGAAGCATGGCCTCGGTAACATCGAAGTCGGCGATGACGCCGTCCTTCAGGGGACGAACGGCCACGATGTTGCCGGGCGTACGGCCGAGCATGCGCTTTGCCTCGATACCGACCGCCAAGATGCGCTCGTCGTTCTTGTCGATGGCGACAACAGAGGGCTCGCGAATGACGATGCCCTTGCCGCGCACGGAGACAAGCGTATTTGCGGTGCCGAGGTCGATGGCAAGATCGCCCGCATAGCTACCGAAGAACATATCTATCAAAGAAAACAACGCAACTCCTGATGTGTTGGATGATTGCTGGAAAACTACTAGCTCATCATACTAGCGCAAGCCCGGCACCTCACTTGCGGTGAAGCGCCGGGCAAAGCTAAATCCCATAAGGTCACTACTGGTTGTCAGCAGCCGAGAAATCCATATCGAGCGAAGAAACGGTCCAGCCGATATGGTTGTCGGAGCGCACGAATTTGACGGTGCACTCCTGCTCGCCGCCCTTGGAAAGCGATGCCTTCACCTTAGCGGTCGTCTCGGTCATGGACTGATCCATGCCCTCGACGGACACGGTGGCACCCTGCGGAATCGAGGAGATGATCATCGACTTAGCGTCCTCGGACAGGCTCGAGGCCAGACAAGACTCGGCCTTTGCGGTGTCACCGTCGCCGGCAGCCTGGAACAGATCGGTAACGACAGACTCCTGAGACGGGAAGCCAAAGCCGCGCGTGTAGGCAAAGCCCAGACCGCCCGCGGCGATCAAAATAAGCAGAAGCAGCACGATGAAGACTTTGAGACCCGTATGGCGATGGCGACGACGGACCTTGGCCTGCTTACGATCCTGACGGTCCTGCTGGACCATCTCGGACTCGGACAGCGTAAAGAAGCCGGTGTCCGAGGGATCAGGCATAAACTGACCGGTCGCGCCCGTAGGATCGAGCGGATCGACGGCAGGAGCGTCCATCGCGGGCGCCGGAGCCGTGGCCATAGCCGTCTGGGCAGACAGCGCGGCAAGCGAATCCTGCACGCGGGCAAGCTCATCGGCCTGCTCGGAGGTGAGCTGGTAGATGCCATCGGCAGTAGCGGCATTAAAGGCGTCGAGTGCGTCGGAGGGACGGCCGGCGGCAGAAAGCGCCTGACCCATGCCGGCGTTGAGCGCACGCGTGTCGTCGCGGGGGCCGGCAAAGTCGATAGCCGTGCGATAAGTCTCCACGGCATCCGCCGGACGGCCGAGCTTAATGAAGCAACGACCGAGCTCGCCGAGTGCGGCGGCAGGAGCCGGATTGGCGCCGTCGATGGCAGCCTGACGGAAGGCGGTTCCCGCGTTGGCATAGTCGCCCGACTGGAACAGCGCATTGCCCAGGCCCAGATAGGCCTTGAACGGCGTGGCATAGGAAGCATCCTGCGTAGCGGCAGAGAAAGCCTGAGCGGCCGTCGTGTAGTCGCCCACGGCGGCGAGCGCCTTGCCGCGGTTGGTGAGCAGCGCGCCGCGCTTGCCGTAGGTACCGTCGTTGAGGGCGGCGGCATAGGCCTCGGCGGCCTCGGCATACATGCCAAGGTGCATCAAGGCGTTGCCACGAAGGTGATCGGCCTCGCCCATAATCTCATCGGGAGTCTTTGCCGCCCCAAGCATCTGGGCTGCAGCAGAAAAATCACCCGCGCGGTAAGCGGCGCGGCCCTGTTGGATCAGCTGGCTATTCAAGGAAGTCCCCTTTACTCGTGAACGATCTCGACATGGACGATCTCGTCGCCGGCACGCAGCTGCGAAATCACATCGAGACCCTCGACCGTGGTACCAAAGACGGTGTAACCGGAATCGAGGTTATGCTGGGCACCCAGGCAGAAGTAGAACTGCGAACCCGCGGAATCGGGGTCCATGGAGCGTGCCATGGCAAGGGCGCCATCGACATGGCTGTTGCGCGGATTGGTGGCAAACTCGCCCTTGATGCAGTAGCCGGGGCCACCGGTACCGGGCATACCGTCGGGGCCCTCAAGACCGGCAGCGACGTCGGCGCCGGACATGTCGCGGGTATTGGGGTCGCCGCCCTGGATAACAAAACCGGGCACATAGCGATGGAACTTAAGGCCATCATAGAAGCCCATCGTGGAAAGCTCGCAGAAGTTCGCGACATGAATGGGAGCGCCCTCGCCGTCAAACTTGACCTTGATGGTACCCTTCGACGTCTCGATTACGGCGCACTCGTCGCCGACAAGCTGATACTCGGGCGTGTAGAGCTCTTTCTTAAAACCAAACATGTGGTTCCTTCCTCGTGCGTTTAAAGCATATTTGTACGAATTGTAGCAATAAGCACGGGTTTACATCAATTGCGCACGTAGGTTATGCCGACTATGGCGAACTAATTTTAGGAACGCTGCTGCGGCTTCCAGGAACCCACATTGGCATCGTACTGGTTCAGCGCGCTGTTGCCGCCCTGCGCGATGGGCGCCAGGATCTCGCTTTGGTGGGAACTCATCGACTCGCCATCGGGAATGGCCAGCGAGATATCCCAGCTCTGGCAGATCACGTCGACGCGCTCATACATCCACTCGGCAAGCTGCTTTAAGTGGGCGATGTCATCCGCATAGACCGTATCGTCCTGTACTTTCAGGTTGTTGAGCTCATCTTGCGTCTTTTTGATCTGGTCGCGCAGGGCGTAGGCACTCTGCGACAGCTCCTGACGGGTGGACAGCGGCGTTCGGAGATAACCGTTGTTAAAGGAATCGATGACCTCGCCGATCTGGTCCTCGTCAGCGTAGGACACGATGGTCTGATACAGACCGTCGAGCCTGGTATAGAGCTGATCATCGGTGAGCACGGTTTCTTCCTGAACCACCTCGGCAGAATCGTCCTGCTTGGTATCGTCCTCAGTCGCCTCGCCCTTTTGGCGCGTGGGGAAGGTGGTTTGTGCAGCTTGGCCAAACTGGTCGTAGAAGCCGGGCATAACACCCATGGGATCGGTCGTCACGAACCAATAGGCACCGCCGCAAACGACGGCAAGGACCGCGATGACGATAAGCGGCTTGGGAATATGACGCTTGTGCTTGTGATAGGCGTCCTCGTCGGGGTGCACCTTGCGCTTGGGTTTTTGAGCATCGTCATGCAGGGAAACGGGCATGGGAATATCGACCTTGGGGATACCGAAATCCTTATCGAAAGCCGGCAGCACGCAGGTCTCATTGGGGTCGGCGGCGTCTGAAAGCACCGCAGCGGCAGAGGCCGGCGCATGCGGCACCTCGGTATCGATCTGCTCTTGCGTTAGGCGCGGAAAGCCCGCCGTGCGGCCCGCTGCCAGGTCGGATGCTGCCGCGTCCTCGGAGAGGATACCCGGAGCGGGGCGTCCGCATTTGGGGCACGTACGATCATGCGGAGAAAGACGGGCACCGCAGCCCTCACAGAACACGAACTCGGTGTGCTCCGGACCATCGCCCGGACCCACATAGGCGTTGCAGTAGGGGCAGAACGAGGCGCCGTCCTCGATGGTCTTAAGGCAATGCGGACAGATCACGGCATCCTCTTTTCGAAGCAATTCAAACAATCGAGGTTAGAGCATAACATCGCCACGGCCCCACAGGAGCAAGGCACCAATTCAACATCGCCAGGGCGCGTAGTTACTTCTTCTTTTTGCTTGGCATCGAGACCTTAATGCCCTGGGCCGATTTGGTCACGCGGGAGCGCTTGGCACCGGCGCTCTTCTTTTTCTTGGGTTGGGTCTGCGCCACGCCCTCGAGTGCACGGGCCTCGGCCTCGCGAACGGTGCGAGCTTCGCGGCGCTGCGCCATGTCGGCGGCGACGCGCATGGCAAAACGCTCCGCCGTCGAACCCGTCGAGCTCACCTTACCGCCACCGCGACCCAGGCGGACGCGCACACCGCGGCCAAAACCAGTTGCGGCATGACGACGACGCGGCTTAAGCGAATCCATCATCGTGGCGAGCTTAAAGAACACCGAGCAGGTAAAGGCCACGATGACAGCCAAGATAACCATCTGGCCCATCGACAGGTTGGCAATAGACAGCAGCTCCGGGAATCCGATAACGCCCACCAGGATGCCGGCGACTACAAACACAAAGAGCGCCACGCGCAAGGGTGTGAGGGGCTGCGAGATACGCCAGATCAGGCTGACGCTCGCCGCGCACGACGTAAGCAGGCACATCGTAGCCAGCGTGAGCTGGCTAAAGCCAAACACGCGCGCCACAAAGATATCGAGCGCCGCGGCCATAATGACCGCAAGCGACGCCGGCAGCGCACGCTTGAGCACGTTGGTCAAAAACGCACCCTTCACGCGAGCATTGTTGGGCTCCAGGCCCAACACAAAGCCCGGCGCGCCGATGCAGAAGAAGTTAATGAGCGTCATCTGGATGGGCTCGAAGGGGTACGGCGGCAGCGCGATGCACAGCGCCGCCAGGCCCATCGAGAACAGCGTCTTGGTCAAGAACAGCGAAGCCGAACGCTGCAGGTTGTTGATGGAGCGACGGCCCTCGGCCACCACGGCGGGCATCGAGGCAAAGTCGTTGTCGACGAGCACGATCTCGGCCACGTCACGCGCGGCATCGGAGCCGGCCGCCATGGCCACGGAGCAGTCGGCCTCCTTGAGCGCCAGCACGTCGTTGACGCCGTCGCCTGTCATAGCCACGGTGTGCTCGCGGCGCTTGAGTGCCTGCACGAGCTCGCGCTTCTGCTGCGGGGTCACACGACCAAAGACATGGTAGCGGTCCACTGCGGCATCGAGCTTGGCCGGCGTATCGAGCGTCGTGGCGTCCACATAAGCGTCCGCCCCCGGCACGCCCACCACGCGAGCGATCGACGACACCGTACGCGGGTCGTCGCCACTGATCACGTTGAGGGTCACGCCCTGCTCGTTAAAGTAGCCGATGGTCTCGGCCGCCGAGGTACGAATCTCGTCGCGGATGGTCACAAAGCCCACGGGCTCGGCCTCGCCCGCCATATCGCCATCGGGCGTAAAGCCGTCCACGCGCGCCACCACGAGCACGCGGCAGGTATCGGCAAGCTCGGCGACACGGTTCTCGACCTGGGCAAACGCACGATCAGAGAGCACAAACTGCGCCGCACCCATCACATAGGAGCCCTGCGCAAACGACGCGCCGCTCCACTTTTTGGAGGACGAGAACGGAATGACCGACAGCGGCTCAGACACCTCGACCGGGCGATCTGCGTAATAGTTGAGCAGCGCCTGGCAGGTCTCGTTGGCATCGGCCGAAGTCGCACGCGCCACGTTAGCCAGCGCAAAATCGAGCACCGTGGTATCGACGGGAACGGCGGCTTCGCCCTCCCCCGCGCCCATGCCAAAGCCCTCGATCGGCAGCGGATACGTGCCCTCGACCTCCATGCGACCCGACGTGATGGTGCCTGTCTTGTCCAGGCACAGCACGTCGACGCGCGCGAGCGTCTCGATGCAGTAGAGCTGCTGCGCCAGCACCTTGCGGCGGGCCAGGCGCACCGTGGCGATGGCGAGCACCGACGAGGTCAGCAGCACCAGGCCTTGCGGGATCATGCCCAGCAGGGCGCCCACCGTGGACAGCAGCGCCGACGAAGGCACATGACCAGCCAACAGCTCGGAGAAGCACCACGAAAGCGCGCTATTGCCTGGGGTTCCCGCGGCATCCCACAGCTCGCTCACGCTCGAGGCAAACAACGCCAAACCGAGCGGGATCATGATGATGCTCGCAAAGCGCACGATGGCGTTAAGCGCGTTCATGATCTCGGAATTGACCTTTTTGACGTACTTCGCCTCGTTATTAATTTTGGCCACGTAGTTGTCGGCGCCGACATGGATCACGCGGGCGCGCAGCAGGCCCGAGTCGATAAAGCTGCCGCTCATGAGCTCGGAACCGGGCTGTTTCTTAATGAGGTCGCTCTCACCCGTCAGCAGGCTCTCGTTCACGAGCGCCTCGCCCGAAACCACCACGGCGTCAGCGGGAATCTGGTCGCCGCGCCCCAGGCGGATGATATCGTCGAGCACGATCTGGTCCAGGTCGAGCTCCACCTCGGCGCCGTCGCGCACCGCAATGGCCTTCTTGGAGGTCAGCAGCGTGAGCTTATCGACCATCTTCTTGGAACGCATGGACTGGATGACGCCAATAGCAGTATTGAGGAACACTACGAACAGGAACGTCAGATTCTTAAACGAACCGGTCAAAATGACTAGGAACGCCAAAATCACGTTGATCAAATTGAACAGCGTGCAGAGGTTCTCGATGATGAGCTCTTTGACCGACTTGGTCTTGAGCTCCATGTTGCGGTTGATCTTACCGGCGGCGATGCGCTCCTCGACCTCGGCGGTCGAGAGTCCGCGCTCGATATCCGTTGCTGCCATACCACGTCCCATCACGTCGCGTCGGTATAAGAAAAACCGCCCGGACCATGCGAGGTTCGGACGGTCTCACGTTCGATGGTGCCCCATGTTGGATTCGAACCAACGGCCTTCTGCTCCGGAGGCAGACGCTCTAATCCCCTGAGCTAATAGGGCCAACGTTTGGCATTATACCCAAGTGCACCACGGGCTATCAAAATAAAAGAAAAAGCTTTGCAATTCCGAGGAAGACGCGGCTCAACGGCCCACTTTAGAAGGCAAAAGCGAGTCAGATAGTATAAACTCTCATGCACCATATGTACACGGCTCGCGATGCGGGCCGTTTTTGCAAGGGTTATCCATCGAGGTGAGAGGCACACCATGATTGCAATTTTAAAGCAGAGCGCCAGCGACGAGGCCGTCAGCCATATCGTCAGCTGGATTGAGAAAAAGGGCCTGAAGACCGATGTCTCGCGCGGCGAGAATGAGACGATCATCGGCCTGGTGGGCGATACGACCAAGATCGACCCGTTCCTGCTCGAGTCCATGGATGTCGTCGAGCGCGTGCAGCGCGTCTCCGAGCCGTTCAAGCGCGCCAACCGCAAGTTCCACCCCGAGGACTCCGTCATCGACTGCGGCCACGGCGTCAAGATCGGCGGCGATCAGTTCCAGGTCATCGCCGGCCCGTGCTCCGTCGAGGGCGAGAACCTCATCCGCATCGCCCGCCGCGTGAAGGCCGCCGGTGCCACGATGCTGCGCGGCGGTGCCTACAAGCCCCGCACTTCCCCGTACGCCTACCAGGGCATGGGCCCCGCCGGTCTGGACCTGCTGTGCGAGGCGTCTGCCGAGCTCGACATGCCGATCGTCACCGAGATCATGGACCCGCGCGACGTGCAGGTCTTCCTGGACAAGAAGATCGACGTCATGCAGATCGGCGCCCGCAACGCCCAGAACTTCCCTCTGCTCAAAGAGGTCGGCAAGACCAAGACTCCGATCTTGCTTAAGCGCGGCATGTCCGGCACGATCGATGAGCTGCTCATGGCCGCCGAGTACATCATGAGCGAGGGCAACGACAACGTCATCCTGTGCGAGCGCGGCATCCGCACCTTCGAGACCCGCACCCGCAACACCTTCGACCTCAATGCCGTGCCGGTGCTGCACCACCTGTCGCACCTGCCCGTCGTCGCCGACCCCAGCCACGCCACCGGCTACACCCGCTACGTTGAGCCCATGGCGCTCGCCGCGACCGCCTGCGGTGCCAACGGCCTAGAGATCGAGGTCCACGACGAGCCCAGCCGCGCATGGTCCGACGGCGCTCAGGCCCTCACCCCCGATCAGTTCGACGACACCATGCGCCGCATCCGAGCCATTCGCGAGGTTGTCTGCCATGAGACCATGGAGTAGCCCATGGGTACAGTGAGAAACGCGCGCGTTAACCAGGGCGGCCCCAAGTGCGCCGGCATCGTCGGCCTGGGCCTCATCGGCGGCAGCTTTGCCCGCGGCTATGCGCAGGCGGGCGTCCGCGTGCTGGCCTGGGACCCCGATGACGATGTCATGACGGCCGCCAGCATGGGCACTGTCGCCGGAGAGCTTAACGACAAGACGCTCGGCGAATGCGACATCATCGTCCTTGCCTGCTATCCCGAGGCATGCATCGAGTGGCTCGAGGCGCACGCCCAGGCGCTCGCCGACGCCACCGACACCGAGGCCATCATGGGCCCCGTGGTGATCGACACGGTGGGCGTCAAGGGCATCGTGTGCGAGCGCGCCTTTGAGCTAGCCCGCGAGCACGGCTTTTACTTTGTGGGCGCGCACCCCATGGCGGGCACGCAGTACTCGGGCTATGCGCACTCCCGCGCCGACCTGTTCCAGGGCGCCCCGCTCGTGCTCGTACCGCCCGCGGTGGACGATGCGCTCAAACTGGAGCTTTTGGGCCAGGTGCGCGAGATGGTACGCCCCTTGGGCTTTGGCAAGTTCAGCGTGACCAGCGCCGCCGAGCACGACCGCGTCATCGCCTTTACGAGCCAGCTCGCGCACGTCGTTTCCAACGCCTATGTTAAGAGCCCGACCGCTCAGGTCCACCACGGCTTTTCGGCCGGCAGCTACCGCGATCTCACCCGCGTGGCGCACCTCAACCCGCAAATGTGGTCCGAGCTCATGATCGACGACGCCGACGCGCTCGCCTTTGAGATCGACCATCTGATCGAATCGCTTGGCGCCTACAGCCGTGCGCTCAAGGACCGCGACCAGCGCTATCTGGAGAATCTCCTTGCCGAGGGCGACCGCATTAAGCGCGCACTCGACGACGAGGCCTCCCACTAGACAACCCATCACGCCAGGTCGAAAGGACCGAAGCTTATGGCGATTACCATCGATATCGACACTGCACGCCCCTACCAGGTGCATGTTGGCACGTTTTTGCTGGAGCAGGCGGGGCCGCTCGTGCGCGCCACTGCCGGCGGCACCAAGGCCGTCATCGTGACGGACACCAACGTGGGCCCGCTCTACCAGATGCCCGTTAAGCAGAGCCTGGAGGCGTCAGGCTACGAGGTGAGCATCTGCACCTTCGAGGCCGGCGAGGCCCATAAGCGCGCCGAAACCTATGTTGCCATTTTGGAGTTTGTGGCCGAGCACGAGCTTTCGCGCTCCGACGTGATCGTGGCACTCGGCGGCGGCGTCGTGGGCGACGTGGCGGGCTTTGTGGCCGCCACCTACATGCGCGGCTGCAAGTTTGTGCAGATCCCAACGAGCCTGCTCGCCATGGTGGATTCGTCGGTGGGAGGCAAGACCGCCATCGATCTGGCTGCCGGCAAGAACTTGGCCGGCGCCTTTTGGCAGCCGAGCGTGGTTATCGCCGACGTGGGGTGTCTGGCCACACTCACGCCCGAGCAGTTCGCCGACGGCTGCGGCGAGGTCGTCAAGCACGCCGTGATCGCCGACCCGGAGCTTTTCGCCGAGCTGGAGAAGACCCCGCTCACGCTGGAGCTGCTCAACCGCGATGTGGCCCGCGTAGCACTCATCATCGCCCGCAACATCGACATCAAGCGCGCCGTGGTCGTCGCCGACGAGCGCGAAACCAACCAGCGCAAGCTCCTCAATTTTGGACACAGCGCCGGGCACGCCGTCGAGGCCTGCGAGCACTTTGAGCTCGGACACGGCAACTGCGTTTCAATCGGCATGGGCATCATCACGCGCGCCGCGGCCCTGCACGGCATTTGCGATGCTGCACTGCCCGATCGTATTGAGGAACTCTGCGCCCGCCATGGCCTCAAGACCCGCTGCGACCTAGATGCCGATACCGTCTTTGCCGAGGCGCTCCACGACAAGAAGCGCGCGGGTGACACCATCGATCTGGTGATTCCGCACGGCATTGGCCGCTGCAGCATCGACCGCACACCGCTTTCCACTTTCCACGAACTCATTGCCGAGGGCCTCGGCCAGAAGGGAGACGCATCCGCATGCTAGCCCGCATCACCCCGTCCCCGCTCAAGGGCACCGTTCCCGCCATCGCGTCCAAGTCGATGGCGCATCGCCTGATCATCTGCGCTGCGCTTGCCAACGGCGAGACACACGTCACCTGCAACACCACCTGCGCCGACATCGAGGCTACGGTGCGCTGCCTTACGGCCCTGGGTGCTCGCATCGAGACCGTCGAGGACGGCTTCCAGGTCCACCCCACCATGAAGAGTGTTGAGTTTGGCCTGCTCAAGGCCCTTGCCGGCAGCACGCTTGACTGCGGTGAAAGTGGATCCACGCTCCGCTTTATGTTGCCCGTCGCCTGCGCGCTGGGCGCAGAAGCAACTTTTGTGGGTCAGGGGCGCTTGGGCGCCCGCCCGCTCTCCCCGCTCTCGGACGAGATCATCGCCGCCGGCTGCGACCTACAGGGTCTGGGCGGTTTTCCGCTCAAGACGAGCGGCCGCATGCGCCCGGGCACCTTTGTGCTTCCGGGCAACGTGAGCTCGCAGTACATCTCGGGCCTGCTGCTGGCAGCCCCGCTGCTGGCCCAGCCCTCCTGCGTGCAGGTAACCGGCCTCATCGAGAGCCGCCCCTACATCAACCTGACGATACAGGCCATGAAGGCCTTTGGCGTCGAGGTCAACGTCGAGCGCATTCCGGCCAAGGACGGCCAGCCCGAGGTCACGAACTTCCGCGTGAGCAGTGGCTCGTACCGCACGCCCGGCAGCGTGGCCGTCGAGGGCGACTGGTCCAACGCCGCCTTTTGGCTGTGCGCCGGCGCCATCGGTACCGACCCAATCACCGTCGAGGGCGTGTCGCTAAGCTCCGCACAGGGCGACCGTAACGTGCTTGCCGCGCTTTCGCGCTTTGGCGCCCGCATCGTGCGCTCCACCAACGCCGCCACCGTGCAGTCCGACAAGCTCGCCGGCTTTGAGATGAGTGCCCACGACATTCCGGACCTGGTGCCCGTCATCTCGGCCGTGGCCTCGCTGGCACAGGGCCGCACCTTTATCCGCGATTGTGCCCGTCTGCGCATCAAGGAATCCGACCGCCTGGTCACGACCACCCGAGGGCTCACCGCACTGGGCGCGCAGGTGCGCATTGCCGGCGATGACCTCATCATCAAGGGTGTCGACGCCTTTACCGGCGGCGAGGTCGATTCGCACAACGACCACCGTATCGCCATGATGGCCGCCATTGCCGCGAGCCGTGCCACCGGCGAGGTCGTGATTCACGGCGCCGAAGCGGTCAACAAGTCCTATCCCGATTTCTTCGACCACTACCGCCTGCTGGGCGGCAAGGTCACACTCGAGGAGGAATAACATGTCCTCGACCTTTGGCAACGTCTTGCATCTGAGCATTTTCGGCCAGTCGCACTCCCCCGCCATCGGCTGCTCGCTCGACGGCATCCCCGCCGGTATCGCTGTTGACCAGGAGCAACTGCAGGCCTTTTTGGACCGTCGCGCCCCCGGTCGCGACGAGACCGCGACCAAGCGCCGCGAGACCGATGCTGCGCACATCATCGCCGGTGTGGTCGATGGACATACCACTGGCGCACCCATCGCCGCGATTATCGAGAACACCAACACGCGCTCCAAGGATTACTCCGAGCTGCGCCGCAAGCCCCGTCCCGGACATGCGGACTTCCCTGCGCGCGTGAAGTATCACAACATGCACGATGTCGCTGGTGGCGGGCATTTCTCCGGCCGCCTAACGGCACCCCTGTGCATCGCCGGCGGCATTGCGCTGCAGGCACTCGAGGCCCGCGGCATTCAGGTCATGGCGCACGTGGCGCAGATCGGCGGCATCTCCGACCTGCCGATGGACGATATGGTCTATCGCGAGGCCGACCGCAAGGCGATCCTTACGAACGATCTTCCGTGCATTGACGCCGCCGCAGCCAGCCGCATGCGCGAGGAAATCCTAGCCGCGCGCGACGAACTCGACAGCATCGGCGGCATCGTGGAGTGCGGCATCTACGGGCTTCCCGCGGGCATCGGCGACCCCATGTTCGACGGCATCGAGAACCGCATCGCGCAAATCGCGTTTGGCATTCCCGCCGTAAAGGGCGTGGAGTTTGGCATGGGCTTTGCCGTGGCCGCCATGCGCGGCAGCGAGAACAACGATCCGTATCGCGTTGATGCCGAGACCGGCGAGATTGCGGTCGAGTCTAATAACGCCGGCGGCATCCTGGGCGGCATTTCCACGGGCGCACCCGTCATGTGGCGGATGGCCGTAAAGCCGACGCCCTCCATCGGTCGCGAGCAACAGACCGTGGACATGGACGCCATGGAAAATGCCGAGCTCTCGGTCCACGGCCGCCACGATCCCTGCATCGTCCCGCGCGCCGTCCCCGTAGCCGAAGCAGCCGCCGCCCTCGCCATCTGGGACGCCCTACTCGAGGACGCCGCCCAGCTCTAAAAATCTCCGGGGGGCCAACTCCGGCCCCCACGCCCACCCAGTGATTTTTCTGGGACGGGGATTAAAAAATCATTGTGTACCTAATGATTTTTTAATCCCCGTCCCAGAAAAATCACCGACTCGTGAAAGGGGTCTCCATGGACCTTGCCGATATTCGTCAGGCCATCGATGGCATCGACGCCACGCTCCTCAACAGCTTTGTCGAGCGCATGGACATTGCCACCGAGGTCGCCAAGTCAAAAATCGAGATGGGCAAGGCCGTCTTCGACCCCGCCCGTGAGCGCTCCAAGCTCAACAACCTCGCCAGCCGCGCGCCCGAGCGCTATGAGGCACAGACCATCACCCTGTTCCGCTTGCTCATGAGCATGAGCAAGGCCGAGCAGCAGCGCTACATCAACGAGCTCAAGGGCATCACCGTCTCGCAAAAGGCCCACGCCACGGCTACAGCCTCCGACACGCCCTTCCCTCAAACGGCCACCGTCGCCTGCCAGGGCGTCGAGGGCGCTTACAGCCAAATCGCCGCGTGCAAGCTCTTCGACGTGCCCGACATCGCGTTTTTCGAGACCTTCGAGGGCGTCATGCGCGCCGTACGTGACGGCTTCTGCGAGTTTGGCGTGCTGCCCATCGAAAACTCCACCGCGGGTTCCGTCAACGCCGTCTACGACCTGCTCGCACAGTTCGATTTCCATATCGTGCGCTCGCTGCGCCTCAAGATCGACCATAACCTGCTCGTCAAACCCGGCACCAAGCTCGCAGACGTGCGTGAGGTCTACAGCCACGGCCAAGCCATTGCCCAGTGCGCCGGCTTTATCGAAGCCCACGACCTGCACGCCACCAAGTACCCCAACACGGCCATGTCGGCCGAGATGGTCGCTAACTCCGACCGCACCGACGTTGCCGCCATCGCCTCGCGCAGCTGTGCCGCACTGTATGGCCTGGAGATACTGGAATCCAACATCCAGGACTCGGACAACAACTACACGCGCTTTGTCGTCATCAGCCGCGAGCCGCGCGTCTACCCCGGTGCCAACCGCACCTCGCTCATGATCACCACGACCAACGAGCCGGGCGCCCTCTACCGGGTGCTCGAGCGCTTCTACGCCCTCAACATCAACCTCATCAAGCTCGAGAGCCGCCCCATCCCCGGCCGCGACTTTGAGTTTATGTTCTACTTTGACCTGGACTGCCCCTTTGGCAGCAGGGCCCTCGACGACCTGCTCGATTCCATCGACGACGTGTGCGAGAGCTTTACCTACTTTGGCAGCTACACGGAGGTGCTCTAGATGACCGATGTCGCCGCAGCCCGCCCCTACGGCGTGCTGGGCCGCGTGCTGGGCCACAGCTACACGCCGACCATCTACAAGGAGCTCGCGGGGCTCGAATACGTGCGTTTTGAGCGCGAGCCCGAGGACCTCCAGGCCTTTATGACGGGCGACGAATGGGAGGGCACCAACGTGACCATCCCCTACAAGCGCGCCGTCATGGAGTATCTGGACGAGCTGAGTCCGCTCGCCGAGCGCATGGGCAACGTCAACACCATCACACGCCTGCCTGACGGTTGTTTGCGCGGCGACAACACCGACTACTTTGGTTTTCAGTGTCTGGTCGAGGAGTTGGGCGTAGAGGTTGCCGGCAAGAAGGTCCTCGTGCTCGGAGCCACCGGCGGCGCGGGTACTACGGCCAGTATGGTGCTCGGCGATCTGGGCGCCACCGTCGTGCCCGTGGGCCGCACGAGCCAGGTCAACTACGACAATATCTCGCAGCAGTCCGACGCTGCCCTGCTCGTCAACTGCACGCCCGCCGGCATGTTCCCCCACTGTCCCGACGCCCCCTGCACACTCGAGGGGCTCAATGCGCTCGAGGGCGTTATCGACATTGTCTACAACCCCGCTCGCACGGGACTCATGCTCGAGGCCGAGCGCCGCGACATCCCCTGCATCGGCGGTCTGCTCATGCTCGTGGCCCAGGCGGCGCAAGCCGTTGAGCGCTACACCGGCCAGGTCACTCCGCGCGAGCGCATTCTGGACGTAACGGAGCGCCTGTCACGCCGCGAACAGAACATCGCGCTGATCGGCATGCCGGGCTCGGGCAAGACCCGTGTGGGCGAGCAGATTGCCCTGCTCACGGGGCGAGAGCACATCGATCTGGATCGCGCCCTCGAGGAGCGCCTGGGCATGCCCTGCGCCGACTTTATCGTCGAGCGCGGCGAGGCGGCGTTCCGCGAACAGGAGACGGCGGCGCTGGCCGACATCTCCAAGCGCAGCGGCCTGGTGCTTTCCACCGGCGGCGGCGTGGTCACGCGCGACGAGAACTACCCGCTGCTGCACCAGAACAGCCAGATTGTGATGCTCAATCGCAAGCTCGACGAGCTCGCCCACAAGGACCGCCCCATCACGGCGCGCGATGGCATCGACAAGCTCGCCGAGCAGCGCATGCCGCGCTACCGCTCCTGGGCCGACTACATCATCGACTCACGCGACTGCGCCGCCAACACCGCCCAAGCCCTCCTCGACACCCTCCCACCCGCTCTCTAACCAAAACAACCACAAAGGGGACAGGCGCCTTTGTGGTGGTTTTCCAATCGCAAAGGAAGCAACCATGAAAGCACTCGTCATCAACGGCCCCAACCTCAACATGCTCGGCATTCGCGAGCCGGGCATCTATGGCAGCGACAACTACGACCGCTTAGTGCAGATCTGCCAGGAGGCAGGTGCCGCACAGGGCTTCGACGAGATCGAGGTCTTCCAGTCCAACCACGAGGGCAGCATCGTCGACAAGATCCAGGAGGCCTACGGCAAGGTCGACGGCATCGTCATCAACCCGGCCGCTTATACGCATACGAGCGTGGCGATCCTCGATGCCCTCAAGGCCGTCGCCATCCCGGCTGTGGAGGTCCACATCAGCGCCGTAGAGACACGCGAGGACTTCCGCCAGGTGAGCTATGCACGCCTGGCCTGCTTCGCCACCATCACCGGCGAAGGCCTCCAAGGCTACGCCCACGCGTTGGAGCTGCTGAGGGAGCGTATCGAAAAGTAAAATGCCAACCCCAACAAACAGCAGCGGCTTGCTCGCGCTCGGCTCCAGCAGCACACAAGATGAAAAAAGCCCAGACCACCAAGCGGTCCGGGCTTAATAAACGATGGTGCTCCATGGCGGATTCGAACCGTCGACCTTGGGATTAGAAGTCCCCTGCTCTATCCAACTGAGCTAATGGAGCATATAACCGCACGCCCAAGCAAGCGCAAGCCTGTCAGGCGCAAGTAATTATAACCTAGTTGAACTGCTCGCGATACGCCTTGCAGACCTCATCGACCGGGCCGTCCATGCGAAGGTCACCCTTCTCGATCCAAACGGCACGCTGGCAGATGCGCTCAACCTGCTCCATGGAGTGCGAAACGAACAGAACCGTCACGTCACCGCTCTGGATAAAGTGCTGGATGCGGGCCTCGCACTTCTGCTGGAAGAACACATCACCGACGGACAGCGTCTCGTCAACGATCAGAATATCGGGCTCGGTAATCGTCGCGATTGCAAAGGCGATACGCGCCACCATGCCCGAGGAGAAGTTCTTAAGCGGCATATCGACAAAGTTCTGCAGCTCAGCGAACTCGATAATGCCGTCAAAGTTGGCGTCGATGAACTCCTTGGTATAGCCGAGCAGGGCGCCGTTCAGATAGATGTTCTCGCGGGCGGTCAGCTCGGGGTCAAAGCCGGCGCCAAGCTCAATCAGCGGCGCGATGTTACCGTGCACCTTAACGCTGCCCTCGCTAGGCTCAAGCACGCCAGCGATAATCTTGAGCATCGTAGACTTGCCGGAACCATTGGTGCCGACCAGACCCACGACCTCGCCGCGATGAATATCAAACGAGATGTGCTTAAGCGCCCTAAACTCCTCAAAGAACAGCTCGTGCTTGGCAAGCTTAATGAAGTACTCCTTGAGGTTGGTCAGCGACTCGGACGCCATGTTAAAGATCATGGTGACGTCGTCGACCTCGACAGCCAGAGGCTGCTCGCTGTAATCAACAACAGATTCAGTCATCACAGCACTCCTTAGATGTAGAGGATGAACTTGCGCTCGGACTTATGGAACACGGTATAGCCAATAACAAGCGCAAGAACCGCCCAAGCAGCGCACATACCAAACGTCATAAGCGAGGGCGTAGTTTGGAACAGAAAGATATCGCGCATAAACTGCAGGTAGTTGTACATGGGGTTCGCATACATCAAGATACGCACGAGATGCGGCATTTGCGCAATATAGTCAGTCGTCCAGAAGATGGGCGTAATATAAGTCCACGCCGTAATGACTACGCTCCACAGATGCATAACGTCGCGGAAAAAGACCGTAAGGGCAGAGAGCATCATGCCCAGGCCCATGCAGAAGCACATAAGCAGCAGCAGGCAAACCGGCAGCAGAATCAGGTGCCAAGAAGGCATAACGCGGAACCACAGCATGACGATGGCGACGGCGACCAGCGAGAAGGCAAAGTTCACCAGCGAGAAAAGCACTTTCTGCACCGGGAAGACCCAGCGGTGCACCTTAACCTTCTTGAGCAGAGGGGCAGCACCCACGATCGACGTTAGGGCCTGGTTCGTGGACTCGGACATGACGGCAAAGGTAACGTTACCCACGATCAAGTACAGCGGGTACATCTCGGGCGTCATTGATCCATTGCGGCCCTGGCCAAAAATCGTCGAGAACACGATGGCCATGACGATCATCATCAGCAGCGGGTTGAGAACCGACCATGCGACGCCCAGAACGCTACGGCGATACTTGATCTTAAAATCCTTGGTAACCAGCTGACGAAGGATAAACGCGTCCTTCTCAAATTCGTTCTTAGCAAACGTCGCAGGCAGACTGCGAGTTTCTTGTTGCTTTGTCTGATCCGACACGGATGCAACTCCTTTACTCGTAATCGTTGACAAACGAACAGTATAGACCCGACGGCCATGCAAACGATTCGCGCAACAAAACTGGAGAACTAACCCACATCTTAGGATGCCAAGCCCAAACGGCTATACTTTCAAGAATTGAATGTATAAGGAGCATTGAGTGAATTCTGAATCCATCGCCGTCATCATCCCCTGCTACAACGAAGCCCTCACGATCGGCAAAGTCATCGACGACTTTCACCGCGAGCTTCCGCAAGCGACGGTCTATGTCTATGACAACAACTCGTCGGACGATACCTCACGCATCGCCACCGAGCACGGCGCCACGGTCCGCTTTGAGCCCCGTCAGGGAAAGGGCAACGTGTGCCGCCAGATGTTTCGCGATATCGACGCCGATTGCTACCTGATGGTCGACGGCGACGACACCTACCCCGCCGAGGCGGCCAAGGCCCTCTGCGAGCCTATCCTCAACGGCGCGGCCGATATGACCGTAGGCGACCGCCTTTCCAACGGCACCTACGCCGAGGAAAACAAGCGTGCTTTCCACGGCTTTGGCAACAATCTGGTCCGCGCCATGATCAAGTGGATCTATGGCTACAGCTTCGATGATGTCATGACCGGCTACCGCGCCATGAGCCGCCCGTTCGTTAAAACCTTCCCTGTGCTTTCCGAGGGCTTCCAGATCGAAACCGAGCTCTCGATCCACGCCGTCGACCACCGCTGGCGCATCAAAGATGTGCCCATCGAGTACCGCGACCGTCCGGAAGGCTCCGAGTCCAAGCTCAATACCGTGAGCGACGGCATTAAAGTCGTCACGATGATCGGCACGCTGTTCAAGGACTACCGCCCGCTGAAGTTCTTCAGCCTCGTCGCGCTTCTGTTTGCGGTGATCGGCCTCGCCCTGGGCATGCCCATCGTTGTCGAGTATTTCCAGACCGGCCTCGTTCCGCGCTTCCCCACCGCCATGCTCGCCGCGTCGTTTATGTTCCTGTGCGGCCTGAGCCTTGCAACCGGATTCATCCTGGATTCTGTAGCAAAGGTCGAAAAAAAGCAGTGGGAGGTCAACGTATATAGCAAGTACGCCTACGACGACCAGCCCGGCCACCCTACTTCCAAGCCAAGCGAGAGGTAAACCACCATGCCGCTCATCTCCATCGTCGTACCGAGTTACAACGAGCAGGAATCACTTCCGATCTTTCTCAAAGAGCTCGATGGCGTCGTTCGCATCATGACCCGGCAAGACCCCGGCATCTCCTTTGAAGCCGTCCTCATCGACGATGGCTCGGCAGACAAAACGCTCGCCGTCATGAAGGCGGAAGCCGCGGCGGCGCATCCATACGCCATCCGCTGGCACTCTTTCTCGCGCAACTTTGGCAAGGAGGCGGCACTACTCGCCGGACTCCAACACGCAAGGGGCGACTATGTCGCCACCATGGATGCCGACATGCAGGACCCGCCCTCGCTCCTGCCGCAGATGTACGAGATCTTGCAGACCGAAGACTACGACAACGTCGCAACGCGCAGGACCACCCGCAAAGGCGAACCTCCCATCAGGTCGTTCTGTGCCCGTATGTTCTACAAGATCATCAACCGCATTTCCAAGGCCGACATCGTCGACGGAGCACGCGATTTTAGGCTCATGAAGCGGCCTATGGTCAACGCCATCATCTCCATGGGCGAATACAACCGATTCTCCAAGGGCATTTACGGCTGGGTCGGCTTCAAGACCAAATGGCTCCCCTACGTAAACGTCAACCGCGTGGCCGGCGAGACCAAATGGAGCTTTTGGTCGCTGCTCCTTTATTCCATCGACGGTATCGTCGCGTTTTCCACGGCACCGCTCTCCCTCGCCGCCCTCACGGGTATCGTCTTCTGCCTCATCGCTATTCTGGGATTCGTCGTCATCCTAGTAAAGACGCTTGTCTGGGGCGACCCCGTCGGCGGATGGCCGTCGCTCGCCTGCCTCATAACGCTGTTTGGCGGCATGCAGCTTCTGTGCCTGGGAATCATAGGTGAATACTTGGCAAAAGCCTACTTGGAAACCAAGCGACGTCCCATCTATATCATTCGAGAATCCAACGAGGAATCTGATGACACGGCCCAATAACAGCACGCTCAAGAATGTGGCGTTCTACGCCGCCTGCTTCGCATTTTCCGTCGCACTCTTTGTCGCACTTGCAGTGGCAGGGCATGTCTACCCCTTTGGCGACAACTCGTTTCTCACCAACGATCTCAAATACCAATACATCGACTTCTTTGCTTGGTTCCGGCGCGTCCTTTTAGGCGAGGCAAGCCTTCGCTATTCCTTCTCGCAGGGACTCGGCATGAACACATGGGGGCTCTATAGCTACTACCTCGCCAGCCCCTTCAACCTGCTCTGCGCGCTGTTTCCCGCAGACAAGCTAACGCTCTTCGTGTTTGTTATCTCCGCGCTCAAACTGGGCTGCATCCACATCAGCAGCGCTTGGTATGTGCAAAAGCGCTTTGACCTACCCAAGCCCGCAGCATTCCTGCTTTCCCTCTCGTTCACGTTTTGCAGCTGGACCATCAGCAACCTACGCAACCCGCTCTGGATCGATTGCCTCATCCTGCTGCCCATCTGCGCCTACGGATGCTACGAGCTCATCCGCAGGCAGCGCATGATCCGCCTCGTCATCGCAACGGCGCTCAATGTCATGTTCTGCTGGTATACGGCCTACATCAGCATCCTGTTCCTCTGCATCTTCGTATTGGTCGAATTTGTCGATTATGTTGCAGAAGAAGGTTTTAGCTGGAAGCTCATGCTCGATCGGGCCCTGCGATTCGCCGGGGCTATCGCGCTCGGACTGCTTCTGTCCGCCTGGACCTTTTTGCCGACCATCCTTGCCATGTCCAAGGGCGGTCCCGTTCTAGCACTCGGCCCCCTACTTAAAACCAGCCTCAAGTCGCTCATCAGGGGCTTTCTTCCCTGCATGTGGGTAAGCAACGAAAGCACACCGCAGTTCTATTGCGGCATCGTCATGATGCTGCTTGCGGTGAGCCTGCTGGTTAACCGCACGGTTTCGATCAAGACGCGCATCGCAACACTCGTCGTCACGATAATCCTGGTCGCAAGCTCCGTTTTGAGCCCGCTCGAGTACATCTGGTGCGGCATGCGCGTTCCCAACGGCTTCTACTCGCGCACGGCTTTTTTGCTGAGCTTCTTTGCGCTGTGGGCCGCAGGACACGCGCTGCAGGCGCTCAAAAACCAGCCCAAATTGCGTCAAGCCTATCGCCCCGTCGTCATCATGCCCCTCCTGGCACTAACCGCCATTGAGTTGTTTGCCAACGCCCATGTTATGTGGAACCAGCTGTACACAGGCTATTCCGAAAAAGCCAACAGCGCCTATGTCGCCACCGCAACCGACACTATCACGACCATTCAAGACCAGACTTCGGCGTCGTTCTATCGCATTGACCGCACAACCACACGCGTCGACAGCGCCGCCCTCAACGAAGGCCTGGCGCTTGGGTACAACCAGTTGTCTTCGTATTCGTCTGCCAACAACCCGCAGGCCATCGCACTGCTCAACTCCCTTGGATACAGCAGCGTCGGCGAATTCTCGACCCGTTATGCCGAGCCCATTCTTGCCGTTGATGCCCTGTTGGGAGTCAAGTACGCCATCGCCGAGCACGCGCCTTCGGGATACGCGGCAATGACTGAAATAGCCGATACAGCAAGTGCGGTGTACGAGAACCCCTATGCGCTCAGCGTTGGTGTCATGGCATCCAATGACATTCAAAACTGCACGTTGAAGGGCGAGAACCCCTTCGAAAAGCAAAACGACCTCTACAGCAAAATCCTGGGCCGCGAGGTAATGCTCTATACCAAAATCGAGGCCAAAAACACGGAGGATGACGAGAACTTAAGGCAGTGGAACGCCACCGTGCCGTCGGGTTCCATCGGGTATCTCTACATCAACAAAGATGCGACCGCCGGCAGTTATTGGCCCGTCACCCTTACTATCGACCAGCGAACGATCGGAAACGAGGCCTGGAGATTCGACAATAATATCCGCCAGATTGCGGATGCATCGGACTCCCCGAGCCAGCATACGGTGTCAATCGGAGTCGTAGAGGGCTATACAGACATGCCCCAAGACAATGAGCCGGTCTTTTACGCCCTCAATCTGGACGTTTTCGAGCAGATTATTAACGAGCTTAAGATGAGCGAATTTGTTCCGACGGTTTTTGAGGACGGAAGGATCGAAGGCGAGTATACCGCCAAGGATGACGGCAACCTACTGCTGAGCGTTCCGTACGATGAGGGCTGGAACGTAACGGTAAACGGAACCGCCACAGAACTAACGCCCGCCGCCGACAAGGGCTTGTCATCCTTGAACATGCAGAAAGGCGCGAACAGGATCGTGATGACCTACAAGACTCCGGGCGCCCTTGCGGGGCTTGCAGTGAGTCTGGCGACCGCCGCCGCCCTTGTTGCAGCGGGGCTATTCACCAGGCAAAAGAAAAGCCGCCGTTAAAGAACGGCGGCTTTTACTCTCGAAAAGTTAATAGCGGCTAGAGCGTCTTGAGGTACTCCCCCAGCTCTTCCTCCCAGTCGGGCATGTGGAACCCGACCGACTCGAGTTTGGACAGGTCGAGCGCGGAGTGGACCGGGCGCGGGGCGACGGGGCCGGCGGCATTCGCGTAGTAGTCGGCGGTCGACACCGGCACGACCTTGTCGCCATTGCCGTTGGCGGCCTCGAAGACGGCGCGGGCGATGTCCGCCCAGCTCCTCACGGCGCCGGAGCCGGTGCAGTCGTAGGTACCGTAGGGGGCGTGCGAGCCCAGCACGTGGAAGATGGCCTCGGCCATGTCGCGCGTGAAGGTCAGGCGTCCCAGCTGGTCGTCCACGACGGTGACCTTGTCCAGCTTGTCCTCGGGGTCGGCGACGCGGTCGGAGAGGCCCTTCATGGTCTTGACGAAGTTGTGGCCCTCGCCGATGACCCAGGAGCTGCGCATGACGTAGTGGCGCGGGCACCCCGCCACGGCGATGTCGCCGGCGGCCTTGGTCTGGCCGTAGACGGACAGCGGGGAGAACGGCTCGTCCTCCGTGTGGACCTCGGCCGTGCCGTCGAAGACGTAGTCGGAGGACACGTGGACGAGCGTGATCCCGTGCCCGGCGCAGGTGCGGGCGAGCAGGGCCGGCCCGGTCGCGTTGGCCTTCCAGGCGGTCACGCGGCCCTCGGGGGTCTCGGCCCTGTCGACTGCCGTGTAGGCGCCGCAGTTGATCACGGTGCCGTAGAGCGACCAGTCGTACTGCGCGTAGGCCGCCGGGTCGGACATGTCGAAGGTGTCGATGTCGCAGAAGTCGAAGTCCTTGGCGACGCCGCGCTCCTCCGCCAGCGCGCGCACCGCATGGCCCAGCTGGCCGTTGCAGCCGGTGACGAGGATGCGCTTCGGCGCCATCGGGACGACGTCCTTCAGCATCGGGTGGTTGAGGTCGGCCTCGGATACGGTGGCCTCGTCGAGGGGGATCGGCCACTGGATGTTGAGCTCCGGGTCGGCGAGGTTCACGAAGGTGTAGGTCCTCTTGAGCTCCAGCGACCAGTGGGCGTCCACCAGGTAGGTGTAGGCGGTGCCGTCCTCCAGCGCCTGGAAGGAGTTGCCCACGCCGCGCGGGACGTAGATGGCCTTGCTCGGGTCGAGCGTGCAGGTGAACACCTTCCCGTAGGTGGCGCTGCCCTCGCGCAGGTCGACCCATGCGCCGAAGACCGAGCCGCGGGCCACGGAGATGAACTTGTCCCAGGGCTCGGCGTGGATGCCGCGCGTGACGCCGCGGCTGTCGTTGTAGGAGATGTTGTTCTGGACGACTCGGAGGTCCGGGATACCCAGGGCGGTCATCTTGGCGCGCTGCCAGTTCTCCTTGAACCAGCCGCGCGAGTCGCCGTGGACGGCGAGGTCGACGACCTTGAGGCCCCCGATGCCGGTCTCGGCGACGGAGAGGTCCTTCTCAAATGCGATGTCTGCCATGTGGGAAAAGCTCCTATCGAAGAGGTTGGATAACCGGGGGCGCCCGCGCGGGGACGCAGGATCATCCCCATGCCCTGCGGCCCCGCGCGGGCGCCCCGCGGCGCGGTACGCCGGGATGCGGTCTTACTGGCCCTGCGCCCTGTATCTGGCCTCGGTGGCCTCCTTGGCCGGGCGCCACCAGGACTCGTTGGCGACGTACCAGTCGATCGTCTGCTTGAGTCCCTCGGCGAAGTCGGTGTGGGCCGGCCTCCAGCCCAGCTCGCGCTGGAGCTTGGTGGGGTCGATGGCGTAGCGGCGGTCGTGGCCGGGGCGGTCGGCGACCCAGTCGAAGTCCTCGGGGTCGCGGCCCATGGCCGTAAGGATCATGCGCAGGACCGTGATGTTGTTCTTCTCGCCGTCGGCGCCGATGAGGTAGGTCTCCCCCATGCGGCCCTTGGTGAGGATGTCCCAGACGGCCGATGAGTGGTCCTCGGTGTGGATCCAGTCGCGGACGTTCTCGCCCTTACCGTAGAGCTTGGGGCGGACGCCGTCGACGATGTTCGAGATCTGCCTGGGGATGAACTTCTCCACGTGCTGGTAGGGGCCGTAGTTGTTGGAGCAGTTGGAGATCGTGGTGCGCAGGCCGTAGGTGCGGGTCCAGGCGCGGACCAGCATGTCGGAGGACGCCTTGGTGCTCGAGTACGGGCTGCTCGGGTGATACGGCGTCTCCTCGGTGAACTTCGCCGGGTCGTCGAGCGCCAGGTCGCCGTAGACCTCGTCGGTGGAGACGTGGTGGTAGCGGATGCCGTACTTGCGGACGGCCTCCAGCAGGCGGAAAGTGCCCTCCACGTTGGTGCGCAGGAACGGCTCGGGGTCGGCGATGGAGTTGTCGTTGTGGCTCTCTGCGGCGTAGTGCACGATGGCGTCGTGGCCCGGGACGATCCTGTCCAGCAGCTCCGCGTCGCAGATGTCGCCCACGACGAGCTCCACGCGGTCCGAGGGCAGCCCGGCGATGTTCTCGGGGTTGCCGGCGTAGGTCAGCTTGTCCAGGACGGTCACGTGGACGCCCGGGTGGTTGTTCACGACGTAGTGCACGAAGTTGCTGCCGATGAAGCCGCAACCGCCCGTGACGATGATGTTCTTGGGTTCAAAGATCTCAGACATGAAAATCCAATCTGAAGCATGTACAGCTTCTTTAGTATGCCGCAGGAAGTGACGACGCGACACTATTCAACAAAACTATCGGACATTTCGGCATGCGATAAGAGCCATGACCTTCGCAGAATTACTTCCCGTACAAAACGCCTCCGGAATGCAGTCTTTGTCGTACTGAAAAACCGAACCCGTAGTTTCTTCGCGTAAGTACTTATAGAAGAAGTCCTCCCAGCTTTTAAACTTCTCACTGTCTGCAAACGCTTCCGGGGCTTCCAGCACCGTCTTAGCATCAAGCCCAGAAATTACGTCGGAGCTCAGCAGAAGCCACTCGAACGACTCGGGAAGACAAACCGTTACTGCATCGCGGCGAATGTCCTGGAGCTTAAGGACACGGTCCGCATAGCACCCAAATGCTGCTCCGTCCGCAACAACAAACACGCGATCGTCGAGATGCCGATCCAACCACCCCAAAATCGCGCTGTTCGTCATAGCCGAAGCACAGGTAAGCTCACTGTCAGCGAAATGCCGTTCAAAGAATTGAAAACCAGACTTACTGTCCTCGCATAGAAGGATAGAAAAGTCCTGTTTTGGCGTCGACCGGGAAAGAGCGTAACGGTGATTGCCGCGATCTTGATAAACGGGTACGAAGGAGTGGTATTTTCCGCTCGTCTTAATCTTGTAAATCTCATCCACACTATACGGAAGATTGGGAAAGTCAGCCCTTGAGATCAGCACGAAGTAGTTCGAGGAATACAACACATGATGAGCGAATTCGTCGGAATGAATCTCTTTTAAGCCCTCGTCAACAAATACAATCGAATCATGAACGGATGAAAGCTGGTTTCTCCAGTCATAATCGGTCAGGGCAACGCAGGGACAATCGCATTGCAAGGAAACGCCAGACTGCTCGCCCATGCGCATATAGTCTGCGACCATATCGAACAGCGTCGTCTTGCCCGTGCCACTATCACCACGCACGATAGTGATATTCCGCTTAATAGTGAATGTATACTTAGTTCCCCTGCGGCGGGAAATCTTAACGAGATGCGAACCGTTCATAAGCAGCACCTACAGATACGGAATCGACTCATGAATCAGCTCGGCCATGTTATGGACAATGCGGCCGCTGTTCACGACTTTAATTTTGAAGTCCTCGCGTCCAAAATCCATCACATGGTAAAGATTCACAACAAGCTTGCGGTCTTTCGCCATGTCGAGAATCCACTTAGCGCAGTTATCGCCACAGGTCGAAGCATTATAAATATGCTTTCGATCGAACCTCATGAGCAGCAACGTTTTCACGCCACCAGAAAGCTGAAGTGGAGAGATGGACCCAAGCACGGGGCTTTCAATGACATTTTCGGAGACAACATCCGATCGATCGACATCTTTAATGATCGAAACCGCATAGGGGTTCGTGATCCAAGAAGACCGGTAAGAGTTTTTGAAATATGTCGCTGTGTTGTAAATCGCTTCTGGCATATCGCCAAAGTAGACGTTTAACACATCCACTCCCAATCATATTGTCTTTGCGGTCAACGTAATCATAACGAAAGGGGCCACCAGATAAACGGTGACCCCTAAAAGAAAGCAAGACAGCGCTAGTACTCGCGCGGGCTGTTGACGATCTCGCCGGCGGCGACCTTCTTCAGGTGCTGGCCGTAGACCGACTTGCCGTAGGCCTTGGCCGCCTCCTCCAGCTCGGCGGTCGTGATCCAGCCGTTCTCCCAGGCGATCTCCTCGGGGACGGACACGGGAAGGTCCTGGGAGTGCTCCACGGCGCGGACGAACTCCGCGGCCTCGTGCAGGCTCTCCATGGTGCCGGTGTCCAGCCACGCATAGCCTCGGCCCAGGGTGACGACCGACAGCGTCCCCTCCTCCAGGTACATCTGGTTGAGCGTGGTGATCTCAAGCTCGCCGCGGGCGGACGGCTCCACCCTATGTGCCTTGGCGGAGACATCGCCCGGGTAGAAGTACAGGCCGGTGACGGCGTAGGAGCTCTTGGGCTCCGCGGGCTTCTCCTCGATGGACACGGCCCTGCCCTCGCCGTCGAACTCAACGACGCCGAAGCGCTCGGGGTCGTCCACGTGGTAGCCGAAGACCGTGGCCCTGCCCGACTCTGCGTTCTGGACGGCTCGCGTCAGGTGGCGCGACAGGCCGTTGCCGTAGAAGATGTTGTCGCCGAGCACCAGGGCGCACGGCTCGCCGGCGATGAAGTCCTCGCCGATGGTGAAGGCCTGGGCCAGGCCGTCGGGGCTCGACTGCTCGGCGTAGGACAGGTTCACGCCGTAGCGCGAGCCGTCACCGAGCAGGCGCTCGAAGTTGGGCAGGTCGGTCGGCGTGGAGATGACCAGGATGTCCCGGATGCCCGCCAGCATGAGGGTGGACAGCGGGTAGTAAATCATGGGCTTGTCGTAGACCGGCAGCAGCTGCTTGGAGGTCACGAGCGTGAGCGGGTACAGGCGCGTGCCGGACCCGCCGGCGAGGATGATGCCTTTCATAGAATTCCTCTCAGTTGACAATCGTTAGGCAAAAGCTGCTAATTGCAAACAACGATTAGACAAACATATTTATTAAAATTATATGCGCCAGCAGCGGCTTCCTCCTCATTCTCTTTAAAACGGACAGTAGAAACACGTAACTCTTTCTGCATTTATCGCGAGGTAGGAAATGAATAAGTACAATGAGCAGTGTCCAACAAACGAAAGGCAAACAATGCGAGTCGAAACAACCGGAGTATGCAGAGGAAACTGGAAAATCTACCAGCAGCTTAAAATAGAAGGCATCCATGAAGGCTCCAGCATAAAAGCTCAAGCGGCAACGGTTGACGACCGCCGTTTACCTTTGTCTCTTCTAAAATTCAAGGACAATAACGGCGAATCAGACTCATACGTTCTTGTAATCCCCGACCCCGACACCCGATCCATTAAAGTTGAGTTTAGCGAAATCGGCAAAGACGGTCGTAACCTGAGCAGCGACTCCCTTTCGCTCAATTGCAAGAACATCAAATGGGAGTCGCGTCTTAACTACAAAATTAAACCTGACATGTGCAGCAAACTCAGAAATTACGATGACGTTTCAGAGTTTGAGATGGCGACGATTGATTTTTGGCAGTGCATCGAAGATTCAAACGAGTATATCCTGAGGTGCACGGTTAGAACACCGTACCGCAACGACTCGCAAATCAAACTTCGCTGCCTCGATCGGTTCCTCAATGAGGTTGAGCTGAGCATAGTCAACTTCGGCTCAAATGTAACGAGTGTTGGATTTACATCCGAGAAAAAACAACTTGAAACACAGCTCTCGATCCGCATGCCAAAGGCGTTTGATCGTTACTACTTTATAATTGGCGATCAAAATCACCCTTCATTCAGTGCATTTGACTGCTTAACGCCTGATAAATTAGGCTTGCTTCTTGAGGAGACCAACTTCCTCTTTACCCATGCGCAGTTTGACCCTGAATACCCCGAATGGTTTACAGAGCATAAGGCAACCATTGGCGCACTGGAGAAGCAGAGAAAAATCGTCTTCAATAGCGCTCCGAAATTCAGCATCATTGTCCCTCTTTACAACACGCCCATTTCGTTTTTTAACGATATGGTCGAATCCGTAAAAAACCAGTCTTATGCAAACTGGGAGCTCCTCCTAGTTAATGCAAGCCCTGACAATCAGGAACTAAAGGCTCGCGTTGAGCAGGAAACAGCCCGCGACAACAGAATTAAGTCAATTAATCTTACCGAAAATAAGGGTATTTCCGAAAACACAAACGCAGGCGTTGCCGTAGCTTCGGGCGATTTCGTTAGCTTCTTTGACCATGACGACATTCTTGAACCGGACTTGTTGTTCTCATATGCCGAGGCAATTGAAAACAATAATGGCGTCGATCTTCTTTATTGTGATGAAGATAAACTCATGCCCGATGGAAAGTTAGCGCAGCCGTTCTTTAAGCCGGATTTCAATATCGATCTGCTCAGAAACAATAACTATATCTGCCACATGCTTACCATCCGTAAGTCCCTGCTAGACACTCTAGAGCCGAACACAAAAGAGTTCGATGGAGCACAGGATCATAATCTGACTCTCCGCGCCGTGGAAAAGGCAAGGAAAGTTCATCATGTTGCGAAGGTTCTATACCACTGGCGCCTAAGCGAGACCTCCACCGCAGCAAATGCCGATAGCAAGCCGTATGCCACTATCGCAGGTATCAAAGCGGTCCAGAGTCATTTGGACAGGCTTGGGCTCAATGCGAAGGTCGAACAAGCGCGTCGTCCCTTTACATATAAAGTAACCTACGCTGTGCCAGATTCCCACCCACTCGTGTCAATTATCATCCCGACTAAAGACCACGCCGACATTCTGAACAACTGCATTACATCAATTGTTGAGAAATCAACGTACGACAATTACGAGCTCGTCATAATCGAAAACAACAGCACAGAAAAGGTGACGTTCGATTATTACGATAAGTTGCAAGCAAAATATCCTGACATCGTTCGTCTTGTAACTTGGGAACACGAATTCAATTTCTCCAAGCTCATGAACTTTGGCGTTGCTCACGCCAAGGGCGACTATCTCTTGCTATTGAATAACGATACTGAGGTAATTACGCCCAATTGGATCGAGACCATGCTTGGCATCTGCGCACGTGAGGATGTTGGCGCAGTCGGTGCAAAACTCTACTATCCCGACAACACCATTCAGCACGCGGGCCTATGCGTCACTGGCGGCGTGGCGGGACATCTTTGCCAGAGCATGCCAAGGAATAATTGGGGCTACTTTGCACTCAACGATGCGCAACAAGACTTCAGCGCTGTCACTGCAGCTTGCATAATGACCAAGCGTAGCGAATATGAGAAAGTCGGAGGTTTCACCGAAGAGCTTCAAGTTGCATTTAATGATGTTGACTTTTGCTTAAAGCTACGCGAGATTAACGACCTGATCGTATACACGCCCGAAGTCGAGCTCTATCACTACGAGTCGATTTCTAGAGGCGTTGAAAACAATACGGAAAAGCAGATTCGGTTCCACAAAGAAGTCGCATACATGAATTATCGCTGGGCAAAATACTATGTCGAAGGCGATCCGTACATTAACCCAAATTTCAGCGTGGGAGAACCCGGAAATCGCTACTATCATTTATAAAGTGTTAGCTTAATTCTGCGCTTTCTAATTTTAACCTTATTAAAATGCGACTAATAGATAAGGGAATCGAGGGTCAACCCTCGATTCCCTTTCTATGAATAATTGCATTCCATACATGATATACAGTTAAGAAGCGTTTGTGATTCGATACACAAGCAGGCGTTGATTCCGCATGCTGGCCAGAATCCGCATCATTCCAAAGGCGTATTTAAAACCCAGCCCCACTGTGGTATAGCGGTAGTGTGGTAGTAGTTCAGCCACCAAGCAAGTGATGTTGTCCTGATGTAACCGATGTTATCCATAACCATACCGTTTCCGATATAAATAGCAATATGGCCCCAGCGGGCACCAGCACTTGTATGAGTATGCGTAGGGACCGCAACGATCATTCCAACTTTAAGCTGAGATATATCTCGGCTGTAACACCAATTCCAGAACATGTCGCATGCGTCGCCGTTGGGATATGACCCCAGCACGGGGTAAAACACATGGCTAACCCACTCCGAGCACAGTCCCGCCCCAGGAGAAGGAACGCTATGGCAACGATTAACGATCTGGGACTGCAAGGAGGCGCGCGCGGAGTGCTCAGGCTCCACCCAAGCACCTGAGGCATTAAAGAAATACTCGGAGTCTCCAATTCTGTTCCAGCCATTTACCATTTGTCCAGAAGACATAAGGTAGTACCACGTTCCATCATCATCGAGGAACCAGCCAGTATTCATAGCTCCGGATTCGTTGTCGAGGTGATACCACCTACCGTCAATGAATCGCCAACCGCGCTGCAGAACCCCATCTGAGTCTGTGTAAAACCACACCTGTGCAGCTGAGGACCAATACCAGCCAGCGACAGGCTTTCCCTCGGGATCCCTGAGCTTAATTCCACCCGCGCCGTCCTTGACGCCCGAAAGCACAATCGCACCACTGCTGCACGCATAATATACGTTTTCATCTTGTGAGAAGACCCAAGTGTTGCACTTTAATGCACCGCCGCTATCCGGATCCAAATAATAAATGGAGCCATTTACAGTTTGAAATCCTTCCAGCATGGCGCCATTATTATTGGGGTCTAGCAAATACCAGCTAGAACCATTGTAAAACCACCCGGTACGAATCTCTCCCGATGCGTTGGAGCAATACCATGCCCCATCGTTAATAAACCAACCGGAGCTCATAGAACCGGATTCGGAAAAATGATACAAAGAGCCGTTAACAAGCCTAAAGCCCGTAGCCATTAATCCAGAAGGCTCAAGCCAGTACCAAGTATTGCCAAGGAGTAACCACCCGGTCTGCATAGCGCCCGAACTGTCCAAATAGTACCAGCTATCATCAATTAAAACCCAGCCGGTCTTCATTGAACCCGATGTCTCGTCAAGGTAGAACCAGCGCCCACCGGTGGCAGCCCATCCCTTCAAATGTGCACAGGAGTTAGAAAATAAATGCCAGCCATCGTTCAAGTATTTCCAGCCAGTAGCTGCATAACCTTCGGAATCAAAATAATACTCCGCCCCTCTAATGGACAGAAAACAGTTTGACGGCCAACCACCAGCCTCATATCTCCACCACCATTTACCGTTTTGGTAGGCCCAAGAACCAGGAAGAGCGATGTTATTATCAGAGGAACGAACGATCTGGAACGACAGTTGAGAGGTAACGCCGGCGTAATTCCCTAGCCCATTCACTCTTATAGTGGCGCAGCCAGGGGCAACATTATCTGAATACGTGACTTCATAATCGATTCCGCTTGCTAGCACAGAACCGCTGGCAGTCAAAACAGAGACATCAGGAGTAATCACATCGCCAGTATATTCATATATCGACGAATCGATAGATGCTTTGAAATTATCGGAATCCAAAGTCAAACGATCGCTACCTGATGTCCCAAATGCTTCCTGACCCGATTGAACCAAAGAGCCATCAGTGCCTTCAGCCACGCAATCTTCAGTTAATGAAAATGCGATTGCGGGCCATAAAAGAGAGATGAAACAAATAGATGTTAGACAAACCACGCTGATTAAACTCAGATGTCGATTTTTCATCATTTTTCTCTTCTCGCCAAATCAAATTAACCTTTGAATATCCAGATGCAGTCGACCCAGAGATGCAGTTCCCAAATTAATTAATATGCAAGACAACTCGCTTGATACGTTGCACCAGATAAAACGATAAGACACTCAACATAGGGATTGTCTATTTGTTAGACAATCCACAACCAGCAGTCGAGCGCGATCAATGGTGCACAAACTTAGGAGCCCTAATGAGGGATAGCCGAAGGAACTGAATCAAACCATGTATTGAGCTCATTCATGATCAGACCTTTTCTCAAGCTCTTTTTCGAGCAGGGCAATCCTATGAGTAAGGTTTTTGATCGCCAAAACATGACGACTCGCGGCAACGCTAAGAGACAGAGAGATTGCAAGCAACAGCACGATTGCACCCAAAAAAAGGAAATTGGCCGGGTTGACAAACCCAATAGCTGTTGAGCAACTATAAATAATCTGAGGACATAAATCACAGATCAAGGCCGCCATACACATCAAAATCCACAGCAAAGAGTACTTAAGAAGCATCTTTCCGTTGGACACGAGACGTAAAACATAGACGAGGAATCCGCCGAAAAAGAGGGCCGCACCAATCCTCAAAATAAGATTCATTATTTGTCTCCCCTATGAACCCAGCACACAAGGACAATGGCTAACGTAACCTTGACCATATAGTAGACGGAAGAGAAGCCCCCGATAGATGAACGTCCACCTTGGCGCTCATTCATCTTTACAGGCGCTTCCATAACGGGAAGACCAAGCTTCATAGCCAAAGCAATCGACTCTGGCTCCGGGTAGTCATCAGGATAACTCTTGCAGAACAGGTCGATAGCATCTTTATTGCAGGCCCTAAAGCCAGAAGTGGGATCGGTGACCACCTTACCCGTAAGCAACTCGAGCAAAAATGAAAGCCACCTGATTCCAACACGACGCATAAAAGTTGATTGAAAACCATCAGTCTCAACCAGAAATCGAGAGCCTATCGCCAAACTCGCACCGCTCTCAATCAGCTTTACAAGCTCAGGAATATAAGAAGGATCATGTTGGCCATCGCCGTCAACCTGAATGTCGATATCATAGCCAAATCTCTGGGCATATTTATGGCCCGCTTGGACCGCTCCACCGATACCAAGGTTCTGCGGCAAATCCAATATGTTGATACCATGCTCTCGACAAAGCTCAAGCGTTGTATCTTGTGAGCCGTCGTTGATTACGACATAGTCATAACCCGCAGCTTTTATAGCTGCAACGGTATTGAGAATGCACTCCTGTTCGTTATAGGCAGGAATTATTACGAGAACACGCAGATGTCCTTTTGAACATGTCGTTGAAGTAAAAGACAATCGAGATTCATCCATTCCAAAAACAGTTGGCTCTTAGCGACGCCCAAAGAATTTGCGACTCTTACAGTCCAACGCATAGCTTAACTCAGACTTAAGTTTACTGTATCCTGTCTAACCATTAGGAAGTTACATCTCAAGCTTAGATATTTAGCTTGCTCAACTAGGGCACACATGGAGTCCCCATCCATCACCGCAGGAAAAGGACCCCTTGCAGTTCTGCCTCAAATACGGGGCGCATGTCCTGAGCGAACCCTCAACGCCGTCCCATTCGATCCAATCGAATCCAACTAATTGCCCACTCCTACTATAACCATGACCTATATCGCTAATTTAGAAAAAACGGATATACAGAAGCTCGAACATCACAAAATACAGCAGCGCAAATGGAGCCCCGAGCATAAAGGCTGTAACTTTAGCCTTCACCTCCTCATCGCAGTAAATAGGGAACCTGAGCAATAGACAGGCAAAAGGTATTATCAAAGGTATGAGATATCGCGCTTGGACACCCGCAACTGTCTGGCTTCCAACTCCTGTAAAAGCGATGTATAGAGCCAAAGCAACTAGGTGGCAAGTAGCAAGAACCAGGAATAGAGTCCAAACAATTCCGCAACGGCTAAGCTTTATTTTAGTATCTTTTTCATTATCAATAATGCAAATAGCTTCAAACAGCATGATGGGGAGATACGAAAGCCATGGGAACAGATTAGACACGTCCCCAAGATAAGCCATATTCGTTGATATTGAATTGAGAAACGCCGGGGTCAGCATCGATCCAAAAACGAAATTCGAGATTACAGCTATAGTTCCAACTGGATTTGCAAGCACTCCCGTCGTTTGACCAGCCGTAGAGACTTCGGAGCCACCACGTGCATCAGAAATATTATTTACGACAGATGAGAAATATGGCGTCAAGAAAGATAGGATCATAATGGCACAAACGAATAGAGCAGTACCAATCAAGATACGTCTTTGCTTGCTTGAAACATATTTATTTGCAGGAATTAAAAGCGCAAGTCCAAATAAGGGAAAATAAATCGCTTTAGCTGCAAACCCGATTGCAAAAGATAGTAGAAATGCGAAGAACGTTTTAGCAGAAATATCCTCTTCAGAAATAAGCATCTTCAACAAAAGAGCTGTTCCTAGCAAACTGAACGATATCACACAGGGATCATACGAGTAACTGGCTGCCATTAACACAGCAGACGGGAACAACGCAATACAAGTGAAAAGACATTTTCTGCAAGGGGCTATACGAATTGCGATTCCGCAGATAACTGCATACGCAAACAAATTAAAAATTTTACCCAATGCAAATTTGATAGAGAATGGGAGATGAAGCAAGCGACCCAAACAAAGGCCGATAGATGAAGGAATATAGGCAATTTTAGAAAGAGCCACACTATCAAAACAATTAAAACGTTCGATACCTTCAGCTAAATCATTTTTATCAGCCTCTCTGACCAATTGCTCAACAGAGCCACGGTTAAACTCTCTTGTTTCATCTATTGGGTACTTACCCAAAGCTGCATCCAAACTAAAGCCGTCCCCCATATAAAACTGCTCGACTATCATTCGGTCAGAATTTGATATTTCAGCATTTGTGAGGTAGGAAAAACTGTTTGCATTTCCATAGTGGACCTCATCATCCCATGTCAAAAAATTTGTAACGGGAAAGCAAATAATTACGGATAGACCAATTGAGACAATGCATGCGAAAGCGAACAGTTCGGGCTTCAGATAAGAAATGCCCCCATTAATAGCAATCAATCCGATCAAAACCGTAATGGGCAAAGCAGACGCGAACAACACCGTCTTTGACTTATCGAGCGGAATGCCAATAAAAGCGATTAAAACAGCAAAGCCAACAAAAACCGCCAAATAAAAGAAACACTTCTTAGCATCAGTTTTCTTAACCGAGGTTACGAAGCTCTTCATCAGGCCATAGCAAAGCTCAATTCCCTGGAACGCTAAAACTAAATGAAAGCATATAACCAGACCTGAGATATTCCATGCACCAAGACCGAAGGGGCCAAACGTCTTCGCGCCAGCCAATATGATGAAAACTAGCAGAAAGCTGCTGAGGATACTGGACGCGACGAGAACGGTTATCTGACGAATAGCATCACCGCTCGACTGTGATTTCGGTTGCAAATATAAGCACGCAACAGCAACGACATCGCAAAAGAGTTCAAGAATGAATAGATTTAAATTCTTATAGTGCAATGATGTCGCGACAGCTAACAAAAGAAGTCCCAGCCCAAAGATGGCAAGCGCGTACTCGCTTTTCTTAATTGCAGGATTATTCAAAACGTGCATCTCCAACTAAAGACAAAATCGAATAGGATAAGTCGACAATAACAAATTCGGGTCTTAGATCCAACTTCACTCAAAAGCTAAGTAAAAGCCAGCCAAGTATCACTTAGCAAATACAAAACGCCTTCTCGACATCTATAGCAGTGGCGTCCCAGCTATATCGATTTTCAACAAGGGCCCTAGAGTTTCGAGACTGTAGAGAAAGCAGCTTTCGATCATCAAAAAGCCTGCATAATGCCGAAACCACCTCATCAGATGACATGGACTGAATTATCGTGCCGTAGCTATCATCTGGAATAAGCTCGTGCGCGCCTCCCACATCTGTTACCACAGCAGGCGTTCCGCAAGCTGAAGCCTCAAGAAGTACCGTCGAAAAGCCTTCGGACCGAGTTGGAAGACAAAGCACATCTGCTTGCTGAAGTAAGGAGGAAATGTCCTCTGCGCTACATCTCCCAAGCCAAAACAAGTTCGACGAACAGGCTTCCTTGACTTCATTGGCCAGCGGACCATCCCCTGCAAGAACAAAACAAATATCACGCTTGGTAATATCCTTTGCGCGAGCTGCCTCAATAATTGAATAAATTCCCTTTTCAGGAATAAACCGCCCAACAAAAGCCACAACTAAAGATGATTGAGGGACACCTAATTCTGATCGGAAATCTCTACCCGAAGAGATGCTCCTATAAATTGAAGCATTGATTGAGTTCGATATTACGCCCTTTGCACCGATATTAAAATGCTGAAGCCATTCAACGCTTTTAGAAGAAATCCCATAGAAATCAGGTTCAAACGTCTTTACGCGATCAGTAATCCAATCCTCATATCGGCGCACAAAATAATCAAGGAATGGCTGATTGAAAGAAAGATACGCTGAACCATGGTCGAGAACGACGGCCCTAGTGTTATGATCCACAGCAAACTTCAGCCCTTCGAGTGAGAGGGGGAAAAGCCTCGTGTTGATAAGTACGCCGTCCCACTCATAATCATCAAGGCTTTGCAGGAGCCGGTAATAATCGCCGGTTTTTTTGGGAAGAGGAAGCCTTCCATCAAGCAATGAAATACATGGAAGCCGAATTATCTCGAGACCGTTTTCGACTGAATGACCGACTCCTACGCGCATTGAATCATTAGTAACGATAACCACCCTGTCGCCGCGGGCAGCTAGGGCATGAGCGAGACCATCGACAAAATTACCAATTCCACTAAGTTGCGGGTGATAATGATGGGTGAAAATACAAATAGAAGAACTCATTACATAACCTCATCTGGTAAAGATTTCATATCCTTAATTCTGCGCAGTCCAGACTTCACCATCCCCAAAGTCAAGCAGAAGAGGAAGATGGGTATGTCGATTTTCCGGCTCCGGAATTTTCTTCCATTCGCCATACATCGTTGTAAGATATTTATCCGTCATACGAGGAACGGGGAATTCACTGCCTTCGAAAACCGCACTGCTCAGAGGGAAAATCTCTGAAATAGGCACTGGCGCCATATTCGGCCAGCTTAACGTCAGACAATAATCAGAGACCTCACCCGTATTTGAGTCGGCAATACAGGAGTCGAACAAATCCTGGTAAGAGCATGCGCCTCGAGAAACCAGTCGTTCCACTACGTGTATAGCAGAACAACCAATTTGCTCGAGTTGTCCAAGGAACCCTTTATGAGGGACAACAATGGAAGAAGAGTGATATAAATAAGCTCTTTTCTGTGCAATTGATGCAGTTCGGACTTGTTTTGCACGAAGGCGTTTATCTGTATAGAGCTGGTCATATGGAAAGATGTCGACAAAAATACCCATCGAACTGGAAGCCTCTCGAGCCTCCTGATTCTCGAAGCGAGTTTCATCGCGATACACCTTAGCAAACATCGCAGCATAGCCAATAGTATTCCGCGATGTATGGAGCGAATATCCTTCCGGTAAACCATCCTCGGCTAAAGAGCAAAAGCGGTCATAGTCTGAACGCATCATTCCGATATCTATATCATCATCCCAAGGGATAAACCCCCTATGACGCATTGCTCCTAAACATGTTCCGCCATCAAGCCACCACCTGATGCCGTGCTTAGAGCAGAATGCAGCGACAACCTGAAGGATATCCAATTCAGTGTTTTGAAGCTTTAATAGCGCGTGAGCTTTAGACATCATCGGCCTATCTCTTTTCCCCAAACCATTCTTGCGTCTGTTTCCCCAAAACAAAAGACTGATAAATAAGGCAAATAGCATTGGATATAAGCGCCGTTACAGTAGGGCCATTTAAGCCAAACAACACTTGCGCGGGAGCCATGACAGCAACAGCACTGATTAAGGACAATATGCTGCCAACAAATACCCCTCGGTAGTTATCAAGAGAAACCAGCAAATCGTTGACAAACCAAGCAATGCCAGTCAAAAAGGCACAAGCCAACATAGGCTGAAGGAGATCAGAATGTTTGGCTATTCCAGCGCCATAAAACAAAGACAGCAATAATTTGCCGAAAAAGAAAAGCGCAACTGCTGATATGACGCCGACAAATAAAATACCGGCAAGTATTTTACCTATAAGCGTAAAAAAGGACTTTTCCCTAGAATAGTAACGCTCTACTAAATAACCTAATAAAGGATTATAGATATACGTCGCACCCATTTGGATAATTGCCACGGGAGCAGCAACTGATGCATAAATGCCTAGAGCAGAATCTCCGAATGTATAAGATAAATACTGCCTTGGAATATTCGGCGCCGCAGAAGCAGCAATGCCGCCCAGAACGATGGGCAAACAGCCACATAGGAAAGCTCTGACCTTCGCTTGGGTAATTCCAAGTTTGATTGCAGAGATTCGATTTGATCTCGGATAATCGTAAATAACACCGATACCTATAGTCACTACCGTCATTAGCAACAATGCACCTTCGAGGCTATTTAACAGCCCAAAGACAACAATGAACGAAAGGAGAGAACCAATGCCCTGCATTATGAGGGATTTCCCAATATAGTCCATCCTATGGCCAACCTGATCATTGGCATGCATGACATCAATAACTAAGCCGGCGGTTTTATAGAGAGCATACAAAAGAACAGCAGGCACCGTATCAATACGACACGTCGCAATGGAATAGACGGCCAACATTGCAAACGCCATAAACGTAGTAAAGAAACGAAAAGTCAGGTATTCACCAGCAGAGTTTTTCCTTTCAACATCTGCAATTTGTACCGTGTACATCCTGTATTGGGCCAATTGAGAAAACATGTTGAAAATAGACATAGCAAGGGAATAAATTCCAGCAGCACTATATCCATCAGACAGTCGAACGACCAATATAGTGATTAGCCATTGACAGCCTAAATTCGTCAACGAGCCAACGGTATTCCAGAACATATTGTGTTTAATCGAAAGAGTCTTCTCTGTGGCTTCCACAAATATAAGCGCCCTTCTGAACAAGTCGCGATTCGGATACGAAGCTATTTTGCTTCTTTAATCATGTTTAAAATCAAAAGAAACAGCCAATTCGGTACAAGTCGCATAACGATTTCAGCTTTAGCAATGGACGGGCAAGCTCGTCGATATTTAAGCAAGCCAATTATGGAGCGTCGCTCTCTTGCATCGGCGAACCCCATTATTTCCTTTAGGTGCGGTGAATCAGGAAATCTTTCGGCAAATTGCTTAGCTGTATCAACCCTGTTTTTAACTCTTGTTAAATACCAATCATCTTTTGAAGCAACACCCGCAAGGAATCCAGTTTCATTCCCGCCATGTCGACGATACTTAACCAAGGGAGTCGTTGTAAAACTGCACTTCCCCAGTTCGCTGCAGCCCAATGTCAACCACAAATCATGTGCAGTGGATTCCGGAAAGGGAATCATCGACTTAGCAGCACTCGCATCTAGCATGAGAGCCATACCAATGCCGTAGCATACACTTGCAGCCTGAATAGTAATATCCTCTCCGGAGCACCAATTTACTTCAGGCGAATTTGGATGAGCTTTTCTGTAGCTCTCTACCAGCATGTTTCCGTTTTCGTCGATTACCGATCTATCGCAAACATCAAGAATTGAGCCTTCTTCTAGCATATGGTTGAGCGAAACTTGAACTCTGTTAGGCTCCCAAATATCATCTTGATCGCAAAATACTACGTAATCCCCTTCTGCCAAAGAGAGTAGTGCCTCGAACGATTTGACATAACCGAGATTTTTATCGCCATGATAATAACGATAGGCGTTTTTCTTTATATGCTCTTGGATAAACCCCTCTAAAGAGGCCGATTCGGGGCAGTCATTTCTGACCAAAAGCGTAACCGGAAACGTTTGTTCATCAATCGAATCAAGTTGAGCGGCGAAAAACTTAAGATCAGGTTTATATGCTGAAAGAAGTACGCATACGCCTGTACCATTTCCCTTTTCTATTTCCAAAAATCCTCCCAAAGTCATGTTTTCAAGATTAGCAAAGCAATCATTAGAGATTTAAGGTGTTGTTTATTACGCTCAAAAAAGACAGGAGAAGGCTCGGCCTTTAGATAATACATGGCGGCAAATTGAATGGTGCTCCCGTAATTTTTAACACCAACACCGACATCTCGCCCCCCCTAGAGGGAGCGAGATGGTTGGCTTTTCAAAATAATCTGAAAAGGAAGCTCGTAGAGAATTAAAATCCTGCGCACCGGAAGTGCATACAGTTTATGACTGCCTTCTCATGAAACCGCTTGCCAAATCAAAGCACCTCAATTGGAAAAGAGTCCCTTAAGAATCAGTGTCTTTCTCCCACCTTTAAAGACACTTGTCCAATATCAATAGGTAACAACCTTTGTTCCATAAGGTATGTTATCGTAAATCCATTTTGCGTTCTGGATCTCAAGGCGCACACATCCTGCAGAGGATGGAACGCCCATCGTGGGATCCATCACCCGGTTACTGTTGACGTAGTAGGGCGAAGAATGGAATAGATAATCACCGTAGAACTGTGTGTAGTAATAGCAAGTATATCCATGCCCAAAGGAGTATCCCTTTCCGTAGACTTGGTACTCCCCTATCACAGTTGGCGTACTGGCTTTTCCCGTCGAACATACATATCGACGGTTTAAGGACCAATTATTCCATGACCCAGTGTAGATGCTCGTGATACAACGCGACGTATCGACAAGTATCAGCCAATTTGTATTACTTGAATAACTTTGAGCTTTAGCGTCCATATAGTCTGACACCCACGCGCCGTTAGCCATGAAGTAATTCCAGGATCCGTCCACAACGCGCCAGCCAGTAGCCATAGCCCCACTAGCATCAAGCCAATACCAGGTGCCGCCCAAATTGAGCCATCCCGTCTGCATATAACCAGACGAATTCAAGTAATACCAATATCCGTTAACGGCAACCCAACCGGTTTTCATAACGTAAGTAGATGGATCTAAATAGAACCAGGAGCCATCCTTGCTCAGCCAGCCAGATCGTGCATAGCCAGCGGTCTCATCAAAGAAGTACCATTTTCCGTTAACGTTCTGCCAGCCGACGCTCAAGGAGCCATTAGTCGGATCAGCATAGAAAATGCAGCCACCAAGCGTCACGAAACCGCGCGCTTCGACCAATTCGCCATCGCCGTTTGAAGTAAATAACTTCCCATTGCGCAATGTTCCGCACAACGAGCAGTCAGAACCAGCAAAAGCCTTAGACGGACCATCCTGAACCGAGTCCTGGACATCTACCCATTCACGACAAGCAACAGCGCCTGAGCCTTTTGCATAATAGCTTTTCCCATTTACAGAAAAATGCCCGAGCAGCATTTTGCCGTCGACGGCAGGATCAAGATAATAGTATTGGCTACCGTCCTTCAGCCAACCCGTCTTTACAATACCCGATGCATTAGATGGCTCAGCGTAATACCAGTCTCCATCGCTCATAAACCAGCCGAGTGACAGCGCTCCCGTTGAAGAAAAATGATACCGATTCGATCCGATGGAAAAAAAGCCGGTAACCATTCTATTGTCATTTGCGATATCGAGCCAATACCAAGCGCCGTTCACCGAACGCCAGCCCGACGCAAGTGCGCCGGAACCGTCTGCGTAATACCAGTCCGTACCATCAAACGCCCAACCAACAGCCATTGCACCGGAATCCGATAAATAATAACGTGATGAGCCAACGGAAACGATTCCCCTAGACATAGCACCATCATTGGCGGGATCAAGCCAATACCAGTTATTGCCAGTTTGAAGCCAACCGGTTAAGACTTCACCATTGCTACCCCAATACCATAAACCGTTATCAAGACACCATCCATTAATCAGTCCATAGGTTCCAAGAAGATAAGGATGCCCATCGATAACACGTCGCCCAGTAACCATGGAACAGCCGTCAAGGGAGTCAAACCAGTACCATTGGCCTCCGATAAGCTGCCAACCATTTGCCAAAGCGCCTGATGGACTCGCGTAATACCACTTATTGTCAGTAAAAATCCAGCCGCAACTCATCGCGCCGTCACGAGCGGGGTCCAAATAAAACAACGAGCCGTCAACATTCTGCATTCCGGTCAAACGGCAGTCGTCAAGATAGTAATACCAGGACAAACCGTCCCATTGCCATCCAGATAGTTTTTCCGTCGTCGACGAGTCTTGGCTTTCGACAACCTGTGGATTCGAATCTTCCGCTGTTTTGCCAGCATAATCGTTGGAATCTTGAGCGAGACCGCCGCCGACAAAAGCACCCGACCCTTCCGTCGAGTCGCGCTCTACGATATCGTTATCCGCCCCCTCTTCCACGGCATAAGCAGTGCAAGAAAACGCGGGGGCGAAAACCGAGAGCGAGGCGGATAGTAGCACCAAGCCGATTGCTCGCCAGCAAATTCGATGATCAATCCGAGCATTCATTTCAGGCCCCCAACCGGTACCGACTGTCTTACAAGGAATCAATTAGATAAACGGACGGGCTGCGCCGATCACATTTCCCCTAGCGCTGACGGGATGAATACCGACACCCTGATGAGGCCAGGAGTCAATCATCATACCGCCGCCAAGTGCGATTGCGATATGCCCGCGATAATAAATCACATCGCCACGCTGAATCGAGCTGGTGCTCACGGGCATAAAGATGTTGCTTCGATACCAATTCATCGAATTGTAGGTTTGGCTTGGATCCCAGCGATGGTTATAAGGGTTGTAAACACCCATATCCATGCCAGTAGCATAAAGATATTGCAAGACAAAACCAGAGCAATCAACAGCCCCGCCGGGAGCGGTAGACCAAGGCTCAATATATTGCGTACCGATATATTCGTAAGCACGCTGAATAAAGGCATTCACGCAATCTTCCCGCGTCGCTTCGACAGAAATGCGAGAAGGAGTCACATAGGTAAAGTAGCCAGTGCAGTAGCTAGGCAACTGAACAGTCCAAGAGCTGACCTGGGGATACTGCGGAGGATTTTGCCAGCCAACCTTGTCGCACTGGCCATCGCTCCAGAAAATTCGACGCACGCCATCGATGGTTCTTGCGCCTGTTGCCATAGCACCGCTGCCGTCTAGCCAATACCACTTACCCGAATCTTTAAGCCAGCCAACATGCATGCTGCCGTTGGAGTCAAGGTAATACCATGTTCCATTGAGGCATTTCCAACCAGTTGCCATTTTTCCGTCGGCGTTTAGGTAATACCATGCACCGTCAGTAAAAACCCATCCAGTTTTCATCGCACCAGAATCGGCATCAAGCCAATACCAATCGCCATCAATCTGCAGCCATCCACGATGAATGACGCCCGTTCCGGGCTCAGCATAAAACCTTTGATTTGCAACATTAACCCAACCGGACGCAACCTGCCAGCCATCAGCTCCGGCTGTTTTTAGGATAGTACCGTTTTCGCGGATCACATCTTTGCAAAGATATCCATTGCCATCGGCATATCTTTCTACGCCGTCTTTAACGGTAATCCAGCTTGACACCACAAGTCTACCGCTCAGGTTTGCGAAACAATCGTTGCCGCCCACCTCAAATAAGCCCGTTTTCATGAGATGGCTAGCAGGGTCCAGGTAATACCAACTCACGCCCTCTTTATACCAGCCAGAAATAAGCGCGCCAGATTCAGAGGCAAAATACCAGCCGTCCTCGGACTGAGCCCAACCAATAGCCATAGTCCCATTCGAATTCAAATAATATGCTGCATTGCCAAGGTCTAAATACCCAACAGACATTTTGCCGTCGGAAGCCGGATCGAGATAATACCAGGTTCCGTTAACGAGTTGCCAGCCAGTGACCGCAATACCATTAGAGCAGTAATACCAATCTACTCCATCTTTGAACCATCCATTTACGAGGCCATAGTCGCCAAAAATGTAGGTACTTCCATCGATCTCGTGACGACCTTTGAACATAGCCAGCGTCTGAGAGTCAAAATAATAGCGAGTCCCACCTATCGTCTGCCATGACGAAGCAAGTGCGCCCGATGGATATGCCCAGTACCAATTCCCGTCAACGAGAATCCAGCCGGTTTTCATAGCACCAGTGGCATCTAAATAGTATTTCCCGCTCCCGAGGTCGACAAAACCAACCTGCATTATATGGGTGGCAGGATCCAGGTAATACCATGTGCCGTCTTGATAAAACCAATCAGCAGCTAAATCGCCTCCAGCATTGGCATAAAACCAATTTCCATCTGAGTTACGTAGCCAGCAGTTCTGATATAGCGCGCCAAAAGGCGTTGCGGCATTGCCGTCATTCGCATAAAACGAAGCAGTCGATCCGCCAGCATCGGTCACATTGAAATAACCTGTCTGCATTGCACCATCATTGGCCGGATCAAGCCAATACCAATAGCCCCCGCTTTGCAGCCAGCCAGTTTGGTGTTTACCGTTTTTTCCGTAATACCAAACTCCAGACGACTCGTCTCGTTGCCAGCCATCTTTTATGACGGAAGAATTATCAGGTTGCAAATCATCGGAAACCACAGAAGAAAAATCCGCTTTTGACTCAATACTCTGAGCCTCAACGGAATCCTGTGCAAACGCGACATTCGCACTCAGGGGCAAGCAGCAAGCAGTGATTAATGACGCAGCAGCACAAACAAGCGTGGCCTTCTTTTCGAATCGATACATAAGCGACCCTCCCAGATATCCTATTTAGTTATTTTAATCCACCTTTCGAGATTGATTTTCGCTACTTTCTGTTCAGTCTATGTAGCTAAATACAATTGATTGAACATATCGTTCAATCATTCTATTCTTTTCCTAAGCAATGAACATCTTAATTGGAGGCCTGCAGTGGAACTGACCAAGCGTAACTTTACAGTTCTGTACGAATACCTAAAGAACCCATATGCCAGCCAGCGAGAAGTTGCCGAGCGCACCGGCCTTTCACTTGGATCAGTAAACGCAGCGAATAAAGAGCTCACGAATGAGGGGCTTCTCGAATCGGACAGCCTAACCGACGGCGGTTACGAAGCGCTTCATCCCTATAAGGTTGAAAACGCAGTGATATTGGCTGCGGGGCTTTCGAGCCGCTTTGCTCCCATTTCGTATGAAAAGCCCAAAGGCCTTTTAAAAGTACGTGGTGAGATCCTCATTGAGCGACAGATTAGGCAGCTGCAAGACGCAGGTATCAGCAATATCACCGTCGTTGTCGGCTATAAAAAAGAGTATTTCTTCTATCTCGAAAGCAAGTTCGGCGTTTCGATTGTCGTCAACAACGAATATGCATCCAAAAATAACCACGCATCGCTTATGTGCGTAAAAGAGCGGCTTGGCAACACCTATATTTGTTCAAGCGATGATTACCTTCTAAACAATCCGTTTGAAGCATACGTTTGGAAAGCATTTTATTCTGCTCAATATGCTGAAGGCGCCACCAAAGAATGGTGCATTCAAACCGGAGCAATGGACAGAATCACCAATGTTACGATTGGCGGTTCCGATGCTTGGTATATGCTCGGACATGTCTACTTTGATAAAGCCTTCTCGCTTGCATTTAAGCAGATTCTCGAAACGGAATATAACAAGCCCGAAACAACGGACAAGCTTTGGGAAGATCTATATATCGAGCACATCAAGGAGCTCGATATGGTGATCAAAAAGTATCCTGAGGGCGAGATCAACGAATTCGATTCTCTTGATGAACTGCGTGCCTTTGATCCGCATTTTATCGAAAACGTTGACTCCGATATTTTCGATAACATCGAGCAAGTGCTCGGCTGCTCCAAATCAGAGATTCACGACGTTTATCCCCTTAAACAAGGTCTTACGAATCTATCGTGCCACTTTAGAACCAATGACGGAGAGTACGTTTACCGCCATCCGGGAGTCGGGACCGAACTGCTTATTAACAGAAATGGAGAAGTAGCCGCACTTAAAAAGGCCAAGGAACTCGGCCTTGACGACACGTTCATTCATGAGGACCCAAAGCGCGGTTGGAAAATTTCGAAGTTTGTACCCAACGCAAAGCAGCCTGATCCGCATGATGATGCCCAAATGAATCGAATGATGCAGATGTGTCGTTCGCTTCACGAGAGCGGTGCAAATGTCGAAACCGAATTTGACTTCTACCTCGAAGCGAAGCGCTACGAATCACTTCTTCTGGAAAAAGGCCCTATCGACATTCCAGGCTACAGGGAAATGGCCGCCGAAATCGATGAATTGGAGCACTTTGTCCAGGCCGACAATGCGCCAAAATGCCTTTGTCACAATGACTTCTTTTACCTCAATTTCCTTATCGATGAAAACGACAAGTACTATCTCATTGACTGGGAATATGCTGGCATGAGCGATTATGCAAACGATTTTGGAACGTGCAGTGTCTGCTGCGAGCTTTCCGAAGATGAAGTCGACCGCGCGCTTGATGCATATTTTGGGCGCAAGGCAACAAACAACGAAGTTGCACATAACTATGCGCACATTGCCCTTGCAGGATGGTGCTGGTACCTCTGGTCTCTTCTGAAAGAAGCCGAAGGCGACTTCGTAGGCGAATGGCTCTATATCTACTTCAATTACAGTGCCAAATACCTTAAAAAGGCACTGGAGATCTATCGAAAAGGTGAGTGACGATGCAATTCGGCTTTTTTAGCGGTCTTCTTTGGGGCCTTGATACAGTAATACTTGGAATCGGTTTGGCGCTCGCGCCCTATATTGGATCGGCGGAAGCGCTTGCATGTGCCTCCATTGCGGGATCTTTTCTCCATGATGCCTTCTGTGCGATCTGGCTCTTTGGGTACATGGGAGTTCGAGGCAGATTAAAAGACACGCTCGCTGCACTTAAAACTCGTTCGGGCAAGGTCGTCATCGCCGGCGCACTGCTCGGTGGACCTATCGGAATGACCGGATACGTATTGGCGATTAATAATATCGGAGCAGCCTACACGGCAATTATATCCGCCTTCTATCCCGCTGTCGGAGCATTCCTTTCTTTCGTGCTGCTGAAGGAGAAAATGGGCAAAGGACAGATTCTTTCCCTTCTCGTTGCTCTTTGCGGCGTAATGACGATGGGCTATCTATCGGCCGGATCGAGCGAGATTGCAAATGCCCCCCTCGGCTTACTCGGCGCGGTGCTTGCTGTTATCGGATGGGGATCCGAAGCGGTGCTGTGCGCATGGGGAATGAAAGATGATGCCGTTGATGACGAAACGGCTTTGCAAATCCGCGAAACTACAAGTGCGCTTGTTTATGGAGTGCTTGTACTCCCCCTCTTCGGAGCATGGCATTTCACGCTGGGTGCCATCCCGAGCATGCCTACATTGATTATTGCACTCGCCGGACTCGCAGGAACTGCATCCTATCTGTTCTATTACAAGGGGATTGCGGCAATCGGAGCAGCGCGTGCGATGGCTCTGAATATCTCCTATTCGGCATGGTCGGTGGTCTTTGGCCTGATCTTGCTTGGAACAATTCCCGATATGGCATCCGTAATCTGCTGCGTTGTAATTGTATGCGGAACAGTTTTGGCAGCTAGTAACTGGGACGAACTATTTGGACGTAATAAGACGGCGTAGCTTGATTAACAATATAGTAAAAGGGGAGAGCTCGACGAGCTCTCCCCTTTTAGCATCATGGCTATTCAATTACCACAGCCTGGCTATCCATCTGTTGCCACGTGCCGAAGAACACCTGGGCATTTCGCGTAACATTGCCGTTAATCGAATCCGAAAGATAGACAATTCCCTGCTCGTCATCATAGCCTTTAAGGACTACGGCATGATTACCGCCCCACAGACCATAGGAATGCCCGTTATACCAACGAGCAGCATAACGGCCTCCTGGCCAACTTCCCCATTCGGTATTCCACATCTCAACAGGTTGTCCACAGGTCAGTCTGTTCTTAATGGAAGAAATTGACGAGAAAGAAACGTCTTTTGCCTGCATGATACTTCCCGCAGCGCGCAGAAAGTTATTACCAGCAATAGTAATCGCAGGGGCGACGCATCCCATGAGACCCCCGCTGCTACGCCTTGGGTTGCCATCAAAGGCGGTAACAAAGTTGCCGTTGCTTCCCTTGGGCAAGTAATAATCCGCAATAATCGTCTTACCTAAACCGAAACCATAGTAGTTAAGCAAGTTTGTAAGGGCAACCGACTCACAGCCAGTAGGAAGTTCCGGGTACTGCAAATAGCACGGGACATCGACCCAAGCGCCAACCATTGCGCCGGATGAACTGAACTTGTAGTCAGTAGAGCCGATCCAATACCAACCGTTGCTCAACATTACTCCCCCACGTGCGGCATCAAGGTAATACCATGTGCCCCCAAGGGAAAGCCATCCCGTTTTCATCGCGCCAGAAGCGGAATCCAGCCAGTACCAGTTGCTGCCATCGTTAAGCCAGCCGGTCGCCATTCGACCATCCGGGTTAAAGTAATACCAAGACCCAGCAATTTGCTGCCACCCAGTCAGAATTACTCCACTAGCAGAACAATAATATCGAGCATCCTGACTCTCAATCCAACCAGTTCTGGCATTACCGTCGTCGTCAATCAGCTGGATTCCCGAATCGGTCATGATGCCTTTAAGGTCAATTGCGCCGCTGGATGACGAATGATACATCCAAGACCCATCACCGTTTGACCAGCAATTAGCCATCATCTTGCCGGTACTATTAAATATGTATTCACATGATCCGATAGTTTGAACGCCCGTGGCCATGGCGTGCGTCGAGGGATCGAGCCAGTACCACGCACCGTTTAGGTTGAGCCAGCCGGAGGCGAGGGCGCCGGAGCCAGTCGCGTAGTACCAGGTCCCGCCGTCGAGGACCCATCCGGTCGCCATCGCGCCGGAGGCGCTGAACCAGTACGCTGAGCCGTTGCACGCGTGGAGGCCCGTCACCATGGCGCCGCCCGCGTCGGGGTCGAGCCAGTACCAGGAACCGCCGGTGTAAAGCCAGCCGGTCGAGGCGATACCGTCAGCGAACCAGTACCAGGAGCCGTCGACGAAGCCCCAGCCGTTAAGAGGGCCGCAGCTGCCGAAGTAGCGGCGGACGCCCTGCGCATCAGTCTGGTAACCCGTCAGCATGGCCCCCGTCCGGGCGTCGAAGCAGTAGGGCACGCCGCCGACGGATACGGGGCCGCGCGCCAGCGCGCCGGAGCCCGTCGCGTAGTACCAGGTCCCGCCGTCGAGCACCCAACCGGTCGCCATCGCGCCGGACGAATTAAACCAGTACAGGGAGCCGTTGCGCTCGTGAAAGCCCGTCGCCATGGCGTGCGTCGAGGGATCGAGCCAGTACCACGCACCGTTTAGGTTGAGCCAGCCGGAGGCGAGGGCGCCGGAGCCAGTCGCGTAGTACCAGGTCCCGCCGTCGAGGACCCATCCGGTCGCCATTGCGCCGGAGCTGTTGAACCAGCATGCGGAACCGTTGCACGAATGGAGGCCCGTCGCCATGGCGCCGCCCGCGTCGGGGTCGAGCCAGTACCAGGAGCCGCCGGTGTAAAGCCAGCCGGTCGAGGCGATACCGTCAGCGAACCAATACCAGGAGCCGTCGACGAGGCCCCAGCCGTTAAGGGGACCGCAGCTGCCGAAGTAGCGGCGGACGCCCTGCGCGTCCGTCTGGTAGCCCGTCAGCATGGCACCCATCCGGGCGTCGAAGCAGTAGGGCACGCCGCCGACGGATACGGGGCCGCGCGCCAGCGCGCCGGAGCCAGTCGCGTAGTACCAGGTCCCGCCGTCGAGGACCCACCCGGTCGCCATCGCGCCGGACGAATTAAACCAGTACAGGGAGCCGTTGCACTCGTGAAGGCCGGTAGCCATGGCACCGCCCACGTCGGGCTCGAGCCAGTACCACGTGCCACTCTGAAACAACCATCCGGTATACGCCTTGCCGTTGGAGGCTGCATAATACCAGGTGCTGTCAATTAGTTGCCAATGATAAAGGGAGACATCAACATACGCGTAGTTCATATCAACGTTGCCGTTGATTCCAGGGACTTTTCCGTTGCTCTTATACTGCCAAAAACTGTAATTGCCGGTATAGTCACATTGCGAGTTATATTGAGCAATCCAATGATCCCAAGAGCTACTCTTAAATACAGAGTCAGTCAAAATGTTGTTAAACCAATTTAAATTTGCATAAATACCAGGCTCATATCCTGCGGCAGAAATCCTATTACAAAAAACCTGCGCCCTCAATGCAATTCCGGTTTGACGTCCATTTGCAATTATCGAGTTATCCTCAAGATCGTAATACACCGGCAATCTTGGATTATGCCCAGAAAGGCAATTGATCACCATTGATGCCTCATCGGCTGCCTGTTGATTATCAAAAGCATATGAATAGACATAGACGCCGTAGGGAATTCCGAGTCGCTCGCACTCAGAAATATTTCGATTAAATTGATAGTCAACTCGACCGCCGAAAGACGGAGCGCCAAACCCAACGCGCAGAATAGCGAAATCGATGCCAGAAGCTTTAACTGCGTCCCAATCAATACGCCCTTGGTGCTCGCTGACGTCAATGCCCTGAGCTGTAACCCCATCGGGAAGAGCGTCCATAGACAATAAGGCTATTCCGTCTTCTTCGGAAGAAGCATCATCTGAAACTAATTGTCCACCCTCATAACGCCAAGAATTCTCAACCAGAGTCTGAGCAGCCTCTGCATCCGCAGGGCATACAAACATAGAAACGGGCGCAAAGAGCATCAGCACCAACAATGCCGAAAACAACTTAAGATGTTTGTTCATGTAAACCTCGTCATTCGCTCTTGATTGCGTCTAGCTTACAGCATAGCTATGAAAGATTCCCGAACATCTAACAGGACAAGATGCCATCTAGGACAATAAATAGTTGGGCGCAATGCTGCAAAGAAAAGAAGAACTTACCGGCAGGGTTGAACCCGCAGGCTCATTGCCCCCTCCTCTTGCCCCCAAGAATACCGACTTCAAATAAACTTTCAAACCAGATGTCAAAAAGGTAGGGGGCCCAGAGAGTCCCCTACAACTCGGAATTCTAACGAATCAGTATTACTTTCGATGGGCCCAAAGCGGTCAAACCGGAGATGCGATTTCCATAACCATCACTATGCCAGAACAAATTTTCGCTCGGCGAATTGCCCCAGAAAAAGCCAATGTGGCTATCGTCCGCATATGGGTTGTAAGGATTGAAGAACACAATGTCCCCCTTACGAGCCAAACCACTACGTAACAACTCATCAATAGAGTTGAAATAAGTCACGTTCGCACACGTATCGATAGCGTAGCCGTACCAACGATAAGCGTTTACGCAGCCGCCCCTTCCGGGACCTCCACTCCAAGGGGAATGGCTCTGCTCGGCGGCAATGGGAGCTAAATTCCCGCCCGCCTTCATATATGCATGCGATACAAATCCACCACAATTCATGCCCGTATAACCGTCCCAACGCGGATCACCCTTTGGGTACATGCACGTTTCCTGGCTGAGATGCGTGTCGTAGCGTGTTCCACGGTAATAGCCGTCGTTTTCGTGGCTCATAAGCCAATTGACCAAGCTGGACCTATTGACCCCCAAAACAGAACCAGACGTATTCAACCATGCACCACTTGCATTGAAGTAATAGTCAACGCCATCGATTTTCAGCCACCCGTTAGCAAACATGGCACCCGAAGGCTGGAGCCAGTACCACGTACCGCCGTCATTAAGCCATCCAGTTTTCATCTTGAATGTGGAAGGGTCCATCCAATACCACGCACCGTTGACATATTGCCAACCAGACTTAAGGACACCATTGGAAGATGCGTAGTACCAAGTATTGCCACTTTCGTCAGAAGCGTCTTTCGACATAATCCAACCAGACGCCACGTTAATGACACCATTCGCATCCGCATAGAAAACCGCATCTCCAATATGAATCACACCTGGCAATGAAGACGAGTCAGTACGATCAGCGACTACAGGAGATCCATCAGATGAAGTAGGCAACGGCTCGCTCAGTGCTCCAGACGAATTCGCCCATGCCATACCATCGTTCAAGTTGATCCAGCACGAAGATGCCATTGCACCGGAATCATAAGAAAAATAGCGCTTGCTTCCTACCGCAAATTCACCAGTACGCATTGCGCCGGATACATCATCAAGGTAATACCAGGCGCTTCCGGACTTTATCCATCGCCCTCGTTGAATAGCTCCGTTTGATGCGGCGTAATACCAAGTACCATCAGCAAGTGCCCAGCCTGTTGCCATGGCACCTGAGCTCGTAAGGAAATAGGTGGACGAGCCCACTTGCACAAAGCCCGTGAGCATAATATGGCTTCCTGGATCCAGGTAATACCAAGAATTCCCTAGAAGTAACCAACCTCCATGCAGTAAGCCGTTGGAGTCAGCGTAATACCAGTTGTTGTCAATAAGTGCCCACTGGGAGGATAGCATGGCCCCTGAACTGTTAAAGATATAAGAGGTGCCATTGCATTCATTCAGCCCGGTGGCCATAGAACCGTCTGCAGGATCAAGCCAGTACCAACGACCCCCATCCGAGAGCCAGCCCTTTACCAGAGCGCCAGAGCCGGAAAAATAATGCCAGACAGAAGCATCAAGATGCCATCCGATAAGCATTGCACCAGAAGAAGAGAATCCATACGTGGCTCCCCCAATCTGCAGCATCGCATCGTGGACCATCTTGCCCTCATCATCCAGCCAATACCAGTTGCTGCCGTCTGAAAGCCAGCCTTTTACCATGGCGCCAGAACCGGAGAAATAACGCCAAGCAGAAGTGGGGCCCGTAGAATCTAGGTACCAGCCGACACGCATTGCGCCCGAAGAGGAGAAGGCATACGTCGCACCCCCGACTTGAACCAACCCATCCTGAGCCATTCGACCTTCGTCGTCGAACCAGTACCAGCTACCGTCTATATGTCTCCAAGAAGAAACAGCGATTGTTCCGTCGGACAAGCCCCAACGCCAAAAACCAGCCCCTTCTTCGGGTGATATCCACCCCTGATGCCAAATAATTTGATTCGAAACCTCGGAAGGGGTCTCATTATCCACCTGAGAGTTCTGCTCGACAGCGAAGGTCGATTCGCGCTGAGCATCAACGCCTGACTCGACAGAAGCAATAGCAACGTTAGATGCGGGACCTTCGTCAGTGTTATTCGAATCAAGGGCGCATAACATCGAGGGCGAACCCAAAAGGAGCCCCAAAGAAACAAGGCCCGAAAAGACCAGCACCCCGAATGACCATTTCTTCATAGCAGCACAGTATCCAATCACGCAGTGGCCCCGTCACCTCAGGGCAACGGGGCCTCAATCAAAACTAGCTCAGTAATGTACTAGCCAATTTGCTGGCAGTTTTTGCACTCTCGTGAAGCGCCACGCCTCTGGGCCTCCTGGATAGAGATCTGCGAATAGCCCTTTGCGTCCTTGCCAACGGTACGGCACTTATGCGTATGGTAAACATGGCTACCGCTCTTATACCAAACTAAACCATAGCCCGGAATCCACTTGCCGTCCTCGCCGACATAGTAGGAGCCAACCCAGGCATTCGTAGCCATGGCACCGGAAGACTGGAGGTAGTAGTCGCCGACCCAGGCGTCGTGGGCCATAGCGCCGGAACCGCTAAAGTAGTACCAGGCGCCGCCGACCTGACGCCAGCCGGTAACCATCGCGCCGGAATCGTCGAACCAGTACCAAACTCCACCAACGTTAGCCCAAGAGTTAGAGGCCATAGCGCCCGAACCTCCGAGCCAATACCACGTGCCGCCATTGCTGAGCCAGCCGGTTGCCATGGCGCCCGAACCGCTCGCATAGTACCAAGAGCCGCCTGCCAAGAACCAGCCAGTGGCCATTGCACCGGAGTCGCCGAACCAGTACCAGGAGCCGCCGAGGCTGCGCCAGCTGTTAGCGACCATGGCGCCCGAACCGTCGAGGTAGTACCACGTACCGCCGATGTTGAGCCAGCCAGTGGCCATCGCACCGGAAGCGTTGGCGTAGTACCACGTCCCCGAAACGTTGATCCAGCCGGTCAGCATGACACCATACTCGTCGAAATAATACCAAGTTCCACCGATATTATGCCAACCGGTCAGCAGTTCGCCACTGGAGGTCGCATAGAACCACTTTCCATAGATGGAGTCATAGAGCCAGCCGCTATGCTGCATGCGGCCATCGGCGTTGGCACCAGGGGTGTTCAGGAAGTAGTTCTTGCCGTCAATCTGAACTCGGCCGTATGCCATATCATGGCTTTCGGGGTAGAAGTAATACTTGTCCCCACCGATAGACTGCCAGCCCGACACCGCGATCCCGTCAGCGCCAAAATAGTACCAGACAGCTTCGTATTCGTTATGCCACTGGTTCGTGACCATGGCGCCAGTTTCGGGATCGAAATAGCGAAGGTTGCCGTCCTCGCACCGAACGAGTCCAGTCTTCGGACGACCGTCGGAACACCATTCCGTAATCGGTCCACCGCCTCCGCCACCGCCAGCAATATCAGCAAATGAGGGCGCCGGGGCAACCGTCATGCAGACAGCGGCAAATGCAACAACTCCCAGCACTGTTAGTCCGCGCCATCTTTCTCGAAGGTTTTTCATACGACATCCTTTCTCCGAGATTTAAGGCTCTCTTAAGTTATTTTTAAACTATCAATTCAGTATTTCAACGGGAAATCGATAAAAGGTGTCTTTGTGACTGCAATTTAAATATGAGTCGCCGAACCCCAACCGTTACGCCAAATAGCTTCTAAGGCAAACTGAGCGCATGAGCGAACCGATTTAATACAACCACCTGTAAAAATCTTGAGGCACGTTTTCGATATGACAAGAGCTGCTTGAACGAGGAGTACTTGAACCCCACCGCCCTTGCAGCTCTTGAGGATACTTTGCCGGAACTTGGCATTACTTCGCACTAAAACGAGAAGTACTCACTGTCGGAGGACAAGTTCGGCCCCAACCATGAATCGCCCGTCAAGAAGAACTCAGGCCAGCGTTGCATGAACAGTGCCTGTTCGCGCTTCCAGCGGCGCAACTTTTCCTCGTTGGCCTCTTCCCTGCCGCGCGAGGTGAACTCGTAGTGATACAGCTCGGCATAGGGCGTATAGATGGTGCGGTAGCCCGCCTCCCATACGCGCAGGCAAAAGTCTGCGTCGTTAAAGCCAACGGCGAATTCCTCGTTGTAGCCTCCGACCTGCTCAAATACGTCGCGTCGCACCATCTGACAGGCACCCGTCACGGCGCTAAAGTTGCCCGGGCGCACAGCACGAGCAAGATAGCCCTCGCGCTTTGCCGAGAAGTCTTGGTTGGCATGGGCAAGTGCGCCGCGCACACCGACCAAAATGCCAGCGTGCTGCACCAGATGGTCGGCAAAATAGAGCTTGGCGCCCACCACGCCCGCATCGGGACGCTGCAGATACCCCATCATCTCTTCGATAAAATCGGAGCTTATGACCTCGGTATCGTTGTTGAGCAGCAACAGGTAGTCGCCCCTGGCGTGCTCCACACCAAAATTGACGATCTGAGAGTAATTGAACTCGCCCGGCCAGTACACAACGCGCGCGGTGCCCTTACCTTCGGATGCTGCAGCCACGCGCTCCGGCAGGGTTTCGTAATACGCAAACGTCTCCGGGGCTTCGCTGTTGTTCTCCACCAAGACGATCTCGTAGTTGGTATACGTGGCCTTCTGAGCGATCGACGCCACACAGGCATCGAGCGTCTCAACGTGATCCTTGGTGGGAATCACGATGCTCACCAGCGGCGCAGGCTCCGGCAGCGCATAGCGCATGCGGTAGACAAACGGCGTCTCGGTCTCCTCGACCGTTCCGCAAATGCCCAGTGCGTTAAAGTGGCGCTGAAGCGCAAGGCGCCCGGCTTCAATAGCATACGGCTTGCTATCGGCAGAACCATCGGCGGTCGATCCCGGATGAACGCGCCAGTGATACAGCACGTGCGCAACATGCTCAAACCGCGCGCCCGCCGCAAGGCAGCGAAGCGTAAGGTCGTAGTCCTGGGCACCCGCAACATCTTCTGGGGACGTGCCAATGTAATCGATGAGCGCCTTCTCCACCATCAGGAAATGCGTCACACAGTTATGACTATAGAGCAGATCGGCGTTGAGCTTGGTCTTAAAGACCGGCTGACCCCACTCCCCCGTTTTCTGAAACACGTCCTCGTCGCAGAACAGGACCTGGGGGCGCTCGCCCTCGGCCGCCTTATTCAGCGCGGAAACATACTGGAATAACGCGTCCGGTTCCAGAATGTCGTCATGGTCCAAGAACGCGATGTAGTCTCCAGTCGCCTGCTGAATACCAGCGTTGGTGTTGAGCACAATGCCGCCGTTGCCAGGCAGCTCAATACGACAAACCCGCTCGTCATTGGCGGCAGCCGCAAGATTGGCCACCGCATCCCATTCGGGCGAGGCGTCCATAAGCAGCAATTCCCAGTTGCCATAGCTCTGAGCTAGCACCGAGTCCAGCAGCTCGCGCAGGTAGACCCGATCAGTTTTATAGCACGGCACCACAATGCTCACGAGCGGTCTATAGGCAAAGGCCGCCGAAGCGACACGTTGGCACGCCAAATCGCCCGGCTTTGCGCGATGTTGCTCAAACCAACGTCGATAAGCTGCGTCGTCCGCACGCGCGTCCTTCATGCGGTTCCAACTGTCATCGACCATGCCGTTGTACAGGCGACCATCCATGGCGCAAAAACCGCTCTGGATCTGCCCCGCGGGGTCGATTGCAATCGCGACAAAATCACGTATATCCTGGGGCATCTCAACGCTCAAATACGTTTTATTGACGCGGCATCCGTTCTGCTGTGGCACATCGATCTGCGATTCAAACACATGCACGGTGACATCGATGGCATTCATATGCGTATCGAAAATCTGGAGCTCAGGTGCGCACTGAGGGTCTCCAGCCCAGGTAACCTCATAGCGCCACGCCGCGCCGGCGTCTGCCGGCAAATAGCGAATGGCATCGATCTCGTAGAGGCCGCAGTGTTCGCCACGCTGCGCATCGCGGATAAGCGCACACAGCGCAGGCTTTGCTTTGTAGTTAATCTTGGATTCCAGCTTGGCCACGCGGCTATCGAGGCGAATGGAGCCCAACCTTTGGCCACCGGATGCAAAAACGACATCCATCGACGAGCCGTCCAAAAACGGAAGCACCAAGACGGCGAGCTCGCGCTCGTAATCGAAAACGGAAGGGCAAAGCGCCAGCACACGGCCATGATCGACCGGGAGCACCAGCGACAGCACACAAGAACCGCTCGTCGTCGCATGGGCAAACGCTTGAGAACCCTCCCGCTCAATAAGCGCGGCGACATCCTGACCGGCAAAACGAAGCAGCACAAACAGACGGCCCTGACTGCGGCAAAGTGCCAAACGCTTGATACTCATCTACAATTCTCGCTTTCCCAGGGCGTTCGCTGCCATGCGTTTGCAGGCACCCAGGCGCCCAAACCTCAAGACGTCGTAATCGAACATGAGCTTTTTGCACCCACGGGCATTGGGGGCCTTGCTGGTAAGCGCCGCACGCACCATAGCAGCAACAGAAGGAGCGCATTGTGCGAGCGCAGCATCGCTGCCCACGGCAGAACCGGCAAGTGCCGTGGCAACGGCAGCAAACACCTTGCCGCAGTCCGAACCCAGCAACCTGAGCGCATCGTACAGCACCAGGTCGCAGAGGAAGTACGCCAGGTCATTGGCATGCTGAGCATCGAGACCGTCGCGCTGCCAGTCAGCCAGCACCGCGGAGTAAATCTTCACGTGCTCCAGCAGACGTGTCTCGTCGTCGTAGCGCATGGTGTCCATGAGCGAACCCTTGCGCGCCACGCGGTAGTCGTACAGCTTGTTCGAAATAAGCGCGGTCTTGTGCGAACGACCGTACACGGCAAAATCGAAGACCTGGTCCTCGCCATACTTAACGGTTTCGTCGAACACGATCCCGTTACCCAGCAAAAACTCACGCCTGCAGGCGGTGCGCCATGCAAAGGGGCGAGATGCTTCCTTAAACAGCAGGTCAGAGCTATAGCCTTCAAACGACACACCGCGTGGACTCAGTGCATAGTTAAGCCACGGATACCCCGCCTCCAGCGGATACGGATTCGCACCAAAGGTCAAAACGTCGCAGTCCTCGCGCTCAAAGGCATCGACGATCACGCGGCATGCATCGGGCGTGAACCGATCATCGGAATCCAAAAACGCTACGATAGGCGCCGTGGACGCGGCGATACCCGCATTACGCGCACTCGACAGGCCGCCGTTCTCCTTATCAACCAGCCTAAAGCGCGCGTCCTTTTCGCAATAGGCAGCCGCAATATCGCGCGAACCGTCCGGCGAGCCATCGTTGACTAACACGCCTTCCCAATCGGGCATGTCCTGCGCAAGCAGGGAGTCCAGGCACCAGGCCAGGCACTCCTCCACTTTGTAGATGGGAACGACAACGGAAATCTTGGGGGTAGCCATAGTCACTCGCTCCTACTGTGCGGCCGGAACGTCATCGGGGTGCGGGTTGTCGCCGTAGGTGCGCTGATACGTCAGCACGCGCCAGACCAGCGGCAAGCCGCCGATCTTAAAGTAGTGCTTAAACGTATTGAGCTTGCCCGGCTTCTTAAAGTCAAAGCGCGAATCGATATAGGCGCGGGGCGACTTGACCATCAGGCGCAAGTCGGTCTCGCCACGCGGATCAAACAGCGACAGGTCAAAGCGACCGGCATCCCAGTCGGTCTTGAGCTCGGGCGAGGCCTTCTCCCAAAACTGCTCACGCAGCTCATCGACCAGACGCTCATCATTCCAACGGTACGTATCGACCTTCATGCGCATTAAAATGCCCTGAAGCTGAGCCTTGAGCTCGGGACGCTCGTCCAAAAAACGTTGCATCTCGGCATATTCATCGCACACGCAAAACACCTTGTTGGGCGAATTAACGGAGCTCTTCTCGTTGTCCTGGCGATAGCACAAAATGGGGTCCGCAATAAACGCGGCACGCTCGGCGCAAGCCCAAACCTTAAAGTTAAAGCCTGCGTCCTGATACGAGGCACCCGGCGTGGGAAGGAACCGAATCTGATTGTCGTTGAGGAACTGGCGCCGATAGATAGCCGACCAGATGGAAGGCTTGCGGTAGAAGATGCCCGGGCAATCGACGGGGCGATACGCGGCACCCGTCATATGCTCGTCGATGATCCCAAACAGCTCGCGGCGCTCGGTGGGCGTGGACCAGTACAGATAGAAGTCGCCCTTCACCACATCGGCGTGCTCGGCATCCGCCTTGGCGACCAGCTTTTGGAGCGAATCCTCAAACATAAAGTCGTCGGACTCAAGGATACCCACGTACTCACCGCGCGCCATCTCCAGGCCGCGGTTCATCGAGTCGCCGTAGCCGCTGTTGGCTTTGTCGATCATCTTTACACGGGGGTCGCGCTCCATGTACTCGCGGATAATCGCCGGCGAGCTGTCGGTCGACCCGTCGTTAATGCAGATGATCTCAATATCCTTGAGCGTCTGCGCCAGGGCGGAATCGAGGCACTCGCGCAGGTAGCGTTCGACATTGCAGATGGGGACAAGCAGCGAAACTTTAGGGGTATCAGAGTTCTGCAAGAGAACCTCCTGTTGAATAGCGTGTAACAGGGTTATTTTAGCAGCCGAGTTGCGGCGGGCGGCAGCGCTTGGAATTAGATAAAGCGCTCCAGGCAGGCTTTGAGACCGCGAGTCGAAAGATAGAACAGCGCGGCGTCTGCCATCAAAACGCCCGAGGTCGCCGCAACGAGCTTGTGGGCAACACGGCGAACGGCGCCCTTAGCAGGCATATCCGCCCACTCCGTTCCCAATAACGTCGTGAAAGCCCTGTTGACGCGACTGGCAACGCGGCGGAAACCATCGGCATCCAAGCGCGCCAGGTCGAACACAATAAGGTCCAAAAACCAAGTTATCAGCTCGCCGGGACACAGGTCCAAAAAATCGTAGGCCGCCCAGTCCTCCAAGACCTCCTCGAGCATCCTCATGTGGGCGTCAAGCTTTTTGGCGCGAGCCTCGGCACTGTTGAACTCGTGCGTCGCCGATTCGCTCTCCATCACGTAGTGGTAGAACTTGTCCGGCATGACGACGGTCTTGCGGGCAAGCGCATAAGCCGCAAATTGAAAGACGACGTCCTCGCCCAAAGCCAAACCGGGGGCGAAGCGAATGCCTTCGCGATTGAGCAGCTCACGCGAAAAAGCCGCACGGCAGGCATAGGGCTGCGCATTCGAATGGAACAGCAGTTGGGGATCGCGGGCGCCGAAGGTACCAGCTTTGGGGCTCATGAGTTGCTGGACGCGTTTGGGGGCAGCATCGGCAGGTTCACAGACGCCGCCAAAAACGGCGGCCTCGGCATCCGCAGACTCCATGGCATGCAACACGCGCTCGACCGTCTGGGCATCGATGTAATCGTCGGCGTCCACAAAAAAGACGGTCTCGCCCTCGGCGACATCGATACCGGCATTTCGAGCACAAGAGACGCCCGCGTTTTCTTGGTCAATCACCAGTACGCGATCGTCGGCCTGCGCGATCTGGCGCAACGCGTTCAACGAATCATCAGTCGAACCGTCGTTGACGCAGACAACCTGAATCGAGCGCTCGGACTGGGCCAACAGCGAATCGAGGCATCGCTGAATGGAACGCGCAGAGTTGTAAACGGGGACGACAATGGTAGCTTTAGGACACGAGGCCTCTCCCATGCCGACCTACCCCCTCAGCGATTCGATGAGGAAGGCGGCGACCACGCCGGGGCCTCCAACCGATGCGTAGTATTTGGCACGTCCCAGAGCGCCGTCCGTCGCAAAGCTCGGATGCTCATCCACCCAGCCCTCGGGATCTTTGAGGATTGCAGCGAGATTCGCACGCTTCCACGGCTTAAGGTCGTCCAGTGAAAACTCACCTGCATCCAGGGCGGCTTGGAACTCCTTGGCCATCCGCACCAGGAACTCCTTATAGAACTTAGGCGCCAGGCGCACGTAGTTCCACATGTACGAATCGTACTTAATGACCTGATTAAACTTGAGCATGCGCGCGACATCGCCGCTTGCGTGGTCGCGGGCATAATCCTCTCGAATCCAACGCTCAATCTCGGCATACTCGGTATTGACGCAAAAGACCTTAGCCGAAGAATTGACCGAGGAATTCTCGTTGTCCTGGCGATACGACAACACGGCATCATGCAGGTAAACAGCCTTATCAGCGCACGCGATCACCTTAAAGGCGAATGACGTGTCCTGAAAGGATGCCCCCGGAGTCGGCAGGAACGTAATGCCGTTGCGCTCAAGAAAATCGCGACGGTACACGGCCGACCAAATCGACGGCTTTTGCTTAAAGAACTGCGTCGTATCGCTCGGGTGCACCGGCTTGCCACAGTCCTTGGCTTTAAACATCTCGTGCAGCGAACGGCGCTCCTCGGGCTTAGACCAGTAGAAATCAAAGTTCGCCTTCGCAAAGTCGGCATTATTGCTATCGGCGGCCGAGACAAGCATTTCGAGTGCGTCGGGCGCCATAAAGTCATCGGACTCCAAGATGCCAACGTACTTGCCACGCGCCATCTCCAGACCGTGGTTCATCGAGTCGCCGTAGCCGCTGTTGGCCTTGTCGACCATCTTGACGCGCCCATCGCGCTCCATATACTCGCGGATAATCGCCGGCGAGTTGTCGGTCGACCCGTCGTTAATGCAGATGATCTCAATATCCTTGAGCGTCTGCGCCAGAGCGGAATCGAGGCACTCGCGCAGATAGCGCTGAACATTGTAAATGGGAATAAGCAGCGACAGAACAGGGCTGCCAGAGGCGTTAGTAGACAAATGTGCTCCTTAGGAAATACCTGTCGTTTCATGGTATCAAAGGGTCAGCGCGCCAGCGGGCGTTTATATAATCTATGGAGCCTCTTGCGGGCAAAGCAGCCCCACGTCATGCGGCGGGCCCATGGCAGGTTCCTGCGTTTTATTCAAAGCTTGCCGCTAAGGTGCGCCGAGCCTTTACAATAGGACAGCCCCAAGGACGTATTCGATAGCTTCCGTGCAGCGCATGCGCGCCGCGCGTGAAAGGATATATTGCCCCATGCCTTCAACCCTTCCCGCTCCCATCGATAAGCTCGCCATCGTCGTCGTTACGTACAAGCGCCAGGAACTCCTGGCCAATTTATTCGACTCCATGACCGAGCTCACTGCCGCGCCCTGGCGCATCGTGATTGTCGATAACGAGAATTCGCGCGAGACCGAGGCCATGTGCACCGCATTCAACGAGCGCCTGGCCAACCTGTGGGGCACCGACATCGAACAGCCCGACGCGAAGGGCGGCACCGACCGTGTCATCTACGCCCCGCAGCTCGAAAACGGCGGCGGTGCGGGCGGCTTCTCCGCCGGTACTAAATGCGCCTACGACCTGGGCGCCCAGTGGTTCTGGGTGATGGACGACGACGTGCTCGTCATCCCCGAAGGCATCGAGCGTCTTGCCAAGTGGACCGACCGCTACGACGTCATCCAGGGTTCGCGCCTAGACTTTGACGGCGGCGCTTTCTTTTGGCAGTACCAACTCATCCTTTTACTCGGCATTCCCAACCCTGTCGCCAAGTGGGACTTGGGCCCCGAGGGCTACCGCGCCATGAACCAGCTGTGCTTTGAGGGCGGCATGTTCTCGCGCCGCGTGGTCGACAAGATCGGCCTGCCCGATGCGCGATTCTTCATCTACGGCGACGATGCCTGCTACGGCTATGTAGCCAGCCAGCACTTCCCCGCCGCCGTTGTTGCCGACGTTGTACTCAAGCGCGCCCGCGCCGTCTCTAATTGGGACATTGCCGGCAAGCGCCAGCTCAACTCTACGAGCGACACCAACCGCTACTACATCATGCGCAACCGCGGCTTCCTCGCTCGCTATATGCAGATCTACGGTGACTACCACCCCATGCTGTTCCGCCTGGGCAATGCCGCGACCTTCTGCAAGGAATTCATTCGCCTGGCTGCGGTCGATAAGTGCTTTAAGACCGGCATTCCGGCGCTGCGCCGCGGCATGAAGGACGCCCGCAAGATCATCAAGGATCCCAACTGGAAGCCCATGCCGCCCATGAAGGACACCGAGTAACGGAAGCCGGAAACACCTCAGCTCTTAAAGCCGCTGGTACACCGTAGCCACATGCTGTCCATCAAACCCAAACCCCCAGCGCATGCGGCCAACGCCGGGGCGTGGTACACGAATTTCGTCGATGCCGTCGCGCTCTATGTCGAGTAGCGACTGCACGGCCAGCAATTCCAACCCCAGCGCATCCACATCGGGGTCATACATCATATTGATCGTTATAAGCGGGCGCTCATCCAGCATGCCGATCGTGTCAGCTACGTCGAACACAGCGCCCGTAGGAAAAACCTGGATGTCCCAGCGACCCGCGCCACACTTTCGCCTCGAAGCAGGATTGGCATAGCCCGGCAAGCCAAAGCAGAGCCCCTGCAAGAGCAGATGATATGGCAGCGGCTTATCTGGGTCGGTCTCACCGATACCCGCATCCCCCAGGATGCGGCTTAGCGCCCGCCTCACGGTATCCTCGTTCCCACGGCACAGCCCGTCGCGAAACGCATCGACATCTCGAGTGTCTTCGGCAGCGCACTCAAACCACTCAACAATCACTAGACGCAAGGCCTGTCGAAGCTCGTTATTGGGCAATCGCAAAGCACGGAGGCGATTGCCATGCTCTGGCTCCTCAGTCATATCCGTCGTGAGAAAACCGGACAGATACAGCGCTGTCCACATGCCATCGTCAGGCGAGACATCTGGCTCTGCAGTGCCCAAACAAAGCGAGACCTCAGCGCACCCATGGGCCTCGAGCAAATCAAACAAGACCGAAAGGCGGTCGAGATTCCACCCGGCAACTACCCTACTCAGGCAATCGGCATATCCATACAGATCGGCACGCACAGGCGCCGTGCAGCCTCGGCCAAGAAAACCGATCACACGCTCTGGACTCGAGCAATAGGCCCTGCCAAACCGATAACCCTCGAGCCATTCACGCGCATCATCCAGGTATTCCTCGCGCCCAGCATGATTCAAAAGAGCCTCGACCTCGGCATCCGAAAAACCGAAACATCGGTCACACCACGCCGACAGCGGCGTCGTCAGACAATACGAGCAGCCGCGCGAAGAAAGCGCCGCTTCGGCAGGACCGGGACACTCCCCCATCAGACACGTCAGCCGCAACGAATCGCGCGCAGTGGCAATGGCGTCAAACAGCACACGGTCAAGTAGTTCTGCCGGATCGGCGTCGGAAGCGTCCCTCGCGCTCGCACGGCGAGACCACGCCGCATCGTACCCATCAACGAGCAATACAACCTGCTCATCGCTGGCAATCTCCAGCAGCTCTATGAGCACGCCAAGCACCGAGGCGACCTCGTCCGCGCTCGCCGCGCCACGCGCAACGCGTTCGATGTGACGCACCTTGTCTCGAGCTAAATCAGGAGCCTCCAAAAGCGCCAGCAAGCGGGCGCACTCGCCCGAAAGAGCATCGCGCACGACGCCGGCAATAGCGGCGCCACGCCTCGTAGCGCCAGAAAAGTCCAGCGATATCACCGGATAGCAAGCATACTCATCCCGATAGCGCCCGCCGTCTGCATCCCAAATCTGAGCATCGGCAAACAAACGCTGACTAGAGCGACCGACCGCCGGACGCTCCAGAAAAGCCCTGAGCATCGACAAATTCATGCTCTTGCCAAAACCCTCGGGTCGACAGCACACCACAACGGACGCGTCGCAGTCCAACACATCGGCAATAAACATGGTCTTATCAACCAGCATGCAGCAACCAAGGGCCTCCGCATAGTCGTGCATGCCAATGGGCAAAACCGCATCGTCGGCACAGCCGATCAAGCGCACGCCAAAGCCAGCAGCACAATCAACATTTGCCTGTTCAGACACCAAAACGTTCCCCCTAAATCGCTGCACGATGCCAATTGTAATGACCGCCTCGCGCGTACCGACGACGCCGCGCGAACATATCGGGCAACGGTAGCAACAAGAGGTGTGAGGGGGCATAACTAATCGTTGCACAACAAAACGGGACCCGATGCATTCGCACCGGACCCCGTCCCAACTCTTTAGTTATCTGGCAACCGAGAGGCTACTCCTCCGAGCCATCCTCCCCAGAAGCCTTCTTCTGCTGATCGAGTTTATGCTTACCGCTCACAATAGACGTGGCGCCCAGCGTGGCCAAGCTTGCACTGGCAAGGCTCGCCATCACAATCAAATCGCCCGTCTTGGGCATATTGCCGCCAGATGACTTGGTAGTTGTGGTCGTCGTGGTTGTAGTGGTCACCGTCTTGGAGTCATTTTGCTCTTGGCTCTGGTTGTCGGTGTTGCCCTTACCGCCGTCCTCGCCCTGCTGCTTTCCGTCCTCGGTCTTGTCCTTGTTCTCGTCCTTCTCCTCAGATTCAGACTTCTTACCCTCGTCCTTCTTCTGAGTGGACTTGTCGTCCTTCTCCTCAGAGCTAGAACCCTTATCAGATTCGGTCTTCTCGGAAGCCTTGTCCTTGGAGTCGCCCTTTGCGGCCTCGGTCTTTTCCGTGGAAACCTGATCAGAGTTGTCCTTGTTCTGGGTCGAGCCATTATTGACGCCAGCCATCAGCGAAGAGCCCAGCGTAGAACCAAGCTGCTCGGAGAAAGAAGGCTTCTTGTCCGGCGAAGCAACGGGAGCGTCCGGCGCCTTATTCGAGTCGTCCTTGGAAGCATCGGAATCAGGGGCTGCGTCAGAGCCGGAGCCGTTGTTAGAGCCGGTGTCAACGGACGAATCGCTCGAGCCGGTAGATGAGTTAGAGGTGTCAGCGCCAGTCGAACCAGAAGCGTCGCTGTCCGTATTGCCGGCAGAGCTTGAAGGCGAATCGCCCGCAGCAGAGCCGTTCAAATTGGAGCCGTTCGGGGTAGAGCCGTCGTTGGTAGTGCCACCAGCAGAGCCATTACCGTCAGCATCGGTCGAGGGCGCATCCATCCTGTCATCGTTGGCGTCGTCACTCGAGTCGTCATTCGAATCAGGTGTCGGCGAGGGCACCGGCGTAGGCTCGGGCTGCACGGGCGTCGCAGCGGCAGCCTCATCCTCGGCGATAAAAACCAAGCAGTCCTTCAGCTCGTTGCGGTAGCGGTTCTTCCAGCCCTCATGATACTGGGGCTGACTTGAAAACTTGGTGGCGACATTGTTGACCACGCTATTGGAGAGCGCCGTCACAAACTCGCGGTCGGACATATCGTTGGAAAGATTCGCCCAGCGGAAGAAGTCTCTGCAGCCACCGGTACCGCACATGTTGGTGATGCTCCACACCATGCCCTTGACGCAATCGGCGCGGCCGGAGATGTCAATGCCAAGAGCGCTCTTAAGCCACGCCTCGGTCACCGCATAGTACGAGTTGTACGCATAGGCATCTTGAAGTGCTGAGAACTCAACAGGATCGGTGTTATAAGCACCTTGGAAGGCATCCTGCGCGATATGGCCCAGCTCGGTGAGCTGGCCGTTCTCGTACATGGCATTGCTCGCGTTGGAAATCTCGCTGCCTCGATCAATCGCATCCTTGAGCATGCTGTATTTTTCGGGGTTGTAGTTGTAGGCCTGCTTCATAAACGGAATGAGCGACCATCGGCGGTCGAACTGGTAATAACCCAGCGCGTTATAGCCGTCGCCATACGAAAAGCCCTGGTTATAGTTGCCGTGGCTCTCGTACTTGGTAAAGTACTTCATCTCGGGGGTCACGTTAACAAACGAAACGCCCTGGACCGACCTCAGCACGCCCGAGAAGGACTGCTGGGTATAGAGACCCTTATCGATATCGGTCGCATCCGAGGCAACGCCCGGCGTGGGCTCCTCGGCAGCGGCGGGTGCCGGCGCGGAAACGGCGCCAAACGAAAGCGCCAGCGTCAGGCCCGCGACAATAGCAGAATGCTTGGGCTGCATAAGATCCTCCCTGCATTGGTGTAGTTAAAGTGCAGTTTGCAAAGATAAAAATAAGTATTGCAGCTCGCCCGTTGTTGCACAACAACCCCTCGGTAAACGGCAACAACCCTCCGCGAAATCTTAAGGAATTAAACAAACTGGTCGTCGGGCGCCATCAGAAGCTCGCCGTATCGCTCCATCAGCCCGTCCCTCAACTGACAAAAAGCGGGAATATATACGTTCAAGATGCGCTGAATCAAATCTTGAGCGAGCTTGTTGTCATAGATATGGACGTTCGTATTGCGGTCTTTGAGCATATCTAGCCAGGCCGCCTCATCAATAAAGTCGTAGAATCGGTAGGACTCCTTCAAGATGGCACGAGGAGACCCCGACGCGGCAAGCGTGGCGCCCTCATACTCGAGCAGACGCTTAAGGAGCTTCCAGCTCAGTTCAAATTGAAGATTGAACTTATTAATCAAACCACTCTGAACAAAATCATTGTTGAGATCCTGATTGGGCGCATCCTCAAGATTCGCCAAGGCGCTGACAAAGTTCTCATATTTTTTCATACAGAATCACACCATCCCTGGCAATTTCATCGAGCAATTGACGCGATAAGGACTCGTCGAGATTGACGACATCTACATCTAAAAGAGTATCAAGACGCTCCTCGATCAAATATGACAACCGGCCGAAATCCCGGCAACCTGCTACGGCGATGTCAATATCGCTCTTAGGCAAGTTGTCACCTCGAGCGCGGGAACCAAACAGCACAACCTTCTCGGCGTCACATTCCCGAGCAAAAACTTCAATTTGCTTATACACCTTGTCGAGAGATGTCATTTGCAGCCCTACAGCTTAATGTCGAAGTTGATCTCGGGGACGGCAGCAAGGTCGGCCAACGTCACGCCGTCGACGTACTTTTCGATCACGTCGTCCAGACCGCGCCAGAATTTGACGGTCGAGCAAAGATCGCTGCGGGCGCAGCTGTTGTCGATGCCATCGCACGCCACCGGAGCCGTGCTGCCCTCGACGGCGCGCAGGATGTCGCCAGCACGCACCTCGGAGGGATCCTTGGCCATCATGTAGCCGCCGCCCTTGCCGCGCACGCTCTTAAGCAGGCCCGCCTTCATAAGCGGACGAACCAGCTGCTCCAAATACTTTTGCGAGATATGTTCGCGGTCGGCGACCTCGCGCAGGGCAATCTTGCCCTCGGCGTCGCCCAACGCCGCGATATAGATCATCAGCCGGAGGGCATAGCGGCCCTTGGAAGAAATGAGCATACCTACCCTCCCATTGCATCTGGGACAACATAACCAAGTTTGTTTGTCCCAAATCTTAAGTAAGTGGGACAAACACAACAGGTTATTTTGTCCCAGAATTTGAAAAGTCGAGTGGATTAGTCGGGTTTTCCCTTGACTAACGCCGAACCCATAGTAACTTTATTCCGAGAAGATTCCTAGGGTTTAGCACACCTATGAGTACACCATATACAGAGAGGGACAGCATGAGCGCAAATCCGCTGCTTTCCATCGAAGGTCTGACCGCCTCCGTGGACGAGAAGACCATCCTCCACAACGTCAACCTCAACGTCGCCGCCGGCGAGACCCACGTGCTGATGGGCCCCAACGGCGCCGGCAAGTCCACCCTCGGCCACCTGGTCATGGGCGACCCCGTTTACACGGTCAACGACGGCCGCATCGTCTTTGACGGCCAGGACATCACCGGGCTCACCACCGACAAGCGCTCGCGCGCCGGCCTGTTCCTGAGCTTCCAGGCCCCGGTCGAGATCCCCGGCGTGCCACTGTCGAGCTTTTTGCGCGCCAGTATCGCCGGCCGCCCCGGCCTGGAGATGAAGGGCAAGGAATTCCGTCGTCGCGTCAAGGAGCTCGCGGCCGAGCTCAACATGGATACCGCCTACCTCAACCGCGAGCTGGGCGTGGGCTTCTCGGGCGGCGAGAAGAAGAAGGTCGAGATGCTCCAGCTCCTGTTGCTGCAGCCCAAGCTCGCCATCCTCGACGAGACCGACTCGGGCCTGGACGTCGACGCGCTTTCCACCGTCAGCCACGGCATGGACGCCTACCGCAAGAGCTGCGACGGCTCCATGCTCATCATCACGCACAACACGCGCATCCTGGAGCACTTGGATGTCGACCGCGTCCACGTTATGGTCAAGGGTCATATCGTGCGCGAGGACGACGCCTCGCTCATCCCCTGGATCGACAAGAACGGTTTTGAGACCTTCGAGCGCGAGGCCGCCGAGCAGCGCGCCCAGGCCGAGGCCGCCGCTGCCGGGCAGCAGGCGTAAAGGGGCGACGCAATGACCAAGAACCGCACCGAGGTCGCGGACATCGACCGCAGCCTCTACGACTTCACCTATGGCGAGGAGGGATTCGAGCGCCTCGACGCCGGCATTACGCCCGACATCGTGCGCGAGATCAGCGCCAAGAAGGACGAGCCGCAGTGGATGCTCGACCTGCGCTTAAAGTCCCTCGAGATCTTCAACCGCTTCCCCGACCCGACGTGGGGCCCCTCCATCGAGGGCCTGGACATGGACAACATCGTCACCTACGTCAAGCCCAACACCGACCAAAAGCACGACTGGGAGTCGGTGCCCGACGACATCAAGAACACCTTTGAGCGCCTGGGCATCCCCGAGGCCGAGCGCAGCTACCTGGCGGGCGTCGGCGCGCAGTACGACTCCGAGCTGGTCTACCACAACATGCAGGACACCGCGTCCAAGATGGGTATCGTCTATTCCGGCATCGAGGAGGCCCTGCACGACCCGCAGTGGGAGCCGCTCATCCACGAGAAGTTTATGACGCTCATCCCGCCCACCGACCACAGGTTTGCGGCCCTGCACGGCGCCGTATGGTCGGGCGGCTCGTTTGTCTACGTGCCCAAGGGCACCAAGCTCGACTTCCCGCTGCAGAGCTACTTCCGCCTTAACGCCAAGGGTGCCGGCCAGTTTGAGCACACGCTCATCATCGTCGAGGACGATGCCGACCTGCACTTTATTGAGGGTTGCTCCGCGCCCAAGTACAACGTGGCCAACCTCCACGCCGGCGCCGTCGAGCTCTTTGTGGGCAAGCGTGCGCACCTGCGCTACTCGACTATCGAGAACTGGTCCAAGAACATGTACAACCTCAACACCAAGCGTGCGCGCGTGGACGAGGACGGCGACATCGAGTGGATCAGTGGCTCCTTCGGCAGCCACGTGGGCTACCTCTACCCCATGAGCGTGCTCAACGGCCGTCGCGCCCGCTCGAGCTTTACCGGCATTACCTTTGCCGGCGCCGGCCAGAACCTGGATACCGGCTGCAAGGTCGTGCTCAACGCGCCCGAGACCTCGGCAACCGTCGAGACCAAGGGCATCTCCAAGAGTGGCGGCATTCAGACCTTCCGCAGCTCTATTGTGGCGACACCCAAGGCCGAGGGCTCCAAGGCAACCGTGAGCTGCCAGTCGCTGATGCTCGACGACCAGAGCCGCTCCGACACTATTCCGGCCATGGACATCCGCGCCAAGAACGTCGATATCGGCCACGAGGCCACCATCGGCCGCATCGGCGACGACAAGGTGTTCTACCTGATGAGCCGCGGTATCTCGGAGGAAGAGGCCCGCACCATGATCGTCAACGGCTTTGCCAACCCGGTCTCCAAGGAGCTGCCGCTGGAGTACGCCGTCGAGATGAACAACCTGATCAAGCTCGAGATGGAAGGAGCGATCGGATAATGAAACAGACCACGAACACCGCTGCCACCACGCTCGAGCAGGTCAATGCGATGCCTGCTGCAACTTGGGGCTGGCTCAAGATGAACCAGACTAAGCTCGAGCTTTCGGCCGAACTTGCCGCCGCACCCGCCGAGGCCGTTGAGGTCGAGGGCTTGGACGAGCAGCTTGCCGGCTCGGCCGACGCCTTCGACGCCGCCATGGACGCCATGGCCGAGCGCTTCCCCGAGCGCCGCGCCTCCGCCCCCGGCGACGCTGCCGACCGTGCCCGCATCACGCCCGAGACCGAGCTCGACGTGCCCGCCACCTCTGTCTACCAGGCCGGCGCCATCAAGCTCGAGGAGGAGCTCTCCCCTGCCGAGGCCTTCGAGACCAGCATGGGCGAGGCTGCCTATGCGTATCTGACCGAGCACGCCACCAAGCGCATCGTCATCGATGTTCCCGCCTACCAGCACGCCGCCGTTACCGTGCGCGTGAGTGGCGTCGACGCAGCGGCTGCGATTGCCGCCATCGACGTCGTCGCCCGCCCGCAGGCAACGCTCGACCTGCAGATCGCCCTGGACTCCCCCGTTGCTGGCGAGGGTGTCGTGGGCTCCGTGCTGCGCGTCTGCGCCCACGAGTACGCCACCGTCAACGTGACCTGCACGCAGACGCTCGACGATAGCTGGATCGCGCTCGACGACACCGGTCTGTTCCTGGACGAGGGCGCGCGCGTCAACGTGCAACACACCGTCCTGGGTGCCGGCGCCAGCGCCACCGGCCTTGCCGGCGACCTGCTGGGCGATACCGCCAAGGTCACCATCGATACCGATTACCTGGGCGCCCGCGAGCAGGTGCGCGACTTTAACTACGAGCTGCGCCACCGCGGTCGCAAGACCGAGTGCGAGATCGACGCCAACGGCGTGCTGACCGGCACGTCCAAGAAGGTCTACCGCGGCACCATCGACCTCGTGCACGGCTGCAAGGGTGCAACCGGCACCGAGCGCGAGACGGTGCTTTTGGCCAACAAGGGCGTCGACAACAAGACCGTCCCCGTCATCCTCTGCGACGAGGACGACGTCGCCGGCAACCACGGCGCCACCATCGGTCACGTCCGCGACGAGCAGCTGTTCTACCTCGCCTGCCGCGGCCTTGACCAAAACGCCGCCGAGGACCTGTTCATCCGCGCCAAGCTGGAAGACGCCGCGCTTTCCGCCACCGACGAGCGTACCCGCGCCGCCGTCGTCCGCTTGGGCAACAACCTGATCGACAACTTTGAAGAGGAGCTCGCATGATCGACACCGAGCACGTTAAATGCGACACCTGTACCGCCCCCGAGCCCATGGAGCTCGACGCCAGCGACGAGGCCTCGCGCGGCTGGCCTACCGTAGACATCGAGACCAACCCCTACAAGGCACAGTTCCCGCTGTTCCAGCAGCATCCCGAGATCGCCTTCCTCGATAGTGCCGCCACCGCGCAGCGTCCCGCCTGCGTGCTCGACGCCGAGCGCGATTTCTACCAGCGCATGAACGCCAACCCCCTGCGCGGCCTGTACTCGCTGTCCGTCGAGGCCACCGACGCCATCGCGAAGGTCCGCCAACAGATCGCCGACCTCATCGGCGCCCCCCAGGCCAACGAAGTCGTCTTCACCCGCAACACGAGCGAGTCGCTCAACCTGGTCGCCAAGAGCTTTGCACCCACAGTCCTCGAGCCGGGCGACGAGGTCGTCATCACCATCATGGAACACCACTCCAACCTGATTCCGTGGCAGCAGGTCTGCCGCGAGACCGGTGCCAAGCTCGTCTACCTCTACCCCACCAAGACCGGCCAGCTCACGACCGAGGAGGTTCTGGCCAAGGTGGGCCCCAAGACCAAGATCCTGGCCGTGGGTCAGGTCTCTAACGTCCTGGGCGTCGAGAATCCGGTCAAGAACCTCGGCAAGCTCGTGCACAAGTACGGCGGCTATCTGGTCGTCGACGGCGCACAGTCGCTGCCGCACATGCCAGTCAATGTGGCCGATCTGGGCGCCGACTTCTTTGCCTTTAGCGCGCACAAGGCCATGGGCCCCATGGGCATCGGCGTGCTGTGGGGCAAGATGGATCTGCTCAACGCCATGCCGCCCATGCTTACCGGCGGTGAGATGATCGACTCGGTTACTGAGCAGGACGCCGTCTGGGCTCCCGTCCCCGAGAAGTTCGAGGCCGGCACGCAGGACGCCGCCGGCATCTTCGCCACAGGCGCCGCCCTCGACTACCTCGTCAACACGGTGGGCTACGAAAACATCCAGGCACGCGAGCAGGCACTCGTCCACTACCTGATGGGCGAGCTCATGCAGCTCGACTTTGTCCAGATCATCGGCTCAATCTATTGGGATAACCACCACGGCGTCGTGAGCTTTAATGTCAAGGGCATCCACCCGCACGATGTCGCGAGCATCATGGACATGGACGGCGTCTGCATCCGCGCCGGTCACCACTGCGCGCAGCCGCTGCTCACCTGGCTGGGCGTCGAGAACCTTGCCTGCTGCCGCGCCAGCGTAGCCTTCTACAACGACAAGGCCGACATCGACAAGTTCATCGCCGGCCTGCATCACGTTTGGAGCACGTTCAATGGGTAATCTGTACACCTCCACCACATTTATGGAGCACAACTCGCACCCCGACTATAAGTACGAGATGGATGCTCCCACGCACGAGCACGACGGCATCAACCCTAGCTGCGGAGACGAGCTCACCTTGCAGCTGCGTGTCGAGAACAACGTGATCGAGGAGGCCTCCTTTACCGGTCACGGCTGCGCCATCAGCCAGGCCAGTGCCGACATCATGGCCGACCTCATCACCGGCGAGACCGTCGAGGAAGCTCGCCACCTGGCAGAGCTCTTCCTCGCCATGATCCGCGGCGAGAAGCTCTCCGAGGAGGACCTGGAAGACCTGGACGAAGCCGCCCAGCTCCAGGACATCTCGCACATGCCCGCCCGCGTCAAATGCGCCGAGCTCGCCTGGCGCACCCTCGACGGCATGCTCACGGGACAAAATAATCAGTAGTATTTGTCCCAAATCTTAAGAATTTTGTTGGCCGAATCGCTTGACAAGAGTGGTTCGGCCATTTTCTATTCCGAGCCCTCAGCCTGAGCATTCACCCGAACATAAGCGCGCACGATACGAGAGACGGTACTCTTGCTGATTCCCGTATATCGTTCGATCTCGCGCACCGTGTAGCCGACATCGTGCAGGGCGAAAATGATTCCATCTCGCCGCGAGGGCGCTACGGTCTTGAGTTCGTTGAGCGGCACGCCCAGGCGCTTCGCCATCTTGTCGGCAAACGCACGCCGCTCCCACTCTGTCTCATCCATATCGTGAATCACCGGATCGGAACCATCGGGCATCGACAGAGAATAATCCAGAAACCCCTTGGCAGACTCAAAGAGCTCAAGCACACAAGAAGGGTCCGAAAATCCCCTCGTCATATCGTTGTCATAGGCCCGTAGATACTCGACAAAGCTGCTCCACGCATAACGCTCGATTAAGCTGATGCCAGCCTCCTGCGGATCAGCGTGTACAGAGCGAACAGCCTCCATCACCTGCGAGTCGATATCGAGCGAGCGGCGCTCAAAACGTTCACGAAATAGGCAGCCCGAGCGCCCAGTGCGCTTATTGAACCGACGAGCATACGTCAACAGCAGCCGCTGCATGGCTGCGCTCATTTTGTCCTCGTAATCCAAAAGCACCAGATCCACGCAGTCGCTCATGAGACACCACGCCACAATCGTCACCTGGGCCTCGCGGCAGCAGTTGCGCATCAGCTCCAAAAACTCCCACCGGTCGTCATCGGTCTCAAAGATGATCTGTTTTCCGATGCCACGGGCCGAAACATGGTAAAAGCCGGTAACCGTTCTCCAAACGCGCTGCATGGCGCTCCCTTCCCCGGGATCCGCTCACCATCAAATACAGCACGATTGAAGCGTGCCATCAAAACATTCACGCAAAACAATACACTCGCGCGGCCAAAGGCAGTAAACAGGCGGCGAACGGCACCGTTGCAACAGGTCAACCCCTGCAACGCTTGCAAGAGCTGACCAAAAGCCTGCCCAAGACGGACCCCCTCTACAGAAGTTCGCGACCACAGAACATAGAGTTAAATCGCTTCAATTGAAAGTTCCGCGCTTCTCGCTACGAAAACTGAGCCGTTCGCCGAATATTCCGTGCATTTCGCGGTATTATAGGGGCTGCATGTCATGTCCCTTTCGAAGGGTCGCCCGGCAATCGCCAGCCACGACCCCCAGACGGGACGCCAACACGATAGAGAGGAGAGGCATGCAGTACTCACAGGAAGTGGAGAACATGTGCCCCGTTGCCAAGGGTGCATACCACGGCCCCGCACCCATCCCCGAGGAGGGCAAGTGGGTCCAGGCTAAGGAGATTTCCGACATCTCCGGTCTTACGCACGGTGTGGGTTGGTGCGCACCTCAGCAGGGCGCCTGCAAGCTCACGCTGAACGTCAAGGACGGCATCATCGAGGAGGCCCTCGTTGAGACCATCGGCTGCTCGGGCATGACCCACTCTGCCGCCATGGCTTCCGAGATCCTTCCCGGCAAGACCATCCTCGAGGCCCTCAACACCGACCTCGTCTGCGACGCCATCAACGTTGCTATGCGCGAGATCTTCCTGCAGATCGTTTACGGCCGCAGCCAGACCGCGTTCTCCGAGGGCGGCCTGCCCGTGGGCGCCTCCCTCGACGACCTCGGCAAGGGCCTTCGCTCTCAGGTCGGCACCATGTTCGGCACCAAGGCCAAGGGCGCTCGTTACCTCGAGCTCGCTCAGGGCTACGTCACCCGCATGGCTCTCAACGACAAGAACGAGATCATCGCGTTCGAGTTCCTGAACCTCGGTAAGTTCACCGACGCCGTCAAGGCCGGCAAGACCCCCGAGGAGGCCATCGCTGGCGCTATGGGCCACTATGGTCAGTGGGAGAACGCTGCCAAGTACATCGACCCGCGCACCGACGAGGAGACTCACTCCGTCGCCAGCGTGTTCCCGGTTCACGAGTAGAAAGGGAGGGAAATAACTATGACTGTTACGTTCGAAGGTTACGAGCGCCGCGCTGACAAGATCAACAAGTGCCTCGCCGACAACGGCATCGCCTCCCTCGAGGAAGCTCTGCAGATCTGCACCGACAAGGGCTTCAACCCGCGTGAGATCGTCAACAACACCCAGTCCATCGCCTTCCAGAACGCTGAGTGGGCCTACACCCTCGGCTGCGCTCTCGCCGTCAAGCGTGGCGCCAAGTCCGCTTCTGAGGCTGCTGCCATCATCGGCGAGGGCATCCAGGCCTTCACCGTTCCCGGCTCCGTCGCCGAGGACCGCAAGGTCGGTCTGGGCCACGGCAACCTGGGCGCTATGCTGCTCTCCGACGACACCGAGTGCTTCGCCTTCCTGGCCGGCCACGAGTCCTTCGCTGCCGCCGAGGGCGCTATCGGCCTGGCTCTGAACGCCAACAAGGCTCGCAAGAAGCCGCTGCGCGTTATCCTCAACGGTCTGGGCAAGGACGCTGCTCAGATCATCGCCCGCATCAATGGCTTCACCTACGTGAAGACCCAGTTCGACTACTACACGGGCGAGCTCAAGGTCGTCGAGACCATCCCCTACTCCGATGGTCCCCGCGCTGCCGTTAACTGCTACGGCTCCGACGACGTCCGCGAGGGCGTTGCCATCATGTGGCACGAGAACGTCGACATCTCGATCACCGGTAACTCCACCAACCCCACGCGCTTCCAGCACCCCGTCGCTGGCACCTACAAGAAGGAGCGCATCGAGGCTGGCAAGAAGTACTTCTCCGTCGCTTCTGGTGGCGGCACTGGCCGTACCCTGCACCCGGACAACATGGGCGCCGGCCCTGCCTCTTACGGCATGACCGACACCATGGGCCGTATGCACTCCGACGCCCAGTTCGCCGGTTCTTCCTCCGTGCCTGCGCACGTTGACATGATGGGTCTCATCGGCATGGGCAACAACCCCATGGTCGGTGCCACCGTCGCCTGCGCTGTCGCCGTCGAGGAGGCCCTCAAGGCCTAATCGCGCCCGCGCGATGCTCATATAGTTGAGCTTTGGAGCCGCTATCCACCCGGGTAGCGGCTCTTTTTGTTTGCGCAGTCGCAGGGTAACTAATGCCGATATATCAGTTGTGGCGAAATACGAGATGTAACGAGATGGAATGTCAGAGCGTCCATGACGCCCACCTGTCATAATTGCCCTTTACCGATTTGCCGAGTCTTTGCGGCCCCATTACCGATCACCCGTGCGACAATGCGCCGGACGAGAAAGGAATCCGATGGAATCAACTGACGTACTGGTAATTGGATCTGGCATTGCGGGCCTTTGCGCCGCCATCGAAGCGGCACGCGCGGGCGCAACCGTCACTGTGGCAAGCGCCGGCAAGACTATGAGTGGATCGAGCTTCTTCCCCGGAACCTGGGGCCTGGGGCTTATCGGTCCCACCGACGCGGCCGACGAACAGGACCTCATCAACACCATCCAGACCGTGGGCGGCGGCGTCGCCGACCCTACGCTTGTCCAGACGTTTGTCCACGGCATTCCCCAGGCAATTGAATGGCTCGAGCAAGACCTGGGCGTTGAGCTTCAGCGTCCGCAAAGTGCTGAGAGCGCTCAGCAAAAGCAGTTTATCCCCTGCTTTGACCACAAGACGCGCATGTGGCGCGGCCTCACCCGCAAGCCCCTTGAGGACGCGTGTATGGCCCAGATCGAGTCTCTCAGCATTCGCCTGCTCCCCCGCCACGAGCTTATAGACCTTGTTGAGGATACAACCGGGAAGATTGCCGGCGCCGTACTCTACGACCGCGCAAGCGAGCATCTCGTGCCCATGGCAGCTAAGGCCACTATCATTGCTGCGGGCGGCACCGGCGGCCTATTCGAGCGCAGCCTCACTTCCGCCGACGTACTCAGCTCATCACAGGGAATCGCGCTGGCGCACGGTGCGTCCCTTTCTAATATAGAGTTCATGCAGATGATGACCGGCTTCATCGAGCCTAAGCGAAACCTTGTCTTTAACGAAAAGACCTGGCGTTACGTACATGTAGACCAGCCGGTCGATATCGCCGACGACATGCTGGACGATCTGCTTGAGCAACGCTCCGGATATGGTCCCTTCACTTCGCGCCTAGCTTCCCGCGCCATCGATCTTGCCATCGATCAAGCAGGCGCCGAAGGCCTGGCGCTCCACTACGACTTCCCCCGCGAGGACGTCCCCGAGTTTGTGCAGACCTTTGCCACCTGGCTGCAAGACGAGCACGGCATCGCACCGACCGACGAGATGCGTGTGGCGATGTATGCCCACGCTGCCAATGGCGGCATCAAAATAGACAAGACTGCGTACACGGGCGTTGAAGGCCTGTATGCCTGCGGCGAGGCGACAGGCGGCATGCACGGCGCCGATCGCATCGGAGGCCTGTCGAGCGCCAACGGCATCGTATTTGGGCGCATCGCGGGCGCATCGGCAGCCCAGGCAGCACAGAATGCACCTGAGGCAGCCCTGAAGGCGGATATCGCCCTCCCCCAGTACGGCATTGCCACAACAGATGCCGAACGCCTGACACGCAGCCTTAAGCATACGATGAGTACCTATTGCATGATCAACCGCACCGAGACGGGCCTCTACACAGCGCTGCAGGAGATTGAGAGCCTGAAGGCGGAAGCAACGACTCTGAGAATGCGAAACGCTCATGACAGCCAAGTCGCAGCCCTTGCCCGCTTGGAATCGCAGATTCAGCTAGCACAGGAAATGGTCAAAGCCATGCGCAACCGAACCGAAAGTCTCGGTTCCCATTATCGAGCAGACTAAACTGAACACCTATCTAAAGCAGAACACAACTAATCGATATCTATGGCCCCCGTGAACTCGAAGTGGCACGGGGCCCATACGTGTCCGCACGGCAGCGTATCCTTACTCCGAATACAGAGCGGGCAAAGCCCGCATAGACAATAGATCAGCGAGGGGGAGATATGGACAGTAGAGATATCGAGAAGTGGCGTGTCAAACTTGACAGCTACGCCCATGTAGAAGACGGCGTTGAGTATTGGCTCGCACGCGATTTAATGGAGCCCCTCGGATACACCCAATGGCGTAATTTTGAGACTGCGGTTAAGAGATCCATGGCATCGTGTGACACCAATAAAATGCCTGTTGCCGCCCATTTTGCTGAGGCCAGCAAAATGGTAGATGCCGGCATCGCCAAACGAGCCGTAAAAGACTACAAGCTGACACGCTACGCATGCTATTTAATCGCCCAAAACGGAGACCCAAACAAGCCCGAAATCGCGCTCGCCCAGGCATATTTTGCCGTGCAGACGCGCCGCCAAGAGCTCATAGAGCAGCGCTTCGCAGAGATTCAGCGTTTGCAGGCGCGCCACTCGCTATCCGATTCAGAGAAACAGCTCTCGGGTATTGCGTTCAAACGCGGCGTGGACTCCAAAGGATTCGCGATCATCAAGTCGAAGGGCGATGAAGCATTATTCGGCGGCAGAAGCACGGCGGAAATGAAGCAGCAGCTCGGCGTACCCAAGAGCGCGGCATTGGCGGACAGGTTAGCCGATGTCCTCATCAAAGCAAAGGACCTTACGAACTCGATGACGGCCTTCAACGCCGAGGAACACGACCTGTACGGTCTGGACCAGATCAAGCAAGAGCACGTCGAGAACAACACAAGCGTGCGTGGCAGCCTCATCGACCGCGGAATTGTCCCCGAAAATCTACCACCTGCCGAGGACACAAAGAAGCTCGAGCGTCGCGTGAAGGCAGACGAGAAGAAACTCAAGGAGGGTACAGACGGCTTTACCGATCCACAGGGTAGACTCGATTTGTAAATATTCCGGGTTACTTTGGTGGGCCGTCAGGGGGGTCAGCCTGCTGCGCAGGCGTCCGCTGCGGCGCTTCGCGCCTTGCGCGCTGCGCTGGCAAACGATTACGCGTTTTCTCAGCTCCGCACCCCGACGGGTTCGACCCCATGAAAGGTCAACAAAAAAGACGGCCAACTTTCGCTGACCGTCTTAACATGCTTTGGTGGGCCGTCAGGGGGTCGAACCCTGGACCTTGGGATTAAGAGTCCCCTGCTCTACCAACTGAGCTAACGACCCAAAGCTAAAGTCCGTTGTGGCGGACTTTAGAAGAGATATCGTGTGGTGGGCCGTCAGGGGGTCGAACCCTGGACCTTGGGATTAAGAGTCCCCTGCTCTACCAACTGAGCTAACGACCCGATATCAACACGAAGCAAGAACTGGGGTGGGTAAAGGGACTCGAACCCTCGACCTACGGGACCACAACCCGTCGCTCTAGCCAACTGAGCTACACCCACCGTGTCCTGTGCGCTTCGCGCTCGACTATTATTGCAAGGAACGCCACACGATGCAAGCCCCAATTTTCAAGAATTTTGAAAAGAGTTTTTCGAGCCTGTTTCGAGCAAATCCCACCGGTTCCATAGGAGTAAACTTGCCCCACTGCAAATCCTCGAAAGGACCGGCATGAAAGAACTCTCCAACCGCACGGCAGCATTTACCGATTCCGTCATCCGTCGCATGACGCGCATCTCCAATAAGTACGGCGCCGTCAATCTCTCACAGGGCTTCCCCGACTTCGATCCCCCGGCGCAGCTGCTCGAGAGCCTCAGCACCATCGCCACCGACCCCAAGCCGCTTTACCACCAGTACTCCATCACCTGGGGCTCCCAGGCCATGCGTGAGGCGCTTGCCGCCAAGCAGGAGCATTTTATGGGCATGCCGGTTGACCCCAACCAGAACATCGTAGTCACCTGCGGCTCCACCGAGGCCATGATGGCCGCCATGATGACAGTCACGAACCCCGGCGACAAGGTCGTAATCTTCTCGCCATTCTACGAGAACTACGGCGCTGACACCATTCTCTCGGGGGCTGAGCCCATCTATGTGCCGCTCAACCCGCCCACCTTTGACTTCGACCGTGAAGTCCTCGAGGCGGCCTTCCGCGACAACGATCCCAAAGCAATCGTCCTGTGCAACCCGTCCAACCCCTGCGGCAAGGTCTTTACCCGCGAGGAGCTCACCTTTATCGCCGACCTCTGCAAAAAGTACGACGCCTACTGCATCACCGACGAAGTCTACGAGCACATCGTCTACGCGCCCCACGAGCACGTGTACATGGCCACGCTGCCCGGCATGTTTGAGCGCACCATCAGCTGCAGCTCACTGTCTAAGACCTACTCCATCACCGGCTGGCGTCTGGGCTACACCATTGCCCCAGCCCAGATCACCGAGCGCATCAAGAAGGTCCACGACTTCCTCACCGTGGGTGCCGCCGCTCCCCTGCAGGAAGCCGTCGTCACCGCCCTCAACTTCGACGACAGCTATTACGATGAGGTCCTTGATCTCTATACCGCCAAGCGCGACCTGTTCTGCCAGGGACTCGATAGCATCGGTCTTGAGCATAACGTGCCGCAGGGCGCCTACTACGTGATGATGGATATCTCGGAGTTTGGCTATGACAGCGACCTTGACTTCTGTGAGGACCTCGCGTCTAAGGTGGGCGTGGGCGCTGTTCCCGGATCGAGCTTCTTCCGCGAGCCCGTCAACCATCTGATTCGTTTCCACTTTGCCAAGCGTGACGAGACGCTCAACGCGGCGCTGGAGAACCTCAAGTCTCTGCGTGATAAAATCGAGCCGCGCGGATAAGAACGACCCGGCACATCCTTGTCACCCGCGACCCGCGCGACACCATCGGCGAACACAGCGGCTGCCCCTTCCACGACAACTGCCTCGAGGGCCTCATCGCCGGCCCCGGCGTCAAAAAGCGCTGGGGTGGCAAGAGCGCCGGAGAGATGGCCGGCGACCCGGAGGCCATGGACCTGCTCGCCGGCTATCTGGCGCAGGCGCTCATGACCTACACGCTGTGCTATGCCCCGCAGAAGATCATCATCGGCGGTGGCGTTGCCGATCACACCCCTATCGTGCCGCTCGCCCGCAAAAAGTGCGCCGAGATGCTCAACGGCTACATCGTCACGCCCGAGGTCAACGATATCGACACCTACATTGTCAACAATAGTCTCGAGGGAAAGCAGGGCATCATGGGCTGCCTGGCCCTGGGTGCCGCCGCGCTTCAGCAGTAGACGCGCCAAAGGGGCGCCGCAACGTTCAGCAATCCCATCCTACGGGATAACGCCGCTACGCCCCGTATAAGCCCCCAAACAAAGAAAGGCCGCCTAGGACAAGCAATGTGTCCTAGGCGGCCTTTTTGGCACATATGAGCGATCGTAGAAGATATCGAAGCACAACGCCCGTCATCGCTCCGCAACAGTCGATCATCACGTCGGTGATCATGCCGGCGCGACCGGGTACAAACAGCTGAATCGTCTCGTCAATCGAGGGAATCAGCAGCAGGAACACCGCCGTGGGAAGCAGCACGTCAAAGGTGCGACAGCCATCGGCATCGAAAGCGTGCGTCGCCAGAATGCCGAGCACCATGTACTCGGTAAAATGCGCGCATTTTCGAACGACGAAGTTGGTCACCCACTCATACGGAAGCCCCATGCCGTGCAGAAAGCCGCGTACGGCCTCCATAATCGACAGGCTCAATGAACCGGACCCCGTGCCGGGAACCATCGAATTGCCCCAGATGAGCAGCACCATCAGGCAGGTCGCGACCGCCCATTTTCGATCGAGTTTAAGCATGCAGAAGTTATGCCTCCGCACAGAGCGGCTCAAAGCTGGCGGTGCCACCCTCGATAACACTCAGATAGGCACGGCCCGTGCGCCTCACCGCTGCAGACTGCAGGCGGTCGATCTCCTCCTCGAGAATCTGATTGACGCGCTCGTGACGACGGTTCTCCATGATGCCGGCAGCAATGGCCTCGGCACGCTCGATACCTTCGCGCGAGATGCGCGCGGTGTCCTCGGGGAACACGGCGCTGTGGCGACCAACGTAAGCGGGGGCAGCGGACTGAGGAGCGCTCGTAAACACCGGAGCGGCAACGGGAGCAGGCTCGACGACCTCGTCCAAAATTGCAGCAGCGGCTGCCCACATGCCCTCGTGGCCCGAATAATCGGCCATGGGGACGTCTTCCTCGGGAGTCGCATCGACATGCTCATCGGCAGCGACGGACTGGGACGCGGAGGCCGGGGCATCGACCGGGGCGGCGACCACATACGGCATGTCGTTCGAGATGACCGGCTCATCAAGGTCATCGAGATCGATAGCCGCAGCAGAGGCGTCGCTGATGATCGGCATGTTGGCAAGGTTCGCGTTGTACGGCACCGCCTCCGCCGCCTGCTGCTGTGCAGGAGCGCCCCACAGCGAGCTTTCGGCAGCACGACGGGCGGCAATAGTCTCCTCGTCGACGGCCAGCGGCTCGTCGGCGTAGGGGTCGACGGCAGTGGCGGCAGCCGGAGTCACGGGCACGGCAGTGTCATACGTAACGGATTGAGCCGTGGCGGCGTTGTTGGCGGCGTTAGCCACCAGCGCCACAAAGGCGGCCGTACTGCCCGCAGGGGCGGCATGAGAGCCCGAGACGGCGCGCGCAGCGGCAGCGATGTCATCGCGGTTATAGGATCCGGTCTTACCGCCGTAGGTAAGCTCGTCGATAGCGACCTGGTAGACGTCGCGTGAGCGCGTGGGATCGCAGCTGACCGGCGAATCGTCGTCGAGCATGCTATCGATCATGGACCAGGCGTCGGCCTCGCTCATGGCGTCTGCGGCGCGGGCGATGGTGGGGACGCCATCGTCGGCACGACGGCGCTGGAAGGCACCGGTCAGGCCGGAGAAAACCGAAGAGGGCTGCGCGGCGTTTTCCTCAACGGCAGGAGCCGCAGTAGCAACGCCCTGAGGGGCAGCCCACTGCTGTTGGGCGGGCATCGAGGCGGTCTGGAACTCATTTTGATGCTGGTTGACGTTCGCAGCGCCACCCATGGCGTCGGGCTGGAACAGGCGCTCGGCATGCTGCGCGCGATATTCAGAAATGCCGAGCGAGGCGGCATAGATACCCACGCCCGCCACCGCACCCACGGCAAAGGGAACAGCGCCCGCGACGACCGTCTCGTTCACCGACGAAAACGGAAGCGTGGCAGCATACATCACTACGGGAGCGGCAAGGCCGATTCCGCAGGAAAGTCCAGCAAGGACTGCTCGTTGTGTTGCATCAGAAGAAGCCATGAGCTCTCCCCATCTTCCAGCACCAAAATCGCATCATTCAGTTGGCTGCGCGAGAGGAGATGAAGCGGGGCTATGCCCCAAAGCAACGGTATAAGGTTCGTTTCATCTGCGTTTTCCGTCGCGAAGCTTAACAGCTATTATGCGAAACCCCCTTGGGGATTGCAAGCGACGAAGCGGGATTGAAACGGGAAAATCGCTGCTTGCCGGTCGTGAGGTCAATAATCGTTGGCGAGCGGCTATACGAAAAGGGCCGGATTTAAACCCGGCCCTTCTGGCATGTCTATGGTTGTTGTCGCGTGCAGCGGACGGCCTAGAACGTCTGCTCGTAATCGCTGTGCTTCTTTGCCGAACGCACCAGGAACTCCTGGTTGGTATTGGTGCCCTTGAGGCCCTTGATAAACGACGCGGCCGCACGCTCGGTATTATTCATACCGGCGAGGATACGGCGTAGGCCAAAGACAAACGGGCGCATCTGCTCGTCGACCAGCAGGTCCTCGTTGCGCGTGCCCGAGGCAACGGGATCGATAGCCGGGAAGATACGGCGATCGGCCAGGTCGCGGTCGAGCTTGAGCTCCATGTTGCCGGTACCCTTGAACTCCTCAAAGATGACCTCGTCCATCTTGGAGCCGGTATCGATGAGGGCGGACGCCAGGATGGTGAGCGAGCCGCCGTTCTCGATATTGCGGGCTGCGCCCAGGAAACGCTTGGGCGGATAAAGAGCCGCCGAATCGACGCCGCCCGAAAGGATGCGGCCCGAGGCGGGCGCGGCCAAGTTGTAGGCGCGGGCAAGGCGCGTGATGGAGTCGAGCACCACCACGACGTCGCCACCCAGTTCCACGATGCGTTTGGCACGCTCGATCACGAGCTCTGCCACGCGAGTATGGTTATCGGCGGGCATGTCGAAGGTCGAGGCCACGACCTCGCCCTTAATGGAGCGCTGCATGTCAGTGACCTCTTCGGGGCGCTCGTCGACGAGCAGGCAGATGAGGTGCACTTCGGGGTTGTTGATCGAGATAGACTGGCAAATCTTCTTGAGAATCGTGGTCTTGCCGGCCTTGGGCGGAGACACGATCAGGCCGCGCTGGCCCTTGCCGATCGGCGACACGATATCGATGGCGCGACCGGTGATGGAATCCTTGCCGTGCTCCATACGCAAAGGCTCATTGGGATAGACCGGGGTAAGATCGCCAAACTTGGGGCGGTTACGGGCCTGCTCGGGATCAAGGCCGTTGACGGTCGTGATCTTGGCAAGGCCGGCGCGCTTGTCGCCACCGCGCGAGGGACGAAGAGAGCCCTCGATCACATCACCCGTACGCAGGCGTGCGGAGCGGATGAGATATGCGGGAACAAAGGCGTCGTCGCTGGACTTCATGTAGCCGTGGGCATGGATGATGCCGGAGCTGTCCGGTCGAATCTGCAGGATGCCCTTGATGTCGCGGAAACCCTCGGCCTTCGCGGCGGTGGTGTAAATCTCTTCGACGAGCTCGGCCTTCTTCTTGCCGGTCGTCTCGATCTCGAACTCCTTGGCTTTTTCGCGCAGCTCGGCGACCTTCATGGCCGCGAGTTCCTCGCGCGAAAGCGTAGGCTCGGTCGGGGCGGCATTGCGCTCCTTGTTGCGCTGCTTGCGATCGCGCTGACGGCTGCGACGGTCGTTGTTGCGCTCGTCTTTGCGCTCGTTGCGCTCGTCGTTGCGCTTGTGCTGACGACGGTTGGGGCGGGCGTTCTCGTCAGTCTCGGCGGTCGTGGCGCCCTCGGCCGCCGGAGTTGCGGCGTCGGTGTCGGCCGGGACTTTATTATCGGCCTTGGTATCGGCATCGGCATTGGGCTCAGCATCGGCCTGCTGCTCGACGGCCTTAGCCTTTGCAGACTTCTTGCGCGTACGCTTGGGCTTCTCGGCTGCCGGCTGACCAGCGTTCTCGGCATCGGAAGCGGAGTCGACAGTTGCCTCGGCGACCTCGTTGCCAGAATCCTCGAACGCGTCCTTTTTCGAACCCTTGGCCTTGGACGAGCGCTTAACGGCCGTGCGACGGCTGCGACCGGGGCGAACATCGGCGGGCTCGCCCTCAGCGGGCGCGCCGGCCTCGGTGGCAGCGGCTCCCTGCGCAGGAGCGTCTGCGACGGGCGCGGGCACGGCGGTCATCGCGGCGTCCTGAGCTGCGGCTGCTGCAGCGGCGGCAGCCTTCTCGGCCTCGACGAAGGCCTTGGGCTTGCGGGCGCGGCGGTGCGGGCGAAGAGCGGGATCGACGACGGGAACCTCGGTGGACTCGGCAGATGTTGCAGACTCAGAGGGCTGCGCACCCTCCCCTATCGCAGAACGAGCCGGAGCTTCACCGGACTCTTGAGCCGCCTGCTCAGCATCCTGCTGGGACTTGGCCACACGACGACGCGTGCGCAGAGCCGGCTTCTCGGCCGGCTGCCCCGCGACAGGGGCCTCGGTGGCCGCAGGCGCCTCGGAGACGACCGGCGCTGCAAGCTCGGTCAGTGCCGCGGCCTCGCGCTCGGCGGCACGGCGACGGGCGCGCACAACCTGAGCCTCACTGATTTGTGCCAGCGCGCGGGCCTGCGCAACCTCATCGGAAATCGGCGCGGAGGAATCGGCAACGGTGTGCTTGGTTCGCGCCGTGCGCGTGGTGCGGCGTTTGGGCTTGACAGCTTCCTCACCCTCAGCGGCAGGCTTGGATGCGCGGCGCGTACGCTTGGGCTTTGCAGGCGCGGCCCCATCGGCAGCGACGGAAGGTGCGGGCGCGGCGATCTCGACCGCAGCGGGCGCGGCTGCCGGGGCGGCCTTGGAGGCCTCAGGAACCGATGCCTGCACCGGCGCGGGCATCGCGACCTGGTCCGACGCAACCGGTGCAGCGGGAGCGGTTTGCGCCGTCGTTATTTCGTTTTCTTGCTGTTGATCAGACACAGTGTTTGCTCAACTTTCTTTTCAAGCCCTGTGATCACATGCTCCCTGCATATACCTTCAGGGCGGCTAAACAGTCTAGCTCCGTACAAAAACGACGGACATCATTGATCTGTATCGAGATGATTGCGTCATATACGCAGCGTTAGTGTAACACAACCGCAACCACCTGCAACTTAGTCATCGGACGTTCTTATGCAACTGATCAAAAGCCTTGATTATCAACTTTATCCGAACACCTCCCACATTCATCCGTACATGTGCG